>CAZSAQ010000001.1:0-52480 GCA_964605065.1 uncultured Chitinophagaceae bacterium
TTACTTTTTACTTTTTACTTTTTACTTTTTACTTTTTACTTTTTACTTTTTACTACCCCACTCTCTTCACTTTCCAATCACCCATATTTTCTCCTTCAATCCAAAGTATCCCCGGTTGCTTTCCTTTTTCAAAACTACCCAGCAGCTCTTCCATCTGTAGGGCAAGAGCGCCATTCATAGTCGCCCATTTCAACAACTCCCCCTCCGTGATCGATGGAAAATGCCGGTGAATCGTTTTTATTTCCTCCAGGATACTGAGCGTTGAGTTCGATGCCAGGCTGTCCGTTCCCAGTACTATTCTAATGCCTGAGCCGGCGAGCAGATCCACCTTCGGCAACCCGTTGCCTATATAAAGATTGGCATTGGGGCAAAGACAGAACGTGATCGCCTCTTTATTTGCTGCAAATTCTGATTCCTTTAAATATTGCAGATCGCCTTCATCGGTGGTTACGTTGTGAACTAGCATCAGCGACTGGTTATTCTTAAAATACGGTAAGCAACTGCGGAGACTACTGCCGCCTGTCGGCTGGAAATGGCCTATGTCCTGTCCAAGTTTTTTATACAATTCCAGGAAATCCCCCGATTTGTTCCGGAAAAAACTATCCTCGGCCGTCGATTCCTGGCTGTGCATACAAAGCAGGTGATTTCCGGGAAAGTCAACAATCTTCTGCATCAATTCACCGGAAACCGAATAAGGAGCGTGGGGTACCAGGGAATTGGATTCGATCGGTGTGCCATAGAATCTTGCAAATTCCTGGAACAACCTGATGCCTGCCTGGAATCGTGTTTCGGCCATCGCGGGAACGAAGCCTGCCAGTTCGATAAAATTGTGATAGTACATCCGGCCTTTATTCTTCTGGGGAAGGCTGTCGGTTGTGTTACAAATATCGCCGGTGGCAACGATGCCTTCCAGCAACATGGACGATTCTGCTTCTTCGGTTGCCTGGTTGATTTCATCGGGAGAGGCCTGCCGGCCGGACATTACCTGGCCGATAAAGCCCAGCATACCCGTTTGCGGCGAAATTTTACCTTTCAGGTGACTCAGCTCGAGGTGGCAGTGCGCATTGATCATGCCGGGGCACAGAATTCCATCTAGATCAAGAATATCATCGCCCGCTTCCTGTTCCGGCACCAATCCTTCGATGGTACCATCCTCTTCACATAACAGGACCTCTCCTGGTTTTGCCCATCCCATACCATCGAATATCCTGTTTGCCCTGAATTTTCTGTACCCCATGGAAGTATTTAATGAGTTAACTTTGCCGTCCTAAAATGCGGGGATAACAATATCCTTCGCACTGTAAAAATAGAACATTGCCATGTTAGATAAACTGGAAGCGATCAAGGCGAGATTTGATGATATCGGGGTGGCTCTCACCAACCCCGAGGTAGTGAGCGACAATAAAAAATTCAGCGCGCTGAGCAAGGAGTACAGGAGCCTGGAAAAAATCGTTCAATCTTACCAACAATACCGAACCACCCTCAGTGACCTCGACATCTATAAAGATGCATTGAACGGGGATGATGAGGAATTGAGAGAACTCGCCAAGGACGAACTGCCCGGGCTCGAAGAAAAAAAAGCCGAACTGGAATCGGAGATCAGGAAATTGCTTATCCCCAAAGATCCGCAGGATGAAAAGAACGCGATCATTGAAATACGCGCGGGAACGGGAGGCGATGAAGCCAGCCTGTTTGCCGGAGACCTGCTGAATATGTATTTAAGGTATTGCTCCTCTAAAGGATGGAAGACAGCGATCCTGAGTGAAAGCGAGGGAACGGTTGGAGGATATAAAGAAGTGCAGCTGGAAGTGGTGGGAGATGATGTTTATGGCACTCTTAAATTCGAAAGTGGTGTGCACCGGGTGCAGCGGGTGCCAGACACTGAGGCCAGCGGCCGCGTACATACTTCTGCCGCAACCGTGGCTGTAATGCCCGAAGCCGAAGAGGTGGATTTTGAATTAAGGGAAAGCGATGTGAAAATGGAAACTTCCCGAAGCGGAGGCGCAGGCGGACAAAACGTAAACAAGGTTGAAACCAAAGTGCAGCTTACCCATATTCCTACCGGTACGGTGGTCATCTGTCAGACCGAGCGTACCCAGTTAGGCAACCGCGAAAAGGCCATGCAGATGATGCGTACCAAGTTGTATGAAGAGCAGGTTCGCAAGCAGGAAGAAGAGATTGCCCGGCAGCGGAAGAGTCTTGTGAGCACCGGCGACCGCAGCGCAAAAATCAGAACATACAACTTTCCACAGGGCCGGGTAACAGACCACCGGATCGGTCTTACGGTCTATAACCTGGATGATGTCATGAACGGCCAGATCCAGGAATTCATCGACGCGCTGCAGTTTGCTGAAAACAGTGAAAAACTGGCGAAGCAGAATTAGTCTCTTTTCATGGCAATTTCATTCCACAGGAAAGCGGATTGCTGGTCGAAAACACTACCTTCAGCATCATTAAAACTAATTCTATGTTAGAAAATCTTATCAATCTCGTACGCGAGCAGGCTGGTGATTCCATCATCAACAACCCAGCAATCCCCAACGAGCGTAACGACGAAGCCATCGCTACAGCCAGTTCTTCTATTACTTCCAGCCTGCAGAACATGTTGGGCAATGGAGGAATAAAGGATGTGCTTCAGCTGTTCAGCGGAAGTACCCAGGTGGAGTCAACTGCTGTGGCCCAAAATGTTTCCGGCAATATGATCCAGGATCTGATGAATAAATTCAACCTCGACCAGGGTGCGGCAAGCAATATTGCCGGTGGCCTGCTGCCCAATGTGCTGCAAAACCTGGTCAGCAAAACAAACGATCCGGGCGACAGCAGCTTCGATATCCAGAGCATCTTCAATAACCTGAGCGGCGGCAAAACCAGCGGAATGAACATCCAGGGCTTGCTGGGCAAGTTCAAATCGGGCGCATTCGACGCAGATGGAGACGGAGACACTGACCTTCAGGACGTCATGGCGATGTTCTCCGGCAACAGCGGCAGTGGTGGCATTCTCGACAAGTTGAAATCCCTGGTTGGCTGATCCCTTTACCCGGTACCAAATCAACCCGATCACCTGTTTAATAGCCCGGACCAGTCTTCCGGGCTTTCTTATGCCAATATTGACTTGTTCGGCTTATTTGTGTTAATTCGTGCATCTCTAAACCCTGTTCACCCGTCTAAAATCGTTGTATGAAAAAAACTCTTTCTGTGGCCTTTCTGGCCCTCACGCTTGTTGCGACTTCCTCTTACAAAAAAATTTCTGAATGGTTTACCTATACTTCCGCCGAAGGAAAATATAAAGTGATGATGCCTGCGGCTCCCGAAGAACAAACCCAAAAAGTGCCCAGCGCTATTGGGGAACTGACCATGTATATGGCCATGTTGCAGGCCGATGATGATTCTGCCGACAATCTCCTTTATATGACCGCCTATTGCGAATACCCGGCAGACAAGGTTAACTCGGACATGTCCAAGGAAATGCTGAACAAGTTCTTCAAGGGCGCTGCTGATGGCTCGGCCAGCAAGATGAATGGAAAAGTGATCAGTATGGAAGAAAGCACGTATAAGAATTTCCCTGTACGAAACGTAGTGTCCAGCCTCGATGTTCAGGGGATGAAGCTGATGGCCGTTCAGAGATTAATATTGGTTAAGAATAAGTTCTACATGCTGCAAACGCTGGCCTTCGAAGGAAAAGAGAAGAATGAAAGCGGTAAGAAATTCTTCGACTCCTTCACGTTGCAGGAATAATTACTCAGTCCGGGTAAATCTTCCCTTGCCAAAGCCCCATACTGTGTTAATGTATTTCCAAATGTCGTTGACGGCACGGTAAATTATTTTTTATCGCCGTTACTTTGTGTATTGATTCTTGTTATCAGTTCTTTAGATAATTTTTTCGGAGGCTTTAAACCTTCTTTAACGCGGTCGGTCACACTAATGGCATTTGATTTGCGTTATACCTTACAGAAAGCATTTATAGATCTTATATAAAAGCAGTCAATTTTCTCATAAGCAGTTAGTTTTGGTTACAACCCCTGTTTCTACAGGGGTTATTTTTTTGCCCTAACTTTTCTCAATCAATACTTTATACTTCCTGCCATAGCGGGGCAGCAGGTACATCACCAGCAGGGATCCGGCCAGGTCGGACCAGATGTCCCACACATCAAAACTCCGGTTGGGTATGTAGGCCGCCTGAACAAACTCCAGCGCTACCCCCAATCCTACACTGGCTACTACTACCAAAATCAGCCAGATATACCAGGTCTGCCTGCTCCTGATCCGATTCCACGACAGGATGCCCCATAACAGGACAAAAGTTCCGAAAAGACCGACATGAACCACTTTATCGAGGTTTTTTATGCCAAATATGCCATGGCTGGGAATCGCCTTGCCAGGCAAACACAGCAAAACGATAATCAGCAAAGTCCAGCTTATGGGATAAATTAACCGGCTTCCGAGATATCGAATCGCTCCAAAAAAAGTAGACATAAGAAGCCAAGATAATAAAACAGAAAGAGAAAGGGAAAGAGAAAGAGATAAAGAGCGGGAATGAGAGTGGGAACGGGAGTGAGAGCGGGAGCGGGAGTGAGAGCGAATTTGAGCTTGGACAAACCGTAAACCGCAAACCACAAACAGTCATTCGTGCAATTCGTATAATTCGTGTAATTCGTGTAATTCGTATCTACACTTTACCCAACACATACATCTTCCCTTCGGGAACCGGGCGGCCGCCTTTTTTCTCCAGGGTAATCGCGAATGCCTGTGCCCGGGGAATATTTTTCATCGTGATATAGGGCACTCCTTCCTTGATATCAAATACACCGGCATCTACCGGTACCCCATCCACGATGGCCCACAACTGGTATTGCATTTCGCCTGAGGCGGGTGAGGGCATGTGATTTACGCGGAGATATACGTCTTTGGTCCGGGTATCCCAGTAAACAGTGGCCATGCATGATGGATCGGGGCTGGCAGGCACTTCTTTGCCATCCATCCTGATCACTGCCATCGCCGGATCTGCCATCTTCCTTTCTGCGGCCAGCAATTCGTCATACCTGGCCTGGTATTCTTTCATTCTGCCGGCCATGTCAGACTGCTGCTGAACCAGGGCAGAATATTGATCGTTGATGGTTTGATATTTCCGGTAGAAGTAGAAATTGAGTACCACGCTTCCGAGGAGGAAAACAATCGAAGCCGCTACAGCATATCGGGCGGCGCGCGACCATCCGATCACCGGCGTCGCCGATGGCACGGCCTGGATCGGTTCAACCACAAATCCGTTGGGAGGATACCCTGATTTTTGTTTTTCGATTTCAATTTCACCGAAGATCCGGCTTCTTAAATGACGGGGCGGGTCAATAGATTTTTCCAGCGCCGTTTTTTCCAGCTGCTGTTCGAAGGCATCGCGGGCAAGCCGTACCTCTGTATGAGCATCACACATCCTTTCAAACTCGGCCTTTTCCTCCGTTGAGGCGAGTCCGAGCACACAGAGCTCTACGATTCCGCTTGATATGTATTCCTGTATATTCACTTCAAAATGGTCCTTAACTGCATTAATGCGCTTCTTATTCTTGTTTTTACGGTTCCCAATGGTATTTCCTCAATCTCTGAAATCTCTTCATGAGTATATCCCTTGAAATAGGCCAGATCAACCAGTGTTCTCAGTTCCGGTTTAAGCGTTTCCAGTAGCTTCTTCAGACCCAGCAGGTCAATGTCGGGCTGGGTTGAAGCTCCGGGTACCAACACATCTACGTTGTCGGGGATCGACTGGTTTTTGCGGCTGTTCTGAAAGCTCCTGGAACGGATCATATCGATGGCCGCGTTCCGGGCGATGTTTAACATCCAGGTATACAATCGTCCTTTTGTTGCATCATAACTCTCCATTTTTCGCCAGATATTGAGAAAAACCTCCTGTAACACATCATTGGCAATTTCCGAATTCTCTACTATTTGTAAAATGATCGTGTAGAGCGCCCCGGAGTAATGATCGTACAGGTAAGCGAAGGCGCTGTTATCCCTGCTTTTCAGCAAAGACACCAGCTCCTGCTCATTATATGTGATGGTTGTTCCCAAGTTCGGTTAGAAAAGCAAGGCTCAATGTAATAAAAAAGAGTGGCAGTGAAGCCACTCCGGTATATACGAAATATGTTTTGCGTCGGATTTATGCGCTTACCAGGTTCTGATACGCGGCAGCATCCATCAGGTCAGCCAGTTCGGCAGGATCGGCGATGGTCATTTTCACCATCCAGCCTTCGCCGTACGGATCGTTGTTTACCAGTTCGGGAGCACCGGCCAGGGCAGGGTTAAACTCCAGGATTTTTCCGGTTACCGGCAGGAAAAGGTCGGATACCGTTTTTACGGCTTCAACAGTTCCAAAAACAGATTCGCGGGCAAGGTCTTTACCAACTGTTTCAATCTCTACATATACAATGTCTCCCAATTCTCCCTGCGCAAAATCCGTGATACCAATGGTGGCGATATTACCATCTACTTTGATCCATTCGTGATCCTTGGTGTACTTGAGGTTGTCCGGAAAATTCATGTTCAGATTTTTAGGGCTGCAAAATAAGAAATTGATTGAAGCATGATCCATTAAATTTCAAGCGGGGCATTATTTCCTTCGCTTTACCAGTTTCATGGTGAGGATGCGTACGTCTTCCAACGGCCGGTCACGATCCACCCCTTTGCTGGTGGGAACGGCCGCGATACTGTCTACCACATCCAGGCCCGACAAAACCCCTCCAAAAATGGTATAGTTCTGATCAAGGTGCGGGCTGCCCCCTACGGTTTTATAAACATTCCGGTGTTCGGGAGGTATTTTCCTTCCTTTTAATCGAAAGGTTTCTATCGAATCCAGGCTGGCATCGGTATGTATTCTACCCTGTACGATATAAAACTGGCTTGCGCTGCTGGCTTTGGCGGGGTTGATATTATCGCCCTCTCTGGCGGCGGCCAGCACTCCTTTGTGGTGAAACATGCTTTGCCGGAATTCGGCAGGTACGAGGTAATCGGGGCCTCCGTCGCCCAGGGGTTCCCCTTTTGCGGCCCGCTTGCTGCCGGGATCTCCCGCCTGTATCATAAACTGCTGGATTACCCGGTGAAATAATACACTATCGTAGTAATGCTGTTTTACCAGCCGTAGAAAATTATCGCGATGCAGCGGTGTCGAGTCGGAAAGCCGCACCACAATGGTACCCCTGGTGGTAATGATTGCCACATCTTTGTCGAGGTCATGCACGCGCAGGCCGTTCGACAATTTCGGATTACAGGCGGCGATCCACGTCGCGCAGCAACAGAAGAACAGGTATTTTCTCATCAGATGAAAGTATGGGAATGGTTGAAATTTACCAGTTCAAAATTCATGATTGGCAAAATACATCAGTACATGGTCTTTCAGGAAATTCTCCTGGTCCACCATATTCATCACCGGCAAGGCTTTCAACTGCCGGAAATGGGGCCATTCGTCGTCATCGTATCGCTCGATCTCATAGTAGCCGCCCGGCATTAATACGGTACACACTGCGATATGGATCAGGTCCTGCTTTTGTTCTTTTGTGAATTTTTTAGTGGGTCCATTGTACTCCTGCACACCGATCAGGAACAATACCGTTTCCATATCGGGTTTCTTTCCGAACCGCTCCAATAATTTTCCTTCCAGTTCCCACCAGCGGGACTGCAGATCATCTTTTGCCAACATGCTGCAAAGATAAAACTCGGTTAACAAACATTACCTTTGCGCCAAACTGAACTTCGATGTTACAAGTGGCTTTTATCCGGCAGAATACCGAATTGGTAAAACAACGGCTGGCGATCAGGAATTTCAAACAACCTGAACTGATCGACGAATTGCTGAAATGGGACGAAAAAAGAAAACAATACCAGTTCGAACTGGACGAACTGCAGTCAAAAATCAATGCGTCGAGTAAAGAAATAGGTCAGTTGATGGCCAAAGGCCAAAAAGAAGCTGCCGAGCAGAAAAAAACAGAAGTGGCTGCCTGGAAACAACAGCAAAACCCCGAAAAACTCGCGGAGGCTGAAAAGAATATCGAAGCCATCTTATACCTGATTCCCAACCTGCCTTCGGAAAAAGTGCCTCCCGGTAAATCACCTGAAGAAAATGTGACCGTTCGGGAAGGAGGACAAAAACCTGCTCTCCATGCCGGAGCGGTGCCTCATTGGGACCTGACCAAAAAATACAACCTGATCGATTTCGACCTGGGTAATAAAATAACAGGAAGCGGCTTTCCCGTTTACATCAATAAGGGCGCGAAGCTGCAAAGAGCCCTGATCCAGTATTTTCTCGATTATAATACCTCGGCGGGATATACCGAATACCTCCCCCCGTTTATGGTAAACGAAGCTTCGGCCTATGGTACCGGCCAGCTTCCCGATAAAGAAGGCCAGATGTATCATGCCACGGAAGATAATTTTTACCTGATTCCTACTGCAGAGGTGCCGGTAACAAATATTTATCGTGATACCATCTCCAAAGAAGGATATCTTCCCATTCGAATGACAGCCTACACACCCTGTTTCCGAAGAGAAGCCGGCAGTTATGGGAAGGACGTGCGCGGATTGAACAGGCTGCATCAGTTTGATAAAGTCGAAATCGTTCAATTGGTCAACCCGGCGCGGAGCTATGAAGTATTGGAAGAAATGGTGCTTCATGTGGAGAAATTGCTCCAATCGCTGGAACTCCCCTACCGGATCCTCAAACTTTGCGGTGGAGATATGGGGTTCGCCTCGGCATTGACATACGATTTCGAAGTGTATAGTGCCGCACAGGAAAAATGGCTCGAAGTCAGCTCTGTCAGCAACTTTGAAAGCTTTCAAACCAACCGGATGAAGGCAAGATTCAAAGACGGAACTGGCAAAACGCAATTATTGCACTCCCTGAACGGAAGTTCGCTGGCCCTTCCCCGTATTGTAGCCTGCCTACTGGAAAATCATCAGACACCCGAAGGGATCAGGATACCGGCAAGCGTACAACCTTATTTTGGCGCTGCCCTGATTTCCTGATCAGCTTAACAACATTGTCCTTGTAAAGCCTGATTGCTTGATTTGGACAATGAAGAATGGCGAATGGCGAATTCAATTTGCCAATGCGCCGATTAGTAAATCACTGTTGTCCGGTTCAAGTCGGCTGGTCTCTCATTTTACGCTGACAACTTCCTATTTTTCGAGCATTTTGAAAAGTAAGCCGCCATTAACGGAGCGGGAGTGGGAGTGAGAGCTGTTGCGACGCGTATTGGAGGCTTTGCTGCCAGGGTAGGTCGCTGATGGTACTTTTTTTGACTCGCCAAAAAAAGTACCACAAAAAAAGGCGAACGGAAACCGATGTACAGCCCGGTTTCCGTGGTCTAAAGCCCAGCTTCGGTTCTTCGGTGGTGAACAGCTGTAGAATAAAGCCGGGCATTGATTCAAAGACCATAAAAGCACAAAACCGGCAACAGTATTCTTTCAGAAATTAAGTCGCAGCATTGTTCCCCTCTCCCCCGCGGGAGAGGGCGGAAGTAAGCGAGAATGTATGAAATGATTTAAAAGAAACTGGTCCATTATTTAATCGTCTTCGAATTTTCTGCGGTTGTTCACCAGCGAAGAAATTAGTCGTCAGCCAATGAGCTAATTTCAAATACGCACTGATCCGCTCGCATTCTCACACCCGCTCCTCAAAAAGGGCTGTACATCGGTAATCTCCCTATCATTCCCTTTTTTTGAGAACTATGACACGGGTAGGCTGTAGGATTTCCGATAAGGGAACAGCGGAAAAAAGAGAGAGCGCGGGAGCGGGAGCGAAAAATAATATGAGAGGCTCAATTCGATTAACTATTTAACTGCCAGGGGCTACTACTAACGATTTCTGTCTTTTCATTTTTAAACCTTTAGACTTTTCTCCGGTCTTATGCCAAATATTTCCGGAATGCCTGTTTCCCAGCAACTGAAAATCCAGCACTTACTATGGCGTGCGGGCTTTGGCCCCATGGCTGAGGATATCCAGCAGATTCAGAAAGCCCATCACCCTCGCGAGTATGTAAAAGCCCTGTTCAAATCTTCTTCCGTTACTCCCCCGGTGATCGACGTAGCCGACTCCTCGCTCAAAGGGCTCATAATGGGTATCGATGAAATTGGAAAGCAGCAAAAGCTGTCTGATGAAGAAAAAAAGAAAATACGCGAGCAGTCGCGCGAAGACATCAAAAGCCTGAACCTTACCTGGCTTCGCCAGATGGTTGACAGCGATCAGCAGCTTCGTGAAAAAATGTCGCTGTTCTGGCATGGTCATTTCGCCAGCCGGAACATCAATATTCTCTACCAACAACAATTACTGGATATCATCCGGCAGCATGCTCTGGGAAGTTTTGGAGATCTGCTTCTCGCCGTCAGCAAAAGCGCCGCCATGATCAATTTCCTGAACAACAATCAGAACAGAAAAGACCACCCCAACGAAAACTTCGCCCGTGAAGTCATGGAATTGTTCACCATGGGCCGGGGCAATTATGCTGAAACCGATGTAAAAGAAGCCGCACGTGCGTTTACAGGCTGGGGAGCCAACCTACGGGGTGATTTTGTATTCCGGAAATTTCAACACGATGGTGGCCAAAAAACCCTGCTTGGCCGCAGCGGCCAATTTGATGGTGACGATGTGATCAGGATCCTGCTCGAGCAAAAGCAAACAGCTTCCTTTATCACCCGAAAGATATACAGGTACTTCGTCAATGATACCCCGGACGAACAAAAAATCGGGGAACTCTCCCAGCGCTTCTATCAGAGTAATTACAATATCGGCTCGCTGATGCAGGATATTTTCAGCAGCGACTGGTTTTATGAAGAGAAAAATATCGGAACAAAGATCAAATCGCCGGTAGAATTCATAGCAGGCATACAACGCATACTCCCCATGCAATGGCAGAATGCCGATGTGCAGTTGCTGTTGCAAAGATTGCTGGGCCAATTGCTGTTCTATCCTCCTAACGTAGCCGGATGGCCTGGGGGCAAAAACTGGATCGACAGCTCTTCGCTGATGCTCAGAATGAGGGTACCTCAGCTGATTTATACAGCCGGCGAGCTGACTACGCGTCCCAAAGACGATGACGACCAGATGATGGGCAGAAAGGATGCCACGCTCAAAAGCATGGGCCGGCTGGGTGGTCAATTGATGGGCGCCTCCATTAAATGGAGCGATTTTACCGCACGATTCGAAGCCGTTCAAAGAGAAAAACTTTTACCGGCTCTCAGTGCCTGCCTGCTCCAGGTATCTCCCCGATTTCCGATAACGGTGCTGGACAATCATGCTGATAAAAGCGGCCGGGAAAATTATATCAAAACCGTTACCATCGAACTGATGAGCACACCCGAATACCAGATGTGCTGATGTCTACCTCAAAAAAGAATGACTATGCTGATCAAACGTAAGGAATTTATACAGCTCGGAACCCTGGCCACGGCCTCGATGATGCTTCCAAAATTCCTGAAGGCATTTGAAAGACCAAAAATGGTGCCGCCAGGCAATAAAGTACTCGTGGTTCTTCAATTGAGCGGGGGTAACGACGGATTGAATACCGTGATACCCGTTCGTAATGATATTTACTATAAAGAACGCCCCCGGCTGGGTATTGAAAGAGACAAGGCACTACAACTGACAGACGAAGTGGGTTTACACCCTGCTCTTGCGGGTTTGAAATCCTTGTATGACGAGGGAAACCTGGCGATCATGAATGGTGTAGGTTACCCGAATCCCGACCGCTCTCATTTCCGAAGCATGGACATCTGGCACAGCGCGAGCGACAGCGATCAATATGTTTACACGGGATGGCTTGGAAGGTACCTGGATGCACAATGTGCCGGTTGCGACAAACCTACACAGGCGCTCGAAATAGACGATGTGCTGAGTATGGCCCTGAAAGGCGAACACGTAAAGGGCCTGGCCATGCGCGATCCCAAAAGATTATACAACTCCTCGCACGATCCCTTTTTCAAAGAAATATCCGCCAGCCATGCACAGGATCATTCGGAACAACCGGTCGATTACCTGTATAAAACGATGGCAGAAACGATCAGCAGCGCCGACTATATCTTCCAACAAACCAGGTCCAGAACATCGGGCGGGCAATACCCCAATAGTGAACTGGGTAAAAGTTTCCAGACAATTTCGACCCTCATCCAGTCCGACGTCAATACAAAAGTATACTATGTATCCCTGGGAAGCTTCGATACACACATTGCCCAGGAAGGTCAGCAAAAGAGGCTGTTCACAGAATTGAGCAATGCGGTTTCGGCCTTCGTAAAAGACATGAAGGCGAATGGCCGGTTTGAAGATGTGCTCATTACTACCTTCTCCGAATTTGGCAGAAGAGTTTCTCAAAATGCCAGCGGAGGTACCGACCATGGCACTGCCAACAATATGTTCTTTATCAGCGGAGGGTTAAAAAAGAAGGGACTGCTCAATACGATGCCCGATCTGTTGAACCTTCAGGAGGGAGACCTGAAACATACGGTCGATTTCAAGGATGTTTATGCGACTCTTCTGAAAAACTGGCTGAACGCTGATGACCGGCAGATCCTGAAAAAGCAGTATAATTATTTTGATTTTGTGTAGCGGGAGTCGTTACTCGTTTTGCGTTTCAGGTTTATCGTTTCACGTTCTTATCGTTTCGCGTTCTGATCGTTTCTCGTTTCAGGTTTAACGTTTCACGTTCTCATCGTTTCGCGTTCTCGTCGTTTCGCGTTCTCATCGTTTCTCGTTTAGCGTTTCAGATTGGTTTGTAGTTTTCGACTCACTCGTCATCCAACACCAGCATTCAACGTGAAACGTTAAACCTGAAACGATAAACGCATCTATTGTTGCCTAAGTTGCCGCAAATAAGGAAATCGCCCTTGATTTTCGGGTCGTGAATCATTATTTAAATATTAATGACGAATGATTCCAAAACCAAAATCAACGTGAAACGTTAAACCCGAAACGATAAACGATAACGCTACGTTTCTTCATTGCATTAGCTCATTGGCAGATTCAAACTTCTATCTTACCAGTACCACCGTGCCTTTCTCCACATGTGGTTTTCCATTGTAATCGAGCCCGCTTACCATCCATACGTAGGTGCCATTGGGCTGCCGGGTACCGCGGATCGTTCCGTCCCAGCCTTTCGATGGATCGCCAGAAGAATAAACCAGCTGACCAAAACGATTGAAGACCCGGAAATAGTCGATCCTCGTCATCCCAACAGGAATAAACCGAAAGACATCATTGCGGCCATCTCCATTTGGACTAAATGCATTTGGCACATAGATCGCCGGCCCCTTCACCACCTTGATATGAATGGTATCGGTTGTTTCACAGCCGATGGGCGAGTAAGCGGTAAGAATATAGCTCGTATTGCTTTGAACCACAGCAACCGGGTTGGCGATTGCCGGGTCGTTTAAGCCCGTAGCAGGCGACCAATTGTAAAGTACTCCCCCCGTTGCCTTCAGTTGAACCGGCTGACCTGGTGCCACAATAGTATCGCGGCCCGCATTGGCATTTGTGGAATAAATATGGATCGTTCTGGTTAACGTATCCGACCAGCAGCCCTGCTGCGATTGACCGGTAACTTTTACGTCGTATACGCCTCCTAGTTGGTAAACATGATCAAAAACGGGCTGGTTCATGGCCGTCTTATCGCCCAGGTCCCACTGCCATTTGTTTACCGGGGCCAGGGGGTTCAGGCTGTTGGCCATAAAGTGCACCGGTTCTTTGAAGCAGGCATCCTGTAAAGACAGATCCACCACCGGCTTCTCAAAAATGGGCAACAGCTTTGACAATGGTGTGCTGATACAACCCTCCCGGGTGGTTACCGAGAGTGAAACATTGTTACTACCGGCCGGTAGCTGTCGGGTATAGTAATTGGTCAGCCCCGAATGAACGGGCGGGTCGGCGTTGACCTGCCATACCCTGTCGTTGATGGTACCAAACTGAACGGACGACGAATCATAAAAGGTGATGAAATCGTTCGCGCAGGGTTGCGGGGCATGGATGGCAAAATTGGTTTGCGGTTGCGAGCCAACGGTTACCATTCTTCTGAATGTATCCGACACACATCCGTTGTTTCCGAGAATATTCAGTTTTACCTCGTAAATGCCCGGTGAAGGGTAAACGTGCGGCGGGGGCGTTTGCGTGCTATCGGTAGTACCGTCTCCAAATGACCAGTACCACTTTACAATGGATCCAAAGGAGCGGGAGCTGTCAGAAAATAATATAGGTGTGGGATAACAGGTAACTACATTGTCGAGCGAGCGGATCCCCGGGTTGAGGGAAGTGCAGAAACGTTGCCAGTTGCGCGAGCCACCGGTTGATCCCGTAAATCCCCAGAATACATTCGGATCGCTGTTGAAAACGCTGTTCACCATGTCTATGGTAGTTTCCACCCTGTCTTTACCATCTATTTCAGCAGACAATTGATGGGTAACCGCATCCCAGGTAATATGAAAGCTGTGCCATTGGCAATCTTCAATATTAATATTGGATGCCATCACGGGTCCTGCCAGGTTATTGGGCGAAGAGTGGTTGATGTCTCCGTTCTTGTGAATGGTAAGATGATCGTAAAACGGATCGTTGTCGTTGGTATTTTGCCAGGTATCGATTGAAATCCCGATAGAAGGCGATACCCCCTGGTAGCCCAGTCCGCCGCCGGTAGAACCAATACTGGTACTGATTGGCTGTAATACGAAGACGATGCCATCGGCTCCATCCGTATCGCGGCATCCCAGGTAGACTTCGAACCTGAATTCGAACGACTGTCGCAGATCAATTTTATTGATGTTCCAGACCGAGCCCGATTTGTTATAATCGTCGGGCGTGAGGGTATAGCAATTACAGTTTTCCTGTTTGGCGCTTCCGTTGAGGTGATAGGGATTGTTGGTTTGTGACCGGGCGGAAAAGCCCGTCAATAACAAAACCGTGAAAAGTAGGGGAAGCCTCATAAAGCGTCAAAACCTGAAAGTAAAATAAAAAAGCCACCTGATCAATGTTTACCAGAGAACAGGCGGCCTGAGATAACAGCTACTTTTGAGTTAACCGACCTCGACGATAATTTGCTTCAGAGTTTATTTGGGGGAGTTCTGTTTCTTTTGCAGGAGATCCAATTGGAAAGAATTGAATCAAACCGATCAACGAGGGTGGGCGATCCGGGCTTACCAGCCTTGTTTGGCGATTCCCGCCTGGATAGCGGCCAATGCTTTCGCTTCGTTCATCAGGGTAGTGAGTTTATTGCCTTTTCCGTCATGACCCTGGGCCATATAGGCACCTTTCGCTGTTTTGGTAATGACAGCATCCTGGATGGGAACGTTCTTCTCCTTCGTTTTTACATTGTACGCCGTAATCTTAACATCTGACATAGTGAATCAATTTTAATTAGAAAAGGCTGAAATTAAGGCATTTTGGGGGTTGGGAATAAGAAAATTATCCCCGAAACAAAAAGAAAATCCCTTTGTTTCTTGCTGAAAAACAATGAAATAATAACATTTACACGTCGAGTTTGGCGTATTTCGCGTGGCTCTCGATGAACTCGCGCCTGGGACCTACTTCATCACCCATCAGCATGCTGAAAATCCGGTCTGCTTCGGCCGCGCTTTCGATGGTTACCTGCTTGAGGGTGCGGGTATCGGGGTTCATGGTTGTTTCCCAAAGCTGGCTGGCGTTCATTTCGCCCAAACCTTTGTATCGTTGAACGTTTACGGCGTCTTCTTTACCCGCGCCAAGTTTGGTGACGAGTTCACGGCGTTGTTCTTCATTCCAGGCATAGGCCTGCTCTTTTCCTCTTTTTACCAGGTAGAGCGGTGGTTGGGCGATGTATACATATCCCTGTTCAACCAGTTCTTTCATATACCGGTAAATAAAGGTCAGGATCAGGGTAGCGATATGGCTTCCGTCCACATCGGCATCCGTCATGATGATCAGTTTATGGTAGCGGAGTTTATTCAGGTTTAGCGCCTTTGGATCTTCGGGTGTACCTACTGTTACACCGAGTGCGGTGTACATATTTCGGATCTCTTCATTCTCGTAGATCTTATGCTCCATGGCCTTTTCCACGTTGAGAATTTTACCTCTCAGGGGAAGTATGGCCTGGAAATTCCTGTTACGCCCCTGCTTGGCGGTGCCGCCGGCCGAGTCCCCTTCCACCAGGTACAGTTCGCAACGTTCCGGATCTCTTTCGCTGCAGTCGGCCAGTTTTCCCGGCAGACCGCCTCCACTGAGCACGGTTTTTCTTTGAACCAGCTCTCTGGCTTTTCGCGCCGCTGCCCTGGCCTGGGCAGCCAGGATCACTTTCTGAATGATATTTTTTGCCTCGCGGGGGTTTTCTTCGAGGTAGGCTTCCAAAACTTTGGAAACGGTGGTGTCAACCACCCCCATTACTTCGCTATTCCCCAGTTTGGTCTTTGTTTGTCCTTCGAATTGAGGCTCGGGTACTTTTACGGATATGATGGAACTGAGTCCTTCCCTGAAATCGTCACCTTCAATTTCAACTTTGGCCTTTTCAAAAAGGTTCTGCTTCTCCCCATATTGTTTGAACACCCTGGTCAGTGAACGGCGGAAACCGGATACATGCGTACCGCCCTCGATGGTGTTGATGTTGTTTACATACGAATAAATATGTTCATGAAAGCTGTCGTTATAGCTCAGGGCAACTTCCACGGCCACATTGGTTGATTCATCGCGGCCTTCTACAAAAATTACACGTGGGATGAGGGGGTTGCGGCCGGCATTCTTATCAAGCATTTCCACAAACTCAATGATACCTCCTTCGCTGTAGAATGATTTGGTATGCGGTTCTCCGGCTTCATCTTTTTCACGAAGGTCTGTCAGCACGATGCGAATTCCTTTATTCAGATAGGCAAGTTCGCGCAGGCGCCCTTCCAGGATGTCTTTTTTGTAGGTGGTGGTGTTGAAAATGGAACTATCGGGCCAGAAATGAACGGTAGTTCCTGTATGGTCGCTCGCTCCTATTTCACGAACAGCATATTGAGGGATACCTATATGATATTCCTGTTCGAATATCTTTCCATCGCGCTGAACCGTAACGTGGAGTTTTGTACTCAGTGCGTTCACACAACTTACCCCTACCCCGTGCAAACCGCCGGAAACTTTATAAGATCCCTTGTCAAACTTACCGCCGGCATGGAGCACGGTCATCACCACTTCCAGCGCGCTTTTCTTCTCTTTGGGGTGCATACCCGTTGGAATACCACGCCCATCGTCTTCAACACTGATGGAATTGTCTTCATGAATGGTAACCTTGATATTCTTGCAATATCCTGCCAGTGCCTCATCAATGGAGTTATCGACCACCTCATATACCAGGTGATGAAGACCTTTTTCGCCGATGTCTCCGATGTACATCGCAGGCCTTTTCCTTACTGCTTCCAATCCTTCTAAAACCTGGATACTGTCCGCGCCATAACCATTACTGCTGACGGCTGGACTATTGAGTATTTCCTCTGACATATATACTTCTTCTGGGGAATGATTTACGTAAAAAACTATTCCCGCAAATCTACTAAAAATGCCCCTCCTTATCGAGTCTTTTTTCACGTTTTTTGACCCGTTTTTAAGGGCAATTTCCGGATTGCGGCTACCTGTTTGCCGTTTGCCCGTCAACCGGCAGCATATGACAGGTATCAAGAGAACACACAAAAAGGAAAACCCCCTCAGAACCCCTCGGAAAACGCAATCCGTAAACTGTAAACAATAAACGGCAAACAGTAATCCGTAAACCCTGAAATCCCACAATTAACGCCTACCCCCATTTTTTCCACAACTCATTAATAGGGGTTTATGCTGTAGGCTGGTTCGTATCTTTACCCGCATATGGCAGATTCCGGCAAACAATTAATGCAAATCGCATTTTCATTCGACGAAGACAGTACCCCTGAGCTCGCCGACATCAGCAGTCAGGCAGAGGAAAATCCCGCTCCTATTACGGCACAGGAATTGCCCGTAGAAAAGGAAACAGAGCCCGTGAATGTAGGATTGCGCATCAAGGCATTGAAAGAGGCTGTTGTTGTTCTTCCTCCGGCTGCACCGAGGGAGGTAACGGTTGCGGTTCGCACAAAAAGTACGCGTGGACGCAAGCCTCTTAAATCGATCGAAACAGAAGCCGCCCTGGTGAAGGTGCCGGAAGACGAAATTCTTTTCCAGAAGCAATATTATTCTATCGGAGAGGTGGCTGAAATGTTCAATGTAAATACTTCTCTCATCCGTTTTTGGGAGAATGAATTCGATATACTTCAACCCAGAAAAAACCGCAAGGGCGATCGCCATTTCCGACCGGTGGATATCAAGAATCTGCTGCTGATCCATGACCTGCTCCGTCGCCGCAAACTCACCATCGAAGGAGCCAAGGATTTCCTGAAGAAAAACAAGAAAGCTCAGGAAAGATTTGAAATGATTGAATCGCTCAGAAAAATCAGGTCATTTTTCCAGGAAGTGAAAGCCTCCCTCTAAACCGCACCTGCGATATTATCCTGGTCTTTTGAAGCCAGCCTGATTCGCATGTCTGCCATCAACTTTACGATTTCCATATTGATCAGTTGCCGCAGGTGGTTAAAGTCTGCTATGGGAATGGTGCTGGTGAAATACTCTACAGTAACGAAGAATGCGTTCTTATTGATATCGGCCAGGAAGACCGTATAATTTTCTATGATCGGCCTCCTGCTTTCCAGCGCAGCCTCTATCGTTTTAATGAAGTGTTCCAATTTCTCCCTCGGAGTATCCGAGCTGATCTCCAGTTGCACAAACGCGCGTCGCTGGGAGCGAAGCGTCAGGTTATCGGTGATGCTGTCAACCATCTGTTTGTTAGGAACCGTGACAAAAGTTTTTTGATCCGATCTGATCCGGGTGCTTCTTAACCCGATCTTCTCGATGGTTCCGGTAATGTTCTGCACCTTTACCTGGTCGCCCACCCGAAATGGTTTATCGAAGAAAATGATAAAGGAAGCGATGAGGTTTTCGAGGCTTTCGCGCAAAGAAAGGGCAATGGCAGCACCGGCAATGCTCAGTCCGGTAATGAGGCTGGCGATATTGAAATGGAATCCGAATTTCAGGATCATCAGGATGCCATTGACTATCAATACTACCTTGAAAAAATCCTTAAAGAAAACAATCAGCTGGTTATCGGTATGATCAACTGTCAGGTTTGCCTTTTGTTCCAGAATCAGGGCGATGAAATCGATGATCCGCAACAGCAGCCAGATAAACGCGATGATGAGAACAATGATGGAAAGCGTTTCCAGTATCGATTTGAAGGAGGCCTTGTAAATGTTAAAATTCAGTTCTGCGGGGAAATTCAGTTTGTCGATGGCGATCAGCGACACCAGGATCACCAGAAATGTATTGAGAGGGGCCACTACGAGGTCGATGAAAGATCTTTTCTCCACTCCTTTGGCGATCTTTCGGATCACCTGGAAGATCAGACCGGCGATGTACCGAGAAAGATATCTTTTAAACAATACCACCACCAGGATAACACCTGCCGCGATGAGGTAACTTTGAAGTGAGTTATCCAGTATCTCCCAGTCCAGGATCTTTTTCATAGTCCAAAGTTACGGTTAGCGGCGATAAGAGAAGATTTCGACCCTGTCGTTCCGCAGAAGATAGAGTTTTTCTGGGGTGATCATGATCTTGCCGGCCTGCCGGAGCGCACCATTGAGAGGAAATTGTTGCAGTTTGAAATTGTCAGGTTCGTAACGGAAAAGAGTATTCCCGTCTCGCCCGAATAGAATATTATTGATTACCGTAAAATCTTTCCAACCCCGCAGGGGGATTTTCTTTTTCAGTGCTCCATAATAGTCGAATATATAGACCCCGAATTTTTCATCATAGAGATACAGCAATTTGTTTTGATCTATGATCACCTGGGGGGAGGGCACCGAGTCGAAAAGTTGCCTGAAATCTGTAAACTGATCGATTACCTGGCCGGCATCATTGAGGTGTTTGAGCTTGGCCTCCAGTTCATCATATACCCAATAGCCATTATCATAAGCCTGCGCGATGGCCCTGACCTGGTACAGGCCCTGGCGGCGAAGATCTATCACCGATCTCCTGCTGAGAAAGCGATCCAGCACTACCACCGTACCAAAGTCGCGGAAATGCAACAATACCTTCAAGGGATTGCTCACATCGATGGCGTATAGTTTACCATACCTGCGAACATCATTGAAAACGGCTACTGAGTCGCCATTGGCATTGAGTTTTTTCATCTGACCGCCGGGACTGAACAGATAGATATTATCCAGATTATCGACCGTAAAATCGGTGAATTCTCCTGCAATGGATTTGTTCAGTACAAATAGAGAATCTACCTGCGCCCTGGCGGGGCAGGCAACAGTAACCAGGAATATGAATAGAATGCGCTGCATTATTTTCTTACAATCAGGTGTTCCAGTTCGGGATAACGGGTAGTAAGTCGAACATCATTCCCATCAAACACCGCATATGTATAATAACGTATCCAGTCTCCCAGATTGATATACCGGCTTCCGGGTTGCAGGGAAAAATCGATGGGCAAATGCCGGTGACCAAATACCAGGAAGTCATAGCTCTTTGTTTTCAGCACTTCTTTACAGTACTGGATCAGCCATTCGCGGTCTTCTCCCAAAAACTGGCCATCGTTGTTGCCGGTTACTGCCCGGCTGCGGCGGCTGGAATAATTGGCAATTCCCACACCCACCACCGGGGGTAGCACCCCAAAAAGCCATTTGCAGAAGGGATTGCGAAATATCTTTTTCAGCATTTTGTATCCATGATCACCCGGGCCCAGCCCGTCGCCATGACCTACGAGAAACTTTTTACCGTTGTATTCGAATTCGGCAGGTTCGAAATAGACCGGGATATTGAGTTCCCGCTGAAAATAATCCTTCATCCACATATCGTGGTTGCCGACAAAGAAATGAATGGGAATGCCGGAATCGGTAATGGCGGCCATTTCGCCTAAAATGCGGACATATCCTTTGGGTACTACCTGCCTGTATTCATACCAGAAATCAAACAGATCGCCTACGATGAATATTTCGGCGGCATCCTGCCTGATCTCCTGCAGAAAGGAAACGATCTTCTTTTCTCTCTGCAGGCTTTCAGCTGCATTGGGAGCGCCGAGATGAAAATCCGAAAGGAAATAGACTTTTTTACCAGCAGGTATTTGCATCAAGTAAAATTAATAGGAAATCGCAGATCGTTATTTGGCCTGTTTCTGTGAACGATACTGTAATACATCACCGCTTTCGATAACGGGGTGACCGGAAACATCGCCATTATACCAATAAATCCATGCCTGGCTGCTATACCCATTGCATTCTACCGTAGTAGTGGCCCGGCGGTATAATGGTATTTCTCCCAGTTCAGTAACAACTCCTTCGTAATCGTCGATCTGGGCGATGGCCCAGCCAAATTCATCCGCGTTTTTCAAAGTGTACAATTCACCCACGATATAGTCGTCGGTCATGCAGGGAACCGCAGCAGGGAACTCCCCCATATCATACAACTGTCCTTTCACTTTGGCAGGACCGGTGAGTGTAAAAAAATTGCTGATATACTGGTAAGCAGGGTGGTTGAATCCCTTCCTCAGGGACCCATAAACAAAGAGTTGATAGGTTTCAGGTTTCATACACTATAAAGATACGACCCTGTACTCAGCCTTCTATCAAAAAACAATACACTTCTTTCGGTCCATGAACGCCGGTAACGAGTGTTTTTTCGATATCAGCGGTTCGGCTGGGTCCGCTGGCAAAAGTAATAAGAGAGGGAAGTCTGTTTCCATATTTCTCCTTCATTGCCTGGAGGGCATCGCGGATATCGTACACCAGCTGACTGGTACGGGCGATGCAAATATGAATGGGTGCGTAAACGCTGGTTGTTCTCCCGCTTTCTTCTACCGCACTCATTACAAGGCTGCCGGTGCGTGCCACCAGCAATTCGCATCCGGTAATGGCGGCATCACAACTGGCCAGGTCGGCATAATCGGTTAGCGTAAATCCTTGTGCGTGGAGAAGGTTTTTTATGCCCTGGTCGCGGCAGTAGAGGTTGTTCCAGTTGAAGTGTGCAGCAAGGCCCTGGAGTTGGGCGGCAAGATCGGCACCATCGGCGCAATAGGCGAACTTTCCCTGGAGGCGCGTGAACTGTTCGGCAAATTCCACTTCCAGCTCCTGCCTGGAAGGCAGGAATACCTGCTGTGCATTTTCAGATTGCGGGAAAGGCTGCGGGGTCGATTGAGCCAGTGCTTTCCTGATCCTTTTAAGAATATTCTCCTTCGAAGGGGTAATATTGATAGGCATGCAGGCAGGTTTTTAAAAATGGAACTGTTTTATAGAAATCAAGCGGGACAAAAATCCCGCTTGATCAGAAAATTTCCGTTGTTTTTGCATTAAGGCTGGCTTGGTTCAATGCCAGGCAGCGGGTTGCTGATGGCCGAACCTCCCAGTCCATTATCACTGGCTTCATCCACTACATGAATGGTCTTCTTCTCTCCAAAAGGTCTCTTGCCGATCAGCGCCTCCACATCACTCTGGAATAATACTTCCCTGTCGAGCAGGGCTTCTGCCAGTTTCTCCACCTGCAATTTCTTCTCGACCAGCAACTCCTTGGTTTTTTCGTAGGCGGTGTCGATCAGCTTACGAACTTCTTCATCTATCAGTTTCGAAGTTTCTTCGGAATAAGGCTTGGTGAAAGAATTCTCAGCCGCCGGATCGTAGAAACTCACATTACCTACCTTACTGTTCATGCCATACACGGTTACCATCGAATAGGCGATTCGGGTAATCTGCTGAAGGTCGTTTTGAGCGCCTGTAGAAATTTTTTGGAAGAAAATGTCTTCACTGGCGCGTCCACCCAGGGTCATGCATATCTGATCCATCAGCTGATCGGTGTTGTACAGATATTGTTCCTTGGGAGTGTACTGTGCATAGCCCAGTGCCGCCGTTCCTCTCGGAACGATGGTAACTTTCAGCAGGGGGTAGGCATGTTCGAGATACCATCCGCAAATGGCATGACCCGCTTCGTGATAGGCAATGATCTTTTTCTCTTCGGGAGAAATGATCTTATTTTTCTTTTCCAGTCCGCCGATAACGCGGTCCACCGCATCCTGGAAGTCTTCCATATCCACCGCCTCTTTTCCTTTCCTTGCTGCAATAAGGGCCGCTTCGTTACAAACGTTGGCAATATCGGCACCGGCGAATCCAGGTGTTTGTTCTGCCAGTTTATGAATATCGAGGGTCTGTGAAATCTTGATGGGCTTCAGGTGAACCTTGAAGATGGCTTCCCTTCCTTTCAGGTCGGGCTTGTCGATAGAGATCTGGCGATCGAAACGACCGGGGCGCAACAGGGCGCTATCGAGTACATCCGGCCTGTTGGTAGCGGCCAGAACGATGATGCCACTCTCCCCGCTAAAGCCATCCATTTCTACCAGCAGTTGGTTGAGCGTGCTTTCCCGCTCATCATTGCTCATGATGGCGTTCTTACCGCGTGCGCGACCAATGGCGTCGATCTCATCGATAAATATGATACAGGGTGCTTTTTCGCGGGCCTGCTTGAACAGGTCACGAACACGGCTTGCTCCGACACCTACAAACATCTCCACGAAATCACTACCACTGAGGCTGAAGAAGGGCACTTGTGCCTCTCCGGCCATCGCTTTTGCCAGCAGGGTTTTACCGGTACCCGGAGGGCCTATCAGGAGCGCGCCTTTCGGGATCTTACCACCGAGAGAGGTATATTTTTTGGGGCTCTTCAGAAAGTCGACGATTTCCATTACTTCCACTTTTGCTTCGTCGAGGCCGGCTACATCAGCGAAAGTGATGTTCACTTTTGTGCCCTTGTCGAAGAGAGTTGCCCTTGATTTGCCAATATTGAAAATACCTCCCGGCCCGGCGCCGCCACCGGCACCTCCGCCCATCTTGCGCATCAGCATGATCCAGATCAGCACAATGATCAGCAGGGGAAGCACAAAACTGATGAACGGACTGAACCACTCCCCTTCCGTGGTGAGGTTGTAATCCACTTCAATACCGGGATTCTTCTCGAACAATTCGTTTAACTGTTTCACGAAATCGTCGGCCTTGGTACTCGTAAATTCGAAGTGAGGACCTGAAGATTTTGAAACCGTTTGCCAGTCTTTGCCGAATTTATCGCGGTAGTACTGCTTGTTGAGACTGTCTTTTTTGATGTAAACGCGAACGAGATTCTTATTGGTGACGATTACCAGTTTTTCAACGTCTTTTTTAAGGAGCATCTCGTCGCGAAACTCTTTGTAGGAGTCGAGACGTTTTGCTTCCGGGGAAAGTCCGAATATCTGGAAGCCTACCAATACTGCGAATATGATGGCCCAAACCCAATAAATATTGAATCTGGGTGGTTTTCTGGAGCCGTTGCCATCTTCTCTCGGTTTAAACCGGTTATTCCGGTCGGGTTGTCTTTGATCGTCTTGTGACATATTCTTTATGTTTCTACTCTTGATTTTCTTTGATTAGGTTGATGTTTACAGTTCCTCTTTTTCTCCGTCGCTCCACATTTCTTCGAGTTTGTAGAACTTCCGTGTTTCGGACTGCATTACGTGAACGACTACGTTCACATAATCGATCAGGATCCAGTGAGCCTGTTGCATGCCTTCATGGCGATAGGGCGTTTCACCCAGGTTCTGCTTCAGGTATTCTTCCACAAAATCTGCAATCGCCTTCACCTGAACCTGGCTGCTCGCTTCACAGATGATGAAAAAATCTGCAACGGCTTCAGGTATTCTTCTCAGGTCGAGGGAAACAATATGCTCGCCTTTTTTTTCCTGGATTGCGTGAACAATTGATTTAAGGATCTTAGAATTTTTGTTTAACCGGGTAACTCCGCTGCGTTTGCGGCGTGCAGCTAACTTAGAAAGTTGTTCCAATAATCAAACTGTTTAAAATGATCAAATTGATTTATGTCGGTTTTATGGAGTTGTGCTTCGAATCCTGTTTGTCACCTAAAGCCTGAAGAGCCTGTTTAGCAACAATTTTTTACCTGTTTGGTTCTATCCTTCTCCTGTTCGCTCAAAGTCCTATTTTCGCAATGCTCAAAAATAGTACATTGTTGCCACAAAAACCTGTGTTTCCACCTATTGGCCAATCCTTTACTGTACTCCCTACGGTTGACAGCACCAACAACTATGCCATGGCACAGGTACAGAAGGGTTTAGCCTCACATGGCAGTGTCTTTTTTGCCCTCGAACAGACTGCCGGCCGGGGTCAGCGGGGCCGGCAGTGGCAGAGTACTGCCGGCGAAAATATCATGATGTCGGTGGTTGTCTCTCCCCATCCGCTGCTTTCTCATGAGCAATTCGTATTATCGGCCATTGTGGCCCTGGGTTGTTATGATTTTTTTAAAATGAAAGCCGGCCCGGAAGACACCCGCATCAAATGGCCCAATGATGTGTATTGGCAGGACAGAAAGGCAGGTGGAATATTGATTGAATCTGTAATTGGGGCCGACAGTCCGGCAGAAAGAACCTGGAAATGGGCCATTGCGGGTATCGGAATCAACATTAACCAGGGGCATTTTGAGGAAGGAACCGGGCGGCCGGTTTCTCTCAGGCAGATCACGGGCAAAACCTTCGATCTGTTGGAAATAGCCCGTGAATGCTGCAGAGCAATCGAAAAGCGGTTTGCCGAATGGCGCGAAAAGGGAAAAGAATATGTGCTGGAGCAGTATATGGCTGCCCTGTACAAAAGGGGCGAAAAAGTGAAACTGAAAAGGGACAATATCGTCTTTGAAACAACCATACTGGGCATTACTTCCGATGGCCGGCTGCTGACATCTGATCGATCCTTCGATCATGGAGAGATTACCTGGGTGTAAGACATAGAGGATAGCCGACAACTACATCCGATCTGGTAATTACTGATCAGCCATGCGTAATTGCTTAATGTCGACACACAGAATTTTACCCATTTGCCTCAGTTAGCTGTACTTCTTTAGCTTTCAGAATTTTGTCGATGGATGGGCCGCTATTACACAAAAAGGTGATTGCAGATTTTATACAAATCCCATAGCTTTAACCAGCACCTTAACCAAAACCATAACCATACAAACTGCTATCATGAAAAAATACCTTGCGGCGGCGGGGTTACTCCTGTTGTTAATTTCTGTTCAGGCCCAGAATGTCGGAATCGGCGAATCCAATCCGGGCGCGAAACTCACCGTCAAAACTTCTGATGTTTTTGGAAAAGCTTTACTGATAAAAACGTCCACGGATGACACGGCTTATTTTATTTTCGCCGGTCGCCACTATATGAATGGTTATTCGGGAAGGAATGCCACTCTTTCTCTGAATAATAAGCTATCCCTGCCTTACGACAATCCGCAATTGGAGATTATGGCATCTGGTGAAAAATCCGGCATTGAGAGCGCAGGCTCTTTATCAATCATTGATTTTGCCAATATCAATTCTACCAAAAAATTCCAGTTTTTGGGATACCTGGGGAATGTGGCCACCAATAATTTCAGCCTGAATTATCTTTCTCCATCGGGGTACAAGCCCATGATGTATTTTGATGAATCGGGCCTCACTGGTTTTGGAACCATGCAACCGGGAGGAAAATTACAGATCGACCATCGAACTTCCACTTCCAGTCCCACACTGAGTCTGTATGATTCATCGGCCAGTACGGGTCCTATTATTCAATTCAAGAACGCTGGCAGCAACACCCGTACCTGGCAGATTCGGAGTTATCTCAATACCAGCGATTACCTCGATTTTGCATTGAATGGAACGATCCAGATGACCATTTCCGGAGCTGCTGGCAATATTGGTATCGGGCGCGCTTCGCCGAATGAAAAACTGGATGTGGCCGGTAACATCAAGATGGCGGGCAAGCTTTTGAATTCCAGTACCGGATCGGCCAATTTGGCCCCGATCGCATACGGAAACATTTCACCGGCTCCCGCTGTTAACAGCGGCAGTGGAAATTTCACCGTTTCAAAAATAGGAACCGGCTTTTTCGCGATCACGATTACCGGAGAATCGTATCATTTCCAAACTTATACTGCGGTGGTTACCTGTTCCAGCGGCGTCCCGGCAATTTGCTCAACCGGAAGCGGAGGAGGTAATCTTTATGTATATACGTTTAACACCCTGGGAGCAGCCACCGATGTGAGCTTTTGTTTTACGGTGTATAAACAATAAAAGTTCATTCAGCATTATCGGTGCAGGCTAAGCAGCATTACAGGCTTTTGGCTTTTCGGTTCAGGCTGAATACTCTTGAAAGGTTGAATCCGAACCGGATATCGCCTTCAAAAAACCGTCCGGTGGTATTGGTGATGAATTCTTTTTCGTTCATGCCGGTCGCATTGGAGAAATGAAGCTGAAATACATGGCCGCCGGTTTCTATGTCTACACCCACTGACAGCGGATCGTAGGTTCCGTTCTGCCTGCCGGATAGAATGGGATGATAGTCTATTACAAAGGCTATCCGTTTCGTTACCTTCAGCCGCCCTCCTATTCCAATCGCCCAGGTATCGTTGTTGTTTATTACTGAATCAATGAGATTGCGATGTACAAACAGGGGTGACAATTGAAGGCTGATTCGCTCATTGAATTTCCGGCCAACAATCAATTCATGGTAATAGGCAATACGGGAAGAGAAAAGATTCTCTCTTTCCTTGTCCGCCCATTTGGTGGTGAAGAGGGTTAGGCCGCTCACCCACACCAGGGTTACGGACGAGCCGCCTTCAACGGCTTGCCGCAGCAGTCTGGCCTTGATAAATCCATCCAGTTCCTTTTTAGCAGTGCTCCGGCCAATTCCAATGGTAAGATTGTTTCTAATTCCGTAGTCGAACCCCATTCTCATACTGGCTTCGTCCAGCCCGAACAGGTTTCCGGCGCCCTCGTTTATATAACCAAAGCGGTGCAGAATGCGTACGTCAAGCACATTTTTCCCAATGAACTCGATCGACTGACCATTGATGACGCGGGAAGATTTAAAGGCATTAGAAACAAATTCTCTTTTATTCCCCGAAGAAGGGGGCAGCGACTTCATCAAATCGGCAGTGTCTGTCTGTGCCATCAGGCAACTGCAACAGCAGGACATAAAGATTATAATCGTGCTTCTCTTCATAGTTAAAAATGTTTTGCTTTTTCATTGAAGTGGGTCGAGCTGGCAGCTGACGGTAATGGATACCTGTTCTGCAACTTTGTCTTTGACCAGCGAGGGAATTTTCACGTCATAGTCGCCCAGGCGGATCGTAAATACCGCCTCACAAATCAGTTTGCCGTTTTTTACGGAAAGGGTTCCTTTTGTCGCAACTTCCTGCTCCTTACCATGCAGGTTGAGTGTTCCTTTTACAATCGCCTCATATTTGCCTTCCTGTTCATAGTTGATTTTCGCATTGTTGACCAGCATTCCACGAAACTGGGCTTTCGGGTAGCGGTCGCTTTCTACATAGTTTTCATTGAAATGTTCCTGCATCAGCGCTTTTCTGAATTCAAAGCCTTTCATCAGTACCAGAAACTGCAGTTGCCCGCTTGTTTTGTCCAGCACGGCACTCACGCTTCGGTTTACTGCTTCAATTTTCTCCATCGGAGCGTCGGAATAAAAACTAATACGCCCGTTTTTGGTGTAGTACCTGTTTTGGGCAGCTGCCCATTGGGAAAAAATGATAAACAACATCAGCAGTATCCATTTCATGAGGCCACTATTTTTTTACTAAAACACAAAAATTCATTTCGATATCGGCTCCAATGCCCAGCTCGTCTGCCTTGAAGCCGGTAAACTGTCCTTTGATGGTAAGAGTTTGTCCAGGTTGAACACCAGCCAGTTCCTGGTTGTACAGAGAATCCATCCGGCACCTGACCGAGGAAGTATTTCGCTGCTGGCCGAGAAGGATGGTATAATGGCCCGGATCCAGGGGAAGAATTTCTACCACCTCTCCTGTTACCTCAACAAATATTTCCCTGCCCGCATATTTTTTGGCCGCAGCCTGCTCGTTGGCGGCAAATTCCTCTAACCAACTCCCCGCCTGAAGTTTGAAGGAGGGAGGCTGCGATTTTGTATCCACCCGCTTGCGGGTGTATTCCGTGTACAGGTAAGTGCCTCCGATCAGCAGCAGGAGCATGGTGATTCCAAAAAAATACCTTCGTTTCATAGAGATTAATTATTGGGAGTGCCGCTGTCGATCCAGCAAACGATCAGTCTGAGCTCCTCTGCCGTCAAACTCGAATTTTGCGGCATGGCACCGCTTAGTACCTGGGTACGGATACGGCTGGCTTTTGCCTTAACCTGGTCGAAGCTGGTGAGAGGCCCTCCTGCATTGACCGAGCCCGCGTCGTGACAGCCCGCCAGGGAGCATTTCGCCTGCACCACCGGTAACACATCAGTGCCATACCTGGCATTAACGCCTGTACAGTTTACCGCACCCGGGTAAAGCAACTCTTCTTTATGGTAATAGCATGCCGATGCCATAAGCCATATAGCCATGGCTCCAATGATATATTTCATCATAAGTGTTTGAGAAATTGACTAATCTGTGTTGAAGGCGCCTGTATGAATTACGGCAAAGCGATAAAAAAGGTTGCCACAAACAAACCCCGCCCTGGAAAGAGCGGGGACCAAACCCTAAAACTAAAAATAACCCATGAGATCAATGACCGCTCTTGACTTCGGTCATTCTTCAATTAATTATATACGGGAGAAATGAGGAGGAAGTTTCTTGAACCGCCCGGTTTCCGGCCGGAATTCCGTGAATACCCTGCTTGTATCCTCTAAAAGGACTTTACAGGGTGGTGTTGCAAAACATCTTTTGAGGCTTCCTACGCTAAACTGAAAAGGGAAAAGCCCTTCCTGGAAAGGAAGGGCGTCCAAAAAAAACTAACTGCCAGATGAGAATAATTAAATTCTACCCATAAAGATTAAGACGGAGTAACCGGCATTTCATTACAAAGTTTTATCAATATTTTCTTGACGACTGGATTTCGATATCGGAATACTGCCAAGCCTTTTCAAATCTTTTCTTTACAGCAATGGCTTCTTCCTTTTTTCGCTGACCTTCCAGCGCTTGGTACAATCCCATCAAAGCCCAACCGTTTTCACGGAATGTTTGTAGGTCTTCAAGAAATACTTTTTCTGCCTGCGCATAGTCCCCGGCCACCAAATGGGCATGGCCCAGGCTATGCCGAACGGAAAAGAACCAGTCGGGCGGCTCCTGATAGGTCAGCGCATCTTCAAGAGCGATCGCGTTACGGTAAGCCTCATACGATTCCGGGAACTTTTTCTCGCGAGTAAAAATATCTCCTTTCAGGGTATTATAGGCGATTGTTACCAGTTGTCGGGCGTTATTGGTTTCCCATATCAGCATTTTTTCTAGTGCTGGGTTATCCATATAATTTTTCACCGTATTCAATTCGGCCCTGGCTTCATCCGGTAATCCTTTGGCTGCATAAGCCATCCCACGGGCGTAGTGCCAGATCGCACGGGGGTAGAGGAGATTCTCCCCAGGGGGTTGCAGTGCCAGGATATCGTTCCATTCACCCAGCTGCACCATTACATAAAAAGGAATAATCGAATAATGTTGCACGGTTACATTCTCCACGATATATCTTTTATCGGCGATCCGGCTTACCATCCAGGCTGCTTTCAACGCCTTTTTACTATTTCCCTCCAGAAAGGCGCAGGCTGCCAGGAAATGAACGTTGTGTGGATAGTACATGATTGGGTATGTGCCCTGCACTTTGCATTGCGTTACATACTGGCTGTCGGCATCAGCAGCCCATTCGTTCACCAGCACACCGCGATGGTAGTCGCCGGTCCGGATATAAATATGCGAGGGCATGTGTACCAGGTGAGCGGCACCGGGAACCATTGTTTCCAGCAAGGCAGCGGAGGCGAGTGCTTTCTCGGGTTGACGCGAAGCTTCGACGGCATGAATGTACATGTGATGCAGGCCAATTCCGGTTGGAAATTTTCGAATGCTTTCTTCGAGAACCTTCATTACGCCGGCTGTCCAGGGTTGTGCGGTTCCATCTTTCAACCAGAAATTCCAGGGATGTTCGTTCATAATGGCATCGGCGTATAGGGCAGCCACTTCCGCGTCATCGGGAAACTTTTCGAACACCTCTTTCATCGCGTTGGCGTAGGCTGTTGCATAGGGTATCATATCGCTTACGGGTTGTTTTGGAAACCGCTGGCACAACGCGGCGATCAATGCTCTTTCTTTTGGGCTGGCATTTCCGCTTAACGCTTTTGCTTTATCCATCACCCCCCCGATTTCCTGTATCAGGCTTTGATTGAGAGCAGCATTGTAATTGGGACCAAGTACCATTCCCAATCCCCAATAGGCCATCGCCAGCGTCGAATCATATTTTAATGCCGCATAAAATGAGCGGGCGGCTTCGCCGTGATTGAATGCATAAATAAGCGTAAGACCCTGGTCGAAATAGGCCTGTGCTTTCTGTTGACTGGTCGATACTTGAATATGCGCCTTGCTGAAATTGCTGAAAAGCGGTGCATTGCCCGCGCGCATATTGCTCGTGTCAAAGGAAGGTGCACAAAATACAGGTAGTAAATTCGCAGATACCCCTTCCTTTGCGGATCGCGGGCCGGGAAAATCGCAGGCAATGCCCGCGCAAACGATTGCAATTATCAGGTATAAGACTTTCATGTATTTAATTTGACTTACTATGAATATTGATTAAGAGTTGAATAGATCTTTCCTCTTTCCGATACAGGGAGGTGATCCGAACAGGAAGCCCAGACTTCCTAATGTACAAAAATCGCCCCTTGCGGAAAGTCCCGTTTAGCGGTTAACAGGATCCATCACAAAAAATAATACGGGGAGGGAAGGCCACATCGGAGGCAATATTCATCGGTTATCATTGCCAGGAAAATGATTTTTAATCGCATATATATGTGAGTAAACCTTAACAGTCGGTTAAATCCTGGCCGCTCGTCCATCAAATCCTGCTATTGTAACATTCGCCCCCGATTAGTTTCGAAACATCCCTATCTTTAAGCAAATCACACCATCATGAGAAAAATTCTTTTCGTTGTCCTTCTGCTGGCATCTTTGGCAGGATTTGGACAAAGCAATTTCACTTACACTCCGGAAAAACCCAAACCGGGCGACCTGATCACCTTCACTTATACCCCCGCAGGTGATATTGCCAATACCATGAAGCCGGTTGAAGGCGTGGTACACCTCTTTAACAGCAAAGGCGATGAAAATGCCAATGATCTTACACTGACGAAAGCCGGTGGAAAATTCACTTTTACCGTACAGACCGATACGGGTACCAGTTTTCTCTATTTCGGTTTTTCCGCCGACAATAAATTCGATAACAATTTCAATAACGGATACTTTATTCAACTGTCTGAAAACGGAAAAGCCCGTAAAGGCAGCTATGCCCAGCTGGCCTCTTTTTACCAATATGCCGGAAGCCAGGTAGGGCTCGACAGGAACAATGACAAAGCGCTTGAATCACTTCAGAAAGAAATTGAATTATATCCCGAGTCCAAAAAAGATAACCTGAGCCTCTACATATATCTGGTTAACCAGGTGAAGAAGGACGAAGCTCCCGCCCTTTTCCAGAAAGAGATCGAAGCAACCCTTAAAGCAGGCCTGAAAGAGGAAGCGGACTATACCAACATTGAAAGCCTCTACCGGGCTGCCAAACTGCCCGAGCAAATGAAGATGTTCACTAACCTTAAAAAGGAGAAATTCCCCAATGGCAAGTGGACCGTCAATGAAATTGTCACCAAATTCAATCGCGAGCAAGACCCTGTGAAGAAAGAAGAAATGCTGGCTGATATCCTCAAAAAGCTGGAAACAGATAAAAACTGGGAATACCTGAAAGGGAACAAAGGCTATTTCGAATCAGGACTGGCTAATATGTATATGAGCCAAAAGAAATGGGAAGAATTCAAAAACGCGGTTCCCAAAATCTCCGACAAATTTACCCAGGCCCAGATGTACAACAGCGCCGCCTGGGAAATGCAAAAAACCAGCGACAATCTCAAACTGGCTGAGGAGTTTTCCAATTTTGCCACCCAGTACACCAAGTCAGAATGGCAAAAACCGACAGGCACCAAGCCTGGTTACATGACCCAGAAACAGTGGGATAAGTCAAGAAGATTCACCTACGGTATGTTCGCAGATACCTATGGCATGGTAATGTTCAAATCCGGCCAGTACAAAAAGGGATTCCCCTATGCCAAAGACGCCGCTATTACCATTGGCGAAGGCAAGGATGCCGACCAGAACAACACCTACGCTTTGCTGGCCGAGAAAGTGCTGCCTATGAAGCAGTACAAGAAAGAAATCGAACAATTCGTGAAAGACGGCAAGAGCAGTCTCGCCATGAAGGATATTCTTCAGCGGGTTTGGGAAAAAGAAAAAGGTTCCGACAAGGGATTTTCCGATTACCTGACAGCCCTGCAAAAAGAAAATATCGAGCGCATGCTGGTGGAGCTCCGTAAGTCAATGCTCAACGAAAAATCACCGGTATTCGCCCTCAACGACCTGGATGGTAAAAAAATCGATATCTCAGAATTGAAAGGCAAAGTGGTGATCGTCGACTTTTGGGCAACCTGGTGCGGACCCTGCAAGGCCAGCTTCCCCGGTATGCAGAAAATGGTGACCAAGTACAAAGACAATCCCAATGTGAAATTCATCTTCATCGATACCTGGGAGAACAACGTAGAAGACAAGAAAAAGAATGCCGGTGATTTCATCGCTTCCAACAAATATTCTTTCCACGTGCTGCTCGATAACGACAACAAAGTGGTAGAACAGTTTAAAGTGGAAGGCATCCCTACCAAATTCGTTCTGGATAAAAATGGAGTGATCCGCTTCAAATCTGTAGGTTTCGGAGGCAGCGATGACAAGCTGATCGAAGAACTGACTGCCATGATCGATATGGCTTCCGGCGACAATAATACTGCTACCGAAAGCAAGAAAGCGTTCAAATAAACAGCGAAATAGTAAGTTTTAATAAATCGTAATCTCTCAATTGTAATAAAAAAGGATGTCTCAAATGAGACATCCTTTTTTATTACAATACTTAATTCAAAATAATTTTCGGTCCAAATGAAAGTTAATTGGGTTGAATTTAAAATCTAATTTCATTTTGCCCTTTTCAATAATAACTCCCCTTGCCTTTTAATACTTTTTTGACTATTTGACTGATATGTATCCCATTCGATATTATATTCATCTGCCTGATTCCCAAACCCTTTCCATCCTTTTCTTGTACCTCTTGCAAATATCTCAAGATATGGACCTGGACTGCATCTTTCTATAATTTCGTAAAGTTCATCGGGCTTCCTAGAGTGTTCTTGTTTTTGGGTTCGAATGATATTTACTTGACTTCTGCCTGGTGCAAGTGTTCTCATACTTCCTCTCGTTCCAAACAAAATAATTTCTGTTGTATTCCTAAAATAAAAACCAACACCTCGACCGTCAGGCCCACCATCTTTTCTAACTTTGTGCCATATCAGATTAGATTTGTATTGAAATCCCCAAGCCTCCATAACTTGCAACCCCTCCTTTAGAAGTGCATTTGGAACCCACAGATAAAGATGTGCTTTGTCCATTGCAGCAAGAGATACTGGCATTTCCATAATCTCTTCAACAGATAAAGTTCCATAACGATTTAACCTTTTGTGTTCGGGGGCTACTTTGCCTGTACGATTTAAAAAACGCCATGGAGGATCCGCCAAGATCGTTCTATATGCCTTTTCTTCAACAGAATTAACAAAATCTATTGCAACCGAAGACTTGTAGTCCTCTTTAACAATCTTCATCATATAACAAATTTGAAATTCCAAAAACTAAAATAGGGCAACCCGATCCACTCCCACCTAATATTCGCGGCAATAATTTACTCATATGTGTGGTTGAATTTCCAAAGGATTTCCCTCTCCCAAGATCATTAAATATTTGCTGTAAATGATCACACCTTGTAATAATTATTCCAACACTTATGGCCCTTAAATCGAATAAAAGTCTAAAATTGTTCAAATCTCTATCAAAAAATGGGTCTTTGTTATTCCATTCAATTTCTAACGCTATCTTATTTTTATAACAATCCACTTTATGTGTTGGGGAATTCATTTCCACTTCATCAACTTTTACAGAAGTTGAAAACAACTTTTCTTGCCACCCTCGTTTATAAAGATAGCTATCTATGAATTCAGAGACTTTTGACTTAGCTCCTCCCCCCTCTGATATATATGATTTGCAAAGCTTGAAATTTGACAAAACTTGAATAATATCATTCCATTCATTAGGGAAATCACTTTTAAGAATTGCGCAAGCATGTTTCCATTCATGCACTTCATATTTTTTAAGAATATTACCTGGAAGAAGGTTTGTCCCCATAAGCAGAGTTTAGCAAGCAATACAAATATATTAATTTCACTTCCTGCATCCAAAAAATATAAGCTCACCAAAACTTTGAAAATCACTTTTTATTCCGTCGATCGTTTTATATTTTGGTAAACCATAAAATAGTAACCAAAATAATAGAGTATACTTCATTTGATTATTTAAAGAGCTGGATTAAAAGAAATTTAGTAGCTTATTATACTACAGCTTTTCCTATTCTCTTTAATTCCAAGAATTCGCTTTGAAAGCAGCCAGTATTTCTTCCGAATGCATTTTGCTTTTGGGTTTGAGGAAAATATGACGGATGATGCCCGTTTCGTCGATCAGGAAAGTGGTTCGGAGCACACCCATATATTCAATGCCAAAAGTTTTCTTCCAATCCCAGACACCGTACTTCTCCAATACTTCATGAGATTCATCCGCCAGGATGGGATAGGGCAACTCCTGTTTGGCGGAAAAATTTTTTTGTTTGGCAACGGAATCAGGGCTCACCCCTATTACTACAAAGCCTTTTCTTTTCAGGGCAGAAAAATGATCTCTCAAGTTGCAGGATTGCACCGTACAGGTGGGTGTTCCGGACTGAGGATAAAAGAAGAGCACGACCTTTTTGCCGGCATAATCGGAAAGGGAAACCATTCGCCCGCGCTGATCCGGCGCGGAAAATTCAGGAGCCTTGTCGCCAACTTTTAATGTAACAGCCATAAGATTTTCAACGGGTAAAATTAATTTCTTTTACGGTTCTGTTCCCGGCCTCATCTTCCGCACTGATCACGAGCCGGTGCGTTCCGGGAGCACATTTTTCGTCAAAACGGTAATAAAAGTTTCGACCTTTATCATTAGTAAAACGCAGCCATTTACCATCCAGTTCGGCTCTTACGTTTTTGAACTTTTCGAGATTATCCCTGATCGTAAAGGCGATGCGTGCCGATTTGGCTGTGAGGGGAGCGAGCATTACCACTTCCGGCGGCTGGTCGTCTACCAGCAACTGGTAGTAGCCAAAATCCCTGAACCTGGCTGCTGCCCAGTCCTGTTGCCACTCCACCTTTTGCACATCTTTCCTGCTTCCGGAGAACCATTGCATCACTGTCCTGGCTTTATCCGCCGTCGTCAGCGACTTGTTAGGTTTTATCCTGATCAGGTAACTTTCCTGGAGAGGAATATAGGGGGCGCCAATCGCGTGCAAAGCAGAAACGGCCCCGGGTGTTGAAGAGGTCATTGAGGCATAGCGGACATGGACGGAGTCGTAAAGGCATCTTTCTCCAATATAAAATTCACATTCCGGGCCTTCCCATCCGTCGAGCATTTGCGGATAGAACATTTTGCCGGAAGGAACGGAAGGAATCGCCGATCCCTGGCTGATGTACTGAACTCTGGCATTCACCACGCTGCTGTTTCCATAGGCATCCTTTACCACGATCCGCAATTGTTTCACTTCTCCCTCCTCAAACTCGAGCAGTCCCGAACCGGCCTGCAGGCTGTAAATGGACGGTGAGTAACCCGGCAGTGGAAACAGCAACTGTATGAAAGGCCCTCCAAGAGATTTGCCGCGGTAGTCGATATGTGCATTCAGGTAGCGGGTACTGTTGTAGCTGATCTGATCCATGCGGAAAGCCGATTCCGGCCGACCATTAACAAACAGTTGCACCTCATAAACTCCGTTCTGGTTATTGGAACCGTCGTGGGTGTCAAATGAACTCAGCCCAAGACTGATGCGCGGGCTGCGGATCGTGATGACCGACGACGCCGTGGCGTATCCTGAAGCCGTTGCCTTCAATGGCAGCAAGAGAGGGGAGGTTTCATATATACTGGCCTGCCGGTTGTAGATCGCCAGTCTGATCAGCCTCGGTTTGGTATGGTCTTCCAGCGGAAAGCCGAATAACATCGGGTTCAGGTTCACCTCATCGCTTGTTCGTCTGATTTCGAAATGCAGGTGAGGAGCCTGTGATCCCCCGGTATTTCCGCTATAGGCAATGAAATCTCCTTTCTTCACCGGAAACAGCCCCGGAGGCAGCTCCAGTTGTATCGCCCAGCTCTCAGCCCGGTATTGTTGTTCCTTCACCCATTTTTCAAGCGCCGGGTTAAAGTCGTTGAGATGCGCGTACAAAGTAGTATAGCCATTGGGATGGTTGATATAGATCGCCCTTCCAAAACCGGCGGGTTCGATCTTGATACGGGCGATGTATCCGTCTGCAGCTGCCGATACCGGCTGGTTTTCTGCGGCCCTGGTTTTTAGATCAAGGCCCATGTGATAATGGTTAGGCCGAAGTTCACCGAAATTCCCGCTGAGATCGATGGGAATGTTAAGCGGATTCCTGAAATATCCTTTCGGATATTCCACATCAGGGAAAAACTGGCCAATGCCGGGAACTGGAATCAATGCCGCGAGCAACGCGAACAGCGGGAAACGCATCTTCAAATCTGAATGGGTTGGTAAGCTGCAAAACTAATCGCTTCCGTTCAATTAACCGGGTGAAAAACCCCGAAGACGAAATGATTCCCACCCTTCGCTCATTGGCAAAAAATATTGCGAAGATTAAAATGAACTTAGTGGAGTGGGAGATCTGTTGGTGCGAAAAATAACTGGCATTGTCAATACCCTGACATGTTAATTTTTCAAGAATACCCACTTTGTGGTACGATTTTTTATGAACTATGGAACAGCATTTGGCGTATATATTTTGTCTATATAAATGATGGTAAAATTTTACATGGGGGTTTTATGAAAAAGTCAATCAACAGGCTGGTCTTAATGGTGGCATTGTCCCTTGGATCCTTAGTTGGTTTCCTGAAAGGAACCGAAGCCAAACAGAAGTGGGTGTTCAGAATCAGAAGTCGTTTTGAAGAGAAGCGACAGATGGCCGAGAACAAGAAATTACTGAAAGGTGGTGGCGTACTGCTCGACGACATCGAGATCGCGTCTTTCCACCGTATGTAATCATCAACAATATTTCTAGCTAGCAATTCAAGCCTTTGCCGGTCGGCGAAGGCTTTTCTATTTTCAGCCCGAAACCGGGAAAAATTTACCCACTCTCCTTTGCTTCTGCCCGCCTTCCGGGCGCCTTGAGTTCGACTCACAATCGTTAGCGGATAATCCTGAATATTAGTCAAATGCCTATCTGCATCTGGCTCACCGGGTTCTTCTCATTATTTTCTCCCAAATTAATTTAGAAATATCGACATGCCGTGTTACTTTTGCCCGATTTATTTATAGTAAAAACCCGCAGTACAAAGCAATGCCAAAAGACAATTCCATCAAATCGGTCCTCATTATCGGTTCAGGCCCAATCATCATCGGTCAGGCCTGCGAATTTGACTATTCAGGAAGCCAGGCTGCCCGCAGTTTGCGCGAAGAAGGCATCAAGGTAATCCTGATCAATAGCAATCCTGCCACGATCATGACAGACCCGATGATGGCCGACAAAGTATACCTGCTTCCGCTGACCGTTGAAAGCATCGAGCAGATACTGGAAGAAAACCAGATCGACGCGGTATTGCCCACCATGGGCGGACAAACAGCCCTGAACCTGGCCATCGAAGCCCAGGAACTGGGAGTTTGGGAAAAGTACAATTGCCGCATGATCGGGGTGGATGTGGATGCCATTAATACCGCGGAAGACCGCGAGAAGTTCCGCCAGCTGATGGTAAAGATCGGCGTGGCGGTGGCCCCCTCCAGAGTGGCCAATTCCATGCTGGAAGGAAAAGAATTTGCCCAGGAGATCGGCTTCCCGCTGGTAATTCGCCCTTCATTTACCCTGGGGGGAACCGGTGGTGGTTTTGTTCACAGCCGGGATGAACTGGATGCTGCCCTCGAAAGAGGTTTAACGGCCTCTCCCATCCACGAAGTACTGGTGGAAAAAGCCGTACTGGGCTGGAAAGAATATGAACTGGAACTGTTAAGAGATAAGAACGACAACGTGGCGATCATCTGTACGGTGGAAAACGTAGACCCCATGGGAGTACATACCGGCGACTCGGTAACCGTGGCTCCGGCGATGACCCTCAGCGATACGGCCTTCCAGGAAATGAGAAACCAGGCCATCAAGATGATGCGCAGCCTGGGAAATTTCGCGGGTGGTTGTAATGTGCAGTTCGCACTGGACCCCGCTACGGAAGATATCATCTCAGTGGAAATCAACCCGCGTGTGAGCCGCTCTTCGGCCCTCGCCTCCAAAGCAACCGGCTACCCCATCGCCAAGATTGCCGCCAAACTGGCCATCGGATACCATCTGGATGAACTGAAGAACCAGATTACCATGACCACCTCGGCGTATTTCGAGCCCGCTCTCGACTACGTGATCGTGAAAATGCCGCGCTGGAACTTCGATAAGTTCAAGGGAGCGAACGATACCCTCGGCCTGCAGATGAAATCAGTTGGTGAAGTGATGTCGATCGGAAGAAGTTTTGCCGAAGCCATCCAGAAAGCCTGCCAGAGCCTGGAAAATAACGCGGTTGGACTCGGTAATTACACCAAGAACCTCATGTCGGCCGAAGAGCTGATTGAATACATCAAAGTTCCCAAATGGGATCGCCTCTTCCGTATCAAAGACGCCATCATGCAGGGCGTGTCGGTAAATACAATTTCAAAAGCCACCGGCATCGATAAGTGGTTTGTGAATGAAGTGAAAAAGATCGCCGATCTCGAAAAGGAAATCGCGAAATACAAACTCAATACCCTGCCTGTTGAGCTGCTGCGCGATGCCAAACACCTTGGTTTCAGCGATGAGCAGATTTCACTCATCATGCAGGACGGTAATGATGAAACGATCTATGAAATGCGCAAGGCTGCAGGAATTACCCGCGTATATAAAATGGTAGATACCTGCAGTGCGGAATTCGAAGCAAAAACACCTTATTTCTACTCCACCTTCGAAAACGGCAACCATAACGAAAGCAAGGTCAGCGGCAGGAAAAAAGTAATCGTACTGGGCTCGGGTCCCAACAGGATCGGACAGGGTATAGAGTTCGACTATTGCTGCGTTCACGGCCTGCTTGCGCTCAAAGAGTCAGGTTATGAAGCCATCATGGTGAACTGCAACCCCGAAACAGTATCGACCGATTTCGATATGGCCGATAAGCTTTATTTCGAACCGGTTTACTGGGAGCATCTCTGGGAAATCATCGAGCTCGAACAGCCTTACGGGGTGATCGTTCAGCTGGGAGGACAGACCGCTCTCAAACTCTCCAAACGCCTTCACGAAAAAGGCATCAAACTGATCGGAACCAGTTTCGATGATATGGACATCGCCGAAGACCGCGGTCGTTTCAGCGACATGCTGAAAGAACTCGATATTCCCTATCCCGACTATGGTACTGCCTACGATGTGGACGAAGCCATCGCGGTAGCCAATAAGGTCGGATACCCGGTGCTCGTTCGCCCCTCCTACGTACTCGGCGGACAGCGGATGCGTATTGTTATCAATGATGATGAAGTTGAAAATGCAGTAGTAAGCCTGCTCAAACATATTCCGGGCAACAAGATCCTGATCGACCACTTCCTGGATCGTTGCCAGGAAGCCGAGATCGACGCGATCTGCGACGGAGAGAGTTTTCATGTGATGGGGGTGATGGAGCATATCGAACCCGCCGGTATCCACAGCGGTGACAGCAATGCCGTACTGCCACAGTTCAACCTCACCCCGCTGGTTGTAGCCACCATGGAAGAGTACGCCAAGAAAATCGCCTTCCGACTTAATATCCGCGGACTGATCAATATTCAGTTTGCCATCAAAGATGGTAAAGTGTACGTGATTGAGGCCAACCCGCGTGCTTCCCGTACCACTCCTTTCATCGCAAAAGCCTACCAGATCCCTTATCTGAATGTAGCCACCAAAGTGATGTTGGGTGAGTTAAGGTTGAAGGATCATAAGTTTGTGAAGCGATTGAACGGATATGCGATCAAGGAACCGGTATTCAGTTTCAACAAATTCCCGGGCGTTAACAAAGACCTCGGACCTGAAATGAAATCGACCGGAGAAGCGATCCGCTTCATCAAAGACCTGAGAGATCCTTACTTCAGACAGTTGTATCGCGAAAGAAGCATGCACCTGAGCAAATAGAAAATAAAAGGTAAAAAATCAAAAGTCAAAAAGTTAACCCCGTCATGGTGGAGCTTTTTGACTTTTTTTATGCCTGCAAATTATCCGCAAGCCGCATTTGAAATTAAAAAATGCACCTGCCCGCTGCCCTAACGTTGTTCCCGGGGGATTAGTTTTTGATTCCATAATTTTGGCGCGGGTTCACTCATCCAAAATCAAATTCAATGAACAAGGAAGTTCAATCCATACAGCGAAACCTGAAGAATATACTGGAAGGTACCCCCTGGTATGGGCAACCGGTCATTCCCGCCCTGGAAAGCATCAACGAAAAGAACGTTTACATCAAACCCAATGGCAACGGGCATTCCATGGCCGAGCTGCTTTATCATTGCATCAACTGGGCCGAGTTCGTATTGAAAAGACTGGAAGGCGATTCAATACAGGATCTGAAAGCTTTTGAGGAAAACGACTGGATAAAAATAGATCCCCGGGTACATCAATGGAAAGAAGGATTGACCCGGTTCAAATCGATACATGAAAAAATCATCAAGCTGCTGGATGATAAAAATGATCAGCTTTTAAAAGAGATTGTGGATTACCGCCAATACAATTTCCGCTTCCTGCTCAACGGTCTTTCGCAACACAATATCTACCATCTCGGCCAGATTCTGTATATCGGGAAGTTTCTGGTGTAGAGCGGCCGCGGCAAAGCCGAAAGAGTTTATGGTTGGTTTGAGGTTTGTTGTTTGAGGTTTACAGTTTGTGGTTTACGGTTTGTCGTTCAGCGTCATCTGCGCTTTTCTGCGTAATCTGCGTTCCTCTGCGCCCTTAGCGGTTCTTCGCGGGCTTTGCGTTATTTTCGTCTTGCGTTTATCGTTTATCGTTTCGCGTATTCCTTCGCGCCCTCTGCGGTTCTTTGTGATCTTTGCGTTCCTGAAAAATTTTGCCGCAAGTAGCATTTTAGTAAGAAGAGAAGTTTTTAAAAAAAATTACTTTTTACTACGCCTCTGCTATTCCATTCCTGATGGCGAAGAGAGCCAGTCCAATTCTACTATGGACTTTTAATTTATTGAAGAGATTTTGACGGTAGTCGTCGATGGTTCGGGCGCTGAGGTTCATCTGATCGGCGATTTCTCGGTAAGCCAGCTCGGTGCAGACCAGCCGCAGAAATTCTTTTTCCCGGTCGTTCAGTACAATTTCTTCTTCTTCCCGGTCCGCATCGCGGTGCAGACCGCTGATAAGTTTGCCGGAAATAACATCGGGCAGGTATACTCCTTTGCTAAGAACAGAATCCAGTCCTTCGTTCAGTTCTTCCGGTTCCGCATTTTTGAGAAGGTATCCTTTTGCTCCCAAACGCATCATCCGGATGATGGTTTTTTCATCGCTCAGCATGGAAAGTACCAATACCTTTATCTGGGGATAGTTCTGGTGCAGCCATTTGGTGGTTTCAAACCCATCCATTTCCGGCATATTCACATCTACCAGTATAATGTCGGGAATTCCGTTTTGCTGGATCAGTGGTTTGATCTCTTTTCCATTATTGGCTTCGAAAATCACCTGATAGTCGCCGAAAGAATTAATGAGTTTGGCCAGCGCATTGCGCATGAGGGAATGATCGTCGGCAATCCCTACTGATATTTTTCTTCCAGCTTTTGCCATAAGCAACTACACTTGATTTTCCGGAATGGTCATCGTTATCGTCACACTGGTTCCTTCACCCGGTTTGCTTCTCATGTCCAGGTCGGCCCCGATCAGTTTAGCCCGGTTAAACAGGCTTTTTAATCCCACGCCGCTGGAAGAACTGACCGATTTTAGCTTTTCTTCCACATTAAACCCAATGCCATTATCCTCTATGTGTAACGCAAATGTATTGCCTTCCGAATAATTCAGCACGACTTTTATACGGCTGGCCTGCGCGTGTTTCAACATGTTATTAAATACCTCCTGGAACATGCGAAAGAGGAAAATCTTTTTCTGATTGTCGAAAAGTACCTCCTGACCGAGTAGCTGAAAATCGACATCGGCTATCCCTGACTTCTTTACTGAGTCGGTATCATAACGAATCGAATCAGCGAGGCTGATTTCGGTAATCCGGTCGGTATGCAGGCTTTTGGTAAGATTGGAAAGGTCTACGATGGCTTTATTGAGGATCTGCCGCGAGTTCTGTATCGGTTCGAATGCCTCATGCTCCCGGGAAACCGGCAATACGGCCAGTGATATCTTCACCACAGAAAGCATTTGCCCGATATTGTCATGCAGTTCCTGGCTGATGGTTTGAAAGGTGTTTTCCTGTATCTCGAGCTGTGATTTAAGCGCTTCCTGCTCATACACGTCTTTCATCCGGGCAAGATCCTGTTCCTGCTGGTGCCTGCGCCGCTGATACAAAAAGAGAATGGTTACGATAAACCCTACCAGCAGCAGCGCCAGCAAGGCTCCGGCTATAATTACAAAGTAGACTTCCGAATTTTTATCCGACATAAAAAAGCAATCGTAAATATCGAGTAAAGTAAAATGTTGATTAAAGTTAAGACGTACTGCAAACTAAGCAGTATTCCTTCCGGTAATTTATACAGGAGGTTGGCCGTTGCGATAAAGGGGAAGCTGCAGGCAAAATAAAACAAAAGACCCGCGGAGATCCAGAAAGCAGGTTCCCTGACCAGGTTCACCACTTTCTTGAATCGGAACAACTCAAGAAAATAGAGAATACTCAACGTAACGATTTCCAAACATCCCAATGAATAAGTAATGCTGTTATAGTTGGAAAATTTCTGGAAGTAAAGAATATTCAGAAGACTTAATACAAAATAGACCACCTGGCTGATGATGATGAATCGCCGGATCTTTGGTTTCGAAATAAAATGATACAACAAATAAGTATAGAAAATGAACTGAATGAACACATACACATTGTAAATCTCAGTTGTTTTTGCATCATGATAAACCTGGTAAGTAGCCACCAGTTCATTGGCCAGGGTATAAGTCAGAAAAATGGGGAATAATTTCAGGTACAATGGAGTATTTGGGAGAAAATACCCAATATAACCCGCCAATGCGCTTAATGCAATAAAATTAAGATCGACGGTCCAGTAGTTCATACGCCTACAAGGTAGGCGTTTTTACAAAATGCAAAGACCCCGCTTTGCGGCGGGGCCTGAAAGTTTCTTACCTGTTATCAGATTACGGAAAGTCCCTCCTCACCACGATCAACGATCGCAATACCAATATCTTCTCCGGCACTTGGCTTGCCGCAATAGGGCGGACAAAGCTTGCCTACATTGTAAGCAAGTATGCTGGAACCGCTTTCTGAAGAAATGTAAAGATCCTTGTCTACCGTTCCGGTTGGGCCTTCCTTCGCCTGGGTTGCTACCATCACCAGGGTCTGCCGGCCGGCATAAAGAGGCTGCTCCTCGAAATTCTTGTCATATGCAGCAAAGTAAAACTTCACTCCATCCGCTCCATACATCTTTGCCTTCTCCAGAAATTCTTCGATCTCCGCTACACTATACCAAACACTCAAAGAATCCTCTTTGCCAATATGCTTCGAATTGTTTACCCAGCGCTCCTGTTTGTAATTACGGATAACGGTATCCACATGCGTGTTGGAAACAAACCTTCCCGCTTTACGGGTTTTTGATTGAATTGTAAACATAAGTTGGGGTTTGAAATTTTTAAAAGAGCCATTAACGATTTAAATCTATCACGTTCCTAACAGGAACGCATACACAAAAAAATGTGTGTCAATTAATTATGAATTAGTATTATTTGTAAAGTAAAGTAAACCAGTTAGTAGTGTGGAAAAACTGGAAAAAATACGGGAAGAATCATAACCAATTACGGGGAAAATAATAAACTCAACACCGTAGTAAACACGGGGCTGAAATCACCGTAAAAACATACACTAAAAAACAGTAGAAATAAAATCACCCGCAATCATCATTGCAATCAATTTTCACAGAAATTGAAGAAGATTTTACCATCGCCGCTTTTTAAAATTCAATATTCCTATGGATTACCAGTACTGATAATCTGCCAGCGCTTTCTTCTTCCGCTTCGTGACAACTTCAAAAAAATTCGGGTGATTCTTTACTGAAAACAGAATGTCCTTAACCTACGCTTCCCGTAAGGGTACGATCTTATTGCGGGTGTGAATTTAGAAGTTGTGAATAAGATTTCAACGTTTCATCATGGCATAAAACAAGCTCCGTTTGTTCGTATCGTGGTTTCACTAATCACGGGCATCGTAATCTTTCGATATCTGCCCGTTCCGGCATCATTTGCTTTGTATATGCTACTCTTCCTTCTGGTATTGCTGATTACGGGATCCCTGCTCATACCCGTTCGTACAAGAGGAGTAGTGCTGGGCATTTTTATCCATTTTCTCCTCGTAACAGCAGGAATTTTTATTGCAGCCTTTGATCATCCGCCTTCAAAACTGAACTGGCTGGGATATAGGTATAAACCGGGAGATCTGCTCGCAGGTCGTATCATCAGCGATCCTGTTGAAAAGAAAAATTCCTGGCAGGCAGTCATGCAGGTGCAATGGGTGATCCGCCAGCATCAACCGCGAAAGTCGGTCGGAAACATGCTGCTGCTGATCGACCAATCATCAAACCCATCCCTGCTTGCAGGCCGATCGATTTTGGTAAAAGCAACACCGGCTGTAATCAGTTTCCGCGCCAACCCAGGCGGTTTCGATTTTCAGCAATACCAGGCGCTGAAAGGCATCTATCATGTTTGTAAAGTCGATCCCCGTTCCATGTTGGTGCTGGGTCATAACCCCGCCTTTCATTCCGTTGAAATACTCGCAAGAGTCAGGAAAAACATCCTTGAAATCATCCGTCAGAATATCCCGGGTGAGGTTGAAAAAGGGTTGGCAGAAGCCCTGCTGATCGGCTATCGGGAAGACCTGGACAGGGGGCTTACCCAGGCCTATTCCAATACGGGGGTGATCCATGTCATCGCCATTTCGGGCCTGCACCTGGGCATAGTTTACTGGCTGCTGTCGATATTATTCCGGCCGCTTAAAAGGAAAAAGACGGGATGGTTATCCCCGCTGCTGGTCGTTGCAGGTCTTTGGGGCTTCAGCTTGCTCTGCGGAGGCTCCCCTTCCGTAATTCGATCAGCTGTCATGTTCAGCTTCATCTGCCTGGGCGATGTTTCGGGAAGGAAAATGTCTATTTATAATTCCCTGGCAGCCTCGGCCTTTCTTCTTTGCTGCTTTGATCCCAACTGGCTTTGGGACACAGGGTTTCAGTTGTCCTATGCAGCGGTACTGAGCATGGCGATCTTTATGAAGCCGATCTATCAGTGGTTTGAAGTTCAAAACCCGGCCCTGGACACGATCTGGAAAATGCTGTCGGGCACACTGGCTGCACAAATTCTTACAACGCCCGTATGCCTGTACTATTTTCACCAGTTTCCGTTGTTGTTCCCTGTCAGTAATCTGCTGGCGATTCCACTCTCCAGCCTGATACTGCTGCTGGAAATACTGCTGCTTGCCTGCAGTGGCTGGCAAGCAGCTGCACAATTGACCGGCCAGGTAACTTCGGTCCTTATACAGCTGCTGAACAGTTTTATCGAATGGCTGAATAGTTATCCCTTCGCCCTATGGAAAGGCATCGTGATCACGCTCGCCCAGCTTTGTTATCTGTATGGTTTGATCTGTTCCCTGTCGGTTTCCTTCCTGCTTAAAAAGAAAACAGGACTTGCCTTTTCCTTCCTTTTCCTGATTCTGTTTGCTGCAACCCGGCTACAATCGTTCCGGCATGCATCCCGGCAACAGGAACTGATTGTTCTCAACACAAGGGGCAGGCAGTCTGTTTGCCTGATCGCGGGAAGGCAATGCATACTGTCCTGTTCGCCCGAACTGCTGCAGGAGCCGCTATTGTCCACCATACTTCGCCCAATGCTGACCATCAAACGGGTTAGCAAACTGGTAAACAGAAATTTGCCTTCGGCCGGAAATCTTGTATGGACCATTAACGGAACAGTGATCCTGTTAGCCAGGAGTCAACCGGACAAATCATTTGACCGGTGGCCGGAAAAGACGGATATCCTTCTTCTTTCCAACCAAAGCAGGATCAATTTACCTGAGCTGCTGCATGTCACCCATGCCAGGCGGGTCGTTTTGGATGCTTCGGTATCTGCCCGCAAAACGATGTTCTGGGAAGATCAATGCCGTGCCGCCGGCGTTGCCGTATGGGTGGTTTCCAGGCAGGGGGCTTTTGTAGAAAACCTGTCTTCGCTTACCTTTGCGCCTCGCAAAACAGCTTTCCCGTAATTATCAAACTCCCGCTCATGACAAAAAAGATCCAGGCAGCGCTTATTTCAGTGTTTTATAAAGACGGGCTGGAACCCATCGTTGAGGAATTACACAGATTGGGAATCACAATTTATTCAACCGGTGGCACCCAGCAGTTCATAGAAAAACTGAATATACCCGTGGTTCCCGTGGAAAGCCTTACCAGTTACCCCTCCATCCTGGGCGGACGTGTCAAGACATTGCACCCTTCCGTTTTTGGCGGTATCCTGGGAAGAAGAGACAACCAGACGGATATAGCTGAAATGGCCCAGTACAATATCCCCGAAATAGACCTGGTGATCGTCGATTTGTACCCGTTTGAAGAAACCGTAGCTTCCACATCGGAAGAAAAACTCATCATCGAAAAAATAGATATTGGCGGGCCCTCTATGATTCGCGGTGCCGCCAAGAATTTCAGGGATGTGGTAGTAATCGCAGCGAAAAAAGACTATGCTACTCTGGAACAGATTCTGAAAACACAGGAAGGCAGGACCACGCTCGAGCAAAGGAAGATGTTTGCCGGCAAAGCCTTTGAAGTGGTGGCACATTACGATGTGGCCATTGCCAAATATTTCCATCCTCAACCAGATCTTTATTTCTTCGAATCGATCCCGCAGCCGAAAACCATGCGATACGGCGAAAACCCTCATCAATCGGGAGTTTTCTTCGGAGATCTCGACCAGCTTTTTCACCAGTTGAATGGAAAGGACCTCTCCTATAATAACCTGGTCGATGTAGACGCAGCCGTACAGCTGATCCACGAATTCGACCCCACTCACGAACCGGTTTTCGCCATCATCAAACACACCAACGTTTGCGGAATCGCCTCCAGAAAAACGGTGAAGGAAGCCTGGGATGCGGCACTGGCAGGTGATCCGGAAAGTGCATTTGGCGGTGTGCTTGTCACCAACCGCCCGGTTGACGCATCAACAGCCAATGCCATCAACGAGATATTTTTTGAAGTGCTGATCGCTCCTTCCTTTGAATCAGCGGCACTCGATATCCTGAAATCCAAAAAGAACCGTATCCTGTTGCAGCAGAAAAATACAGGAGTTTCCGACCGGCAATACAAATCTGTTCTCAATGGTGTACTGATACAGGGAACTGATGAAGGAAATTTCAGTAAATGGGAGGAAGTAGGTGGCCGTGCCGCTTCCGAAACGGAGAAAAGCGACCTGATATTCGCCAATATCGTTTGCAAGCATTTAAAATCTAATGCCATTGCCCTGGTCAGGAGCAAGCAATTGATCGGCAAGGGTTGCGGACAGACTAGTCGCATCGATGCCCTCCGCCATGCATTGGAAAAAGCACACCAGTTCCAGTTTGATCTGAAGGGAGCCGTGATGGCAAGCGATGCCTTCTTCCCCTTCAATGATTGTGTGAAGTTGGGCGATGAGGCCGGTATCACGGCATTCATACAACCCGGAGGCTCTGTTCGCGATAAAGATTCGATCGAGTATTGCCAGCAGCACAACCTGGCCATGATCATGACTGGTCTGCGACATTTCAAGCATTGATTTATCCACTGCCTTACCGGGGAATTTCCCTTACAACTCATTCATTTTGTGGAAACGGAGAGTTCTAACACTTATGTTAATTTCCTTTTAACAATTGCGTGCATGGCTTTACATGGCTATATTTGCACATCTTTAAAATGACAGGAATCAGCAACTATAAAATTTTCCGACAACTTATCGCTATTGCGATGGTCATGCTGCTGGTTTACCTGACCGGTATCAACTTCATCATCTACGGAAATAAGTCTACGGACAAAGAGTCTTATGCCCTGCAAGTTGAAAATCCCGGCACCGAACAATCCGAGGAAAACACCCAACCTGCAGGCCCCGATGAAAAAACACCCGATCGTCCGGTCAGCATTTCAGAAGAATTTCTTCACGAGCAGCAGGAAACCGATATTCTTGCCAACGAAATTCTCATTCATCATCTCCTTTTAGTATACAGTAAAGTAAGCCCGGTTCATTTCGACCTGGTTACGCCTCCGCCCGACCTCGCCTGATTCATTCTTTCCATTCTTAAGATTCTTATTCATTGACGATTGTTTCGTTGCCACCGGCAATGACCTCGTTACTGATGTATTCTATTCTTTACTGTAAAAAAGTTTGTATGGCTAATATTATCAAGAGCTATGTCAGCTCTCTTCGCAGCGATATACCCTCTGCCATTGTGGTATTCCTGGTAGCATTGCCTTTGTGTCTTGGAGTGGCGCTGGCCTCCAATACTCCATTGTTCAGCGGATTGATCGCCGGAATTGTGGGCGGTATTGTAGTGGGTTTCGCGAGCCGTTCGCAATTGAGCGTGAGCGGGCCTGCAGCGGGCTTAACCGCTATCGTGGCCGGTGCCATGGCTACCCTTCCTTCTTTTGAAGCCTTCCTGGTGGCGGTTGTCATTGCAGGTTCGCTTCAGTTGCTGTTTGGCTTTCTGCGGGCAGGAGTTGTGGGCGATTATGTTCCCGGCAGTGTGATCAAGGGAATGCTGGCCGCCATCGGACTGATCCTTATTCTTAACCAGTTTCCTCATTTGCTGGGTGATGACTCGCATTTTGAGAACGATGAAGGGGTTCCGGTAAAGGCGGATAAAGGGAATCTGTTTTCGAATTTTTTCAACGCGTTCGGGCATATCAATAAAGCCGCTATCATCATTGGCCTGAGTTGCCTGGTCTTCTACTTTCTCTGGGAAAAATTCACCATGAAGAAGAAGGGATTCTGGAAAGTGATCCCTGCGCCTTTGCTGGTGGTAGTGATCGGCGTATCGCTCAACAGCCTCTTTGCCGGAAGCAGCATACGGTCTCTAACCGGAGAGCATCTGGTAATCATCCCGGTGGCCGGATCGGTCAATGAGTTCTTTTCGTTCTTCACCATGCCCAATTGGGATTTTTTGCTGAATAAAGACGTATTGTTCACCGGCGCCATCATTGCTATTGTGGCCAGCCTGGAAAGCCTGCTAAGCATCGAGGCGGTAGACGATCTTGATCCGTACCAGCGGGTAACCCCTACCAACCGCGAGCTGAAAGCGCAGGGTATCGGCAATATCATATCCGGACTGATCGGCGGGCTGCCGGTAACCAGCGTCATCGTGCGGTCGTCGGCCAACGTAAACTCGGGCGCCCGATCAAAAATGTCAACCATTTTGCACGGCACCTTGTTACTGATGTGCGTGGCGTTTATACCAGCCATATTAAACCTGATTCCCAAATCGGCCCTGGCCGCTATCCTGATCTTTACCGGGTATAAACTCGCGAAGCCTTCGCTGTTCAGGTCGTTTTACAAAAAAGGCTGGGACCAGTTCCTGCCATTCGTGATCACCATTGGCGCCATACTGGCCACAGATTTATTGAAGGGAGTGATTATCGGAATAGGAGTTGGCCTTTTCTTTGTAATCAGAAGCAATTTCAAGTCTTCCGTTTTTGTGGTGAACGATGAAAACAAATATTTATTCCGCCTGCGTAAAGATGTATCTTTCCTTAACAAACCGATCATCAAGAACAGGCTGGAAAAAGTGCCGGATAATGCCTATGTTCTCATTGACGCCTCCAGGGCCGATTTTATCGACAAAGACGTGATTGAAACAATCGAAGATTTTATGCTTCACGCACCCCTGAAAAACATACAGGTAGAATTGAAATTGAACAGAAGCCGGGAAAATGGGTTCTCACATACGGTAATCAACGACCGGGATCCTTCAGCCAACCTGGTCAGGAATGCTGAAAAAACAATTTTACCGGCTGAAACCTTACATCATTAACCTAATAATCTGAATATACAATGTTGTCTTACGAAAAATTATTACTCGAAAACAAAGCATGGGCCGCTGAAAAGGTAACCGACGATCCGGAGTTTTTCAAGCGACTGGCAGATCTGCAAACACCTGAGTTTTTATGGATCGGTTGCAGCGACAGCCGGGTGCCGGCCAACGAAATCACCGGCACACAACCCGGTGAAATTTTCGTTCACCGCAATGTGGCCAACCTGGTAGTCAATACTGATGTGAACCTGCTGAGCGTACTCGACTATGCGGTAAACCACCTCAAAGTAAAACACGTGATTGTTTGCGGACACTATGGATGCGGAGGGGTGAAAGCCGCTTCCACCCGGAATGATTTTAAAGCCGTATTGAATATGTGGCTGAGAAATATCAAAGATGTGATCCGGCTGCACCGCAAGGAGCTGGATGGTATTGCCAACGAAAATGCCCGTGTCGACAGACTCGTGGAACTGAACGTACAGGAGCAGGTATTCAACCTCGCGAAAACGTCCATCATCCAGCGTGCCTGGAAAGAAGAGAGGCGCCCCGACCTGCATGGCTGGGTTTATGGACTCAAAGACGGCTTGATCAATCCCGTTTTTGAAATGAAAGCCGGAACACATATTGATGACCTATATGAATACGAAAATCTTTGATCTGATTGGTCAATGGGCCAACCAGTGTTAAAGGGAGCGGGAGCGGGAGCGTGAGCGTGACATCGGTAAGTTGCATTCGTCATCCGTCATTCGCAATTCGTCATTGCATTGGCCCATTGGCTCATTGGCTCATCGGCCAATTCACTACTTGGCTCTTTGCAGCTTCGTATTCCGGATCTTGATTGAGGACTGAGAAAATAAACGTTCCAGGAATGCGTGAGTTAGAACGGAGCCGATGAGTTGAAGGGTAACATCGGTAAGTTGCATTCGTCATTCGCAATTCGTCATTGCATTGGCTCATTGGCTCATTGGCCAATTCACTTATTGGCTCTTTGCAGCTTCGTATTCCGGATCTTGATTGAGGACTGAGAAAATAAAC
>CAZSAQ010000001.1:52580-91387 GCA_964605065.1 uncultured Chitinophagaceae bacterium
TTGGCTCTTTGCAGCTTCGTATTCCGGATCTTGATTGAGGACTGAGAAAATAAACGTTCCAGGAATGCGTGAGTTAGAACGGAGCCGATGAGTTGAAGGGTAACATCGGTAAGTTGCATTCGTCATCCGTCATTCGCAATTCGTCATTGCATTGGCCCATTGGCCCATTGGCTCATTGGCCAATTCACTTATTGTATTCGCTCTCGTCTCCTTTTCCTATTTTTACAGCATGTCTATCGAAGTACGCCATCTTCAGAAGCTGTATGGTCAGCAGAAAGCGGTGAATGACATTTCCTTTTCCGTGCAAAAGGGAGAAATCGTTGGCTTTCTTGGTCCCAACGGAGCAGGTAAATCCACCACGATGAAGATCATCACCGGTTATCTGCAACCCGATGGCGGCGAGGTGAGGGTTTGTGGTACAGATGTACTCAGCAACCCCATGGAGACCAAGAAAAAGATCGGGTACCTTCCCGAATCCAACCCGCTGTACTATGATATGTATGTAAGAGAATATCTCGATTTCGTGGCCGATGTGCATCATATCGCCGGGAAAAAAGAGGCCATAGAAAAAGCGATCGCCCAGGTAGGGCTTACCCGCGAATCTTCGAAAAAAATCGGCCAGTTATCCAAGGGTTACAAACAAAGGGTTGGGCTTGCCGCCGCATTGTTGCATGATCCCGAAGTATTGATACTGGATGAGCCTACTACAGGCCTCGATCCCAACCAGATCATCGAGATCCGCGAAGTGATCCGTGAACTCGGAAAAAACAAGACGGTATTATTTTCTACGCATATCTTACAGGAAGTGGAAGCCATCTGCAGCAGGGTGGTCATAATCAACAAGGGAATGATCGTGGCCGATGACGCACTGAATGCCCTCGTGCAGCAGCAAAGCACTAATGAACTGGTACTCGAATTGAAGGAACCAGCCGGCGATGAAATGTTTTCCGGTTTGGGTACCGTTACCCGTGTTAACGACCGTACCTGGAAATTTCTCACGGAAGATCCCGACACCCTGAAAAGAAAAATACTCGAACTCGCTCTCAGCAAAAACCTGAATATAGTATCGTTGCAGACTGCCAGCCGGGGTAACCTGGAAGAAGTGTTCAGGTCGCTGACTCATCAGCAGCAGGCAAACTAACGTACTTTAGTTAAGATGACTTTTTACTTCCCGCAGCGGTATCAATTCTTCCATGCCGAAATCCTGAACGTAAAAGTTCCTTAGATTTGCGGCGGCTTGCTATCAGATATTGTAAACATTAACATCAACAAATAATTTATGAGTTACATCGCAGAAGTTCATGCCCGACAGATATTAGATAGCCGCGGAAATCCAACCGTTGAAGTGGATGTCGTTACAGACAGCGGTTTTTTAGGGAGAGCAGCTGTTCCTTCCGGAGCCTCCACGGGCAAGCATGAAGCGGTAGAACTGCGAGACGGCGACAAGAAGACCTATATGGGAAAGGGTGTGTTGAAAGCCGTTGAAAATGTGAATGCGACGATCTCCCAGCAGCTCATTGGAATTGATGTAACCCGCCAGGCATACATAGACCACCTGATGATCCAGCTCGATGGAACAGAGAACAAGGGAAAACTCGGTGCCAACGCCACCCTGGCTGTTTCCATGGCGGTTGCCAGGGCTGCAGCCATGGAAAGCAACCTCCCTCTGTACCGTTATCTCGGCGGTGTGAATGCCACCACTCTTCCGATACCTCTCATGAATATCCTCAATGGAGGTGTTCATGCTGACAATAAGATCGATTTCCAGGAATTCATGATCGTTCCTGCCGGTGCTTCCAGTTTTGCAGAAGGGCTCCGCTGGGGAGTGGAAACCTTTCATCACCTCAAATCTGTTTTGAAGAAGAAAGGATACAGCACCAATGTAGGCGATGAAGGTGGTTTTGCCCCCGAGATCAAGAGTAATGAAGAGGCCCTTGAAATTGTACTGCAGGCGATTGAAACGGCAGGTTACGAACCCGGCAAACAGATCTTCATAGCCATGGATGCTGCCAGCAGCGAAATGTTCGACGAAAAAACCAACAGTTATAAATTCTATAAGAGCGACCCGTCCAAAGTGATCAGTTCTGATGCCATGGTTGATTATTGGGCCAAATGGGTTGAAAAATATCCTATCATTTCCATCGAAGACGGAATGGCCGAAGATGACTGGGCCGGATGGAAAAAGCTCACCGAAGTGATTGGAAGCAAATGCCAGCTCGTGGGCGACGATCTTTTTGTTACCAACGTAAAGCGCCTGCAGCAGGGAATCGACCAGGGTATCGCCAACAGCATCCTGATCAAAGTGAACCAGATCGGTACCGTAACGGAAACCATCGATGCCGTTCAGCTGGCCCAGCGCAGCGGATATACTTCTATTATGAGTCACCGCAGTGGTGAAACCGAGGATACCACCATTTCGGACCTGGCCGTAGCCCTCAATTGTGGACAGATCAAAACAGGCAGTGCCAGCCGCACAGACCGTATGGCCAAATACAATCAATTGCTGAGAATCGAAGAAATGCTCGGATCAGACGCTATTTATCCGAGTGGAAAGATTAAATTTGGAAAGTAACTCCTGTTCCTGTTTATGGCTTTTCGTTTTCCGGACATGCCCGGTCAATGAAAAGCCATAAGCAAAACAGCGGTAACAGGCTTAGAAGCACCATTCATTTCTATAATCTATCTTTTATGCCTTTGTTGGATCGCTTACCATCCTGGATCAAAAACAAATACCTGCTCACAGCCCTGGGCTTTATCATCTGGCTGGTATTTTTTGACGATCGCGATCTGATCACCAATTTCCGCCATCACCGGGAATTGAAGGCCCTGGAAATCAACCGGGACTATTATGTAAAAGAGAATGAAAAGATCCGCCAGGAGCTTGAATTATTGAAAAATTACCCCTCGGTTTCCGAAAAATATGCCCGCGAAAAGTACCGGATGAAGAAGGATAATGAGGATTTGTATATTGTACACTGAGGATAGCAAAAGAGCAGAAAAAGGACAGTCGCTCCCAAAGGTTTACGGTTTACAGTTTACGGACAGTTTTGTCTTGTCCTTTCATATTCTCCTTCCGCTCTCGCTCCCTTGTTCCTGCTCGTATTTTTACTATTGCCTCGTTTCCAGGGGTTTATTAACTTTCAGGTGCTTTCAGGGTTGTTTTCATTTCCAATATCCGCACAATATTTAGAACCAAACACCCGTTAATAGATTCGGACGGACCCGAAATTGACTCTTTCGGACTTAAAGGATATAAATGGTTTGCCTATGCCCATTCTCTTTACTACAGAGGAGCTTATACAGTATTTGTATAAGGAAACCTCTATCGAAAAAACGCGCGTAATCGAAGAAGCCCTTCTTACAGATTGGACTCTCCGCGAAAAGATCGAAGTTTTGAATGCTTCCATTGACAGTTTAGGTCAGACACTTGAATCTCCCCGTGCAGTTGCAGTAATGAATGTACTCAACTACGCCCGTGAGACCGATGTGGCTGAAACGCTGTAATGCGAGCTCCTGATTCGATTCCTGACTTACCTTTGCAGTCATTTAACCATGACGCGCAAAGACCGGTATCAGTTTATCATTGACTATTTCCAGGAACATGCTCCCAATGCTGAGACAGAATTGTTGTACGACAATCCATTCCAGCTACTGGTAGCAGTGATCCTCTCGGCCCAGTGCACGGACAAAAGAGTGAACCTGACCACTCCGGCTTTGTTTGAAAAATACCCGGATGCAGCCTCTCTCTCCAGGGCCAGTTTCGAAGACCTTTTCCCGCTTATCAAAAGCATATCTTATCCTAACAACAAAACAAAACATCTGATCGGGATGGCCAATAAACTCATGACAGAGTTTAACGGCGAGGTTCCGCTCACGGTGGACGAACTAATTGCTTTACCTGGCGTTGGCAGGAAAACTGCCAACGTCATTACTTCTGTTATCGATCAGCAACCTAATATGGCGGTAGACACTCATGTTTTTCGTGTGTCTGCCCGGATCGGACTGACCTTGGGTGCCAAAACCCCGCTGGCCGCCGAGAAACAACTCATCAAATACATTCCTACAGAACTGGTTCATAAAGCCCATCACTGGCTGATACTCCATGGCCGCTATGTATGTGTAGCCAGAAATCCGAAATGCCGCGATTGCGGGGTTCAGCAAGCCTGCCGCTATTTCGAGAAACATTTCCTGTAACCAACCGGAGCGTAAAAGTAAAAAGAACTGAAGCACCCAGCCCAATTGGGAATGCTGTTTTATTCTCGCTAAATCAAGGAAAAACACTTCAAACACGAGGGAAGAACTTCAAGGTTGTCTTTTTCATTCTCAGAAATTTTACAACCGAATTCATCTATATGTGTTGCATGTTACGGCCTTTACTTATTGGGATCGCTTTCTTTCATTCGTATAAATTGTCGTTCGGTCAGCAGTATTTCTATAACGACCGATACTATGAAAACAGCTGGTTGCTGGAATGTGGTGCAGGTGGGGGTTTTATGAATTGCCTGACGGATCTCGGGGGCCGGCATAAAAATGCAAGATCGCTCCTGAAAGACTGGATACTGCCGGATTCCAAACCGGCATTTGTATTTTCCATTACGCTTACCAACAATTACTGGCTGGCATTGAGATTGGCCTACCTCCTGGGAACCATCCAGGCAGGTGATATCCGCCAGAAAAACGAACCACAACTGCCGGCTGGCAGGCAGCTTCGCAACCTTCATTTCAGATCAACGATCTCAGAACTGAGTTTGCAGGCAGAACTCTATCCGGGCGATATTCCTGCGCTGCAAGGGAATCAATCAACTCTCTTCGAATTCCTTTCTCCCAGCCTGATCATTGGTATTGGCTGCTTTTCTTTTGATCCCAGGGCCAGATGGGAGGGTCAGTGGGCGCGCCTCCAGCCGCTGCATACGGAAGGTCAGGGCTTTCCAGAGTATCCAAAAAACATTCCTTACAGGCTTCGTCAAATAAACATACCTGCCGGATTAGGTGCCCGCTATGAACTGACCGCTTTATTGACCCTCAAAATGGAATGTGTTTACCGGATACTCTTCACCGATTACCTGGATGATGTGAGCAAAACATATATCGATCCGCAGCTTTTTGAAAAGAACCTGCCGCCGGAAAAAAGTACAATCGCGAAACTCCTTGCCGACAGATCGAATGAATTGATAACAGGTTTTTACAACCCGCCCGGCGCTATCAGGGGCAATCCTGGCAAGGACGATTCATACCTGGCAACAGCAATCAACTTGTCTGTTGCCCTTAACCGGAAAAGACGGAATTGAAACAAGCATCCTCCCATTGTAAAAGGTTCTCGCATTATTTGATTGCACCCGTTCATTCTGGTAGCCTGAAAATTTGGAGGGCCGAGCCGACTTTCTGTGGAGTACAGTAGGTGTAGACTACAGCCCATCCAAATAGTTTTCCGGTACGGAAAACCAAAACCTATATTCAAAGTTTTAAAGGATCCAATTCAATCGCCACGTTGGAGAAACAAATCTGTCCCCGCCTTATAGTGACCCTGTTGATTGCTAACCGGATTTTCTCACAAACTTTGTCAGTATAACAATCGTTTGATCATTGACCTTTCCTTCTATTTGCTCATGATTATCAGGAACCAGTCTTATCTTTTTTACTATCGTGCCTTTGGGAGCCATAAAATTGGCCCCTTTGACATTTAATAATTGAGTAAGAACAACAGTGTCTCCGTTAACGAGTTCAATCCCGTTACTGTCTTTGTGGATCAGCTTTTCCTCGAAAGGGCTTAGTGCCCAGTGAACCACCTGTTCATCAAGTTGAACAGAATCTATAATCTCTGCGGCCCAACTATTTTCTCTAATGCCATACAGAATTCGATAGCTTAAAGCCTGGACACTGGGCTCTGTATTCCAAATACTTCCCGCCAGGCATTGCCAGTGGGAAATATTGTTATTTGTCACGATTGTCTGCAGGCAGGTTTCACACAATGCCACGCAGTTCTCCGGTTCATCAGTTTCTCGCGGACTAACCACATAGCTCACTTTTGTCTGGCCCGAAGCGCATAATTCGCACAATCCCTGGGATCGGCCATACAATTTTTCCGATACGCGATCAGAATATTTCATTTGTTCTAAATTTTTATCCAAAATTTCAATTGATTGTCGAAGTCACTGGCTACTTCATTGTACTCAGAGGGAATTTCATCCCCGCTACTATGAAAAGTAGCTAATCGTGTCCCGGCTGGCCTGCGGTCAAGCTGCCTGAACAAATAGCGGGTATAATAATAATACAGTTCACTCGAATATTCGATTGTATCGTCTATTTTATCAGTTCCGGTCAGGTTCTCATAAAATGAGTTGTAAAAGTAAAAATGGTCAAAGCCCTTGAAATCGACCTGCGTAAAATTGCCGTGAGAAAAGTATACATTTTCAATATGAAGATCCGTTGCAATGGTACTTGAAAGATCAACGAGGTTTCTTCGTTGCTCCACACCATAATAAAAAGCTCCCGGATTGAAGAAAGCACCTGTCAGGCAGAATTTGCCAACACCGCTGCCAACATCCAGTATCCTGCATCCGGCGTCTGCCGCAAGAAACCTAGCTGCTTTTTTTGCCACGCCAAGAGGTGTCCAATGTTTTCGTGCTAAAACCTTAACCGAAGAAGGATAGATCCCGTTAAACAGGTCGTCAGAACTGAAATATCGATCAGGAAGCGACTGCTTATGAAGCGAAAATTCGGATAGATTGTGCTGTGGATCGTTGTTATTTGGCATGTTCTCCCTGTAATACAACGCATTGTTGTTAGATTTTCCTATACCTTTCACCCGTCAAAAATAAAACCTGTCAAAGCTCTGTTCGTTGAATGATATCAATTGAAAATGTGACAATTATCAATTTTAAGTAGTTGCCTGATGAGTATTAAAGGAATTTTCCCGTTCGAAAAATGGGATTTTAAAACAGAGTCAATTTTTACTGACCTTCCGGAGGAGACCTTGGCAATTCTCAATGCCCATAAAACGGAAAAACAGTATTCAAAAGGAGAACTGGTATTTCGTGAAGGCGGATTCGCATCCGGGATATTTTTTATCGTTTCCGGGAAGGTAAAAAAATACAAACTGGATAAAGAAGGCCGGGAGCACATTATTTATGTTGCCAATACCGGAGAGCTGATTGGACATCATGCCATACTTTCGGAAGACAGGTACCCGGACTCTGCGGCGGCCCTGGAACAAAGCGTCATCGCGTTTATTTCCCGGGAAGATTTCCTGGATGCCATCCGGCAATCTGAAACCTTATCCAGGAGGTTGCTCAAAACAATGAGTCATGAGTTTACTGTTCTGATCAACAGCCTGACCATTTTTGCCCAGAAAACCGTTCGTGAAAGGCTGGCGATTCAACTGGTTGTTTTGCGAGAGAAGTACAAAATCAATTTTCAACAGGGCATGCCGGTAGAAATAAACATGAGCCGGGACGACCTGGCGAGCCTTGTTGGAACAGTCAGAGAGAATGTGGTACGGGTTCTGTCGGAATTCAAAGAAGAAGGCATACTTGTAACCAGGGGCAGAAAAGTGATCGTCCACAATGTTAACCGTTTGATTGAGATTGGAAATCATGGATGACGAAGTCCGGGACTGCCAAGGTGTTTGAATTCATCGTTCAAACAGCTGCCAATACAGGTTAGTACCCCCATGTAGCGTTCACATATGCTGGTACGGAAAGCCGGAAATCCGTTTTGAATCAGCGATTTCTGCCCGTAAACGACACTGATTTTTTTGCCGTTCACTCAAACGGCCCATTACACGCTTTCGTGGTTGTGATTCGAACCGTGAATTATTATCAGCTGGTAAATCAATGCATTAAAGAGAACTTCTCATTAATTTTCGAGTCTCCATTCACCGATTTAACCCCGGTATACACCGGTAAATCGGGTATAATAGGCGCTCTGTAGTAGAATTGCCACATCAATTTGACTACCTTTACATATTATTTGACCACTTCCAACTGTCGAACCTTTGAAAAATCATCACCATTCAATGGATGCGGCATGAATACATGTTTACCTGAAAATAATTCTTTTACCTCGAGGCTTTCTTTTGCCCCACTGATAAGAGTATGGGAAAAAATTATCGCAGAAGGAAGACCGGGGCAGAAACAAGTCTATCAAAATTTGCTCGACAGGGTTAGTGTTTACCCCGAGCTTCTGCAACCGATCGAAGATGAGGCCGTCATGGAAAAACATCAATCGCTGATTGATGAAATGATGACGACCTTGTTTCCCGTTACCGTTTCGGATGAAGAGAACCTGTATGCGGTAAGCATTCCGTTCAAATACAAAACGATCTACGCTTCCAGTCTTTTCAAGAAGACTTTTCTGCTGGGTGATGATACCACCATCACCATGCCGGATACCGGTACCGAGAAAAGTCTGGATGATGAAAAGATGTTTTCTGCCTACCAGATGATCCTCGCCAGGATGTACAAGCTGAAAATTGATGGCATCATCCGTTCGGTTCACCCATATAAATGCCCATTCACCAATCTGGACAAGTATATGGAGCTGGAACTGGATGCCCGCTTCATCGATATTTATGTGGAGGGCGAATTACCTTCTTTGCCCCAGGCCTGCGATTGCGAATCGGTTAACCTCTCCGATCCGGCCGTTATAAAGGCTATCCAGGAGTCACTGCCGCTGGAAAGATTCAAATTCGACGGCTTCGTGATTGTGCATGTCAGGGAAGTAACCGATCGGGAAGTAATGAACCAGATCAGAGACAATTTGCTGTCGATCCATTCTTTTGATGATGCCGAATTGTTTAATAATCTGCAAAAGCAGGTACAAGACCTCGTAGGTGTTCCGGGCATTCATATCGCACTGAAACCATTTTTTGAGGTAAACGATCACCTGGTACCTACCAGCCCGTTTTCAACGAATCAGAACCTCCTGCACAATCCTCCTCCGGCAGCCAAACACCAGGCTTTGTATAACCTGGTGACAGAGATGTTTCAGAAGAGAAACCGGAAACCCTTGGTGGTTACCGAATTCACCGAACAGACTTACCAGGAAAATCCATACCTCGAAAACTTCCGGCATAAAGGAATGCAGGGGATGATCGCTCAGCCACTTTACGACAGCAAGGGAAGACTGAGCGGTATACTCGGCATCATGTCGGATAAACCCGGGCAATTGTCGCATGAACAGGTAGTGAAAATTGAAGCGGCTGTGCCATTATTTGAATTGGCAATTGAAAAAAGTCAGGAAATTCTGGATACGCAGGTGGATAAGGTGATCAAGGACAAATTCACGGCTGTTCAGCCGGCGGTTGAATGGAGGTTTACAGAAGCCGCTCTTGACTATCTGACGCGCAAGAATGAAAAGAAAGATGCCGTTGTCGAGCCTATCGTTTTTAATAATGTGTTTCCGCTGTATGGAGCGATAGATATCAGGAATTCTTCTGTGGAGAGAAACCAGGCCATTCAACAGGATCTCCTCGAGCAATTATACATGGCCGATGAAATTGTTCGGCAGGCTCAGAAGCAAACCAATTTCCCCTTGCTCGACGAAATCAGGTATAAACTGGATAAATATTCGGATTCTGTAGCATCCGTGTTGTTCTCTGATGATGAAATACTGGTGCAGCAATTCCTTCGCAAGGATATCATTCAGTTGTTTACCCATTTGCAGAATATATTGCCGGCCCTGGCCCCCGCGATTGATGCCTATTTTACTGCCATCAATTCGCCGGTAGATATGCTTTACTCCCATCGACGGGACTATGAAAAAAGTATCACCAAGATCAATGAGGAAGTGGCCGCCTTTATCGATCGCGAGCAGGCTTTCGCTCAAAAGATATTCCCGCATTATTTTGAACGATTCGTTACCGATGGCGTGGATTTCAATATTTATATCGGCCAAAGCATTACACCCAACCGTTCTTTTGATCCCTTCTATCTGAAGAATCTGAAGATCTGGCAATTGACAACATTGACGAAAGCCGCACAATTAACAGCCAAATTGCAAAAGAACCTGTCGCTTTCGTTGCAAACGACCCAATTGATATTGGCTCACAGCAACCCCATCTCCATCAGTTTCAGAACAGCGGAAAGGAAATTTGATGTAGACGGCGCTTACAATATCCGGTACGAGATCATCAAGAAAAGAATAGACAAGGTTCATATCAAGAACTCCAATGAAAGGCTCACCCAGCCGGGATATATTGCCATCGTCTATTCTCAACCCCAGGAGGGGCAGGAATACATGGAATATATCGATTTCCTTCGCAATAAAGAATTACTGAAGGGAGCGGTTCAACAATTTGAGCTGGAAGAATTGCAGGGAGTAAGCGGCCTGAAAGGTCTGAGGGTAGCTGTCAATTTTGACATCGACTCTTTCGGCGAAGAAGAAAAGGCCCCGGAAATCATGACCGAGCAAGCCGAAGTAAAAGAGCCTCAGTAGTCATCAGGCAACAGTAATAAGCAAATCATAAATGAAATGCGGCAGGGATCTGCCGCATTTTTGTTTTGAGTCTTAACATTAGAATTCAAATCCCAACGAAATAAAGGGCAGCCCGCCATCGGAAGAATGGGCGTAACAGAAAGTAATCACATACCTTTTTGCGGGTGCCAGCCAAATTCCTCCGCCATAGCCACTATGCCAGGCTGATGAGGATTCTTTATCATACCATACTCTTCCCACATCGGTAAATCCGAGAATTCCCACAGAACCGGGTAACAGATATCCTCTGAAGTCGAATAAATGCAGACGTAAATCCAGGTTTCCGAAAGCCATCTTGTCTCCGCCAAAACGATATTTACGAAAGCCGCGGAGGTTTTCAGTTCCACCCAGGTATTGAGCCTGGAAAAACTCATAATTCCCGAAATTAATCCCTGCTCCCGCCCTGGCACCGATCACAAATTTGGCCGCCTTGCTGAAGCTCATGAACACCGACATATCGGTACCGAGCTGGGTGATGCTGTTACTGATGTGATTGAGGCCCCCTGCGGATTGAAAGTGTGTTCTCCAGAAAATACCTCGATGCGTTATCACCTTATTGTCCCTTGTATCCAGGTCAACCTGGAGCCGGCCGCCGAGGTAAGATTTGTTCCGGTATAAAGTTGCCGGGTCGATGCCTGCCAGGTTTCCCTGCGACAATATCCTGCCCACATTCTCAGCGCTGTCGATATGGTAATGCTGGTACACCGGTCCGAAGGAAATAGAGAGTTTCGACATCGGGTCGTACTTCAATAGCAGTCCTCCTTCTATTAAGTTGTACCGCGACCGGTAGTATTTGATCTTCTTTCCATTTGATTTGTCGAAGATGGTTTCATTACCCAGTCCAAAGAAATTAATGGTATTATTCGGCGCGCGAATATTGGCATGTGCCACCAGGTCTAATTGTCCCACTGCATCCACCGCATGCATATCGTATTTGAAATTATAGGCGCCGGTTGCAAAAGCGTAGGCTGCTTTCAGCTGATGAGTTACTTTATATGGTTCTTTCCTGAACCCATGCCCGGTATATTTTACTCCCGCCCCGGCAAAAATGCCATCATCGGGGTTATAGGCAACAGAAAACAGCGGCATCCAGATATTGTACTTGTAAACATGGCGATCCACATTATGCACCGAAGGGTTCTGGCTGGCGCGATCGGTCCATCGACCGGCACCTTCGATCTGGTTTTGCTCGCTTGCCAGGTCATATATCCTTGTTTTCAGGGCGGGAGCCTTCGATTCAATTCTTGCTTCATCCTTACCCGGGCCACCAATCACCCTGACCAAGATAGTATGATGCGTATTTCCCCGGAACTCAAAATGATCGTCTCCCCCCATCGCCCAAATAAGTATTTCATGAGTTTCTTTCTTGCTGAATACCCGCTCATACAACGGGTTCCCTTTCTTGCCTTCCTTGTCCATCTTAAACATGGACACCTTCACCGAGCCATCCCTGTTTCGATCTATTTCGAACCATTCTTTCTTATCACTTCCATAAATATCTACTTCCCTGGCCAGGAATTTATAGTACTCCATGATATCTTTCTTCAGGAAATTCCTGCGTTCTTTGAGAGTCCGGGTAATAAAGTCGAAAGAGTACTGCTGCAATTCTACGGGCTGCTGCCGAAGAGCCGCATCGATAACGGAATCGGTCATCAGCGGAATAAACGAATCGGTGGCTTTTTCCCATTCTTCTTTCGACAACCTGTTGAGGAAAAGGCGATCGAAATAGCGGCCATTAAAGTTAAATGTGCGGATATCGCGGGCTTGTACGCTAAAGCCCTGAAATCTCGGCTGCAGCCAGTTTCGGCTGATAATCTTGGGAAGAAATCCGCGGTTGATAAAAAAGGGCTGATCGCGGTCGCGGGGAATCGCATAGTAGGTTATGCCTTTGCCATTATCGGTTCTTCCCCATCTCCACTGGTCTTCGTGCCTGTCAAAATCCATCATGAACATATCGAGCAGCCTTGCCTGCAATACTTCGCGGTCATCAATCCGGTTGTCGTTGTCTTCCTGCAGTTCTTCCAGCACCTTGGGTGTGCTGTATGTTTTTTTGATACCCCCGGGCTCGCGTTCTTCGAAAATATACAAACCATTACTGAAGTCGCTCTTGTATACGCCAAACCTTGGGTCGTCGGTTACATAATACAATTTCGGGTTGGCATGCGGAATGCCTGCCGCAGTGGCCATGATCGGAACCGAGAGCGCAGCATAAGGGTAAGAAGAAGAAATGGCGTCAACCAGGGCATCTTTGATAAAAGTCTCCCTGAACTCCTCCGGTAATACCCGCTCGGGATATTTCTCGACGCTCCTCAGCACATATTGATGTCCGGATGAGTCTTCCAGTCGCAACGACATTGATTGCAGTCGCCCTCCCCGTGATACCGCTTTCAAGCCACCTTTTACTTTACCGATGTCGAATACAGGCACTTTCACTTCTGTGGTCCATTCATTCCGGTAGTTAGACCCCCATATCATTTTTTTGAAACTTCCTGCTTTAAAGCCGGGTGCGGCCGTGGCCGAAGCCGAATCAGGAAGTACTGGTATGGTTGCTTTTTCCAGGGCCAGATCAACCGGGACAAATTTTTTCAGAACGGTATCATAAGTGGGTTGAAGTCCTTTTTCCGAGGTGAAAAAGCGCAGCGCTATACTTTGATCTTCTCTAATTTCCAAAACGGCCACCCCGGGTCCTTCCTCCGCATAACGTGTTTCTTTGCCATACTTCACCTGGCTGGTTTTCGAGGCGGCACCACTAACTATATAATCATGGCCATTCGACTGTATATACTGAAGCGTGTGCTCATGACCGGCTACGCGAATACAGTATGGGTGCCTTGATAAAACTTCGTCGATTTTCATACGCATGTCCTTGTATTCCGGATGACGCAGATCCTGGATATGCCCGAACGAAGCCCTGAGTAAAGGATACAGGGAACCGACCAGCGGGAACGGGATGTATAGCTTTTCGTTGAAGTCTGTAAGAGGAAAGAGATGTTGTTTGAAGGTGAAATACCCGCCGTGTGGTCCATTTGATTTGAAAGGATGATGGGCAGCAAATACGAGGATCTTATCCCGGTTACGGAATACGATATCGTTGAGGCGGGTGAGCACTTCGTCTTCGGTCTTGCATTCACAATCCGAACTCTCGCCCGGTCGCTCGTTCTGTTGCAACCACCATTGCGAATCCATCACCACCAGCAGCACATTATCGGCCAGTTTTATTTCAACCGGACCCGGGCATCCGCCTTCCGGGAGAAATTGTACGTTAGGCAGGGCAAGCGATTGTACATAGCCGGCCTGGTGTTTGATCTGATCCCAGCCCTTGCTTCTTCCTTCCAGCCAGTCGTGATTGCCCGGAATGAGCAGCCCTCTGGCAGCTGTTCCTTTTACCAGGTTGATTTGCTGATCCAGTATGTTCTTTTTATCGGCATAAGAATGGGATAATGAGTCGGGCAATCCGGTGGGGTAGATGTTATCGCCAAGGAACAAAACCGTAGTGTGTTCATCCAGCAGGTTGGATTGCCTGATCAGGTTCAGTTGAGGATTTTCTCCGTTTTTCAGCTTTCCGGCATCTCCTACCAGCCATATTCGCTCGACGACACGGGTCTGTGATTTCACTGCCCCGTACAGGCAGCTCAAAAATAGTAGGAAGATGGCTTTTCTCATTGTATCCTGGTTGAAAGTAAGTGCAAGATAGCATCCGTGGTCTTTAGGCGGTTTTCCTTTTTGCGATTAAATGATGTATTTAGTATCCCGCTGTTTTTGAAGGGCGAAACGTAAACCGCAACAAGGTGCCCTTGCCCTGGACACCCTCATTCGAAATAAACATGTCACCACCCGGTGAAAAAGTCAATCCTTCCGGCTGTGGAAAATGGTCAGGGTTCAGACCATAGACAGCTTCGAGTTTTCCATCAGCAGCGCATTGTAGCAGTACTTTTCCAAGGGACGCGATGATATAGAGTTTGCCATTGACCGGGTTGATAGCAGCCGCCGAAGGTTTGCATTCAATGGCATTGTTCCTGGCCATCCGGCGAATCTCCTTCCAGGATATTTCGAAATAAGTATCTGCTACAAACTGGTGTGTTAACAGATCGAACCGCCAGGCTGCAACTCTCTCCTGATTTTTTCCGCATTCCTTGCATATCAGCAGCAGTTGGTTATTGGGGCGATCATAACAAAGGCTTTCGAACTCCATAAACTTAGGAAAATCGCTCTTATATTCCGCCAGTAATTGAAAGGAGTTGCCGTCGATCTCAAACAGGTTGCCTTTGCTATTGAGCACATAGTAGCGGTCGCTCACCCGGACCACGTCTTCATAATCGCCCTCTTTTCCGAAACGGACTTCCCGGAATTTGCCGGATTGAGGGTTAACAAAGAACAGCTTACCTACTTCATCGTTGATGGCTACCAGTTCGTCGGCAGAAATGTAGTCGATCCCTGAAATTTCCCGAAGCGGGCGTTTTAATACCGTCTGTTCGTGATGATTGACGATATATCCTTCGGGCGCCGGCACAAAGGAGTTACCGGCAATTTTACCGCAGCCCGCCAGTAGCAGCAGGCCGGTCAAAACACTCAATACCGGTAAAATCACTTTATTCATTTGCAGGAACCACAAGTTACAATCTTTTATATTCGCTATTTTTGGTACCAAAGATTGGGAATGGACAGCAATTTACTGTTACAAAATGCGGAACAATTCGCCCGGAAGATTTTCTCCAGCCGGATCGATAAATCCTATTCCTTTCACAGTATTTCTCATACTGAGTCTGTGGTGAAGGCTTCCCGCGAAATGGCTGACTATTACCAATTATCAGAAGAAGACCGGAGCGTTTTGATGCTGGCAGCCTGGTTTCATGATACCGGGTACAGCCAGGGAGCAGCCACCTCCCACGAGGATGAAAGCAAGAAAATTGCGGCTGGTTTTCTCCAGAACCAGGGAATGGACCCCTCCCTTATTTCAAGGGTGCTGAATTGTATCGAAGCCACCCGGATGCCCCAATCTCCCAGGAATCTCTTAGAACAAATTCTATGCGATGCCGACCTCGCGCATCTCGGGTCCGATAAATATTCCGAAGAGTCGAAATTGCTGAGAAAAGAATTGAATGAATTAGGAGAGGAAAACATCAGCAAAAAGTCCTGGCGAAAGACCAATATCCAGTTTCTGCAAAACCACAACTATTTTACAGAGTATGCGCAAACCTATCTGAACCCGGTAAAGCAGCAGCATCTCCAGGACCTGCTCGCCAGGGAGGAAGAAAAGAGCAGCAAATCAGAAGTGGAAGAAGCGCCCAGGCGAAAATCAGCCCCCCCTCCCTCACCCGCACCTGTAGAAGAAGAAAAGCAGGGAGATGAAAAGTCGCGCAAAGAAGCCGAAAAATTGCGGAAAGAAAAAGAAAGCCGCACCGACCGCGGCGTAGGTACCATGTTTCGCATCATGAGCGATAATCATGTAAGCCTGAGCCAGATGGCAGACAGCAAGGCCAACATCATGATATCGGTCAATACAATAGTATTGTCGATTATGGTATCGGTTCTTTTCAGCAAACTCCAATACTACCCGCAGTTTATTATTCCAACAATTATTCTATGCGTGGTTTCCTTATCGGCCATCATTTTTGCCATCCTGGCAACCAGGCCCAATGTCAATAAAGGAACTTTCAACCATGAAGATATTCAGCAGAAAAGAGTCAATCTCCTGTTCTTCGGCAATTTTTTCAAGATGGAATTACCGGACTATGAATGGGCGATGAAAGAGATGATGAACGACCGGGAATATCTCTATGGCAGCATGATCAAAGACATTTACTACCTCGGTAAAGTGTTGGCCCGCAAATACAAATTTCTTCGTCTTTCCTACAACATCTTCATGTTCGGCCTGGTATTGGCTATGCTGGCTTTCATTATCGCTTTCATAGTAGTGGCGGATTAATAAGATTGATTTCAACCATTTGCTATTTTTTATCTATCCAAATTCAACACAGAAATGACATACCAGTTCCGAGATTCTCTTGCGCAGCAGGTTGTTTTTTTGTAATTTCATCTAGTGAAAAAAATAATGGGCACAGGGCTTGATTTTGAAGTTGACAAACTTACAAACTCAATTGAAAATGTCGTCACTGGTGATAGTTTTGCGACAAATGTTTCAATTGTAACCCAGGCAGATTTGAGAAATGTAAACAAGAAGTTTAAGTGGTTATTCGACTGGAAACTAGAACATAAGCAACCCGAACGAGAAGTTTACAAACTGACCATTGTAAACAACCAACAAACAATACAGGGGCTCATTAGCCTTGAAGTCAAAATTGACCACGTTTATATGCATCTTGTCGAAAGTGCTCCCTTTAATAAGGGGAGGGCAAAAATGTACGCTGGAGTTCCGGGAAATCTGGTTGCTTTTGCGTGTAAACTTTCTTTTCAAAGAGGACAGGAAGGAAATGTATCGTTTTTATCCAAGAGTCAACTTATAAAGCATTATACCGACAGCTTAGGAGCCATTCATATTGGAGGGCGGATTATGATAATAGACACAACCGCTGCACTAAAGCTTATTGATAAATACTTTGCAAAATGAAAAGTAAAACAAAAGAATTGAATGTTGATTCAATTGGTGATCAACGCACCCCATTAACAAAAGAGGAACAGCTTACTATCACTTTGTTTATTAAAAAAGCAAAAGAAAAAAAGAAAAAGTCAATTGGTCGAAAGCGCACTAAATTAGATAAGCAGTTTTCGTGACAACCAAGCTTAAGATTTGGTTGTTGTGTCGAAGTGCATCTTTTTACTGCTGGCACTGGAAATATTTTTTTGTGCCGATATAAATGCAACCGTCACTGAAAAGCAACCCATTTTAATGAAATATAGCACCCTAATTTTTTGTTTGTTCGCCTTGTCCCGGGTATTTGCTCAGCCCGACAATCCCGCCAATCAATCTGTTTATTTACAGAACATCAGTTGGACAACGGCCAGGGAGATCCTTACCCCAAATTCCGTAGTGCTGATTCCCCTTGGAGCCGCTTCCAAGGAACATGGACCTCACCTTCCCTTGTCAACCGACTTCATACAAGCGGAATATTTCAGAAACCAGGTGGCACTGCAGCGCAAGCTGATAATCGCTCCCACTTTTTCCTATGGTTTCTATCCTGCTTTCATCAAGTATCCCGGTTCCACCAGCACTTATTTTTCGTCCAGCCGCGATGCGTTGCTGGAAGTTATCAGGATCCTTGCGGCCTATGGTCCGAAGAAATTCTATATTATCAATATTGGCGTTAGCACCACTCCCGTTCTGGAAACCTGCGCGGCTATTCTGAAAAAAGAAGGGATTTTACTTCACTATAGCGATTACGACCGGGAAAAATTTGTTGCGGCGGAAAAATTCATTCGCGAAAAAGAAACCGGCGGACATGCCGATGAAATGGAAAGTTCCAATATTCTCTACATGAGGGGCGACCTGGTAGATATGAAAAAAGCCAGAGACGATACCAGCAATTATGGTCAGCCCGGGCCGCTCACCCCGGTACCACTCAATGGAGGGAAGTATAACCCATCGGGCATCATCGGATTTGCCACACTGGCCACCAGCGAAAAAGGGAAACGATATGCTGCCAATTTCACGCGTGCCCTGCTGCAGGAGATTGATAGCCTGGTTACAACCCCGCTGCCCTCCATAGAAAACCGTCAGCAAGGCTGGCAGAAGTATGCCGGAACCTATATCGATGAAAAAGGAAGAACACTTACCATTACAATCGAGGGCAATAGGATGCTCTATCAATGGGGCAATGGCGCAGACCTGAGAAATTTCTTTACTTTATTCAACAATTCGGAAGATCATTTCAGCTCGATGGCAATGGAAGTTGTCTTCGTTCCAGACAGTAATAAAGAATACAACAGGATCTGGTGTGAACTGAGAGGTGAAGCCATCTGGCTGACCCGTAAAAAATAAAGACTTGTTGCCGGTTATCAATTGGCGCCGCCTAGCATTTCCTTGATCTTTAACACCATTTCGGTTTTGGTGATCGGAACACCCATGATCTTGTTATAACCCTTTGCATCGACCAGGTATTGATCGCGCAGGATTTTTACCAATTGACCATTGTTGATCTCAGGCACGAGCACCTGATCGAAGTTTTTCAGAATCGCCCCCAGGTTTCTCGGGAACGGCCTTACATAACGGAGGTGTGCATGGCTAACGGAATATCCTTGTGATTGAAGTTCGGCCACAGCGCTCTTGATGGCTCCGTAGGTACTACCCCAGCCAACCACCAGCAGCTTGCCTTTTGCCGGGCCACTGTCGAGTTTTTGTTCAGGAATAAAATCGGCAAGTTTATCCACTTTTGCCTGGCGTGTAAACACCATATGCTGGTGATTCTCGGGTTCGTAATTCACGTTTCCGGTGATATCCTGTTTTTCAATACCACCGATCCGGTGTTCCAGTCCGGGAGTACCGGGAATAGCCCAGGGCCTTACCAGTTTTTCATCTCTTTTGTAAGGCATTAATTTTTCTTCCCCTTCGTCCAGTCCTTTCTTGAAATTGACCTTTATCTCGGGGAGATCCGCGCTCTTTGGAAAACGCCAGGGCTCGGCTCCGTTCGCGATATATCCATCGCTCAGAAGCATAACCGGTGTCATATGTTGTACCGCTATTCTGCAGGCTTCCATAGCCACTTCAAAACAATCACTTGGAGTTGAGGATGCGATCACCGGCATAGGGCATTCTCCATTCCTTCCGTAATAAGCCTGCAGCAAATCGCTTTGTTCGGTTTTGGTGGGCAATCCTGTAGACGGCCCTCCTCTTTGAATATTAACAACTACCAGCGGAATTTCCATCATCACGGCCAGACCCATGGCTTCGGTTTTCAATGCTACACCGGGACCAGATGTAGTTGTAATGGCCAGAGCCCCTCCATAGGAGGCGCCAATAGCCGAGGTTATCGCTGCTATTTCATCTTCCGCCTGGAAGGTTTTTACTCCAAAAGACTTATGACGGCTGAGTTCATGAAGAATATCTGATGCCGGAGTAATGGGATAGGAACCGAGAAAGAGCGGCAGTCCGCTTTTTTGTGAAGCCGCGATGAGTCCGTAGGCCAGCGCCTGGTTGCCCATGATGCTGCGGTATACGCCTGGTTCCATCTTCGCTTTCTCCACCTTATAAGTAGTGGTAAAAGTTTCGGTGGTATCGCCATAATTATACCCCGCCTGCAATGCTTTGACATTACTGTCGAGGATCTCGGGTTTCTTGCTGAATTTGTCTGTCAGGAACTTGATGGTCATGTCCAGATCGCGGTTGTACATCCAGTAAAGGAAACCCAGCACAAACATGTTTTTAGCGCGATCTTTTTCCTTCATGCCCATGGTAATTTCCTTGAGCGCCTCCCTGGTCATTTTGGTTACATCCATTTTGATGACCTCATACCCTGCGAGGCTGCCGTTTTCCAATGGATTTACTCCATCGGGATAATTGGCCAGTCGGAGATTTTTGGCATCAAACCCATCAATATTGGCGATGATCTTTCCGCCTTTCTTCAGGGCTTTGAGGTTTGTTTTGAGGGCGGCCGCATTCATCGCCACCAATACATCGCATTCGTCGCCGGGCGTGTAAACGCGGTCGCTCGAAAAACGCAACTGGTACCCACTCACACCGGGCAGTGTACCCTGGGGAGCCCTGATCTCCGCCGGAAAATCCGGAAAGGTCGCGAGATCAATACCGAGAAGTGCTGTACTATTAGTGAATTGAGAACCGGTCAACTGCATCCCGTCGCCGCTGTCTCCTGCAAATTTGATGACGATATCGCTGAGTACTTCCTGTTTACGAGCCATGGGAACGAAAAGTATTTATATGGCAAATTTACGTTTGTAGGTATGAATTTAAGAAAATGCCGACAATGAGAAGAAGATTCCGCTCATAACTTTCTTATTTACTGGTTAATGGGGAAAGAACAGGTTGACAATTGACATGCCCTCCAATCCGGGAAACAGGCTAATTTGATAAATTGCGGCTATAACTATGCAAATACCCTACTTTGTTGACCTGCTAGGCACTTTTGTTTTCGCAATATCCGGCGGACTGGCTGCCTATGGGAAGAAAATGTACCAGGATATTTTCGGCGTTTCTTTCACCGCTTTCATCACTGCTACCGGAGGCGGAACCCTTCGTGATATAATCCTTGGTGTGCATCCGCTTGCCTGGGTGGCCGACGGAAACTACCTGCTGGCTATTCTGGGGGGTGTGCTGCTGACCGTCGTTTTCAAGAAATATATCAAACGAATCCCGCGAACGCTTTTCCTGCTCGATACGGTTGGGGTGGCGCTTTATACCATACTGGGCGTTCAAAAAGCCCTGGCCAATGAGGTGAACCCGATCGCCGCGATCATCCTGGGCATGGTTTCGGCTGTTTTTGGCGGAGTCCTGCGCGACACCCTGATCAATGAGATCCCTCTCATCTTTAAGAAAGAAATCTATGCAACGGCCTGCCTGGCCGGCGCCTTTCTCTTTGTAGTCCTCAATCATTACGGAGTGGACATCAACATCAATTTCTTTTCCAGTGTAGGACTGATCATCCTGATCCGCATTATTTCCGTCAAGTATAGGATCGCGCTGCCCAGGCTCGACGACTGACTTCGAATGGGTTTATCAATTCTTTAACCACTGGCCTATTGATAGACGTTATCCTTCCCTCTACATTTATATCCTAAACATTTCCCCCAAACATTATGGACAACGACGACGAAGGAGCTACGCAGGCTGCTTCTCTATTCTCCAAAACAGTATTACTACTGCTGGCCCTTACTGCCTGCAACAAATTAGATAAGGGCACCACAGTTACTCTCCGTTACGAACCGGTCGCCGACAGTACTCAAAAGGCAGACGCTCCCGCTCCCAAAAAGAAAAAAAAGAAGAAGATTTACCTGACTTTCGACGATGGGCCCAACAAGGGAACAAAAAAGGTATTGAACATCGTTCAGCAGGAAGAAGTTCCGGTAACCTTTTTTCTGATTGGCGAGCATGTATTTGCCAGTGCCGGTCAAAAAGCCACTTTCGACAGCCTGAAGGCCGCAGAGACGATCGAGTTGTGCAACCACAGCTATTCGCATGCGCTGCACAACCGTTACGACCGGTTTTACCAGCAACCGGATACGGTTGTGGGAGACTTTAGCAGGTGCCGCGATACTCTCGGCCTTGAAAACAGTATCACCCGAACGCCGGGGCGAAATATCTGGCGCGTAGATACGCTTCACTTTACCGATTTGAAAAAAAGTGCAGTAGCAGCAGACTCGTTGCAACAGGCAGGATTTGACATCATCGGCTGGGACCTGGAATGGCACTATGATCACAAAACCTTCACCCTGAAAAGCACCTCGGATCAACTGATGGATCAGATCGACAGCCTGTTTACCCGCAACAAAACCAAAACACCCGAACACCTGGTGCTGCTGGCGCATGACCAGGTATATGACGATTCAAATGATTCATCCGAGCTGCACCAGTTAATCCGAAAATTGAAAAAAAGGGAAGAATATGAACTGGTAGTTGCCAGCCAATATCCTGGCATACGCATGCCGAAATAATTATAATAAATAGTTGCTCACGCAGATACGTCCCGCCATGGCGGGACGTTTTATTATCTGAATACCAATCATCCATGAAAGCCTGATGCGAACCGAGGGGTATTTTTTTATAAGTTCATAATTCGCAATAACTTAGACGTTCATTAGACCATCAAACCAATGAAAAACCTTACACTGGCCTTAGCACTGCTTACGTTTTCTATCACCGGAATTTCTCAAACCCTGCTGGTGGGAGGATCAACCGGTAACGGCGATTTTGAAGCCGGCACCACCGGCTGGACCTTCGTTAACGGAACCCAGCCCAATAAATGGGTGGTAGGTACCCAGGCATCTGCGGGATTTTCCGGCAACAACTCGGTTTACATCAGTTCCGACGGAACCACTCACTCCTACAACACTTCCGGCTCTACCTATTCTTATTTTTATAAAGACATACCGGTTCCTGCAGGAACCAATACGCTTTGGGTGGTTTTTGATTATATCTGTAATGGAGAGGCGATCAGTACTCCTTTTGGGGTGGAAGCACATGATGCCTTCCGCATCTGGGCCAGGTCCACTTCAGAAGTGATCACTCCGGGTGATGAACTCAACAATGTTTTCATCAGCGCCGGTGCGGGATTTTATAACCAATCCACCTGGAAGAGAAAAAAAGTAGCCTACCTGCCCGCCGCCACCTATGCGGGTGGAACAGTAAGGCTGATTTTCCAATGGTTCAATGATAATGTCAACGGTACACAGCCACCCGCAGCGATTGATAATATCGAAGTATACTCAAGTTGCCAGGAGTTCATCGCCCCTTCTGCCGACAACAGTAGCATGACAGGCACGAGTTCCACCATTGTATGGACAACCGTTGGCAATGCCACTGGTTACCTGTTGCGGTATAAAAAACTGTCGGAACCCAGTTCGGTACCGACCTATACCAATCCGGTAACTATCACTGGCGGAAATATCTACTATTACACTATTACCGGACTGACACCGGGTACGGATTACCTTGCGGAAGTCAGTCCTATCGGGCTTAGCTGTACAGAATACAGTTCGCCGGCATCTTTCAGAACGCTCGACGCACCGGTGAACGATGATTGCCAGGGCGCCATTACCCTGCCCGTGTGGACCTCTACCCAGCCAGGAACACTGGCTACTTTCCGGGGAGCAACGGCCTCGGGAGTCAGCGGCAGTTGCGCCAATACTGCCAACAATGATGTCTGGTTCAAATTTGTAGCCAGTTCGGAAGAGCATCTGATCATGACCAATGATCCGGATTTCGGCGAGAATGCCTATTCTGCAAAAGATATCACCCTCTTTACCGGTGATTGCAATAACCTCCAGCCGGTAGCGATTCCCTGCGCAGGCGATACCATGTCTGTATACCAGGGTACAAACATTACCCGGGTCCGCGCCACCGGACTAACACCCGGCACTACCTACTATGTGCGAGTCAATACAAACAACAATACGGGCTACGATAATTTCGCCATCAGCATATATGGTCAAACCACTCCGCCATCCTGTCCACAATTGATTCGTCCCGCCTTTGATACCGTATTGAACTACGGCACACCATTCACCTTCCAGTGGAAAAAAGGTGCCGGTGCCGATGCCTATCGCTTGAGAATTTTTGATGAAAATGGCGGGCTTACGCTCGTATACACACGCGATACCAGTTATGTATTTACCCCGGCGGCGGGTCAAAACTATACCTGGATTGCGCAGCCTTATAATGCCGCGGCTCAAACAACGGGATGTACGGCGGCCACTTTCAGTACCTGCCCGGCTATTGCCAACCCGATCACCCTGACTGCACCGAACGGTACAAGCAAATGTGCCAATGATTCGGTATTGATCAGGGCAAGCAGTGGCACCAGCATTCAATGGTTCAGAAACAATATTGCCATCGCCGGCGCTACTGCCGATTCGTTATGGGTAATACAGGCGGGTAATTATTCGGTGAGGATATTCGACGGCACCTGCTACAGCGATGCTTCCAATATCATCAACGTAACCTCACTGGCCACACCTGTTAAACCCCAGCTTTCGGTAAGCGGATCCACTACATTCTGTGATGGATCGTCTGTAACGCTTACCTCGTCATTGGATCTGAACAACCAATGGTTCGATGGATCCAACCCGATCAGCGGAAGCAATGGCGTCAGTTATTCCGCAACTACATCCGGGTCTTATTACGTGAGAGTGGAAAATTCAGTAACCGCCTGTCCGAACTATTCCGATACTATTCAGGTGGTGGCCACGTCTACTCCGGTGGCACCGGTGATCTTTTCACCCGGAACCGTAATTTGTACGGGCGATAGTTTACGGTTGTCGTCTTCCAGTACCAGCAATAACCAATGGTACAAAAACGGATCGCTGATCAGTGGCGCGGTTGATTCTTTCTATTATGCCAAAGAAGCAGCGAGCTATACTGTAAAAATTTCAAACGGAAGTTGCCAGTCAGGCTTCAGTAATAGCATCGCATTGACTTTAACCGCTCCACCCGCTGCTCCGGTGGTAACGGCAACCGGCGGACCTGCATTCTGCGAGGGTGATAGTGTGAAGCTGACTGCTTCCACAGGAGCTCAAACTACCTGGTACCAGGGAACAACACTGTTGAGCGCCACCGGTTCCATCTATTACGCCAAAACGGCTGGCAACTTCTCTGCAAAAATCACGCAGGGGGTATGCACCTCCACCGCCAGTAATATAGTTGCGCTCACTACCAACCCGCTTCCGGTTAAGCCCGTGGTAACGGCAACCGGGTATATCCTGTCTGCCCCTGCCGGATACTCCGCATATCAGTGGTATCTGAACAATACAGCGGTAGCCGGATCAACGGCCGCACAGCTGACGGTATTACAGGCTGGTAATTATAAAGTGGAAGTAACCGACAACAAAGGCTGCAAAAATATTTCCGACAACTTCAACGCGGTAGTTACCGGCCTGAATGATGTGGAAGTGCTCGGTTACAAGATTTCGCTGTTCCCTAACCCGGCCAAAGATGTGGTGAACATTGCCGCTAAACCTGGCAACTCCATCACCAAGAAATTCAACGCTACGGTTTCCGATATGTATGGAAGAACACTGGCCGTCGTGGCATTGAAAGACGGGTTAAACAGAATTTCATTGAGCTCATACAGCCAGGGGCACTATTTCATTACGATCCGTTCCGGAAATACCTCGAAAAGCATCAAGGTGCTGAAGGGGCAGTGATTATAAAACATTGTATCAAACAAGAAAAAGGGCTGTATCAGATGATTGATACAGCCCTTTCCTATAAATGCTTCCGGATAAATCCGGGTTATTTTTTTTGCTGAATGTTATGACCATATGTTTTTGACAATCCCAATGCCTCATAGATCGTTTCGAAAATTTTGCCTCTCACATTCATTCTCAGAAATCGGTTTGCATCTCCGTTGTTGTTGACCCTGTTGGAGAGCATGATAAACGTCAGGTGCTTTTCGGGATCCATCCAGATGCAGGTACCTGTAAAGCCGGTATGTCCGAATACTTTGGGTGATGCTGACAAAGCCGGGTAAGGTTCTTTCCGGGTATCGTTGTCTTTTTCGGGTTTGTCGAAACCAAGCCCGCGCCGGCTGTCGGCATGATAATCGGAAAAGTAGTCGATGGTTTCCTTTTTGAAGAAGCGGTGACCATTCAGTTCTCCGCCATTTAACAATACTTCAGCCAGAACAGAGAGGTCGTACGCATCACTGAAAAGGCCGGCATGGCCGGCAACACCTCCGAACATGGCTGCTCCCGGATCGTGCACGTCTCCATGAATCAGTTGCTGGCGAAACCCGGGTTCTTCTTCAGTGGGCGCGATAAAATTGAGCGGGAAGCGATCGCGGGGTTTGAAGCCCGTGCTGCGCATGTTCAGCTTATCGTAAAACTCTTGTTTCACATATTGATCGAGTGGTCTGCCGGTAACCGCCTCTACAATTTTTCCCAGGAAGATGAAATCATTGTCGCTGTACACATACTTACCCGCCGGTGTCAGATCGCTTTGCAGGATTCGCTGGTACATGGTGTCCACCCAGTCGTTGCGGAGGTACATATTTTCGGCTACCCTAATCCGGTGCATACTGTCGTTGCGGTACGAATAGTATTTATAAATAGGGGTGTTCTGCAGAATGGTATCCACAGTTTCCCGGTAAAAGGGTATCCATGCTTTCAGACCTGCCTGGTGAAGGATGATATCCCAGAGTTTCAGGTTTTCCTTATTGCTGCCTTTTACCCAAGGCAGGTAATCGCCGAGGGTCTTTTGCAGATCTATCTTTCCTTCATCATAGAGTTTCATGACGGAAACCGTAGTCGCCATTATTTTCGTGACGGAAGCCAGGTCGTAGATGGTTTCGGGATAAACACATTCATCGCTGTTATAACTAAGCTTTCCGAAGGCGCGTTCGTAAGCGATCTTTCCATCTTTGGCTACCAGTACTACTCCCCCCGGAATGGCCTGCTTTTCGATAGCATCATTGACGATCGAATCGATCTGCAACAGTTTCACTCCATCGAAACCCAGATCTGCAGCAGGCGCCCTGTTCAATAAACCCTTTGCCACAATACCCCAGCCGTAGGGGAAAGATTCGCAGACGGTAACGGGCAGTTTTCCTTTAGGAGTCAATCTTCCATATAAAATATCGCCGGCTGTTTGCTGGGTAACGGCGTCATCTTCATAACAGGCCAGCAATACTTTGGCATCGCAGAATTTCCGGATTGCATAAGGATTCCCGAACGACAGGGTAACCGAATGCGGAAGTGATTGAAGTTGCAGTATGAGGTTACGGGCTGCCTCACTGATCCCGAAATTGTTGGCCGGCCGGCGGCTGTAGGCATGTACACCGATCACTACAATATCGTACTGGTCTTTGAGGTATTGAAACAACTGACCGGCTCTTTCGGCCGTCTGTTTGTAATTGAAATAGTAAACATGGGCATTAAAATCTTCCCTCACCTGGCGGGCCATTTCATTGTCTGCATCCAGGCCGATGCCCACATACGCAATCTTTTTTCCTTTTGTCAATGGGAAAGAAAGGCCGTCTTCATTTCTCAGCAGCGTAATGGCATTCTCTGCTACCAGCCTGGTAGTACTTTCGATGTCCCTGTTAAGATCCTGTGTCAGGTGAAAGAGTGAAACGGGGTCCAGGTTGGCAAGGCCCAGTTGATATTTAACGTGTAAAAGCCGCTTCACATGTTCATCAATATCACTCCATTTCAGTTTCTTTTTTTTGATCGCCTTTTTAATTTTTTCAATGCTTCCCGGAATATCGCCCGGCAAACAAAGCATATCATTACCGGCAATCAGCGCCTGAACGGAAGCTTCTCCGTCGGGGTAATATTTTTTCACTCCCTGCATTTCGAGGGCGTCGGTAAAGGTCAGGCCTTTGAAGCCGAGTTCTTCTCTCAGCAACCCGGTGACGTTGTTATAGGAGATGGAAGTGGGTTTGTTGGCAGTATTGTCAATGGCATTTACCTGCAGATGGGCTACCATCACTCCCGGCATCCCGGCCTTTATGGCTTCGCGAAAAGGATACAATTCCAGTGAATCCAGCTGCGCCCTGGTTTTGTTGATCTGCGGCAGATCCACGTGCGAATCAACAGACACATCCCCATGACCGGGGAAATGTTTTGCTGTTCCCATGATATTGGCATCGAGCATGCCGCGCATATACTGAATACCGTAAGCGGCTACTTTGTACTTGTCTTCTCCAAACGAGCGGTCATTGATCACCGGGTTATCGGGATTGTTGTTCACATCCATTACAGGGGCATAGTTTACCTGGATGCCGGCCCTGCGGCATTGATCGCCCACCACTTTGCCGTATTTGTAAACAATTGCCGGATCCTGCACGGCCCCCAGCATCATGGGCCTCGGCAGTGATCGTACACTATCCATGCGCATGCCAAGGCCCCATTCTCCGTCTATGGTTACCAGCAAGGGTACTCTCGACAATTGCTGAAAGTAATTGATGCGCTGTGCGTGCTGTTGCGGGCCTCCCTGGAACAGGCAGATCGACCCAACCCGGTATTTTTGTATGGCCTCCACCACTTCCTTATCATAAAACGTGGCGCTGGTAGATCCTGCGGCAGGCGGGGCGCTGGTTCTGACTACAAACAATTGCGCGATCTTCTCTTCCTTCGACAGAGTTTTGAATACACTGTCGACCCATTGGTCGGCCCCCAGGTTGCTCCTGAACTGGGCAATTGCCGGGCTCAAAAGCATCAGTCCCAGCGTGAGGCAGGTCAGTTTCTTCATCTTGAAATAAATATGTGGAAATTAAGCGTACAAATTACGTATAAAGCCCAGAAAAGAGCCCGCTATTTTTAGGCCAGGCACAAGGAAAATGCGTTTCGCCAAACCCTCTATTCGGCTTACATTTGCCGTTCTCATTTTTTGTACAAAAGCTCACCAACCTTGCCCGATATCATTCAATTATTGCCTGATCACATCGCCAACCAGATTGCTGCCGGCGAGGTCATTCAACGACCTGCCAGTGCGGTAAAGGAATTACTGGAGAATGCGGTAGATGCCGGTGCCACAGAGATCAAGCTGCTGGTCAATGATGCCGGCAAGTCATTGATCCAGGTTATTGACAATGGCAAAGGAATGAGTGAAACAGATGCGCGTCTCTGCTTTGAAAGGCATGCCACTTCAAAAATTGCGCAGATCGAAGACCTTTTCCGCATCAGAACCATGGGTTTCCGGGGTGAAGCGCTGGCCTCGATTGCGGCAGTAGCACAGGTGGAGCTGAAAACCAAGAAAGCAGAAAATGAAACGGGCACCTATATTGAAGTGGAAAACAGCCAGGTAAAAAAGCAGGAGCCTGTCGCCGCTGCCAATGGTACCTCCATCGCCATGAAGAATCTTTTCTTCAATGTGCCCGCCCGCAGGAATTTCCTGAAAAGCAATGCCGCGGAAATGCGCCATATTATCGATGAATTCATTCGTGTAGCGCTGGCCTTCCCTAACATCCTGTTTTCCCTAATCAGCAACGGACAGCAAACCTTCTACCTGGAAAAAGGAAGCCTCAAGCAGCGTATCGTTCAGATACTCGGCGCCCAGTATAATTCAAAACTGGTAACAGTACAGGAAAAAACTGACTATCTTAATATCTACGGATTCATAGGTAAACCCGAAACGGCAAAAAAAACCAGGGGCGATCAATACCTGTTTGTCAACAGCCGGTTCATCCGAAGCGCCTACCTGCATCATGCCATCATGAGCGCTTACCAGGAAATGATCCCAGCCGACAGTTTCCCTTTATACGCCCTATTCATCGATCTGGATCCGGCACAGGTAGACATCAACGTTCACCCGACCAAACAGGAAATCAAATTTGAAGATGAAAAGATCGTTTACGCATTTGTGCAGGCAGCGATCAAACATGCGCTTGCTCAATTCAGCGTTACTCCCACACTCGAATTTGACCTGGATCCTGGCATTCAGCAACTGGATGCGGTAAACAAGCCGTTTACCGAAGACAAACAGGCTGCCGCCAAAGCTTCGGGCCTATACCAGGATTTCACACAAAAGTTCCAGGCACATGTAGTCAATCCGGCCGAAAGAAGCGGACTGCAGCCCTGGAAAAAGAATACCGAGGAAGTTCCGGACAACGGACAAAAATTTACTTCGTTGCTGGATCAATTGAAATCGGGCGGGCAGGGAGAACCAGCGTCCCACTCCGCACCGGTTGCATCGGGGCCACTGATCAGCAGCGAAGCGCCGCTGATACAAATACACCAAAGTTATATTCTGGCGCCTACAGACCGCGGCTTTGTCGTCATCAACCAGCAAGCCGCTCATGAAAGAATACTGTATGAAAGATTTGTACAGGCAGCACAGGGCAAACAGATCCCCTCGCAAAAAAGTCTTTTCCCGCTGACACTGACATTGTCACCCTCCGATGCCGTACTACTCACCGAACTGATCCCGGAACTTCTCTCGCTGGGCTACCAGGTAGAGGCCTTTGGGAAAGACAGCTTCATTATACAGGGAACACCTGCGGATATAGAAACGGGTTACGAAAAATCCATCATAGAGCAACTGCTCGATCAATTCAAGCATTACAGCAGCGATCTCAAATTTTCCCGAAGGGAAAAACTGCTGCGCTCACTGGCTACCCAGCAATCCATTAAGCCAGGTAAGCTATTAGGCCGGGAAGAAATGAAAACCCTGGTGCAGGAGCTTTTCGACTGCCAGCAACCCAATGCAACGGCATCCGGTCATCCAACATACGTAGAATTCAGAAAAGAATATCTGGATAAGGTGTTTGGGAGATAGGGGGCGGGTTTGAGGTTTACGGTTTGAGGTTTGATGTTTACTGTTTGATGTTTATAACGCTATACCAGCTGTGTAAATGCTGAAATTTTCAGCTTAATGAACCAAACCGCAAACCCCAAACCTCAAACAGTAAACCTCAAACAGTAAACCTCCCCCTACTTCCTCCTATTCTCCCAAATATTGTAACGCAGATAGAATTGCAGGGTTTTATTTCTTTCACTGTATGGAGGAAGGTTGTTGTTGACCTGCAGGTTGATATAACTGTTTACTGCCTGGTTGTACCGGAAGCCGACAGTAAATTTTTTCCAGTAGTAATTTGCGTCGAGTAATACCCGTACTTCATTTCCATTCAGCCTGCCCGACAATGTGTCGTTTTTGAACTTGAAATAACTTTGACGAATAACCGAATCACGTGCATTGGGGCCCATGGCACTGGCTCCTTTTTCTTCCGAATACCCGACACCGCTCATCAGAGAGGAGAACTGTAGTCCCGAACCCAGGTAGAAATTCTTGAAAGGACTGTAATGCAATTCCAGCGGCAGGTTGAAATAATACAGTTTGCGGGCGAACACCGAACTCGTTACAAACCGGTAGTAGTTACCGGGACCGAGTTCATAATGCTTCACCGACAGCAGGGCCGGTTCGATGTATTGCGGACTGGCGAACTGCAGTTCTGCCTGCAGGTAACTCTTCTGACTGAAATGATATTGAAAATTTGGCGCAGGCAGATAGTCAGACAGGGTATTGGCGCGTGCATTGAAGTTATAGGCCAGTACCCGCTGATCGCTCAACGGAAATGCGAGCGGGAAGGTAAGACCAATCACGAAGTTCTTGTTCTCCCCTGTTCCAACAACCCTGTTTTTCAAGTTCTTCACCCGGTCGGTTTTGACCCTGAACCGGCTCCTTTCCGTTGTTACCGCAATGGCCGGATAATTGCGTCGAATGCTGTCTCTGACGAGCAAGCCTGTATTTACCGAAGCGCTGTTATCCGAATGATCCGAATAGGCCCGGTCTGAGGCAACGAGTGTGTTGTCTTCCTCTGCCTGATCGTCCGGTTGATTGATAACCTCCGAACTTCCGGTTTTTTGCTCCTGCCGGTTTTTACCGATGGGGCTGTTTACTTTTCTTGCCGGGCTGACCGCCTTTCTTACTGTCTTGCCTGATGTTCCGGCGCTGCGATCTGTATTGGTGCGAACAACAGAGGAGGAGTTGCCCGGAGAAGCCTTCGAAAGATTCTCTTCTTTTGTAGAAACGGGTTTAACCACCGGCCCGCGGGATATATTCCCGTTTCGGTTTTCCGGTTTGCTTTTTACGGCTTTATCTTCCGATAACGTCAATTTGTTTTCGGGGGTTGCTGCCTTATTATTTGATTCAGCTACCGGATGGGATGTAGCCGGGTTCGCATTGGGATCCGCAGGTTGTTCAGCGCCCGTAACCGGGTCGGCTTTTTTATTTTCAGGCTGGGCCGGGGAGTTACCGGCAACCGGTGAAGCGGCGGCCGGTGTCGCTTTCAGCTGATCGTCTGCGTTACCATTTTGCGTTTTTGGCTGGACTGCAGCGCCGCCTTTCTCTACAGAAGCTGTGTTTCGGGCGTTCTCTGAGGAGTCAGCTTTGTCAGTGTAGTTAACAACCAGTAATCCTGTAACGATGATTATCGCCAGGATTGATCCAAACAACCACCATCTTCCTCCACCTGGTCTTCGATCCGATTCCGGCATCTCGCGATCCAGAATGGATTTCATTAACGGCCAATTTTGTTTCGCGTTTCCGGCGGGCGGAAGCGATTGCAATTGGTCGGCAAGGTGTTTTTCGTATGCGTGTTGTTCGTTCATCGCACCTGCAATGTTTGTAATAGTTTCTGCAATTGACGCCTGGCTTCGCTCAGGTGCCATTTACTGGTGCCTTCGCTGATGCCTATTAGGTTAGCTATTTCCCGATGGTTGTATCCTTCGATCACGTACAGATTAAAGACTGTTTGCGTGGCTGGCGACAATTGTTTTACCAACTGAAGCAGCTCGTGGGCCGATAATCTTTGTACGGCATCCGCATCAATGCCCGGTTCCTCTGCTTTCTCCAGTTCCACCACAGAAAACCGGCTTCTCTGGCGTACAAAATCGATCGCCGAATTGACCATTATTTTCCGGATCCAGGTATACAGAGAAGCCTTGGCCTGATCGTATGTATGAATGTTCCTGAATACTTTCAAAAATCCATTGTGGAGTACTTCAATTGCGTCCTCTTCATTCCTGGTATACCGAAGGCAAAGTGATGACATCGCCCCGTAGTAGCGCTGGTATAACTGCTCCTGGGCCTTCCGGTTGTTTTTGATACAACCGTCAATTAATTCTATATCGGCAGGCTGGTGCGTCAAATACGCTCCTTTTTTCTTTTGGTGAAAGTCCAACCCTTCTGATTCCCATTCACTTGAATCACTTGGTCCGGGCTATTTGTCTCCAACGGGCCTACCCTTCTATTATTGCCCGCCTACCTTCACCTGCCAGGATTCTGTCAGCAATTGTTGTGTCTCCTTATTATTCTGCAAGGTTTCCTGCCGGAAACCCTGATTATCTACCCTGAATTTTCAGACCGATGAACCGGCACCTACATTTCCGCCGGACAACTCCCTATTCTATTAAAACGCAGATAATCAGCTTTCTAACAAACAGATGTCGCTGTTCCGGCGTTCCCCAATTTTTTCCTCTTTTTCAATCGGCTACCTGCATAGGTCTATACGCATTGAAAGGCCGCGGGCGTTGGGGAAACGTTAAAAAAACAGGTATGAACCTTGCTCCGGTGTGGCGATGATTATCAGTACTTATCCCGGATAGATTCGAGGAACTGTTCCACCTTGCGGCGGGCGGCGGTTGCGCCACCATTATAGTTATTGATGAGCACGGAGAAAAGGAGCAATTTATTCTGACGGGTATACAGAAAGCCACTCAGCGCAATGACCCCGCTCAGTGAGCCCGTTTTGGCAAAAAGATACTGACCGCCTTTTTTGTAATAGTTCGAGAGGGTACCACTACCCCCGGCGGGAAATAATTGTTTGAGGCGATCCATACCAAACTCCTCTTTCATCTTGTTCAGCACCGCAACAAAATCACGCGGTGAAAAAAGATTATACCGGCTCAACCCGCTGCCATCGGCCCAAACCGGTTTCTGCGGAAGATCCTTCAGGTCCTTCCTGATCAGGGTATCGATGATCTTTTCATCATTAAAATAGCCGAGTTGCTGCTGGCTGATCATCAGCAGTAATTGCTCGGCAAAAAAATTGTCGCTGTGAACCATCAGTGGTTTCAGTACGGAATCGAGTGGTTGCGAATACAGTGTTTTCAGCTCCACCCCGGCAGGCAATTTTTTTTCGGTACCCGAAATTTCCTTTCCGATTGTATCACGCAACAGCTCCAACGCCGATTCAATTCCCCTGGTTACAAAGGGTACCCATTGCGATTTCTTCGTTTCTTTCCCCTCTGTGATGACAAAAAGATTTTCGTCTTTAGCCCGCTGCACATAAAATTGTTTGGTGGAGGTGTCAGCAGAAAACCTCACTTTCCAGTTTACTTCGGGGATCGAATACACCAGCGGGCTGGGTTCTGCTTCTTCATGGGAGGGTTTGGTGCTGTCAAATTCCTGTACCCATTCTATATTGTTTCCATACACCGGCAGAGAGCTTCTTTCGCTCATGTAGGCAAAGTTGTAATCATCCCAGCTCCATCCTGAGCCATAGGCTGCCGATTGCCATTGTGTATTGTTGATATAAACCGGTCCGGAAATATTTTTCAGAAAATCAACTATGGGTTGCCGGTTATAGGATGGGTGCAGGAATGTTGGATCTCCGGTGGGAAACAGCAACCATCCATTAGGCAGTGCGGCATATCTGATCCCTGCCAGGCTATCCCCGAGGTATTTCATGGCGAAGTAGCAGGTGATTATTTTCATATTGGAAGCCGGCACAAAATAACTGCCGCCATTGTGATCAAAAAGATACTTTCCATTCGACGGGTCAAACACGGTAATGCCGAGGTGGGCAGAGCGGAGGTTGCTATCTGCCAATACGGTTGATCGGGCCATGCGCGCGGCGGGTTGCTGTGTGGCGCAGGAGGAAAGGAGTAAAATTATTATGGGAACGAGTACGGTGAGCCGGCAAAAGTTGGAAAGTGCAGTCATCCAACAAATGTAACAAAATGAATCCTCGCTTCAGCAGCATCAGCTTCGCTCCTGGGCCCGCAGCCAGCGCTCCGGAATTTCATTGCTGCTGGCCAGCAGGTAGTCCTTATACGAGCAGGCTATGAATTTTTTATCCGGTAATTGCATCCACCAGCGACCCGTCTTTTTACTTTGGAGAAAAGTGGTGGCTACTTCGGCAAAGGCAGTATGGAATTCGTTGAAAGAATCTTTTTCATCCAGCCTGGCTTCCCGTCGTCCCCGGCTTCTTCCGTCGATGAAATACCAGATCATCTGGCTGATCTGTTTGGCGGTGAGGTGGTCTTTATCGTGTTCGGGTATGTAGCCATAAATGCCTACGGTAGAGATATTGGGGCTCAGTCCGCCATAACGCATCAGCATGCAGGCTTCTTCGCCATTGAAACCGTTGGGAGAAATATTAATAGCCGGAGCAAAGGCATGGGCTATTGCTGAAATATCGAAGCTGAGCAACTGGCAGTTGCGGATCACCGGTTCCATCTCATCAATGTTTTCCTTCACGCTGCCCACGCGGTAACAATCAAACCGCAGCTTATCCATGGTTTCCAGCATACGCGGATGAACGTAGTAACTCTGGAAGCCGATGTGATTATAGTGTCGAACATAATTTGGTTCGCCGGTTAGCATCTCCATCAGGAAGTTTTCACTCCTGTTTTGCGAATCGAGATTGAGGTCGATCAGCGCGTCTACGCAAACGGCTTCAATTACTTTTTTCTGGTCGGCATAGGCGTAATACTGTGCCAGCGTCAGATCGTGCGAACCGCCGAGTATGATCACCGTTTTACCGGCAGCCGTGAGTTCCATCAATATCGTTCTGAGAGCCGCATAGCTGTCCGGCAGGGAGGCGCCGGCCTTCACATTGCCGATATCGGCGATGCGGATATCTGTATGCCAGTAGTAGGTGGAATAGAACTGGTGCCGGATTACATCGGCCGGGGCCTGCTCTGCAAAAAGCTGCCAGCTCCCCCTTGTTTCGTTGCTGCCGATCAGGATAATATCTGCCTCATCCAGGTCGGGAAACTCGGCTTCATGGGCCATTACCTTGGTCCCCATCTGCCCATCCTTATACCCCTGATCGTTGGAAATCTGGTACAGGCTGATCGGATCCAGGAAATCCAGTAGTGTATGCCAGTCGCTCATACCTGCAAGATAAAGGCCGCTGACCGGATAGAAAGGGCCGATTTGTTCACGTATGTTTACAAGCCTGTCCTGCGGCCATTTTCCTATCTTTGCGCCATGGAAAAACTGGTGGAATTAATTGAGCAGTATAAGAAAGAAATTACGGAACTGACCGCCAATGGCTCGGATTCCCTGGAGGCTTTTCGCATCAAATTCCTGAGTTCAAAAGGCATCGTCAAAAACATGATGGCCGAGATGAAAAATGTGGCCGTCGACAAGAAAAAAGAGTTCGGTCAACTGCTGAACGATTTCAAGCAACTGGCCGAATCCAAATATGAAAACTGGAAACAGCAACTCGATGCCGGCGCTGCCGCCGAAGGCCCCTCCATCGATTGGAGCCTTCCGGGCGATGACCTGCCCCTGGGCAGCCGTCACCCGATCAGCCTGATGAAGAATCATATCATCTCCATCTACCAGCGACTCGGCTTTGCCGTGGCCGAAGGACCGGAAATTGAAGACGACTTCCACAACTTTACCGCTCTCAACCTACCCCTGCATCACCCTGCCCGTGACATGCAGGATACGTTTTATATTCAGCAGAACCCCGACTGGCTGTTGAGAACCCATACCAGCAATATCCAGATCAGGGAAATGGAAAAAGGACAACTTCCTCTTCGCATCATTTGCCCCGGACGTGTCTATCGCAACGAAACCGTCAGCGCCCGTTCACATTGCTTCTTCCACCAGGTAGAAGGAATTTATATTGACGAAAACGTGTCCTTTGCCGATCTCAAGCAAACCCTTTATTATTTCGTTCAGGAAATGTATGGCAAGGACGTGAAGGTGCGTTTCCGTCCGTCGTACTTCCCCTTTACCGAACCCAGTGCTGAAATGGATATCTCCTGCCAGATCTGCGGAGGAAAAGGATGCAGCATGTGCAAAAGAACCGGCTGGCTCGAAATCCTCGGATGCGGGATGATCCATCCGAACGTACTCACCAATTGCGGCATCGATCCAAACAAGTATACCGGCTTCGCATTCGGAATGGGAATCGAACGCCCGGCCCTGCTCAAGTACGGTATCAATGACATCCGACTTTTCAGCGAAAACGATGTCCGCTTCCTCCGGCAGTTTACGTCAGCCACCTGAGCCCCCGGCTTTTCAGGATTTAACAGTTTGCTTGCAACAAGTTTTTTGCATCATCCGTTGATGGCGTAATTTCAAGCTGCCATGAAAATACTGACTGCAACGGGACTATTCATTCTATTCATCAACCTCCTGACCTCCTGCCGGCAACCGGCACCGCCAATAGATTATTCAGGGTTTGTTTCCCGCGAATTCCGGTTAACCGGATTGGAAAATTCAAACGGCAGGCCCGATACATTAGCTACCATTTTAGTGAAGGTCCCCAGCAGGCTCGACACGTTTCGTCAATGGCATGCCAACGGGAACTGCGCCACCTGCGGGCAGATCAAATACCGTTTCTCCGACAAGCACTATTCCCAATTGCAGGAAAGCGATGCCGCTTCTGAAGTAATAGCTGATTCCGTTTACCAGATCACTTTCTTTCACAATCCTGTTGTATCGAAGAAAAAAAGAAAGCTCAACCCCATAACGGCTAAAGACACGACCAGCCTGGTCAACTACATCGCCAACTTCTCAACCGTCTGCGAACAGATTCACATCATCAATAGGCAGTTTACCACCATCAACAACCGACCTTTTATACTCTGCACCTTCGACAGTCCCTGCAGCGCCCTCCTACCCGGCAAACATACCCTGATGGTAGGAGCCATCACCTCATTGAAAAACACTTCTCTGCTGATTCTTGCCGAAACCAACGCTTCAGACACAACCGGATTTGTCGGCCTCATCGAGAAAACCATCCGTTCGGTGGAGATCATTGAGCCATAACAGCCTGCCTCCCTGTCTGTAAAAACGAAATGACTTTTATCGTGTCAGATTTAAAGTTTGTCGTTGTCAGCCCAATCGGCCGTATTTTTAGGTATGAATATTCAAACAATATGTGTTTGCGGGGCGGGTACCATGGGCAGTGGCATCGCGCAGGTATGCGCTCAATCGGGTTGCACCGTCGTTCTATACGATTTGAATGAAGAAGTACTGAACAAGGGAAAAGCTTCCATTGAAAAAAATCTGGATTTCCTTTTGTCGAAGAACAAGATCACGACCGAAGAGAAAACAAGGATCCTTTCCCATATCCGGTATACGCGTGATCTCAATGACGGCGTGGCCGACCTGGTCATTGAAGCGATTGTAGAAAAGGTCGAAGCGAAGATCGCGCTGTTCAACCAACTGGCGGAAATCAATCACAGCGAAACCATCTTCGCCACCAATACCTCATCCCTGTCGGTATCGGTGATTGCTGCCGGGGTGATGCATCCCCGCCGCGTTGCCGGCCTGCATTTCTTCAACCCGGCTCCTGTGATGAAACTGGTGGAAGTAGTGAAAGGGGTTCACACAGCCGATGAAGTGATCCATGTGCTCGTTGAATTTTCAAAACAACTGGGCAAAACACCTGTGATCTGCAAAGACGCACCGGGATTCATCGTTAATCATGTTGCCCGACCCTATTACCTCGAATCCCTCCGGATACTGGAAATGGGCCATTCTGATGTGGAAACCATGGATACACTGCTGGAGGCAACGGGCTTCCGCATGGGTCCTTTCCGGCTGATGGACCTTATAGGCAATGATATCAATTACGCCGTTAGCCGGAGTGTGTACGAACAAATGGGCAAACCCGAACGACTGATGCCCTCACCCATACAGCAACAAAAAGTTGAATCGGGTCAGCTGGGTAAAAAAACGGGGAAAGGATACTATGAGTACTGAAATGGGCCAATGTGACAATGAGCCAATTTGCCAATGCCATGACGAATGACGAATGGCGAATGACGAATGGCGAATGATGGAGTGCATGTCGGTCAATTAGTCAATCACTATTGTCCGGGGAAACTTTATGTCTTGATTTTAATAACCGCGCCAGCATCTAAAAAATTTGATAAAGGAGAACCAGGTCGACCGATTCGTAATCCGTCATCACATCTCATTGGCTCATTGACTAATCGGCACATTGGCAAATTGTATTCGTCATTCGTCATTCGTAATCCGTCATCACATCTCATTGGCTCATTGACTAATCGGCACATTGGCA
>CAZSAQ010000001.1:91487-116109 GCA_964605065.1 uncultured Chitinophagaceae bacterium
AATTGTATTCGTCATTCGTAATCCGTCATCACATCTCATTGGCTCATTGAGTAATTGGCCCATTGACTAATTTTCTATTCACTATCTTTGCTCCTCCTTTATCAACTAAACTATCGAATTGGCCAGCCAGATTTTTATTACGGGTGGAACGGGTTTCCTGGGCTCTTATATCATTCAGGAACTGGTAACCCGTGGATACCAGGTTAAGGCGCTCCGCCGGTCATCCAAACTACCGTTTTACATCGATAAATCCATCTGGGATAAAGTGCAATGGGTGCAGGGAGATGTGCTGGATGTAGTGGCACTCAACGAAGCCATGAAAGATTCCGACATCGTTATTCATTCCGCCGCACTGGTATCTTTTCACAAAAAGGATCGCTCGCTCATGTACAAGACCAATGTGGAAGGAACAGCCAATGTGGTGAATGCGGCTATCGAAAATAACATCGGCCGCTTTGTTCATATCAGCTCGGTAGCGGCGATTGGAAGAAGCAGTACGGGCGATGAAGTATCGGAAAGCAGCGAATGGAAGAGAAGCAGAACAACCACTCACTATGCCATTACCAAGTATCTCTCCGAAATGGAGGCCTGGAGAGGGTTTGGAGAAGGAATGGATACGGTTATTGCCAATCCCTCCACCATCATCGGGTATGGTGACTGGAATACTACCAGTTGCGCGCTTTTCAAAAATGTTTACAACGAGTTTCCCTGGTATTCGGAAGGAGTGAACGGCTTTGTAGAAGTGCAGGATGTGGCCCGGGCGGTTGTGTTGCTGATGGAATCCGGTATTTCCGGAGATCGGTTTATTATCAATGGAGAGAACTGGTCTTTCCGTAACCTCTTTACCAGCATTGCCGCTGCATTGGGCAAGAAAGCTCCTCACAAAAAAGCAACCCGTTTCCTGGGAGAGATTGCCTGGCGGCTGGAAAAAATAAAATCGCTTTTTACCGGAAAACGGCCCCTTCTGACCCGTGAAAGCGCCAGGGTGGCACATAGTAAAACCAACTTCAGCAATCGTAAATTACGGGAGGCACTCCCGGATTTTTCCTTTACTCCCCTGGAGCAAAGCATTGAAAATGCCTGCAAAAAATACTTAAAGCCGGTTCAGCCCCTGTAACTGGCAAAATAGTTGTTAGATACTTTGTGCTATTTCCATTCGTTTTAGAAAAACATATATCCCAATATGAAAAAATTACTCCTGATCCTTACCCTCCTGGCAGGGGCCCTGGCGGGCAACTCACAGCACTTCTCCATCATCGGAAAAGTAGTCGACTCCGCCAGCAAAGCTCCCCTGGCAGGCGCCTCGGCTTTTTGCCCCAATACCACCTACGGCAGCGTGTGCAATGCAGAAGGATTGTTTTACCTCAAGCTACCACAGGGCGGCTACGATCTTGTGGTTTCGTATACAGGTTATGAAAAGAAAATAATTCGCGTTAGCGACGACATCAAACCAACCGATACCTTACAGTTTGAACTATCGAAGCAGCAGAAATCAATGGAAGAAGTAGCCGTTGTGGCTAGCAGCGAAGTGGCCGACGGATGGAATAAATACGGCAGCTTTTTCCTGGCCAACTTTATCGGCACCTCTCCCAATGCCGAAAGATGCGTATTGAAAAACCCGGAAGTGCTGCATTTCTACTATACAAAAAAAAGAAACCGGTTAAAGGTAATGAGCAAGGAAGACCTGCTCGTTTACAATGAATCGCTGGGATACCTCATCAAATACCAGCTGGACTCCTTCACCTACGACTATAACAACAATATCAGTCAGTTTATAGGCTTTCCTCTTTTTATCGAAGTAGATACTACCGCCGAAGTGCGCAGGCAATACGTTAAGAACAGGGCGCGCACCTACCTCGGTTCAAGAATGCATTTTATGCGGTCTTTATACAACGGGCAGGTAAACGAAGAAGGTTTTATTGTAGAGAAGCTTCCTGAAAATGCGCGCAGTACCGACTCGAAACTGATTACCGACCTCTATAACCCGGAAGAATATGTATCAGACAGCGGAGAGGTGATCATCGGATGGGAAGGAAGGTACAAGATCAGCTACAAGAGCGTATTGCCCGATAAGAAATTCCTGGAAGAATTCAAATTACCGGCCAACAGCCGTTACCAGGTAACCATCCTGACTGTGAACGACAATTTCGTGATCGAGCGAAACGGATATTTTTATGAACAAGCAGACCTGATCAATAACGGATACTGGGCCTGGAAGAAATTGAGCGAACTGTTGCCTTACGACTATGTATATCAGTAAAGGGAAACGGGCGGTCACCCGTTTTCCTTATCCATCAGCTTTTTCCACATTTCCGGGATGCGCTTGATCCAGACGATCTCGCGCCGTTTTTCCCGGGCGTCTTCGGCCGGCGTTCCAAAATAAACCTTGTTGCCTTCCAGAGAAGAGGGTACTCCGCTCTGTGCCAGCAATACCGCATTGTCGCCAATAGTCAGGGTTTTGCTAACGCCCACCTGTCCCCACAGAATAACACCATTTCCGATCTCTACCGCTCCCGCGATTCCTACCTGTGCGGCAATCAGGCAATTCTTTCCGATCACCGTATCATGACCGATGTGGATCATGTTATCGAGTTTCGATCCCCTTCCAATCACCGTGTCGTGCGTTACGCCCCGATCGATGGTGCACCCTGCTCCTATTTCAACATCATCTTCCAGTATTACCCGGCCACAGCTCTCCATTCTTCTATACCACACTTCGCGGTCTTTTTTGGTGTTATAATAAAAGGCATCCGATCCGATGACCGTGCCGGCCTGTATCACTACATTATCACCCAATATGCAATAATCACCAATCGTTACATTCGGATCGATCCGGCAATTCCTGCCGATAACCGCATGATGCCCTACATACGCATTGGGAGCCAGATAGCTTCCTTCCCCAATGGTAGCAGTGGCGCTGACAAGCCCCGTTGCCGCGGTGAACGGTCTGAAATGCTTTACGATTGTTAAATAAGCTTCAAAAGGCTGATCAACGATCAGCAGCGCTTTTCCCTCGGGAAACGCTACCTCTTTATTGATAATGATGAAACTGGCCGCAGATTGCAAACACTTATCGTAGTACTTCGGATGATCTACAAATACCAGGTCTCCCGGTTCCACTTTATGGATTTCATTGATACCCGTAGCCATTGCGTCTTTATTGCCCATCACCCGGGCGCCGATCAGTTCGGCCATCCAGGAAAGGGCAACAGGAGAAGGAAACTTCATACAACTCGTTTTATTATAAAATTGAAAGAGTTTGTAAAGGTAAAAGGCAAAAACATATCTGCCGTTACCTGCCCGTCTATTCTTGAAAGAAAGCTGTTTTCCCAATGAAAAATGAAAACAACGGAGCTATTATTCAATGATGCTGATCACAGAAATCAATCTGCAAACAATGACCTGCCTGACCTATTGAGCCGGTAACTTCTAATGATTTCCACAACTCAAGTAGTAAATGTGAATAAAATTTCTTTAAAAAATTTTTTATGTAGAAAAAAATATATTTAATATTGTGTAGGGAATTTAGTTTCCCGGTACTTACTAACCCATCCACATAATAAATCTCCCGGATCTCCGGGAGATTTTAGTTTTTAACAGCCCTGCGCTCAATAACCCCCTTTGTTCTTATTGCTATTCCTTACTTTGCACGAAATTGAAATATTACGTATGCTGAAATCAATGACCGGGTTTGGAAGATCCGAACAGGCTGTGGGAGACAAAACATTTCTGATCGACATCAAATCTCTCAATGGAAAACAATTCGAGCTGTCTTTGAAAATGCCTGCATTTCTCAAGCCATTCGAATTCGATATTAGAACGATCCTCTCGGAAAAACTGGGGCGAGGCACGGTTGATTGTACCATCAGCCTCAAAGAAAGCGGGGCGGCCAAACCGGTCAGCATCAATACCAATCTTGCGAGGGCCTATTTCAAACCAATTGCGGAACTGGCCAGAGAACTGGATCTCGACAGCTCACAGATTTTAAGCGCCTTGCTGAAACTTCCGGAAGTGATCACTCCTACGGGGGAAACGCTGACGGACGACGAGTGGACGAGCTTTCAGCAGGTATTGCATGCAGCCATCGATGACCTGAACCTGCATCGCCAGGAAGAAGGCCGCTCACTGGAACAGGATCTCCTTCTGCGCATCAACAATATCTCCACCCAGCAGGATGAAGTGCTTCGCCTGGAACCTCTTCGCAAACAGAAGATCAGGGAAGGACTGGTAAAATTACTCGAAGAGCATACCGGCAAGGAAAACTATGACGCCAATCGCCTGGAGCAGGAACTGATCTACTACATTGAAAAAATAGATTTGTCGGAAGAGCAGGTTCGCCTGAAAAACCACTGTGATTATTTCAAATCCATTCTGCAGGAAGATATCGAAGGAAAGGGCAAGAAACTTTCTTTCGTGTTACAGGAAATCGGCCGCGAGATAAATACTACCGGCGCCAAAGCCTACGATTCGTCAATCCAGAAATGCGTGGTATTGATGAAGGATGAGCTGGAAAAAGCGAAAGAGCAGGTATTGAATGTGCTGTAACAGGTGTTCAAAGGGTTCACTAATTTTGTAAAAAACAAACGCCTTGAAACGGATTGATCGTCTTTTATTTCTCCTGCTTTTCATCGTTGTATCGTCCTGCGGTAACATAGAAGTGTTTGAAAAGAATGTGGCCATTCCCGGACAGGCCTGGAAGAGTGACTTTCGGCCGGTAATAGAATTCGATATCAGCGATACGGTTTCCCTGTATGATATCAAGGTGGTGGTGCGGCATACGGACGCCTATTCCTATAAGAATATCTGGATGAACGTTGCCGTTCAGTCGCCCGGCGATTCGGGCATCAACAACCGGATGAACCTGGTGCTGGCTGATGATAAACAGGGGTGGCTGGGTAAAGGAATGGATGATATTTTCGAAAACAGGGTTTCGCTCGAACCGAGAGCCCGCCGATTCGCCAAAACCGGCACCTACCGCTTTACGCTCCAGCAAATCATGCGGGAAGATCCGCTGAACCATGTCATGAATGTAGGCATCAGGGTAGAGCGGGTGCCGCAATAATATCCGGATGGATAAACATTTCAAACGCAAGATCACCATTGCCACTACACTTTACTGGTTCATGCTGGCCTATATCATCGGCGCGCTGGTATGGTGGCTGGTATTGCTTCAGAAACAAAACAACGAAATAACCGGGCTGCGGTACCAGCAATTGCACAGCGCCTCAGACAGCACCTCCCATCCGCAGGCATACGAAGCCGAAAAACAGAATATACAATCGGAACAACGCCGCAACACCACCAAATATATTGGTGAAGGAGCCACTTTCCTGGTGCTGATCCTTATCGGAGCTGTATTCATTTACCGGGCTGTACGGCGGCAACTGCGCATCCAGCAACAACAGCAGAATTTCATGATGGCCATCACCCATGAACTGAAAACACCGATCGCGGTTACCAAGCTTAACCTGGAAACACTCCAGAAACATCACCTGGATGAAGCCAGGCAAATGAAGATCCTCCAAATGACCCTGGAGGAAACCAATCGCCTCAATGATCTTACCAATAATATCCTGGTTTCTTCACAACTGGAGGGAGGTCGTTATAAAGGCGATAAGGAAGAACTGAACCTGTCGGACCTGGTGGCGAGCAGCGTGGAAGGATTTGCCCGCCGCTTCCCCGACCGCAAATGGGAAACCGATATTGAAGAAGAAATCGAATTGACGGGCGATCCGCTCCTGCTTACCATTCTGACGAACAACCTGCTGGAAAATGCCATGAAATACTCCCCACGCCAGCTTCCGGTACTCTGTCGCCTGAGGGCAGCCGGTAACCGTATCGCACTCGAGATCATTGACCAGGGCACAGGCATTCCCGACAACGAGAAGGAAAAGGTCTTCGGCAAGTTTTACCGGATCGGAAACGAATCGACCCGAACTACGAAAGGCACCGGCCTGGGCCTCTACCTGTGCCGCAAGATCGCCCGCGACCATAATGCAGACATTTATGTGACCGATAATACTCCCACGGGTTGTAATTTTACAGTCAGCTTCAAAAGATGATCCAATGACTAATAAAACATCGATTCTGCTGGTGGAAGATGAAGAGAACCTTCATGAAGCGCTAAAGCTCAACCTGGAACTGGAAGGCTATGAAGTAACTTCCGCCTTCGAAGGAACCACCGCCCTGCAGAAAATTCAATCAGAATACTTCGATCTGGTAATCATGGACATCATGTTGCCTGAACTGGATGGCATTCATATTACCGAATCGATCCGCATCCAGAATAACGAAGTGCCGATTCTGATACTCAGTGCAAAAAACACCAGCTCCGACCGCGTTCTCGGGTTGAAGAAAGGAGCAGATGATTATCTTACCAAACCCTTTAACCTGGAAGAACTTTTGCTAAGGGTGCAGAAGCTGATCAACAAGAACAAAAAATTATCTGAAAAAGATACTACCGGCGATTCCTACAGTTTTGGAAAGAACAAAATCAATTTCCGGGCGCAGGAAGCCATTACCAAGAGCGGCGACAAAATACAATTGAGCAAGAAAGAAGCCATGCTGTTGAAACTCCTGATCGAAAACAAAAACGAAGTGGTGCCGAGGGAAAAAATTCTGCAAACCGTTTGGGGATACAATGTTTACCCGACCACCCGCACCATTGACAATTTCATACTCAGCTTTCGTAAATACTTCGAGGAAGACAGCCGCAATCCGCAGTATTTTCATTCGGTCCGCGGCGTGGGTTACAAATACTCCGAGCAATAATCAACTGAGCTGATTCACTACCTCACGGGCCTTGCCAAGCAAAACTGCCGGGTCCTTGTGTTCGTGTGAAGGCACATACAAGGCCCATTCACACTCATTGAGCAACCCGGTCAATTCGTCCACCACTTCTTTGCTCACTCCTTTTTTCAACAAGGCTTCCGACACATTTTTCTTATTCAATTCGGAAGGCGCCACCTGGGCCGCCTCTTTGGCCACCTCCCACAAGGCAGTTTGCAGTTGCTGGTAGAAACCGGGCAGTGTACCCCATTCCAGTTCCTCGCTCACCACCAGCAACGGATCTTTTTTAGGGACGGGTACGGCAGCAACGGGTTGTACCTGCTCCACCGGTTTGACTCTTGATTTCTGACGCGATTGTACCAACTGGTAAGTGATCCAGCCCAGGATCAACACCACCACTCCGGCAAAATAATAAAGCTGACGGGGTTTATTGTACTCTGTAATGGCCTGATCGGCCTGTGTGATCTTTCTCGGAGTGAGATCCGGCGTTACATTGATGTCTACTGAATCGGTGCGACTGGTTTCATAAGAACCCTTATCCGGGTTAAAATAAACAAATGAAGCAGATGGAATCCGGTAATGACCGGTATCGGGAGCCGCAAAGGAATATTCAAATACTTTGGATCCTTCGAGAGGCGATACATATTTGTTGAATTCTTCTTTCACAATGGGATCGGCGGTATCCACCCCTTTCGGCCATTGTACGACGGGAGGTACCACCAGGGTGATGTTGCCGGTACCGGTAATCATCATCCGGATCCTGACCAGGTCGCCGGGATGGATTTCTTTTTGCATCACCTGCATCGATATCCTGAATTTTCCGACCGAACCCGAAAAGTTTTCCGGCTGATTGGCAGGCAAAGGTTTCACTTCCACCGTCAATGGATTGCTGGTCACCGAAACGGGATGATCAACCGACTCCGGAAAGTTGCCCTGCGGTCCTGGTTTCACGAGGTGAACGATGCCGGTTATTTCGGCCGGTTCCAGTTCGAATGAGCCGGTTTGCAGCGGAAACGCGTGAACAAGTCTTACCAGGTTGGTATTATACATTTGCCCGTTGTACATCTCCACTTCCGGCTTGCGATCGTATGAGTCCACCATCTCCAGCACGCTGAACCCGGTAAGGGAGGGTCTGCGTTGAACCTGAAGATTCCGGCCATCAAGCCTCGAATACAGTTTATAGGTCAACACCAGCTCTTCTCCAACATAACAGGAAGGTTTACTTGAACTGGCGCGGATGAAAAAATTCCGCGCTACTTTTTTTTCGATGTCTTCTCCGGGCCTGAGCATAGAAGCCTCCTCTACGGGTACGTCGAGTCCGTATTCCGGAATCTTCAATGCGTTGCCTTTTACTACCCGTACTTTCACCGGGTTTGACCGGAAAGTCTTGCCCCCGATACTGGCAGTGGCTCCTGCAACCTGGTAGGTACCGGGCCGGCTGGCAGTTACCACTACCACTTTTGAAAAAATCTGGATAAGCTCCTGCGAATTATTATTGGATTGAAAGCTGGTGCTTTGATTGTCGAATGTTTCCAGTATCGACAACCCGGGCAGCGGAGGAACCGCCATCCGTTCTACATTGTTTACTCCTTCCACGACATATTGAATCTGAAACGGCTGACCGGTAACGAGGGGGCCTTCACTGACCACCGTATAAAACCGGGGTTGACCAGTTTGTGCATGAACAGGAACCATGCAGCACCATAAAAACAGAAAAGTAAAAATCCTTTTAATACGCGATGATTTTGGGTGAATGCCGGGCAACAAAAATAACCGGAACGACCGCAGTCGCCAGTAACCTTCTGCAAAATTTTGGTGAAAAAGTACAAATGGCCCCGGCCGGGGAGTAAGTGGCTGGTTTAAAGGTCGCCCAGCTGTGGCCGCAGCACAATTTCTTCCACACAGGCCTGAGGCGATAGCAGGGTAGCCTGGTATACCATGCGGGCAATGTCCTCGGCTTCCATGATCCTTGCGGGTTCAACACCAGACCCTTTCCAGGAATCGGTATAGGCGGCGCCCGGCAGAACGGCCGTCACTTTCACCTGAAAAGGCTTCAGTTCTTCCCTCAGATTTTTGCTGAAACCCAGCAAAGCAAATTTGCTGATCGAATAAGCTCCTCCGTTCGGGTAGGCCTGCAGGGAGGCTATGGAACACATATTGAAGATATGGCCCCGGCGGCGGCTGATCATCGAAGGCACCAGGGCCCGTGTAAGATGATAGGCGCTGAACAGGTTGACCTCCAGCATCTCTTTCAGGGCACCTTCGGGTTCATTATAAACACTCCCGGGCACAAACGATCCGGCATTGTTGACGAGTATGTCTATCACACCCGCGTCTTCCCCCAATTTTTTTCCCAGTGATTTCACTGCTGTTTCTTCCGACAGGTCGGCCGCATACAGGTGCAGCTCCACTCCGGGAAATTGTTCCTTCAGTGCGGATGCCGATTGTTCCAGCCTGGCTTTATCTCTGGCACACAAATACAGCGTATGTCCCGCGGCGGCAAACTGTTCCGCAATGGCGAGACCAAACCCCCTGGAAGCTCCGGTAATAACAACATTCATTAGTTGGCGATTTGAAAACAGGAATGCACAAATCTACTTAATTGCCGCATCCCGAAAAGAACCGGAAATGGAGCGGGCTTTGTAAATTGCGAAATGAAATACAAGCACCTCTTTTTCGACCTCGATCATACCCTCTGGGATTTCGAAACCAACAGCCGCCATACACTCGATGAATTGTACCACAGTATGTCGTTGCGCGAGAAAGGTGTGGACGATTTCGACAGGTTCCACAAAAACTACCTGGTGCACAATGAGCGGCTTTGGGAAAAATACCGGAAAGGGTTCATCAAAGTTGATGAATTGAGATGGAAGAGATTCTGGCTTACCTTACTCGATTTCAAGATCGGCAGCGAGGCCCTGGCCCGTGAAATGGCCACCCGCTTTCTTGATGGCCTGCCCACCCGCACCGCACTTTTTCCCGATGCCATAGAAGTGCTGGATTACCTGGTTGCGAAGAATTACGACCTGCACCTGATCACCAATGGCTTTGAACAGACACAACACAGCAAACTCAGGCACTCGGGTATTGCCAGCTATTTCGCGGAAGTGATCACAAGCGAAGGCAGCAACAGCCTGAAACCACACAAAGAGATTTTTGATTATGCCCTGCAGAAAGCAAAGGCAGACCCTTCACATAGCATCATGATCGGCGACGACCCGGAAGTGGACATCAAAGGAGCCATGAATGCGGGCATAGACCAGGTATTTGTCAACCACATCAACCGGAAAATTAATTTCAAACCAACATACGAAGTAAAATCGCTGGGAGAACTGAAGGAGATTTTTTAGTGATCGTTTGAGGTTTGGAGTTTGCGGTTTGGTGTTTACGGTTGCAGTTTGAGGTTTCGAACCGGGCTATAATGAGAAGCTAATTGAATTATTAAATGGTAATACCCATCCAATTCATCATTTCAGTTTCCTCATTCGTAATTCGTCATTCGCTATTCGTAATTGCATTTGGCTCATTGGCAAGTTGTATTCGTCATTCGTCATTCGCCATTCGTAATTGCATTTGGCTCATTGGCAAATTGTATTCCTCATTTCCATTCCGCCAGCACCGTTACTCCTCCTTTCACCACCTGGTTCAGTTGCACTTTCACTTTCGCTCCGGGGGGGAGTAATACATCTACCCGGCTGCCGAATTTGATGAATCCATATTCGGCAGACTGCTGCACTTTCTGTCCTACAGATAGGTAATTGATGATTCTTTTTGCCAGGGCGCCGGCGATTTGTTTCACCAGCAATTCTCCGTTGGCATGGCGGATCACTACGGAATGACGCTCGTTTTCTGTAGAAGATTTAGGATCCCAGGCAACGAGGTATTTGCCTTTGTGATATTGGTTGTATACAATTTCACCTCCTACCGGGTTGCGGTTCTGGTGAACATTGGCAGGGCTCATAAAAACGGAAACCTGAAGGCGCTTGTCTTTAAAATATTCGGTGTCTACTATCTCTTCGATGACCACCACTTTCCCGTCGGCAGGGCAGACAATGAGGTTGTCGCCGGTTGTCAGTTGCCTGTTGGGAACACGGAAAAATGAAATGATGAACAGAAGCAGACCGAGTGTAACAACAAAGATCAGCCAGCTGAGCCAGGGCCAGTTGTAGCTGATAAAGTAAAAGGAAGCCAGGTTGAGGATCGCAAAAATGATCGCGGTGATGGCAATGCTCTTGTATCCTTCCTTATGTATCGTCATTATGATGGATTGAATGGCAAATGTAAATTAAAATCAGGGAGCGGCGGGATTAATGCTGGATCACCAGGTTGATGTACAGCCAAACCACCGGTGCCGCAAATAGCAGCGAATCGAACCTGTCGAGAAAGCCTCCATGACCGGGCATGATCTGGCCACTGTCTTTTACTCCGGCGAGCCTTTTTAGTTTCGACTCGAAAAGATCACCGGCGGTACCGGCAATGGCGGCCAGCAGCACGATGATAAACCAATGTATGGGCTGAATTCTATCTGTTACCGGTTCAAACGAATGGATCCGGGAGGAGGTAAGGAGCCAGCCCAAAACAGCTACGCACAACACGATCCCTCCAATGGTTCCTTCCCAGGTTTTTTTGGGCGATATCTTCGAGAACGGTGTTTTCCCAATGAATGACCCGACCAGGTAAGCCATAGTATCATTGATCCACATACAGGCGATCACGATCACGGGCAGAAACCAGGCATGTTCAAAATGCAGGATGGCAAAAGGCTCTTTGGCGCCAGCCACGGCCTGGTTAGACAGCCTGAAACTGAAATGATAAAGATCCATGAACAACCCCCAGCTCAGCGAAATATAAACCAGTCCCAGCGCGGAATGAGCGATGTTCTTTATTCTCATCTGCCGGGCGAAGAGCAGCTCCGCAATGGGAAGGATAAACATGAACAGCAATCCCATCCACCATCCGAGCTCATGAAAACGGATGCCGAACAGGTGGAGGGGGTCGCGGGTAAAATAAAGCACAATACACCAGCCGGCTATCATCACCCCATATCGATGAAACCCGGATATGGCGGCATATTCCGGATCGATGCGGCTGACGAGTTTCTGGTATTCGATCCAGCATCCGAAATGGATGATACTGAAAAGAAGGAAGAATGACCAGTCATTCCACACCATTCCGCCTGCCATTACGATTACAAAAACAATCGCAGACAGCGCGCGGGTTTTAAATACAGCAGGATTGAATGCCATGGATAGTTTGGTTGATTACAGGGTGAGGGATAAGGTATCAGGGAAATTAATTCTTTTTACTCCCAAATCAGGCGATGAACTGGTTGTGTTCATTCAACTCGTCGGTTTCATAAACCTTTGCGTAACGGGTGGTGGATTGCCTTACATAAAAGTACATGATGGAAAACACGGCAATACCGCTGATCATGGCAGGCAGCAACGGCAGCTCAGGCATTTTTTCGGCATACTGCGGCGCATAACTGACCCACAATACCTGCACGGCATTGAATACAAAATGCCCGATGATGCTTGTCCAGATACTACCACTGTACCAGTATAATGCTCCCAGTATTACCCCGAGGAACATCCTGGGAAGAAAACCCTGGAACTGCAAATGCAGCGCTGAAAAAATAAAGCCGGTTACAATAATGCCCGCCCAGGGATTGCGGGTTATGCCAATCATGATGCGTTGAATCATGCCCCGGAAACAAAGCTCTTCACCGATAGCGGGCAATAAGGCGATCACCAGCAGGTTCACCACAATATCCCAGGCAGACCGAACCTTGAGGAATGCAGCCATTTGCACGGAAGCATCTTTTTCCAGGTCTTTCATCCAGTCGGAAAGCTGAATCTTTTGATTCAATTCACCCAGAAGGAAAGTGAAGGGAAATGCCAGCAGAACGATCATGAAGGCCAGTACGTACATGTTCATACGCTGCGCCTTGCGGAAACCAAGAAAATAACCATATTTACCCCGGAAAGAAATAACCATCGCCAAAAAGGCAGGGATCATAAATACCACAATGCTGGAAACACCCTGTATCAGTTTCACCACATTCAGCACATGAGGGTTGGTCAGATCCGGCCGCGCATCAAAAGGATTGATGCCATTGGCCTTATAAACAACAATTTGCAATACTCCGAACAGTACAAAGCTCAAGCCCAACAGAAGAATGGCAATACCTAACTGGGACCAATAAGACTGTATTCGTAAATGACGGCTCATATGTCGGAAAACTGCTGTTTAATACATAAATTTGCAGGCTGCAAGATAAGGAAAGCAATTATCCAAAAACCCGCCTTGCTTATCTGCCTCAATGACAATGGCCTCTATTGGTAACATACAACTTCCTGAATTTCCGCTACTCCTGGCTCCCATGGAGGACGTGAGCGATCCGCCCTTTCGTGCGGTTTGCAAAGACAATGGCGCTGATTTGATGTATACGGAATTCATCTCCAGCGAAGGATTGATCCGCGACGCGATAAAGAGTCGCAAAAAGCTCGACATCTTCGACTATGAACGCCCGATCGGCATCCAGATATTCGGGGGTGATGAAGATTCGCTGGCCATGGCCGCCAAAATAGTAGAAGTTACCAATCCCGACCTGCTCGACATTAATTTCGGATGCCCGGTAAAAAAAGTAGCGCTCAAAGGCGCCGGAGCCGGAGTCTTGAAAGATATTGACCTGATGGTCCGCCTTACTTCAGCAGTAGTAAAATCAACCACGCTTCCGGTAACGGTTAAAACCAGGCTCGGCTGGGACGACCAGACAAAAAATATAGAAGAAGTAGCAGAACGACTGCAGGATGTGGGCATCAAAGCGCTCGCCATTCACGGGCGAACCCGAACACAGATGTATAAAGGAGAGGCCGACTGGACGCTGATCGGTAAAGTAAAGAACAACCCGAGGATCCATATTCCCATCTTTGGTAACGGCGATATCGATAGCCCGGAAAAAGCACTGGAATACAAAAACAGGTATGGCGTCGACGGAATCATGATCGGTCGCGCCGCCATCGGCTATCCCTGGGTTTTCAACGAAATCAAACACTATGTCCGCACGGGTGAACACCTGGCCCCTCCTACCGTAGAAGACCGTGTAGAGGTATGCCGCAAACACCTCGTGAAAAGTGTGGAATGGAAAAACCCGATCGTCGGCATCAATGAAATGAGAAGGCATTATGCCAACTACCTGAAAGGACTTCCCAATATCAAGGAATATCGCAACAAACTGGTTACTCTGAAAACGGTGGAAGAAATTGAGGAAGTATTGAATGATATTGTTAAAAATTACGCTGGTTTCGAATTCGAAAAAACAAGCATTCAACTGGTGAACTACCACGAGAAATGCCCGATCTGATCCAGTCCAAAGAAAGTACTCTTAAAGGTTTACCGTTTGCAGTTTACGGTTTACGGAGGTCTTTCCTTTTCTCTTTCTATTTCTCTTTCTATTTCTCTTTCTATTTCTCTTTCTATTTCCTCTCAATCTCTCTTTCTCGCATTCTTACAATGTTTTTGCCTGACAATAGTGTTTCTTACATTTGCGCATGCCCGTTTCTACCTACCAGGAAAGAGTTCAATTGTTCCAGTCAAAATCAGCTGTCTTAAAGAAAAAACTGTCCTCTCTCAGTGCGCTGCGGCTGTTCAGTTTTCTGGCCTTCCTGTTTACCGGCTACTATGCGCTCAGCGCCGGCCTAAACTGGTTGCTGGGGTTTAGTATTGGTTTCTTTGTTCTGTTCCTGTTCCTCATTCGGTATTACGACAAAATGCAACGTCGGTTTCAATTGAACAATGGACTGGCAGCCATCAACCAGGCAGAGCTCAGTTTACTGAACGGGCAGCCGAGTCCTTATGAAAGTGGTGAATCCTTCATCGATCCTCATCATCCGTACTCCTACGACCTCGATCTGTTTGGTCCTTCCTCGCTTTTTCAGTTTCTTAACCGCACCACTACGCAGTTTGGAAAAGAAAAACTGAAGAACGAACTGCTGGGCTGTGAGCCGGCCACTATCCGCCACAGGCAGGAAGCCATTGGTGAACTGACACAGAAGCTCGATTTCCGGCAGGATCTGCAGGCCAGTGGAACAATCCATCTTTCGGAGGAAAAAAAATTGCAAAGCCTGCAACGATGGCTGTCGGCAGAACCTGCCTTTGCCTCCGGCAGTCACTACTATATGCTCTGGATCTTCCCGATAGTTACCATTACCCTGCTGCTGCTTTTTATCTTTACGGAAGACAATCGCTATACCACTTTTATGAGCATCGGGTTTGTCATCAATCTGGCCATCACTTTCGCTTTCGCCCGGAAGATGGCAGATTATATTGCCGTTAGTACGGATATCAATAAAACATTACAGCAATTTTCGGAACAGATCTCGCTGATCGAGAAACAGTCATTTCAATCGCCCCTGCTTCAATCTTTACAGTCTGAATACAAGAGCGCCACTTATCAGAGTTCAACAGAGATCGCCCGCCTGGCTTCCCTGTTTAATTATCTCGATATACTCTTTAATATTTTCGTCAGTCCGCTGCTCAACGGTTTCCTTCTTTTTCACATTCATATTTTATTTCGGCTCGACAAATGGAGAAAAACTCATGGCACCCGCGTCAACAGGTGGCTGGAAATTATCGGTGAAACGGAAAGCCTGGGGAGCTTCGCAAACATGGCATTTAATCATCCTTCATTTACTTTTCCGGAGCAAACAGAACAGGAAAGTTTCCTGGCCATGGATCTGGGCCATCCGCTGATCGCCGATAAAAAACGCATCACCAACAGCATTTCTTTCAACCAGCAGCGTTTCGTGATCCTGACGGGGTCCAATATGTCGGGCAAGAGTACCTTTTTACGAACACTCGGTATCAACCTGGTTCTGGCAAGGGCGGGTTCGACGGTCTGCTCGTCAAAAATGCAATTCTATCCTTATGATATTTTTGTAAGCATGCGCATCAATGATTCGTTGCAGGATAGCGAATCGCTGTTCTATGCCGAACTGAAGCGATTGCATTCCATCATCGAACACCTGCGGGCCGGCAATAAAACGTTTATTATCCTCGATGAAATTTTAAGGGGCACCAACAGTAACGACAAACACAACGGAACCATCGGGCTCATACAAAAGCTGGTTCAGGGTAAGGCCACGGGCATCATAGCCACGCATGATCTTACGGTAGCCGATTTAACCGATCGGTTCCCGGATTATCTTTCCAACAAATGTTTTGAATCGGCCATCGTGAACGATGAACTTATCTTCGATTATAAAATAAAAGACGGTGTTTGCTCAAAGCTCAGTGCCTCATTCCTGATGCAGAAAATGGGCATCATCGATAAAAACCAATAGTATGAACTGGATATTGCTGATAATTGCCGGCCTCTTTGAAACAGGCTTCGCCACCTGTCTTGGTAAAGCCCGGGCCAGTTCCGGTTCCGCCGCTTACTGGTGGATGGCCGGATTCTTTGTATGCCTCGCCATCAGCATGCTGCTGCTTTACAAAGCCACTCAAACGCTTCCGATCGGTACTGCCTATGCCGTGTGGACGGGCATTGGAGCGGTGGGCACCGTAATAATGGGCATATTCTTTTTTAAAGAACCCGCTGACGCCTGGAGAATATTTTTCCTGGTCACGCTGATTGCCTCCATCGTAGGTTTGAAATGGGTAACGAAAGAAGGATGAGAGGGAGCGGGTTTTTTGTTTGTTGTTTGGGGTTTTTTGTTTGGGGTTTTTTGTTTGGGGTTTTTTGTTTGCTGTTTACAATTTGAGGTTTGCTGTTAATGAAAGTTATGATTCTATCCGCTGCAAAAATCTGAAGCGGGCAATTGCATAACCTTATTTTGCTTTTGAATTTTAATTTGTAACAAACCGTAAACTTCAAACAACAAACCTCAAACAATCTGTAAACCACAAACTACCCTCCCAACTCCGTCAAATACTTCTGTGCGCGCGATTTTGCCTGGTAGTCCATGAACAGGGCCATAACGGATACAATCAACAACCCCATGCCAATCCCTTTCCAGAAGGAGTTCTCCGTTTGCCTATAAAACAGGAAAAGACCGATGCCCGCCACCAGCAGAAACAGTTCGGCGTATAGCAACAGATTCAGGCTCTTTATCACTTTCTCCATCCGGGGTATTTCTACATTCTTTGAGTATATGCCCGGTTCCAGGCCCATCTGGTAAGCGATTTCCTTTCGTTGCGGATCTGCTTTCCGGAAAACTGTGACGCCCACCACCATCATGACCAGTCCGATCGCTGCCAGTGGCATCGCCATTCCTTTCCAGGTGAGGGGCTGGGGCCTGGAAATAAAATAACTGACAAGTCCAGCCGCGATGGCCATTCCGCCCAGGATCATAAATACCAATGCAGCCTGCTTTTCTGCCAGGAAATATTTATGAATGTAGCTGAGATCATTCCGGAACATAGGCTATGATTTGACAAAAGTTAAGCCTTTTCAATGGATTGCCGTATTTCAGTACCCAGTGGCGACACTGCCGGATCGAAATAGTGAGTCAGTATTCCTTTATCGTTGATAAGATACTTGGAGAAGTTCCAGGTGGGTTGCTGCGTATTCCACCCGTTTTGAGAGGGATCGGTAAGCCATTTAAAGACGTTGTTCTGCTCAGGGCTTTTTATAACAACCGTTTTTTTCATCAGCGGAAAGTTCACTCCATAGTTCACCTGGCAAAACTGAGCAATTTCTTCGTCGCTGCCTTTCTCCTGTTCTTTAAAATCATTCGCCGGAAAAGCCAGCACCACCAGTTTGTCTTTATAGACTTCCGATAATTGCTGCAGATCCTGGTACTGATGGGTATAGCCGCAATTGCTGGCCGTATTGACAATTAAAACGTTCTTTCCGCGAAGCGAATTGAAGTCAAACTCCTTTCCGTTATTGGCCCGGGCCTTTAGTGAATAAAATGATACCGGTGTATCTGACATATCATGCGAATTGATTTTGTTATTTCCCAGCAACCGGGCAACCCTCATCCAGGCCGGATAAACCCATCTGAGAAAATGTTGTCGTAAGGTCATAAAATGGCTTTTACCTTTTATTTAATAAAACCATTTACCGGATAAATAGTTTCAGAATGGACATTTTTCCTTTCAAGGGTGGATATTTTACGGAAGGATCGAACCAGGTAGGGGTTTTCATCACCGCCTTTTTATGGGTGAACACATCAAAACTATGTTTTCCATGGTAAGCACCCAGTCCGCTTTGTCCAACACCTCCGAAAGGAAGATGGTGATTGGAAAACTGCCAGGCGGTATTGTTGACGCAACCTGTACCGAACTGAACCGATTGCAGCCACTCTTCTTCCTTCGCCCGGCTTGAAGTAAATACATAAAACGACAACGGGTTAGGGTTTCTTGCGATTATTTTCAACACCTCTTCCCGTGTATTGAAAGTAAATACCGGAAGAATGGGGCCGAAGATTTCCTCTGTCATGAGCGGGCTATCCAACGGCACCTCCTCGATGATAGTAGGTTCTATATACAGTTGGGAGCGATCGTGTTTGCCTCCGTGTATAATTTTGCCCTGCGACAGAAAACTAACCAGCCTGTCGAAACGCTTTTCATTGATGATCTTTCCGTATCCATAGGCCGATGCCGGATCGGAGGTATAAAACTTATCGACCGATTCTTTGATCTTCCGGATCAGTTTATCTTTTACTTTTTCATGTACCAGTAAATAGTCGGGACAAACGCACATCTGGCCGGCATTGGTAAATTTTCCTACCGCAATCCGGCGGGCTGCAACGGAAAGGTTGGCATCGCTTTCGACGATGCAGGGGTCTTTGCCACCCAGCTCCAGCGTAACCGGCACCAGGTCTTTGGCAGCGAGCTGATAAATTGATTTTCCGACAGGAATGCTTCCCGTATAAAAAACATGATCGAAGCGGAACTGGTTCATCATGGCCGGCACCACCTCTGCCCCATCGCCCTGAACTACCTGAGCCAGCATTGGCGGAAAGGATTCCTTTACCAGCTTCTCGGCAATCGCCGCAGTGGCGGGAGCAAACTCGCTGGGCTTTATCACCACACAATTACCGGCAGCAATGGCGCCGGCAACGGGTATCAGCAACAATTGTAAGGGAAAATTCCAGGGACCGATGATCAGCACCACTCCTTTAGGAGCAGGATAGAGGTAACTTCCGGAAGGAAAATTGAGCAGATTGGTTTCCACTCTTTCGGGGCGCATCCATTGAGAAAGATGCTTGAGGATATAGCTTATTTCCTGGACCAGCAGTCCTGTTTCCGTTACCCAGCATTCTTCGGGTGTTTTCTTCAGATCGGAGGCCAGGGCTTCCGCAATTTCCTTTTCATTTTTCAATACAGCATTCCGGAAGGCAAGCAGGCTTTTCTTTCTGCTGTCAAAATCACGCGTAGCACCACTTTCAAAATATGTCCGCAGGTCTTGTAAGGATTCTGTTGATATCATATAGACAGCTTATTGAATGGCAAATAGATCGGGAAGCTTATCGAGATCGATGTTTCCGCCGGAAAGAATGATTCCCACTTTTTTATTCCGGAATAATTCCCTGTTCTTGAGGAGTGCGGCAAAGGGCACCGCCCCGGATGGTTCTACCACAATCTTCAATCGCTCCCAGATCAGTCGCATCGCTGCGACGATCTCCGCATCGCTGACCGTGAGTACATCTGCTACCGTTTCACGAATGATCGCGAATGTGCGGGGTGCCAGGCTCGTGAGCAATCCGTCGGCGATGGTATTAGCCTGGGAGGTTTCTATCTTTCCCGATAAGAGGGAGCGCTTTGCATCATCGGCGCCTTCCGGCTCACCGGCCAATACTTTTGTAGAGGGAGAAAAATAACGGGCCGATAGACCGGTTCCGCTCAGCAATCCTCCCCCTCCAACCGGGCAAAGAACGTAATCCAGCGCGGAGGATGATTCAAACAACTCCCTGGCGGCAGTGGCCTGCCCGGTAATTACGGCATCATTATCGAATGGATGTATTTCGTTGGCGCCTGTTTTGGCAACTACTTCTGCCAGCGTGGTTTCACGGGCCTGCAGGGTGGGCTCGCATTCGAATATTTCCCCGCCATAACCCAGTACTCCTTTCTTTTTGATAACCGGAGCGGTTCGTGGCATCACGATATAGGAACGGGTACCCAGGATGGAAGCTGCCCTGGCTATGGCCTGTGCATGATTGCCCGAAGAATGGGTTGCCAGTCCCTTTTGTAACAGGGCAGGGTCCAGTGTAAGAGCCGCATTCATCGCCCCTCTTGACTTAAATGCCCCCACCTTTTGAAAATTCTCGGCCTTGAAAAATATTTCAGCGCCGGAGATCTTATCCAGCCCGCTTGAATGCAGTACTGGCGTTTTCTCTATATATGGTAAAATACGCTGATGAGCCTGTTCGATATCCTGTTTTGAAATCATGAGTTGATCATCCGTTTAACTACAAAGATTTGATTTAAATCGTTGCCCGGCAAATCGCCCGGCCGGATGCCCTGGTAAATTATCTAATTTCGTGGTACAATTAAGTCCATGACCGACGAATATTTCATGATGCTGGCACTGAAAGAAGCCAAAAGGGCCTTCGAGGAAGAGGAAATTCCTATCGGGGCCGTGGTCGTCATGAACCAGAAAGTGATTGCCCGGGGCCATAATATGACCGAACGGCTGAAAGACCCGACCGCGCATGCTGAAATGATCGCGTTGACGTCGGCCTTTAACTTTCTCGGCAGCAAATACCTGCCGGAGGCTACCTTATATGTTACCATTGAGCCTTGCCTGATGTGTGCGGGCGCCTTGTATTGGAGCAAGATCGGCCGGGTAGTATGGGGGGCAGACGATGAAAAGAATGGCTTCAAAAGGGTCGCAAAAGCAGAATGGCCCTTTCATCCGAAAACAGAAACCGTTAAAGGTGTTCTCAAAGATGAATGTGCCATTCTGATGCAGGAATTCTTTCGGTCCCGCCGTTGATCAGAGTTTCCTGATCTTGATATTCTTAAAGGTTACTCCCCCGCCGTGGTCCTGCAGACCAATATGACCCGCCTTTGCCATACCATAGGGTTTCACATCTCTCCACTTGCTTTGTGATTTGGTTTTTTCCCATTCCGGTGACCAGAGTTCATACTCTACAATCTTGGCTCCATTCAGCCAATGCTCCACATGTGCCCCTTTTACCACAATGCGCGTACGATTCCATTCGCCAACAGGTTTTACTACATCCTTGGAGGGCGCCTGCATATCGTAGTTCGCTCCGCTGTATTGTTTGTCTTTGATCGGGTCGGGATAACCTTTGTCATCGATCAGCTGGTACTCGGGGCCAGACTCATATGGCGCGCCATTCTCTTCTGTACAACGATAAATGATTCCGCTGTTGTGTTTTGGCGATATCTTCCAGTCGATGCTCAACTCGAAGTTTTCATACTTTTCGTTGGTGATAAGGTCAGACCGCTTGGTTACGCCTTCTTCCTTGCAACGTAATTCTCCTTCGGCTACCATCCAGGCGTCTGACTCGCGGTTGCGGTAGGTATGCCATCCGTCGGTTGATTTACCATCAAACAATAAGATCCAGCCTTCTTTTTTCTCTTTTTTGCTGAGAGTGTTATCCTCCTGCCCTGGCTTAACAAAGGACAGCAGCGAAACAGATGCCGCGATAGTGGCGAAGGCAATTGTTTTTTTCATATTCGTTGATTTAGCTGATTAATTGCAATTTAACGGGATCCCATTTAATGGCTTTTTCCTGGAAGTAACTGTCGTTACACAATACGGCCGGTGCGGCCGCCCGGTATCCGAATACGGCATCTTCCACCACAGGCTTGCCTCCACGGATCGCACGTGCCCAGTTATAGAAATGATCGTAGTGCGCACCCTTGTATCCGTTCTGCACGGTATATACGGTCATATCGGGTTCCGGCATTTTCTTACGGTCGTAATCGGGAGCGTATTGTTTTTCCTTCAGCACCTTTGCATAGTTATCGGGCGGATAGGAGAAATTACGGTACAGCGTTACCTTCTCCCAGTCTACAATCATATACCCTTCATTACCTACCAGACGGAAATAGGAGCCATCGCGTGTGCTGTCGACAAAATTGACCCGGAGCGACAGGTTGAAAGCCGGATGCTTTTCACTGGCAGGATAGTCAAACATTCCCAGCAGGATATCTGGCACGTCACGTCCGTCTTTCCAGTAGCGCAGGCCGCCGGTCGACATAATACGGTTGGGGCCGTTAGAACTGATGATATAGTGAAGGCTCGACAACAGGTGTACGAACAGATCTCCGCCTACTCCCGTACCATAATCGCGGAAACAGCGCCAGCGAAAGAAGCGTTTGGGGTCGAAGGGAAGCTGGGGTTTGTCTTTGAGAAAACGTTTCCAATCTACATTCTGGGGCGATGCATCGGCGGGCAGGTCGTATTGCCAGGCGCCTCCCGGTGTGTTTCTCGCCCAGAATCCTTCTACATAGTTCAGTTGCCCGATGGCGCCCGATTCGAAAAGTTCTTTGGCTTTTTCATTGCCCAGAGAACTCATGCCCTGGCTGCCCACCTGCAATACTACTTTGTTTCTTTTCTGCGCTTCGATCACTGCGGGTCCTTCGGAAATGTTCTGGATCATCGGCTTTTCAACATATACAGCTTTTCCTGCATTCATCGCATCTACGGCGATGTCTTTATGCCAATGGTCCGGTGTGGCGATGATGACTGCATCAATATCTTTTCTGGACAGGATCTCTTTATGGTCGCGGGTGGTGAAAATATCTGCCCCGTATTTTTTCCTGGCCTGTTCCAGTCTTCCATCGTACAGATCACAGGCAGCAACCAGCTTTACACCCGGAATGGTGCTGGCCGTATCCGCATCCGCGTTGCCCATGCCTCCGGCTCCTATCAGCGCGACCTGTATCTGGTCGTTCGCTCCATAATATTCGCCACGGGAGAGCTTTTCTGTTTTTGGAATGGATTCCGACGATGCCGCTGCGGCTACCGAGGGAACCAGGGAAGAAGCAACAATGCCTTTCGTGAGATTCCCGATAAATTTTCTTCGGGATGTTTCCGGTTTACGACTCATATAGTTGGTTGTTGTGAAGGAAAAAAAGGGTCTGAAAGATAGCACAAAACAATAAGAATTGTTGTTATTAATACACAAACGATTGCAGCACCCGGCCAAATGATTGCGGAGAGAGGTTGTTGCTTGAAGTTTGAGGTTTGCGGTTTACGTTTTGGGGAATTTTGACCTGTTAACTACTGTAAACTTCAAATCCGTTGGTCAATCAAACAATCGCCTGTAAATTTGTTATCTCTTACTTGTTCTTTATTCAATAACATAAATATTTTTTTATGGCTTTTACCTTACCAGCATTACCATACGCACACGATGCACTGGAGCCGCATATCGATACGCTGACCATGCAGATACATCATGGTAAACACCACCAGGCTTATGTAGACAATCTCAATAAAGCAATTGCCGGTACCGAGCATGAAAACAAGTCGCTGGAAGAACTGGTGGCATCGGCCGGAAAAATTTCGGCAGCGGTCAGAAACAATGGAGGCGGCCACTGGAATCACAGCTTCTTCTGGGAAAGCCTCGATGAAAATGCGGGCGGCATGCCTTCGGGTGAACTGGCAGAAGCCATTCACGCGGCTTTTGGAACCTTCGACAGCTTCAAGGAAAAATTTGCACAAGCCGGCATGACCCGCTTCGGAAGCGGATGGGCCTGGCTGATCGTAAAAGACGGTAAGCTGGAAATCAGCTCTACTCCCAACCAGGACAACCCCTTGATGGACGTTGCCGAAGTGAAGGGAACGCCCATTCTCGGAGTGGACGTATGGGAGCACGCCTATTACCTCAAATATCAAAACCGCAGAGCCGATTACCTGGGCGCCTTCTGGAATGTGGTAAACTGGAAAAAAATAGCCGAAAGGTTTAAGGCGGCGAAGAAATAGGAGGTTTCCGTTTGCTGTTTGATGTTTGCGGTTTACAGCTCAATCCCATCGGATTGGAAGACCCTGTAAATGAACAATCCGGATTGCTATACCTGAACGGCAAATCTCAACCAAACCCTAAACCGCAAACATCAAACCGCAAACTGCTATGGGCATGTTCGATCTCATCCTGAAAAATGTTTCCCGCTTCATTGAACTGACGCCTGAAGAGACGGCTTATTTTGTTTCTATACTCAAGCCCAGGCATCTGTTGAAAAAGGAATTCCTGGTGAGAGAGGGAGATCATGTAAGGTACCAGGGGTTTGTCAACAGCGGATGCCTTCGTACCTATTTCATTGATCCCAAAGGATTCGAACATAATGTTCAGTTTGCGATTGAAGATTGGTGGACCGGCGATATGCACGCCTTCCTCACCCAGAAACCCGCACGGTATAATATTGTAGCGGTCGAAGAAACCGTGATGCTCTGTTTCGATCACCAGGCACAGGAGGAACTTTACCGGAAAGTACCGAAATTCGAAAGGTTTTTCCGCCACCTGTTACAAAACGCCTTCATCGCCCAACAGGAACGTATCATTGCCAATCTCAGCGAAACCGCTGAAGAACGCTATCTTAACTTTCGAAAGAAGTATCCGAAAATGGATAAAAGAATTCCGCAAAACCAGATAGCCAGTTTCCTGGGCATCACCCCGGAATCACTCAGCAGGATCAGAAGACAACTGGCGAGGAAAAGAGAGCGGGAGTAAGAGAGAGAATTGGCCAATTAGTGAATGAGCCAAATCAATGACGAATTACGAATGGCGAATGACGAATAAAAAAGGCAATTTGTCAATTAGTGAATGAGCCAATTGGTCAATGAGCCAAATCAATGACGAATTACGAATGGCGAATGACGAATAAAAAAGGCAATTTGTCAATTAGT
>CAZSAQ010000001.1:116209-147463 GCA_964605065.1 uncultured Chitinophagaceae bacterium
AATGACGAATTACGAATGGCGAATGACGAATAAAAAAGGCAATTTGTCAATTAGTAAATCCAATTACGAATGGCGAATGGCGAATGACGAATAAAAAAGGCAATTTGTCAATTAGTGAATGAGCCAATTGGTCAATGAGCCAAATCAATGACGAATTATGAATTGCGAATGGCGAATTCTATTTGTGGGAGGGAGAAAGAGAAAGAGAGGGAAAGAGATAGAGAAAAAGAGAGGATAGAAAGATTTCCTTTGCGCGCTTTGCGGTTCTTTGTGCCCTTTGCGTCCAGGAATTTGGAGAGCGGAAGAAATGGGCCAATGAGCCAATTGGTCAATGAGCCAAATCAATGACGAATTACGAATGGCGAATGCCGAATAAAAAAGGCAATTTGTCAATTAGTAAGTGTAATTACGAATTGCGAATTCTCTTCGCGGGAGGGAGAAAGGGAAACAGAAAGTGAGAGGATAGAACGATTTCCTTTGCGTACTTCGCGGTTCTTGGCGCCCTTTGCGTCCAGGAATTTGGGGAGCGGAAAGAGAACGAGACTTTTTTTTTGAAGAAAACACAACCATTAGAATTTCGAATATATAAACCAGAAACGAAAAACTCGCAATATGAAAAAGACCTTCCTGTTCTCCCTGACTGTGGCTGTATTACTGGCTGCCTGCTCGGGCGGCGGCGGTGGAAATACCAAAAAACTGCTGATCATTTCAAGTGGAAAATTTACCGTAGATGCCAGCGATAACAAACGCATCAGCTGGGAACCAGGTAACCAGCACAATGAACAGGAACTTCAATACGGCTCCGGTAAAATAAGCATCATCATCAAAAGCCCCGAAGGAGAAAAAACCTACGACATGCCCGAAGACGGTGCCTGGCTGCTGAACCTGAAAAAAGATACCGTTGTCGGCGGATTGGTGAAATATGGCTCGGCCGGCAGACCAAGCTCAATTTCCGCTGAGGTGCTCGACCACATGATCGACAGTACCCAGAAATTATTGTTAGGACAAAACACCTCCGACGCCAGCAAAACATATTTCATCATTCCTCAATCCATCAAAAAAATCAGCCCCGATGCTTCCGTAAAACTGCTGAGCCCCTTCAAATATATTCCCGCAGAAGTAGAGGTAGATAAAAATGGAAAAACACCGGAGTATTACAAGTTCTTCACCAACGCGCAGAAAAGAGAAGACCTGAATGATCTGCTGAAAAGACTGGCCCGGTAACCTCCAGCTCAGGGAACAGGGTCATATCCGCTGCCTCCCCAGGGATGGCACTTCGAAATTCTCCTGACGGCCAGCCAGGTACCTTTCAATACCCCATGCTTCTTCAATGCTTCTATGGCATAGTGAGAACAGGTAGGAGTAAACCGGCATTTGTTAGCCCCCAGTATCGGTGAAATTACCCACTGATACAGTTTTATCAGGAAGATAAACGGGAGACTAAGTATTTGAAGAATGAATTTCATCCGCGATGCGGTTTAATTTTAACAGGCATTGGGTAACGGCTTTCTCCACGGTCGGAAAGTCGGTCTTCTCCCTGCCTGTATAAATAAAGAACAAGGAGAGTGAGCCGCCGGCAGACCTCACTTTATGTTGCAATTCGTGTTGGTTTAACCGGTATGCCTCGCGTGTCAGGCGTTTGATCCGGTTCCGGTCAACCGCTTTCCTGAAATTTCTCGAACTGACCGTTACCCCGAATAAAACAGGAAAAGCCTGGCTCTCTTTGCTGAAAATATAAAGCAGCTTGAACGGAAATACAGTGACACTCTTCCCTTCCCGGAAAAGTTGCTCGATCCCCTTTCGGCTCTTGAGCCTTCTGTCTTTGGATAGTCCCGATCTTTTCAACACAAATGAAAATAGCCCCGGAAAACCGGAGCTATAAATATATTCAGATTACCGGTTTAACCGGAGATTTATTACTTCAGTCCTCTTTCGTCAGAAACAGAGAGTTTCTTACGTCCTTTCTTGCGACGGGATGCCAGCACAGCACGGCCATTAGCTGTTTGCATACGCTTACGGAATCCGTGAACTGTCTTACGACGACGCTTATGAGGTTGGAATGTACGTTTCATGTTTAATTTGTTTTGTCCGGCCAGGCCGGACTCTTTAAAATTTGATCCGGGGAGAAGCGGATCGGTACCAATTCCCTCAACAGGTCACCACACCCGTTGTTTGTGAAAGGACGGCAAAGGTAGTGCATCACGACAAAATTCGGAAAACTGCTAGGAGGATTTTTTCAAAAATCCGGCAGTATCGAAGGTCTCGCTGTTACTCTTGGTCCAACCTCGGCCTGAAAATCAATGGGTTTGATGCTCCAGATCGATATGATCGGAATAAACCTGCTGACCATAAAACACGGCAGCATGACGGTCAAAATCCTCGGTAGCATCGGTCGTAAAAAAATACCGGCTGCCGTTCCGGCTGAGTTGCTGATCGATCTCCTGGTGCCTTTGCAGGTAGTCTTTCAGGGAAGCGGCCACAATTTCGCCCTGCGAAAGAATACGGGCTCCGGATGGCGCGAATTTCCTGATCTTATCGAGCATCAGCGGATAATGGGTACAGGCCAGCAACAAGGTGTCGATATCCGGCGACTGGCTGTTGAGTTCCCGGATACATTTCTCCACGAAATAATCGGCGCCGGGCTTGTCGTACTCGTCGTTTTCAATAAGAGGCACCCACAGAGGGCAGGCCTGTTGATAGACCCTGATATCCGGAAAAAACTTTTCGATTTCCAGCAGGTATGACTGGGAGGCAACGGTTCCCGCTGTAGCGAGGATGCCTACCTTCCTGCTTTCGGAATACTGGCCAATCACTTCGGCCGTGGGTCTTATCACCCCCAGTACTCTTTTGGCGGGTGCCAGCACGGGCAGGTCTTTCTGCTGTATGGTGCGAAGGGCCTTGGCCGAAGCGGTATTACAGGCCAGGATCACCAGGGGGCATCCCTGTCTGAAAAACCATTTTACCGCCTGCAGGGTATACCGGTAAACCGTTTCAAAAGAACGGTTGCCGTAAGGAGCTCGGGCATTATCTCCCAGGTAGCAATAATCATACTCCGGCAACTGCCGGGTGATCTCTTTCATCACGGTTAATCCTCCGTATCCGGAATCGAAAATGCCAATGGGTTGAGACATTCGCAAATTTAGTCAGGCTGCTGCATAAAAAAACCCCGCCTGCTGGCGGGGTTCTGAATATTTTACCTGATTGATTATTGCTTGGTATTCGGCTTGGCAGCAGGCGTGGTTGCCGGTTGCGTAGCTGTAGAAGGAAGTTTAATTCCAAGTCTCTTGGCCACCAGGGGAAGAATATCATCACCTGTGGGAGCCACGATCAGTACATCTTTTTCGAAAACATAGTTGTACCCGTTTTCTTTTGCGGCTGCCTGTACTGCATCATTGGCTTTTTTCTGAATAGGAACCAGTAATTCCTGCTGTCTTTGCTGCAGTTGCTCCTGGATTCTCTGCTCTTCACCAGACAGTTCCTGGTAAGCCTTCTGAAGATCCTGGCGTTTAACCGCCTTGATTGCTTCGTTCATGGTAGCAGAATCCTTATTGAATTTTTCAATGTCGGAATTCAGTTTGGCCTCTTTCTCCTGTGCATTCTGAATGAGCGCCTGTCTCAATTGCTGAAGACTGGAATCTGCTTTTTTGTATTCAGGCATCAGGGTGATGAGATCCTGAGAGCTAACATACCCGATCTTAAGCTGGGCGTCAGCTTTACTCGCAGCCATCAAAAAACTCACGGCTAATACGGCAACTGTAAAAAACTTTTTCATGCTGGTCTTATTTTGTTTGGGTAACCGGCGACTTTTTAACCGGTTTCTTAGTTTATTTTAAGTTGAACAAAACACAATTTTAGTTGCCCGCGGATCGCTGTTTTTCTTTTTTTAACAGAGCTCCTGATTACTGCTTAACCCCCAGTTCTTTCAACACATCCTCACTCCGGTCTAATTTGGGGTCGGCAAAGATAACAGTAATTCCTTCACTTTTATCTAAAATAAAGTCGTACGAGCGGTTAACCGCAATTTTCTGAATGGCGTTGTAAACCCTGTCCTGGATTGGCTTTACGAGCTCCTGGCGCTTCTTGAACAGATCGCCCTCAAAACCAAAGCGTTTACGTTGCAAATCACGGATTTCCTTTTCCCTGACAAAGAGTTCGTCCTCTCTTTTCTTCTTCAGTTCATCACTGAGCATCACCTGTTCGGCCTCAAAATCGCGGTACATCTTATCGAGGGCGGCCTGTTTGTCGTCAATCTCTTTTTGCCATTGCTGGCTGAACTGGTCGAGTTTTTTCTGTGCTTCCTTATACTCGGGTATTCTTTCCAGGATGTACTTGGTGTCAACGATGCCATATCTCTGCGCCTGAACTCCGAGCGTTCCCAGCACAAGAATCAGGATAACCAGCAATGATTTTTTCATGATGATCCTATTTTAAGTGAATAGAATGAATTGGTCGATCACTTCGCTAATCTATCAAGTATTAGTCAATAATCGAAGATTCTCTGTTATTCCGGTTCGAAACCAAGCATGAATGTAAACCTGGAGGCATCCTTGATGGTGGCACCAGGATGCAGGCGATCAAATCCAACTCCATAGTCGAACCCTAAGAGTCCAAACATGGGCAGGAAGAATCTCATACCCAGACCGGCACTTCTTCTCAGGCGGAAAGGATTGTAAGATTTGTAGTCATACCATCCATTGGCCGCTTCAAACCATGCCATACCGTAAATGGTACTGCTGGGGTTGGTTGTAAAGGGGAAACGCAACTCCAGTGAGTACTTATTGAAAATGGTGAAAAATTGCTGGGCATTCTGCTTGTCGGGGTTAACCTTGGGATCGGAATTATCATATACGGGATAACCGCGATGGGCGATGATATCATACCCGAGAATATAGTTACCATTGGCCAGGCCGGCATCACCCACCTGGAATCTCTCAAATGGCGAATAATCAAGTTTGTTGTTGTACCGTCCCATAAATCCATACTTGGCGGCGGCGCGCAATACAAACTGTCTGCTTTTATCTGCACCCAGCGGGCGGCCGATCGGTATAAACCACTCCGCGGTTACGCGCCATTTATGAAACTCCGGCAAACGGTAGCTCTGCTCGGGTGTGATTGTTCCCTTCCGGAACAGGGAATAGGGAGGCGTGAACTGCGCACTCACCAGGAAGTTGGATCCACTGGTCGGGAAGATCGGGTTTGGACCGGCAGAGTTCCTCGAAAGGGCGATCTTGAATGAAATGTTATTGGAAGTTCCGCTATCGATACCACTAAAGATATAGGGGTAGTTTTTCAGGCGGTACTGTTTGTAATCGAGGGCGTATACCAGCGTAAAAAAGTCATCGGGCCATTTCAACTGTTTACCCAGTGAAACGGTGGCTCCGAAGTTTTTAAGCGAACTGGAGTCGCTGAAAATATAACGGTTACGGGTATAATCGTACCCGCTCTGGCGGAATACGCTTCGGTACAAGGCTACGGTGAACGAATTCCTTTTCTTTCCTCCCAGCCAGGGCTCGGTGAAAGAAACGTTGTAGGTCTGGAAGGCCTTACCGTTCGATTGAACACGCAAGCTTAATTTCTGTCCGTCGCCGGTAGGCAAAGGATCCCATGCCTTCCTGTTGAAGATATTTCTGATGGAGAAGTTGTTGAACGACACCCCCACCGTTCCGGTCAGTCCGATACCACCCCCCCAGCCGGCACTCAATTCCAGCTGATCGGATGATTTTTCCTCGAGGCTGTATTCGATGTCCACCGTTCCGTCTTCAGGATTCGGAACGGGGTTGATACCTATTTTCTCCTGGTTGAAGTAACCGAGCTGCGCCAGTTCGCGGTTGGTACGGATCAGGTCGCTACGGCTGAATTTATCACCGGGAACGGTTCTGATCTCACGGCGGATCACATATTCCTTTGTTTTGTCGTTTCCGGAAATGCGGATATCCTTAATAGTAGCCTGCGGACCTTCCACCATTCTGATCTCGAAATCGATGGTATCGTTGTATACGGCTGTTTCAACCGGGTCGATACGGAAGAACAGGTATCCGTCATCCATATATAAACCGCTGATGTCGCCACCTTCCTGCGAAAGTTGCTTGCCGAGCTTTTTGTTCAGGGTCTCGAGATTGTAAATATCACCCTTACGGATACCAAGCACCATATTGAGGAAAGAATCGGTGTACTTGGTATTCCCTTTCCAGGCGATATTTCCGAAATAATACTGGTGTCCTTCCTGTACTTTCAGGTCAACATTCATCAGTGCCTTGCTGCCACGCTCCTGGGTTACATATTGGGTATCTGCTACTATCACCGCATCGCGGTAACCGAGAGAGTTGTAATATTCAATGATCTTTTCCTTGTCTTCGTCGTATTTCTTCTGGCTGAATTTCGCATTGGCGAATACCTTGAAACGGAAGTAAGGATCGAGAAGGTCTTTTGTTTTTGTTACGGAAAGGAAGCCGGCTTCGCGGAAGTATTCACGGAAGCTGTAACGGGGGTTCACGCCATAGGGGCTCTTGGTTTCTACCGGATATAAGGTCAGTCGCGAAGTTTCCTTCGTGCCTTTCATCTGCTTCTTGATCTTCGCTTCGCTTACATTGGTATTGTCGAAGATATTGATATCGCCGATGCGCACTTTCTTACCACGGTCTACTATGAAAGTCAGCACAACGGTATTGGGTAAACTGGGGTCGGGTGATTCCTGGATGGCCACCCTGGTAAAGCGATATCCCTTGTCTGTATAAAAAGCCTCAATGGCCTGGGTGGCCGACAATTTGGTATTCTCTGTTACTACCCTTCCGATCACCAGTCCCATCTTTCCGGTAAGATCATCCTGGTCAGATTTTCTGATACCCCGGAGGATATATTTCGAAAGTGTAGGGCGTTCTGTTACATTGATCTCGATGTACAGGTTGGTACCTTCCAGCTTGGTAAAAAATATTTCAATATTGGAGAACAGGCGTTGCTTCCACAGGTTGGCGATGGCCTTGCTGAAATTATCTCCACCGGGAATCTGAACCTGCTGCCCAACGGTGATGCCCGAAATGGAAATGAGGAGTTGCTCGTCATAACGCTTCGTACCCGTTACCTTGATGCCCGCAATGGTATATTCTTTAGGTTGGCGTGAGTTGAGGATATTAACCAGGTCTGGATCTACGGAATCAGGAATGGTATCGTTTTTTTGCTGGGCAAAAAGCATTGTGCTGCTACTGCAAAGAACAAGAACCAGTAAATAACTGCAAAAAGTAAACTTACGCTGCATTCCGGGTGGTTTAAGCTTGGGCAAATTAAGGGGATTTGATTAAAATGGTTTGTTAAATAGAACCTCTAAAATGCTTGTTTCTTCATTGTTTGTCTGTCGGTTAAACCTGTTCGAAACAAAAAAGCACAAAGATGGATGGAGGGGGTAGCTATTCAACGACATGACGGGATGGGGGATATGGATATTTATGAATTTTTAGTTGAATCGGCGGAGGTTTCCTCGATGACCTGGGCGGTTGTCTTTCCAAATCTTCTTTCCCGGCCCTGGTAGTTTAAAATGGCTTCATACAGGTTTTCTTTTCTGAAATCGGGCCATCTTACGTTGGTAAAGTACAGCTCGGCGTAAGCAAGCTGATACAGCAGAAAGTTGCTGATCCTGTACTCACCACTGGTCCTGATCATGAGTTCGGGGTCAGGAAACTCACTGGTGGCAAGGTATTTCTGGAGCACATCCTGGTTGATCGCATCGGGTTCGAGTTCGCCATTCTTTACATCCTGGGCGATCTGCTGAACAGCATTCACCAGTTCCCAGCGACTGCTATAGCTGAGCGCCATTACCAGGTTCAGCCCGGTATTACGGCTGGTGATTTCCAGCGATTCGGCCAGGGCCCTGCGCGCGTAATCGGGCAGCATGCTGATATCCCCAATCACATGCAGCTTGATATTGTTCTTGTTGAGGGTTTCGGTCTCCTTGCGGATCGTTTCCACCAGCAGTTCCATCAGACCGGTCACTTCATATTGGGGGCGATCCCAGTTTTCCGTACTGAAAGCGTACAAAGTAAGATACCCTACTCCCAGCTCGGCACAGCCTTCCACGATATCCCTAACACTCTCAACTCCATGGAAATGACCATACAACCGGTCCTGCCCCTTTTCCTGGGCCCAGCGTCCATTGCCGTCCATAATAATGGCAATATGCCTGGGAAGGCGGTTGATGTCAATATTATCCTTTAGGCTGACCATGGATGAGTAAGCTGTTTTGAAAGGGGTCAAAGGTAATAAAATTTAGCCCCAAACCTTCATTTTATTCGCCCTCTCCATTCGATGTACTTTTCGGACAAAGGCGGTCTTTGGAATCCTTAAAATTTAGCCATTTGTCGGGAAGCATTTTTTTCAGTGCAACGTTTTTTTGCAGTCGCGTTGTCAAATAGGCCAAACGAAAAACAAAAAGTATAGTTTATGAATTGGCAAAAGTGTTTGTTGTTCCTGGTGTTCGCGGGTTTCGGTCTTGTTTCCTGTCAGAAAGATGCCCCGGTGATCAATCCTCCCCAGGTTGATCCTACTCCGATGATCTCCATAAAGCTCACGGCTTATATGCAGAAGATCCAGATAGATTCGGCAGTGGCTACCTGGACAAAGGGCGGACAGGTAGTTCAAAGAACCATGGATCTCAAAAAAGATTCCCTGGTAGTTTCTTCGGATGCCTTCGCAACCGGCAACGGAGTACTGACGATACAGATCTATTCCAACAAAAAATTCGGGCAGTATAAATCGATCTGGGTGATGAACCAGGAGTTTTCTCTTCTTCACGACCGGGTTTACAGTTTCAGCGGACCGGCCGCGCTCTTCGATGCGCTCTGGAAACCCAGGGTCATCCTCAATGATGCGGTGGGCCATGAAGCAATTGTAGCCCTCATGCCGGACGATCCCTATTTCAAGATCAAAAAAGTAAGTAACCAGGTAATACGGGTGGTAGTAGACCGCGCTTACTGGAAACTGGGAGGAGGCATTGTAAACGTAGCACAAAAAACATGGCAATGCGCCAACGGTTGTATCCAGTACAATGAAGATTTTGTGAATGAAGAGTTCTTCAAATCATTCCCCGCAACAATCGGAAACAATCCCTGGAACCATATTGAGATCAATATCCTCTATGCCCACGATACCATGGGCTCGGGGTACATGCTGAACTTCAATTACGATATTCAATAACCTGAAAATTTTTGGTGGACGGTTGAAAAGAAGCAGGGCCTCCCGTCAGGGATGGCCCTTGTTTCGTTTGAGGTTTACGGATGTCAGTCATAACGTCGCTCTCACTCCCGCTCCCGCTCTCTTTCCTTACTTTGCTGTAGGGCAGCGATAGGAAGTAATATTGAACGAAAACGTAAGCTCCGCAAAAATAAACTGATCTTTCTGCTTGGGGTATCCGCGCTGGCGACCTTCAATTCCGATGATGTCCCCGGTTTCATAACTGCGGTCCTGCAGTAGTTGCGCGGGAGAAGGGCTGCCATCGGGCAGTGGAGGAAACTTGTCGGCTCCAACATAAGTCTGGCTTACGTCATCTATATAATCGGTAGTGGTAAAGCGGTGACATACTTCGAATCCGATATTCATCCGGTCGTTCAGGGCATATTTCACCCCAACTCCAAAGGGAATGGAGAAGGCCATGGTATTATAGGGCTTGCGGCCGGGATAGGCTGCTGTGCCCTGCCCTTCGGTACCGAGGGGCCGCAGGAAATATTTACGTCCGCCGAGATAGGCATAAGGATCATAACTGAAAATGCCGGCACCCAGGGTGATGTAGGGTGTAAAACTGTGATATGGATCGCCGGGAACGAATTTGAAGAAATTAAAATCGCCTTGCAGCGCGAGCTCAAAAATATTGGTATTGAAACTCAGGTTGCGGCGGCGCTGGTATTCGTTATGGGTATTGTAGATGTCTGAATAACCGAGTCGTGCAAAATGCGCGGCTACGCGGAGGCCTACATAATTTCCAAACTGTTTGCGAAAGAAAACACCGATAACCGGTTTGGGCCGGTTGATACGGGCCCTGGTGTTCAGGTCGCCGAAATAATGAGCGGCGCCGGCACTGAAGCCAACCTCGCCTTCCTGGCGTACACTTTCCCATTGTCCATACACGGTGGCAGTACCCAACAGGCTGCATACCACGGTAAAGGCTAACATCAATTTCTTCATAGCTGCAATATAGTAATTTGAAAAACGTTAAACCGGGCTTTTTTCTTATCCCGCAATTTGTTAATTCCGGGTGTCGAGCCCCCACGACAATTTATTTCTAAGGGTTTGCAGAAAATTACTTTCATTGAGCCTGACAAGGCTGATCGTAAAATCCTCCCTTCTTACAGCCAGCTGAACCTGCTTGTCCACGATTTCGCGGCGGCTGTCGAGTGCGCAGATGAACTGGTCGGCCCTGCCTTCCACTTCAAATGAAATGATATTGTTATCCGGTACTACAATCGGTCTTACGTTCAGGTTATGGGGCGCCACGGGCGTGATCACAAAACTGGCAGATTCGGGAAAAACAATAGGACCTCCGCAGCTCAGCGAATACCCGGTTGAACCGGTGGGAGTAGACACAATCAGTCCGTCGGCCCAATACGTATTCAGGAACGCGCCATTGAGATACGTGTGTATCTTGATCATGGGCGAGGTATCCGTTTTATGAATGGCGAATTCATTCAGTCCGTAAGGTACTTCCCCAAACAGGGCCTTGTTGGCATCCAGGTGAATCAATGAGCGTTTGTCGATCACCATTGTTCTTTTGGCCAGCGAATGAACGGCACTTGCCAGTTCATCACGGCCCACGCTGGATAAAAATCCAAGGCGCCCGAAATTGATCCCCAGTACCGGGATGTTTTTGTCGCGCACCAGCGTAATGGTATCCAGGAGGGTGCCGTCGCCTCCGAGGCTGATCACAAAATCGATGGATTCATCCAGGTCTGGCGACTGGTGAAAGGTTTCAACACGGTCGGGCATCCGTGTGTAATGACGAATCTTTTCAAAAAAAGGGTGATAAATGATCGGTATGATTTTCTCTTTGGCCAGTTCATCCATCAGCTGCTGTATCTCTCCCTGCTGATCTATCTCGATGGGACGGCTGTATATCGCTACTTTCATGTTGATTGGTCTGGTATCAGAAATCGCTCTTGATATGTAAAAATAGCCCGTTTTGACCTAATTGATTAAAGCTATAGTCGGCTCTTATGATAAAGTCGTAAAAGGTAACCATATCGATTCCGAAACCGGTGGTGTACAGCATGCGGTTGGTCAACGAATTTTCGGGGTTCACGGGGTTATGCGAATAGCCCATATCGCCAAACACCTTGGCATAAAATGTAAATGGAATGCTGCTGTGACTGCGGGATTTGAGGTGCGTATTGATATTGAACTTGAATAACTGCCTTCTTACCGTTTGGCGCAATAAGAACCCCGCCATGCCGTCTACCACATAATCTTCCTGTCCACGCAGGTAAAGATCTCCGAAACCAAACAGGCGTTGATTAACATAGGGCTGGTTAAAGGGAAAACGGAGTACCCCCTGTGTTTGCCATTGCATCCAGAGTTTCTTTCCGATCTGGCGGCTTGCATTGAGCTTTCCTACAAACTGCCACATGTTCATATCCTTGCTGATGCCGCGCTTCAGAAATGAAGCTTCGGCCATCCAGCCGGTGAGAGGATAGGGAATGTAGTCAACCTTGTAATAATTGACCTGGTACTGCAGTTCCGGGTAGAAGATCTTTGTTTTCATGCTCCCGAAATACTTCGGGTTCAGTGCCAGCACCATGCTGTCTACTTCCTGGTGAATGAATCCGAGCCTCACCGAGTGGAATATCCGCAAGCCCGGCCGGTAGGTATATTCCAGCCTGGCATACCATCTTTTGAATTTACCGATGGTATCGGTGAAGCGTTGTTCATTGTTGACGGTGGCATAGTTGATCTCGTTGTTGGAGCTGTACTGGAAACCGATCTTGTAACCGTGTTTCAGGGTCTTGTCAGCATAGGGTTGTTCATACAAAAACTCAGTCTGCTTCGTATAACCGGTGATCAGCCATATTTTCAGCTTGTCGTTGCGGCCGGTGAAGTTGTTATAGGTGAATTTGAATCCATAGTTGAGGCGGTCCACTCCCACGCCCTGCTTGATAAATTCCTGCAGGTTGCGGTCAACCGGTTTGATATAGGGGATGGGGAAAATGTACCAGCGCTCTTTTACTTCGATGCGGATGTCTACCGCATATCCTCTGAAGGCCTTGAGGGAAACGATCACTTCATTGAAGAGGGCCGTGTTCATCAATTGCTGACGGGAAACTTCAAATCCTTTAACGAGCTCGGGAAGATAAATGGAATCGCCGGTTTTGAAAGGTAATTCGCGGGCGATGATATAGGGCTTGGTCTTTTTGTTTCCTTCGATTACGATTTCTCCGATGACGAAGGGTGTTGTACTGGCATTTGGCCTGCCGAGAATATTGCTGTCTGCCAGGTTGAATTCGCCGGGAGCCGGTAATGGATTGACGTCGGGTTGCGCGCACAGTTTGCCGCAACAAAACACCCCGGCCAGCGCCAGAAGCCATTGATATGTCTTCGCCTTCCACATGTCGACAAGCTGCGATTTCAAATGATCAACGAATATGATGAACCGGGCGAAGATAGGAGATACGGAATTATATGTTCAGGTAGTTCATCAAGTGATCATAATTACTACGCAACTCATTTTCATATAACTCTTCCCCGAAATAATATTTCACCTGGTATTCATAGCGTTGAAAAGTAGCTATAATATCAGATATTTCAAATTTGTTGATCTTGAGTGTAACGAGGAAGGCTTCGGCGCCACTATCCCAGTAAGTATTCAGTTGCGTGATCTGCGCATCGTTGGTTTCCACCAGTTTGCAGATCTCTGAAAACGAAAAGCTGCGTTGTTCCATTTCCAGTACGATCACCGCGCCGGGTTCGCTGGTTCCAGTGAGTTTACCCCAGTGAAGCAGCAGATCCGTTGCCGTAATGCATCCCGCCAATGTACCGTCTTTTTCGATCACCGGCACCAGGCTGAGGTGATAATCGTTGGCAATCTGGATGGCTTCAATGAAATGGGTAGCTGCCTGAACGGCCACTTTCGAAAAGCGATCGGCTGCCGAAGACAACGAGACATTTTCATCAAGATTCAGCAGATCGTCTTCAAAAGCCAGGCCCAGGTATTTTTCGTTTTCCACTACCGCCAGTTGTGACACATGAAATTCATTCATCAGCTCCAGGGCCTGGAAAACACTGTCTGCAGGGCTCAGATTCGGGATAGAGGCAGATATAATTTCTCTGTTTAACACTGTAACGGGTTTTACGATTTTTAAAGGGGCGTTGATAAAAGAACTTCTCCTGAGAACTCTTTTCTCAAAAACAGTGCTGGTTATTTAGCGAAGGAACAGGTTATATACCTGGTAAGACGAATTTTACTAGGCAACTGCTGCCGGCTGATTCAATTTTGTCAAAAATTTGTGCAGGATCAAATTGAATTCGGCCGGTACTTCCATCATGGGCGCATGTCCGCATTTATCGATAAAATGCAATTCACTATTGGGAATCAGGCGTTGAAATTCCCTTCCTACAAAAGGAGGGGTGATGGTGTCATTGTTTCCCCATACCAATAACGTCGGCTGCTTGATTTGATTGAGTTCTTCGCCGAGATTATTTCTGATGGCGCTTTTGGCAAGAGCTATTATTTTGATGGCCTTGATCCGGTTGTTGACGATCTCATATACCTCGTCTACCAGCTCCTTGGAGGCTGTCTGGGGGTTAAAAAAAGTCAGTTCCGTCTTCTTTTTGATGTATTCGTAGTCGCCCCGTTTGGGGTAAGTATCCCCCATTCCGTTCTCAAAAAGGCCCGAACTGCCGGTAAGTATGAGAGATTTTATTCTTTCGGGATGCTTCAGCACATGTACCAGCGCCACATGACCACCCAGTGAGTTGCCAAGCAGGTGAACCCCCTGGTAATTACGGTTCTCGATAAATTTATGCACGTATTTCTCAAGCCCTCCAACCGAGGTATGAAGCAGATCCAGGTCAAACAATGGGAGCATCGGCACCACTACTTTGTTGTGGTGACGGAAATACTCTATCAAATCCTGGAAGTTGCTGAGGGCGCCAAACAAACCATGCAGTAATATCAGCGGCTCTCCCTCCCCTTCTTCAATGAATTTGAACTTATCCACTTGTTTGATCTCGTAATCCATCATCGATTGTAATTCAGTCAGTCAATTAATCGCTAAAATAACAGTTTTACACCAAATATCACATGCTGGCCCGCGAGGCTGGTATATTTTGAGCCAGATTGTCAAAAAAGCGTTCGAGATCACCAAACATGTCTCTGAATGCCGGAATTAAATTCCCAATAAGATTCATCGTAAATGGACCCCAGGGTTGAATGTATTTATAAATACGCGATTGAGCAATCGTTTGCTCTCCGACCAGTTGCGCATGCTCCCCGAAAAACAGGATCACACTGAATGCAAGAGTATAGATCACCATGTACAACAGGATACCTCCGAGTTTGTTAACCCAGCCCAGCCAGGCCAGTTCTACCGATGCCTGCAACACATTTGCAGCCAGTCGTATCAGTAACACCACTACCACGAACACCAGCACAAATGAAAGCACGGGCAACCATTTGTCTGATACCCGCATCGAATCTTTGAGATAACCGGCAACCACCACCGACAATTTCAAGGCGGCTGCCAATCCAACTACCACTCCCACCAGCGAAAACACTGCTACAATCAAGCCCCGCTGAAATCCTTTGATCACAGCCAGCACCATCACCACCAGGAAAAGCAGATCGATAGACATTGATTAAGTATGGCGTTACCGAAATTGATTTACTTGCTCAGCAATTCCTTTACTGCCGTGCTGATGCTTTTTCCATCCGCCTTTCCGGCCAGTTGCTTCGTGGCTACCCCCATCACTTTGCCCATATCGGCAGGTGAGGAAGCGCCGGTTTGCAGGATAATCTGTTGCAGGGCTGCATTCAATTCATCGGGCGACATCTGCCGGGGAAGAAACTTCTCGATCACTTCGATCTCCTCCTGTTCTTTCTGCGCCAGGTCGCTGCGATTCTGCTGAACAAAAATCTCCAGCGAATCCTTACGCTGTTTCACCAGCTTCTGCAGCAGTTTCACCTCGCCGTCTTCACTGATTTCGCCCCCTGCCCCTTCTGAAGTTTTGGCCAGAATGATTGCAGCCTTGATAGCCCGAAGGCTGCGAACGGATTTTTCATCTTTGGCCAACATCGCGGTTTTCAATTCCGCCATGATCTTTTGTTCCAGGTTCATATTATATATAATTGAACAATGACTAAATAGTACGGGATGCCGGGGTTACAGCCCTGCCTTGTTTTCCTTCATCTGCCACTCGCGGAAGCGGTTATAGAAATCTTCGGCAAATTTTTTCATGCTGTCTACCAGTTCCTGATGGTGAGTGGCGCGGTCAAAACTGTCGGCCATGGTCATCAGGGTCTGGAAATAAAAATCCGCCATTTCATCCACTCGCATTTCTTTGGTCCATAAATCCATCCTCAGGGCGGCCTTATCGTTGCCATCCCAGAAAGACAGCATCAGGGCCTTCGACTGCCTGAAACTATCCGCGCTGCTGTCGGTCGCTTTCCACTTGATCTGCTCGGGTACCTTGTTTTGATCCAAATCCACCTGGATCGTAATAGTTGATTGATGCATAAAGAGTTAATATAAAAAGTCCGTTTCCGGTAACAAATACGTGCAAAAATACGAAGGCATGAGGGTTTTTTGCGGTTTTGGGTAAGTTAATACGCCTCGGGTCCCATTAATCCGCTGACTAACAAAGCGATTGGCCTCATCAGCCCCCCGGGTTCTTCGGAAAATACGATCAGTGAAAATATGGTACTAACACTTTGGTAAGATTTTTGACGTTATATACTTTTGAAACGTAATCCGATTCCTAAGTAAAATCAGTACCTATGAAACAATGTTACCCAAAGGTGCCTATTATCCTGGCATTAACATCACTGCTATTTTACTTACCAACCCATTTAAGTGCTCAGTGTATCTGCGAGAACGGCAACGCTCCTCAAACGGTTACCTATCAACAAACTCGTGCAATCAGGCCTATCGATGATTCTACGAACTTTGACTTGATGCAGTTCAATCCCACTTTTGGTCAGCTGGTATGTGTAAACGTCATTTCCTATATCACCGGTGTGGTGAGAATGCGATTGGAAAACGATGAGATTTATGCGGTGCCTTACCGTATCAATTATCAGCGTACCGATCAGATCCAGGGTCCCGGACTCACTCCGGCCATCACCAACAGCTTTACCAAAAACTACGGACCCTATAACCTGGCCCCTTCCGACGGTGCTTACTTTTCAGGACCCGATTTCGTGGCCATCGGGCCCGATACGGTTCTCAAGAACAAGTACCTGAACCGTAACCTCACTTCCGGCCTGGCTCCTTTTCTGGGATACGGCACCGTAAGCTTCAACTATAAGGTTACGGGTAAAACAGCCGTTACCGGTTCAATCAACTATATCTTCTCCGTAAGCTCACAGGATATCGTTTCGGTGGGAGTGATCTACAGCTTCTGCCCCACCGGCCTGCTCGGTACCGATATCAAGGATTTCGCCGCTTCAAAGAAAGATGACAATGATGTGGACCTGAGCTGGACAACCGTTAACGAAACAAAAGGCAACAAGTACGAGATTGAAGTAAGCCGCAACAACAGCCAGTTCGAAACCATCGATGTGGTAGAGGCAAAAACGGCTACCGGCGCCACTTCTTCCAAATACAGCTATCCTTATCACCTGGCCCAGCCAGGCAATGGAACCGTTTACTTCCGTATTAGGCAGACCAATACTGTCGGTAAAGTAACCTATACTCCCATTCGCCAGGTAAGTTTCAGCAGCGATAGCAAAGGATTCAGTGTGTTCCCGAACCCCACCCGTACCAAGGTACAGATGCAGTTCGATAACCTTGCCAACGGCCAGTTCACCGTAGATGTAATCAATCTCGCCGGACAGGTGATCTATACGCGCCAGGTTAAACTGCAGGAAAGCAACCTGATCAGCTTCAACCTGCCAACAGAACCTGCACCCGGTGTTTATTACCTGCGTGCGAAAGACAACAACACGCAAAAAACATATTCAGGAAAGCTGATTATACAGAATCACTAATTCATTCTGATCGTTTCACCAAAAAGGAAGCTCCCCCGCCAACACGGGGGGCTTTTTTGTATCTGGGTTTACTTTCCTATTTTTGTTTCGATCAATATCAATTTAATGGAATATAATACTATCAGGAATCATCTCGTGATGAAGGAATATGGAAGGCATATCCAGAAGATGATTGAGTACCTGCTGACCATCGAAGACAAGGACATACGCCAGCGTAACGCCTTTTCGGTGATCGAGTTAATGGGATTTCTCAACCCTCACCTCAAGAATGTAGAAGATTTTCGTCATAAACTCTGGGATCACCTCTTTCTGATCTCCGATTTCAAACTCGACGTTGAATCTCCCTACCCGATCCCCACCCGCGAAACTCTGAAAGGCAAACCCCCATCCCTGCCTTATCCCAAGCGCTATCCCCGCTTTTCGCATCTGGGTAAGAATCTCGAAATGGTGATCGACAAGGCGCTCCATGAAGACAACCCGGAAAAACGCCAGGGCTTTGCCAATGCGGTAGCTTACTACATGAAGCTCGCCTACAGCAACTGGCACAAGGAAACCGTTCATGATGATGCCATCCAGGGCGAACTCGGATCCATTACGCAGGGGCAGCTCACCTTCACCAATACTCCTTTCGTACGCACTCCGCGTGCCGAAGGTCGTGACCGGGATCGCGGCAACTATGGCAACAATGATTTCCGCAACAAAAGAAATCAGAAGTATGGCCATCAGCAGCGCGGCGGTGGCGGTGGCGGCGGCAATCGCGGCGATCGTAACCAGGGCAATGGCAAATACAAGAAAAAAAGATACTGAGCCGGAAACCAGGCGCCATTCATCACCAAGAAAATTGAACCTTCCAATTAACACGCATGCATTCGTTTGAAGTCACGGGAGGTAAAAAGCTGAAAGGAGATATTATTCCCCAGGGCGCCAAGAACGAAGCGCTGCAAATCATCAGCGCCGTTTTACTGACTCCTGAAAAAGTCACCATCACCAATATTCCCGACATCCTCGATGTAAATCTGCTCATCGAATTGCTCGGCGAAATGAACGTGAAGATAGACCGCAGCAGCCGCGATACCTGTACCTTCCAGGCCGATCTGGTAGATATCGACTACCTGCACAGCGAAGTGTACCGCAAAAAAAGCGGGCGACTGCGCGGATCAGTCATGCTGGCCGGCCCCCTGCTTACCCGTTACCGGAAAGCCTTTATTCCCAAACCCGGCGGTGACAAGATCGGCCGCCGCAGGCTGGACACCCATATCATCGGCTTTGAAAAACTCGGGGCCGAGTTTACCTATCATGAAGAAGACGGGTTCTTCCATCTGGAAGCGCCCCGGCTGCGGGGCACTCACATGCTGCTCGACGAGCCTTCTGTTACCGGTACCGCCAACATCATTATGGCTGCGGTAATGGCAGAAGGCACCACCACCATCTACAATGCCGCCTGCGAACCGTATATCCAGCAGCTTTGTAAAATGATCAACAGCATGGGGGGCAAGATCAGTGGCATCGGCAGTAATATGCTCAGCATCGAAGGAGTAACCTATCTCGGTGGTACCACGCATGCCATGCTGCCCGATATGATCGAAATCGGATCTTTCATCGGCATGGCCGCCATGACCCAGGGCGATATTCGCATCAAAAATGCCCGCATCGATCAGCTCGGCATCATTCCCGAAAAATTCCGTCAGCTGGGTATCGAAGTACTTTTTGAGGGCGACGATATACATGTTCCCGAACAGGAGATCTATGAAGTGCATCGCTATCTCGATGGAGGGGTACTCACCATTTACGATCACCCCTGGCCGGGCTTTACTCCCGACCTGCTCAGCATCGTACTGGTGACAGCCATCCAGGCAAGGGGCAGCGTGCTCATCCATCAGAAAATGTTCGAAAGCCGACTTTTCTTTGTTGATAAACTCATCGACATGGGCGCGCAGATCATTCTTTGTGATCCGCACCGGGCGGTAGTGATCGGGCTTGAAAGAGAACAACAACTCAGAGGCATCACCATGAGCAGTCCCGATATCAGGGCCGGCGTATCCCTGCTCATCGCGGCCCTGAGCGCCGAAGGAAAGAGCATCATCCAGAATATCGAACAGATCGATCGCGGCTATCAGTATATCGACGAACGACTGAGAAAGCTCGGCGCAGACATCAAAAGGATATAGGCGGCCGTTTGCATACCGCCGTATACAAAATCGAAAGACTGCATGACAAATAAACTCATTATCATCACCGCTCCCTCAGGAGCCGGTAAAACCTCCATCACCAGGTTTCTGTTGCAGGCATTTCCACAACTTTCATTCTCCATTTCTGCCGCTACCCGTCAGCAAAGGCAATATGAAATCAATGGAAAAGATTACTATTTCATCAGCGCCGCGGAGTTCCAGCAAAAAATTCAAACCAACGAATTTGTTGAATGGGAAATGGTATACGAGGGTAAATATTACGGTACCTTAAAGAGTGAGTTGCAAAGGATCTGGGATAACCGGCAGGTACCGGTACTCGATATCGATGTCAAAGGCGCCATTCATGTTCAGCAACAATATCCCGATACTTCACTTTCCATTTTCATCGAGCCACCTTCTGTGGAAGAATTGAAACGCCGCCTGGAGAGCAGGGGTACCGAAACGGCAGAAACCCTGCAGGCACGTGTCAACAAGGCCTCCTACGAGATCTCATTCAAACATCATTTCAACAAGATCATCGTCAACGATAACCTCGATAAAGCCTGTAAAACAGCCGAAGCCATCATCCGCGAATTTTTATCAGAATAAGCCCTTTTTACACAATAAATTAATCACCCCCGCCCCCCTTGTCAAACCATCCCCGGCTGGATGTGTTTTCGTACATTCGTAGCAGGTTATGAGTACTCTTGTCATTTTTGGGATTGTGGCAGCCATACTGCTGATGGCATTTTATTCCGGCGTCGAAGTGGCTTATGCCTCTGCCGATCGTCTGAATATTGAGTTGCGTAAAAAGCAGGGTACACAAAGCGCCATTCTGCTATCAAAGCTTTTCGATCATCCTACCAGGTTTATTGGAATCATCGTAGTCGGGTACAACCTGTTCCTCGTCATCTTTGTCCTGCTGGTGAGTACTTTCTGGAATATTCTCCTGAATACACCGATCATCAGCAAGTGGCTCGATTCAGAAGCAAAGATTCCGCTACGACTGATTCTCGAAATCGTTTTATCCGTTTTTTCGGTGATTTTCCTGGGAGATTTCATACCAAAAGCCATCTTCCGGTCAAGGCCCAACAGTTTTCTCTCTGCCTCTGCGAGAATCGGGCTCCTGGGATTGAGCGACTATATCCTGTGGCCCATTGCTAAAGTTTTCATCAATGTATCTGTCTGGATCCTCGATATCATTTTCAACGTGAGGCTCGATAAAAAGAAAGAACCTTTTTCCAAGGCCAACCTGGAGAATTTCTTTCAGCAGGGCAGTGAGGCGGGGGCCGATAACCAGGACCTCAATACCGAACTATTCCGAAATGCGGTCTTATTGCCGAAGGTAAAGATCCGGGAATGCCTGGTGCCCCGAAAAGAAATTGAAGCAATTGAGCTGAGCCTGCCGGTCGACCAGGTGATCCGCAAGCTGATCGATACAAAACTGAGTAAACTGGTGGTCTATGACGGCAATATTGATCATATCGTAGGATATATTCACCAGCTGGATATGTTCAAAAAGCCGGCCGCCATCCGCGAAATCCTGCTGCCCATTCCCGCTGTACCCGAAAGCATGAGCGCCACAGACCTGATCAGCAAATTCGCCCGCGAAAGAAAAAGCATCGCCTGGGTAGTCGATGAATTTGGAGGAACAGCCGGTATTGTAACCATGGAAGACCTGCTCGAGGAGATTTTCGGGGAGATACGCGACGAATATGATGTGGAAGAATTTGAAGAAAAGAGGCTTTCCGAGACCGAATTCATCTTTTCAGGTCGCCTGGAACTGGATTATCTCCGCGAGAAATACAACCTGGAATTCCCCGAAAATGAATCGGAAACCCTTTCCGGTTTCATCATTCACCAGCACCAGACCATTCCCCGCCTGAAAGAACGCATTATTATCGGCGATTACGAGTTTGAGGTGATGAATGTGAGCGATACCCGTATTGAAATGGTAAAACTGAAAATACTTGGTTAATGCGTTGTTATGCGGAAAAAGCCGCCAAAGCTTTGATTTTCTCCCAACTGAAATACCCTTAATTTTGCCCCCACTTCTTTAAAACATGGCACTTCTTTCATTCTTGAGCAGACGCGGAGGCGATGAAAAATCGGAGATGAGTTTCGTGGATCACCTCGAAGCCCTGCGCTGGCACCTGGTCAGAGCAGTTATTGCAGTATTGACCATGGCCGGTTTCATCTTCCTGTTCCAGGACGAAGTATTTGACTATGTCATCCTGGGCCCGCTCGACAATAAATTCATTACATACCGGATGCTGTGCGAGTTCAGCCAGTGGGCCCATATGGGCGATACCCTTTGTATGCCCGCCCCCAAGGTGAACCTGCTCGGTAATGAATTCGGAACTCAGTTCTTTTCGAGTATCAGCATTGCCTTCATCGGCGGTTTCATCGCAGCTTTTCCCTATGTATTCTGGGAGGTCTGGCGCTTCATCAAACCCGCCCTCTCCGATAAAGAAAGAAATGCTGCCCGTGGCGCTATTTTCTGGGTGTCCTTTTTCTTTTTCCTGGGAGCCGCCTTCGGATACTTTATCCTCGGGCCCTTTACATTCAGCTTCCTGTCTAACTACAAACTGGGTACCAAGGCTATCATCACCACATTCCCGACGCTGGACAACTATATCGACATGCTCACCAACGTAACCCTGGGTGCCGGCCTGGCTTTCCAGCTTCCGATCGTGTCGTATGTGCTGTCGAAAATCGGCATCATCACCCCAAAATTCCTGAGAACCTACCGCAAATATGCGGTGGTGGCTATCCTGATCGTCGCGGCAGTCATTACGCCTTCTCCCGACTGGATGAGCCAGATGATTGTATTTGTCCCCCTCTGGGGCTTATATGAACTCGGCATCATCATTGCCGCGCGTAATTATAAACAACGAATGAAAGAAGAGAAACAGTGGTCTTAATCTTTCTACCTTTGACCAATAAAACATTTCACTATGGCTTCGGGATTTGATCTCAGCAAACCAATAGCGATCGGAGCGGATCATGCCGGTTTTGAATACAAAGCAGCGCTCATAACCTGGCTCCGCGAAAAAGGATACCAGGTAGATGATAAAGGCCTCTTTGAAAACAAATCAGTCGACTATCCCGATTATGCGCATCCGGTGGCAGAAGCCGTAGAAAAAGGTCAGGCTGCCTTTGGAATTTTGCTTTGCGGCAGCGCCAACGGGGTCTGTATGACCGCCAATAAACACCAGGGCATCCGCGCCGGACTGGCCTGGATCTCCGATGTGGCCAAACTCATCCGCCAGCACAATGATGCCAATATCATTTGTCTGCCTGCCCGTTTTACGGCTCTGGAGCAGGTAAAACAAATGGTGGAGTTGTTCATTGAAACACCCTTCGAGGGCGGACGCCACCAGACCCGGGTCGATAAAATCAGTTGCAGCTGAAGTCTTTGAATAGTCTTTAGTGCCAACCAAACTCTGCTGTTCGCATATTTTCACGTAATTATACTTTTGATTCCAGCGTAAATCTTCGACGCTGGAATTTTTTTTGCTATTTCCTTAAACCCGCACAACTGTTTCCGGTCTGTAATTACGTTCTCATTACACCAATTAAAACCCGTTATTATGAAATTGATTCGTATCATTCAGACAAGCGTACTCAGTGCTTCCCTGGTTTTTGTAACCCTCGCCGCCTCTGCCCAATCCGATGCCGTTAAGGATAAAAAAGACAAAGCGGAAGACGTTCGGGATCGCCGCGAAAACCGCCGTGACCGCCGTGAAGATGTAAGAGATAATAAAGAAGACCGTCGCGACAAGCGCGAAGACGTGAGAGATAAAAGAGAAGACCGCCGCGACAAACGCGAAGATGTTCGCGATGCCAAACACGAAGGCGGCAAGCGCGACAAGATCGAAGATCGTCGTGACAAGCGTGAAGATGTAAGAGACAAGAAAGAAGATCGCCGCGATAAACGCGAAGATGTGAAAGACAAAAGAGAAGACCGTAGAGACAGGAGAGAAGATGTTCGCGACCGCAAAGAAAACCGTAGAGACCGGAGAAACAACTAAGCAATGAGCCAATGAGCCAATTCGTAAATGAGCCAATGAAATGACGAATGGCGAATGACGAATGGCGAACTAAAAAATCAGAGTCAAAATTCTTACGGTAAGGTAGTCCCCCCGTAAAAACCGTGAGAGACTATTTTTACTTCTGAATTTTGACTTTCTGCATTACTGCTGGCGCGGGTATGGTCAGCAAGGATTGTTCATCACATGGTGCAACGACCTACCCGTGCCTTAGTTGCCGCACCAAGGGAAATGTGCCAATGAGCCAATTCGTCAATGAGCCAATGCAATGACGAATGACGAATGACGAATTCTATTTGCGCGCTTTGCGGTTCTTCGCGCCCTCTGCGTTCCCCGGTCGGGGAAAGAAAACAATTACAATGAGCCAATTCGTAAATGAGCCAATGCAATGACGAATGGCGAATGACGAATGGCGAATTAAAAAACCAGAGTCAAAATTCTTAAGTTAAGGTAGTCCCCCCGTAAAAACCGTGAGAGACTATTTTTACTTCTGAATTTTGACTTTAAATTTTTTCACTATTGTTATGATCAATCCCTGCTGACCATACCCGCGCCAACAGTGATGTTAGTTTGCAGTTCTCTTTCTCGCTCTCACTCTCACTCTCCGGAAGGCCTGGACGCAAAGGGCGCGAAGAACTGCATTCAAAGAATATATATCTCTTTTAAAAATGCCTTTCAATCCGTCATTCGCCATTCGTCATTCGTAATAGAATTGGCTCATTACATTTCGTTTCTCTCCCTTATTTCTTTCTTCGTATTACACCTGTTGATATTTTCCTGGTAGTCTTTGATCTTGTCGTCGCTCAATGTCATGATCATTGCTTTTTCGTAGGCATTGATAGCCTCATCGAGATCCAGCTTCAGTTCATACATGATTCCGAAACGTAAATAGATCACCGATTTTTCGATCGTGGCCACTCCCAGGCATTTATTGAGATGTTTTTCCAATTCTTCGAACCTTTCCATATCCGTCAGCAGGCTTGCATAGTTGATATAAGCATGTGGATAGGAGGGATTGCTGTTCATGCAGGCCAGGTAAAACTTCTCTGCCTTCTTGTAATCTTCGATCTGGGTTTTATACAGCCAACCCAAAGAATTCAATGTAGGACCATTTCCCGGTTCGTCGTACAGGATGGTCTCATACTTACGGAAGGCCTCCACATAGCTGTTGTTCCTGATATCCGCTTCCGCTTCCAGATAGAGCTCTTCGAGTTTTGTATGCATAAGTTAATTTTTTACCAGCCCAGGATCCAGGCAAAAATCAATGGCGCAACGATGGTTGCGTCACTTTCTACAATGAATTTAGGCGTATTGATATCCAGTTTACCCCAGGTGATCTTTTCGTTGGGTACGGCGCCGGAATAGGATCCATAGGAAGTAGTGGAATCGCTGATCTGGCAGAAGTAGCTCCAGAAAGGAACATCATGCCATTCCAGGTCCTGGTACATCATCGGCACCACGCAGATCGGGAAATCGCCCGCGATTCCGCCGCCAATTTGAAAGAACCCTACTCCCTTGCCCGATGAGTTCTGGCGATACCAGTCGGCCAGCCACACCATATACTCGATTCCATTTTTTACCGTGCTGGCCTTCAGTTCGTTCTTGATCACGTAGCTCGCAAAAATGTTGCCCGTTGTGCTGTCTTCCCAGCCCGGGACAACGATCGGCAGGTTTCTTTCTGCGGCAGCTACGATCCAGCTGTCTTTAGGGTCGATCTCATAATATTGTTTCAGATCTCCGCTCAGCACAACTTTATAGAGAAATTCATGGGGGAAATATCTTTCACCGCTGGCTTCCGCGTCTTTCCACTGTTTGACCAGGTGTTTCTGAAGACGGCGAAAGGCCTCTTCTTCGGGTATACAGGTATCGGTAACGCGGTTATAATGATTTTCGAGCAGGTCCCATTCATCCTGCGGGGTGAGGTCGCGGTAATTCGGCAGACGTTTGTAGTGGCTGTGCGCCACCAGGTTCATCACATCTTCTTCCAGGTTGGCGCCGGTGCAACTGATGATATCCACCTTGCCCTGGCGAATCATTTCTGCCAGAGAAACCCCGAGTTCACCGGTGCTCATGGCGCCGGCCAGGGTAACCATCATTTTACCTCCTTCCGTGAGGTGAGTTTCATACCCTTTGGCAGCATCTACCAGTGCGGCTGCGTTAAAATGGCGATAATGATGTTGAATAAACTGGGAAACAGGACCCTTATTCATGATAAAGAGGAATTTACTCCGCCTTCAGATCACAAAATGGTGAGACAATGCGGTAAGACGGCAAAAGTAGTGTATTTCGTTGTTGGTTTAACGTTTCACGTTGGTTTGCCGTTTACCGTTTACGATTTACAGTTCTCCTCCTCTCCCGCTCCTGCTCAAAAAAAAAGCCTTCCCGAATCCGGGAAGACTTTTTCTTTCCAACTAAAACCAACTAAAGAAAACTATTTTTATTCTGCTTGTTTCTTTTCTTTCTTGAAGAGTTCCCAGTTCATGGAGTCGGTAGATTTCAGAACTACTACGCTGTCTCCGCTTTCGAGTGTTACATAGTAAGCTGTTTCATTACCGCTGGCCATTTCAAACAGGTCGGTAATCCAGAAGCTGTTGTAATCTTTCTTCAGATTGTTCAGCAGGTTGATCGGCAACTGGCTTGACTGGATGTTGCGGGTCATCGCCAGCAACTGGCCTTCTTCAGAGTAATAAGCGAACATGATCTGGCCGTTGAGGCTGAATGTTGCTTTTGCGAATTCCCTGGAAGATTCCCATTTAACGTCTTTTGCGTTAGTGAATTCTCTCTGGAACGAAGCAATAACTCTTTGGTTTACACCTTCAATGTTCTTGGCGAATGTGCTGGTTATTCCTATCATCAGCATCAGTGCCAAACTTAAAATTCCCTTTTTCATCTTTTAAAATTTTTATGGTTAAGTTTTTTAATTTTTTCAGTCATTAATAAGACGCAGCACATTCACCAATGTTACAGTCCGGGTAAATTATTTTTTTCTTTCTTTCCTGATCACACTGGTAGTGCCATCGCTATAAGCCTGAACGAAGATTTTCGCTTTGTCGTTCTGAACTTTCACGATATAACTGGTTTCATTACCTGAAGTCATTTCAATAACATCTGTCATTTCGAAATTGGCGTAGCGGGCATTTACTCCTTTGGAAACCAGCATCGGCAGGTTCTCAGGGGCAATGAAGCGCCCGGTGGCGATCAATTCGCCATCTGCATTGAAATAAGCGTTCAGTCTTTCATTATTATACACGAATGAGGCGTGGAAGAGGTCTTTGGAAGCAATGGCATCCCAGGTAACTGATTGAGCTCCTGCGAATTCCTTTTGAAAAGCCTGTTTTACGGCTGAATTTACAGATACCTCTTCGTTGGCAAATGCTGAACCGGTTGCAAAAACCGCGAACAGTGCATACATAATTACTTTTTTCATGGCTATACTCTTGTAAGGTTTAATGATTAATGATCTTCGATTTGCGCCACAAAACTAGGCTGAGAAATAAGACCTGTCAACTTCTAACCGGTGAACGGCGGTTTTTTCCGGATAAACTGTACAAAAACTCCTTTAACCCGTTCCCACCTCTCTGCCTTTCTTCCCGTCGCACATTTCTATCAATCATTTGACGCAACAAAGATATTTTCGTTACACCCGCAAGTCAAGCAAATAGTGACTAACGGAGACGAATGTTAAGCGAGGTTAAACATTCTTAGCAGTTGTTACCGTTGTTGTACGAATTCGTACACCTCAAAAAACCTTTTCTAAGCGTAAAACCAGGCCCCCTGTGCGTTTCCGAACACATTGTTAAGTGAATGTGAAAACAAAACGAGTGATTTTTTATTTTCAAAAAAATGTACAAACGCGTACTCTCATCAACTTTCAACCGACGGCTTTCCTATAAGTTTGCAGTATGAATTATCTCGCCCACGCCTATCTCTCTCATAAAATTCCAGGTGTGCTCACTGGCAACATGATCAGTGATTTTGTGAAAGGCAGGAAGAAATACGACTATCCTATCGACATACAGGCAGGCATTCAGCTCCACCGCATAATAGATCAGTTTACTGATGATCATCCTGCCACCCGTTCAATCAATGCTTTTTTTAAACCGGTGTACGGCCGCTATGCGGGTGCTTTTACCGATATAGTATATGATTATTTCCTGGCTAATGACAGCGATGAATTTACCAGCAACTCCTTAATGGAGTTTTCCCAATTCGTTTACCAGGTTCTTCAACAACACTACGACTGGCTACCCGAAAAATTCCAGCAGTTATTCCCCTATATGAAAAAGCACAACTGGCTCTATCATTACCGGGAACAGCAAGGTATTGCAAGAAGTTTTGAAGGATTGGTGAGAAGAGCGGCTTATATCGATGACAGCACACAGGCTTTCGAAATTTTCCTTCGAAATCTCTCCTCTATGCAGGAGCAATACGAACTCTTCATTCCCGGGATAAAAAACCATGTGTCGGATTTTCTCAGGAAAAACCCTCCTTCGGCAGATTAAGTCATTGTTATCCGCAGTACTTATTAAATTGTTAAATGTATAGTTGCCCTATACTGCTGTTTCTGTCATTTTCAGTTATTTTTGTTGCAAATCAATCCAACGATGAACAGACTGGCATTACTTCTCGTCGCACTCGTCTCCTTTTATGTTAGTTCAGCCCAATCAAGATTTCCGGCAATAGATAAATCCCCGATGGACATGTCTTATTATCCTGTCAATTACCCGGTGCTGAAAATTCAAAACAAGGCAACCGAGCCCATCTGCGCCAGGGTAATTTACAGTCGCCCCCAGAAAAACGGCCGTACCGTTTTCGGTGAACTGGTAGAGTATGGTAAGGTATGGCGACTCGGAGCCAATGAGGCCACAGAGATAGAATTGTTCAAAGACGCGAAGATTGGCGCCAACAAATTGAAAAAAGGAAAATATACGCTTTACGCCATTCCCTATGCGGATAAATGGACACTCATCTTCAATAAAGAAACCGATATATGGGGCGCTTTTCAATATGATCCGAAGAAAGATGTGCTCCGCATTGATCTGAAAACAGAAAAGCTATCCGATCCGATCGAAGCATTTTCGATCGTATTCGAAAAAATTAATGGAACCGGAAGCTCTGCCAATATGGTCATTGCCTGGGACGATGTTTCTGCCAAGATTCCGTTTGTCTGGTAATCCTCCCGGAGCTTCCCTTTTAGACTCTTACTTTTTATTTCCGGTCATGGGCAACTAAGCCGATCTTTACACCTATGTGTGGCATCGCCGGTATTGTTTCCCCCATTCCAGTAGATAATGCGGTGGAGGTCATCACCAAAATGACCCGATCCCTGGCCCACCGCGGGCCGGACGGCGAGGCGCACTGGATGGACGAATCAGGCCAGGTGGTGCTCGGGCATCGCCGGCTGGCGATCATCGACACCTCGCCCAAAGCTGCCCAGCCCATGCATTACAGGGGGCGATACAGCATCATTCACAATGGCGAGATCTATAATTACCTGGAACTACGGGAAGACCTGGCAGAAAGAGGCTATTCCTTTGACACTGAAAGTGATACGGAAGTAATCCTGGCGGCCTTCGACTGCTGGGGCCGGTTTTGCGCCGACCATTTCGACGGGATGTTCGCCTTTGCGATCTGGGATGCGCAGGAAAACCGTCTTTTTGCGATGCGCGACCGCTTTGGAGAGAAACCCTTCTATTATTCCTATGATTCCCGCCAGGGAAGCCTCAGTTTCGCTTCCGAGCCAAAAGCCTTATGGGCCGCTGGTATCGCCCGGGTGCCGGATGAGTCTATGTGGCTCCTGTACCTGGGTAACGGGGCCATCGGGCATCCATCAGATACCGGCAGGACCTATTTTAAGAATGTACGGCAACTGGAGCCCGGTCATCTGTTCTACTTTACCCCGGGCGCAGATCCCGGACCGGTAATTTCAAGATACTGGAAGCCTGCCCCCTCCATTCATTCCTCGTTTAGCGAAGAGGAAGCCATCAGCCGCTTTCATTCAGCTTTTTACGAGTCGGTGGCCCGTCGCATGAGAGCCGATGTAACCATCGGAACCAGCCTGAGCGGTGGTATCGATAGTTCTTCGGTGCTGGCGATGATTCATCACCAGTCGGTCCGCAGCCGCCACTATCAGCAACAGGCTTTTACTGCAGTGTTTCCTGGCTTTGATCGTGATGAAGGAGCCAAAGCCCGCGAAGTAGCCGGCTATTTCCAGGTCAATCAACAGGAAACATTTCCGGACGCTGTTGATTTCGTCAATCACATAGAGAATCTTATCCGGCATCACGAAGAACCCGTCGGTTCCGCTAGCATTTTCGCACAATTCAAAACATTTCAGTTAGCACGAAACAATGGGGTAACAGTTTTACTCGACGGCCAGGGAGCCGATGAAGTACTGGCCGGGTATACTAGATATGACTCCTGGTTTTTGCAGGAGCTGTTAGCGAAAGGTCATTGGTCATCCTTCAGAAAAGAGAAAAAAATGCTGGATGTGCCCTGGTCGTGGAAGAATACCATGGCTGCCTGGCTTCCCTCTATAGCTGCCCGCCAGTTGGGACGCATCCGTAAAAACGAAGTGCTTCATGCCGGTCTGCGGCAGGATTTTGTGCAGGAATTCCTGACCAGCGATCTGCATCAGAAACCCGTGATCAGGACTTTGCGCGATATTTTATCTTATACCTGTGAGGTGCAGGGCCTGGGCGAGCTGTTGCGATATGCCGACCGGAATTCGATGTATCATGGAGTGGAAGTGAGGTTGCCTTTCCTCGAACAAGAACTGGTTTCACTGGCTTTTCAGTTGCCTCCGGAATACAAGATCCGCGACGGCTACCATAAATGGATATTGAGAAAAGCAATGGAAGGGAAACTACCATCTTCTATTACCTGGCAAAAGAACAAGATTGGCTTCGAGCCTCCGCAGGAGCAATGGATGAGCCAGGACGTGGTAACAGAGATGATCCGGGAAGGCCGTAAAAAACTCGTGCAAGCCGGAATTCTCGAAGCTTCCGTCCTCGATAAAAAAATACAGCCGCATAGTGCATATGCGGCTGATAATGTTGCCTGGCGACACCTGGTCGCCGGCCTGCTCCTCTAGACCCTTACCCTTTTTTATATTTCTCAAACACTTCGCTGTTTCCTTCCGTGTCTATTTTGAGGGTAGTCCAGTTCTTCTGGTCCTGCATTTTTACAAAGTAAACGATGTCGTCGCCCACTGTTACCTCGGTAACACCAAACAGTTCCTGCGCCTTGAACTGCTTTTTCAATTTGGTGTATATATTTATCGGAAGGAGATTCGGTTGATAATACCTGGTAGAAGCGGTGATGTTTCCTTCCTTATCGTACCGCACTCTCGACAGGGTGCCGAAGTTGGTGAAACTCACGAAATAGGAATCATCCACGTCCTGCCATTTGACATTGGTGGCAGCGGTGAAGGTTTCTTTGAATGCTTTCAGAACTTTTTCGTTGGGATCTGCATAAGTGGATGCGAAAATCAGGCATCCTGCAAATAAGGCTAAGATTTTTTTCATGGCTTAATGTTTTATTCGATTACTAATTTCCCGATACTTCGATAAAACTACAGTCAATGGTAGCGCGCGTCAAGCCAATTGGTATCAGCGGAGTAAATTCAGGACGAACTACGAAGGTTTTCGCAGATTTTAACAAATCCATGCCAGTCCAAAATATGCTGAAACCCGCATCCCGAAAGGGTTTGACGGGTGTTACAATCCTATTTCACGAGCAGGGTTAATCGTATGTTAAAGTACGCCAATGGATTCCGGAAGCATATGGCGAGTCTATCCTAAATCTTAAATGCTTATGGCGAAATTCAATTCGGTGATCAACTCTCCGAAGATAGTGC
>CAZSAQ010000001.1:147563-555837 GCA_964605065.1 uncultured Chitinophagaceae bacterium
GAGTCTATCCTAAATCTTAAATGCTTATGGCGAGTCTATTCTAAATCCTAAATGCTTATGGCGAGTCACCTCCCGACTTGTCGGGAGAGACTCGCCCAGGTGATGAAATTCATTTTGGTGATCGATTCGCCGCAGTTATGGCGAGTCTATCCTAAATCTTAAATGCTTATGGCGAGTCTATCCTAAATCTTAAATGCATATGGCGAGTCACCTCCCGACTTGTCGGGAGAGACTCGCCCGGGTGATGAAATTCATTTCGCTGATCAACTCTCCGCAGTTATGGCGAGTCTATCCTAAATCTTAAATGCTTATGGCGAGTCTATTCTAAATCCTAAATGCATATGGCGAGTCACCCCCGACCTCTGGTCGGGGAGACTCGCCCGGGTAATGAAATTCATTTCGCTGATCAACTCTCCGCAGTTATGGCGAGTCTATTCTAAATCTTAAATGCTTATGGCGAAATTCAATTCGGTGATCAACTCTCCGCAGTTATGGCGAGTCTATCCTAAATCTTAAATGCATATGGCGAGTCACCCCCGACCTCTGGTCGGGGAGACTCGCCCGGGTGATGAAATTCAATTCGGTGATCAACTCTCCGCAGTTATGGCGAGTCTCTCCCGACAAGTCGGGAGGTGACTCGCCTTGATGCTTCGGGAGGTGACTCGCCTTGATGCTTCGGGAGGGACTCGCCTTGATGCTTCGGGAGGGACTCGCCTTGATGCTTGGGAGGCAATCCCAAAAAACAATTTTCCCTGTCCACGCCCGATTGCTGATCTTTGCCATCCTTATAAAGATTAATTCATTTATGAAACCAGCTACCCGATTTATACATGCCGGCGCTGAGCCGGATCCTTCTACCGGAGCCATTATGACTCCCATCTATCAAACGTCTACCTATGTACAGTCTGCTCCCGGCGAAAACAAAGGATATGAATATGCCCGCAGCCAGAACCCAACCCGAAAGGCATTAGAGGATGCACTCGCCATCATCGAAAATGGCAAGTATGGACTGGCTTTCAGCAGTGGCGTAGCCGCAACGGATGCCGTGATTAAATTGCTCGAACCCGGACAGGAAGTGATTTGCGGAAACGACATGTATGGCGGTACTTATCGCTTGTTCACCAAGGTGTTTGAAAAATTCGGGATCGTCTTCAAATATGTAGACACTACCGATACCAATAATATAGCCAAAGCCATCAGCGGTAAGACACGACTGGTATGGCTCGAAACACCCACCAACCCGCTGATGAACATCACCGACATCGCCGCCGTCGCAGCGATCGTAAAAGGAAAAAACATTTTGCTGGCCGTGGATAACACGTTCGCTTCTCCTTATCTGCAAAACCCGCTCGACCTCGGCGCGGATATCGTGATGCACAGCGTAACCAAATATCTCGGCGGGCATAGCGACGTGATCCAGGGATGCCTGGTGATGAACGACAAAGACCTTCGCGAAAAATTATACTTCATACAGAAAAGCTGCGGTGCTGTACCTGGTCCGATGGATTGTTTCCTCGTATTGCGCGGTATTAAGACCCTGCATGTGCGCATGAAACAACATTGCGAAAACGGGAAGATCATTGCGCATTGGCTGAAGTCGCACCCTAAAGTCGGTAAGGTGTACTGGCCAGGATTCGAAACACATCCCGGACATGACATTGCCAAAAAACAGATGCGCGATTTCGGCGGCATGATCAGTTTCGAACTGAAAGACGATAGTGTTGCCGAAGCACGAAGGGTATTATCTTCTACCAAACTTTTTTCACTAGCCGAAAGCCTCGGTGGCGTGGAAAGCCTGATCAACCACCCCGCTTCCATGACGCACGCCTCGATTCCGAGGGAGGAGCGAATCAAGAACGGGTTAAGTGATTCACTAATTCGTTTGAGTGTGGGTATTGAAGATGCGGAAGACCTTGTTGAGGATCTTCGCCAGGCCATCGGATAAGCGTTGAAAGGAGGAATTCATTGGAAACATCGCTCAGTGATTTTCTAAAGCATAAAGCCGGGGAGTATAACAAACCGGCATTCATCAAGGATGATCCCGTGATCATACCACATGCATTTACGCTAAAGCAGGACATCGAGATCTCGGGGTTGTTTGCCGCTTTGTTTGCCTGGGGCAACCGCACTACCATCATCAACAAATCGCGCGAGCTGATGGCGCGGATGGACAATGCGCCTTATGCGTTCATTCTAAACCACCGGGATGCTGACCTGAAAAAACTCCTCGGCTTCAAACACCGTACTTTCAATGATACGGATATCCTCTACTTCGTGGAATTTCTCCATCATCATTATTCACTGCATGATTCCCTGGAAGATGCTTTTGCGGATGGGATGAAAAAAACAGATCTCACCGTCGAAGAAGGACTGAATCATTTCTACCGGTATTTCTTTTCATTGGAGCACGTACCTGCGCGCACCCGCAAGCATATCGCCAGCCCGGAGAAAAATTCCAGTTGCAAGCGTTTGAATATGTATTTAAGATGGATGGTACGAAAGGATCACCAGGGCGTAGACTTCGGCATCTGGAAAAAGATCTGTCCCTCGCAGCTTGTGTGTCCGATCGATGTACATGTAGCCCGAGTAGCCCGCAGGTTTGGTTTGTTGGAAAGAAATGCTGTCGACTGGACCGCCGCGCTCGATCTGACCGCTCATCTTCGCGAGCTCGACCCTTCCGATCCGGTAAAATTTGACTTTGCGCTGTTTGGATTGGGAGTAGTGGAGAAATGGTGAATGCGTTTATCGTTTCACGTTTCAGGTTTAACGTTATGATTCATCAGGCGAGTCTTATCCCGACTCAGCCGGGAGGACTCGCCTCAGCAAGCTTTAGCGTTTCGCGTTTTTCGTTTCAGGTTTCAGGTTGGTTTGCAGTTGACGGTTGTTCTTTCTGTTTCTCTTTCTCCGCTCCCGCTCTCACTCCCGTTCACTTCACTCTCTCCCCATGCGAGTATTATCCCGGCTTGTCGGGAGGCCCCGCTCCGGGTGTTGCATTTATTGAATGGGATAGTTAGTTGTAAGAAATCGACATTCGTCAAAGCTGAGTATATGCAAAAGATTGAGGCGGGTGAATATTGTATGCCGTCCTCAGGCATTTCGGGTTCTTATACCTCTTCGCTTTTTTGATTTTGATGGCGTATCCGGTTTCCTTTTCAGAGAAATATTGGTAAAAATAATCTCGCGTAATTCCGGAATAATGCTCTGTCACTCCCCAGAGTGCATCAAGCTCGCAGTTAATGATTTCATCTATTTCAAATTCACCGATTACCTGTTGCACCGGAGAAGATGCATATACAATTACCGTCTTAACCTTCTTTTCTCTAAAAATAGATCGACGAAACTCAAACTTCTTTGAGCCATTAAATATTTTCTCGGCGTACTCGGGCTTTATTGATAAGATTACTTTCATCTTCCCAGCGAATAGTTTGCAATTTTAAGAAAATTATCCCTTCCAATTTCCCGAAATCCTATTGCTTCGATAAACATAATATTGTTTGCAAGCTTAATTTTTTTACACCGCTCAATACTCACGATCCGAATTTCTGACCTAAAACTCGTATGGGATATGGTAATTTTCTACTTGTGTAATATGCTCAATATTTTGAGAAACTTTAGGAGAGAGATCAAACTGTGTTTTTAATTGACTTCCATCTATAAATGGGTCTTGAAAATAAATTTTCTGTAATGATTCTCTCATAGCATCGATGATTACCTTATCAATCTTCCGGTTAAAAAAGGGAAAAGAGTATCCAATTATCACTAAGATTTCTGTATCGCCAGCAATCTCCCTTGCAACATCAATTCTCTGATTCAAAAACAATCTCTTACTGCTCTTATCCTCATCCTCCCACGCAAAAGAGACTAAATGCTCTTGACCTTTGGTTAAGGATAAAGTGAAACTTCCATCCACGTAGTCGTAAAAATTACTGTCAGAATGTACCATCCCCGCAACCCCATTAAGATGTAACAGAAACGGCTTTGTAGTATATCTTTGTTCGCCGTCTCTGTCATTAGGCCAACAAGTAAAGTTTCGTATTTTTTGTAACGACCTCCCTCTGACAGGCTTTAATTTTTCGGCTGCAATCTCTATTTTATAGTCATAGTTCCAAGAAATAATTCGAATACTATCTGGAATCCGTCTATTTTCAGAAATCGTAGTTAAAAAAGTAAGTGCTCTCCGATCAAACGCCTTCTTAACCTCTTGCTCATACTTAAAATAATAAGATAGCAGTGATTTCAATTGTTCGTATCTCTCCATGTCTCCCGTTTCCAAAAGATACTTTGCATATAGATCAGGTGTTCCGAACTCAACACAGTTCGTGCAGATACCAAGCAGATCCTGTATTTCCGCATTATCCCAGCCTACATTGCTTTTTATGAGTGATTTTTCATTGTTGCTAACAAACAAAAGTAGCTCTTTCGGAAGAGATAGCTTACCATTTACAGTATTAGCCTTTACAAGCGGAAGAGCATTGGCGCTTGCGCCTGCGCCAAGTAAATATGTGATTTGCATTTATAATATAGTTTAATTAAACCCTGGAAATAAAACCAGAGGATATAATGCTTAATTACAGAAATATAGCTGGTTACCGCATTTATGAACTCAAAATTATCTGCATAAATTAAATCTTCCTATGGTTGGTATTTGGGAAAAACACCCAAAGTTTCCGGGACATTCACCTTTTTATGATTCGATCGTGCTGCTACCTTGCATTCGCGAATCAAGTGATACTTATCAATTCATTAATAAACTTCCTGGCGGAGAGCGGGTGAAAGTCCCGTGCTCTAGGTATCACATCTTGGCTCGCACCACCGCCAGGTCTATTTTACGTACTATGCGAGCCAATACATGCGAAAAGAAAGATCAAAAAACTACCCTAGGCGAGCAAGGAGTGAGAACATTCAAAATCCATCCTCTTTATCGCAAGAATCGGGATGAATATGTAAAGACCGCCGAAATACGGCTATCGGGTAACTGGCTGGAAAAACTGGGCTTTCAACAAGGTCAACGAGTAAAGGTGATAACGAGACAGGGGTTATTGATTGTGAGGCCGGTTAGGGAAAACACATTCTGCTGACAAGGGCAGCTATGCTGCTCTCCGGTTCAGGAGGCAAGCGATAATTTCAATTGTCCGCCCAATCCTTCACTCACGATTCGTATTAAGGTGGAGAGCCTGATATCGCTGGCATTGTTCTCGATCCTGGAAATGTAAGATTTGGTAGTACCGCATTTGGCCGCCAGCTGTGCCTTGGTCATATTTTTCCTCTCACGCATTTCCTGTATGAGAATACCCAATTTAAATGCGTCAAACTCCTGTTCATAGCGCTCACACCTGCCAGTGCCTTTCTTTCCGTACTGTCTGTTCAGATGTTCTGAAAAGGCTGTTAGATTTTTACTTTTTGGCTTTTTCATCGAAATACTCCTTTTTTATTTCTTACGCAGGCATTAATAGGGTCTTTGAAATACATTATTTACTTAATTCTAGTTGAATTCCCAAGAACATCCTCAATCTGTTGTTCAAAAAACTGAGATAGTTCTGTTTATAGTAAAAGATATTTCTTACAAAAAGAACTCCCACAAAGTAAGTTACCAATTAGATAACTTACTCAAATGGTATTTTGCAGAATATTTGGATTTTCCCAGATCCCTGTTTCAAGAAATTCTGCTTGCTGAACTTGATGAAAATACCACTCATTAGATTTAAGTTGCCAGCTTTCCTTGCCTCTTACTCTCTCCAAAAACTGACTACTTCTTAACCATGCTGATTTGCATTGGACAAAATGGCAAGTAGTAACGGCCTTTACTCCGAAAAAATATAAATTTATAAATTACACCCAATTGCGTAATTATAATCTATGATCTCCCCGGAATTTTTGTTCAGGAATATACCCGAAAAGCAATCGAAGTATTTTCTTTCGATCATCCAGCAAATAGGGAAAGAAAAAAATGTCAAAAAAGGCCAGACAGTCATCCGCTACGGATCTCACCCCTCTTTCTTTTTCTATATAATAAGTGGCGCCTTCAAGACTTCCATCAAACAAAACGACAAGCCCTATATCCTCGGCTTTACTTTTGAGGGTGATGTGGACTGCTGCCCCACGTCTTTGTTGAAAGGGATTGCGAATAATTTCGCGATCGAAGCAGTGCTCAATAGTAAAATCCTGGTATGTGAGTTAAAAGACTTTCAAAAAGCCTGCTCAGCCGTTAAATACTCGACGATCACCAATAATATCCTGGCAAATTATGTGTCGATCCTGGAAAACCGGGTCATAGAAGCGATTTCCCTGACTGCAGAGCAACGCTATAAAAATCTTCTAAAACAAAATACGCCCCACATCGACAAAATTCCCCTATCCCAAATCGCGGCCTATTTAGGCATTACACAGGAACGGCTAAGCAGAATAAGAAAAAAAGGGAAGCTTTGACCTAAGTCAAATCCCCCTTTATATTGCTGATATATTTTTGCTTCATACCGGTGATAGAAACCAATTCAAGTGAGGCTGGTGAAATCTTTCCTTTCCTGATTCTCGAATCAGCAGCTTGCCACCTGAACTACAGGAAAAGTATTGACACTAGATAATTGGAATGTCACCTGAAATAATCTTATTACCCTAAACAAACTATACATACCTGTTTGCTAATGAAACTGAATTTTTTGCTTATTGTAATAACACTATTCATCAGTGATAGGCTACAATCCCAGGACACCCTTTGGATTTCTGAAGGCGGGAATTATGTATCGTCCAAAGACTCTGCAAAGCAGTACCAGCTGATTACCAAAAGTGATAGCAATTCGCAGCAGGTCAAAGTATCGATCTTTGAACTAGATGGGACTCTAGTGAGCGAATCGAATTTTAATCCCTATCGACCCAACCCTTTGCTTCATGGTATATCAAAAAGATACAGCTTTGGACAGTTGGCTGATGAGAGAGTTTATACAAATGGCGTGTTAAACGGCTATCACAAAACCTATTGGGAAAACGGCAGTCTGCGAAGGAAAGATTTGTATGAGAAAGGAAATTTTATCAGCGGAGTTTGTTATGGATCGAATGGCTCGGACACTACATGGTTTCCATATCAGATCTATGCCAGCTTTCCGGGAGGCCCTGATAGTTTGCACAGCTTCATCGCAAGAAATCTTAAGTACCCTCCATTTGCGATACCGCTGGGTATTGCAGGAACTGTTAATATACGATTCGTGATTAGAAAAGACGGGAGCCTGGATGGCATCCGGCTCGTCAACACTGTGTCTCCCTTGCTTGACCAGGAAGCATTGCGTGTAGTGAAACTAATGCCAAAGTGGACCCCAGGTATAATAGATGGCAGGACTGTGAATATGTCCTTCCAACTTCCGATCACATTCAAGCTGAATTACTAATAATATATGCGTAATAAAACAATTATATGGCAAAGAGACAAAACACTCCCCTTTTGATCGCAGGAATTTTGCTAAGTGCTTCGTCAATTGCATTGGTAAACAGGGAAAGTCTTACTGATACCACAAGGGGTCTGGTAGCAGGAATGGGGTTTGGGTTTCTGATCCTCAACTTAATCATCAGCCAAAAAAAGAAAAAAACATTTTGAACAGAATACTCGCTATTGTCTTCCTCGTAATAACCTGTGTCGCGGTACGGGGACAAAAAACTGCACCGTTTGCCGACTCTATCCGGAAAGCCTACAATATTCCGGAAATGAGTTATGCCGTTGTCGATGCAGGAACAATTCTTGAAATGGCGGCTTCCGGAAAACATTCCATCGACCTTCCGGACAGCGCCAGCCTGAACGACCGTTTTCATATTGGGTCTAATACCAAGGCCATGACCGCTTTCATGATCGCCAGATACGTGGAGAGGGGAAAGCTCCATTGGTCGACCAAATTCTTTGACCTGTTTCCTGATTGGAAAGCCGGCAGCAACAAGGCCTTTGCATCCATCACCCTGCAAGACCTGCTTTCGCATAGAGCCGGCATACAACCCTTCCAGGGTGAAGGTGACCCAACCATCCCGGACTTCAAGGGAACCGCCATGGAAAAACGATGGCAATTTGGAAAGTTTGTGCTGACACTGGAAGCGGTGAGTATCGACAGCGCCACCCCCTTCCTTTACTCGAATGCAGGCTATACCTTGGCCTCCATGATGCTGGAAAAAGTAGCCCGCAAGAGCTGGGAGGAACTCGTTGAACAGCTATTTAATCAAGATCTGCATATGAATGTAAAACTCTCCTGGCCGGAAAATCAAAAAAGAAAAGATACCTGGGGGCACCGGTTTGAAAATGGCAGACTAATTCCAGTGGCCTCCAACAAAGGCGAACACCTCGACTATACTGAGCCGGATGGAGATATCAATATCCGGCTGAAAGACTATATCAGGTTCATTCAACTGAATTTACAGGGTCTTGCAGGAAAGAACAATTACCTGAAAGCAGCCACCTATAACTTTATCCACCGCGGAGTCGATCATTACTCAATGGGCTGGTACAATATCTACGAAAACAATAAAGAACTTTCCACCCATTCGGGTACGGCTTTCACCTACTACACACTCGTACATATCGACCGGACCCAAAATAAAGCCTATATCATTTTCACCAATGCCTTTAGCGACGATACGAGAATGGGCGTGAGGCTTTTGATGCGTAAGCTGAAGGAGAATTACGGTGGGTAACCAGGCATAATAGCTATTTACAATTTCTAAATGAAAACAAAAGCAAAATCCATCAAATATCCTTGGGTTCTGCATTGCCATTTCACTTTGTCATAATAGTCTTTCTGTCATTCATGAACAACAAAAAATCCGCTACCCTTTTTACCTCTGACCCGGAATAAATTGGTTCAAAATATTGTATGTAGGAAAGAAGTTCATTTAAACCCAGCACCTTTACATATTGAAATTCCTCTTTTGGCTTCGAATTGATCATTACAATAAGATTCTTAACGGTTATCTTCCTTTCTCCCCAGTGATGCTGCCCCAACTTCGTCTGAAAGCTATTGTTGCCTTGATTTAATAACTTGAAAAGGGCATAGCTTGCTCTTTTGATTTGCTGAACAGGCGAGCGCAAATTCAAACTCTCCATCGATTTTTTACTCCAGTTTTTAGTTTCGATAAGAAAAATCCCGGCAGGCGCCACAATTATATGATCAATTTGAATCGAACTGATATAGTCTTTTTCCTGCCGGTTATAGATTGCCGGCGAGAAGGAAACCGAAAAATCATTGATCAAATAATAATCGTCTGATAGCTCTTCCAGAACTTTTACAACCTTTTGTTCACCAATGGCTCCAAATATGAAACTATCCAATCCGTCGATGACGCGCTTCTTTCTATCCAGGGCAGATAAATCCTGAATACCGCTTTGTTCGACTGCCTGGTGAAACTGCGAAACTATGAACTGGTGTCGATTGTCTTTCTTACGATATTCTTCCAACAGGTTCTCTACAGATCTCTCCACAACAAAGTCAAATTCAGCCTCTCTTCTTTCAATTCTTTTCCTACATCGGAATCTTTTTAGTTTCCATGCTAATCTTTTAAATAGGTTGATTTGGCTGTTCCCTGAATATGCATTCAATTGCTGCTTCAGTTCCTCAATCTCTTTTGTCAATTGCTGTTGGCTGTATTGCCTTTGTGATTCTATGGCTTCCTCCAACTGTTGCAGTTCTGATTTCAGCTGCTCTTTTTCCTGGTCAATCTGCTTCTCGTAGAGAGAGACTAATTCCTGCCTGGATTTTGCAAAGGAATCTTTAAAATCGATTACGTCCTTCAACGACTTGAAGTCATCAATCAAATTTCTTTCCAACTGGGTTTTTATATACGCCAGCGACCCAATCATGTTGAAGGTTCTGCACATTCTATCAATTTATTTACAAATATTTTACCTTCGCTGTAGCGCTTATTCATTATTCGACTCAAGAACAGATTAGGGACTTTAAAATTTAATTCAGTGTTGTCAAATATGCATTCCTCCAAATCGGCGCCTACTATCTAGTGTTGTCTTCAGGTGTAACTACTGGGGCTATCGGCTTTTTTACGTATTCTATCTGTGTAGTTCCATTTTCAACACCAACCAACAAGTCCGATCTTTCAACATGCAAAAAGTTAGGATTAAATCGTGGCTGTGCGACACCAGAGTCCACCAAAACTACTTGTTCCTGGTTAACTCGATCTTTGATAAAAAAAATTCTTCGGACTCGACTATCGAAGTAAAAATTTACTATATTAAAAACATGTTTCATCTCCCCGAATCTCCCAACTATATAATATTTTCCATCCGCAATATAAACATCTTCTATTCCGGTTAGACCTTTACTTATTCGATCGTTATACCTGTTCGTCCAGTACCCATCCAATAGCTTAACATCAAATAACTGTTGGATAAAAGTATCGCTTTCTGTTATTCTGTTTTTTAGCTCTGTCACGTTCGATTGAACCAGTAATAACTCTGTTTGGATAGAATTGACCTGGGCTTGACTAATACTCTCCTTATTTATCACCTCCTCCAATATCTTACTTCGCTTATCATATTCTTCACGAAATTTGAGGTACTTCTCAAAGGGTATCTTAACACCTCTAGTTATACTCAAGTTCCAATTATCTCCCCATTTGGCTGTCCAGGAGTAAAATGCCCGAATAATGTTATGTAGTGTTGGCATTAGGAACGTATAACCAAATGCAAAACATAAGGGGTGCACTAAACTATCTTGAAGATTTATTTTTGCAGCGATGAAGTCAAATATTGAATTGTACCCCGCTTTTTCAATTTGCTTGGAATCAAACCAAAAAAGTCCCACGGTAATGGGCCAGTTTACAACAAGCCAGGAACAGATAAAAGAAAAGAATAACGGATTTGCAAATCGCTGTTTAATGCTTTGGGCTATATCGCTTATTTTTTCCACTTGACAGTGTTTTACAATATTACGAACTCCCTCATCTGCGTATCCCAAAAACTTCTACTTATCAAAAAAGGGCCAAACAAAATAACTCACGACGTCGAACTTTTGGACTCTAATATAAGCAATCAATACTATTTCGCATAACCACCCGAAAATTTAGAAATGTCATTCCGGTTCCCAATGAAAAACGGCTAAATCCGAAATCCAGTAACGTCCCCGGATAACCGTATGAATCCCTCTGGATAGTCCGACGCCAGGGTCAACCAGATCAAGATCACCAAGAGTGACCGCCAGACCGCTGAGAATCAAAGAACAAAATAGCCTTCTGGTTACGAACTATAAAAGAGACATATTTCCCTTAACTTTGGGTAAAATGTCCACTGATGGGAACGATTCCAAAAGGCCCGAACAAGCCAGGTGAAAAGGCGGAGATGGCGGATCTGGTTAAGGGCTATATCAAAAAAGGCGCTTCGGCCAACCTGATTACCTGGGTAATCCTGGGCGGCATGAAGTTCATGGCCAAAGAGCCGGTCTCCAGTTTTGATTTCCTGGCTGCCAGCACAAAAGGGATTACCAAACAATCGGTCATGAACCTGGCCGATATCATGGCTGTCCCCATGAAAGACATTGCCGTCTTGCTTAATATGTCCTACAAAACCCTGGGGAGAAAGCGGAAAACAGATCCCCTTGATAGCCTCTCGTCCTCGCTTTCCATTGAAATCGCCAATACCATCGCTACCGGCTTATCGGTCTTTGAAGACTCTGAAAAATTGAACCGCTGGCTGCATAAAGAGAACAGAGGGCTGGGGGGCAAAAAACCTTTTGAACTGTTGAATACACCCACCGGAATCAAGATGGTCAGCAGAATTTTGAGAAGAATGGAGGAAGGCGTTTACACCTAAGAAAGTTGGGCATGCTTGTTTACAGGATTGTGAAGTCGAAGAAAAGAACACTGGATTTATCCGGTACCGGCGCCTTTAATGAAGGAGGCCGCTGGAACAATGAAGGCACCTACGCTTTGTACACCAGTGAAAACCCGGCTCTCGCCTTGCTGGAAGTGTTGGTTCATGTGGATGAATCTGAACTGCCGCCTCAATTATTCATTATCACGCTCGAAATTGACGAAACCGCTCCTATTCTCGAAATCGCCGACTCCTCCCTCCCCGCAGACTGGCGCCTCCCCGAAAACATCAAACTAAAAGACAAAGGCGACCGGATCTTCCGGGAAAACAAATACCTGGGCATCAAAGCCCCTTCGGCGGTATTGCCGAGCCAGTTTAATTATATTTTTAACCCCGGCTTTCTGGCTTATCATAACTATATTAAAGTGGTAAAGGTTGAGTTGCTGGAGGTGGATAAGAGGTTGGGGTGAAGTCCAATTTCTCTGCTATATTTAAGAAAATGAACACAATTGTTGCAATCCCTTATGTAATGTTCCGACAAGTACCAACATTTAAAAGCTAGGCTATTTAATATAAAAAAACAGTTGATTGATATTGGGTAAAAATTACATCTTGTTCACTTTATGATAGCCGTCCCATCTTTGATTTTTGGCATTACGTTCCATTCGCTGGATATGTCTGAATATCTTTTTACTGGTAAATATTTCTTTATACGCAAGGGTGAAAGACCTGAGGAATTACAATGGATGCCCTAGCACTTTAACTTAATAGCTTTTGTATCTACTCACCTTTCGTCTCACCATTCTTCACCGAAATAGTCATGGTCAACTTTTTTAAGTTCGAAAGTTGTAAATGTCGAAACGCCTATTCCATAATCAATCATGTAATTTGTCAATTGCTCCCCGTCAATGAGAATGACCTTTTTGGTTATTGTCTTAACGTATTCAATTGCAGTATCTGTGAACTTCGATGTTGTTATAAACACACCTTTGGTTGCCCTTTGTCCGTCTAATGCTCCTACAAAAGACTGTATGTCTGGTCTGCCTACAGATTGGTTGTCCCACCGTTTCGCTTGTATATAAATAAAGTCGAGACCGAGTTTATCCTCCTTAATTATGCCGTCAATTCCGCCATCACTTGTCAACCGTGTTGCTTTTCCGGCTTCCTTTATCGTTCCACCATATCCCATTTTTACTAATAGTTCTACCACCAAATTTTCAAAAAAAGCTGGAGTACAAACTTTTATTTTAGATAATAGTTCTAAAGCAAGATTTTCTCTGATTTTTAAAAAGTTACTAACTAGGATCTCTTCCGGCGTTTCTTTAATTTCTGTGTCACTAGAAGGTTCAATAACTTTTTCCCCTTCCTTTGTTCTACCTGTATTTTCTAAATAGCCCGGAAACTGCTTCAAGAAGCGAAGATTTACTTCTCTTGGTTGTTGAGCTAATGCGTCCTTGCCAACTTGAGTGATTCTAAAATGTCCCCGTCTAATGTTCTCAATTAGACCTGCCATTTTCAAATGTGCCTTTGCCCAAAACACCCTATTATAAAATACTTTTTGAGTTCCGCTGGGTAAATATTGATTTGCTTCTTCGTCTGTCAAATTGAACTGCTTTGCTAAAGCATCATGAGTCTCTGTTGTAGAATGTTCCTGTCCGTCTGCACTGTGCTGCAAGAAAGGAAGCATTAAAGTTTGGAAGTCTGGAATTGGCATATCTTAGTTTCTTAGTGATTTTTTTGAAGGAGACACCTAACACTGAAATATGGTCGATGTGGCGGTATTCTGTGTTCCTATTATCCGGCGTTACCTGCCTGCCGGTAGGCAGGTTCGTCTGCCGAAACCATAGCTTACTAGCGAACAATAAGTTGAGAATATATTAGTCGCCTCGTCATCTTGCCAATGTAATGTTAGCGGATCGTGCTTGCTCTTAATCTCTCCTTATTTCAAGACCATTTTTTAGCGCATACACAATTTTTTGGTCCTTTATTTTATAATATGCAACTCCTCCTTGTTGACTATCTAGTCCTATGAGTCCTATTTTTTCCATACCTACCACATAGTTGTTAGTAGAACTCCCTGTTTGAGCTTTCTCATTCAACTGATTTTTTGTGAAAATTTCGGATTCTAACTTTAAAAGGTGTTTGGCATAAGAATAAATATCCATAGAGTTTGCTCGTGAGTTTGACTTTTTAGGATAATATTCGTAATAGTTGAAATTGGTTACAAATTGTATTAAAGCTTTTGGTATCGCTTCTGTATGAATCTTATTCACCGAAGCGTCTAATTCAAACTGCGATTTGAATAGTACTGCAAAGATGTGCCAGAGGTCTCTAGGGTTACCATTTGATAATTTAAATAGTTCATTTATATCTTCTTCAGAAACGTCGTCGGCAAACAAATGTTTATAGTCGCTAACTTTTTCATCTGAATAGACTTTTAACCGCTGGTTTAAGGCTCTTGTTAAATCACGAAAGCTCCAAGTAAGAGAGGGGCAATAATGCTTTTGTGTCCTTACTTGATCTTTAATATAGTTGAATGGCGTAACCCAGGAGGAAAATACAACCTGTAAGTTTTGTTCTAAGAGAAATTTGTTGTCTGTCAATATTTTTACAATAAAATCGGCTATAGCTTCTGCATCATTTGAGAACCTTGGATCTTCATCAACTCGATCGAAAATTAGCAATACCCTTTCAAATCCAAGTTTGTTTGCTAAGTTGCAGATTCTTACAATCAATTGATAGGATACGTCCTGGTCTATAAATTCTTCTTCGACATTGATAGGCAACTCTGGAAAAAAGTCCTTTATTTTCACACTGTCTGAAAGTGGAGGTAACCCTCTAAAATGTTTTGCAATGTATTCATCCACAAAGCTACCACCTACAGTGGCGCCATAGTTAAATAATCCTCGAACAACATTTTCAATTTTTTTATATACTCTTTTGTACCATGGTATTTGAACATTTGTGATCCTTTCTCTCAAGCTGCTTTTTGAGATTTGAGGAACAAAATTTTTAAGCAAATAGCATAATAGAAGTTTCTCTTCCTTTTTAAGCCTATTTATTCTTTTTTTCTTATCAGCTAAAGCATTAAAAATTGAAACTGAAAGACTTGATATTACAAATTTATAAAAGTCGTTTAGCTGATAGTTTATATCTAAACTGGAGTAATCTACGATGTGTGATAAAACTGACGTGTCATAATTTATGTTTTCAATGAAGTCTTTAATGAGGGCAGTTTTACCAGTTCCTCTGTCGCCTGTTAAAATGATAGAATTTTTTTGTGAAAAATTGTCAAGAATTGTTTCATAGTCATTGGGCTTAATGAAGGTTTTGGAAAATAAGGTTGCTTCGTTTTCAGTTGTAAAAGATGCAAATGGATTCTCTTTTAAGCCAAATCTTTTGTAAAACTCTTTGAGTGTCGGCATTTTAAATTTCAGTTTTGGTGTCCAATCGCATGACCGTTAACGTTCGGGGCTTTGTGCAGGCGGGGTATTAGTATTGTTTCAGCCCGGCTGCAGAAGCCCATCGATTACTGAATATTGAAGTTAGTGAAAATGTTCGATGCGTTGTCGTCTACCCATAACTACGGCCGAGTAGCGAACAATTGCTGAAGCTCCTTCCGTCGCCCCCGATTGCGCAAAACCGCATGTTAGTGGCTGTTCTTTCGTCGTCGCTGTGGTTGTCCATAAACAGTTTGAATATTTGGTGCAAAATGTTCTGCGCTTATATTAATGTCAGAGACTTCTGTGAGTGTGTCGCTATCTAATAGGCCCTTTTCAATTAAAAAATGAGTCCATAATAAGATACATTTTTTTGACAAGCCAAATGGATCAAACAGGCCCGCCTTTGAGATTACTCTTATTTTTTTGTCACTCCAATATTTTTCTTTGTTGAAAGGATCCCATATTGACATAATAAAAAAGTCATGCCCTATACTGAAATTATTGTCAAGCGCGAAATGCTTTGTCCCATTTGCAATATCTCGACATAGACCCATTTCCTTATTCTGCTTTATAAAGTCGTTCAATGTTTTTTTGTCAACAATATTCTCTTTGTTAAGCCAATCTTTTAAATGAAAAATATTCTGATAAGTCGTATACAAAGTATCTAAAAAGTCATCCAAATGTATTCTGTCGACTATGGGGCAATTATAATTTTCTAACCGTTTGTCCCACCGTCTCATTCTTTCGTATTGTCCTTGCCAACCGTCAGAATTATGTATGCTTATTTTATCTTTTACGCTGTCCATAGAATAGCCGCTAACGACTTCATTTACGCAACCGTGCGTTTAATCTAAACATTTTCAATACTAAGTGCTCTCAACAACCGCCCGGCTACATCCCACTAATATAAATAAACGAAACCAATTTCGATTGGCCGATAGGCTTATTCCCTACGTCAATTTATAAGAGGGCTAGTTCCTGATTTTACGGAAACCCGTAATGCACAGAGCGACTGTGCCGCCATTTTGTACTCCATTTTCCCCAATTAACCGAAGTTTGAGTCAGCAAATGCCATAAACCAAATTGATTCAAATCAACTATTCTAATCTGTTTGGGTTAGGAATATTGCCCATAATGTCTTCAGCAAACAATACACTCCTATCAATACACCTTCTAGAAATCCATCAGCGTGATCTTATTCGGGGGCCTGGATGTAGGAAAATATAACTGGTGCAGTGAGGGCATTTCCAGGTAAGGTGGGATGGGAATCAAACAACTCTCAAGCAAAACTGGTAAACAGGCAATTGCTTCTATTTCAAATAGTTAGTTTGTCAAAAAATCAGTCTCAATCAGCGAAATATGTACTTTACTACCGATTTGCCCAGAAAGTGATAGAGCTGGTAGCTTATTGACTCCAAATATGTACTATACTACAGATTTGCTATCAAAAGCCAGAAAAATGGAGTAATTTTAGGCTAAATCAGTAATATACTACATATGGACATCTCGGAAATCGGCCAATCTATCAAAGCTCGCAGGGAGTCGCTTCGGTTGCGGCAGGAGGATCTGGCGGAAATGAGCGGAGTGGCTACCAAAACCATCCATTCGGTGGAAGCAGGCACAGGCAACCCCTCTATCGAAACACTCCTGAAGCTGGTGGAAATCCTGGGACTGGAAATATTACTGCAGGTAAAAAAGATTAACTGATGGCTAAAGCAGGCGTATACTATAACGGGCAATTGGCGGGCGTGCTATCCAAGAGCGGCAAAGATGACTATCACTTCATCTATGATAGCTCATATATAACCGATCCTGCCATGCCGCCCATCAGCCTGAGCTTTCCGAAATCGAAAAAGGAATATCAAGCTAATTACCTGTTTCCCTTTTTCGACGGATTGCTCGCGGAAGGCATCAACAAAGACATTCAATGCCGTTTGCTGAAGATCGACGAGAACGACGACTTTACCCGGTTATTGAAGACTGCCGGAGGCGATACCATTGGAGCAATCAGCATTAAAGAACTTAAAGATGACTTGTAACGGATGTTATAAAGAAGGAATCGAAGGCTTTTGCCCGCGCTGCCGCAAATTATTATTTGATGGCAAAAAGGTTTCGCATATCCTTGATATCGACTCTCCCAAACCAGACAATCTATCAGCCTACCAGGAGAAGACCAAGCGATTGTCTATTTCCGGGGTTCAGTTAAAATACTCTCTCAAATTAGAAGATAAAAAACTGGTGCTGACAGAAAGCAGTGGTCAATATCTCCTTAAGCCCATTCCTCCGAACGCACAAATAGTGGAAGCCGCGCAAGCTCCGGAAAACGAACACCTCACTATGCAAATAGCCTCCAGTGTGTTCGGAATAGAAACAGCGGCAAATGGACTCATTTACTTCAAAGATGGCACTCCCGCCTATATTACGAGGCGGTTTGACATAAAGCCGGACGGCTCTAAATACTTGCAGGAAGACATGGCCCAGATCAGCGGTCGAAGTCGGCAAACCGGAGGCGAAAATTTCAAGTACGAGGGCACTTACGAGGAAATCGGACACCTGATCAATAAATATGTGGCGGCCGCGATGCCGGCGAAAGAAAATTTCTTCCGGTTAGTGTTGTTCAACTATCTGCTATCGAACGGAGATGCTCATTTAAAAAACTTCTCGCTGTTAAGAACAGAAAATGGCGACTATACCCTCAGCCCGGCCTACGACCTGATGAGTACTATCATTCACATGCCCACCGAAAGCGACGTGGCCCTGGATCTGTATGATGGAGATATAAACGACTCCCATTTAGCCACCTACAGCTCCTATGGGCTCTCGAGTTTCAGGGAATTTGGTAAAAGAATCGGTCTGCTTCCCAGAAGGGTCGATCGGATTCTCTCTGTTATGCTATCAAAGACTGATGAGGTGAAGAGGATGGTGGTTGGTAGTGGGCTTTCGGATTCAGTCAAAAATTCCTATCTCAGCGCCGTTGTGGATAGGATGAGGAGGATGAAGTGAATTAGTCCAACTTATAAGTAAATCTTCCAGAATTGTGGGTGCGAAAAAAAAAATTGAACGTCGAGCCCGAACCGCTGCTGATGCCTGCACATAGCTGATGTTAAAATGTCCAGCCCTGCTTTTGCAAATACTTTTGTTGTGCGTTCGTGCCTCTGTCACTTCATCATTTTTTTGTAATGAGCTTCGTAGCCTGCAATTTTGAACAATTCTGCAAAGGCTTCTTTAAATTCAGCATAGTCAAACTCTTTGAAGTCAAAAATGTTTTGCCCAAGTGAATGCGACTCTCTATTGATGTACCTGTTAAATGCTTGAAATTTGTTACTGTTCAGAGGTGCTTGCAGGAAAAAGTTATTTAAATCTTTCTTTTCAACGAAATTGAAGAAATACTCAATTATGTTACGCATACAGTTTGCAATCAATGCTGGAGGTTGCTTGTCATCTTTAATTATAAACCAGTATGCTTGGTAATCGTTTTGAATTTCTTCATAGCTCATTGAGACAAATGCACTTCCGTTCTCGTTTTTCATAAGTCGAAATAGCTTCTGCATTTCCTTCCTGTCATCATACTTTGTTTCAGTTATTTCGTAAAAGAAGTATAAGCTGTGTGTCAGGATAAAGACTTGCTCATATTTATAATTCCAGGTTGCTACTCCATTTTTTGTTTCTTTAGTTCCAAAGAATTCATTTTTGATTAACCTACCAACATTGAAAACATAAATGTGCGATAAACTTGAAATTGGGTCATCTATAATAATGACTTTTTTTTTGCCCGTTTCAGTCGCTTCTTTTTTACCTCTACAAAGCTCAATGAAGTAAAGGAAACTAATAATCATTTTTTCGCCCTCACTAAGTGAACGAAATATTCTATCTTGGTTTTCTCCTCTGGCTATTTTATACAGATTCTCTGAATGATGTTTTATGTTGAAATCTGTAATGCCCAAATCTATTAGGGCGTTATTTATATTGGCAATTGCCTCTTTAATATTGACAGTTTGCTTCTGTTGTTCAGCAATAATTTTATTTTGAGTGTCTATTTTATTTTCATACTCCTTAATAGATTTTTCGATTGCGTCAGTCTTACCTTTTGAAGTAGTTCTGTCTGTATTATAAGAGCTAATTGTTTGGTCATAATCCCAACGCATAGCCTGCCAAAAGGTTTTCTTTATATTGGCTTTTACAGTTTCTTTTTGGTCAATGTTTTTGTTATGCTCTATGATGAGTGCATTTATCTTTTTTATTACTTCATTTAGTTCTTGAAGACTTTGGGTTGAGCTTTTAAGATTTAAGGAAATACTTGGAGTTTTGATTTTATCATCAATAAGTTTTCGATTATCTTCTACCAACTTGGTAAATACATTGTATTTAAGTTCAAAATCTTTTTTGAATGCTTCATATTTTGGGTTTGCCTCGAAGACCGATTTGTTTGGTATTGATTGAATAGCCGCTGAATAATTAGATAAAAAGCCTTTTAGCGAATTAATATCGGATTCGTAAGATGCGTCAAAATAGTTCTTTATACTGTCAACTAATGTTGTTGAAATTGTATTCCCTTGACAAAATGGGCATGTTGAATTTTCTTCAGTAGGATCTGATGGCAAATATTGTAACCCAGCTTTTACCCAGTCAGAATTCCCAAGCTCTTTAATTAATTGTGCTACCGTGCTATTTTCATTTCCCACAATTTGTTTCGTAAATATTGTTCCCGATTCTACACTTTGGGGTGAAAAAGTTATTTGGGACATTCCGCTATATTTTTGAGCATTGTCCCCAGAAATGGATTGCAACTCATTTTTTAAATCATCTATACTTTTCGTAGGCTTCGAGGTTGGTTTTGTTAATTGGGAAACATGAGTGAATAGAGAATCTTTCGACCCCTTATAACCTTCTAAGCAAAATTCAAGCACCCTGTCACCGCCACTATAGTCAGTTTTGATTTTCCATATTGAATTTTTTGCGACTTCTTGCTTTTGGAATATAGCTGACCTTTCTGTTTCAAGTTCCCTTGCTTTTACCTCTTTTTCTGTTTCTAATTTTTGAATTTCTTTTTGGGCATTTGCGATTTTGGTTTCTGCTTCCTTATTTTCCTTCGATAATGTAAATATTCCTTTCAGATTTTCTGATTCAAAAAATGTGTCTTGGATGAAAGCTTGATTGTAAACAAGTATATCATGAGAGCTGTCTAATCCTTGGATAGAACAATCTTTATATCTTTCTTCTGTCTGTTTATGCAGGTAATTCGAAAATGTACTTTTACCTGTTCCATTTAGACCATAAATGAGATTTATTTTCTTATCAGTTTCTAAGACTGCAGGGTTTTTGAAACTGGCTATCTTATTAAGGGCTATTTTAGTTAGCATATTTAATGGTAGTTTCTATGTGAGTACTGTCGCCATGGCATGACACACAACGATTTCATTTACGCAACCGTTCTTTTAATCTAAACATTTCAAATACTAAGTTCTTTCAAAAACCACCCGGCTACATCCCACTAATATAAATAAACGAAACCAATTTCGATTAGCCGATAGCTTTTTTCCTCGCTCAATTTATATAAGGGCGAGAAGTTAATCTTACGGAAACCCATAATAACATTTTCAATCGGCCCAGCTTTTCCAATCCCCGCCTCCCCGATTAACCGAAGCTATATTTAGCGAACGTCATAAATCTTATTGACCTGCCTCCCCCACGGCACAAAACCTATATGGTCATTGCCAATGGACTTGTTGGTGCATTTTGCACAGTTCTTTAAGCTATCTAATTATCGGTCTTATATAAATCCAATTCATTCCGAATGTGCAGTCTATTAACGATTTGCCATCTTGTGCAGGGTGATTTCACGGTATTTTGACGCAAACATGTTACTTAATACATTTTTTTTGATCTTAAGCAACTCCAGAAAAGATCAATCTATTGATCTGAATCAAGTATTCTAGCCTGTTAGGGTCAAAAAAATGGCGAAGGAGTATTTAAAATTCCCTACTCATTCACCCTCCGTATACCCTCCAGGGTGTTATGATCCAGCCCGAGGCTGGCGAGGACGGTGAGGATGAAGTCGGTCTTGCGGCGGGTGTATTCCTCCCGGGTCATGCCGGGTTGGTTTACGAGGTGGAGCTTTAACTGGGAGTAGCGGGCCACTAACTCGGGGTCGCGCAACAGGGCGTCGCGGAATAATAAATGATTGTTGAGGGCCACACTACCGGCCACACAAACATAAAGATGATGTGGGAGCCACTCCCTTTTTTGAGGTCTTTGAGGCACGCTGGGGGCAGATGGCCGAAAGGCAAATCGATCGGGAATACCCTGCTCTCCCCTGCTGATATATCCGAGGGCTTCCAGGCGCCGGGTGATATCATCGATCCAGGCCCTGTCTTTAATAATGATATCCACATCCAAGTTGGGCTTGGCATACAAACCGGGAATGCCGGTACTCCCTACTAACTGGATATCGAGATCCCACCCGGGGAGATGGTCGAGCAAGAGTGCCTTTAACACTTCGAATTCGGCTTTCCAGGAGGGCTGATGTGGATGGATGAGGTCTAACATGCATGGTCAGGTCTGGGACTTCAAATTAACTCAAAAATCTTCCTTCAACCCCTTCTTCACCACAAAACGGCGGAAGTAAATAGTATTGGAAAGATCCCTGGCTTTGTTTTCCGCTTCTGTCTTCAGCTCATCGGGCGTATACTGCGTTACATAGCAACTCATGGCCCTGATGGCTTTCTGCTCATCCTCCGCAGAAAATCTCACGGCCACATTAAAGTACTGGTCATCCACATACCCGCCATCTTCCACCGACACAACGCCCTTCTTCCACGCAAAATGATACAAAGGATATTTTTCAACCCAACCCTCGGCGAGCAATAATTCGGTTACACTGGCACCCACAACAATATGCTCGGAATGATGAGTGTCTCCGTCAGGACCGGCGGTAATAATAATATCGGGTCGCAGGGAAGGTATCCTCACCTTTAAAGAATCAAGAAAACGCTGGTGCTCCTTAAAATAACGGCCTGTCCCGATACGGGTATCAAGCCGCTCAATATCCAAAAAGATGGGAGGCTCCACGCCTAACACCCGGCAGCCACAAGTAGATTCACCCCTACGCAACATACCCAAAGAATCACCGGCAGGGATACTGGTCACGCGCGTACCATCCTTGCCATCGGTAGCAATAATGACATATACCTTGTTTCCCATACGCGCATATTTGCTGAGCACTTCACTGATGGCAGTCTCATCATCGGGATGTGCGCCGATAAAAAGTATCACCCGGCTTTTGACAGGCTGAGCGCTGGAAAAGTAGAAGAATAACAGAAATATGGGAAGGAATTTCATATGCCAGTTTGCGGTTGGCCGTTTACTGTTTACTGTTCGGAAATTTGATGCCTGGCGAATTGGGTGTCGCATTCACGCTGCACCTTGCCTGCCATCACATACACCCTGTTAGGTTACAGTTATAGCTGCTACAAGGTTTCAATTCAAAAAAATCCAGGGAGAGCCAATGAGCTAATGGATAATCTGATTTTTCGTAACGACTCGCTGTATCCCATTCGAATTTTCTGATCGCCTCCCAAACGGGAAGAGCCAAGAGTCGAATGTGATCAAACTCAGCTTCTCTGCCTGTACAACTCTTCTCTTTGCCGGTTCTGTTCTTCGATTTGTCGCTGTATTTCCATTTGTTTCAACTTTTCAATTTCCGCGAGCCGCTCCTTACTATCCGAATTTTTGGTGGATTCCTGAACCTTCTCGAGCGTCTCTTTCCTTTTTTCCACAACACCGAGCTCGGCATTTCTTTTTTCTTCGATCTTCGCCTTTTCCTGTTCTCCCAGTTTTTTAAGCTCATTCAACTTCTGTTCCTTTTCCTGTCCCTCAAGCCGTTTCTCTATCTGCTCGGTCTGCATCCTGAGCGCCTTCTCTGTCGACTCGAGCTTCTTATCGTATTTCTCATTGATTTGAGTCGCGCTCTTTTCGTACTCTTCAGAAAGTTGTTTAACTATCAGGTCTGACCTGGAATCGTTTTCCCGATTTTCTATGGCAGCAAATTCCTTCATCTGGTTTTCCTTCAGTAACCGATGCTCTTCTCTGAATTTTGCAGCCATCTCCGGTGATTGTTCGCCGGTCCGGCGGATCTCGTCAACCTGATGGTTAGTGAGTTTAGCAAGCGCCTCATCATGCTTATTATACATGTTATTAAACTCCTGGTCGTAGCCCTTTCTTGATTCTCTCATTTCGGGTGTTAAATCGGGCATTACTGAATTTTCAGGGGCCATGTTTTCATGCAATGGAGGCTTTTCCATCTGCTCCTTTCCGGGAAACTTTTCGGCTATGAAGTCCTTTATGGATTCGACCTTCTCATTGACCCAACCCTTAACAAATGCCTCGGTGGCTTCATGGTTCCTTATGGCATTAATACCGATCACCGCGATATTGGCTGCCGCGCCTCCTACTACAGGGTCGGCAATTCCCTCAAGCCCGAAATGATCTGACAGCTTTTCAACCGCCGTTTCCGCTATTTCCGTATGTGTTTCAATTTTACTCTCGATCACGTGTTCCTTTTCATTGGCGATCTTTTCCTGAACCTCCTTTAATTCTGTCTCGAGTTTCCAGCACTGATTGACAGCGGTATGCTGCTCTACAGAGTTCTCTTTGGCTTCTTTCGCCTGATCCTGCAAGGCTTTTATCTGCTCCTGCAGCGCTTTCTCCTGTTGCTGCCATTCTGCCAATTGCTTGTTTGCTGTGCTCATAGTAAAATGCCTAAGCCATTTTCGTTTATGAATGACCGGTTAACAGGCCGGTTTAATTCGAGCTCTGGTAATGAAACCTCTTTTGCACCTTCGCTGGTTTTGTATTGGAAGCAAGTACCAATACAGTATCTTTATATGCAGGGCCGGCCAGCTCAAGCGGCTCCACCAGCTTTTGCCTGGTCGCGTCAAGCGGACCATCCCTGAATCCGAGCTGATCCGACAACTTTGTAGCCAATTCATCGTTGAGCGGTACATTCATAAATGTTCTTACTACACAGCTACCCAGCAAACCTTCCGGGTTGGCATAAGCTTCCTTGAGCTGACCATAGCTTTGGGCAAACATCCAGAGCTTAATGCCGTACTGTCGGCCTACATTCAATGCCTCATCAATCGGAGGCATCTTTTTCAATCTCGGGAGTTCGTCTAACATGAATAAAACGGGAGTCGCCTCTCTGCCGGGCAATTGACTGGTCAGCATCCGGATATGCTGGGCAATAAATACACGCAATATCGATAGGTAGGAGTCAATTTCGGAAGGGTTAATACAGATATAAACCGTTGCTTTGGCGTCGCGAAGGTCAAGCGGATTCCAGTCAGATTTACGGGTTATTTTTTCTATCCGTTCCCCTTGCCAGGTGCTCAGGCTGCTCTGGGCGGCTTTCAAAACACCGTCTTTGGTTTTTGGTTCCATAGTAGCCAGCGCATGACCGGTTCTCCTCATTGCGCCAACCAGCACATTCGTCTTCATAACATCCAACATCTCCTCATAGCCTATTCCGTACAAGATATCAATTACCTTACTCATCGGCCTTTCATCGGCCGGGTTGTACTGACAGACATATGCAATGGCAGAAGTCAGAACATCTCTGGCCATATTCTCCCAAAAAGGATCTGATGCACCGGAAGGAACGATCATCATATCGGCGAGGAACCTGGAATCTTCCCAGACAAACTCGGTATCCTGCCGGATGAAAACCAGCGGGTTGTAATTATGACTATCCGATGGGTTGAGCGGACTGAATTTGTACACCGGACCCACATTTTCCGAACGCCATTTGCTGGTTGCGTCGAAAATCTCTCCTTTGACATCCAGTACAAGAGCGCCGCCTTTCCAACTCATCATATTGGGCAATACAAAACACTGCGTTTTACCAGATCCGGGTGGTGCAATGGTAATCAGAGAACCCTCCCCTCCATAAGAAAGAATACTTTTATTGTCGCTCAATTGGCCCAACACTACCCTGAATTGACTCTCCCCATTAAATATACTGTCCTTTAAATCTTCATCAGTTAACCAGGCTCCTCCTCCATGCAAACGGTCGATTATTTCTTTGACGACAGCAGGAGCCTGATCACTGGATTTAAGTTTTTGCAGGATTTTCATGAGGTTAGTAATCGCACTGTCAACCGAAGCCCCTAAGGTGCTCTGCGCAAACCTGACAATGGTATCATTATCCTTGAAACAATTTTCATTCATATAGGTGATGGCTTCATTATTGTCCTCTGCTTTCGCGATTGTCTGGTAATAATGTTTCCAGCCTCTGTTATCAAGTGAAGCCTTTCCGTTTCCATTCACAAAAGCAAAAAGATAATATCCAAATGCCTCCGCAGAAATCAGGTTTTCATTGAACAGCAGGAAAGTGGCTCTCAAAAACTCGCGCTCTTTCGGTTCCATGATAGAAAGATTCCTTGTCTGATCGATCCAGATATCATGGTCGACCGACTTGTACTTGTAATCATAGAAAAGATGCGATTTGATGGTGTTTTGCTTACTTTCGAATATTTCCTTAATGTTTTTTTCTCTTACTTCTTTGGTAGATCCGAAAGAATTAAAATAGTCAATGTTCCTTTTTCTAAGAGAATTCTGGTAAACACTTCTGTCTTCTTTGTTTTTCTTAAGCCTGAAATAGAAGTAGACGATTACAGCAGGAATTGACAACCAGTACGAAATAAAGTAACCAACGGCGAAAGCTCCGGCCAGAACGAGGAGAACTTCCCCGCCTTTCATTTTTTCTCCCATATATAGCAGTGTTTAGGTGTTTATGACCTGACTCACCTATTGGATCGTAAGAGTCGTTCAAAGGAGTTGGGGAAATAGGGTAGGGTAGGAATTAGAGATATGTTGAATTTAATTTAGGAAATATGTTTTATATGCAGAAATATATAACCGAAATATTTTAAATTCTATCGGTTATATATCATATTTTAATTTAAGGCGATTCTCTTTCCACGGAGAGAAAAGTTGGAAGTGAGGGTTACCGATCAGTATTTTTTCATCCTGATTTATCGTTCACGCTCAGACTGAAACCTGGACGCAAAGATTGCAAACACGGATTACACGAATTGCACGAATTAGGCGAATGAGGCGAATTATACGAATTACACGAATTAGGAGAAATGTGTGACTCCCCTCTCTCCCGGGAGAGGGGTTGGGGGTGAGGGCAGACAATCAGCGATTGGAAATCCAATCAGCAATTTAATTAATCGGCGAGCGAATAAACCAAGTGGATAATTCAATTGTTGCCTGCATTGACTAATTCACGAATTGGCTCACTGGCAAATTCATTTCCGTCATTCGCCATTCGTCATTCGCCATTGCATTGGCACATTCACCAATTGGCCCATTCCTTCACTCCGGTCTCATCTGCGGGAAAAGCAACACATCCTGAATGCTGGGCTGATTGGTCATCAGCATACAAAGTCGATCAATACCAATGCCGATACCTGAAGTGGGTGGCATGCCATATTCGAGTGCTCGTAGAAAATCGTGGTCGATGAACATGGCCTCATCGTCTCCTCTTTCCATCAGCTTCAGTTGTTCTTCGAAACGCTCGCGCTGGTCGATGGGATCATTGAGCTCGGTATAGGCATTGGCAATCTCCTTGCCATTCACCATCAACTCAAATCTCTCCACGAGACCTTCCTTGCTGCGATGCTTCTTGGTGAGGGGACTCATCTCGACGGGATAGTCGATGATGAAAGTAGGTTGTACATATTTGAATTCGCTGGTAGCGCCAAAAATTTCGTCGATGAGTTTGCCCTTGCCAATATTATTCGGCACATGAATATTCAACTTTTGGCAAACCTCGCGCAGTCCGGCCTCATCCATGGCTGAGATGTCGATGCCGGTATTCTCTTTGATGGCATCATGTATGGAAATGCGCTTGAATGGCGCTTTGAAGTCGATTTCTTTATCGCCTACCTGTACTTTGGTAGTGCCATGCAAGGCAATCGCAATTCGCTCCATCAGTTGCTCGGTTACTTCCATCATCCAGAAATAATCCTTGTATGCGGTATACCATTCGAGAACGGTAAACTCTGGATTATGCGTACGATCCATCCCTTCATTGCGGAAGTTGCGGCTGAACTCATATACCCAGTCGAACCCGCCTACTATAAGTCTTTTCAGGTATAATTCATTGGCGATTCTCAGGTAGAATGGAATATCGAGGGCATTGTGATGGGTAACAAAGGGACGTGCGGCGGCGCCTCCGGGAATGGATTGCAACACGGGGGTATCGACTTCAATCGCACCCTGTGCATTCAGGAACTCGCGGATGGTATTGATCAGCCTCGTGCGCTTCAGGAATGTTTCTTTCACTTCGGGGTTGACGATCAGGTCGGCATAGCGCTGGCGATACTTGAACTCGGGATCGGTTACGGCATCGAAAGTCTCGCCTTCCTTCTCTTTTACGATAGGAAGAGGCTTGAGAGATTTGGTGAGAAAAGTGAATTCGGTCACATGCACGGAAATCTCCCCGGTCTTGGTGGTAAATACAAAGCCCTTGATACCGACGATGTCGCCGATATCAACGAGGTGCTTCCATACTTTATCATAAAGGGATTTATCCTCGCCCGGACAGATATCATCGCGGCGGATGTAAAACTGAATCTTCCCGCTGCTGTCCTGCAATACGGCAAAAGAAGCCTTGCCCATGTCACGAACACTCATGATGCGGCCGGCCAGGCATACATTTTCGAAATCGGCCTTGTTCTCTTCTCCCTTATAATGGGTTTTGATATAGACTGCATTGGTAGTAACGGGGTACAATGGAGCGGGATAAGCATTGATTCCCAATGTTTCCAACTGCTTCAGCTTGTCGCGGCGAATGATCTCCTGTTCTGATAAATGTTGACTCATAAGTTGTGAAAATGCTGGCAAAAATATGAATTTACGCTGATTACGCTGAATGCGCAGATTACGCTGATTCGGCAAACACCAAACCAGGTGTCAATGTAACATAGAATGAACTGCAAACCGCAAACTAACCTGAAACGATAAACCAAAAGCTTCCTAACTTGCCACTTTAAAACACAACTTCTATGAAATGGATGATCCTCACCCTGCTTATCGGCTTTTCTTTTTCGGGATGTGAAACTTTGTCGAATCTGCCGGGGTATCCGGGCACAGGGGTCACCGAAACGGAAGCCCGACAAGGTATACAGGCGGCCCTGGACAAAGGCGTAACAACTGCCATCGGCTTCCTGAATAAACCCGATGGGTTCTTTGGTAATAGTCTCTATAAGATCATCCTTCCGCCCGACGCCCAGAAAATTGAGAAAACACTCAGAAATGTCGGTCTCGGCAACCAGGTAGACAAAGCCATTCTGCAGATCAACCGCGCGGCGGAAGACGCCGTGGGTTATGCCGCCCCGATTTTCAAAGACGCGATCCTGCAAATGACCCTTTCCGATGCTCTGGGGATCGTAAAAGGAAATAAAACGGCCGCCACGGATTACTTTAAAAACAAAACCTTCGACAAACTGCTGGCGGCTTTCAAACCCTCCATTCAAAAATCGCTGGATAAACTGAATGCTACAAAATATTACAGCGACATCGTCAATCTCTATAATAAACTTCCCACTACTTCGCAGCCGGTCAATCCCGATCTTACCGATTATGTGGTTCGGAAATCGACTGATGCGCTGTTCGACCAGGTAGCCAAAGAAGAAGAAAATATTCGTACCAATCCATTGGCACGAACTACCGAAATCCTGAAAAAGGTATTTGGTACCAAGTTATAATGATCAGGCCCAGTTTAACAGGGCCACCGGTAAAATTCAAGAAATGATATTCGACCTCAACCAACTGACTACACAGCAAAGGCAATATTACCTGCAACATTCCATCGCCCCAAGACCAATTTGTCTCGCCAGCACGATCGACAAGGAAGGGAATGTGAACCTGAGTCCTTTCAGCTTCTTCAACCTTTTCTCCTCAGACCCTCCGATAGTCGTGTTTTCTCCCTCAAGAAGAGTGAGAAACGGTACCAATAAGCATACACTGGAAAACCTCCTGGAAGTACCTGAAGTCGTAGTGAATATCGTAGACTATGACATGGTACAGCAAACCTCCCTCTCCAGCTGCGAGTATCCGAAGGGGGTCAATGAATTTCTGAAAGCAGGCTTTACGGCAGAACCGGCTACGCTCATCAAACCACCCATGGTTAAAGAAAGCAAGGTGAAAATGGAATGCCTGGTGAGAGAAATCAAAAGCCTGGGAGAAAGAGGTGGCGCAGGCAACCTGGTGATTGCCGAAGTGATCCGCATGCACATCGCCGATGAATTGCTGGACAGTCAGCAGAAAATGGATCAGCGAAAACTCCATCATGTGGCCAGGCTGGGGGGCGACTGGTACTGCGTGGTGAATGAAAGCAATCTGTTTGCCGTGGAGAAACCAAATACTCAATTGGGCATCGGCATCGATACGCTTCCGGAAGCCATTCGAAAAAGCAGTATTCTTACCGGAAACAACCTGGCTCAACTGGCCAATGTTCATCAGTATCCTGAAGTAGATCCTTCCTTCGAGGATGCACACCTGACCTATATCATTCAGTATTTCTCAGTGAATCCCGAGGAAATGGAAAAGGAACTGCATCGTTATGCCAAAACCCTGCTCGATGAAAGCCTGGTAGCAAAGGCCTGGCAGGTGCTGCTGGCCAATCCCTGACAGGCGCAGTGAAATCCCGGAATTGTAATCAGGGTTTCTTCTTTTGTTGAAGGATGCTCCATTCGCTGTCTTCGGCAACGATAGTATTTGAGAGATGACCAAGCCCCTCGATTTCCATCTCCACCTGGTCGCCGGCATTGAGCCATTGCTCGGTGTATTGGGGATCATTGAGCTTACCGGTTCCGTTCAATTCAAGAAAACAACCGGTTCCAACGGTACCGCTGCCGATCACATCACCCGCATAGAGATTTACCCCATAGGATGCGCGTTCAATAATCTCTGCGAAAGTCCAATCCATATCACCGAGGTTTCCATCGCTGACCTGTACGCCATTTACCCAGCATTTCATCGGCAGGTTCCATGATTTTCCGACATGATTTTCTTTGGCGGGCACTTCAAAAGATTCGAGCTCATCAAGCGTAACCAGCCAGGGGCCTATCACGGTGCTGAAATCTTTACCCTTCGCCGGTCCGAGGTTCAGCAGCATTTCTTCCATTTGCAGCGTGCGGGCACTCATATCGTTCATGATCATCAGCCCGGCAATGTACTGATCGGCTTCTGCCGCGGGAATATTTCTGCCATGTTTGCTGATCACAATCGCGGCTTCCAGTTCAAAGTCGAGTTTGTGAAAATGGTCGGGCATGCAATAGATGTCTCCCGGCCCCTGTATACTATGGTGATTGGTAAAATAGAAAATCGGGTATTGATCGAATTCCGGGATCATATCCACCTTACGGTTACGGCGGGCAGCGGCTACGTGCTGGCGAAAGGCATATCCATCCCGGCAACTGGTAGGAAATGGTACCGGTGCGAGTATGGTTGCCGATTCAAGAGGAATCGCCCGGCTCTTTGAAATCTTTCCTTCTTTCACCATGATCTCTCCGCCCTGCGCCATCGGCAGGAAATCGTCCCAGTAATTCAGCATCATCGACATGTTATGGGGAAGATCAGGATGAAGCTGATCAAGAGTATACAGGTATCCGTCGATCAACGCGGCCAGTCGGTCCTGGCCATCTTCCAGGAAGGAAACAAATTTCATAAAGAAGTTTTAAAAGCGATGCAAAGTAAGGCAATTCAACAGACTTGGCGAATGTGTCATGTGATCTTTACACACCAACGCTTCCATAAAGAACTTACATTTGTAACTACCATATGATTTCTTCCATCAACAGTTTTCAGCGGGTTTTTTTTATCGGTATTGCCGGCACCGGCATGAGTGCCCTCGCTCAATACCTGCAGGGGATCGGAAAGCAGGTATCGGGCAGCGACCGCTATTTTACCGACAACGAACCCAATGAAACCAGGATAAAACTGGAAAGGGAGGGCATACTCTGTTATCTGCAAAACGGAGAAGGCATCCTCCCCGGTACCGACCTGGTAGTGGTATCCACTGCCGTAGAGGATACGGTACCGGAAGTACAGAAAGCAAGACAACTGAATATTCCCATCATCAAAAGATCGGAGCTGCTGGCGCTCATTGCTGCCAGTAAAAAAACCATCGCGGTGGCGGGCACTTCTGGAAAGTCTACTACTTCGGGAATGCTGTTCGACATCCTGGAGATGGCAGGCCTCCTGCCAAGCATCATCAGCGGGGCGGGACTGGTAAGCATCATTAAAGAAGGGAAGATTGGCAATGCCAAAGTGGGCGATGGGGAATGGCTGGTGATCGAGGCCGATGAGAGCGATGGCTCGATTGTGCAATACCATCCTGAAATAGGTCTGTTGCTCAACGTGGACAAAGACCATAAGGAACTGGAAGTGCTGATGGAGATCTTCACCACCTTCCGAAGTCAATCGAAGAAGTTCATTGTTAACAGGGGGCATACTCTTTCCGCTCGACTCTCGCAAAATGGCGAATACGATTTTTCTGTTAACCCCCATGATGGCGCGGGCTATGTGGCCACCGGCTTTGAACAAATAGGGCTGAGTGTACGGTTTACTGTTAAAGATCAGCCGTTCCTGTTAAATACTGTTGGCAGGCATAATATGGAAAATGCGCTCGCCGCAGTTGCGGTGGCTCACCAGTTAGGAGTAACCCTCGAAACCTGCAGCCAGGCTCTCGAAAAATATGAAGGGATCTATCGTCGTCACCAGGTACTCGGACAAATCGATGGCGTTTGGCTGATTGACGATTATGCTCATAACCCCGCCAAATGCGCGGCTTCTATCAGGGCCTGTCAGCCGCTGGGAGTAAAAGTGATTGCCTGGTTTCAGCCTCATGGGTATGGACCTACCCGTTTTTTGAGAACAGATTTTGTGGAAGAGATCTCGGCAGCCCTGCGACCGGAAGATGAAATTTGGATGAGCGAAATATTCTATGCCGGGGGTACCGCCGTGAAAGATATCTCCGCCGCTGACCTCATCAGCGATATTTCAAAAAAAGGCAAAAAGGCCTTTTTTGTGGAAAACCGCGCGGATCTCGTCCAAGCGGTTAAACCTCACCTTGTTAAAGGATGTGTTTTACTTTTAATGGGTGCCAGGGATCCCGGTCTTGAACAATTTGCTTTAAGCGTTTATAATCAACTAAAAACTTCAGATTTACTTAGGCAAAGTTGACGTATGTTTGCAGGGCAAAAATTAGATTATGAAAGGAAAAAAAATCCATAACAAAGGTCAGGCCCGAATTTTTGAAAATCCTGTTCTGGAATTTTTCACAAAAAGTCACCCGCTGGTGATCTGGGGTATGTATATACCTATCCTGTCCTTTCTGATTTACACGGCCGCTACTTCTTACCATTTCAGCGCCACCCGTATCATTCTCACCTTTTTGGGCGGAATGTTTTTCTGGACCTTTTTCGAGTACGTCGCCCATCGTTATATCTTTCATTGGGTGAGCGAAAATCCTAAGATTCAGCGTTTTTCTTATGTATTGCATGGCAATCACCATGAATATCCACGCGACCGCCAGCGCCTTTTCATGCCTCCTTTACCAAGTATCATCATCTCTTCCACGATCTTCGGTATATGCTACCTGGTTATGAGAGAAAATGCACTGGTATTTGTACCCGGTTTTATCATCGGCTATCTTCTCTACGGAACCATGCACTATGCGATTCATGCCTGGAACCCTCCGTTCAAATGGATGAAACCCTTGTGGAGAAATCACCATCTTCATCATTACAAAGATGAAGCCCATGGATTCGGCGTGAGCTCCACTCTTTGGGACCATGTATTCGGAACCATGTTCGATCTTAAAAATGAAAAAGAAGACAAGGAAAAAGTGAATGCCCTGAAATTCGACAACAAGTCGAAAGTGGCTGAACCCTCCTGATCACCATCTTTCTTCATCACTAATATCAGAATCCCGCCGGCTGTACCGCTCGCGGGATTTTATTTTCTCCAGCTGTCTCTCAATAATCAGGTCGGCGATCATTTCGGCAGCGTCAGTGCCGGGCTGCGCTTTCAACAGGTGCCTTATCCTGTTCTCGCTGATGTCTATCCGGTATAACCACTGCAGTAACTGGTCGAAGTCATTTACGATCCAGTCGTTAATAAGCTGAACCAATACGGCCCGCTTCTCTCTGAACGCCTCGGCGCTGTTGAGAGTCAGCAACTGATCGATCCTTTGAAGATGGTCACTCATATTTGTCAGGCGGATGACTACCGCTCATATAAATCTACCACAAAACATTTATTTCACTACGAATGTTTCGTAATGTTGCCGTCAATCATTTAGCCATGAGAAAAATTCGGGTAGTCATCCTGGGAATATTATTATCTATCACCGGCCAGGCCTTCGCCCAGCAGGGAACTTTAAAGGGAAAGCTGTTCGACAGCGTATCAAAGCAGGCACTGCCATTGGCTACCATTACGGTATTTCGTGCTAAAGACACCAGCATCGTCACTTATCGGTTGAGTGATCCCCAGGGAAACTTCAAAATTCCGGGACTACCCTCCTCCCTCGACCTGCGAGCAGTGATTACTTCAAGCGGATACAAAGTATATCGCAAAGAGTTTAGTTTCTCGTCCAGTATGACAGAGCTCGACCTGGGTGTTATCCATTTGGCAACGGACACTTCGGAACTGGACCAGGTACTGGTGATAGCCGAGCGGCCGCCGGTTTCCATTAAAAAGGATACCATTGAATTTAACGCCACCGCCTTCAAAACACTTCCTTCGGCATTGGTGGAAGATCTCCTGAAAAAATTACCCGGTGTGGAAGTGGACCCCGATGGAAACATGCGTGTTAATGGAAGGGCCGTTAACCGGATATTGGTAGATGGTAAAGAGTTCTTCGGGGGCGATCCAAAAGTTGCCACTCGCAATCTGCCCGCTAACCTCATCGATAAGGTGCAGGTAGTAGATGATAAAGAACAACTGACACAAAACCCGGATATCACCAAGGGGGAGCTGGGCCAGGTCATTAATCTGAAACTAAAAAAAGCCATCAAGAAAGGCTGGTTCGGCAAAGCCTACGCCGGCGGTGGCAGCGGATCCAAAACGCATTATGAACTGGGAGCGATTGTAAACTCGTTTCGGGATACGCTGCAGGTGAGTGCGCTGGCTTATAGCAATAACCTCAACAAATCCGGTTTCTCCCTGGGCGATATTGAAAAACTGGGAGGCTTCGGAAGAAGCGGGTTTAACAGCTTGTCGGTTTGGTCGGATGGAGGCGTGGCTGTGAATGGCGTTTCTTTTGGAGCCACCGGGCAGGGCATCCAGCGTTCTTCGGGCGGTGGGATCAATATCAGTCATGATCCCTCCAAAAAACTAAAACTGAATTTTCAGTATTTCTATGGTACAATCAACAGCAACTACGAATCGCTTGCCAATACCCAACAGTTCTACCGGGATACCACACTTTTCACCCGCGCGGAATCGAAGCAGGTCAGCGATGATTACAATCACAATGTTTCATCCAATATCAAATGGACACCCGACAGTATGACCAATATCATTTTCCGCCCCAATGTCACTTTCCGGAAAAACCTGGTCGACCGGAATATGGCTACCACCAATTCTAGTAACTATGAACCGCTGCTCAATGAAAGCAACAACCAGCTCCATTCAACTACCAAAGATGTCAATTTCTCGCAGGAGCTCACCTTCGACAGACGATTCAGGAAAACAGGCAGATATTTCAGTTTCTATTCGAATATGAATTATAATACCAGCAGGGGCGACCAGACAAATAATGTAGAAAGCGTGTTTTATGATGGGCAGCCCTCCAGCGACAACCTGGATCAACTCAGAAAGAGAGATTACAATAATTTCACCATTAACGGCAGCATTACTTATAATGAACCGCTTTCGAAACGATGGTTCCTGCGGCTTAGCAACAATTTCGATTACTTTAAAAGCAAAGACGATCTAAATACCTACGACTGGAATCCGTCCACAAACCGTTACGAATTGCTCAACGCGGACCTGACCAACGGTCTCGACAGGTCGGGAATCAGGAACAATTCTACCGTGGGTATCAGCTATCGTTATAAAAAACTGTCCATTCAACCGGTATTGCAGGCAACTATCCTGAACTTCAGTAATGTTTATCTCAAAGGAGGTACCATCGATCAACACTATAATTATTTCTTTCCGGGTATTAATATCAACTATGGGGCCTTTAATGCCGGTTATCGGGCATCAGTGAACGCGCCTTCGGCGGGAGACCTTCGACCAGTGGTAGATAATACCAACCCGCTCTATCAAACCTATGGCAATCCCAACCTGAAGCCCACCATCTCCCACAATTTCAATGGCGGACTGTACAAGTTCGACGCTAAAAGAAGTATCAACTACAGCGTTAACTTCAATGGAAATGTGGAAGCCAATTCGGTGATCCGGGTGCGCTCTGTCAGCGACAAGGGGGTACAGATTACTCAACCGATTAATGTAGACGGCATCTGGCGGATTAATACTTCTTTGATGTTCTCCAAGCAATATAAACTGATCAACAGCCTGACCTTGTCGCTCCGTCCTTCGTTCAACTATGGATTTTCGAGAAGTGTGGTAATCGTAAACAACGTTCGCAGCCGCTATGACTCCTGGTCCACCTCACCTGCTATGAATGTGGCCTTCAACTTCAAAGACCTGGTAGAGATCAGCCAGCGTTACAGTGTCAGCTATCGGGAGAACCGGTATCAAAGCAGCAATTTCCGGAACAGTTTTGTAACCACGCATTTCTCCACGACGGAACTGGTGGTGAGAATGCCGAAGAATTGGGTATGGGAAAGCAGTGTGGATTATCGTTACAACCCGCAGGTTACTCCCGGCATCAGCAAAAATATTGTACGCTGGCATGGAGGTCTCAACTACCTGTTCCTGAAAGAGCAAAAAGGCCAGTTACGCTTCTATGTGTACGACATCCTCAAGCAGGCTGTAAATAGTTACCGAACCGTAGCCGAAAACTACATCCAGGATGTACAATCGAGTACCCTCACCCGTTATTTCCTGCTTACCTTCAGTTACAACATTCGCGACTTCAAGGGTGGGAAAGTCGGTGGGCGGCAATCGATATTCTTCTTTTAATGAAACTCAGTCACGATAGTTGAGTGCTGGTTTACGATTGCCAAGGAGGGCTTCGTATTGATAATCGCCTTTGGCTTTCTTAAATTCTTCCTTGGCCTGGTTAATCAGTGACGGATTACGGAACAGATCGATGGCGGTCAGGGCCATGGTTTTGGCCGCCACCATCATTCCTTTCGTACCAATCTCTGTGCCTCCGCAGGCAACGGCCTGCCAGCTGTGCGCGGGAGTGCCGGGTACCCAGGTAGCCGATTCAAGCCCCACCGTTGGTACCGTATAGCTGACATCGCCCACATCCGTTGAGCCGCCTCCCGCATTGGCTACTGCCCGCAGCGGATGAATGCTGGCTGCATCATTGATCTGCGGAGCCTTGAAAGTGAAACTGGATTGAAGCTTTTGGGCGAAGGCAGTTTCCTCCGCTGAATACAGCACTCCGCCTACCGATTCAAGATTTTTCTGCATCGCTTCCGCCAGGGTTCTGTTCAGCAGCAGATCATGGGTGCCGCCAATGATCTCGTATTCCATTTTTGTTTCAGTTCCCAGCGCGGCTGCTTCGGCAGTCTTAACGATGCGATCGAATATTTTTTTCACTTCCGTTTTGTCCGGGTGACGTACATAATAATACACTTCCGCAAAATCAGGTACTACATTGGGTGCCTTGCCGCCATTGGTGATCACATAGTGTATCCTGGCTTCCTGCGGCACGTGTTCGCGCATCATATTCACCATATAATCCATGGCTTCGACCGCGTCGAGCGATGATCTTCCTCTTTCCGGAGAAGCCGCGGCATGCGCCGATAAACCTCTGAACCGAAACTTGGCCGACTTATTCGCTAGAGCGCTCGTCATGGTGACTGCATTTACATCACCGGGATGCCAGTGAAGCACTACGTCTACATTATTGAATAATCCTTCGCGCACCATATACACTTTACCGCTTCCCCCTTCTTCCGCAGGACAGCCATATACCCGGATAGTGCCGCTGATCTTTTTCTGTTCGATGAGTTTTTTGATCTCGATACCTGCCGCCACCGAAGCGGTGCCGAAGAGATTATGCCCGCAGCCATGACCCGATTCGCGACCGGCTACCGGTTGCTTTTCCGGAATGGCCTGTTGTGATAACCCGGGAAGCGCGTCGTACTCGGCCAGTATGCCGATTACCGGCTGACCGGACCCATAGGTAGCTACAAAAGCAGTGGGTATTCCTGCCACCCCGGACTCAATGGCGAACCCGTTATTCCGGAGCAGTTCCTGCAACAGGGCGGAGCTCTTCTGTTCTTTGTATCCTAACTCGGAGAAATCCCAGATTTGCAGGGCCGTAGACTTATATTCATCATAATGCTGTTGGAGATCCGCGGCGGCTTCGGACTTGAGACCATCCGGGGCATTTACCTGTTTCTTTTTCTGGGCGAATAGAGACAGGCTGCCGAGCAGCAGCAGACAGAAGAAGGAAATTTTTTTCATGTATCAGTAATTGATACCAATTTCCCACAGTCTTATCAGATAAACAAATCCATCATCAGCTTATGTTCGGGATTGACTGCATAATGAGAGAAATCCGTTTCCCCATTTTTAATTAACACCTCTTCGTCGATAAAGAAGTTTCCTGTGCATTCGAACGAAGGTTGCCGAAGAATATGAAACGCGGCATTGGCTACGATTTCGGGAGTACGGCTTCGCTGCATCAGGAAATCGCCACCCAGCAGATTTTGCACCGCTGCCGTAGCAATGGTGGTCTTGGGCCAGAGGGCGTTTACGGCAATGCGCTGTTGCTTGAGTTCCTCCGCCAGTCCGAGCACCACCATGCTCATTCCATATTTGCTCATGGTATAGCAAAGATGTTTGGCAAACCAGGCCGGATCGAGGTTCAGCGGGGGCGATAAATTCAATATATGGGGATTGTGTGCTTTTTTTAAGTGCGGGATCGCTTCTTTACACATGAAAAATGTTCCGCGCACATTGATGCCATGCATCAGGTCCCACCGCTTTGGTTCGGTTTGTTCGGTAGCAGTGAGCGAGATCGCGCTGGCATTGTTGATGAGTATGTCAATACCGCCAAAAGTGTCGACGGTGGTTTTGACGATATGCTGAATGCTTTCTTCGTAACGAATATCTCCCTGGATCGGCAATACTTTTCCCGGCCCTGCCTTGGCGATCTCTTCGGCGGCTGTATAGATCGTGCCTTCCAGTTTGGGATGAGGATCGGTTGTTTTGCCTACAATGGCCAGATGGGCCCCTTCCCGGGCGAGGCGAAGGGCGATGGCTTTTCCAATTCCTCTTGTTCCTCCTGTAACGAGTACAACTTTGTTTTCGAACTGCATAACGTCCAATGATTAATAGTCTGCACAAAAACGAGCCTGACGGTAAATATAGGGGCTTTATTTCCTACCCTAAAAAAATCAGGTAATAATACCAGTTCACCACTACGTATTTTTACGATTTCTACGGTAAAAACCTTAGCTCTATAATAGAGCATAACCGCTATTGTGTGGAAAAGCGATGTGAGCTATGTTTGCAGTGTTGATTGATTGATTCAAGGAACAATATCCAAAGTCCAGAAAGACCAAATATCCAAGCATCCGGTAAAAACCAATCCAAGTCCAAGATCCAAAAACCAGTTCCGGAATTAATCAATAAAACGAATTAGAATCCAAATCCAACATCCAACATCCTGAAGAACGAAAATTTGTACCTATTGATGGCCAAGCTAAGTTGTTAAGGTTTCGTACAAAACGTTTTTAGAAGAGTCCCGGTTCAGCCGGGATTTTTCTTTTACACGAATTAAGCGAATTATACGAATTGCACGAATTGGAGAGACGCTGAAAACGCTGAGGACGCTGAAAACGCTGAGAGCGCTGATTTCGCTGAGAACACTGAAGGAAATACCACCTTCACTCTTTCTCGCTCCCGCTCCCACCTTCGCTCCCGCTCCCTTCCAGGCCTGGACGCAGTGCGCACAAAGAACCGCGAAAAGGAATTAGCAAATCACCAATCTTATTTCATTCGCCATTCGAAATTCGCCATTCGTAATCGCATTGGCTCATTTACTAATTGGCTCATTGGCCCATTTTCTTCACTCCCGCTCCCTAAATTCCTGGACGCAGAGGCCGCCAAGAACCGCGAAGTGCGCAAAGAGAATTCGTCATCCGACATTCGTCATTCGTCATCCATCATTGCATTGGCTCATTTACTAATTGGCCCATTGGCAAATTGCATTCGTCATCCGACATTCGTCATTCGTCATCCATCATTGCATTGGCTCATTTACTAATTGGCCCATTGGCTCATTCTCTTTTTGTATTTTCGAACTTCAATCGATTGTATGCGCCGTATTTTAATTTTACTTTTTCTGCTGGCGGCCCTCAAAGGGCTCGGCCAGCCGGAAGCCCAGAAGAAATTCCAGACCCTCTTCATTAATGCTGTCAGCGGGTCGGTCATTGAGCTGCCCGAAGGAAATTTCCAGCTCAGTATCAGCCTTTGGCTGGATGGCAGGAACGACATTGTTATTAAAGGCAAAGGGATGGATAAAACCTTCCTCAACTTCGCCGGGCAGCTGTCGGGCGCGGAAGGTATCAAGGTCACCAATGGCAAGAACATCACCATCCAGGACCTCACCGTTCAGAATACCAGGGGCGATGGCATCAAAACCCAACTGGTTGAAGGCATTACTTTCAGGAACGTGAAAGCCGAATGGACCGGTGGGGCCGACAGTAAGAACGGTGGCTACGGCCTGTATCCTGTTCAGTGCAGCGATGTATTGATCGAGGGTTGCGAGGCTCGCGGTGCCAGTGACGCCGGTATTTATGTGGGTCAGTCGAAAAATATCATCGTTCGTCATTCAAAGGCCTATGAAAATGTGGCGGGGATAGAAATTGAAAATTCCCTGTACGCCGATGTACACGATAACGAGGCAACCAACAATACCGGCGGCCTGCTGGTATTCGATCTGCCCGACCTGATCCAGAAAAAGGGAGGACACGTACGACTGTTCAACAACAACATCCATCATAACAATCATGTCAATTTCGCGCCGAAGGGAAATATTGTTGGGAAGGTACCGCAGGGAACCGGCCTGATGATCATGGCCACCAATCATGTGGAGGTATTCAACAACCAGATCACCAACAACATCACGGCGGGTACGGCGATCGTTAGCTATTATATTGCAGAGAAACCCATCAAGGATTCTTCTTACTATCCGTACCCCACCCAGATCTCTATTCACGACAACGTGTACAATCGCGAAAAAAGAAGAGCGACCATGAAAGGGAGAATGGGCAAACTGTACCGTTTCAAACTGCGTTTCGGAAAAAATGTACCACATATCGTGTACGATGGCATCAAAGACAGCAACAACCCGCCGCAAATTTGCCTGAAGAATAATACAAACATGACTTTCGCGAATATGGATGCAGGAAACAAGTTCAAGCATATTTCCAGGGATGCGTCTTCCTACGATTGCAGCTTACCACCCCTGCCTGCCGCGACAGTGAAAACAAATTGATGTATGCGAAAGATCATTTTTGCCTCCCTGCTCTGCGTTGTTGTAGCGCTTTGCGTTTCCTTTACCCGCAATGCGGGTGATCCGTATTTCCAGTTTCATGAAAACCTTTCCGAATATGGCTTCTTCACCGGAAACATGAAAGAGCTGAAACCGGCCGGTGGCATCATTCCCTACACATTGAATACACCACTTTTCAGCAACTACGCCGAAAAACTGCGTTTCATCAAACTGCCCGGCGGAAAAAAAGTAACGTTTAATGACTCCGCGGTATTCGATATGCCCAAAGGAACGATCCTCATCAAGAATTTCTTCTACCCGATCGATTTCCGCCACCCGGAGAAAGGAAGAAAAATAATTGAAACAAGACTTTTGGCTCATCGGGAAGAGGGATGGTCAACCTACCAGTACATCTGGAACGAAGACCAGACGGAGGCCACCTTTGAACCCATCGGAGATGCCATTACCGTAAGCTTCATAGATGCCAGAGGGAAAAAAGTAACCGCGCCGTATGTGATCCCCAACCAGGCCCAATGCAAAGGCTGCCATTCCCAGGGCAACCAGATCATTCCGATTGGTCTTGCCGCCAGGCATCTTTCGGGTGATTACAATTACGAGACCGGCAAACAAAACCAGCTCAGCTATTGGGCATCCCACAATATGATCGATCTGCCAGCAACGTCCATACAGGCCAATGCCAACTGGCTCGACAGATCAGCCTCTCTGGACAACCGGGCAAGAGCCTACCTCGATATCAATTGCGGATTCTGCCATAATCCCAAAGGTCCGGCCAATACTTCCGGGTTGTTCCTGGACATACATAATTCTAATCCCACTGCCCTGGGCATCAACAAACCTCCAGTGGCCGCCGGCCGGGGTAGCGGTGATCGCGAATTTGACATAGTTCCGGGAAGTCCGAACAAATCCATCATGATCTACCGGATGACCAGCACCGACCCAGGCGTAGCCATGCCGGAAATAGGAAGGGAACAAATTCACAAAGAAGGGGTGGCGCTGATCAGCGAATGGATAAAAGGAATGAAAAATAATTAGTCAATGAGCCAATTAGTAAATGGGCCAATGCAATGACGAATTACGAATGGCGGATGACGAATACAATGGGCCAATGCAATGACAAATTACGAATGACGGATGACGAATGACGAATTCTCTTTGCGCGCTCTGCGGTTCTTTGTGCCCTTTGCGTCCAGGAATTTGGGGAGCGAGAGCAAAGGTGAGAGCGAGAGCGGGCGCGAGAAAGAGTGAAGGTGGTATTTCTTTCAGTGCTTTCTGCGAAATCTGCGCTCTCTGCGTCCAGGAATTTGGGGAGCGGCAACAGTCAACCATCACTTTAATTAGTCGATGAAATAACGATTAACGAACGATCTGCAAACCATAAAAAATAAACGTGAGAATAATTTATACATTCGCTCTTCTCTTCCTTTCCTTTCTGGCCAATGCCCAAAGCAATCTGCCATATTTTTCTCTTGAACTGAATAAAAAACTCTACCATGCAAAAGAAGCAAAAGGGTTAATTGCAAATTCTCTTCGTTACGAAGTAAAAAGCCAGGGACCGCAACTGGCAGAGATATGGCTGGAAAACACCGGCGCCGATACCCTCGAAATCAGAAATCTCGTTCCTTTTGGAGCCTCTACCGAATACGTATACATCACCGGCTTCGGTGAACACGGCCTGAGCCGCACACACCTCTTTGTTCCCGGCAAATTGCCGGTGAATGTGATTTGCCCCGATAATGCCTGGGAACTCGGCGCTTCTTTTGTCAGAACCAGCGATCAAAAGCAGGTAGCCGCACTCGCCCGCCGTGACCGCACCAGTTTGAAGAAAGGACAGCGCCGCCGTTTCGAAACCATTCTTTTTCCCGGTGGCCAGTTCCGGTATCTCGTTCACTACGAAAACTACCAGGGCGAATGGCAGGAAGGGCTTCGAGTATTGTTCCAGGACAAAATGCTCTACGATACCATTCCCTTCGATAACCGACTATTTGAAAGAAAAGACCTGCAGTGGATCCGCCATAGCTATGTGATGCACCTGCTGCAGGCCTGGGATAAATTCTTCTACCAGGAAAACCCCGCCCTCCCCCTTTCTCAAAGATTTCATCTGACTGAATTCATGGAAAGAGGAAAAAAATTATACGGCGGTGATGAAGTGATCGGCATCTGGCCCACCTGGCCTTCGCTGGGGCTCGATCAGCGCAACCAGTTTGATCTTTTCAGAGACCTGCCAGGCGGAACCCCGCAACTAAAAAAAATATCCAATGAGCTTCGTGCCAAGGGCACCCGGTTTTTTGTCTGTTACAATCCCTGGGACGAAAGTACCCGCAGCGAAGGGCATCTCGCCGGCCTCGGAGACCTCATCAAGGCTACCCAGGCCGATGGAGTAGTGCTGGATACGAGAGGCGCTTCGAGCAGAGAGTTACAACAGGCGGCCGACGAAGTTCGACCAGGTGTGATTATGTACAGCGAGGGAATGGCCGTACCCAAAGACATGATCAATATCGTGTCGGGAAGAGTGCACAATGCACTATACTATCCTCCCATGCTGAACCTGAACAAACTCATCAAACCCGAATTCGCCATCTTCAGGGTTGCGGAACTTTACAAGGAGCCCATCCGCCGGGAATTCGCGACCTCCTTCTTCAATGGATACGGAACCGAGCTGAATATCTTCGCCCCGGGTCAGCCCGACTGGGTAGAAGAACAATACAAATACCTGGGGCAAACATCCAGGATACTGAGAGAGAATACTTACAACTTCACCAATGGCCGTTATACACCGCTCATTCCAACAACAAGAGACAGCATCTGGGTGAACCAATGGCAATTGCCTGATAAAACGATCTACACGATCTACAGCATCCTGCCGCAGGGATACACCGGCAACCTGTTTGAAGTGCAGCCCAAAGCAGGCTTTCATTTCGTAGATATATGGAACCACGAAGAGCAAGAGCCTATATCAATCAATGGAAAATATTTTATTGCCGCGGAAACACATTCTTTCGATCAAAAATACCTCGGTACCAACAACGAAGGCGAAGTGGGTTGCATCGCCCAATTGCCATCCCTCCTGCAGGCTCATCTCGAAGGCGATCAGCTAACGATTGAATCGCCCAGGGGCCGGGATATTTTAGTGTGGGCGGGTAAGCCCGATTACAGTAAAACCCCTTTAAAGCTTTCCGGAGGTTCGCATAAGATTGCTCTTTCCTCAAAGTTTGGTCGCTTCGAAGGCAGGTTTATCATTCAATTGATGGAGAAAGGCATTTTGCAGGATGAAACAATGGTTGAAATCACCGCCGGCACACCGAGATTGATCAGTCAATCCGCCAGCACCGCGGTAAAAAATGAAAAGATTCCTGTCGGAATGGTGTCCATCCCCGCCGGAAAGTTCGTTTTTCATGAAAGCCACGGCGATGAATTCATCCCCTATCCGAAACAATTTGTGGACAGCACCTTCAACATGAAAGGGTTCTGTATGGACCGGTTCCCGGTAACCAACCGCCAATTCAGGGAGTTTATGGACGCCACTCACTATCGCCCGGCAGACACAACCAATTTCCTGAAGCATTGGCCCAATAAAAAGATCCACCCCGGCGAAGAGGATTTTCCGGTTTTATATGTAAGTTATGAAGATGCACAGGCCTACGCCCGCTGGGCCGGAAAGCGGCTTCCCACCGAACTGGAATGGCAGTATGCCGCACAAACCTCCGAAGGAAATGAATGGCCCTGGAAGCAATCGGCCCCTGTACGCCGCAAGGAGGAAGTGGTAACAGAAACGCTGACGGTTACTTCGATAGAAGGCATCGACTCCACGCTTTGCAACCTGGGAAATGGAAAGCTCTATAAAGTAGGCAGCTATCCTGCAGGCGCCAATCCATACGGTTTGCAGGACCTGGTGGGTTGTGTATGGCAATTAACGAATGACCTATACATGAATGGCAGCTACCAGTATATCCTCCTGAAAGGAGGCTCTTATTTCAAACCTTCTTCCAGCTGGTGGTATGTACAGAGCGGTCCCCGCGAACTACACTACCGGCAATTCCTGCTGAGAGTCTCCCCCGGCTTCGAAAGAAACGGAACGGTAGGGTTTAGATGCGTGAAGTAATGGGCCAATGCAATGACGAATGAGCCAATGTGACAATTAGTGAATGAGCCAATGCAATTACGAATTTCGAATGGCGGATGACGAATGACGAATACAATGTGCCAATATGACAATTGGTTAATGAGCCAATGCAATGACGAATTTCGAATGGCGGATGACGAATTGAAAACTATGGTGTATGTTCTTTGTTTATTACAGTGATTGGCTCACTTCCCCGCGCACGCTCCCACACCCGCTCACATTACCGCTCCCCTCTCCCAAGGGCGAGGGGCCGGGGGTGAAGGAACTGAAAAGCAATGGGCCAATGAGCTAATTAGTAAATGGGCGAATGACGAATGACGAATTCTATGCGCGCTTTGCGGTCCTTGGCGCGCTCAATGCAATGACGAATTTCGAATGACGAGTTCTTTGCGCGCTTTGCGGTTCTTGGCGCCCTTTGCGTTCCTAAATTCGGGAGTGAAGATAAAAAGCAACTCCTTAATTAGTAGATGCAATGACGGATGACGAATAGATCGATAACCAAAATCAACGTGAAACGTAAAACGTGAAACGATAAACGCCAAAAAGTACCCGGCCCATCCTCGCCTACTGCAGCGTTACACTATCCGATACCAGCCTTTGACCGGAAGTATTATATTGCCACCATTCGCTGAAATCCTGTTTGGCGCGGAGACCCGAGCGGGCAAAGGAGTAGCCTGTCCGCTGGTAGATATAGGAAGGTTTATCCGTATAGAACTCTTCTTTGTTCTGATCCCACCAGAGTTCCGGAGTTTTAAGAGTATCACCTTTGAACTTGTTGATGACGATAACGCTGTCTCGCAGAAGCACCTTATGCGCAAATTCGTAGTGTCTTGCATAACGGGCGTCCAAAGTGCTTTCTACTGCTGTGGTATCATTGAAAAAATCCACATGCAGCGTTCTGGGAAACTCTATGTAGGGAGAATCTGCTACATTTCCTCCACCCAGGAACCGCTTCATATAAGGTGCGGTAAGGCGGGCCTTCACTTTAGACCCCTGGCTGAGATAACTTTCCACTTTGAAAGCTTCTTCTACCGCTGCCTGTTTGCTGAACTGGCTGTTCACATCATTGATATCGTTCTCACAGGCCGCGAAAAAAAGGCAGCTTCCGGTGAAAGCTGCCATCAGGAATAAATATTTTGTGCGAATATTCGCGGGCATTACCTGTACTTGTTTTTAATAAACCAGATATCGCTCATCGATAATCCAATCGCTATCCGGAAAAAGCTTTCTTTCACCGAGTTTGAATTATTGCCCCGGTTACCGAATTCGATGGCTGTATTGATGATGGTAAACTGATTGGTTCCGTACACGCGGCGGAGTGGGAGTGCCGCACCGATGGTATAGGTCCATTTTGGCAATTCGCCGGAAACATTTACATAGTCTTTTCCAAATGCAAACCCGGTACGGTAGAGTACGTTACTCCAGTAACTCTTGCCGGGGGTTGGTGAAAACGAACCGCCAAAACGCAGTTCCCAGCTGTCCTGGAGAGGATCTTTCTGATTGTAGAAACTATACTTGCTCCATTTGGAGGAGGTATAGTCTACCCCCACCATCCATTTACCGGTACGGTCGAACACAACACCTGCGCTGTAGCTGGCAGGAAGAATAACATCTCCCTTGGTTCCTTTGACCCCATAAACACTGTCGATGGTATAGGTAGCACTGTTGGCGTCGTAGTCGAAAGTTTCGCGAACCACATCCTGTTTACCCTTGAAGGTTTGCTGCCAGTTGCCCTGCACACCAAATCTTAATACAGAATTTTTTCCAACATTGGCGGTATACTGGGCGCCGGCATTGAAGATAAATCCATTGTAGTTGGTCGAAGTCTGGTAATTAGACTTGTAATAGATGGTAGTATCGTTCAGGAAAATTCTCCTGGTAGAATAATCTTTTGATCCAAACAGATATCCGGCATTGATACCGATTGAAAAATGGCCGATGTTGAAGCCGGTGCCCACAAATGCCTGCTGGGAGCCGCCATTGCCTTCAAACAGGGTTGCCACACTATCGTTGAGTGTTCCTGAAGTAAGCCTTTCGCGTCGATCAATTTTATAGTTGATGCGGCTCATCGGTCTCAGCCCGAATACCAGGCCGAGGGGCTTTTTCTTGATTTTTAACGGGATGCCAAGGGTAAAATAGGAGATTACCGGGCTGGCATTGGAATAACGTCGGGTTGGATTGAGAGATTTGATCGTCAGGTTGTCCAGTTCAACTGCAAAATCGAGCGTCACCCGCTGAATTTTGCCGTAGGAAGCCGGATTCAGGAAATTGACGGACGAATAATCGTAATAAGCAGTACCGACTCCTCCAAACGACCTGGTGGTTACGTTCTGGTTGGAAATGATATCTCCCAGTCCGTACCGGGAGTAGGGTGAGTTGACATTTTGTGCAGAAACCGAAGACAAAAGACCAAAACAAAGCCCCGCTAACACGTTGATTCTCTTAAGCATTATTAAACTCGCTGATCGCATATAAGCCTTTGTAAATTAAATTGGGGTCTGCAAATATCTTGTTTTTCAAATGATAGACAAAATAGGGTGCATCACCCCCGGTTAAGACCACGTTAAAGTTCCCATACTTTTCCTTATAAGCGTCTATCATTCCATCGATTTCCTTAGCCATCCCAAGAATGACGCCACTGAGGATATTTGTCCTGGTATCGTACCCGACGAGCGGAAAATTCCAGTCTTTTTCCACCAGGGGCAGCAGGGCGGTGAGCTGGTGCAGGCTTTTAAACCGCATTTCCATTCCGGGCGAAATGCCGCCTCCCAGGAATTCGTGGTATTTATTGACAAAATTGTAGGTGATGGCCGTGCCCAGTCCGATCACGAGGTTGTTTTTGCGGGGAAACAGATCAACGGCGGCCACTACCAGTCCCAGGCGGTCGGCCCCGATGGTTTCCGGCTTGCCTACCGGCGTGGTAACAGGAATCTTTGAATGATGGTTGAGCAAGTGAAAATGTCCGGCAGCCGCGAGTTGCCCTTCCAGGCCATCCCTGTGCCGGATCACCGAAGAAAGAATGGAGCGGGAGGGCTGATATCTTTCAATCAGTTGCTGAATGGTGTCGAAGCTGTCATCAGGCAATACCAGCACCTCACGCAATTCGCGGGCGTCGAAAACAGCGCATTTCAGTCTTGTATTGCCAAAATCAAAGCAGAGTGTAACCGGAGTCAATGAGTATAGTTTAGAAAAAATATGAAGTATTATATCTCCAGGTCGAATGCGGAGAGGTTTCTGAAATGTCCGTTGAGTTTTACTTTTTCTTTGAGTTGCTCCATTTCCATCAGCATGGGCAGCACTTTCTGCAGATGCCTTTTCAGGTATTCCTGCCGTTGAATTTCTCTCCACAAACCCAGCACTTCATATTCTTCTTCGAGAGAAAGACCGGCGTGATGGGCCACATCATAAGACCGAAGATCCGTTTCGGGTTTCCTGAAATCCTTGCTGATATTTAGCAGGCGATGAAGTTCTTTTACGCCTTTCACCACTTTTTGCATCAATTCCCTGTCGCCGGCATCCTCTTCATTATCGGGGTAAGTTACTATGGCCCCGCTATAGAGTTTTTCGGGCACTGATTTAATTACTTCCAGCACGCGGAAGATGCGAACACCTGAAGTACGGATGTCCATCTCGCCATTGTCGTAGGTTTGTACCACCTCTTTCAATTCTACGAGCGTACCGAGCTCACCCGTTTTATTGCTGATAACGGTGGGGATGCCAAACGGTTTGCCATTCTCTTTGCATTCGTTGATGAGTTGTTTGTACCTCGGTTCAAATATGTGCAGATGCAGTTTCTCACCGGGATAAACCACGATGCCAAGCGGGAATATGGGAATGAAATTGGTCATTTTTTTCGTGCCTTCAAAAATACAACCCGGGTTGCAGCTTTCGACAAATTTTTTCGACCGTTTTAATTGTGCACCTTTGCATCAATGCCACAGATTTCATTGGTAATTGCCACCTATAACTGGCCGCAGGCGCTGGCCTGCTGCCTGGAAAGCGTGCTCCGGCAAACCCGTCCGCCCGATGAAGTGGTGATTGCAGATGACGGGTCGGGGCAGGCTACCCGCGAGGTAGTGGATGCCTTCCGTGAAAAGTCGGGAATACCTGTGCAGCATATATGGCATGAAGACAACGGGTTCAGGCTTGCGCATATCCGCAACAGGGCCAATGTGGCTGCCCGTCATGAATACATCATACAGATAGACGGAGACCTCCTTCTTCACCCTGAGTTTATAAGAGATCATGCCGAAGCGGCCAGACCACATTGTTTTATTGGAGGCAGCAGGGTGTTGCTCAGCCAGTCTCTTTCCGCAGCCATTCTTGATTCAAAAAACGCCTCCCTTCATTTTTACAGCGCCGGAATCGGCAACCGGTTCAATGCGCTGCATTCGCGTTTCCTGGGAAGACTGGCCTCCGCTCTGTTCAAAACAAATAACGCTTACAATATCCGCGGTTGCAATATGAGCTACTGGCAGGATGATTTCATACAGGTGAATGGCTACAACGAAAATTATACCGGCTGGGGCAGGGAAGATACAGACCTGGTATTCCGGTTCTACCACCACGGGATGAAAAGAACATATTTCAAGTTGAGGGGAGTGGTATGGCATCTCTGGCACAAAGAGGCAGACCGGAGTGAATTGCTGAAGAACGATTCCATCCTCGAAGAAACCATCCGCACAAAAGCAGTCCGGACTAACCCGGGTGCCGATCAATACTTACCTGTTTCCTAAAAAAATATTCAATGAAAATTTCCGGATTCACGATCATTAAAAACGCCGTCAAAAACGACTACCCGATCAGGGAAGCCATTTTATCGATCCTGCCGGTGGTGGATGAAATGATCGTATCCATCGGCGACAGTGACGACGACACCGAGCAACTGATCCGCTCGATCGATTCTCCTAAAATAAAGATCGTCCATTCGGTCTGGGACCCTTCCATCAAAACCGGCGGTTCTATCCTGGCCGTGGAAACCAACAAGGCTTTCGAACACATTTCCCCCGACAGCGACTGGGCTTTCTATATCCAGGGCGATGAAGTGCTCCATGAAAAATACCATTCCGTAGTCAGAGCCACGGCGGAAAAGTACAAGGACGATCACCGCGTAGAGGGATTGCTCTTCGATTACCTGCATTTTTACGGCACTTACGATTATGTGGGCGACAGCCGGAGATGGTATCATAAAGAAGTCCGGATCATCCGCAACGACCGGAACATCCTTTCTTTCAAGGATGCCCAGGGATTTAGAAAACACGGGAAGAAATTACTCGTGAAACCAGTAAAGGCCGCGATCTATCACTATGGCTGGGTCAAGAGCCCCGAACAAATGCTCCAAAAACAAAAAAATACGGTGGGCTACTGGTCAGACCAGGTAGCATGGAATCAGTCTATCCAGGCTCAACAGGTTTTTGATTATTCCGATTTCGATTCTCTGGAAAAGTTTACCGGCACTCATCCATCTGTGATGCATAAACGAATACAGGAAAAGAACTGGAAAGTGGAATTCAACATCGGTCAGAAAAAATTTTCCTTGAAGGACCGGTTGTTGTACTGGATAGAAAAGAGGACGGGAAAACGGTTGTTCGATTTCCGAAATTACCGGGTGATTTAAACTCATCCCTTATCTTTCCATATAAAATTGACCCAATCAGCATTCATGTGGCAGGAATTAACCGATAAAATTCAGACCGGCGATATCAAATCACTGGCCCGCGCGATTTCATTGGTAGAAAATGAAGTGAGCGGTTATGAGGAATTCCTGGCGGGTCTGCCGGCAGGTTCGGTACCGGTGATTGGCATTACCGGCCCTCCGGGCGCGGGTAAGAGTACGCTCACGGATGGATTGATCGGTGAGCTGGTGAAGGATGGCAAATCAGTTGCAGTTCTATGCGTGGACCCTTCTTCGCCTTTCAACCTCGGGGCTTTACTGGGAGATCGCATACGGATGAGTGAGTGGTACAACCATCCGTCGGTATTTATCCGTTCGCTGGCCACCAGGGGTGCCCTGGGTGGTCTTCATCCAAAAATCATCGAGATCACAGAGTTGTTGAAAACCGCTCCCTTCGATTTTATTATTGTTGAAACAGTGGGCGTTGGGCAAAGCGAAATTGAAATAGCCGGACTGGCGGATGCCACGGTGGTGGTGATGGTACCGGAGGGAGGCGATGAAGTACAAACCATGAAAGCCGGTCTAATGGAGATCGCCGATATTTTTGTGGTCAATAAGAGCGACCGGCCGCAGGCCGATCTGTTTGTCAAAAATTTGCGCGCCATGCTAGCGCCGGCCTTCCATACCCATTCGAAGGAAATACCGATCCTCAAAACGGTAGCTTCCCAAAAAGAAGGATTGGGTGAACTGCTCCAATCCATCCGGGATTCATTGTCTTCCCACAGTGGTATCGACCGGAAATCCTGGTTACTCACAGAAAGAGTGTACCAGGTTATTCAGAAAAGGCGCATGGCGGATATTTCGAAATGGCAATTGAAAGCGGCCATTGAATCGGCTCTTCAATCGGGGCATTTCAATCTTTACGCATTCAGCCTGGCTTATCTCTGACAATACTGCTACTCTTCCTCAAAACAACCGATTGGCGCTCCGGGCGGAATCACTGCATGCTGGGTAGGCCTCGCTTTATCGGGCGATTTCATTCGCTCGAGTGCCAGTTCGAGGTGCGCGAGGTACCCTTCGTCTTTCGCCAGTTTTTTCTGTGCCTCGATATAAGTTTTTAATCCCGCCAGCGCATGAACGATGGATGACCTGGCAGGAAACGAAAGATCATCATCGATAGAAGACGCCAGTAAATAGGTCAGCAGTACCTGCTCTGTCTGTATCTGAATAAGTTTTTGCATGCCCTCGCGCCGTGGCGCTTTCCAGGTGGCATTGATGAGCCGGTTGGTCATTTCTCCAATACCCAGCCCTCCGTTAACTGCAAATTGCGCCATGCGGTTCAGCCGTTCATCGTTGAACAGAAAAGAAAGCGGGAAATCTGCCGCCGTTTCTGCGGGCGATAGTGCATCGAAAGCCAGCCCTGTTCTTTTCTTAAACAGTTCGCGGGTAAAGTCATACCCGGCCGGACGGGGAGGAATCAATCTGACGATGGTATCGGGCAACATCAGCCTGGAAGGATCCAGGCAATTGATCACTTCGCCCAGAGCAGCTTCCTGCATGGATTTGGGAAGCGCACGCGTAATGAGTTGTCCATCGCCCCTTAGTGCATAGGTATAGTTCATTCCTCCCACCAGTTTGGTAACGGCCTCCAGCTGATACCGATGAAAGAAATAGACAGGTACGAGTGCATCTTCCAGCATGGCCATGGGCATGCCCGGGCGAATATTCTTTTCTCCGAAAGCGGAAAGGGCTTTGGCCCGGATCTTCAACACTTCTTTCAATTCATCGATTGCATTGCTGCCATTGTCCCAGAGATGTGCCTGCGGATGGAGCCCGCCCGGAGCACGGGCATCCCGATCGCTGATAAATTGTAATCCTTTCCTGGTGGCTGCCGTGAGTATTTCGTTCAGTGCCGAGGCTTCATTGACAGCAGCCGGAAAATCCTGGTAGCCCCAGGTAATGGCAGCTTTGTCCCATTCACCAATTTTATTATCGTATGCATCGGACAGATCGATCTCGCCAGCTGCATTCAATCGTACCAGCGGATGCGGATAGTCCATTACGCTCGCCCGATTGTTGACGCTCGACGCGTAATTATGCATCAGCCCGATGGTATGGCCTACTTCGTGAGCGGCCAGTTGCTTCAATCGCTCGAGCGCCATTTTCAACATGCGGTCATTAACGGGCGTTCCGTTTTCGTAGGGAGCCAGCAAACCTGCCGCAATGAGATAGTCCTGCCTGACCCGTAACGAACCCAGTGTAACATGACCTTTGATGATTTCGCCTGTACGTGGGTCAACCACGGCGGCGCCATAACTCCAGCCCCGGGTAGAACGATGTACCCAGTTGATGACATTGTATCTGACGTCCATGGGATCGGCCGTATCGGGAAGCATCTTCACCTGGAATGCGTTTTTGTAACCCGCCGCTTCGAAGGCCTGGTTCCACCAGGAAGCACCTTCCAGTAAGGCCGAGCGAATGGGTTCGGGGGTGCCATTGTCAAGATAATAGACGATCGGTTTTACAGGCTCGCTGATGGCAGCGGTGGGGTCTTTTTTCTGCAGACGGTGACGGATCACATAATATTTTTCAATGGGTTCTGATACCGGTGTACTATAGTCGAAAAAGGAAGTAGGAATGAAACTGCTCCGCGGATCAAAGACTCTGGGTTTGTAATTGTTATCCGGTAATTGCACAAACGAATGGTGCATCCGCAGTGTAATGGCTTCAGAGGCCGGGGTGACCGATTGAACAAAGGGCCCTACGACTCCGTCGCTGTTGGTGAAAGTAATGGTGGCTTCTATTTCTGTATTCTGCGGAAAGTTCCTGGTTCGGGGAAGGTAAAGGGCACTCCTGCTTTTATCAAGTGTGAAATTACCCTGCTGGCTACGACGGAGGCGATTGGAAACCTGCATCGCATCTCTCAGCACAAAATCGGTGGCTTCCACCAGTACCTTTTTCCCTGTTTCCGCTTCAATGGTGAACCCCCAGAGCGTGGACGATGCGAAGGATTGCTGAAGCGCTCGTTTCTCTGCCGCGTCATTCGTAACTGCCCGGTAGTTGAAATTGGGTTCTACCATCAGCAGTTTTCTGCCGACTCTTTCAAACTTCACCACATGGGTTCCGCCCAGTAAACCGCGATCGAGGCCGATATCGTTGGAGCCCAGTCCTGCCGGAAGCGACACCACATACAGCAGCTCCGTATCGAGCTTATCTGTTTCCATCCATATCTTCCCCGTGTTGTCGTCCCAATAGTAATTGAGAAATCCTTCGGTTTTACGGAGGTTGGCGGTTTTTTCTTCAATGGTGGGGAGTTTCTGGGAAGAGGCGAAAAATGGGATGAATAATACCAGGATAGAAAGCAGTCCTTTCATTTGCAGGCAGTTTTGTGTGCCTAAGATACAGAAACCGGTTGCGTGGCAATCAGCAATTTTGATGAACAACATCCTTGTCCGGTTGGCGGAGCCCGTTCTGAATGAACCAATAGGAGCCATAGCAACAGAAGGCAACACTGACTTCGGGATTTGTTGTTTTGTTAGGTGGCTTAAGCAGGCGGGTATTGTAATAATTTGATTGCTTTATCGGAAAAATTCCGATAAAACTACTATTTTATTACATACTATTGTAAATTATTTTATTAATTATCGGAAATATTCCGATAATTTGCATAAAAAACTACAATTGCTTACAGACTTTGACGAGAATGTTAAGTTTTTCAGTGAAGAGCCCTTGACTCGCCAATTGTTGATGAACCTGCTAAAGGATTATAAACGCCCTTATGACAAGATTCATGAATTAACAAAATCGGGAGAACTCGTTCAGATAAAAAGAGGTTTTTATATCCCGGGGCCAAAACTTTCCATTGAAAAACCCAGTTCATACCTCTTGGCCAATCATCTATGGGGGCCTTCCTATGTGTCGGCGGAAACAGCATTATCTTTTTGGGGGATGATTCCTGAAAGAGTATTTGAAACATGTTCTGTAACCATAAAAAATGCAAGACTATTCGATACACCCGCTGGAAGATTTTCCTACATACATGCAGACACTCCCTATTATGCTTTTGGGATTACCAGGGTTGAATTAACAAAGAAACAATCAGCATTAATGGCTACCCGGGAAAAGGCACTTTGCGATAAGATTGTAACTACGAGTGGGATTTTTTTAAGAAGCATTCGTCAGACTAAAGATTTTCTGCTGGAAGACCTGAGAATCGATAAAGATGATCTGAAAGAACTGAATTTGTCTGCAATAAGATCCTGGTTGCCCGAGGCGCCTAAATCAGGAAGTTTAGAAATGTTGGTTAAAACTATTGAGTCAATATGATCAAACAATGGGTCTCTGAATATCAACCCAAAAATGCAGATGAAGCCACCAACGCCTTAAGGGAAATCATGCAGGAAGTGGCATTAGCGGGGCTTCAGAGAGCCGGCTTTTTTGAGGTGGCCGCATTTTATGGAGGAACTGCACTGAGAATTTTTCATGGGCTTGACAGATTCTCTGAGGATCTTGATTTCTCGCTTTTACAATCCGACAATGAATTCTCCCTGGAGCCTTACCTGAGAGGAATGATCACTGAATTCAAGTCACTCGGAATGGAAGTGAGTATCCGGGAAAAAAAGAAATCAAATGATTCAACTATTGATTCTGCCTTTTTGAAGTCTGAGACCATTTGGAATGAACTGATATTAGATCAGGTGATTCCGCAACTCGGTCTCCAGTCCTATCCCTCTTTAAAGATCAAATTAGAAGTAGACAAAAAGCCGCCACCTGGCTTTTCTACGGAAGAGCTATTATTGATAAAACCCTTTTCATTTTATGTGAAATGTTTTACCCTGCCTGATCTTTTCGCCGGTAAAATGCATGCGTTGTTATTCAGAAAATGGAAATCCAGAGTAAAAGGAAGGGACTGGTATGATATGGAATGGTATATCAAAAAAGGGGTTGCACTAAATCTCCAACATTTTGCCTCAAGAGCCAGAGACAGTAATGATTGGAATAAACCCAGCATGTCTGAAACACAATTCAAACAATTGTTAACTCAGAAGATAGAAGCCGTATCATTTGACTCGATTCGGGAAGACGTACAGCGGTTTATCCCGGATAAGTCCGGTCTTGACATTTGGGGACCGAAATACTTTAAAGACCTGGCAAATAAAATGAAGTTTCAGTAGTGCCTTCTTCCATTTTTTTCAGATGCTCACTCACTCTTCGCTGTTCTGACGGTACCAGCGATAACCGATATAACCCATCATGAGCAGGGGGGCTGCCGCAAGGTAGACGATCGCGCCATTGAGGGCTTTGGCAGGTTTTTCACCCAGCTGCTGGGCGGTTTTGTTACAAATGGCACATTGCGCCTCCGATACGAGCGGAGTGATCGCAACCAGCAGGAAGGCTAAAGCCAGACACATCCACCACTTTTTCATATCCTTGGAATTGAACCGCAAAAATACTCATTTTTTGGTTGCAGTGTTATCTGAGGTCCCGGGAAACAGAAGCCCCCGGAATCTGTTTGCGGTTTGAGGTTTACGGTTTTTAGCCGAGAGCATCGGGTATTTCCTGCTCTGAGAAATAGATGGCTTTGTTTCTTTTACGTCCTTCGTTCACCATTTCATCGGCACCGGCAGAGGGGCCTCCCATGCGTAGAACCGCATCGCAGCGATCGAGCAATTGAATGGCTACAGGGTGGAATATCTCGTTAAAAACAGGATCTCCCAGTCCTGTTGAACCGGCTTCCTCTATCAGCGGCAGGGCAAACCATTCGCCCAAAACAGGCAAATGGCCCATACGATAAATGCGCAGCGCCGCTTCGGTCATTTGTTTCACATGGGCGGCAATCAGTTCGGGCTGGTCATTGGTCCCCGACCGGTAAGGACCGGCCACCAGGATCAGGAGAGGTTTCATCAGGAGGTTTGAGGTTTACTGTTTGGGGTTTGAGGTTTGGGGTTTGCGGTTTCTGTTTGAGGTTTGGAGTTTGAGGTTTACCGTTTCATTCGCCGTTCGTCATGATCATTGGCTCATTGACCAATTGTCACATTGGCAAATTGCATTCGTCATTCGCCATTCGTCATGATCATTGGCTCATTGACCAATTGTCACATTGGCAAATTACATTCTTCATTCGCCATTCGTAATTCGTCATGATCATTGGCTCATTTACGAATTGGCTCATTGGCACATTACATTTCAGAATCTTGAAAACAATTCCATAAACTCCTGCCGGCGGCTTCTGGAGATGCTTACTGTGGCATTATCTTCCATGATCACATAGCCGCCTTCGCCTCTTACAAATTTCTTGATTTTGTTGAGATTGATCAGGTAAGAATTGTGAATGCGAAAAAAATCGGGGCCCGCCAGGGCTTCATCGATATCTTTCAACACTTTTGATACCAGTACTTTTTTTCCTCCCGCCAGTACAACGGCAGTATAATTGCTTTCTGCCTGGCAGTACAGGATATCAGAGGTAGACACAAAGATCATTCCGTCGCCGGTTGTGAGGGCAATACGCTGCACGGTGGGTTTCTGCTGGGTATGTATGTTTTGCAGCAGCAGTTCTATCTGTTCTTTCGAGGGACTGGATTTTCTTTCTTCCAGCCGCCGAATGGTTTCTTTCAGGTCTTCGGGGTCAACCGGTTTCAGCAGATAATTGAGCGCGCTGTAGCGGAAGGCCTTGATGGCAAACTGATCGTAGGCTGTACAGAATACGACATCGAAGCTAAGCCGGTCGAAATGCTCCAGCATATCGAATCCATTCATGTGTGGCATTTCAATATCAAGAAAAACCACATCGGGCTTGTGTTTTTCGATCGCTTCTATGCCCTTTTCCGCCGAATTACACATCGCTTCAATCTGCACCTGCGGGCAGTAGGTTTTCAACAACCACTCCATCATTTCGAGGCTGTTGCTTTCGTCGTCAATCAATACACATCTGATCATATATGCTTTTTTAAGTTATACAGGGATTTTAAGGATTACTTTGGTTCCAAGGGACAGGTCATGATCGTTTTTCAGGTCGATGATATCGATGCTGGCATTGAGTTCAGCATGTTTATTGAGAAGAGATAAGCGGTCTTCGGTCAGTTTCATTCCCAGCGATTTGCGGGAGGTAGCGGATTTGCTCCTCAGCTCGCGGGCCTTTTCGCGTCCTACGCCATTGTCTTCAATAACGCATTGCAGCATTCCTTCGCCGATCATGCTCACACTGATAATAAGTTCGCCGCCGGATTCTTTGTGCAGAAGGCCATGCCAGATGGCGTTCTCTACATAAGGTTGAATAATCAGCGGCGGCACTTCCACACATTCGGCTCCTACATTTTCCTCGACTGTAATGCGGTAGGTGAATTTTTTATCGAATCGCAGGGCTTCCATTTCTATATACAGCTTCAACGCTTCCAGTTCGTTGGCCAGGATCACGTTTTTACTGTTGGAGTTATCGAGGATAAGCCGGATCAGTTTGGCAAACCGGGTCAGGTACAGCGACGCCGTTGCCTGGTCGCTCTTGACGATATACCTGTTGATCGAGTTCAGGCAATTGAAAATAAAATGCGGGTTCATCTGAGCCCTGAGCGCCTGCATTTCCACGTCTGCCATTTTTTGTTTGGTATCCATCAGATTTTTTTCCACTCTTCGTTTTTCTTCTTCTGCTCTCGCTCTGACGATCTTGTTGGCACACAAGGACGCGATTGTGGTGAGGATCCACAAATGCTTTTGAGTAAAAAACGCTTTTTTTGAGTGCTCGCAGTCGATTACCCCGAGTACCTTGTGATCGGACATGATCGGTACGGTGATTTCCGAATAGCGATGCTCCACATCCATGATATATCGCGGGTCTTTGGAGGTATCGTCGATGATCTCCGCCCTTCCGCTGGCGGCTACGGATCCTACAATGCCGGTGCCAAGGGGCAGCTCCAGGGGGCTTTGGATCTCGTATTGCCGCGGGCTCTTGGGGCCAAAGGCGGCTTTCTGTACCAGCACCTTACGCTGCTCATCCATCAGGTAGATCACCGAATCCTCAAAATGCAGCCGGCCGATACAATTGCGGGCCACATCCCAGAGAATCATTTCAACGGATTGCTGTTCGTTGAGGCTGGTAGCAAAATAATTGATCGCCTGCTCGGTTTCCAGTTCTTCTCTCTGCTCATGAATTTTCCGGTTGCGGTTGCGGATAAACAGGAAAATGCCCACCGTAAGAGCGGCTGTAAGCAACATGATGAACCAGTTCTGCTGCCAGAGCGGAACAATGATGGTGATCTCTACAGTATTGTTGGAATCGATCCAGTTGAGCCCATCTATGCTGGCTTTCACGGCAAAACTGTATTTGCCGGGAGGAAGGGAAGAATAATGGGCTTCGCGGATATCGGTACCGGTTTGCCATTGTTTTTCATATCCCTGCAGCATATACTTATACCTGATAGACCGGGAGCCCTGCAGGTTGATGGCCGCAAAACGAAAAATAATGCTGTTCTCCCCGTAATCAAGAAACAGTTTCTCATTCCCGCTGAGATAGCGGGTGGAGTCGCCCTGGTCTGCCTGGAAGATATTTACTCGTAAGCCGGAAGTATGACTCACGATCTGGTTGGGGTAAAAAAAGCTGATGCCACCGCGGCTGCCCCAGAACATTTCTCCGTCTCCGGCCTTTGCAAATGCCATCATCCGGAAACCGTCTCCGGGTATCCCGGCATTCTCATCAAAATATTGCAGCCCCTGCGTCACGGGGTTGAATTGCAGTATTTCTTTTCCGTTCGACATCCAGATATCGCCGCGGTCATCTTCCATGATGCCGCCGATATAATCATACTTCAGCCCGTTGCTCTGATCAAAACGTTGTACCTGGTGGTTGCTGTCGATGATGCTGAATCCGTTGAGGGTGGCGATATATATATTCTTACGCCTGTCTTCGGTCAGCGAAAAGCAACGGTTCGAAGAAAGACCGTTGGAACCATTGAAATGAAGAAGCGTATCGCGGCTTTTATCGTAACAGTATACACCGGTCATGGTTGAAAACCACATATTGCCTTTATGATCCTCCAGGAAACTGTTGACTCTTTTGCCGGAAAAGGTTTTCAACAAGGGGTGATTCGTAAAGGCATTCATCCTGCGGCTCTGCGGATCGATGGTAAACAAACCCCTGTTGGTGCCCACCCATATCAGCCCATCCCTGGACGAATACATTTCAAGGATCAGTTTCGTGTTCAACGCGGTACCGATGGTGGTATCTAGTGACACCTTTTCGAATACACCACGTTCTTCATTGAGAACTGATATCCCGTCGCCAAGAGCTCCGATCCATACCTTGTCATAACGGTCCACACATACTGTCCTTAACTCAACATTCTGGGCGTCGTTCTCGATAGGATGAGGGGTGAAATAGTTGTAGAATTTTGTATGACCGGTCGCCTTGTCCCATCTGATCAGTTTATCCAGGGCTCCCATCCATAAAACGCCCCTGCGGTCGGTCACAATTTCGCTGATATAATTATCGTAAAGGTTTCCCTGGTTGTCTTTGAAAATACGGATGTTGCCGGCTGTTTTTTTGTAGATATTGAAGATGCTTACGCCGGCGATGCTGGTGCCGACGATCATATCGCCGCCATTCCCTCCCAGCACTCTCCAGGTTATATTGCCACCGATGGATCGCGGATTGATCGGATCGTGCGTGTATTGCGTGGTCCGGCCGTTTTTGTCGATAATGAACAGACCCGCGAAACCCGTAGCTACCAGCAGGTCGCCGTTTACCGCGCGCCTGACTTCGGTGATATTGGTATGAATCAGCTGGTCGTTGAGCTTACTGGTAAGCTGGTAGGTTTTTACAACCTTGCCATTATTGATATCGATGATATCGACCGTGCCGTTGCTGTGTCCGGCTGCTATTTCGTGATCGCTGTATCGGCAGAGACTGAATACCGGGGTAATTCCTTTTTGGAACACGATCTGGCGGGAAGAATAGTCCAGCAGGATGAGGTTGGTATCTGCCGAATAGAGGATCTTGTTTTCATCGAAGGGCTCCGCGTCGATAAAATAATTATACTTCAGCTTTTCGGGGATCCAGGCCAGTTTGGTCCATTTACCGGCCTTTTCATCGAAGTAATATTGCCCCAGGCTGGTATAAAGCACCGGTCCATACATTTTGGTATCTACAATGGTGCGGGCAGCGAAGCGGCTGATCGTATCTTCCAGCACTACTCGGTGGAATCTCCGGTTCGGATCAATCCAGGTGATACCTTCCGGGGTTCCGAGCCAGATGCGGTTGCGGGTGTCGCAGGTAAGGTGAATGACGTTGTTGGAAGCAATTTCAGGATTGTCCCTTCTTTTGAAATTAGATACTGTATAGCCGTCGTAAACATTTAATCCATCGCTGGTACCTATCCAGAGAAAGCCGCTCTTGTCTACACAGACCGACTGGATATTATTATCGGTAAGGCCGTTGGCAACGGTAATATGGGAGAACGATACATACTGCGCCCGTCCGGCCATCAGGGTCAGCAAGAACACTACCAATATCGGAATCCTGTTTCGCAATTGGGCGTTTGTATAAATTTAACCAGATTCTTCGAGCCTTTTAACGCCGCGAACGTATACATAATCGGGTTGTACGAAAGGAGTTATTGAGTAACTGACCGATTGGGTGAGCGGGTGGACGGGTTTTAGGCATAAAAAAGGCTGTCTCCTTTTGGTGAGACAGCCCTATATCATTACATACAAGCCGTTTATCAGGCTGTTTCCATCTTTTTCTGAACTTTCTTGCGTTCCTCTTCATTGAGGATCACTTTACGCATACGAATGTAATTTGGTGTCACCTCGATGCACTCGTCGAATTGAATGTACTCCATACATTCTTCCAGTGTCATCAGCACTTTGGGTGCAATCTTGGTGGCATCATCACTTCCGCTGGCGCGGTGGTTGGTTAGTTTTTTACCTTCCGTAACGTTTACGACCAGGTCGCCCGGCTTCACGTTTTCAGCTACGATCTGACCGGCATATACTTCCTCACCCGGATCCACAAAGAAGGTACCCCGATCCTGCAATTTGTCTATCGAGTATCCAGTTGCTTTTTCCTGGTTCTTGGAAAGCAATACACCATTGTTTCTTCCGGGGATGGGTCCTTTCCAGGGTTTGTACTCACTGAAACGGTGCGCCATTACCGCTTCGCCGGTAGTAGCCGTGAGCATTTGTGTACGCAAACCAATCAGTCCGCGTGAAGGAATTTCAAACTCGAGGTGTTGCATTTCGCCTTTGGTTTCCATTACCATCATTTCGCCTTTTCTGCGGGTAACCAGGTCGATTACCTTGCTGGCAAATTCCTGGGGTACATCCACTACCAGGATTTCATAAGGCTCACATTTCTTGCCGTCGATTTCTTTCACGATAACCTGGGGCTGTCCAACAGTAAGTTCATATCCTTCCCTGCGCATTGTTTCGATCAGGATACCGAGGTGAAGGATACCACGGCCATATACGACCAGGCTATCGCCTTCTTCGCTGTCCATCACTTTCAGGGCGAGGTTTTTTTCCGTTTCCTTCATGAGGCGATCACGCAGGTGACGCGAGGTCACAAATTTGCCATCTCTGCCAAAGAACGGGGAGTTGTTAACAGAAAAAAGCATGTTCATGGTGGGTTCGTCTACGCTGATTACCGGCAGAGCTTCCGGGTTCTCCGCATCAGCGATGGTGTCACCAATGTTGAAATCCTCAATACCTACTACCGCGCAAAGATCACCGGCCTGTACTACATCTACCTTTTTCTTTCCCATTCCTTCGAAAACATAGAGTTCTTTCACTTTTGTTTTACGAATAGATCCATCTGCCTGAACCAGCGCTACCTGTTGATTTTCGCGAATATTACCGCGGCTTACTTTACCAACTGCGATTCGACCCAGGAAGGAAGAATAGTCGAGGGAAGTAATTTGCAACTGAAGGGGACCTTCAGATACTTTTGGTTCGGGTACATATTTAAGGATACCATCCAGAAGCGGATTGATATTATCGATTGGTGTCAGGGAATCATTGAACCAGCCATTTTTACCGCTTCCGTAGAAAGTGGGGAAATCCAATTGTTCTTCGGTTGCGTCCAGGTTGAAAAACAGTTCAAATACTGCATCGTGGACTTCGTCGGGGCGGCAGTTGGGTTTATCTACTTTATTGATGACTACGATGGGTTTCAGATTCAGTTGCAGCGCTTTCTGAAGAACGAAGCGGGTCTGTGGCATCGGTCCTTCAAAGGCATCCACCAGCAGGATCACACCATCGGCCATTTTCAATACCCTTTCCACCTCACCACCGAAGTCGGCGTGACCGGGAGTATCGATTACGTTAATTTTTATGTCGTTATAGGTTACCGCCGCATTTTTGCTGAAAATGGTGATACCTCTTTCGCGTTCGAGGTCATTGCTGTCCATGATCAACTCCCCGGTTTCCTGGTTTTCCCGGAACACTTTGGTAGTGTGCAGGATTTTGTCTACCAGGGTTGTTTTTCCGTGGTCTACGTGGGCAATGATAGCGATGTTGCGGATATTCATTAGTAAGTTGTTTAACGCCAGGCTTTTAGAAAAGTGTGACCAATCCAGCGGGAATGACACTAACAGCTATTAGCTTGTCGCAGATTTTTGAGGCGCAAATGTACGAAAAAACAGGCAGGTAGCCAAGGGGAATACAATTAGATAATTTGAGCTACCGACCGCTTTGATTATGAATGATGGAATAAAGCAATGATGGATGACGAATGACGAATTTTGAATGACGAATTTTGAATGAAAAACAACAATGAGTGATTCCTTATTAATTCGAAGGACTCTATTTCGCGCTCATTGACAAATTATCACATTGCTGATTGTTTTCTCTCCCCGGCCGAGGAACGCAAGGCCAAGAACCGCAAAGCGCGAAAAGAATTCGTTATTCGTCATTCGCTATTCGCCATTCGTAATTGTATTAACCAATTGGCTCATTGACAAATTATCACATTGCTGATTGTTTTCTCTCCCCGGCCGAGGAACGCAAGGCCAAGAACCGCAAAGCGCGAAAAGAATTCGTTATTCGTCATTCGCTATTCGCCATTCGTAATTGTATTAACCAATTGGCTCATTGACAAATTATCACATTGCTGATTGTTTTCTCTCCCCGGCCGAGGAACGCAAAGATCACAAAGAACCGCGAAGTACGCAAAGAATTCGCCATTCGTAATTCGTAATTCGCAATCCGTCATTGGCTCATTGGCCCATTTACTAATTGACTAATTGACTCATCCCCCTTTCACACTCTGACATAAATTTTCTTCCTGTCCATCCACCAACCGGCGAGCCAGCAGATCATCATCCAGGCCAGAGCGAAAAGTAGAGAGGCCCAGTAGGCGGGCGCATGATTGAAAATATTTTCAAATGCCCACGACGGAAGTTGCTTACCTCCCACCGGAATCATCCACAGGGCAATTATGCCTACTTCACTCAGCAGGTAGATGAACAAAGGGTTTTTTCCAAAAACTTCGAAAAAGTAAGTCCATTTCGTTCGATGTAAAAAGTCTACCACATAGATGATTGCAGAGAGAATGATCAGGTCGAGTCCTACGGTATAAAAAACGAATGAGCTGGTCCACAGTTTTTTGTTGATGGGGAAACTGCTATCCCAGAAATACGCAAAGGCCACCATCGCGCAGCCGGCCAGTAAGAGGTGGGCCAGTCCTTCGAAAGATTTCCCTTTTTCCTGGATATACTTACCGGCAAAATAGCCGAATACCACATTGCCAATGGCCGGCAAAGTGCTCAGCCATCCTTCCGGATCGAAGGGTACTCCTTCACCATGATACAGGTGATCGTTACCCATGAGCCAACGATCCAGTTTTAACCCCGCATTGCCCTGCAGGGTCAGGTCGCCAAAACCGAGCATGATAAATTTATAGGCTACCAGGATGAGCAATGTTGTAATGATTACCGTGCGTGGTTTCAGATAATAGACCATTAGCGAAGCGATTCCATAGCAGAGAGCAATCCGCTGCAGCACTCCCAATATCCGGGTGCCTGAAAAAGGTTTGAATTGCCAACCCTGATCGCCTTTTTCAAAAAACGGAAACCAATACATAAGATATCCGAGCAGGAATATGATCAATGTTCTTTTCAGAATTTTTCCAACGACCTCCGCCGAAGACATCCCCGCCCATTTTTTCATTACAAAGCTCATGGCATTACCAACTGCAAAAAGGAAGGAGGGAAAAACCAGGTCGGTAGGGGTAAACCCATGCCAGTTAGCATGTAGAAGAGGCGCGAAAGTGTGAGAATAATCGCCGGGAGTATTTACTATGATCATGAAACAGATCGTCATTCCCCGGAACACATCAAGCGCGAGGAATCGTTGGGTTGAAGGCATGGTGAAGGGTTGAAAAGCGAATATAACTCTTTTACTTTGCAGTTTTGTTCGGATAAGACGAGAGGAAATCAGTAGTGGCGGGCTTCTTTTTTTTGCGTACTTTTTCGATCAGGTTTTGTCCTGAAAGGATCAACAGATTCAAATGACGGCCGAATCTCATTTCAAATTATGATCATGAAAATACTCAGAACGCTTTTTATCATTCTCCTGCTGCTGGCGATCGTTTACCTGGTTGGGCCCAACCCCTCTACCCCGCAATACAAAAAAGAGTTACCAGCCATTGAAGCCGCTAATGGAGCCGAGCTGGACAAATATGTAAATGCCGAAGAGGCAAAGCACAAAACAAAGCCCGACAATGAGGCAAGGATCGTATGGTCCAATGATTCGGCGAAGAATATCACCGACTATGCGATCGTATACCTGCACGGATTTTCTGCCAGCCAGGAAGAGGGCAACCCGGTTCATCGCGATATCGCACGGAAATTCGGAGCAAATCTATATTTAACCCGCCTGGCGGAGCATGGCCTGGATACTGCCGATGTGCTTATTAACCTTACTGCAGATAAATATTGGGAATCCGCCAAAGAAGCGCTGGTGATCGGAAAAAAACTGGGGCGAAAGCTGATCCTGATGGGCACCTCCACCGGCGGATCCAATGCACTTCAGCTTGCTGCAGCCTATCCGTCGGACGTGGCCGCACTGGTGTTATTGTCTCCCAATATCGCCATCAATGATCCCAATGCCTGGCTGCTGAACAATCCATGGGGGCTACAAATCGCGAGGATGGTCAAGAAATCCGATTTCGTGGATGCACAGGATCAGCGGCCGATCTATAAAAAATACTGGTATTCGCATTATCGCCTCGAAGGCGCCGTAGCCCTGGAAGAAATGCTGGAAACGGCAATGACCCCGTCCACTTTCGAAAAAGTAACACAACCCACGCTGCTACTTTACTATTACAAGGATGAAATTCACCAGGACAGCGTAGTAAAAGTATCGGCTATGAAAACAATGTTCAATCAGCTCGGTACTCCTGCCGATCTCAAAACTAGTATTGCCATGCCCAATACCGGCAACCACGTAATGGGCTCGCCCATAAAATCGAAAGATGTAGAAGGAATTGAAAGAGAAGTGGAGAAGTTCCTGAGAGAGAAAGTAGTCGGTAAGCAATGAGCCAATTAGTAAATGGGCCAATGAGCAAATGACGGATTGCGAATGACGAATTACTAATGGCGAATTCTTTGCGCGCTTTGCGGTTCTTTGTGATCTTTGCGTTCCTCAGTCGGGGAGTGAAAACAATCAGCAATGTGATAATTTGTAAATGAGCCAATTGGTTTATACAATTACGAATGACGAATGACAAATTTCGAATGCTCTTTGCGTACTTTGCGGTTCTTTGTGATCTTTGCGTTCCTCAGTCGGGGAGTGAAAACAAGCAGCAATGTGATAATTTGTCAATGAGCCAATTGGTTAATAAAATTACGAATGACAAATGACAAATTTTGAATGCTCATTGCGTGCTTCGCGGTTCTTTGTGATCTTTACTTTCCTCGGTAGGGAAGAGAAAATAAAAACCGGTTCTAATTAACTTACTATAAAACGTCTAACAACAATAAACGATCAAAAACGCTTGCTATGCCCTTATCAAGAATTGCCGGCATTGGAATGTATGTGCCGAAAAATGTAGTAACCAACCAGGACCTGGTAAAATACATGGACACCAGCGACGAATGGATACAGGAGAGAACAGGGATCAAAGAACGTCGCTATGCCGACCGCCTGCATGAAACCACTACTACCATGGGAGTAGAAGCTTCCCGAATCGCCCTCGAACGAGCGGGGCTTACTGCACAGGATATCGACTTCATCATCTTCGCCACATTAAGCCCCGATTATTATTTCCCCGGTTGCGGGGTGTTGCTTCAGCGGGCCATGAAGATGCGCGAGATCGGCGCTCTGGATATCCGCAATCAGTGTTCGGGGTTCATTTACGCGGTGAGTGTGGCCGATCAGTTCATCAAAACCGGCATGTATAAAAATATCCTGGTAGTAGGCAGTGAAAAACACTCATTCGGGATCGACTTCAGCACACGCGGGCGAAATGTGAGCGTGATTTTTGGAGACGGGGCAGGCGCCATAGTTTTACAAGCCACAGATTCTGAAAAAAGTCATTTACTCAGCACGCACCTGCATAGTGATGGAGAGAGTGCCGAACTGCTGGCGATGTACAATCCGGGTACACATGCCAATCACTGGCTGCCTACACCCGTAGCAGATTTCGATCAGGCCGAGATCGGTCAACTGTTTTTCAGTCACCAGATGATTGATAAAGCGCAGGTATTTCCATATATGGATGGACAGGCTGTATTTAAAAAAGCCGTGGTGAAGTTTCCGGAAGTGATCTTGGAAGCGTTGAGCGCCTGCGGATACAAGCCCTCGGATATAAAGGTGCTGATTCCGCACCAGGCAAATTTGCGCATCGCCCAATTCGTTCAGCAAAAACTCGGTCTTCGTGACGATCAGGTTTTCAACAACATTCAGAAATATGGCAATACCACCGCGGCTTCTGTTCCAATTGCTTTATGCGAAGCCTGGGAGGCGGGCCATATCGCAGAGGGTGACCTTGTTTGCCTGGCAGCATTCGGAAGCGGATTTACCTGGGGAAGTGTTTTGCTGAAATGGTAATGCAACGTGATTGCAGGAATGGCCATCTTTGTTAACATCCTCTTTGCCACAAATACTTTAGATTTAAACCATGAGAATCTCGAAAACCTGGATTTATTTACTGGCCGGTATGTTCGTATCCGTCCAAACCGCTCAGGCGCAGGACAACAATAATTGGAAAATCACCCTGAACAAGAAAGTAGTTTTGAAAGGAGATGGAAATAGTCCGGATACCGCGATCCTTCGTTTGAGCAAGAGCGATCTATCCAATAATAATATTTTCCGGATCACTTACGACCAGAAAAGCGAAGTAAAGGGATGGCAACGAACCATCGCCATTATGGACACCAACCAGGTGGCGGTGGCCCAGCGCGACAGTGTGACCGAATTCCTGATCTACAACAAAGACGTGATGGGTATTCTCTGGCCCCGCAAAAAAGTGGGTATTTATACCTGGTCTGCACCCCTCGATAAAGGAGTGGCCGCAGCAATCCGGATCAGAAGAATCAGGTTGTGTACCCTGGAACTGATCGATTAACGATACTCAGATGATGTAGACCTAAAGAGCTCTGAAGTAATAAAAAAGGTCCGCCAATGGCGGACCTTTTAATTTTTTTTCTGGCTTCAATTATGAAACGCGTAGTTTTTTTCCGGGAATGATTCCCAGCTTTCTGCCAGCCTGGAAAATCCAGGTTAACGTAAGGATCACCAGCACAGGGTATACAATAAAGACGCCCCGGTTATAGTAAATCGCATCATCATAGTCGAAATGATGAAAATGCATCACCGCCCTGGTCATTCCACAGCCGAAACATTCGACATCGAATAAAAGTTTCGAAGGACAAATAGCTTGTCCGTTATCGAAAAAATCAACTGGCAGCATCCACAGCACCACAGGTGCGAGGACCAGGAATACCAGCCAGGCCCAGGTGAGCAACCTTGACTTTGAAGAGCTTTTTACATCCGCAGTTTCCATTGCACACATTCAGTGGTTGCTGATTCTTAGTTATAGTACTTCTTCATCTTAACGAAGGCATGGATAACACCAGGCAGCCAGCACAAAAATGTCAGCAGCAGGCTTACCCACCAGTCGTTACCAGTCCAGTCGTCCATGATGCCCATCAGCAACCAGGCCCATCCGAGGATAGCGAGGATGATGTAAACACCTTTTGGAATGTCAGCTCCGCTGGATTTGCTCATTTTCTTTTTCAGCATCTTTTGAGCAGCCTTCAGTTCGAGAGATTTTTTCAACCCGAGTTTTTTACCAGTCAGCTCTTTGTACTTTGAGGGAGTCAGCGTCAAAAACTGCTCGATACCCATTTTCATCATTTCTGGGCTCAGCGTTTTAGTTGACGGGTTAGCTGGAACTGTAGGGAAAGCGTCTACGGAAGCGAATGAGGGAACAGCCACCAGCAGAGCAACTGCCAGGAAGAAATAGGCGGTCAATTTTCTCTTTTTCATTGAATTCTGTTTTAGATGTTTGTGATGATTCTTTCGCTAAAGTAAAAGATTTAACTCACAATTGGGAAAACCTATTCTATTTTTTTACAAACGGAAGTGGCTGGCAAATAATACTTTCAGGCAGTTTTACTCCTTCGTTTCGCTAATATTGCGGAAATTGCCGCCTGATACATTCGAATGCCAAAAAAGATCATATATCTCATCAACCCTATCTCAGGTACCAGAGGCAAGAAAGCGCTGACGAACCTCATAGAAAGGCGTACAAATGAGAGAAAAATAGAATTCGAGATTTTGCCAACGGTGGCAAGTGGCGATTACCGTTTCCTGGAGCAAAAAATAACCGAAGAAAAAGTGACCGACATCGCCATTTGCGGGGGGGACGGTAGTGTCAACCAGGTCGTTCATTCCATCGGGCACCTCCCGGTCAATTTTGGCATTATTCCGATGGGGTCGGGAAACGGCCTGGCCTTGTCTGCAGGCATTCCCAGGCAGAGCGACAAGGCGCTTACCATTCTTTTTGACGGAGTACCCCGCGTGGTGGATGCCTTTTCCATCAACAGGGATTTCGCGTGTATGCTTTGCGGCCTGGGTTTTGATGCCAGGGTGGCCCATGAGTTTGCTCACCAGCCGAAACGGGGGCTGGGCACCTATGCTTCACTGACCACCAAAAACTTTTTCGCCGCAAAGGCCTATCCATTTACTCTTGAAGCCAACAAGGTTCGCTTTTCAACCGAAGCTTTTTTCATCAGTATTGCCAACAGCAACCAGTTCGGTAATAATTTCACCATTGCTCCGCAGGCCAGTTTGTCTGACGGATTGCTTGATGTTGTGATCGTAAAAAAGATTGCAAAGCCCCTTCTTCTGTTTACCGTCATGAAACAGGTATTGGCCGGAAAACTCCGAAAGATCGAAAACTCCCTGAATTCACCGGTGATCTATTTCCAAACCGAGTCTCTCAGCATCATCAATACCGGCAATGCACCTATGCATATAGACGGCGAACCGCGCGAAACGCCGTCCGAATTACAAATTAAAATTCTTCCCAACTTTTTCAAGCTTATTCACGCTTCCTAGCGGCGCTTGCTCTGATCAATTGGTCCACCGCCTGAAAAGCGGCCTGGTTATCGGGAGAGCCCAGTGCGGAGCGGATGTCTACTTTTTCCAGTTTAGACAAATGAAAGTTCAGCGCAGCCCGCGCTTCCTCTTTGGCCGGAGAATATTGAAAAGTGAGTTTATAGAATTGAGGACCCATCATTTCCTGTGTCAGGCTGATCACATCATTCTGATTATACTCCTGCATCTTGTACCAGTTGTATTGCAACAACAGCATCGGGCGTGTAACCAGTTCGGAGATACCGCCGGCTTCAAACGGGTTTTCCCAGCCGCCGGTTTTCCGGTCGCGGATCTGAATCAGCACCACCCCCGAAGTGTTTTCTTTCATCCATTCACGAAAGTTCTGAATAAACCTGACCGCTGTTTCCTGGCCGAAATTATCTCTGAGCCCGGCATCCATCACATCCACTACGGGTTTGGTGGGCAGCCACACATTCGGTAGCACGTACGGGAAAGTGGCGTTCATTCTCATGGCGGTGAGCAGGCGCAGGTTCATCGGGTTTTGCTTCGCAAAAAATGTCTGGTAGTCCAGCGCATCCGGATCCACGGGGCGGGCCGTTTGGGTATCGATAAAAGGCCGCATCAGGAAACGAAGCGGCTGCGTGCTGATCATCAGTTTACGTCCATCCTGTGTAATGACGGAATTGAATATCATGAGGGGGATCCTGGCTCTTTTTTCATCTTCATAAAGCTCAGCCATGCGCTTATTGAGCAGCCCCCGTGTATTATCGTTCAGTTTTTGTTCAAAGGCATAGCCGCGGTCTTTGATGTATTGATAGTTTCCTACAGTAAACTTCTGAGCCGGGGCGGCCAGGTCCCTCGCCACGAAGGAGGAGAACAGGGGATTGAGCAGGTCACCGGCGATGTCGTCGAGGTAAATCGAATCACGCGGGTTTACCGGAAGCCCCTTTGCTCTTTGCTGATCGAGTGCCCGGAAATAGGTAGCCCCCAGCATTCCTCCGGAAGCCCCGGTCATCAGGATGGTGCGGTGCATGATGGTTCCGCCGGTCAGGCTGTCGAGCCGCTGCAGCACATTCAGCGTAAAGGTGGCGCTGCGATTACCTCCTCCGCTGGTATTGATGATAAACAGCAGGGGCTTTTCTTCTTTCTGCTTTTTCTTCCAGGCCTCCAGGATCGCCAGCATGTTCTTCCGATCGGCCGTTTGCAAAGAATCATGGCAGAGATCCAGCAGCGCCTGCTGGTTATAAGCCGGCCTTTCGTCTTTGTTGGTATAGTTCAGTCCGTATGCCTTGTTGCTCGCATCGATCACATTGTATTTGTACAGCAAATTCAAAATGAAAAACAAAGTGACCAGGAATGGAATGCTCCAGCTCTGCAGGAAATAACTGAATGCTCCGGAAACGGCAATCAGTATCGCGAAAAATATTGTTATGCCTGCGGCGGCTGGTAATTGGAAAAACCGGTTATCCAGCAAAAAACCCACCAGTATCAGGAATACAAAGGCGATAAAAATGGAAACGACCGCGGCAAAATGGTGACGGCTGAAAATGGTTTCTATAAACTCTTTGCTGTAATGAGACACATCCCGCACTTTCTTCACATTAAAAGGGGACTGGAGAAACCATTCCACCCTCATCAGCCGGCTTTCGTTCAGTTTCGTTTCTCCTTTCTTGAATTGTGATTTGAACAATTGCGGGTTGCTGATCACCGGCGTTAATCTCCTGATGATCCGCTTATCGTATCGAAAGAAATACACCAGGGAGATGACCACCAGCAAGGCGAGCCCAGAAAGAAATCCGAGTACCTGCAGCGTAATATGTCCTACAGAAGCGAGTTCCTTGGTATGATTGAAACGGATGGCCCGAAAAAAATAAAACAGCAGGAAAGCGATCGGGAGGATGCAATTATTGATACAGTACTTCAGGAACGGGTTAGAGGTAGTAGCCAGGAAACGGAAATGACGACTGAATAAAATGAAAGTAGTAATATTCCAGCTCATGATGAACACGCCAATCGCTATTCCAACAATTGCGGCCGCGGGTGCACTCACCTTACCCAGGTATTCGGGCGCCAGGTACAGTGAATCCGCGCCGTATGCTTTCATGAAACTGCCATTGATCGTACTGAACAGGATATACCAGAATATCAGCAGTACCTGGAATTTCTTCAGGTGAAGCAACACCAATTGCACCGGAAACGAATGGTATAATCCTTTAAAGAATGATTTCATATGATGGATCCATCGCAAACAACAAGGTAATATTAAAACGAAGACCGGTCAAGCGGAATTATGCAGTTTCGGGTCTGTTTGGCTGAAGCAAAAACCTAACCCACAGCAATGAAACCAGCAGCAGCATGGCAGTAAACTGGTGAATGGCTCCCAGCCAAAGCAATTGATCGCGAAACGGAGAATACAAAACAGTGAATACACCCAGGGTAACCTGCAGCAGCACCACCACCAATGGGAAATGACGTGCTACACCAAACCAGCGGCCGGCATACAGTGATCTCGCTTTCCACCACCAGGCCCCTACCAGCAGCGTAAGTAAATAGGCCAGGGTGCGATGAATGAATTGTACGTTCAGCGGATCATTGATGAGATTTTTTGTTGGGGAAGAAGGGATCCATTCGCCATTCATGGTGGGCCAGGTGGGTGCATAGACCCCGGCTTTTAAACCGGCCATGAATGCGCCGTACAACAGCTGAACTCCCAGAACGGCGATCAGCCAGCCGGCAAATTTCCGGAGAGACGGATTCTCCAGATGTTCCTTTCCCGGCACCAGCAGTTGCAGGGCGAACCAAACTGCATAGGATATCAGCAGCAGAGCCCCGATAAAATGGCCCGCCAGGCGGATATGGCTCACGCGGATATCGTTTTCATTCAAACCGCTCTGTACCATGATCCATCCGATAGCGCCTTGCAGGGCACCGCCGGCAAAGAGAATAAGGAACGGAAGGATCATGTTTTTACGGAATCTCCTTTGAATCAGAAATATCACGAAAGGGATCACGAAAGCCACCGCAATCAATCTTGCCCACAGTCGATGAAACCATTCCCAGAAAAATATCGACTTGAAATCGGAGAGCGTAAAATCAAAATTGATCTGTTTGTACTGACCGATTTGTTTGTATTTGTCGAAGGCCGTTTGCCAGTCCGTTTCGTTCAGAGGAGGGAGAACGCCCATGATGGGATCCCACTCGGTGATGGAGAGTCCGGATCCGGTGAGGCGCGTAATACCTCCCAGCACCACCTGTATCATCAGCATGGCAATCCCGGTCAATAACCAGACAGCAATGGGTTTTACCGATTTCTGAGTGTTGATACCGTTCATCGCGCGCAAAGTTAAGAAGATTCAGTTCCTTAAATGCCAGCGAAATATATACAGGCTTCCATAAAAAAAGTTCAATTCGCTCCCGTACATCTTTTTTTTCGTAGCTTTTCAGGTCGCTCTTTTTTTACTCACCTAAATCAACTATTATGGCAACCTCACCATCCACCGGTCGCCGGGGCTTTCTCGGTATGCTTGCAACCGGTGCAGCAGGTCTCGGACTCTCCAACCTGATTCCGCTTAAGGCTCTTGCAGAAAAAAATGCCGTAACCGGTCCCGGCGGACCAGATGCCTGGTTCAGCCAGATCAAAGGAAAGCACAAAGTGGTATATGATTCTCCTCACCCCAATGGTATGTTCCCCTTCGCCTGGTCGAGAGTATTCCTCATGACAAATGCCGCAACAGGCACTCCCGAAAAAGACTGCAATGTGGTAGTGGTGCTACGTCACGATTCCATCGGTTATGCTTTTGAAGACCGGCTATGGGAAAAATACAAATTCGGTGAACTGTTTAAAGTGAAGGACGCCCAGGGTAATATAGTCAGCAAAAACCCCTTCTGGAAACCGGCCCCCGGTACTTATACTGTTCCGGGCATCGGGCCTGTACAAATAGGCATTAACGAATTACAGGAAAGTGGTGTGATGTTTTGCGTATGTGAAGCAGCTACCACAGTTTACAGCGCCGCAGTGGCAAAAGGATTGAATGCAGATGCCGCCGAAATCAAGAAAGAATGGATGAGCGGCCTGTTGCCAGGTATTCAGCCTGTGCCCTCGGGAGTATGGGCCCTCGGCCGCGCCCAGGAAAAAGGATGTGCGTATATATTTGCCGGTTGAGAGAATGAAATCAGTTTGCGGTTTGCGGTTTACAGTTTACGGAGTTTGAATGGAACAAATGAAGACTCGACAATCAACTAGTAACCCAATTTTGGGGCTCAATATTGATTTTTGAATTTTTACAGAACAGACGGCAAACAGTAAACCGCAAACTGCAAACCCTCCCCCCTATTCCGCCCAGATATAACTCCATCCCTGTTGTTGTTTGGCGGAGAGTTCGAGAATTGCCATTGGCACCACTTCCGCCAATGGAATGAGCTGTGATTTATCTATACCAAGCCTTTTCATGGAATTGGCGCATACTTTAAAAGTTACTTTTCCCTTTTTGGCCAGCTCTTTCATCTGCTCTTCAAACACGGTTTGTGTTTTGACCAGCATGTTTACTGCGAAGCCATGACACACCACTTCCAGTTCGGCGTCGGGCGCCTCTTTCAATACATTATTGAACTGACGAAGCACGCGGCTCTGGTTCGCCGTGTCTTTGCTGGTGAGGTCAAATACAATTTTGTGATGTACCTGTGACTTTCCGGCCAGTAAAAGCAAACTCAACAGGATCGTGAAGCTGATTCTTTTTTTCATATTGCAATGATTGGGAATTGAAATTAGGTTAATGCGTGGCTTGTTTGGCCCTGATCGCTTTTCTTTTTTCCACGATTGGCAGAAAGGGACCGTATTTGTGCTGTGATTCGGAAAATCCGTCCGAATACGGACCGAATGGATAGTCGATTGGCTTTCGTGATGCATCCGGCCAGTCGTAGGCAAACACTTTTACAGGTCTTGGTTGCGAGTTCACGAATGCCGCAATATCCCAGGCTTCTTCGGTACTCAGCGTGGGATGATCATGCGTGGCTCCGTTGGGCATATTATTTTTTATATAGCCGGCCAGCCTGGATATGCGAAACAAACCCGCACCGGAAGTATAGCTGTTCGCTCCCCAAAGAGGTGGAAATAAATACCCGGAGCTTTCGGGATTGAGCTGACCTTGTCCATCCGCCCCATGGCATTGACGGCAGCGCGCGAGGTAAAGAGCATGGCCATTGATAGTGTCTGCCGGCCGGTCGAGAAAGGCAATATCTTCGATTCCAGACTCTGCAGGCTTTATCTTTTTCGGCACATTAGAGCCTACCCATTGAAGATAGGCTTCTATGGCTTTCATTTCTTTCGAATTGCTGTCGAGTGGTTGCGGCGAGTTCAGGCTCCTTTGAAAACAATCATTGACCCGTTTGTGGATCGTTTCTATGGTGCCCGAACGGTCTCTGAATTTAGGATACTGGGATGCAACGGCGCCATAGTTGTTTCCCCAGGCACGGGTTCCGGCATCGAGGTGGCAGTTCTGGCAATTCATGCCGTTGCTGGTCTTCGCCACCGTACCATTCGGACCCAGGTAGTAGGAAGTGTTGCGAATGATCTCGCGGCCATATAGAATCTGGTCGGCATCGGGCCTGGAGTGAACAAATGCGGTATCCGGCGGAATCCAGTAATACGCGGCTGCCATCGGTGCCTGCGGCTTACCCGGTATCAGCCTGGATACGATAAGCGTAAGCAGCGCCAGCAGGGTGGTTACCAGTACGATGGTTCTTATGTACGCTTTGCCACGCATATTAATGGGGGAGTTTATTTCGGAGCCTTCCATAAACCCAGGTACCGGCAAGGGCGCTCAACAAAGTAATGACCGTTACCGAAGAACCAGCTCCAATCTGAGCATACAGCGGGCCCGGACAGGCTCCGGTGAGCGCCCACCCGAACCCGAAGATCAGGCCGCCAATCACCTGGCCTTTGTTGAACGACTTCATCGAGAACCGGACCGGTTCTCCATATACCGTTTTCAGTTTCAGTTTTCGGATAATCCACACCGATATCATACCGGTTACTACGGCTGAGCCGATTACTCCATACATATGAAAGCTCTGCAACCGGAACATTTCCTGGATGCGGTACCAGGATATCACTTCCGATTTTACCAGCAATATGCCGAAGAAAGCGCCGATCAGTACATATTTCAGCTGATGCCAGGCGGGGCTTTTAACTTCTGATTCGTTCAGGCACATCGTGTCGAGCGATCTCACTTCAAAATCAGTGTTCAGTTCTTTTACCGGTTTCAGGATTGGTTCGGCCATAAAATCAGAAGGATAAAATTAGTGGAAGAATCAGGTTGGCCATGATAAAGCCTCCCGCCATAAAACAGCAGGTGGCTACCAGCGAAGGCCATTGCAGCGTGGAAAGCCCCATAATGGAATGACCCGAAGTACAGCCACCGGCATAACGGGTACCGAAACCGACCAGGAAACCGCCGGCTACCATCAGTATCGCGCCACGGGCAGTGAACAGTGCCGACCAGTTGAAAAGATCTTTCGGAACCAGCCCGCTATGATCCGTAACGCCATACTTAGTCAGTTCATTCACCAGTCTTTCATCCACTTTTACGGCTTCCGGATTGGTCAGGAACCAGCCTGCAAGGAAGCCCCCGATCAAAACTCCTCCTACCAGAAAGAGGTTCCAGGATTCTTTTTTCCAATCATATTGGAAGAAGGGGACGTTTGCCGGAAAACAGGCCGCACATATATGTCGTAAGGAAGAAGAGATGCCGAATGATTTGTTTCCGGCAAGCAATAACAGAGGTACCATTAGTCCGATGAGTGGACCAGCTACATACCAGGGCCAGGGTTTTTGCAGAGCTTCGAGCATAGATATTTTCGTCCGTATTTTATTGCGATTTTCTTTCGGGTGTAAATGCCAGGAAAAGCAGCCCACCCATCAATGCTCCGTACAGGGTAGCCCTGGTTGGGTTTGACCAGATGGCGCAGGTGCCTGAAATGCATCCTACATATTTCCAATATAAAAATCCACCCAACGCTCCCAGGGCAATACCCACAGCAGCCATGATTACAGTGCGTTTCTGAAACATTTCACCAATGAATTGATTGATTGGCCGGCGTATAACCAGCCGCAATAAATTTACGTAGAATAATTCTTCAAAACGGATTGAAGATCGCGGGCATTGACAACACCTGATTGTCTCCACTTTATATTTCCGTTCCTGAAGAGGATAAGTGTAGGTACACCTTGTATATTATATGATCTTGCCGTTTCCGGGTTCTTGTCAACATCAACTTTCAGGATCGTCACTTCTTCGCCCAACCGGTTTTTCACTTCCTTTAAAATAGGGGCCATTACCTTACAGGGTCCGCACCACTCTGCAAAGAAGTCGACCAATACCGGCTTGTCTGATTGTATGATGTCTCCAAACTTGTTCATAAGAATTATTTTATTTCTTCAAAATCCACTCCATTGGCAGTTGATCGGGCAGGACGAGAATAATCCACAGAGCAGTCGGTTGAGGCGCAACAACGAGTGTAGAATAAACCCAACGCGGCAAAAACTGCACCAAAGGCAACCGTAGGCCAATGGCCCACCTTGATTCCGGCCACTATGAATGGAATACTGCCAAATATTCTTACAATGCGACAAACATTCCAATTGAAAACTAACGATCTGAGATAATAACTCATTTGTTAAGGTTTTTGTACAGCGAGGTCCAGGGTCCGCCATTGATTGCCTGGATGCCCGCACTCTTCAGCATATTTGCAGCCATATTGCTGCGCATACCGGAACGGCAGCAGGTGATGATCGTTTTTCCCTGTTTCTTCAGCGATGCGATAGATCCCTGCAAACGTTCAACTGCAATATTGGTAGCTCCGGGAATATGGCCCGATGCAAATTCCTGCGGACTTCTTACATCCAGCACAATGGCTCCTTCTGCTACCAGTTTCTTGAAATCTGTTTTCGGACCGAATAAATTTTTTAAACCGAACATGACGTTTGTTTTTGTGATTTGAGGTTAACCCGTCAATTTTTATTGACAGTAACGATACAAAATTGTACAAACGCAGCAGCCTGGTCTATGACTTTTGTCACAGACCTGTTTTAACAGAAAGCAATGAAAATCAGGGGTAGAAGAGTTCCTTGATGAGGATGCCGATTCCCATCAGGAGCACGAAGCCGCCGAAAAGTTTTTTCAGGGCCGCACCATCGATTCGTTGTGCCAGCAGGCCGCCAATAATGACGCCGGCCACTGCCAGGCCGGTAAAAATCAGCAGGAGGTTCCAATGAAAATGATAGCGGCCAATGCTGAAAACAAAACCGAATATGGAATTGATGGCAATGATCAGCAACGAAGTGCCGATGGCGGTTTTCATGGACAGGCCGATTATCAATACCAGTACGGGAACAATCAGGAAGCCACCTCCCGCCCCCAGCAAACCTGTGGTAAAGCCAACCAGCAAGCCGGGCAATAACAAATGAAGCAATGTATACTGCTGTACTTCTGCAGGCTTATCTGTTTCGGGAGCTTCTTTCGGTCCCCGCAACATAAAAAAGGAAGAGGTAAGCATCAGCATTCCGAATATGATCATGAGAAAACTGCCTTTGCTCACCTCGCGTTGACCGAGGTGAAAGAGTTTTTCGGGAATGGCAGGTAATACAAAATGACGGGCGATGAAAATCGTAAGTATGGAAGGAATGCCGAAGAGGGATACCGCCCTGAAATCAACCAGCTTATTCATAAAAGCCTTTCCCCCTCCTACCAGGCTGGTAAATCCTACTATGAAAAGAGAATACCCGGTTGCCAGCACGGCATCAACGCCTAACAGGTAAACCAGTACGGGTACTGTGAGGATGGATCCTCCTCCGCCTATCAGGCCCAGGGAAATGCCGATCAGTATGGCAGCGGTATATCCTAAAATTTCCATCGTTATCGTATGAATGCAATGTTATGGCGGCAATGTCGTATTCAGAGTTTCAATATCTGGATGCTGTTGCGTTGCAGGCGCACCTTACCCATCTGTTCCATTTTCTTCAGGAGGCGTGAAATCACTTCGCGTGACGAGTTCAATTCATCGGCGATTTGCTGATGGCTGATATCAATGATGTCAGTACCGAGTGTTTGCTGATGTTTCTTGAGGTAAAATTCCAGTCGCTCATCCATCGCCCTGAAAGCTATATGATCGATGGTCACCAGCAATTCTTCAAACCTTGCCCGGTAAGTTTCCAATACGAAATGGTACCAGGATTTATACTTACGCATCCATTCGTCCATATACTGGAGCGGAATTGCCAGCACCCTGGTTTCCTTTACCGTTCGGGCCATGATCTGGCTGGCTTCCGACCTCACCGCACAGATCATACTCAGCGCACAGGCCTGCCCGGGGCCGAGATAATACATGAAGTACTCATTTCCCTGGTCGTCTTCGCGGTATATCTTCACCAGCCCCTCCAGTATCAGCATTGTATTTTTGAAATACTGGCCGGTACGCATCAGGGATTCATCTTCCCCGAAAACTTTTTCCTGGCCGTTTGTTTCCATTTCCCGGATCAACTCTCTTTCAAATTGAGGGAACAGGTGTTCAACCAGTGTAGTGTCTGCAGATTGACTCATACCCAACAAAGATACGGGAGTCCTGATTGCGGATGGTCATGCCGGCTGGCCTCACTGCTTTCATATCAGGATCCGCCTGCAAGGCGAGGGCCTCCGGAGATAATTTTTTATTTCTACCTTTAGCCGGCTTAAACCGACGCTGTTGCTGAAGAATTCATTTTCTGAAAATCTGATAGAAGCGGGATGTGATGAAGCCGGGCGTGGCTGCCTGGCAGGTCCGGTTTATGCGGCTGCCGTTATTCTTCCTCCGGGATTCTTTCATCCCCTCCTGGACGATTCAAAAAAAGTATCGGAAAACAATCGCAGGGAATTGCGATTGTTCATTGAGGCCAATGCCCTGGCCTATGCGGTGGCAAGGGTGGATGCTCCTGAAATTGATGAGATCAACATTCTGCAGGCATCCTTCAAAGCCATGCACCTGGCCATCGCCCAACTTTCTATTAAACCCGAGCTATTGCTGATTGATGGCAACCGTTTCAACAAGTATAAACGGGTAAGACACGAATGTGTTATCAAGGGAGACAGCATCTATGCTTCTATTGCCGCCGCCAGTATTCTTGCAAAAACCTATCGCGACGAATATATGGCCGAACTGCACGAGCGGTTTCCACTTTATGGCTGGAATACAAACAAAGGATACGGCACTGCCGAACACCGGAAAGCCATAGAAGAAAACGGCCTCTGCGACTATCATCGAAAAAGCTTCCAGTGTATTGACTCCCAGTTGTCGATCTGGGACTGACCATTTTACATTTCTTTATGATTTGCGTTTAAACCTGGCTCTTGTTTGCGGGTCTTAAATGTATTCGTAACAATGTAAAAACAAGTGTCATGAAAACAAAAATAATCGTACTGGTAGCCCTCGTGATGGGCTTGGCTGCAAGCAGTGCTTCTGCCCAGGTTGCGGGCGGGCTTAAGAATCATCATCAGCGTGCGCGGATTGCCCAGGGAGTAAAATCAGGAGAACTGACCCGGTTCGAGCGTCACAAGCTGAGAAAAGAGCAAAAACGTTATCATCGTCATCTTCGCCGGGCGAAAATGAATGACGGGCATATCGGCCCCCGTGAAAGAAAAATGCTGAAGCATGAACAAAGAAAAACAGATCGTCATATATACAGGTACAAACACAATCGATTCGACAGGAAATAGTCAATGCATAAGCGATGGTTTGAGGTAGGGCCCGTCTGCCAGTCAGGCGGGTTCTTTTTATGCCAGGTCGGAAAAGAAACGTGCCTTCACCGCGGGCCATTCTTCCCGGATGATGCTGTAGTAAACGCTGTCGCGCCGGCGATTGCTGTGCATTTGCATATGGCTTCGCAGCACGCCTTCTTCATACATGCCCACTTTTAGCAGAGCTGCACGGGCTCTTTCATTCAGTACATCTGTCTTTACTTCCACTCTTTCCATTCCCAGCCCTTCGAAGGCATGGGCCAGCAATACAAATTTTGCCTGGCGGTTAACGCCCGTGCCCATATAGTCTGTACCCAGCCAGCTCCAGCCGATTTCGAGGCGCTTATCATAGAAGGAAATGTTTCCGTAGCTGGTACTTCCTGCGATTGTCTTATCGTGTTTATCGATGATCACGAAAGGAACCCGCGAGGCTGCCTTGCGTTCTTCCATCGCTTTTCGTATCCAGTTTTTCAATTCAACGTCGTCATTCAGCTGAAAGGTAAAATACTTCCAGCTATCTTCATTTTTGGTAAGGGGAGCCAGCAGGCTAAAATCATCTTCTTTTAGTACCCGCAACAGTACCCGAGGAGTTTCCAGTGTGAAGTGATCCGGAAATAGCTTTTGATAGAGTTCCTGCTGCATGGTTTTTGTTTTTAAAAAGAGTCGCAAATTAACGACAATGAGCTAACCGGCAATGCCGCGTTTTAATGCGAAACCTCCAAAGGAAATTCTCCCAGACCCTGGCGAATGACCAGTGGTTCTTCGCCTGTGCAGTCGATAATGGTTGAAGGTGTCAATCCGCCGATGCCCCCATCGGCTACATGATCTACCAGTTTGCCGAATACATCCTGCATTACTTCCGGGTCTGTGCATTCTTCGTTGGTATGCCCCGGAATTGAAGCGCTGAGGAGCGGGCGACCCAGTTCCCGAATGATCGCCTGCGCGATTTTATTGTCGGGTATTCTCAGCCCAATGGTGTCTTTCCTGCTTTTCAGGATTTTCGGCACTTCCCTGCTTGCCGGGAGAATAAACGTGTATGGGCCCGGCAGGTATGTTTTAAGCATTCGGTACAAGGGTGTCGAGATACTTTTGGTGTATTTGCTCAGGTCGCTCAGATCGGCGCAGATAAATGATAGTTGTGCTTTTTGCGGATCCACCTGTTTGATACGACAAATCCTTTCCACGGCTTTTTGCTGAAAAATATCACAACCCAATCCGTAAACTGTATCTGTTGGATAGATGATTACGCCTCCGTCGACAAGCGTATCTACCAGGGTGCGTACGGCCCGTGGCTGGGGATTGTCTGGGTGAATATGCAATAGCATGATGAAAGTCTTTAAAGGGTGATGTTGAATTTAACAGCCAAATGACAAACAGCGACAATTGATTCGATGGTAAAAATGAATTTAATATTAAATTTGCCGAAATTTCCTGGGTATGATGTTAAAGCCTGTTGATGTTGTGAATTCAATCAGTCCTGAAGAATTCAAACATAAATACTATCAGCCCCAGATCCCTGTGGTCATCAAAGATCTGTCAAAAAACTGGCCGGCTTATCATAAATGGAATTGGGATTATTTCAAGCAGATAGTTGGCGACAAGAAGGTAGGGATTTATAATAATGTGAAGAGCGATGCATATACGCCCATCAACAAGGCGGATGACTATACCAGTTTCGGCGACTATGTAGACATGATCCGCCGCGGACCTGCCGCCTGGCGAATTTTCCTGTTCAACATCTTCAATCACGCTCCCCAGTTAACCCAGGATTTCAGCTGGCCCGATCATCTTATGAAGGGTTTTGTAAAGAGGGTTCCCATGCTTTTTGTGGGCGGGCAGGGGTCCATCACACATATGCATTTCGATATCGATCTCTCCCATATTGTTCATACCCAGTTTATCGGGCGAAAAAGGGTGCTGCTGTTCCCTTACGAAGAGCAGCATAAGCTGTACAGGAAGCCCTTTGAAGTACTGAGCCTGGCCGATTTCAGCTATTATTCCGATCCGCAGAAGAGCAAGGTGAATTTCGACCAGTTTCCCGCCCTCGAAAGGGTGCACGGACTGGAGGTGATCCTGGAACATGGCGACACCTTATTTATGCCCGGTGGATACTGGCACCATATGGAATACCTCGACAGCGGGTTCGCCATGAGTCTCCGGGCCCTGCAACCCAGCCTGGCCGGTAAGCTGAAAGGTGCCTGGAACCTCGTGGGCATGAGAAATATAGATACCCTCATGAAAAAAACCGCCCCAATATGGTGGTACAACTACAAAAGGGATAAAATCTTCAAAGCAGCCGAAAAAGAACTGTCCAGCCAGTAGGGGTAAATATGGAGTCGAATTGACTTAAGTTAATAACAATCTAGGAGTAATGAGGTTCATGTAAAATTTTTTGAAAAATTATTGATTTTTAAAAAAACACTCTTTAATTTAGCCCTGCTATCAAAGCATTTACCTGCTGGACTTAGCTACCTCTAATCCAACTTCCTCCTCCAACCATCCAATTTCCAGCATTCCAATTTCCGTTTCAGTTGATGTTTTTTTGACTCCATAGAGGATTCATTATATATACCCTACAATCCGGTCCCACCCTTTTAACAATACTCCTGTTGATGTACGCTTGTTAATTGTGAAAACTGTCAGTTCGCAACCAAACTAAATAACCAAAACTAACTGCGTTCTTACTCGCAGACACCATTTGTACATGAAAGTGCTGATCACCACAAAAATCTGTACTGGACCCGGCCGCTCTACGGCAGTACCAGCTTTTTATTTTCAGCAATTTTTCCAACAAGCAAATCAGAAAAATATTCATAAACACATCGTGTAAACTTCTTTCTTTTTGTGGTTTCAGAGGTAAGCACAGGCCGGCGATTTCCATCGCTGGCATTTTTTTTATCCCTATTGCCAAAGAATCTAGATTTCCACAGAGTATATGGGCACTATCCTCGCCAATAAACCTACTCTTATTAGCCATTACCCTCTTATCTATTCGAAAATACTCATAACTCATTGGTTATTAAAAATTTATGTGAAATTAAATTGAGTTTTGAGGATCCTTATTCCTAGATTTGACTTCCAATAAATGTTTTACCTATGGAAGAAAGAGTTGTTCCGGGAAGCAATAGTCCGGCTTTAATGCCGGAGCTGGCTGAATTAAAGAATCTGGTCATTGCCGGCTTCAATAACGTAACCGTCAATTTTGACCTGGTAGGAAAGTCTTTGTCAACCCTGGATGAACGATCAACCCTGATTGACAAGAAAATCACGGCCATCGAATCAAGATTAACCGTCATTGAAGAGAGGGTCTCGGAAATCGAAGAAAGGGTATCCCTCCTGGAAGCCAGGTTTGCTGCCATCGAAGAGAAAATCACGGAGATCGAATCAAGATTAACCGTCATTGAAAGGAAGGTCTCGGAAATCGAAGAAAGAGTATGCCTCCTGGAGGCCAGGTTCGCTGTCATCGAGGAGAAAATCACTGCCATCGAATCACGGTTGACCCGCATTGAAGAGAGGGTCTCGGAAATCCAAGAAATGGTATCCCTCCTGGAAGCCAGGTTTACCATCATCGAAGAGAAAATCACGGAGATCGAGTCAAGGTTAGTCGTCATTGAAAAGAAGGTGGCGGCGATCGGAGAGCGGGTATTTCTCTTAGAAGCCAGGTTCAAAGCCATTGAAGAGAAAATCGTGGCCATTGAGTTAAGATTGGTCGTCATTGAAAAGAGGCTGTCAGCAATCGAAGAAAGAGTATCCCTCCTGGAAGCCGGTTTCATCGCCATTGAAATAAGAATATCCAGAATAGAAACAAGGATATCAGTGGTTGAAAAAAGAATGGACGGATTGCAGATTAGAGTGGAAAAACTGGAAAGAAGTACTTCTTCAGGCCTGAGTGAAGTGGTGATAAGAATAGAAAAGCTGAGCAACGAGATTTCGAAAATCAGTGTTGTTACCCGGTACGATGCGATCTATGAGAATCAGAAAGGGCTAGAATAAAACAACCCCCAAAGCTTTGGGGGTTGTTTTATTCCAATATGATGGTATTTCAAATTTTGAATGCAAGCATCAGGCAATTGTCCAGGTTTCATTGCCGCGGAGAAGCTTATCCAGGTCGCCCTTGCCTTTGGAGGCAATGACGGTATCGATCTGCTTTTGGAGGCTTTCTTCGTAGCAAGGTCTGTCGGTTTCGTAAAACACTCCGAAAGGCCTTGGTAAATGTCCTTCAATGCGGGGATCATCAAAGAGGCGAACGAGTATCTGTGCCTTGTAGAAATCGTGTTCATCATGCACCCAGCAATCATCCGCCGAAGCACCGGCTTCCAGGTCCACTATTACCGGCTTGAACCCATCCAACCGGATACCTTTTGATTTGTTGGCGCCAAAGAGCAAGGGCTTTCCCTGTTCCAGGAAAAGGGTATTGTCGGCCTTTGTTCCTTTTTCGGTAAAAATCTCAAAAGCGCCATCATTAAATATGTTGCAGTTCTGGTATATCTCGAGGAAAGAAGTTCCCTTGTGTTTGTGGCTTCTGATCAGCATTTCCTGGAGATGTTTGGGATCGCGGTCCATACTGCGGGCCACAAATCCGGCATCGGCTCCCAGCGCCAGGGCGAGTGGATTGAACGGATGATCGATACTACCGTAAGGTGTGGATTTGGTTACCTTGCTTTCTTCAGAAGTAGGAGAGTACTGACCTTTCGTTAAACCGTATATCTGGTTGTTGAATAACAGAATGTTTACGTCAAAATTTCGCCTGAGCAGATGAATGGTATGATTACCCCCGATACTGAGGCCATCCCCGTCGCCAGTTACAATCCAGACACTCAACTCGGGCCGGGCAGCTTTCAATCCGGACGCAACGGCCGTAGCTCTTCCGTGAATGGAATGCATTCCGTAGGTATTCATGTAATAGGGAAATCGGCTGCTGCATCCTATCCCCGACACTATGGCAATATTTTCTCTTGGTATACCTAGTGAAGGCATCACTTTCTGCACCTGGGCCAGTATGGAATAGTCGCCACAACCGGGACACCAACGCACTTCCTGGTCTGTTGCAAAATCTTTAGCGGTTAACGGCTGTGCCACTGTTGTATCGCTCATAAGTATAGATTATAACCAAATTTACTGAAAAGAATGGAATGAAAAAGATGCGCCTGATCATCCTGCTGTCAGTTCCTCCCAATACTCTGCTGCTCTTCGCGTATGAGGAATCACGATGGTGCCACCGACAATATTGGCTACGGCGAATATTTCATACATCTGGTCAGTTTTCACCCCAAGTTCATGACATTTACCCAGGTGATACTTAATACAATCATCGCATCTTAATACCATGCTGGCCACCAGGCCCAGCATCTCCTTGGTTTGTTTATCGAGTGCTCCTGCCTCATAGGTATTGGTATCCAGGTTCCAGAGCCTTTTCATCACCAGGTTATTTTTGGAGAGGATCACTTCATTCATTTTCTCCCTGTATTCATTGAATTCGCTGACCAGTTTACCCATTGGTTCTATTTTTTTAAGTGATAAATATCTTCTTTCTTTTATCGGGTCTTTAAATGTACCAAGCGTCCTTGGCTTTTTACAACGGCGGCGCGACAAAGTTCGTCATTTTCGACCCTCTTTCCGTATATTCAGCTTCCTAACAACCAAAACAGACATCATGAAAAAGCTTGCTATCCTGATTACAGGTATTATGGCTGTTACTGCCGCCTGGTCCCAGCAAAAATTCAACGGTATTGACGTGAATATGGGCAATCTCTTCAGGGTTTCCGATGCGAAAAGCAGGAGTATCAGTCCCGAAAACTTCAATGGGGAAAAAGGAAAGGGGGGAATGGCAACCACCGGCACCGGCTTGGGGCCTTCCCGGGATCTGGGACAGGGCTGGAAAGTGAGCCCCAGCGTACGCATCAAATCAAAAACAACTTATACGGTGGCGGAGATTGATGGATCTGGTTCCATTCAGCATATCTGGATGACCCCAACCGGAAACTGGCGCTGGTCGATCCTTCGCTTTTACTGGGATGATGAAAAAGAACCTTCCGTTGAGGTTCCGGTAGGCGATTTTTTTGGAATGGGATGGGGTCAGTATTCCAAGCTCACTTCATTGGCGGTTAACGTTAACCCCGGCAGCGCTTTTAATTGTTACTGGCCGATGCCCTTCCGCAAAAAATGCCGCATTACCATGGAAAACATCGCCAACGAGGATATGATCCTTTATTACCAGGTCGATTATATCCTCACCGAAGTGCCCAGCGATGCTGCCTATTTTCACGCACAGTTCCGGCGTACAAATCCTCTTCCTTACAAAGAAGTGTATACCCTGGTAGATAATATCAAAGGAAAAGGCCAATATGTAGGTACCTATATGGCCTGGGGCGTACATAACAACGGATGGTGGGGAGAAGGAGAAATCAAATTTTTCATGGACGGAGACACCGAGTACCCTACCATCTGCGGTACGGGAACAGAAGATTATTTCTGCGGTTCTTACGATTTTGATACGCGCCGTAAAATATCTCCGGGTGTAGAAGTGGTAGACTATACCGAATTCAATACCCCCTATGCCGGTTTGCCCCAGGTGATCAAAGGCGACGGGCATTACCAGGTGATGCAGCGATTCGGATTGTACCGCTGGCATATCAACGACCCGATACGGTTCGACAAGGATCTCAAAGTAACCATACAGGCGCTGGGATGGAGAGAAGGCGGCAGATACCTGCCCTTGCAAGACGACATTGCTTCGGTGGTATTCTGGTACCAGCTGGAACCGCACGTCAAATTCCCTTCCCTACCTGATAAAGACAGGCTGGAGGTTAACTAGATTTGCTGACTCCTCTATTTATTTTCAAGTTCAAATACCGGCATTATGAGACAAATATTCGCTTTCGTTATTACTGTATTCACCTCGCAATTACTATTCGCCCAAAATGGAAAGGAACTGATCAGGGTTACCGATATGCTCAAAATAAAAAATATCGGATCGGTGTCGCTGAATCCCGATGCCAGCAAAGCGGTATTTACAGTAACCAGCATCGAGCCGGAAGATAACAAGTGGGAATACAAATACGTTACCCAGCTGTGGATGGTAAACACTGATGGAAGCAGTGCGCCGCGTCAGTTAACCTTTGCCAGGGAAGGTGCCTCTCAGCCTGCCTGGAGCCCCGACGGAAAAAGTATTGTGTTTGTGAGGGCAGCAGACGGAAAAGCGCAGCTGTTTCAACTGATGCTTGATGGCGGTGAACCTATTCAGCTGACAAAACATAAATACGGAGCCTCGTCGCCGAGGTGGAGTCCCGATGGAAAGCAACTGCTGTTCACCTGCAGTATCCCTCTTAAAGATATGCTTTCCGATACCGGTGTAAATCCGGGTAAAGAACTTCCCCGATGGAATTTTGAAAAACCCGGTTTCACAAAAAATGAAAACCTTCTTCCCAATACAGCGAAGTTAGACCCCGACGGCTCATTGGAAGAAGTAAGGGCCTACCTGGATAACAATGAAAAAGACAAAAAAGCGAAAGTGCTCACCAAGCTCCAGTTCCAGGAAGAATCCACCACATCCTCCGATATAAGTTTCGTACATGTATACCTGGTAGATGCCAGGTCCGGCGCCACTCCCCGCCAGATCACCCGCGGATTTCACAGTTTCTTTAATCCGCAGTATATCGGCAGCAGCGGGCAGCTGCTGATCGAAGGTGATGTCAATGATACCCTTCATCCCGACCGGACACTGGAAAACCAGGTTTTTACCATCAATCTTGACGGAAGCAATCTCCGAAAGTTACTGGGCCGGGCCGATTATAGCTTCAATGGGGCAGTTGTGTCGCCTTCCGGCAAATGGCTCGTGGTTCAGCATGGTCCTACCAGCTTCGTTTCGGTGCCTACTCTTTCCCTGATGCCCATTTCAGGAACAGAGAAAGACCTGGTTACCATTCCCTACGATCGAAATAAAGGAAGTATCACGTGGAGTGATGATGAGAAATACATTTGGTTTACCGCTCAAAGTAATGGCGGCGCCGTACTGGCAAAGGCCGACCTGACGAACCGCAAAGTGGAAAACCTGACCGACTTTAACAGCGGCATTGGCTCTTATTCCCTGCGCAATAACAAACTCGTGTTTGTGAAAACAGAAGTTGCCAATCCTTTTGAATTATACTCCGCATCTGCCGATGCCAGGAATGCCGTTCGTCTCAGTTCATTCAATGCCGACTGGTTGCAGAACAAAAAGCTGATCATGCCTGAAAAACACGAATTCAAAAACGAAAAGGGCCTGACGGTAGAATACTGGGTTATGAAACCGGCCAATTATGAACCCGGCAGGAAATACCCGCTCTTATTACAGATACACGGCGGACCCTCCGCCATGTGGGGACCCGGTGAGAGCAGCATGTGGCACGAGTTTCAGTTCTGGACAGCAAAAGGATATGGAGTGGTATATAGTAATCCCCGCGGATCCGGAGGATATGGGCTGAACTTTCTGAAAGCAAACATCAATGACTGGGGCAACGGACCGATGAATGATGTACTCACCGCTCTCAATAAAACCGTAGCAGAAGGCTGGGCCGATACGTCGAAACTGACCGTTACCGGTGGCTCCTACGCCGGCTACCTCATTGCCTATATCATCGGACACGATAAAAGATTCAAGGCTGCCTGCAGCCAGCGTGGTGTATACGATCTCCGAACATTTTTTGGAGAAGGCAATGCCTGGCGCCTGGTTCCTAATTATTTTGGCGGCTACCCCTGGGAGAAAAAAACATTCGATATCCTGGAACGCGAATCACCTATCAATTATGTACAGAATATTACTACTCCCTATCTCATGTTTCATGGAGAGAACGATTTGCGTACCGGAGTTATACAGGGCGAAGAAATGTTCAAAAGCCTGAAAGTTCTCGGAAGACCCGTAGAATATGTACGCCATCCCGGAGCCACTCATGAAATTACCCGCAGCGGAAACAACCGGCAACGCATAGACCAGATGCTCCGGGCCTGGGAGTTTTTTGAGAGATATTTGAAGTAGGGAGGCTGTGACCTTCGAAAACCGTTTTGCGTTTATCGTTTCAAGTTTCACGTTTTTAAGACTGCAAAAGCGATAGTACGATCCCGGCAAGATTATAAAACACCTGCCTTCCTTATTCAGCGTTAAACTACCAACGATAAACATGAAACGCCTGTAGTGTATCAACTACACAAAGTCCTGTATAAAAAAGACCTTTCTTTCACAAAATGAACTATTGAAAAGGGCCTTCGGCCGCCGTTACTTTGTGTCATCAAGCAGCATGATTGCAACGCTGTTTGATGGTTAAGGCTCTGATGTTTTTTTGATGATTATTTACCCCTGGTACCATTGATCCTGATCCTTTGAAAGCGCCCTTAAAGCAGTGATTTGCTCTGAAACACACTTTATTTGGTAAAGAACCGACCCGTTATTTTTAGTTAAGGCCTGATTTTTTAACCCCTACCCCCTTTTTTCCCTTTTTAACTCCCGCACCCGTTACTCTGTGCCCTATGAGGCTAAAATCCATTTTATCCCTAAAAGTTTAAGAAGATGAAAAACGACCCGTTTTTACCCGAATCGCTGGCCCATCAGTACCTAAAAAATATTGTCAGCCAGTTATCTGCGAGCTTTATGCCTCTAACCTTGCAACGCCGCAGTTTTATTGTCAATCACATCTCCCCCAACATTTCATTAGGCAAGAACCAGGATCTCGTTTCTCATACCCTGGGAAACCTGTTAGAGAACGTAATCTCGCTGACACGCGAGCAGTGTATCCAGGTTTTTGCGGATGAAACCGGCAACACCACGATCAGCGTGCATTGCGTTGATCCGGTATTCTGCGACAGTCTTGCCGAAAAAACTTACCTGGTTCAGAAAGAAATTCGCCCTCTGGGTGGTTCGATCCGGATGAGTATTGACAAGGACCTTGGAACCTCGCTAACCCTAAGCTTACATTCACCATCAGAAGCGGCCTGATCGCCGCTTCTTTTGATTTTGTTGCCTTTATTGCGGGGCAACAGGATGCTTTTCGCGGTATAGGGTGCGATAGGCCAGCCAGGCGCTGATGGTCATCAGGAAAGCGCCTGCAAAAAATGGCATTCCGGGCAGGTAAACCGGGGCGTTTTTATTGGTGAAATAGGCAAACAGCCCGGTCATCACGATCGGCCCCAGGATTGACGTCAGGCTGATCAAGCTTGTGAGCGCTCCCTGCAATTCGCCCTGTTCGTTGGCTGGCACATGTGTGGAGATGATGCCCTGCAAAGCCGGGCCGGCGATTCCGCCCATGCAATAAATGATCGTAAAACTGTACATCATCCACCCCTTCGTCGCCATTCCAAAAAGGATCATTCCCATCGCATATAATAAAATCCCGAGGTAAATACTTTTTTCCTGCCCCAGAAGAGGAATGGTTTTGCGGATGAGCAGCCCCTGAACCAGTCCAACGCAAAGCCCTACAATTGCCAGCGAAATGCCTACTTCCGATTCGTGCCACTTGAATTTTTCCATGCTATAGTAACTCCAGGTACTCTGCACCGCGTGTGAACCGAGGTAGATCAGGGTTAGTGAAGAGACCAGCCCGGCAATGGCGGGGTATTTCTTTAACTGCATCAGGGATCCCACCGGGTTGGCTCTTTTCCATTCAAAAGGCCGCCTGTTCTCTTTGGGCAGCGATTCGGGCAACACAAAGAAGCCATATATCCAGTTGAGGAAACTGAGGCCTGCCGCCACCATAAAGGGAACACGCGGACCCAGTCCGCCCAGCAGCCCTCCGATCAGGGGGCCTATGATAAAACCAAGGCCAAACGCCGCCCCAACAATTCCGAAATTCTGGGCTCTCTTTTCCGGCGGGCTCACATCGGCGATATATGCGGTGGCCGTAGTGAAGCTGGCACCGGTGATTCCTGAAATGATCCTTCCGATAAACAGGAAAACCAGGGTTGGCGCAAAAGCCATGAAGAGATAATCGACAGCAAATCCGAACAGTGAAAATAAAAGAACAGGGCGACGGCCATAGCGGTCGCTCAGGTTTCCCAGTATCGGCGCACAGAGAAATTGCATGGTGGCATAGGCAAAGATGAGGTACCCTCCATATTCCGAAGCAATACTAAGATCGCAGTGCTTCAGCTCCATGATCAGCTTCGGGCTTACCGGTATGATGATTCCGAAACCGATCACGTCGATGAGCAGTGTAATGAAGATGAATCCGATGGCGGCTTTCTTATTGGATAGCATAACAGGCTTGATAGAAGGTGAGGAAGAAGGGACAAAGAAAGAGTCTTTTATTAAAAACGCTGGCAGTTGTGAAAAAAAACGTCCAAGATTTTTGTATTTTGAACCTTAAACTAAAATTGTATGTTTCAGAAAAAACAACTGACTGTCGTTTTAGGTCTGGCCCTGATGGTGATTGTTGGCATTGCCGCCAGCCAGCCGCCGCAAGAACAGCCAAAGCGCAACTTGAAAGTGTTGCCAAAAAACCTCACCCACGAACAACTGGATGCCGTTATGGACGAATGGAAATCAGCGCTGGGTGTTAAATGTAATTTCTGCCATGCCTCCCGTGCAGATGATCCGCGCAAACTGGATTTTGCCAGCGATGCCAAACCGGAGAAACAAATGGCCCGCAATATGTACAAGATGATGGGCAAGATCAATAAAAAATTCTTCAAATTCAAGCCCGGTAAAGATGCCGATGGAAAAGACATGGTAGCGCCGATCAGTTGCAAAACCTGTCACCACGGAAACCCGCATCCGGAAAACAAGTAGGGTTTTCCGTTTATAGTTTATCGTTTCACGTTTGTTGAGGAAGAAAGTCGTTGACCTTTTGACGGATCAAATTGTATATTGGCCGTCCTTCCTGGGTAAAACGTGAAACGATAAACAATAAACTAAAGACCAATATCACACATCTATCGAATCATACACCACCACTTTGCTCCAGAGCATGGAGCACTCTTTAACGAAATTCAGGTGTATGGGATCGGTTTGGTAGCTATCCTGGTCGGCTGCCGATTTAAAGAACAGGCACCAGGAAACCGAATAAGAGCGGTCTATTACGTCTCTATTAGTAGGCGCCGGCATACCTATATGATGAGAAGCGATGGTGCCAACCTTTGACAGTTTCTTCAATCCATCAATCAGTTTTTGCAAATCTTCTTTACTGTCGGGGTTCTTTAACCAGAAATACACATGGTGGATAAAAGTCTTGTTCTCTGCCATAGCTGTTGAGTTTTTGAAGGAAGTGGTCAGCAATCCGGCCGCAAGGGCAGCCTGTCCGATAAACTTCCTGCGTGGAATCGATTTCATATCGAAAAGAATGAGCTATGAAGATAATAAAAAAGCTTCTGACCGGGAGAGGCAGAAGCTAATATGATTACGTTTATCGTTTCTGGTTTATCGTTTCACGTTGGTTTTATTTTGCATCTATTCTATTTCGCTCTCTCTCCCATTGCTCGCTTTCACTTTCCACAGGCGAGTCTTATCCCGGCTTAGCCGGGAGGATTCGGCCCCTTGGAATCCACTAATCACATTCCCATTCGTCATTCGCCATCCGTAATTCGTCATTTTATTGGCTCATTCACTAATTATCACATTGGCTAATCTCATCCGCCCTTATTTCTTCCCTTATAATGGAAACTTATTATCGGCCAGCAGCTTGTTGGCAATCGCTCGTTTGGCTTCCTTCACATTAAATGGCTCGGCTTTGGTAAAACGCTTCAGTCCAAGCAACATCATTCTTTGTTCATCTCCCTCAGCAAAAGCGTTGATAGCGTCTTTGCCATGTTTGCTGATACGGTCTGCCGCATCGTAGAGGTACGACTTCACAATATTGCTTTCATACTGGCAAGCCTGCTCTCCTTTCTTATCAACCAGTTTCATCAGTCGCAGCAGGGCGCTTTCGGCATTGTACGTTTCAATGGCCATATCGGCAATGTTCATCAGAATTTCCTGCTCCTGCTCAATCTTCATCATCAGTTTCATGACTGCGGCGCCCGCTGTCATCAGGATCGCTTTCTTAAAGCTGGCCACAAGCTTTTTCTCTTTTGCGAACAGGCCTTCGTCTTCGCTGCCGAAATCGGGAATGCTCATCAGTTCTTTCTGTACCGCCATGGCCGGGTTCATCAGGTCGAGCTTCCCTTTCGACGCTCTTTTCAATACCATGTCCACGGTGAGCAGGCGATTGATTTCATTCGTTCCTTCATAGATGCGGTTGATCCGGCTGTCGCGATAGGCTTTTGAAATCACATATTCATCACTGAAACCGTTGCCACCATGTATTTGTACGCCCTCATCTACCACAAAATCGAGCACTTCGCTTCCATATACTTTGAGGATCGCGCATTCGATAGCATATTCTTCCGCAGCGCCAAGCAATGCCTCATTGAAAGGCTTTCCGGCAGCCAGCAGTTCATGTTCCTTGTCGTCGATCCATTTGGACGCCCTGTAAAGTGAACTTTCGCAAACCCACAGCCGGATCGCCGATTCGGCAATCTTGTTCTTGATCGCCCCAAAATTTCCGATAGGCTGTTTGAACTGCTCGCGGGTATTGGCATATTCGATGGAAGTGGTCAGCGCACGACGAGCGCCACCCAGGGCTGCTGCGCAGAGTTTCAGACGACCGATATTGAGAATGTTGAAGGCGATAACATGGCCCTTGCCGATTTCACCCAGCACGTTTTCTACCGGAACCTTACAATCCTGGAAGTACAACTGCACTGTGGAAGATCCTTTGATTCCCATCTTATGTTCTTCCGGACCCTGGGTAAAACCCTCAAACCCTCTTTCCACAATGAATCCGGTGAATTTATCTCCGTCGATTTTGGCGAACACAGTATAGACGTCTGCAAAACCACCATTGGTGATCCAGCATTTCTGACCATTCAGGATATAATGTTTTCCGTCGGCGCTCAGCTTTGCGGTGGTCTTGGCCCCCAGGGCATCGCTTCCGCTATTGGGCTCGGTTAATCCGTAAGCGCCCTTCCATTCGCCCGTCGCAAGCCGGGATACATATTTTTGTTTCTGTGCCTCCGTACCGAAATAAAGGATTGGCAGGGTGCCGATACCTGTGTGCGCTGCGATGGCAACGGAGAAGGAAAAACCTCCGCCCAGCGCTTCATTCACGAGCGTTGAGGTAATAAAATCTTTTCCCAGACCGCCATACTGCTCGGGTATGGAAGTTCCCAGCAAACCCTGCTCCCCTGCTTTCATTACCAATGAAGGCATCAGGCCCGGCTCCATTTTGTCGATCCGGTCCAGGATCGGCAACACTTCACTGTCCAGAAAAGCCGAGCACATGTCTTTTACCATCTGCTGCTCCTCATTGTAATCTTCGGAAATAAAGGTGTCGAAAGGAGAACTCTCCCTGATCAGCCATTCGCCGCCTTTCAGCGCCTGCGATTTTTTTATTTCGGTACTCATATGAAAAAGTTTTTCGTTATGCGATGAATTAAGTTGTTGTTTATTTCAGGTTGTCGTACACAATTTGAAGTACTTCCTTACAAACCTCAATCCTGTCGGGCGGAACCGTCACCAGGGCTTCGTTCAGTGTTTCTTCCGCCAGCGCCATGGTTTCTTCTTCCAGTTTCTGTGCCTGGCGGGTCAGGTGGATCAGGTTGATCCGTCGATCCGTTTCCGAAGGAACCCTTTTTACCAATTGCAGCTTCTCCAGGTTATCTACCAGGCGGGTGATGCTTGGCTTATCCCTGAAAGTGGCATTGCACAACTCCTGCTGGCTGATGCCGTCTTTCTTCCATAACTGGTACAACACACTCCATTGCTCAATGGTCAGGTTCAACCCGGCCGAATTGAATTTCTTCTGCAGCCGGCGCGCGATGGCCGTGGAAGCCTTGCCCGTCACAAAACTGTATAATTCGCCCTTTTTAAATTGGTTGTTTGACATATAGTTGTTTATACAACTATCCAAACCTACTGGATTTTCCTGATCAGGGCAAGTTTTTCAGACTTTTTTTTGTTAACGGCTAACCAGGAGTGGAAAGACCCGGGGATTATATTAATTTTAAGTGTAACCCATTACAACAAGCACCATTAAACCAGACTAACTGATGAGAGCCCTATTACTACTGGCTTTTGTATTGGGATTATTGCCCTTGTCCGGCCTGCGGGCGCAACTAAAAAAAATCGCTGTCATTGGTTCTTCTACTGCTTCAGGCACCGGCGCTCAGCCCGAAACTGACAGCTCCTGGGTTCGCCGCCTCAATTATTATTACAAATACCAGCAATCTGTCGTCGATACTGTTTACAACCTGGCGTTGCCGGGTTACGACAATTATCATGGACTGCCGAGTTCTTATACGCCTGCGCCGGGTTTTTCGACTCCCGATCCGGCCAGGAACGTGACCAGGGCGAATAGCTTTTCTCCGGATGTAGTGATCGTCAGTTTTGTTTCGAACAATTTCAACTCAACGGGCTATCCAACCGACAGTATCATGAAGGCCTTCCAGATCATTAAAGATTCGGTGAACAAGGCAGGGCATCTGTGTTTTATCAGTACCACACAACCCCGAACCAGTTTCGATGATCCGTCGCGGGCGAGGCTGAGAGTTTTAAAGGATTCAATTGTCAATCGCTTTGGGTTTTATGCGATCAATTTCTTTGATTCGATTGTCAACAATACAGATAATTCGATACTGACGGCCTATGCTTCTCCATACGATAACATTCACCTCAACAATGCGGGTCATGCCATGTTGTTTCGCCAGGTGCTGGCCAAGGACATGTTTAATATTCGGGTGATACGAACCCGAAAAAGCGGCGATTTCAACGATCCGCAGACATGGGATCGGGGTTTGTTACCCACCCCACTTGATTCGGTGGCAGTATTGGCCGGGCACACGCTCAACATAACAGGAAATTATTCTGTAAAAGCGCTGTCGGTTGCCAATGGGGCCACCCTTCAGCTTGCCAGCGGATCGGCCAACCTGGTTGTGGGCGATGCGGGCGTCAACAATTATAATCTTGTTATCGGCGGAACGCTGCGGATCAGCCTTGGCAACCTGCAGATCAATGGCCGTCTTCGGCAGGCTGCCGATAGTCGCTTTGATGTAAGCGGGGGAACACTGGTGATCGATGGAAACAGCGGCAATTCCTTAACAAGCGTTGGCGACGGGTTACATCTGTTTGATATCGATCCTTCGGTTAATTCTTTTCAATTTACCGGAGGTAAATTAATAATCACCGATCCCCCCTCCGGAGTAAACTCACAGGCGATCAGTTGCTCCTTCGACTTTGGACCGAATTCCGTTTTACAATTGGGTGATGGTTTGTCGACCACCGGCACCGACAATGAAAATGGTTTTGGGGGCGATCTGTTGCCTGCGAAAATCGGACAGTTGATCCTGAATTCGGGCAATGGAATTCTCTCGAGAAAGTTCATCAATCTTCAGCCGCTTACCATTCATTCAGCTGTTGAGATCGTATCCGGACAGTTGATCCAGGGAGCCGCCCTTACCGTAGAAAATTAATGGCCCGGTTCAACTAAATTTACCAACAGGTATGGAACCATCCACTATTGAATGGCGCGGAGAAACGATTGCCTACCGTTTTGGGGGATGGGGGAAGCAATTGATCTTTTGTTTTCACGGGTATGGTGAATCGTCTGCCACCTTCGACTTCCTGGAAAACCGTTTGGGGCCGATGTACACTCTTATCGCCATTGATATGCCCTATCATGGAAATACGCAATGGTTGCATCAAAAACATTTCACACGGGATGACCTGGTTGGGATCGTTGAAAGTATCCGGCAGCGGTTTGATCGGCTGAATGAAAAAATATCGCTGATGGGTTATAGTATGGGGGGAAGGGTAGTGTTGCAACTGTCAGAACTTCTACCCGGCCAGGTTGAGCGAATTGTTTTACTGGCACCCGACGGGCTCAAGGTTAACTTCTGGTACTGGCTTGCTACGCAGACGTCGGCCGGTAACGGGCTTTTCCATTTCACAGTGAAGAACCCCGGTATTTTTCTCTGGTTTCTCCAGGTCTGCAACCGCCTGAAATGGGTGAATCAGAGTGTATACAAATTTGTACATCATTACCTGGACGATAGGGAAGTGAGACAATTACTCTATCTGCGCTGGACCTGCCTGAGCAGGATCAAGCCTGACCTGAAGAAAATCAAAGAGCAGATAAAAAACGCAGCCATCCCGATTCATTTGTTGTATGGCAGACACGACCGTATCATCTTACCCGACAGGGGGTATTTATTCAGGCAAGGCATAGAACCCTGGTGCAGTATCGACATCATTCCTACCGGGCACCAGGTATTACAAATGAAAAATATTGATTCCATCGTCCGATATTTCGGCTGCTGAGATTTGAAATGATACCTTTGAACGAATAGGATCCTAAAAGTTATAACCGGATGCTGATTGTCGTATCACTGATTTTTTTCTTGTTCATGGTATATGCCGGGTTGATCCTGTTTTATTGGGCTGCCTGGAGAAAGATCCCCCCCTATACCTTTCGCCATCGGGCCACTGATCGTGTTTCTGTAATCATTCCCGCGAGAAACGAATCGGAGAATATCGGACCATTGTTACAATCACTCGAAGCTCAAACCTATCCTTCCTCATTGTTCGAAGTAATTATTGTGGACGATCATTCGGAAGACGACACCCCCGCTCTTCTGCAATCATACCGGGGGCCTTTACCTCTTCGTGTGATAAAATTGGCTGATTACCTGAACGGAGAGACAGTAATGGCTCATAAGAAAAGAGCGATTGAGACAGGTATTCAGCTGGCAACGGGAGATCTTATCATCACCACCGATGCCGATTGTCGTTTTCACCGCGACTGGATCAGTTACCTTGCCGATTTTCATCAGACTCACCAGGCAAAGTTTATTGCAGCGCCTGTCAGGTTTACTGAAAGTCCGAGCCTGCTTTCTATCTTTCAATGCCTGGATTTTATCAGTCTGCAGGGCATAACCGGCGCTTCTGTATTCCGCAGATTCCACAATATGTGTAACGGAGCCAACCTGGCATACGAGAAAAAAGCATTCCTGGAAGCCGGTGGTTTTGAGGGGATCGACCAAATACCTTCGGGAGATGATATGCTGTTAATGCACAAGATTGCCGTGAGGTATCCCGGGGAAGTTTTCTATTTCAAAGATGAGTCGGTGATAGTCGAAACAGCTCCGGCCCGTTCCTGGAAGGCTTTCTTTCAGCAGCGGATTCGCTGGGCCAGTAAGGCTACCTACTATGAGGATAAGAGAATTTTCTGGGTGCTGGTGCTTGTCTACTTTTTTAATGTCAGTTTTGCGGTAATGTTGCTGGCTTCCTTTTTTAACCCGGACTGGCTTTTTGCCATCACCGGCTTCTGGGTGTTAAAGACCATAGTAGAATGGCCACTGGTATCTGCGGTGGCGCGGTTTTTTGGCCAATCACACCTGATGAAATATTTTCCATTGCTTCAGCCGATTCATATACTTTACACAATTATCGCCGGATGGTTGGGAAAGTTCGGCAGTTTTGAATGGAAAGGGCGAAAAATCAATACAACTCAAACCAATGACCACTGAGGTACAACATCTTTCTTCTTCACCTTCGCGGTCATGGTGGCGCAGGCTCCGGCGTAACCGGGGCGCCCTTTTCGGGTTGCTGGTAATTATCCTGTCTGTGCTGGTAGCCATTTTCGCATATTGGCTTGCGCCAGATGCCTCTCCCCATGCCAATCATATGACTGTGGAGATCGGAGGTAAAAAGCCGGGGTTTTCGCTATTCTTTCTAAAAATCCCCAAGGAAAACCAGGTACGCAAGGCGGGTTTGATGGAAAGAACGCTGAACGGAATGGTCGACCAGTATCAGTGGGTACCGGTCATTTCCTATGAAATAGCAGGCAACCTGGTAAAAGTGAAAAGATATGTAGAAGATGACGTGAGTGTCGATGAATCCTTTCCTTTGTCACTCTGGCCGGAAGAAGAGCGCAACAACCTGGTGACAAGGAAAAAATTCTGGCTTGGTACAGACAAGTTTGGCCGTGATATTTTAAGCAGGCTGCTGGTAGGTGTTCGGGTGAGCCTGGCGGTAGGGCTGATCACTGTTCTGATTTCGCTGACCATTGGTGTATTGCTCGGCGCAATGGCCGGGTATTACCGTGGCAAGACCGATGCTGTCATAATGTGGTTCATCAATGTGATCTGGAGTATCCCTACGCTGCTGCTGGTATTTGCCATTACATTGTTACTGGGCAAAGGATTCTGGCAGGTATTTATCGCCATGGGGCTAACCATGTGGGTGAATGTTGCCAGAATTGTGAGGGGACAGATATTGGGCGTCAGAGAACTGGAATATGTAGAAGCCGCCCGTGCTTTAGGATACTCTTCGTTCCGTATTTTATTCAGGCATATCTTACCCAACGTAATGGGGCCGATCCTGGTGGTGGCTGCCTCCAACTTTGCCTCTGCCATCGTCATAGAGGCAGGCCTCAGTTTCCTGGGAATTGGTGTCCAGCCGCCTCAACCCAGCTGGGGGCTTATGATCAACGAAAATTATAATTTCATCATCACCCACAACCCCATGCTGGCGCTGGCCCCCGGCTTTGCGATCATGATACTGGTGCTGGCCTTCAATCTCCTCGGCAACGGACTCAGAGACGCCCTGGCGGTGAAATGAGAGCGGGAGCATGAGCGGGAGCGAGAGCGGGAATTGCAGACAGCAAACAGTCATTCTCGTTCTCTGCGTAATCCGCGTTTTCTGCGTAATCCGCGTAAAAAAAAGCCCCCGACAAATTGCTTTGCCGGGGATACCTTTTCTTCATGCACGAAGTTATTTTTTTGAGTACCGATAGCTGCCTGTCCACTTATTGGTGTTACAGGTTTTGGAAGTAACGGTAATTTCAACAATACAGGTTACTGTTGCGGGTGTGCCGGTAATGGTGAAATTATTGTCTTTGGTACTGGTTGATTTAGATTCAGTGAAAAAAGCGGTGGTAGAGGCTTCGGGGCGGGCCTTCACTTCAATGGTTACGCCACTGGGTGGCATAGCCGAGGTGATCGAAACCGTCAGGTTGAAATTGGGCCCTGGTGCCGGCAACTCAGTGCTTCCATTGGCCGGAGTGGTTGAAACCGCCAGGGTCGACTCTGTGGTACAGCTGTCGGTTTTCTTCTTTTTGCAATAGGGCATCGACAAAACAACCAACAAAACGGCTATCCAGGGTAATATTGCTTTTTTCATAGTTTATAAACGTGGATTCTAAAGTAATATTTAATTTCCTTATCAGAAAATTGGGTTTTGATTATCAGGCAGAATAGACCTGTACATTCCGGTTAAAGCTCTCCTCCAGGGAGATAAAGGTTTCAGTTCTTTCAATGCCTTTGATTTTCTGCAATTCATCATGCAACACGAATCGAAGCTGATTGATATCCTTACAAACAATTTCTGCAAACATGCTGTAATTTCCTGTAGTATAATTCAGCCTTACGATCTGGGGTATCTTGAACAATTCTTTGGCCACCTGATCGTACAGGGAGCTTTTCTCAAGATATATGCCAATAAATGCGATTACGTCGTACCCGAGCTGTTTGAGGTCAACATTTAATTTTGTACCCTTCACAATGCCCGCTTCCTGTAGCTTTTTAATGCGTACATGGATAGTACCCCCGGAAACGAATAGTTTTTTTCCCAGGTCGGCATAGGAGATTTCCGCTGTCTGCATCATCTCCTGGATGATCTGCAGGTCGAGTTTATCGAGATTCAATTTGGCAGGCATTTCGTCGTTGATTTTTGAAATTCATTTATTACACCCTGCAAATGTTTGGATAATTTCTATATTTTCAAAATTTTTGTTGGAAATTGTTCAAGCTATTTCCAAAAAGCTGTAATATTGTGGTGTTATCAGTTCTTAAATACTGTGGAGTGATGGAATCTTGGCAGACATGCCCTCTCGTCTCGGGGGTGGGGATAACAGGACAAACATAGCATAGAGCCGACGTTACCATTGGTAAGGCCGACCAGGGTTGACCACTAAAACTTTGTGCTTTCGCTAACTGCCCCGTGGAGGTTCGAGTCCTCCCTCTACAGCGGATTTTTCTCATAATCTCTAACAAGCAAGCAAGAACTGAAGAGATTGACAACCCGTTCCGGTCTCGGAATGGGTTTTTTTGTGAGCGGGAGCGGGAGCGGAAAGAGAAAGACAAACAGAAAGAGAAAGGGAAAGAACAAGAGAGCGGGAGTGAGAGCGGGAATGCCCCTTTTTGAATTTTCACTTGTTAATTTTTACTTTTCCAGTGCAAGCACGATAAACCTGAAACGATAAACCCTAAACGCATTACCTTGCGCCCATGGGCCAAAAAAAGCTGATCCGCTTCGCAGAACTGGAAACATTCCCGAACGTTTTTCAATATCCGACCGGTATGGCGGGTAAATGGAAAGAAATCTACGGAAACGGTCATCCCATTACTCTCGAACTGGCCTGTGGCAAGGGAGAATATACGATCGGCCTGGCCCGGCTATTCCCGGATCGCAACTTCATGGGGGTGGATCTGAAAGGAAACCGGCTTTGGGTGGGTGCGAAAACAGCGATGAAGGAAGATCTCAGGAATGTCGCTTTCCTGCGTACGCACATCGATAAAATAGGCGAATATTTCAATCCGGGTGAAGTCAGCGAAATCTGGCTCACCTTCCCGGATCCGCAATTGCGGATTTCAAGAGCCAAGAAAAGACTCACTCACCCAAAATTTCTTCGCCTATACCAGAACATACTGGTACCTGAAGCTGTCATACACCTGAAAACGGATTCACCGGTGCTTTATCGCTTTACTAAAAAGATCATTGACCTGTATCATCTTCCATTGATAGCAGCTATCGAAGACCTGTATGCCACCCGGCCCACGGATCCGGTACTGACGATCCAAACCCATTATGAAAAACTCGACATTGCTCAAAGCAATCGAATCCATTACCTTTCTTTCAGGTTGCCGGCGGCAAAGCTTCCTGACCTGGATGAAGAACTTAAAAAATGGACCGTTGAAACAGAAACTCACTGAGGGCATCGACTATTATTACAACGACGATGGATTCATCGTACTGACGGAGCAATACCACCGGGAAAGAGGTTTCTGTTGTGGCAATGGCTGCCGCCACTGCCCCTATCAATATGAAAATGTTCCGGAACCCAGGCGTTCGGAACTCCTATCAAAACAGGATTCCCATGGCAAAAGCAATCCACGCTAAACTCAAGACTGTAAAACCTTCGGGAGTAAAAGAAGATAATTTCTTTGAACAGGTGTATGCCATCGCCCGACAGATCCCCAAAGGCCGGGTCACTTCTTATGGTGCCATAGCTAAATGCCTGGGAGCAAAATCATCCGCGCGAATGGTTGGCTGGGCCATGAATGGCGCTCATATGGTAAAACCGAAAATACCGGCACACCGGGTAGTAAACAGAAACGGTATGCTATCCGGAAAACATCATTTCGCCACCCCTACCCAAATGGAAGAACTCCTGAAAAAAGAAGGAGTGAAAGTGCAGAATGATACGGTAATGGATTTCGATAAAAAATTCTGGGATCCGGCAACGATATTATGGTGAGAGTTTTGCGTTTTTCGTTTATCGTTTCACGTTCTTTTAAGATAGAAAGTCTTTGATTTTATCACAACGGGGCATTCTGTGGTTTCTAAAGCCTTTCATAAAAACAACGCTAAACGTGAAACGATAAACTATAAACCTCCGAAATATTCCCTAAATCCCTCCTTCATCTTCTCCAGATCAAACTCTTTCAGTTTGCGGCTGGTCTCCATGATTTTTAAAGAGTCGACGATATCATTGATGAATTGATCCCGGAAATTTTCCTGATCGTTATAAAAATCGTAGTTCAACCGGCATTCATACTCAAAAGTACCGGCAGGTTTCAGCACGCGTTCTCCGCGAATCATTGCATGAGTATCTTTCTTATAATATTTGGGCGATTGAGGCGGAAAAGTGGCTTCGAAGCGGTCGTGCATGCAATGGATGGTCAGGTCCAGGGTAGTGAATCCATTGGCATATTCCCTGCCTTTGAAATACTCTTTGGCATCCGGAAAACACTCGAGCAACGTTCTGAGTTTAGCCAGCGCATTTCCGGAAGCACGCAATTCGATGTTTACCTCCACACTGTCAGGATTGAAAATTTATTATTGTTTACAGCCAGCAAATAACGCCATACTGAAATTACAGTTGCGCCAGTTCGTCGCTACTCAGCCGCAGCAATACCGCAATATTATCTTTCCGGGGAGTGAAAAGGAATATCGCCACAATATGGGCGCAACCCAATGCGAAGAAAGCAAAATTACCCGTGAGCAGGAAGCAAACAAAAGCAAAAAGACCCGGCCCTTCGAGCATCGCCCACCAAACCAGGCAGGCCTTTCGGTAGTCGTTCGCCTTTTCTTCGGCGGTCCCGGATGAATCTCTTGCCCCGAGAATTTTTTTCTTGAAGATATTAAAACCTGCGATCACCATACCTACCGACAAGAGTACCGCGATCACCTGCATCATCCGGTCGGTAGCGGTATCCAAAACAGCGGGAAAGGATTTTGTAGAAACGAGTACCAGGCTCAGCGCGCCAAAGAACGACAACCCCATCAACAGAAGCCGATGTATCATTTTCAAGGCTGCAAAATAACCGGTTGGTTTCATGCTAACAGATTTACACGTAATAAGGACTGATGAGCAGATACACGACAGGCCCGGTGATGGCAACATAAAACCAGATAGGCCAGGTGATCTTGCCGAGTTTTTTGTGGCCTGGCCATTCGGCGATCAATCCGCGATAGGCCGTAAACAAAATAAAGGGCAGAATTACGGCAGCCAGAAAAATATGAGTAGCCAGGATTACATAGTATATATACCGCAGGGCGCCCTCACCTCCGAATTTGGTTTCGCCGGCAAAAAGATGGTGGGCGATATAGGATACCAGGAAAACGATCGATAATACCATCGCCGTGATCATTGTCCTTTTGTGCAACAGGTAATTTCCTTTTTTTACTGCTGCCAGCGCCACTACCAGCAAAACGGCTACCATTGAATTCAGGATCGCATTGATCTTTGCAAATACATGGGGGTCGAAGCCAAGTTGTACATTCAGTTTGATTCGTCCCAGAGAAACCACCACGGCAAATACTACCACCGAAAAGATGCCGATCAGCCAGGTGGCCTTGCGATCGTTTTTCTTCATAACAGCATTCAACATAACTGACTATTATTTTTTTCGCTTTCTTAATACAACTATTGAGAACAGCACCACGGCCGCGATGACGGCGAGATAGATGGGCCAGATACTCTTCAGTTGTTCGAATACCACAGAAGGCTTCTTTCTGTTTTTCTCGAGCGACAGGTAAACAATATCCTGCGATAATTTGAGCACCTGGTTACTATCGAGCCCATTGTAATACCCCCTTACCACCCTGTCTTTATCGAGGAGAACAAAACGGGGCGAGTGATCGAACAGGGTATCATTGCCATTGCCGTCGATGATGCCCAGTTTCATTTCATGAATACCGAAATCATAGATGGCTTTCTTGTCGCCTGTGAGCATCCACCAGCGGTTATGATCCACGCCATACTTGTCTGCATATTTTTTCATCACCGTGGGGGAGTCTCTTTCGGGATCGATACTGATGGATATAAGGTGCGCGATGGCGGTGTCGACCACTTTCTTGGGGTCTTTGGATGACATCATATCCTGCAAACGCCTCATGCTTTTGGTCATTCCCGGGCAGATACTCGGGCAGCGCGTGAAGAAGAAATCAACGACCATCACTTTATCGTGTATATCGCTCAGTGACACTTTTTCGCCCAATTGATTGGTGAGGGTAATGTTGGCTACCTGGTGCCAGATGGTATCAGTGATGCGTTTGCCGTCAACAATTTTGTCGATGGTAGAATCGGCATAGAACCGGGGGGGCATGGTAACCGCGTCATCGCTGTATCCTTTCACCAGCAGGTAACTGATTACCGGCAATAATACCACCAGTCCGAGCGCCAATATTGCTTTCTTGTTCAAGCTTCAAAATTTGGCCACAAAGGTACAGACGCAGCGTGGCAAACCTCCGGATTTTTTTGGTGCTCCTGGTATTTTATGGAGTGTCCCCTAAACAAAAATCCCGCCGGAGGCGGGATCTCAAAATATGTTGATGTTATCAGGATCAATGAACAGCACCTGGCTTTTCAGCATGTTCTTCGCCATGACCGCCATGTTCATCGGCGGGTTTGGGGTTGGTTGGCTTATTTTCCACCTGTTCTTTATGGTGGCGGTCGTAGTCGTTTCGCAGGTTTTTGTATGAATGACCATCCCACAGAAAGGCAGTGATGAACCAGACGAACAGCATCAGGGGAACAACGATCGTCATGATCATGTTACGGAGCTCATCGCCCAGGTGCATGAAGATGGAAACGATGTAGAACGCTTTGGCAAGAGAAAGGATGACGATCACGCCTTTCATGAACATCACCAGGGTGGGGCTACCATCATGTCCTTGTGCATTGTGTATCTTATAGATGGTGTAACCGAGTATCAGTTCCACAATGGTGATGACACTCAGGATCAGCGTCGTTTTCAGGATTTTTCTTACCGTCGCTTTCGAATCGCTGTGATCCGGGGTAAAAGTGACTTCTGGTGAAACAGGTTGATGAGACATATTATTCTGAATAAGATGGTTTTCTAATAAGGTTTACAACAGGTAAAAGCAAAGGAATACGAATACCCATACCAGGTCTACAAAGTGCCAGTACAAACCTGCTTTTTCGATCATCAGGTAATGGCCTTTGCGATCGAATACTCCCTGCAGGGTCATGATCAGCATGATGATATTGATCACTACACCGGAGAACACGTGAAAACCGTGGAAGCCGGTGATGGTAAAGAAGAAGTTTGAGAAATTGGTAGAAGGAACTGACCCGTTGGCATTCAGGAAGTGGCTTCCTTCGTACACGGGGATCCTGCCCCACCATGCGCCTGCATGATAAAGGTGTGTCCACTCCCAGGCCTGGCAACCGAGGAAGGCAAGGCCGCCGATGATGGTCCACAACAACCATTTCACTACTCCTTTACGGTTCATATTATGTCCTTCATGAACGGCAAGCACCATGGTAACGGAGCTCACGATCAGGATGAAGGTCATCAAGCTCACGAAAACCAGGGGTGCACCTTCCGGGATGAAGGGGGCAGACTGGAATACGTGGTTGGGGTCGGGCCATCCGTTGCTGCTCATGCGCACGGTTCCGTAAGCGATCAGGAAAGCGCCGAAAGTAAAGGCATCACTCATAAGGAAATACCACATCATCAGTTTTCCATACTCCACATTGAAAGGGCTTCTGCCTCCATTCCACCATTTGGTATTTGCCGGTACAGCTGCTTGTGACATGTTGTTATTTTAACGGTTCTGATTTAAAATATGTCGTTCTCAAATCTTGATCAAAAAGAAAATAAACAGGTAAACCCATAAGAGGTCTACAAAATGCCAGTATGTGCTCGCCACCTCAATCGGCACCGGGTTGTAACTGCGGGTGCGCGTGCTGAAAGCTTTGAGGAACATGATCACCAGGGCGATCACTCCGCCGAGCACGTGCAGTACGTGCAGGCCGAAGATGATATACAAAAACTGGCCGGGTCCCGAGCCTTCCATCCTGATGCCAGACTGGAAGAGCTGTGAAAACGCCAGGATCTGCATCACGATAAACGCCAGACCCAGGATCGCTGTAATGGTGATCAGTGTTCTGTACTGTTGCATGTTCCGGTCGCGAAAGGCTTTCACGGACATCTGAACAGTCAGGCTGCTGACCAGCATAATGGCAGTCGATACATAAAAGAGCTTGGGCAAAGTAATATCCTGCCATCCAGGTAAACTACTTTTTACGATGTAAGCACTGGTTAAACCGGCAAACATCATAATAATACTTGCAATCGCTACCCACAGAGTGAACTTATGCGGGTGTATTTTTTTTCTTTGTGTACTCACCGTTTCAGTCATCACTTTATTGAATAATTTTTTTTACCAGATCTTATCTCCCAACAGCGCCAGCAACACAATCGGCAGGTAGAAATAGCTGCTAAACATTACGCGTCTTGCCGCCTTCTTTTCCATCTCCCTGAACAACCTTACACATTGCCAAACCATAAACAGGTTTGCGACCAGTACGATCCAGAAACTGACTTTTCCGCTCATGCCAACCAGGTAAGGCAGCACGCCTACCGGTATCAGGATGAGTGAATAGATCACCGACTGGCTGGCCGAGTACTTGGTAGGTCCCTGCACGGAAGGAAGCAGTTTGAATCCTGCCCTGGAATAATCTCCGTGAGCTACCCAGGCAATCGCCCAGAAATGCGGAAACTGCCAGAAAAACTGGATGGCAAACAATACCCATCCTCCCAGTCCCAGATCATCGTTTCCGGCGGCCCATCCGATGAGGCAGGGCAGTGCGCCGGGCACGCCGCCCAGCAATACCGAAATCGAACTGACCTTCTTCAGTGGTGTGTACATGTAAGCGTAAATGAACCAGCTTACCAGCGACAACACCGCCGACAGGAGATTGAAATAATGCCACATGATCAGTAAGCCGGCTGCGAGCATCACAATGGCAGCGGTCCATGCTTCCGGTACACTCATTCGTCCCGAAGGCAATGGCCGGCTGGCTGTTCTGCCCATCAGTGCGTCGGTATCTTTCTCTGCAATTTCATTCACCGCATTCGCGCTTCCGGTGATCAGGTATCCCGCAACAAACAGCAGGATGATCATCGGCCAGTTGTATTCCACAATTTTTGGCGCCAGCAGGTAACTGATTACGGCCGAAAAAGCCACCATGAAGCTCAGGCTGAATTTGGTCAGCAACCTGTAATCCTTCAGTTTTCCTGCTATTGTAAAAGAACTTCTTTGCTTCACGGTTTCCTTACTCATTATCTTTTGCTTTTAGCTCTTGTTCCCGCCTGCGGCGAAAAGCCAAAAGCTGGTCAATCCTTTAGTGATGGGATTCATTAGGACCAATGGGTTCGGTTTGGGGGATGAACTCCCTTCCATCCTTACCATAGTCATAAGCCCAGCGGTGAACTTCCGGAATTTCACCAGGCCAGTTTCCGTGACCCGGACGAATGGGGGTAGTCCATTCCAGCGTGTTGGAGCCCCAGGGGTTCTGGCTCAGTACTTTTCTTCCTTTCCAGATGCTATAGAAGAAATTGAACACAAACAGGATCTGAACCGCAAATACGATCATCGCAACGGTAGAGATGAAGCGGTTGAGTTCAACAAACTGCTTGAATGATTCCCAGCTGCTGTAATCGAAATAACGGCGTGGCATACCTGCTAACCCTTCATAGTGCATGGGCCAGAAGATCAGGTAGGCGCCTGCCAGCGTTACCCAGAAATGGATATACGCCAGGGTATTGTTCATATAGCGGCCATACATTTTCGGATACCAGTGATAAATACCGGCAAACATTCCGAAGAAGGCGCTCACACCCATTACGATGTGGAAGTGCGCGATTACGAAATAAGTATCGTGCAGGTGAAGATCGAGCGTTGAGTTACCCAGCCAGATACCGGTAAGACCACCGGAGATGAAGAGGCTCACGAAACCGAGTGCGAACATCATACCGGGAGTGAACCGGATATTGGCGCGCCAGATTGTTGTCAGCCAGTTGAACACCTTGATGGCCGATGGAACCGCAATCAGCAGGGTAAGCAATACGAACACGGATCCCAGGAAGGGGTTCAGACCGGTTACGAACATGTGGTGTGCCCATACCAGGAAGGCCAGGATGGTGATCGCGAACAGCGAGGCCACCATCGCCATATAACCAAAAATCGGTTTGCGGGCGTTTACAGACATGATCTCTGAAGCCATACCCATGGCAGGCAGCAGGATGATATATACTTCGGGGTGACCCAGGAACCAGAACAGGTGCTGGAACAGGATGGCATTTCCTCCTTCATTGGGAAGGGCGCCTACACCCGCTACATAAATGTCAGAAAGGTAGAAGCTGGTTCCTGCATGACGATCGAACAGCAGCAGGATAAAACCAGAGAGCAGCACGGGGAATGACAATACGCCGAGTACTGCGGTAAAGAACAGCGCCCAGATGGTAAGCGGCAGACGGGTCATGCTCATGCCTTTGGTACGCAGGTTAAGTACTGTTGAGATATAGTTCAAACCACCCAGCAGCGAAGACACTACGAACAATGCCATCGCTGTAATCCAGAGGTCCATACCCACTTTTGATCCGGGTGATGCTTCACCGAGGGCGCTCAAAGGAGGGTAGGCTGTCCAGCCACCGCTGAATGGTCCGGTTTGTACAAACAGGGAAGACAACATCACGATACTGGCGATAAAGAAGAACCAGTAAGAGAGCATGTTGAGGAAAGGAGAGGCCATATCACGTGCACCGATCTGCAGGGGAATGAGGAAGTTTGCAAAGGTACCGCTCAATCCACCGGTCAATACAAAGAACACGAGTACGGTTCCGTGCATGGTTACCAATGCATAATAGTTTTCGGCAGAGATGCGACCACCTTTCGCCCAACGACCGAGAATATCTTCCAGCCAGGGGAAAGTTTGATCAGGGTAACCCAGTTGCAGACGGAAAAGCACCGACATCAGGCCGCCGATCAGCGCCCAGGCCATCCCTGAAATTAAGAACTGCTTGGCGATGGTCTTATGGTCCTGGCTGAAAACGTACTTGGTGATGAACGTTTCCTTGTGATGATGAACATGGTGTTCATCGTGGTGCACTTCATGAGTGGTGCCTACCTCTGGATGACCGTGCAATGCTGCTTCGTTGCTCATGATACTACTAGTTTTATATAGGGATTGCTCCCTGTTAAGTTAACCTTTTTACGATTTGCTGGAAGGCATGGCTGCTGCTACTGCTGTTTTCTTGGCGGATGCGGCGGTGTCGCTGGCAGGTTTCACGGCAGGTTGTTCCGCCTCGGGGAATGCGCCTGAATAAGCAGATTTCTGGGAAGCCTTCCAGATGATGTATTCCTCCGGTGTTACTACTTTGATGATTCCTTTCATGGAATAGTGGCTGTTACCGCACATCTGATCACAGGAAATCTCGTAGTCGAAATCAGGATTGTTTCTCATCTTCTTCATCTCATCGGTAGTATACAGCGGAGTGAACCACATGGTAGTGGGTGTACCCGGAACAGCATCCATTTTCAGGCGGAATGCAGCCAGGCCCACATCATGAATTACATCTCTTGAACCGATGATCAGTTTTACCGGCTGGCCTTTAACGACAACCATGGTTTGCTGAACCACGATATCATCTTTGGAAGCGGGATCATCCCACAGCATTCCCAGCGGGTTGTTGTTTTCGTCGCTTATATTTTTGAAATACTTTTTGCCAAAAGTGTTGTCTTTCCCTTTATAACGGAAAATCCATCCAAACTGTTTTCCGGTAACCTCTACTTCGAGCGCATTTTTAGGCGCTTCGCCGGTGATCTGGAACCAGTAATACAAACCGAAACCTACCAGGATACAAAGCGTAACCGCAGGAACAGTTGTCCAGAGCACTTCGAGTTTGTTGTTGTGGGGGTAATAGAAGGCTTTTTTGTTCTCCTTATATTGGTATTTGTAGGCGAACACAAACAGCAGGATCTGTGTAATGAAGAATACCAGTCCGGTGATGGCCAGGGTAATCCACAGCATGATGTCGATCTTCTCTCCATGTTCTGAAGCGGACGGAACAGGCAGCAGTGTTTTGTGATAGAGGATCTTGTTGCACCACCACACGCCGATCAGTCCCAATACCAGGAAAACGACCATCAGGAATGCATTCACACGGTTGCTTTGCTCAAACGCTTTTTTCTCGCCTTTCAGCACCGATACATATTCGCTGGCTTTGGCAATCTGGAAGGTTATCAAAAACCCGAGAGCCAGGATCGCGACCAGAAAAATTGCAGATGTTGCCATGTTTAATTCAATATTTTATTGAGCCAATATCAGATTATGTTTTCGTCGAGTCCTATTTCACGCTTATGTATGGTGAATAAGGCTTTCCTTGATGAACGGGTGATTCTTTGAAATCAGCGGATACTTTGCCAGGGCATTTCCCACACTGTACATGATCAGTCCGATGAATCCGGCAGCCACGCCAAAGTCGAGCCAGCCGAGTTCCACATGCTCTTTCAGTACGCTGGCAAAGATCATCTGATAGAAATCGAGCCAGTGACCGAATATGATCACGATCGCCATGATAGTGATCGTTGTATAGTTTCTCTTCGAACCTCTTCTCATCAGGATCAGCAGCGGAGCCAGGAAGTTGATGATGAACATGAACCAGTAGAGGCCGCTGTAAGGACCGGAATAGATCCTGTTGGAAACCCTTGATTTGAAGTATACTGTTTCTTCAGAAATGTTGGCATACCAGATCAGCATATACTGGGAGAACCAGAGATAAGTCCAGAACACGGAGAACGCGAACATGAACTTGCCGATATCGTGGAGATGCTCTTCATTGGTAAACTCGAGGTATCCTTTGTTTTTCAGATAAACAACAAACAGGGCGATCAGGGAGAGGGCAGATACCCAGCTGCTCGCGAAAGTGTACCAGCTGTACATGGTGCTGTACCAGTGTGCATCGATGCTCATCAGCCACAACCAGGGAACAACAGACATTACGGTGAGGGCGAACCATACAATGAACAGGGCGGCCCAAACGGTATTTTTCCAGATGTATTTGCGGGATGCTTCCTGATCGGCCAGCGGGTTGTTATCGATCTGCCGGGAGAGCTGGCGCATTTTTCTGCCCAGTACAATCCAGAGACCAATTGCCAGCGTTGTCCAGATGGCAAAGAATTTTACATTAAGGAATCCGCTCTTTCCACTCAGGATTTTGTCTTTTGCTACAGCGGCAGTATCTGTCCAGTGGTAGATATGTGTCATTTCAGGGCCGCCGAACAGGATGGCCAGCAGTACCACCAGCGCAATTACGCCGAGCGGAATAACTGCTACTGAAATTGCTTCCGGAACGCGGCGGAAGCTCATCTGCCATCCACCCCAGGCGAGGGTAGTGGCGCAGATGAAGAACATGCTGCCGTTGGCGATCAGCAGGAAGAAAATGCTATTGTGGAGCAGCGAAGCCCAGAACCTGGTTTTGTGATGAACGATCTCTTCCGCAGTGCCATGACCACCGGTGCCATACACGAAAAAGCCCAGCAAAATGGCCAGTACACCAACACCCATCAGGGCGAGTGACCAGGTCTTGTAGCGTTTTGGTACTTCAAAAAATTCTTTAATAGCCATTATCTTCAGTTTAATAAGATTCGTCAATTATTTTTTTGCTGTTGTATCAGCTGCACTGGTTGTGGCGGCAGCAGGCTTGGCCTGTTTGCTGCGTATATAGTGAATGATCTCCCAGCGTTGAGAGGTGCTCAGTTGAGAAGCATAGCTTCCCATTTGTCCTTTACCATAAGTGATGGAATAGAACATTTGTCCATCAGGCATGTTGAGCGTTACCAGGTTCTTCGGCGCGGCTGCGAAAGGACCATTTCCATCGTTGTACAAGGGGCCGTTGCCATCCAGTTTGGTACCGTGGCAGATACCGCAGTTCACCAGGTATAGTCTTTCGGCTTCCTTCATTAAAGTAGCATCCGGAACAGGAACCGGGTTGGCTACCGCGCGGGATGCAAAGTAATTGGCCGTGTCGCCTTCCTTGTCCTTTTCGATCTGGAAAGGGATGATCTCTCCTCTCTTGATGGTTCCGGCTACAGGAGTGGCATTGTAGAAAATATCCTGCGCCTTGAAAGTATCGAGCGGAGAATAAGTTTCCACCGCGCGGCTATAGGCCATATCCGGCATGTACACATGGCCGGTGCCATTCTTTCCACGGCCACAGCTCCCAATGAACATGACCAACGCTGCTAATGATATGATGGATGCTTTTTTCATAAAAAGACTTGATTCAATTATCAATGATTTTCCTTCCTTACAGATCCTTCAAACGGTTTTTTGTCCTTGTCGTAGGTACCGAGCCACCAGCCGGTTTCGGCTATCTGTGTATTGACTTCAGAGGCGCCGGCATTGTTGAGGAATCCGGAAACTTCCGATTCATTTGTTTTGGCAGTGCATTCGATGGCCATTACAAATTTGTCGTCTGTAGCTCTCAGGTGGAAATGATGCTTTTTTACAAATGGCGCCAGCTGGCAGAGATAACAGAAGGTGAGAACCATTCCTACGCAGGCGCACAATACCGTAAACTCGAACATGATGGGTATGAAAGCCGGCAGGGCGAAATGCGGCTTGCCACCGATGTTCAACGGCCAGTCTTTGGTAAATACCCAGCTCATGAAGCTCAGGGCCGTAGTGGTTCCGAATACTGCGTAGATAAATCCGGCTGTATGTATGCTGGTGTCGCGAAGTCCCATGGCTTTATCGAGACCATGAATGGGGAACGGCGTATAAACATCATGAAGTTTATATCCGGCCTTGCGCACTTTTTTCACCGCATCAAACAGCACGGTTTCTTCCGTAAAACATCCTACTACAAATTTTTTTTCTGCCATATAGCGTGATTCAGTAGTTTCTCAAATTTTGATTAATGGTGATGGCTCACTTCTTCATAAAACTGTTCAGTGGCCTTCTCTTCGATCGCTTCCATTTTAGGTTTGTACGCCTCGCCCGATTTCTTCAGGATGTGTTTGATCTCCGCCACGGCAATAACCGGGAAGAATTTCGAGAACAGGAAGTAGCAGGTAAAGAACAAACCGAATGTACCCATATAGAATCCGACTTCGTAAATGGTCGGTGTATAGTAAGTACTCCAGGAGCTTGGAAGATAATCGCGGTAAACAGAGGTAACGATGATCACAAAACGTTCGAACCACATACCGATATTCACCAGGATACTCATGAAGAAGGTTACAAACAGGTTCCTTCTCATTTTGCGGAACCAGAAGATCTGGGGCGACAGTACGTTACAACCCATCATCAGGTAGTAGCTCCAGCCATAGGGGCTCAACGCGTCGAGACGGTTGTGCATGAAGGCCCAGCTTTCGTAACGGTTCTGACCATACCAGGCGATGAACAGCTCCGTGAGGTAGGCAATACCTACGATCGATCCGGTCAGTACAATCACCTTGTTCATTACTTCAATATGCTCGAGTGTGATGTATTCTTCCAGTTTCAGCACTTTCCTTGTAACTACCAGCAGCGTTTGCACCATCGCGAAGCCGGAGAAGATCGCACCGGCCACGAAGTAAGGCGGGAAGATGGTAGTGTGCCAGCCGGGAACCACTGAGGTGGCGAAGTCGAAGGATACCACCGTGTGCACGGAAAGTACCAGCGGCGTACTCAAACCGGCGAGTACCAGTGAAAGGCTTTCATGTCTTTGCCAGTGCTTGGTACTGCCGGTCCATCCGAACGACAGGATACCATACATATATTTTCTCCACTTCACGCGGGCGCGGTCACGAACGGTAGCCAGGTCGGGAATAAGACCGGAATACCAGAACAGCAGTGATACGGTGAAGTAAGTAGAGATCGCGAATACGTCCCAGAGAAGCGGGGAGTTGAAGTTTACCCACAGCGGGCCCCTGGTATTGGGATAAGGAAGTACGAAGAAGGCCATCCACACACGACCCATGTGCCAGATCGGGAACTGGCCTGCGCACATTACCGCAAAGATGGTCATCGCTTCTGCCGCACGGTTTACACCGGTTCTCCATCCCTGGCGGAACAGCAGCAGGATCGCGGAGATCAGCGTTCCCGCGTGACCGATACCTACCCACCATACGAAGTTGGTGATATCCCATCCCCAGCCGATCGTTTTATTCAGGTTCCACTGACCTACCCCGTAGGTTACTTCACGATAAACCGAGTACACACCGAATAGAAGCAGTGCCACTGAGATCAGGAAACCAATCCACCAAAGGCGTGAAGGAGGGCCTTCAATAGGACGAACAATGTCTTCCGTCACCTGGTGATAATCTTTCTGGCCTTCTACCAGTGGATCCCTTACTTGCGATTCGTACTTGAATGATGCCATGTTATAAGCTTTTGCTTTTTGTTACCGGCCCGTGCCGGTTCCTGTTGGCTTTGTTAAGTTATATCTGTTCGTCCGTCTGCCGGGGCAAACGGGTTATCTCAATTAATGCTTTTCTGCAGGGGCAGCTTCGTGAGCGCCTGCTTTTTCTTCATGTGCTTCATGGCCTTCTCCTTCGTGTGCAGCCATCACGCCGGTGTTTCTAACCTTTGTGAGGTAAGTAACGTTGGGCAATACGTGGATCTGCTCGAGAGAATAGAAGGAGCGGAGCGCGTTGTTCTTTCTAACCTGGCTGATGGCGCTTTCGGGGTTGTTGGCATTACCGAAAACAATCGCATCGGTCGGGCAGGCTTGCTGGCAGGCGGTCTTCACGTCGCTGTCGGTCAGCGGGCGGTTTTCTTTCTTGGCCTTCAGCTTGCCTTCCTGTGTACGCTGAACACAGAAAGAGCATTTTTCGATCACCCCGCGGCTACGAACCGTTACATCCGGGTTCAGTACCATGCGGGTGAGAGAATCGTTCATCTGGAATACTGCATCATTGAGCGCTCCTACGCCTTCCTTCAGCTGGTTGTTCGGGAAGCTGTCTGCACCCGTATAATCGAGCCAGTTGAAGCGGCGTACCTTGAACGGACAGTTGTTCGCGCAATATCTTGTACCGATACAACGGTTATAGGTCATCTGGTTGATACCTTCCGAGCTGTGGTTGGTAGCTGCTACCGGGCATACGTTTTCGCAGGGCGCGTTATCGCAATGCTGGCAGAGCATCGGCTGGAAGATCGTTTGAATACTGTCTGAATCGTGGGGATTACCGCTGAAGTAACGGTCGATACGCATCCAGTGCATTTCATGGTAACGGATCACTTCGTTCTTACCTACTACAGGAACGTTGTTCTCTGCGGTACAGGCTACAGAGCAGGCTCCGCAACCAATACAACTGTTGAGGTCGATGCTCATGCCCCAACGGATTCCCGGGCGATCATAATCGGGATAAAGCGTTCCGTTCTTACGGTAACCTTCTACGCCGCCATAAGGACCGAGCTCCTCGTTTCTTTCGTCATAGATGATCTTCGGATTCTTTTTGAAATCATCGAGCAACACTTCCTTGATCACTTCATGACGACCCTCGTAACTATTGTGTATTTGCGTCTGACCAACTTCGTATTTGGCAGTAGACTCGGTAACAGTAACATCTGCTACATTCCAGTCCACCGTAGTGCCGTTGTAAGCGAGCAGTGCGTAAGCGTTCTTACCCACTTTGTTACCGGCCATACCTGCTTTCTCTCTTCCATAACCCACGGCGATCGCAATGGTATTTTCCTGCACGCCGGGAACGATGATGACCGGAAGTTCCAGCTCCTTTTTACCGATCGTGAATTTCCTCACGGGCTTGGTCATGTGCACTTCGTACTTGTCAGACTGGTGGGCATCGGCGATATCGATATTCAGATTCTTCTTTGCGAATTGGGGAGAAACAATTGCGTAGTTATCCCAGGTTGCCTTGGTGATTGGATCCGGTAATTCCTGTAACCAGGGGTTATTGGCATGTTTACCATCACCGATCGACACTTTCTGGTAGATGACGACTTCGAGCGCGGAGTTCTTTTTCAGACCGGCTACTGCGGATACGGCGGCGGCTACAGCGGCGCCATTGAAGGCTGCCCCGGCAGCAGCTACGGTAGTATTTTCTACCACGCCATCCTGCAATGCTTTGTTATATGCTTCCACGCTGCCGAGCTTGTTGACCCACGCAGTTTTGAAGTAATCGTGATATGGAGTCGGGTTCGAAGACCATTTCAGGAGTGATTCCTGGAACTGGCGTGTATGGAACAGCGGGTTGATGGTTGGCTGCATCATGCTGAAATAGCCCGCTTTTGGTTCGGCATCGCCCCAGCTTTCGAGGAAATGATGAGAAGGAACCACGTATTTGCAGAGATCGGAGGTTTCATCCAGGCGATCATTCAGGGAAACGGTGAGTTTCACTTTGCCGAGAGCCTTTGCGAAACGCTCGCCATTGTAATATTCGTAAACAGGATTCACTCCGCAGATAACCAGGCTGCCTACGCTGCCGGCTTCCATTTCACTGAGAAGTGTTTCCATATCGCTGTCGATACCCTGGTACATCTGGTTGGGAGTAGCCCAATTGATGGTAGTTCCATTAGCGCCAACGGCTTCATTGATGGCATTGACAATTGTCTGTATCTGGTGATTATTGCTGCCACATACAACAAGGGCTTTGCCTTTATTGGCCAGCAGTGAATCGGCAGCAGCCTTAATCCCTTTTGCCAGGTTTCCGTTCAAGCCGCTTACGGCCTGTCCCTGCACCGCAGACAACAAAGCTGCAGCAACAAGACCCGTTTCCGAGGGGCGATGCGTATAGCGTTCGTCGGAGTTGGCGCCCGTCAAACTGAGCGAGCTTTCAAACTGATAGTGTTTGCTCAGGTCCGGATTTTTTTCGTCGAACTTGCGACCTGCTGCATATTGTTTGGCGAATTCGATCGGCGACAGCCAGGTGCCGAGAAAATCGGCTCCGAGACTCACGATCACTTTCGCGTTGTCGAAATGATAGGAAGGGATGGCCTTCTTTCCGTAGGTAGCTTCGTTGGCCAGGAGCATACCGCTATATGAGGTAGCATCGAACTGAACCTGTCTGCTGCCCGGATATTTACCGAGGAAATCGGCAATGATGGCCTTTGTAGTGGGAGAAGTAATGGTGCTGGTCAGCAATACTACTTTACCGTTGGCTGACAAGGCCGGAAGAATATCCTTGTCGGCTACTTCAATACTGATCGCAGTTTTCTTATCTCCGCCAGACATCATCGCATTGCGGAGGCGGCCGGTGTCATACAAATCGAGCACTGAAGCCTGTACCCGGGCGGATGTAGCGCCCTTGTACATATTCGACAGGGAGTTTCCTTCGATCTTGATCGGGCGTCCGTCTCTTACCTTAGCCACAACAGCTACCGATTCACCTCCATTGATGTAGGTGGTAGCGTAGTAGTCGGCCACACCCGGAACCATATCTGCGGGCTTATTAAGATAAGGTATAGCTTTTCTTACTGGTGTTTCACAGCTCGCTGCAGCCATTGCCGCCGCGGTGCTGAAACCAAGATATTTTAAAAAGTCACGGCGGGAAGCGGGAGCCTCGGTGAACTTCTTACCGTTATCAGGGGCTTCAAAAGGCAGCATTTCCTGGAACTCATCCTGAGACAGTTTCTGATGGGCTTCGGTATCATTCCGCTCCGTGAAACTTTGCCAGTATTTTTTCTTAGCCATTTATATCGATTTGAAATTAAAAACTTGTGATCTTGATGCGTGCAGGCTATTGAGCCTGTTTGTTTAAAAGGATAAGGTGCAATGAAATCAATAGTGACATTTCTGGCACTCCAGTCCACCGATATCATTAACGGTGATGCTGTCTCTTTTTTTCTCTTTGATTTCCTGGTGATACTTTTCGTAGAGGCTATAGAATTTGTTGCCCTCTCCTTTATCGTTGTTGAAATCAACCTTGCTTTCGCGGTGGCAGTTCACGCACCAGCCCATGCTGAGTTCAGAAAACTGGTAAACTTCGCCCATCTTGGGGATTTCACCATGGCAGGTCTGGCACTGAACCTTGCCTGCGCGTGTGTGTTGCGCGTGGCTGAAGAATACGTGGTCGGGCAGGCTGTGTATTTTAACCCATTCGATGGGTTTGCCCGGGTTACTGTATTTTTTCTGCGCAGGATCCCATCCGGCTGCTGCGTAGAGCTTTTTGATTTCTTCTGTTCCGTTCACCTCTGTTCCGTCTTTGCGAACCAGCTTGTCGGTACCCTTGTACTCATTGATGGTCATGTGGCAGTTCATACAAACGTTCACGGAAGGAATGTTGGCATGTTTGCCTTCGAAAGCGCCGCCGTGGCAGTATAAGCAGTTGATCTGGTTGGTACCGGCATGTACCTGGTGAGAATAATAAATAGGTTGTTCTGGTTGGTAATCCTTCATGCGGCCCATGCCTACTCCCCATTTTACAAGGAAGAATCCGGCTACTACAAACAGCAGGAGTGTTACAACCGTGATATAAGTTTTATTGCGATAGAAAGGAACCGGCTCGTAGGCAGGAACGCCTTCCTTGTCATCAGCGAGTTTGCGCAGATTAGAATTCACCTGCAAAAGGATCAGGGCTACTACCGCGAGAATCAAAGTGAGAATACCGTACAGTAAGGCACTGTCTGAACTCTCTTCGGCTTCTGTTGTGTTGGCGCCTGCGGTAGGAGTTTTTGCCTGGGCAACGGGAGCTTTATCGATATAATCGATGATCGCGTCTATTTCTTTGTCGGAGAGAGCGCCTTCGAAGACGTTCATTACAGCAGGGCTGTAGTTCTGGATCTTTACCGCATAGGCGTCACCGGTCTTCACTGCCTTTGTCCAGTTTTTGATCCAGAGATGCAGCAATTCACGGCTGGGCCATCTTTCTGAAACTCCTCGCAACCCCGGACCAGTCAGGTCTTTATCCAATGCATGGCAGGAAGCACAGTTGGCTTTGAATAAGGATTGTCCGTCCTGGCCGAAAGCAATAGTGGGAAGTGATAAAAGCGAGAAAAACAGAGTGGTAAGAAACAGATTTCGTGCAGTGGATCGGTGTTCGCTCATACCAGTTGAATATGATGAAATTATGTGGAAAAATTTCCTTAATTGGCTGCAAAAATAAGATAGGATTTTAACAAATACTCAACGCGTTTAAAATTTTTTTAAGCCAGTCTGGGCGCGGGTTTCAGCTTAATTTTCAATAATTTTTGGATGATTTGAATACCCGTTGTCATGTTTTTGTCAATACGTGGATAACCATTTCCTCTTAGCCAATTTTGGTGGGTGAAATAAATATTTTGCCTCACTTTTGCGACCATGTTCAATCGCCTTAAAGAAAAATGGCACGTAAATGGGTGGCAGCTTCTGCTTATCCTTTGCACCTTCGCACTGGGAGGAAGCTGCTGCGGTTACCTGGGCCGGCTCATACTTTCCTCCCTGGATATAGAAGAAGCCGCCATACGTATACCTCTGTATATCATATTGATAACGTTGCTTTGGCCGATTTGCGTGATCGTCATCAGCATTCCATTCGGACAGTTTCCCTTCTTCAAAAGATACCTGCAAAAGATATTCAGGCGACTGTCGGGCAAGAGTAAACCGATGTCTGAAAAAAGGGGGTCTAGCCTATGATCTATTTAGCCGTTTTTGCCTCCGGCGCGGGCAGCAATGCCCGAAAAATCATCGAATATTTTCGGGATCACCCTCAAATCCGGGTATCTCTGGTGGTTTGCAATAAACCCGGTGCCGGGGTACTTTCCATCGCGGAAGAAAACGGAGTACCGAGTCTTTTAATCGAAAAGGAAGCCTTTTTCCGCGGTGATTCCTATTTACCGGCCCTTCAATCATACCATATTGACTTCATCGTATTAGCCGGTTTTCTCTGGAAGGTTCCCCAAAACCTGATCAATGCCTACCCGCGCCGCATCATAAATATTCACCCGGCCCTTCTTCCCAAATATGGTGGTAAAGGGATGTATGGAGGATTTGTTCATGCGGCGGTGATCGAAAACAAAGAGGCGGAATCGGGTATTACCATCCATTATGTAGACGAACATTATGATAACGGCGACACGATCTTCCAGGCCACTTGTCCGGTGAGCCCGGTTGATACCCCCGAAACGCTGGCGGCAAAAGTGCATCTGCTCGAACACCGTTACTATCCCTCTGTAATCGAAAAAACAGTTCGTAGTCAACTGACGGATGCAAAGGAATGATTTGACAATTTGCCGTTAAATACCCCTTCAATATATAGACTATCAATATTCTGTTGTAATATCACGCCCTAAACGCTACTATTGAGACGGGTCATCCTGGCCATATCATTTTTACTGTCCTGCTCGGCTGCCATCTCCCAGATCCGGATCAGCGGCAGAGTGTACGATATCACCCAAAAACAAACATTGGAAGCGGTAAGCGTGATGACCAGCTCGGGCGGCGGCACCGTTACAGACAAGAACGGCCATTATACGATTCTAGTTAACGAAAAAGATTCGATCTGGTTTTCATATCTCGGCAAGGCCACTCCCAAGGTCCCGGTTTCTTCCATCCAAAACACCCAAAACTTCGAAACAGCGTTGCATGTGAACATAGAAGACCTGAAGAAAGTATATGTGATGCCGCGTGATTACAAGCGAGACTCCCTTCAAAACAGGGAAGATTATGCCAGGGCATTCAATTTCCGCAAACCGAACCTGGAAAGCCTGACTTCCGTTTCGCCCAATGGAGGCGTAGGTCTTGATATCAATGAGTTCATACGCATGTTCCAGTTCCGACGCAACAAACGGATGCTTAACTTCCAGCAACGATTGCTGAAAGAGGAAACAGAAAAATATATCGATCATCGCTTTAGCAGGCCATTGATCGTGCGCATTACCGGCTTGCGGGGAGCCGAACTCGACACCTTCATCAGATGGTACCGCCCCGAAGTAGAATTCATTGAAACCGCTACCGACTACGAATTACAATCCTACATCAAAAGATGCTATATCAGCTACCAGCGCTACCAAAGGCTGCGGGGGCCGGTGATGAAGAAGCCGGATGAAGAATGAGGGAGGGGCAATGGGCCAATGTGATAATTGGTCAATGAGCCAATACAATTACGAATGGCGAATTACGAATGACGAATGATGAGAACAATTTGCCAATGTGATAATTGGCCAATGCGCCAATGCAATTACGAATGACGAATTACGAATGACGAATGATGAGAACAATTTGTCAATGAGCTAATTAGTAAATGAGCCAATGCAATTACGAATGGCGAATTACGAATACTCTTTGCGCGCTTTGCGGTACTTAGCAATCTTTGCGTTCCCCGGTCGGGGATCAAGAACAATCAGCCTATACTTTATTTCTTCAATGGACCAATGCAAATACGAATTTGCCAATGTGATAATTGGCCAATGCGCCAATGCAATTACGAATGGCGAATGACGAATGCTCTTTGCTCTTTACGGTACCTGGCAATCTTTGCGTTCCCCGGGTGCGGGGAGCGGCAATAAAAATGATGGATGGAAAGCGTGAAACGATAAACCTGAAACGCGAAACGCAAAAAACCTCAAACAGCAAACTGCTAACCATTAATAACCATAAACCTTCCTATCTTACAGTTCCAAACCAAATTCGCTTTTATGAGAGCCGCCAGTCTTTTACTACTCCTGTTGGGTTACTCCATTTTTAGTTTCGCACAAAATCCCGGATTGAAAGAGGTTTCACCCGCCTCTGTGAATGTGTCTGCCGAAAGGCTGACCCGGCTGGACCGTTTTATACAACAATACATAAATGACAAGAAATTCAACGGCCTTACTGCCGTTGTCGTAAAAGACGGAAAGATCATTTACAACAAAGCATTCGGCTATTATAATATCGCTCAGAACATACCCATGCGCAAGGATCATATCTTTCGCATCGCATCGATGTCCAAGCCGATCATCAGTACTGCAGTGATGATGCTGTATGAAGAAGGCAGGTTTTCTCTGGATGAGCCGGTATCGGATTTCATTCCTGAATTCAAAAACCCGGTAGTGCTCGATAAATTCAATGCGGCAGATACTACCTATACTACCGTTCCCGCCCATCGCGAAATCACCATCCGTGATCTGCTCTCTCAAAGTTCCGGTATCGGATACGCGCAGATCGGTTCGGAACAGGCCAACGCCATCTATTATAAAAATGGCATCAATGGAGGCATCGGAACACCTTACCATACCCTGAAAGAAATGATTCCGAAACTCGCAAAGCTGCCGCTGTTCAGCCACCCGGGCGAAGCTTATCTCTACGGATTGAACACAGACGTGCTGGGCTATTTTGTGGAAGTGGTCAGTGGCATGCCCCTCGACCAGTTTCTGAAAAAACGCCTGTTTGATCCGTTGGGAATGAAAGACACCTATTTCTTCCTTCCCAATGAAAAGAAGAGCAGACTGGTGCCACTCTATAAAATTGACGACAACGGGCTGGGTATCCAGGATTCGATCATCAGTCTTAATGGCACGTTCTGGCGCGATTTCCCCAAAGTGAACGGAACTTATTTTTCCGGCGGCGCCGGGCTTGCCTCCACCGCTTACGACTATGCGCTTTTCGGCACCATGATGATGAATGGCGGAGAACTGAACGGGACAAGAATTCTTGCTCCTTCTACGGTGCGTATGATGGCTTCCAACCAGATTGGAAAAATGCCGATGTGGGGAGGCTCTGAAGGGCCCAACCGGTTCGGCCTCGGGTTTGGAGTATATACAAAGGCCAGCGAAGCCATTTACCCGGTGCAGGAAGGAACCTTTGACTGGGGTGGTATGTTTGCCTCTCACTTCTGGATCGATCCCAAATCAAAGGTGGTGGCGGTATTCATGAGAAATATCTGGCCCTCCGACACCTGGGATTTTGGCGACCGCCTCAAGCCTGTCGTATACCAGGCCATTCTTAAATAATTCAATGAACTCTTCACTCCAATTCATACAATATGTCTGCTATGCCTGCCTTCCGTAAGAGATCGGCCCTGTTTATAGTGGCCCTCTTTTCATTGGTCGCTTCCTTTGCACAAAACGATACCAGTCTGCCCGCATTTGTAAGGGATAGCCTGGATGGTTATGTCAACCGCGCTTTATCGGAATGGAAAATTCCCGGTGTGAGTGTGGCGATTGTAAAAAACGGCAAGGTAGTACTGGTGAAAGGATACGGAATAAAGGAACTGGGTGGCAACGACAAAGTGGATGGAAACACTTTGTTCATGATCGGTTCCAATACCAAGGCATTCACTGCCACGGCACTCGCGATGCTGCAGGCCGATAAGAAATTGACCCTCGATGATAAAGTCCAGAAATGGTTACCGGGTTTCAAACTCTGGGATCCCTGGGTGGCCAAAGAAGCCATGATCCGCGATCTTCTTTGTCATCGCCTGGGATTTGAAACTTTCCAGGGTGATTTCATGTACTTCGATTCGGACCTGAGCCATGAAGAAGTGGTAGATAAATTCTCCAGGGTGAAGCCCTTATATGGATTCCGCTCAAAATGGGGATATACCAATGCCGCCTTTGGGGTGGCGGGCGATGTGATCAAAGCCGCCAGCGGGCTATCATGGGGCGATTACATCCATGATAAGATATTCCTTCCACTGGGCATGAATGACTCCAGGGCGCTTTCGATCGATATCGAAAAACCAGGCAACAAAGCCTTCGCACATACCGTGCAGCACGGCGAGTTGAAAAAGATCCCATATGGCCATATCGATAATATTGCCGCAGCCGGCAGCATTGCTTCATCGGCCAATGACATGACGAAATGGGTACTGGCGCAGCTAAACAATGGCAAGCTCGATGGTAACCAGGTGTTACCCGCAGGCATACAGCAACAAACCTGGCTTCCACATTCTATCCTCGGCAATGGCGGTACTCTTTACAACAGGGGGCATTTCGCTTTATATGGGCTGGGCTGGTTCCTGGAAGAATACAGTGGAAGAAGGATCGTATCGCACACCGGTGGAGTGAATGGATTCGTAACAAGCGTGACGCTGATTCCCGAAGAGAAACTGGGCATCATTGTTTTAACCAATACAGATGCCAATAATTTTTATGAGGCGCTGAAATGGGAGATCATGGATGCCTATCTCGGCAATACCTATCGCAATTACAGCAAGGCCTATCTGGGTTTTTATACCTCACAGCAAAAAAGAGAAGAAGAGTGGTGGAAAAAAGAACGTGATACCGTGAACATGAAAAAAACGCCAAGCCTGCCGCTCAGCGCATTCGCCGGGGAGTATCGACATGAAGTATATGGCAAAATGACCATCAAACATGACGGAGATAAAATGATCGCCACTTTCGAACACCACAAAGGACGTTACGGCACTTTGGAAGCATTAGGAGGAGATCGGTTTCTTTGCACTTACAACGATCCCCTTTATGGTATTAAAGTATGGCCCTTCGTAATCGAGAACGGAAAAGTTAAATCCGTTACCGTTACCGTGGCCGATTTTGTGGAATTCACTCCTTACGAGTTCGTCAAAATAAAATAGACAGACCCATTGATGTAAAAGCCCCGGATTATCGCAGGCTGGTTACTGCAATTGATTTTCTTTTGCTGGCGCGGGTATGGCCAACAGAGTGCAACAGCATCAAAAATTTTACGGCCTACTGCTGGCGCGGGTATGGCCAACAGAGTGCAATAACATCGGAAATTTTACGGCCTACCCGGGCCGTAGCTGACCGAGAATAGAGAAAGCATGCATCTGTAATGCTGATGGAAGTTAGTTGCTGATGTTCTCCAGATTCCCTACAACACCAACAACTAAGGCACGGGTAGGTCGCAGCAGCCTGCAATACCAAGTCTCTACCGACCATACCCGCGCCAGCGCTGAATGGTACAATCAGGCTTGTTCCCGCCTGCCTTAAAATGTTTTCTAATAGAAAACTTTTATGTACTTTTGTCTGTGTTCAATATTATAACACGAAAGACATTGTTGGAGTACTGCAAAAAATATCCGGCTGCGGCTATTGCTTTGCAGGAATGGTATCATGAACTGGCAAGGTGTGATTTCAGGAATTTCAACGAATTAAAGAAGGTATATGGAAATGCCAGCGTCGTTTCTGACGAACGCGTTGTTTTCAATATCATGGGTAATAAATACCGGCTGGTTGTAAGAATTGTATTCGAATACAAAGCCGTGCAAGTGAAATGGTTTGGAACTCATGCTGAATACGACAGAATTGATGTGGCAAATGTACCATTCAAAAAAAGATAGGCGATGGAACTGAAAATTATAAAGACAAAAAGACAATACCAGGAGTACCTGGATTGGGTAGACCGGATGTTTGATAGAAAAGTGAAACCTCATACTCCTGAAGGAGAGAAACTACAGGTGGCTCTTTTACTCATCAAGCAATATGAAGATGCTAAATATCCGATCCCGGTACCCGACCCTATTGAGGCGATTAAACTTAAAATGCAGGAAATGGGGCTTAAGAACAAAGATCTTGTAGGGAAAGTAGGAAGCAAAGGGTATGTTTCAGCACTTTTAAACAAACGCAAACCTCTCACCCTGGAGTTGGCAAAATTGTTTCACCGGGAGCTTGATATTCCGGCTGATATTCTTCTCTCCTAATCTGCCATTTGCTGGCGCGGGTATAATAACATCAGAAATTTTACGGCCTACCCGGGCCAATAGCTGACTGAAAATAGGGAAAGAACTCAGCCATAATGCTGATTGAAATTCGTGACTGCGATTGCTATTCTCCGGATTCCCTATAACATTGACAACTAAGGCACGGGTAGGTCGCAGCAGCCTGCAATACCAAGTCTCTGCCGACCATACCCGCGCCAGCAGATACAATAACATCAGAAATTCTACGGCCTACCCGGGCCTTAGCTGACCGAGAATAGGGAAAGCTGCTTCTGTAATGCTGATGGAAGTTCGTTGCTGATATTCTCCAGATTCCCTACACCACTAACAACTAAGGCACGGGCAGGTCGGTACAGACATTAATTCAAAATCTCTATTGACCATACCCTCGCCAGCAGGTGGTAGTTGCGTTTATCGTTTCTGGTTTAACGTTTCACGTTGAATGCTGGTGTTGGATTCATTTGTCATCCGTCATTCTCCATTCGTTATTGCATCCCATTGGCTCAATTGCCTGGCTCCCCTCTCCCCCGTGGGAGAGGGGCCGGGGGTGAGGGCGGAAGTAAACGAGGATGTAGAAATGATTCAAAAGAAACCGGACCATTATTTAATGGTCTTCGAATTTTTAGCCGGACACTAATGTATATTAAGTATTCGATCTGTGTTAGTAGTATCGCCAACCTGAAGGTGACCGCGATTGCTAATCTCTGCCGGGCGTTTACTTGCAGTCGATCTTTATCGAAGGGTAATACATATCAGCTCCCTGCACTTCTTCGTAGAGATCGTGCGGTATCACATCCAGGATCAGGTGCATGAGATTGGCTTCGGGTAGTTGAGTGTTGGCGTTATATAACCAGTAGGCAATATCAAAACTGCCCTGGTTTTCGCCGGAAGTCAGCAGATCATCGCCATCAAATACGCACTGGCATCCTTTGTTGTCACCGGCACCGCGGTAAGAATCGTTGATTCCATGGTAATACCAGGACTTCATTCCTTCTTTTATCCAGGCGCGGCCATTGCAATCACGACCTGCATCATTGGGTTCTTTTGAAGTACACAGGTTAAATAGGTTCCGGTTTTTATGTTCCCGGAATTTCATGGTAAAAATGGTGATCTTAAGGTCGCCATTGTTGTCGGATGTTTTTGTGTCGTTAAGATCGAGCATGAGCTCGCCTGCTTCGGGTGCTAAAAAATAGGTGCCGGGGATATAGTTGATGGAGAAAAAAGGCTTTTCCACTGCCGACCCATAGTCAGGCGTTACACCGGCAACATTGTACTTCATTCCCACATCGCTGAAAATTCTTTGACAAGGCAAGACCTGTTCGCCGACTAGTGCAACCACACACGCATGACGCGCTCCGCTGTATTTATTATACATGTTTCCGACGATGCTGGACGACAACAAACCTGCTCCGTTGGCATTTCCGACCCACTGGCCGGCTACATATTCTCCCTGCACAAGTATAAACACATATTCGCCCTCTTCGAGCATGATCTTAGTGCCGAAAGGGCCTACGCCGCTTGTCCGAAGGGTGAATTCATATCTTTTATATAAGTCTTTCGGCGATTGATACAGGTCTGCCATAAGTTCTGACCCGAAATCATAATATTCGCTCCGCTGCAGCATTGGCTGGGCGGGCAGGGGCAGGTTATAGAACCCTTTGAAGGAGGTCTGCGTGTAAGCCTGGTGCCAGGCGTTGCGACGAAGGGTAATAACGTCGCCCGCGGTAAAAATGGGTTTCAGGTTGAAATACTCTTTCATCTTCGGATTGTCTTCATAAAAACTGTTATTCAAATCAACAATCGAATACGGATTGGTAGCGAGGTATTTCATCACGGAGGCCGGGCAATATCGAACGGAAGCCACATCCGCGAGGGTGGAATTCATAGATTGATTGAATACCTGGTCGGTAGCGAGGAAATCACCAATCAGCACGCTTCCCTGTGTGATCCGGCGATCATAACGGTTGCTAAAAGCGTGATGTATCGCCCTGGGCAGATCAAATTTTACATGAGCCACAATGGCCGAGCCGAGCACATAAGCCACCCTGGTGCAAAACAGGTTTGACTGCGCATCATCCGATTCGGCATATCGGAAGTGTTCCTGCCAGTGAGGTTCTACGTTATCTGTAAGTCCGTTGTCCCAGTTGGTTCTGTTGACGCGATACGCCTCAAAGAAGGCGATCATCTGTTTCAGTTTTTCAATGGGATAAGCAAAGGAGCCGGCCGCTATCGCCTTCATCTCTATCATGGTGGTATGATAGTAAGCAGTGGGAAAGAGATTGATCATATCCCCTTTTTCCAGAAATTTCTGCCGGTAATTGTGGAGCTCCCATACCATGGCCACCATGGTATAGTAGTGCTTTTTAAGTTCGGCCTTATCTGCCGCTGTGGCCGCTTTTGCCAACATCTTGTCAATTCTTTTCAGGGGCATCAGGTCGGCATATTCGGGATCCACTCCGATCTGCGCTTTAAGGCCGGTGGCGAGCAGGCAGATCAACAGACAGGTTGATACTTTTTTTCCCATAAATGACTGGTTCAGGTTTTAATAATAATACACGAGATATTATCTTTTCCTCCCTTTTGTTTTGCCAGTTCGATGAGGTAAGCGGGCCGGGGGTCATTGCCCAGAGCCAGTTCCAGTTCATCTTCCGATAACTCGCCGCTTAGTCCGTCGGAGCACAGCATCAGCATGTCGCCCTCTTCCATGCGCTTGCCGAGATTCTCGAAATCAAAAAAGATATCCTTTGCGGCCCCTCCAAAACAGTTGACCAGTTTGTTGGCGTCCTGGCCTTGCATCTTCAAAAATTTGCCTACGGTATGGTCTTTTGAAATCTGTGAAATATATTGTCCGCGGAGTGAATAGAGCCGGCTGTCGCCAATATGAACGAGATATAGCCGGTTGTCTGAACAATAAATACCCGTAAAGGTGCAGCCCATTCCGGCCATATCGGGGTGGGTATCGCCCAGCCTGTTAAGGTCTTCATGAATTTTCCTGATGTTGGTATCGAGCGCACTTTGAAGGGCTTCGTCTGAGGAAAAATCGAGCTGCGGCAAATCATTCAGCATGCGTCTTAGTACAAACTCGCTGGCCATTTCCCCTGCATTATGCCCGCCCATTCCATCCGATACTGCGATGAGGTGTGGTATGCCTGCTGCCAGGCTTCCTGATTCGAAAGCAGCATCGCGGATAAAGTTATCATCCACCATCACCATGTCTTCGTTGTTTTTACGAATCATGCCGATATCCGACATGGCCTGGATGGATACAATCATATTCTTTGGGTTGATTGGGGAGATAAGGATTCGACCCTGACGGCAAACTCCACGTTAGCCACCAGCAAAAAAGAATTATCAGTCAGAGCAGTTTCGGTATGAGGATTTACCGGTGCTATATTGGACCATACATTGTTTTGCGTATGATATTTTGTTTTATTGGTAGATCCGAGATCCTGGAAGGTCCATCCCTTGAAAGGGTCATAGCTGAATGCGATGTGTTTTCCGGATATAGCGGAGAGGTGGCCGATGCTGGCCGCATAAGGTCCGGTATTTCTTCCCAGGATGCTATTCTGCTGGATCTCCAGCCGGATCTTCAGTACATCATTTACCAGCGTGAGCCTGGGAACAGGCTCTGTAACCACTGACGGCGGAACGGAGGCATCATTTGCAACGGTATGAACAGATGCGCCGGTTGATTTGGCCGAGATCAATTTGCCACCATCTTCTTCGCACCACTGCCCCTGCCCGGGTTGGTGGCAGGTTTCGCACAACAGGATCTCCTTACCGCATTGATCGCAGTAGAAAGAATCGTCGTCGATGGCTGATTTACAAAAGGCACATGAAATCATCGCTAATTGGGTTAAATATCCAGGATGTCCTCTTTTCTTAAAATATTGATCTCGTCGCTGAGGGAGCGGCCGGCCTGTTTCCATGCATTCAGGCGACCGGCCTGTTTCTGAAGACTGCTTTCAAAAATATTCCTCACCGTACGTCCATTTGCAAACTGGCTGTCGCGGTTTTGGTAGATATTTTCAAAATGTTGCCGCACAGCTGCCAGGTCTTCGTCGGGAACGGACAGTTTTTTGTTTCTGACCATTCCTTCGAAAATGGCCATGAGCTCAGGCGGCGTATAATCTTCAAAGAAAATCTCTTTGGTGAAGCGGGATGCCAGTCCTTCATTCGCCGATACAAAGCGGTCCATGGCATCGGTATATCCTGCGGCGATCACGATAAATTTTCCTTTGTCATCTTCCATTCGCTTCAAAAGCGTATCGATGGCTTCTTTGCCGAAATCATTACCACTGCCTTCCGGCATGAGCGTATACGCTTCATCCACAAAAAGAATTCCTCCCAATGCAGAGTCGATCACATCTGACGTTTGCCTGGCCGTATGCCCAATGTATTGACCCACCAGGTTTTTCCGGTCCACTTCTACCAATTGCCCTTTTGAGAGAAGGCCCATTTGCTTAAACAAATTGGCCAGGATCCTGGCCACCGTTGTCTTTCCGGTGCCGGGTCGCCCTTTGAACAAGAAGTGAAGATTAATGGCAGTTTTATTTCCACCAGCGGCTGATCTCATCTGTTCTATCTCGATAAAATCCATCAGGGCGCGTACTTCTTTTTTTACAGATTCCAATCCGGTCAGCCTGTTCAACTCCGACAAGACCTCCTCGGCAGTAAGGGCTGACTTACCTTCCGAGCCCGGTATATCCATGGAAACTATAAGGCCGGGATCAACTGTTTCGTTATTGCGTTTGGCAGCTACCAATCTTTTTGATTGCCGTTGCAATATTTCCTCGAACTCATTCCTGACTGTACGGGCGTTGGCAAATCGGCTGTCTTTCTGCTGGTATAACTGCTCCAGGTGTTTAAAGAGTTTGTTTTCGGCAGCAGGATCCAACTTAAGCCGGTCAGACTGGATCATGGAAGTCATGATTTTCATCAGTTCGGCGGGTTGATAGTCTTCAAAGGTTATTTTTTGCGTGAACCTGGAATCGAGGCCCGGGTTGCTGTCAAGAAATTTTTCCATCTGATCGGAATAACCTGCCGCGATGACGATAAATTTTCCCCGGTCGTCTTCCATTCGTTTCAGCAGGGTATCGATGGCCTCCTGGCCACTGCCATTCTGTTTGCCGGAAAGAGTATAGGCCTCATCAATAAAAAGTACGCCGCCGATGGCGGAATCAATCACTTTATTGGTAAGGGGAGATGTCTGGCCTAAATAAGGAGCCACAAGGTCTTTATCGGTTACTTCAATGACCTGGCCGGTCGAGAGCAGGCCCAGTTGCTGAAAGATTTGTCCGAGCATACGGGCCACAGTGGTTTTGCCGGTGCCGGGGCTTCCTTTGAAAACAAAATGCAGGTTAAGCGATTTGGATTTGGCGCCATTTGCCGTACGCATCTGTTCCGCTTCCAGGAAATCAACCAGGCCCAATATTTTTTCTTTTACCGATCCCAGCCCGGTCAGTTCGTTCAGGTTCTTCATCAATTGCTCTACGCTTAACTGACCGGCCGATTCTCCCCGTACAATAATATCTTCCGGCAGGATGGACACCGGGTCGGCGACATTGCCTTTTCTTTTCTGATCAACGATTCGCTTGGACTGCTGCTGTACGATTTTTTCAAATTCATTTCGCACGGTTCGGGCATTTGCGAATCTTTTATCACGCGTGCGGTGTATGTGTTCGATGTGCTTCCTGATCCGTGTTTCGGCTTCCGGCGATACAGTAAGTCCGGCCTTCCGAAACATAGACATCATGATCGTGTGCAGGTCTTCTACATTGTAGTCAGCGAAATTGATCTTTCGCGTAAATCTTGAATCCAGTCCCGGGTTGGCATCCAGGAAATCCTGCATGAGGTTGGTGTAGCCCGCGGCAATTACAATAAACTTTCCCCGGTCGTCTTCCATCCTTTTCAAAAGCGTATCTACGGCTTCACTGTTAAAACTGTTTTGTCCCGATCCGCCGGATTTCGCGAGCGTGTATGCTTCGTCGATGAACAATACACCCCCCATGGCGCTGTCGATAACCTTGTTGGTTTGCGGTCCGGTTTGCCCAACAAATCCGGCCACCATGTCTTTGTCTGTTACTTCCACCACTTCATCTTTCGGTAATATGCCCAGGCCCTTGAAGATGCGGGCCATCATTTTGGCAACGGTAGTTTTTCCGGTTCCCGGGCTGCCGAGGAAAACACAATGCAGGTTGATATCATTCTTTTTTCCTCCTGCTTCGGCTCTCATCCTTTCGGCTTCCAGAAAATCGACGAGGTCGTAGATTTCCTTTTTCACTTCGTCCAGCCCGGTGAGCGCGTTCAATTCTTCGAGCAATCTGCTGACACCTTCGGTACTCAGGTCGGCATTTTCTCCGGGAACATCGGTCGCGATGAACTGGAAAGAATAATCCTGTTCTGGGGCTGAAGCGAGCCTTTCGGCCCTGGCGATCTTCATGCTTTCATAAACATTTCTTACATCCCGGCCATTCCCGAAATCCTTTCCTCTCTTCTTGTATTTTTCAGTGAACAGGTCGAGCAATTTCTTTTCCGCTTCGGGACTGAGTGTAAAACCGCCTTTCTTCACGAAGAGTTTCATGATAGACAACAACTGGTCGGGGGTATAATCGGGAAGGTTAAAGAAGTTGTCCTTCATCCTGGATTTCATTCCCGGATTCGCGTTGATGAAATTCATCATCTCCTTTGGATAACCGGCGGCTACCACTACAAATTTGCCGCGGTCGTCTTCCATTCTCTTCAGCAACGTGTCTATTGCCTCTTGTCCGTATTTGTCGTTCTCATCCTGTTTCAGCGTATAGGCTTCGTCAATCAACAAGATGCCCCCCTGTGCCTCATCGATGGCCTGTTGAACAAGCAGGGGTGTTTCGCCGATATACTTTCCTACCAGCTTGCTTCGATCTGTATCCACTACGTGGCCTGTAGTGAGTATTCCTGCCGAAGCCATTACTTCCCCAAGTTTACGGGCCAGTGTTGTTTTGCCGGTTCCCGGATTACCCGTAAGAACGAGGTGAGCCCCCATCACTTCCTGCTTGCCGGAGGCAAGCGAATCCTTTTGCTGGATCTGCACGAGCTCGACCATTTTCTTGAGAAAGGTTTTGACGCCATCCATGCCGATAAAATCGTCCAGCTCGGCCAGAATTTCCTGGGTGGTTTTCATTTCAAACAGTTCGCCGGTAATATCTTCTTCAATGATGGTGGTGGGGTTTTCCGAAAACCGCGGGCTGGTAAAATGGTTGCTGAAGATATTGTTCATTTCCTTGTTGACCATGAATCCGTTCTTCCCCAGTTTCATCAGCTGATCGGGATCCTGCTGGTTGCGATACAGGAACAACATTCTTTTATGAAGTTTACTCAGCGCTTCCGGCTGTATCGTGAATTTCTTTTCGGCGATGAACCAGTTGGCGAGTTCCATCATCTGGTCAACATTCATATCGGGCAGGTAGAACTTGAACGAAAACCGGTTGTTTACGTCCTGGTTGGCATTGAGATAGTCGCGGAACCCTTCTGGTCTTGCAGCCATCACGACAATCGGATCGCCGTCGCGCTTTTCAATCTCCGCATAGAGCCGATCGATGGGTATTGTTTGCCCGGGTTCGTACCCGGAAGGCACCAATTGGTGTGCATTATCAACAAACAGTATTCCTCCTTTGGCGCTGTCGAGGTTAACATTGAGGTTTTTTACAAAATCAGCAAAGCCAACTGCCGTCACAACATAAGGTGAGGGCTTCGTGGTTATCCCATTTATGAAAAATACTCTCGCCAGCGTGTCCGCCATTTTGGATTTTCCGCAGCCGCTGTTTCCGATCAATACGGTCGACAGATTTTTAAGGTCGTATTTCACGCCGGCCGATTTCATATTTCGGAAGGCAACAATTTCTTTCTGTAAAGATTTTTTAACCTCGTCAAATCCGGCAACGGCTGAAAATCCCGCATCCACATCCGGTCCCTTTGGAGTAACGGCTGCGGCTGCTTTTATCGCGGTTCCGCATTTTTTACAATACCTGGCAACGGCCCTGTTGTCCGCTTTACACGACACACATTGCATACTTCTTGATTTTTCTACAGTTCTGATTGAAGTGCGCGGTCATCCAGTAACATGATCCTGACCGCCTCCTCAAAATGTTCATTGGTTTTCTGGCCTGCCGATCTGAAAGCCACTTTATCCATCTCCGTCTTTTTGTTATGCTGCGTTTGCAGGTTAAGGGCGCTGTTGGGGTCGTTCTTTACAATGGAGTAAATGGGTCTGTAGACCAGCCTGCCTACCATTCGGTGTATCGGGTCCATGATCGCTCCCAATCCGCCATCTGGTCTTCGGTTCCACACTGCTTTTATCATCCACCTGAAAAACAAAACCATAAAGATCCCAATGATCAGGTTGAAAAAGCTGAATGAAGGCGCTGTGAATACCGATTCGAGAAAAATGAAACAAATGATCGACGTTACCAATATCATGAAGGTGACATAGAATGATTTTCCTTTCTTGAGAAAGTCGATATTCGAATCAATGGTTGTTTTCAGGTACTTGTCATATTTTTCATTGACCTGGCTCAACTCCTTGTCCTTTTGCTTGTCCAGCCTTGCCTCTATTTCGGCAAATTTTCGCCGGATGAGTTGCTGTTCTTTTTCCCAGTGCTGCAGGCTGGCGGCTTCCGGTGCGATCGGCTGAACCTGCTTCTCAAAAAATACCTGCAGACGGTCCATATATTCATTAAAGCTGTCGGAATTCTTCTGAATATTTTTCAAATCGGTATGAATGCCCTCGCTGATTGAATCATCTACCGAAAGCAGCAACTTTTTAGCCAGGCCGGGGAAAACAGATTGTATGGAGGCCAGGTGTGCCGCTGTTTCTTCCAGCACTTCCATGGCAAATACATGGTAGGGAAGCTCTTCCTTATAATAACTCTTAAAATACCGGCCCGTGCTGTCTGCCAGCGCCTGCGTATCGCTGTCTACACTAACAGCCGTCCTGATCGCTCCCGCGATGGTGCGCGTGGTATCGAGCGGGTTTTTCCCTCTTTGCATCGACAGGAGGTAATCATAAAGCGGTGACAGGTATGTAATAGGCGGTTGTGCATGGCTGATATACTGATGGCAGATTGCCGGCAGGGACGAAGACTGATAGTGCATCAGCCAGTAATTGGCCTCATCGCGGTGACTGGCCGCGTTGGGATCTGTAGTATAGTAATCCAATTCGTTCTGGAAAATGTCCTGGAAATCCTTCGCGCTCATGACCTCTTTTCCATTGACAGGCAATCCGCCTGTATTCAGTGCATAGCGAAGTGTTTGAAGCGAGTAATCTTTCAGTTTTCGCCATATGTCCAGGCTGGCGCTTTGCTGCGGGCTGTTGACACTCAGCCATACGGATACTTTCGAGTTTTCATCGGCGATCGCCCTGAGCAGGTCGGCCTCTATGGCAGCGGGTGGATTGGATAGCTGGCTGATATTATCGAGCGGATACCCGTTAAAGTTCAGTTTGTTTTCCTGCATATCCAGCGTTAACAGGCGAAAAGCCTTTACCGCCGGCATTTGCTTGAAATATTTGCGGTAGGTATCCGCTCGGTCCTGCAAGCCTCTTGCTTCCAGGAAAAGGTAAACGGCCGCTGAAGGAGATTTGAGCTCTTCTATGAAACGATCTTCGTGTTTTTCCAGGTGCGCGCCCAGGTCGGCAGCGCTGTAAAAAGTTTCGCCGTTGAAGGATTTGAAAGGGCGATCCTTATCGAGCAGATAGATTGTTTTGGTGATGCCTGCTTTTACGTTTTCGGGGTTACCCTGTTTATAGGAGTTGTTGACAATATCATGAATCTCGCTATACAGGTCTTCTGAGCCAGATTTGATCCAGTTCAGAATAGCGCCTGAATACAACTGCCTTTCGGCTTTTACAGGATTTTTCTCCATGAAAAAAGCCAGTTCTTTGGTGTCGTTGGCTACCTGTCCCTGCATGGCATCGAATTCATAGGGTTCAAACTGAACTTCTTTCCGCTGGTAATAGTTTTTGACAGGTTCTCCCTTCAGCCATTTTTCCACTTCTTCGTATCCCCATCTTTTGGGTGGTTCGGTGGTGAGCAATCCTTTTATCAGGTCTTCCACTTCATTGAAAATATCTCCCGGAATAGGAACCTGCCCTTCTGTTTTCATGCGCATCATTTTGAATTGCGCCACGTCCCTGAAAGGGTCTTCGCCTTTCCAGAGTTCGAGCAGGGTTATTCCCAGCGCGTAAAAGTCTACTTTGTAATCGAGTGTTGTTTGGTTATTGATATTGGTAAAAAGTTCCGGTGCAGCGTAAGTAGTGGTCCGGGCTACGGTGGTTACCCGGTAGTCGGATCCATCCGCAACGGCGGAGGCAATGCCAAAATCTCCGAGCACAAAATCGGTACGTGCAGCATCCCGAAAGAAGATGTTTACGGGCTTGATATCACGATGAATGATATGGTTCTGGTGACAGACCTTCAATGCCTGCGTTACTTTCTGTACAATTTCCCTTATTCTTCGTATATCTCTTACCGGCATTTCATCGGCCAGCGTACCTCCTGCCAGGTACTCGTTCAATTCCCAGAAACGGTCCTGGAAATAGCCCTGCTCGATCGGGAAGATGATATCCGGGCGATTCAGCTTTTGTAATTTCTGTACCACCTCGTCTTTTGGTTTGAAATTGGAGAAGTACAACTTCAGGACGAGTATCTTTCCCCCCCGCTCAGCCAGAAACACTTCCGCTTCGCCGGAACTGGCCAGTAATTTTGTAACCAGGTAATCTTTATTGTTCAGGCTGATGGACCTGCCGACCAGCGAACTGCTATTGGTGGCTCCCGAAGAGATCACCCCTGTATTAACCCGCTGTGTTGCGTTGGGGTCGATTCGTTCGGTGGCCCCTCCGGTACTCTGGCTGCTGATGATCGAGTCTGATTGAAAGCGTTCTGTGCTCATTGTTTGTTGGTTAAGGTTTGAAGCGGAAAGTTGGTGGGTCTATATTTCTACGCTCACCACATAATTTTCTTCTTCATAAATCCATACGCCGCCCAGTGAAGGATTCGAACAGGCGCTGGGCCCTTCCGGATGTACCACACTGGCGAAATTGCATTTCCAGCCGATTGGCTTCTTTGTCTTCATCACCACCGGAACCAGAATTTTGATGCTGGTATAAAAAAGCCGAGCCGATTGATTGTCTGTAAACACCCTCGACTGCATCTCTTCCACTTTTTTGATCAGCTCCCGGGGATCCACTTCGGGTACGTCGACCTGCCTGGACTGGCTGATATTCTCTTCGCTTTTCTGCATCTCCTCTCCAAAATCCCGGGCCGATACCGGGCCCGAAAAAGTGGATACATATTTTTTATACGCGGGTGGCTGGTTGGATGCAGGTTTTGCGTTGGCCGATTTTTGCCTGGCAGCAATTGCTTCTGTGAGCTTTTTCAATTCCTGTATTTCCGGAGACTGCTCCATTGTTTTCAGGAATTCGCCCGATCTTTTCGAAAGGGGCGAATCACAGGTTGGGCAATAATCAAATTTCGAAACGGTATTGCAGGTTTTACACAGGATGCCTGCCGGTGGATTGCCACAGGAAGTGCAGAACTTCTGTCCATACCGAACCGGGCCATAACAGAAGCAGCATTGTCCCTCCATCTGCCATTGCCCGCAACGTTCGCAGATATCCGCCGTTGCCGATACCGGCGAATGGCAGGCCGGGCACTGGAATGCTTCCGCTCCTTCCGATTCGCCTGGTTGCTGCAGGCGCGGTGATTGACCCGGTTTATCCAGGTACCTCGATTCTTGCTCCTTTTTTTGCTGACCATCCATAGACACTATTTTATTCGTTCCAATACCTGGGCGCCGTAATTTCCCGTGGAGCCCGATGGTGTCAGTTTCAGATTTGTTCCGTCCAGAACGATTTTGTAGACCGCCCTCCCGCTCTTGTAGGGCTGATAATTGTTCTTCGGCTTTTTGTTCCTGGAATTGGTCGTGTTTTGCTTTGAGTCGTCTTTCATCTGGTAATACCAGTCCAATACCGGATCGGGTTCCGCATTTGTATTAAAATGATTGATCAGTTTAAGCAGGATGGGTTCGCGGGTAAACCCAAAACTTGCCGCGTTGAGGGTTGACATGCCCGAAACCGGTCGGTAGATGGAATAACTACCCGAGGCAACAGGCTGGCCGTCGGCCGCCCCATGCCGGATGCTCATGGAGTTATATTTCAGTTCGAAGGTGTCGCCGGTCTTTCTGTTTACAAACAGCCCGGCTTCCTTTCCGTTGGGCATATCCACCGAAGCAGGTTTGAAAAAGCTCGGAAGGATGTAATAAGCAAAGCTGATCAGCAGAAATACTCCGAAGGAAATGGCAGCCTTCACGTACACCGACCCATAATGATACTTTCGGTTCTCCCGCATCAGGAATATGGCATGAGCCAGAAATAAAAAAGGGAGTGAAATTGCCACCCAAAGGACAACAATCCCCAGGAAGGTATCCATAGCAGTTAGTTTAATGGTTAAAATGGAGCCGGGAACGGAAAAGACTAATTCTTCTGAGGAATGGACTGTAGGAATGAAGTGATAGTCAAGATAATTGATATTTGGTCAAAAAGCGCAGGAATGTCAGAGTTATTTTTCAGGAAAAAGGAGCGCCTGAAGAAGATTCTCATAGATTTTCTATAACGAAATTTTAATCTATAGCAAATAGAAAATCAATTGTTTAATTACTCGGAATGGCTTAATATCTTTGCCGGATCACAAACCAATTTGATATGGATCAACTGACTCTCGGAATTGGCACCCGTTTACAGCACAATCAGCTGGGGCCTGGCGTAATTGTAGGCATCCGGTACGCCACGTACCTGATTTCATTCATCAACCATGGTGTAAAGGAAATTGACAAAGACGATGCGCAACTGGATGAGATCATCCCTGAAAATATAACCGAAGAGATAGAAACGCACAGTGAAATTGAAAAGTCATTGCTGAAGATCCTGCGTTTATGGGGCGGCATTACTGAAAAAGTGCCTTTGGGCGATAAGTGGCCGGGAGGTACCCTGATCCTGCAGCCCTCCGATAAATCACTCAAGCCAAAAGAAATTCCCGTAGAAGATTTTTTTCACAAGATTGTTATGCTCCGCGACCGCTTACGGGTGCTGGAACAAAATATAAACAGCAACAAGAAATTGAGCGATGAAGACAAGGTTAATATGCAACAGTACATCACCCGTTGCTACGGATCGCTTACTACTTTCAATGTATTGTTCAGAAACAAAGAGCAATGGTTTGTAGGAGAGAAAGGAAGCAGGGAAGAATGAGGCAATGGGCCAATGATTAATGGGCCAATGGGCCAATTCGTTAATGCGCCAATGCAATGACGAATTCCGAATGGCGAATGACGAATTGAAAACTATAGTGCGCACGCTCCCGCTCACATCACCGCTCCCCTCGCCCCTGGGAGAGGGGCCGGGGGGGTGAGGGAACTGAAATGCAATGGGCCAACGGGCCAATTCGTTAATGCGCCAATGCAATGACGAATTACGAATGGCGAATGACGGATTAACAGCAAACCTCAAACTTCAAACCTCAAACCAACCATAAACCTCCCGTACTTCTACCTGTTTGTCCACCGCTCTGCTACCGTACATATACGCAAAATGTCAATTTTATACTACGAAAGCGAGGAATTGTAGAATTATTTGCTCAATTTGCTTGCCGATATCTTACAGTGATCCATAATCGTTTTAGTTGATTTAGATCAAATGGCCCGGGAGTGCTTTTTTCTCCGGCTGCTTGGTCTGCACTCAATTCTTCCCTTGGAAAATACATGTTGAAGGCTATGAAAAAGACAACCTGGTTACTCTTTTTAGTGGGTGGCATTCTGTCGGCAGGCTCCATCCTGCTCGGTCGCTACACGGGCATCGAATACATCAAACTGGTTATCATTTTTATCACCTACCTGTTGGCGGGCCTGGTTATCCGGGGATATGCCACTCTTCATCAACGCGTGATTTTTGCCTTTCTATTGCCTGCTTTTTTGGTCATCGGCTGGGGGCTTTTCACCAAACGTCCTTCTGTCAGTTCCTCGCTGGTTGAATCGCTGGTATTGGTAATCGGCCTTAATACCGGATACTATACCCGTGGGCTCCGCGGTGCCCGAAAAATTTATCCGGTCATTTTCGCCACCATATTCATCCTCGTATTTGCTTCTTTCATCAATCCCCGAATCATTGCAGCCACTCAATTCGGGAGGCATCGGGAACAGCTCCATGCAAAGGAAGGCCAGCCAATTGCCATTGATCTGACACTACAGAACGGTGAGAAACTGAACTCGCAAAATCTGAAAGGCAAAACCGTTCTGCTTGATTGCTGGTTTATCGATTGCAACCCCTGTTATGATAAGCTGAAATACCTCGCCACCTTACAGGAGCACTATCGCAAAAGATCCGACATTGTGATCATCGCCGTGGATACGGAAAAAAATAAAACCTTCGAGGAATTCTCCCGGCAGGTAAAGAATCTCCCTCCCCATATCACCTATGCGTACGATCCGTCCGGCTCGCTCTCCAGTCAGCTTACGCTTACAGGCTATCCAACAGAAATACTGCTGGATTCAACCGGGAAACTGCGGGATCATTTTATCGGGTTCAACGAAGACATCGCACTTATCTACATACCCTCTGCCATCAAGAAAATTAACCGCATCAGCTCCCGGAAATAAGCGCTTTTATTCCACTCTGCGAGCGAGGAATTAATCTGCCTGAATTAGCAAAGCTTTCTATCTTGCAGTAAATTCCAGACTACATATGCATCGCAGGCTCTTCTCCTTATTACTCCTGATTCATTTCTGCCTTCCCTTATTTTCCCAGGATACCATCCAGCAGATCACTCCCGGCCGGATCAACAAAAAACAGACTGAATCAAAACCCTACCTGATCCTTATTTCAGCAGATGGGTTTCGCTATGATTATGCGGACATCTACGATGCAAAAAATCTGAAAAGGCTTCGGGAGTCGGGTGTTCAGGCAACGAGTATGAAGCCATCCTTTCCATCGGTTACCTTTCCCAATCATTATACGGTAGCAACCGGGTTGTATCCTTCCCATCACGGCCTCGTTTATAACCAGTTTTACGACAGAACCCGCCAGGAAAGTTATAATATGAACGACCGCAAAGCAGTGGAGGACGGCACCTGGTACGGAGGCATTCCGTTGTGGGTACTGGCAGAAAAACAGGGAATGCTATCTGCCTCGTATCATTTTGTCGGCACAGAAGCGCCCATCCAAAATACCCTGCCTACCTACTGGTACCGATTCAGCAACAAGACCGATATTGATTTCCGCATTCAAAAACTGGTAGAATGGCTGGAGCTTCCTTCTGAAAAGAGGCCGCACCTGATTACTTTTTATTTCAGCGAGGTAGACCACGCGGGTCATCTATACGGACCTGAATCTCCCGAAACCAGGGCTGCGGTTCATGATGTTGATGAATCAATCGGCAAGATGGTTGAACGTGTAAAAGAAACTGGGTTGAATGTAAATTTCATTTTTCTGGCAGATCATGGTATGGCGCCGGTAGACACCACATCCCGAATCAATATCGGCACCATGATCGATACCTCGCTCTTCCTCATGCGTGGCGGTGGAACGAGCCTGCACCTGTATGCCAAAGACAAAAAAGACATCATGCCCGCTTACCTGGCATTGAAACAACAGGCTAAAGACTTTGTCGTATACCTGCGTGGAGAAACACCCCCTTCCTGGCATTACGGAATAAAAGACGATTACTTCCATCGCATCGGAGATATTTTCATTGTTCCCGTCTACCCCAAGATATTGACCAGTTGGACCGGTATGATCAGTCCGGGTGCACATGGCTTTGATCCCGACATGAAAAAAATGCACGCCACCTTCTACGCCTGGGGGCCGAACTTCAAAAACGGAGTCACCATCGACACTTTCGAAAACATACATGTATATCCAATGGTTTGCAAATTACTCGGACTACGCCCCAACCGGAAGATCGACGGAAAACTGAAAGTGCTCCGGGGAATACTGAAATGAGAGCGGGAGCGGGAGTGGAAGTGAGAAAGAGAAAGAGAAAGAAAAAGAGAAAGAGTAATAGAGTCAGAAACAAAACTGTAAACAGCAAACCGCAAACAGTAAACCGCAGACCAATCATTCGTGTATTTCGCGTAATTTGTAATTCAAAACTTACTCTTTCACATGAGAACGCTCTTACTAGTTGCCATCCTGTTTACTTTTGCTGCTGCTCATTCTCAACCTGCTTTCCGGAAAATTCACGACAAAGCCATAGTAATTGACACGCACAATGATTTTCCCACAACTGCCATTGAAAAGTCTGTAGGACTGGACCAGTCTCTGAAAGGAAAAACACATTCGGATCTGCAGCGATTTAAAGAGGGTGGAGTAGATATACAGATTTTTTCCATCTGGTGCGATGGCAACAAACAACAGCCTTACGCCTTTGCCAACCAGGAGATCGATTCCGTCTACGCCTGGGCAAACCGCAATCCAGACAAGATGATGATCGTTTATAACAGCCGGGACCTCGCCAAAGCTGTCAAACAGAAAAAATTCGGTGCGATGATGGGAGTGGAAGGCGGACACATGATTGAAGATGATCTGTCGAAACTGGACGCCTTATATAAAAGGGGCGTTCGCTATATGACACTCACCTGGAACAATTCTACCTCCTGGGCCAGTTCCGCGATGGACGAGACCACCAAAAAAGACCTTGACCACAAAGGTCTTACCGACCTGGGTAAACAAATTGTTACCCGCATGAATGACCTCGGCATGCTGGTGGATCTTTCCCATGTAGGCGAGCAAACATTCTGGGATGCCATCAATACATCGAGAAAACCCATCCTGGTTTCGCATAGCTGTTCCTATACTCTTTGCCCCATTTTCAGAAACCTCAAAGACGACCAGATAAAGGCAGTTGGGAAAAACGGTGGGGTGATTCATTTGAATTTCTTTTCCGGTTTTGTAGACAGCAATTTCATGAAACGCAATAATGAGTTTACGCAACGTCATAAAGCCGAAAGAGATTCGATGCTCAAAACCGTGAGCGATCCCTATTTTGCCGACACTTACCTGTTTGAAAAATATAAGGAAGAAGTAGCCGCACTGCGTCCACCCTTGTCACTATTAATGGATCACCTGGATTATATCGTAAAACTGATCGGGGTAGATCATGTTGGCCTTGGGTCTGATTTCGATGGTATCAATTCTTCTCCGCGCGAACTCGATGATGTGACCAATATGCCGCTGATCACTGAGGAACTGGTAAAGCGGGGATACAGCCGCAAGGATATTAACAAGATTCTCGGCGGGAATTTTATCCGGTTGCTGAAGGCCAACGAAAAACCATAATGTAATGTCCTCAAAAAACCCGACCCCGTTGCAGGAAGACCGGCGTTCCATTCCACTCAATCGCGTACTGGGGTTGCCCACCGGCATATTACTGGTGGCAGGCATTATGATTGGCTCGGGTGCTTTCAAGAAGATCGCGCCGATGGCACAATCCTTACCGAGCGAACCCTGGATACTCGTTGCCTGGATTATCGGAGGGGTGATCACCCTGATGGGAGCTTTCACTTATGCCGGCCTGGCCAGCCTTACCACAGAATCTGGCGGAGTGTATGAATACCTGCGTCTTTGTTATGGAAAACCGGTGGCATTCCTGTTTGGATGGATGATGTTTACGATCGGCGGCAGCGGAGCCATTGCCGCACTCGCGTTCGTTTTTGCTCAATCGGTTAACACACTATTGCCTTTTCCCAATCCACTCGATGCGTGGAAAGATTATTCCATCGCCCATACCATTTATCCATTCGCCAGTTCGGGCATCAAATTATTCGCCATCATCATAATGGCAGCTCTTACCTGGATCAATTACCGGGGAGTGAAGAATGGTGGAGTGCTTAACAATGTCGTTACGGCTGCAAAAATTTCGGGCATCTTATTTCTGATCATCCTGGGCCTTCTTGCTTCGCCACATGGTACGGATGTTCCTGTTTCACAGGCTGCCGAAACTCCTTCGGGCCTGGCACTGATAAGCGCTTTGTTTGGCGCCCTGCTGAGTGTGTTATGGGCCTATGATGGCTGGGCAAATATCACTTATATCACAGGCGAGATCCGGAACCCGCAGAAAAATGTTCCGCTGGCAATCACCGGAGGGGTATTGATCGCCATGACTCTTTATATTCTGCTCAATCATTCTTACATGAAAGTGCTAACGATCGGTCAGCTGGCAGCCATCCAGGAAAACCAGGTGGCGGCATCAGAAGTGGCCAAACAGATCATGGGCCATACGGGCGAACTGATCATTTCCATACTGATCATGATCTGTACATTCGGCGCGGTAAATGCGTGCATCATGGTGTATCCGAGATTGTACTACCGCATGGCACAGGAGGGGTCGTTCTTCAGAAAGGCCAGTTATGTTCATCCCGTATTCCGGACTCCTTACGTGTCGATCCTGTATTCATTTGCCTGGAGCAGCGTACTGGTGATATCGGGCACTTTCGATTTGCTTACCAACCTGGTCATCTTTACGGGTTTCCTGTTCTTTGGGGCGATCGCGATGGGTGTGGTGAAGATGAAAAGAAAAGGAATGATTACCGCCCGCGTCATTGGCTATCCCTGGGTACCGGCATTGATCGCCCTGTTCTCTCTCGTGTTGGTGATTAATACAGCCTGGGTTCAGCCGGCACAATCGCTGATCGGAGTTATCCTGGTGGCAAGCGGAGTTCCCTTTTATTTCTACTTCCGGAAACGATATGGTTCCTGATTCGCTAAATTGTTGCTGAAATTTTTACTGACAGATATGAACAGAATTTTACTGCTGCTCCTGCTGCTGTTTGCGGGTACTGCCTATAGCCAGGCTCCGTCTACTCCTTTCGCCAGCAAGTTTCCCCGAATTGAAAGATACCTCGACAGCCTGATGAAATCCTGGGAAGTTCCGGGTATGGGTATCGCGATCGTTTATAAAGATCAATTGATCTATTCCCGCGGCCTGGGCTATCGCGACCTGGCCAACAAACTTCCCTTCGATACCAAAACACTGTTTCCGGTTGCCTCCAATACCAAGCTGATCACTTCAACGGTTGCGCTGATGATGCAGGAAGAGGGATTGCTGGACCTGGATGTGCCGGTCAGGCAATACCATTCTTCGCTTCGGTTTTACAACGAAGAACTCAATGAGCGCATCACCATGCGGGATCTACTAAGTCACCGTACCGGTTTGGGTAATTACGACGGGCTGTGGGTGAATGACACCTGTAATCGTGATGAACTTGTGAGAAGAATACAATATATGAAACCTGAACTCGGCTTTCGTGAAGGATTTATTTACAACAACATGATGTATGTAGCCGCGGGCTCTGTGCTGGAAAGAGTCAGTGGCATGAGTTGGGAAGCACTACTGAGGAAGAAAATCTTTTCCCCGCTTTCCATGAATACTACCTGCTTTACCTATGAAGACATGCGCAAATCGGGAAATTACCTGGTTTCTTATTATAAGCCAGACACCAATATGAGTTTGCTCCCACGCCAGTTTCGCGCCATTCCGGACGCGTTGGGCCCTGCCGGCACCATCAAATCTAACCTGGAAGATCTCAGTCATTGGTTGGTGGCGCAGCTTGGCAAAGGAAAATACAGGGAGAAGCAGGTTTTTTCAACGGATGTCTACAACCAGACCCTCGTGGCCAATTCAATTGGTGAACGTACCATCCGCTGGCCGGAACTATCGAACAGTTTATACGGATTGGGAAGAGGTATTCAATTCTACAAAGGCATCATGTTGACAAGGCATACCGGCTCAATTGACGGTTACTATTCAAGCCTCACCATTCTCCCCGGTAAAGAGCTGGCTATTTTTATGGTGCTGAATCAGGATGAAGCCGGATCGCTACGGAGTGTAATGGCTTTGCCGGTGATCGATCTGTTGCTGGATTTGAACTACACTCCCTGGATACAGCGATACAGGCAAGATTATCTGGCCAACCAGAAACAATTCTTCCAATACAGGGATTCAACGGCGGCCATGCAGGTCAAGAACACACAACCCTCTCATTCGCTGGAAAATTATACCGGCCGTTATACCCATCCGGCATATGGAGAAATCAATATTACCCTGGAAAACGGGCAACTGGTTGTACTGTTCCGGCAACAACGCTCGCTGCTGTATCATTTTCATTACGACCAGTTCGTTACGAAAGAAACGAAGAACGACAATCCGGATTTCCGATTTCACTTCCTCACCAACGAAAAAGGGGCAATCGACCGGCTGCTCTTTGGGCCTTACGGCGACAAAACCGTTGAATTTGAAAAGAAGAAATAAGGAACAAACCGGCAACAAAAAAAGGGGCTGTCCCGATTAATGGAAACAACCCCTGATATGCGTATATAAACCCCCTGGAAAAAACTTTAAACCTGTGCCTTCTTTTTTGTTTTGAAGAAATCGCCAAGGCCTCCGAAATTATCATTGAGCAGATCCTTCCCTTTCTTCATCATTTTCCTCTTTTGCTCCGGTGTCATCTTGGAGTAACGGTAGTAGCCATATGCGGCAGCAGCTGCCAGCAAGAGGCCAATTGCTTTTTTCGCCATAACGTTGAATTTTATGATTGTTATTATTGTAAGAACTGTCGCTGTATACCTATATAACAATATCGTGCCGGATCGATTTTAGCCTGATTGTTTGCTATGATCTGTCAGAAATGAGCAGTTTTTTCCTCAGATCATTGCTTTCCTGCAACTGACCGGAAATTTGGACAGTTCTCCGGAGTTTACAATTCTCGAATTAAGTAACTTGTACGGGTAAATTCTTGCCTGCACGACCAAAACAATTGCTCATGAAAAGAGTCATTCTCTTGCTACTCCTGCCCCTTCATCTTTTTGCCCAAAAATTCAATGCTGCCGAAATCGCCCGCTGGAAAATGCAGTCCAAAAAGGTGACCATCATCCGCGATCGCTGGGGCATTGCCCATGTATATGGGAAAACCGATGCCGATGCGGTATTCGGCCTGCTGTATGCGCAGTGCGAAGATGATTTCAGCCGGGTAGAATTGAACTACCTTGAAAAACTGGGCAGGCTTTCTGAAATTAATGGCGAAAAGGACTTGTATGATGATCTGCTCAACAGGATCGTTCTCGATTCGGCAGGAGCAGTTGCCGACTATGCCAAGGCGCCGGCCTGGTTAAAAAAATTGCTGCAGGCCTATGCCGATGGGATCAACTATTATCTGTATACTCACCCGGAAATTAAACCCGCAATCCTCACCCGGTTTCAGCCCTGGTTTCCTTTACTCTGGACAGACGGAAGCATCGGCGCAATCAATACCGGTGGCGCCACCGTTGGTGATCTGAAAAAATTTTATTCCAGCAGCCTGCGCGAACCCTTGGCATATTCGAAGCCGGAAATACCCGGACCTGTTTTCAATGAAAACGAACCCGATGCCCTTCCTTCCGGATCCAACGGCTTCGCCTTTTCCGGGAAAATCACTTCTTCCGGCAATTCGATTCTGTACATCAACCCCCATGTCACTTTTTATTTCCGCCCCGAAATTCAAATGCAAAGCGAAGAAGGCTTGAATGCCTATGGTGCGGTAACCTGGGGTCAGTTTTTTATTTACCAGGGCTTTAATGAATATTGTGGATGGATGCATACTTCCAGTGCGGTGGATGTAGCCGATATGTATGCCGAAACCATTGTAAAGAAGAACAACAAAACCTATTATCTCTACGAGGGTCAATTGAAACCCGTGAGCCGCAAAACATTCACACTTCGTTACCTGCAAGATGGCTCCCTTCAAACCAAATCTTTCCAGGTTTATTACACGCACCACGGGCCGGTAATGGCCGAACGTGATGGTAAATGGATAACGGTTAAAGCCGTTAACCGCTCCATGACGGGTCTTATCCAGTCCTGGACACGTACCAAAGCAAAGGGACTGGCAGACTTCAAAAAGAACATGGGCCTTTTGTCCAACACCTCCAACAATACCGTCTTTGCAGACAATAAAGGCAATATCGCCTACTGGCATGGCAACTTCATCCCAATAAGAGATCCAAAATACAATTGGGAAAAACCGGTGGATGGATCCATCAAGGCTACCGAATGGAAAGGAATGCATACCGTGGATCAATCGGTACATGTGTACAACCCGGCCAATGGCTGGATACAGAATTGCAATTCCACGCCGTTTACGGTATCTGGTCCGCAAAGTCCGAAGCAAACAGATTATCCAACATACATGGCCCCGGATGGAGAGAACTTCAGAGGCATCAATGCCGTTCGCGTATTGAGCAAAGGCAGTCAGTACACCCTCGACAAAGTGATTGAAGCGGGTTACGATAAATATTTATCCGCATTCGCGATTCTTGTTCCCGCACTGGTAGAGGCCTATGAAAAAAATGCGGGCGATACTGCCTATGCTTCCCTTCGGGAACCTATTTCAGTATTGAAGCAATGGGATTTTTATTCTGCGGAAAATTCTGTTGCCACTACGCTCGCCATCGAGTGGGGACAAAAAATTATTGGTGTCATGATGCGTTCTGAAGAGGACTACGAAGATCTCGACCAGGTAGAACGTACGGAGAAATTCGCCAAAAAGGCGACCGCCGCCCAGTTACTTCCTCCTCTTCAAACCACCCTCAATGAACTTGTTTCCAAATTTGGCAGCTGGAAAGTGGAGTGGGGGTCTATCAACCGTTATCAACGGCTCACAGGCAAAGTGAATGAAACGTTTGACGACAATCAGCCAAGTTTGCCGGTAGCCATGGCCGCCTCTACCTGGGGTACACTTCCCTCTTTCGTGAGCCGTTATATGCCCGGCACCAAAAAGAGGTACGGTTTCAATGGAAACAGTTTTATCTGTGCTGTTGAATTCGGAAAAAAAGTAAAAGCCAAATCGCTGCTCACCGGCGGTGTGAACGGCAATCCGCAATCTCCTCATTTTAGCGACCAGGCCGAAATGTATACCAAAGGTATTTTCAAAGAAGTGCTGTTTTATCGCGAGGAGGTGAAACAGAATGCTGAAAAAACTTATCATCCCGGAGACAAATAAATATTACCGCAATCATGAATCGCCGAAAATTTTTACAAAACAGTTCTGTGGCCGGGTTCTCACTGGCTACTCTCAGTATGGCCGGTTGCCAGGAAACAGAAGGCAACACCGGCAAAACCATACCGGATGTTTCTGCCAATGATGATTTTCCATTGCAGGAACTGACAATAGATGATCTGCAGCAAAAAATGAAATCGGGTGAGCTCAGCTCACAGCAGATCACACAACTGTACCTCGACCGGATCGCGGCCATCGACAAGAATGGACCAAAACTCAATTCGGTCATTGAGGTCAATCCCGACGCGCTAGCCATTGCAAAGCAAATGGATGAAGAAAGAAAAGCCGGAAAGATCAGGGGCGCTTTACATGGCATTCCCATTCTTATAAAAGACAATATCGATACTGCAGACAAGATGCAAACCACTGCCGGTGCGCTGGCACTCGCCGGAAATATCGCGAAGCAGGATGCATTCATTGTTAAAAAACTGAGGGAAGCCGGTGCGGTGTTGTTAGGAAAGACCAACCTGAGTGAGTGGGCCAACTTTCGGTCAACCCAGTCCTGCTCGGGATGGAGCAGTCGCGGCGGGCAAACAAAATGTCCTTATATCATCGACAGGAATCCCTGCGGTTCCAGTTCAGGTTCGGGTGTAGCAATTGCGGCGAACCTGGCTGCCATTGCCATCGGAACAGAAACAGACGGCTCGATCACCTGCCCCTCTTCCATCAATGCATTGGCGGGGATAAAGCCAACCGTCGGTTTGTGGAGCCGTTCGGGCATCATACCGATATCGGCCACCCAGGATACCGCCGGGCCCATGGCCAGAACGATGAAAGATGCCGCCATTTTGCTGGGCGCGCTCACGGGTGAAGACAGCAACGATCCGGTAACCGCAAACAGCAAAGGAAAATCCGTGACGGATTATACCCCATACCTCAAAGCCGATGGTTTGAAAGGAAAGAACATCGGTGTGGATGCTAAAAAGAAAAGCACCAACCAGTTTATGAATCGCCTGTTAGAGGAATCGCTGGAAGTGCTGCGCAAGGCCGGTGCGAATGTCGTTGAGATAGATTATGCCGAAGAGATCAATAAACTCGGGCGGTTCGAACTCAGTATTCTTCAATACGAATTCAAGGACGGAGTAAATAAATACCTGTCCGGAGCACAACATCCCGGCATCAAAACACTCGCCGATGTGATTGCGTTTAATAAAGCGAATGAAGACAAGGCCATGCCTTATTTCAAGCAGGAGCAGCTCGAAAATTGTGAGAAGAAGGGAGGATTGGATAGCGGGGAATACAAAACTGCCCTCGAAAATGGCAGGGACGCATCCCGTAAAATCATTGATGAAGTAATGATCAAAAACAAACTCGACGCTATTGTTGGCCTGACCATGGGTCCCGCCTGCGCGATCGATGTGGTATATGGTGATCGCTGGGGCGATGATTTCCTGACACAGCCCGCCGCCATGGCCGGGTATCCGCATATTACCGTACCCGCAGGATATGTATATGAACTACCCGTTGGATTTTCGTTTTTTGGAAGAGCCTATACCGAAGGGCCGCTGATCAGCCTGGCCTTTGCGTTTGAACAGGCCACCAAAAAAAGAAAGAAACCCGGGTTCAAAAAATCATTCCTCGATTAAACTGTAATGTAAATGAGATGGCTGCTTTTTATTATCGGCATATCGACCACGTTATGCGTGTGCGCTCAGGACTATGACCTGATCATCCGGAACGGGCGGATCATAGACGGTGCCGGCAATAGCTGGTATCGTTCCGATATTGGAATCAGAAAAGGAATGATCACGAGTATCGGCAACCTGTCAAAAGCAAGCGCCGCTCGTGAAATTGACGCGAAGGGAATGATTGTGGCGCCCGGCTTTATAGATGTTCATGGACATATTGAATCCGGAATATTCGCAAGGCCCACTGCTGATAATTATTTATATGACGGTGTTACCACGGTTGTTACCGGCAACTGCGGGGGCTCCGAATCCGATATTCCCCTGTTCTTTCACCGGATCGACAGTACGGGCAGTTCGATCAACGTAGCCACGCTTATCGGGCATAATACCGTTCGAGCTGCAGTAATGGGCCGCGACAACCGGCAGCCTACCGCAGAGGAACAATCGAAAATGGAAGCTCTGGTCGAAAAATCCATGCAGGAGGGCGCGGTGGGCTTGTCTACCGGCCTGATCTATGTACCCGGAACCTATGCAAAAACTGAAGAGGTGATTGGATTGGCCAGAGCAGCCGCCAAATACAATGGCGTGTATGCATCTCACATCAGAAATGAGGAAAGCCAGGTTACACAGGCCATAGAAGAAGCCATCAATGTGGGAAGAATGGCCAATATTCCCGTACAGATCTCACATTTTAAAGTTGGTGGCAAGGCTAACTGGGGAAGATCCGTTCAAACAATTGCGATGATTGAAGAGGCGAGAAAACAGGGCTGGGATGTAACCATCGATCAGTATCCCTATACTGCCAGCAGCACCAATCTCGGTGTGAGGCTGCCCTCATGGGCTATTGCGGGCACCGCTGATTCCATAAAGGCGAGGATCCATAACCCGGAAATGAGAAAACAGATCATTTCAGAGATGCTGGCGGAGATCAGGCGATACAACTTCAAAAACTACAGCTTTGCGGTGGTGGCCAACTATAGCGCCGACAGTACTTACAATGGAAAAAATATTTCGACCATCAACAAGCTCATGGGTCGCAAACCCAAAGCGAAAGAAGAAGCCGAAACCATACTGGATATGATGGACAAAGGCGGCGCGCAAATGATCTATCACACCATGAATGAAAAAGATGTAGCCTATATCATGAAATACCCGTTCAATATGGGCGGTGCCGATGCGGGTGTTCCTGTTCCCGGCAAAAGCATGCCACACCCCCGTGCCTATGGCTCCAATGCGCGCGTGCTGGGTAAGTATGTACGGGAAGAACACATCATTTCCCTGGAAGAAGCGATCCGCCGGAGAACCTCCCTGCCCGCACAGAAGTTTCATTTGAAAGACCGCGGCCTCATCAAAGAAGGGATGGCCGCCGATATCGTAATATTCGATGAAAATGAGGTCAGAGACCAGGCCACCTTCGAAAACCCGCATCAATATTCAATTGGTTTTCAATTTGTTATTGTAAATGGCCAGCTCGAGATCGATAAGGGTGTCCATAACGGCCATAAGAACGGGCATTGTTTATACGGACCCGGAAAAGTGAACTAGATTCCATTCATCCTGCTCCTGCTGCCGATGGTCAGCTTTAAAGTGTATTGCTCCCTGATTCAGGGAGTTTTTTTTATGCCACTGTAACCTGGATGACCTTTCCGCGTCTTATTTATGTGCGCGATGATAAAGCAGAAAAAACAGACACAAAATTATTCATCATATAAAATTATTAGTCATGAAAGGCAAGTACATCACCACTCAGATTCGCATCGTTACCAGTGGTACACGCAGCAGGAATTAAGAACACTGAAAGTTAGTTCTTCCTCTAAGCAACCCCGTAAGGTTGCTTTTTTATTTTCACTTTTTACTTTTCAAATTCTCTTCGGGGTTTATTGTTTAACGCTGGTTTACTGTTTACAGTTTACAGTTCTGTGTAATCTGCGTCTTCAGCGTCCTCTGCGCTTATCAGCGTCCTCTGCGTATTCAGCGTATTCAGCGTTTATCAGCGTCCCTTTGCGCCCTTTGCGGTTCTTCGCGCGCTTTGCGTTCCAAAAAAATGCTGCACCAGCAACTTGTTTTTATTGAATACAGGTATTTAGAAAATTTTACTTTTTACTTTTTTCAACCTCATTAATATGATACTCCTGTATCAATGCCGGGTTTTCGGGTGATAATGTGAAGTAGATCTGAATATTGGTTTTTTCACCCTCCAGGATGAATGATCCCCTCAGCTGGTTATCAGGATGAACCGGCTGCACCGAAATAATGCGGCCCGCTTTGGTGTATAAGTCGCGTGCATATTTCTTTAACGTGTCGATTGGATAATCGGGGAAGAAATTTTCCGCGAAAATGCCACTCTTGTCGGCATTGTTCCAGTCGGGTAACAGTTTTACCAGTTCCTGCTTTCTTTGTTCCAGAATTTTTGAAGGTGGCAGTTCGCGCGGCAGTAGTCCTGCAGCTTTGATGATTGTGTCGAGAATCTGAAGATTAACACCTCCGAAACCCGCGTAAGTCCGGTTGGCAAAGGCCACCACACCGATTCCATAATCCGGCAATATTCTCCATTGGCTGCCGAAGCCTGGCAATCCGCCACTGTGTGAGATGTAGACACGTCCTTCGCAGTCTTGCAGCCAGCCAAGGCCGTAACAATAAGCAGAGGTGACTGCGCAGGCCCTTCCGCCCGGATATTTGAAATTGGCATTGAAGCCGTTTATTCGCCAAGGATAGTGCATTTCCCGGACGGAACTTCTTTTCACCGGCCCGATTTCCTTTTCGTTGGAAGCCGGCCAGGACGAGAGATGCAGCGCCATGTATTTGCCGAAATCATCTATCGAAGTGATCATTCCACCCATCGCGCCCCAGGAACCATCTGCCTTATCGTGCAGCAAAGCCTCTTCATTCCATTTTTCATTGAGCCAGCGATAACCATGAGCCAGTTTATCGGCGGGCACATTGGCATATTCCCATTCGGAATGATCCATGCCCAACGGTTTCCAGATATTCTCCCGGATGTATTGCTGGTAAGGCATACCGGATACTTCTGTCACGATTTTTCCGAGCAGGGCAAAGCCGAGGTTACTGTATTCAAATGCCGTATTGGGTGTAGTGCTGAATGAAACCTGTTTCTCGATCAGTTCTATCAGTTCCTTGTCTGAATCTGCCAGCTGGCGATCGCCCCATGGATTGTCTTCGGGAAATCCTGCGCCATGTGTGAGCAGGTGACGAATGGTTATCGGTGGCGCGTCGGAAGTCAGGTATTTCAGTTTTTTCAGAGAAGGGATGTAGTTCGAAGCAGGATCGTCGAGCCGTAACTTCCCTTCGTCCCTGAGTTTCAAAATAGCCATTGCCGTAAAACTCTTGCTCATCGAAGCGATACGAAACAGGGAAGAAGTGGTTACCGGTATCTTTTTATCGATATCGGTATAACCAATCGTGCCGGTATGTACCATCTTGCCATCTACCATTAGTCCATAAGCCATTCCGGGAAAGTGGTTGGACTCGGCGGCCGCCCGGTACAAACTGTCTATCAGTGGATACAGTGCTTCCACCTTCTTTGCCCTGTCCGGATCCCTGAACACTGCCGGCTGATAGGCCGAATCGAATAAGGATTCAGCAGAGGAATTAACGGATGTTTGCTGACGGCAAGAGATTGCTACCGCGATATAACAAAGCGGCAGGGTCCATTTCCTGATAAACATATTGGTTGATTAAGAAAGGGAAGTTAATAAAATACGAAGGTTCGGCAAATTGATTTTGTATCTTTAAGCTGCGCTCTCTCTGATATCGAAACATTAAAACTTCCTTTGATGAAACGATTGCTCTTCCTTTTATTACTGGCTTTCAGCCTGCCGGTCTTCAGCCAAACGATAGGTGTGCAACTTTATAGTTTCCGCAACCAGATCCCCAAGGATATTCCGGGCACCCTGGCAAGCATTCGCAAAATGGGTATTCGTGAACTGGAAGGCGGTGGTTCTTACGGGCTGCCAAGAGAGGAATTCATCGGGTTGTTGAAACAGAATAAATTTGATATGGTCAGCATCGGCGCCGATTTCGACAAACTGCAAAAAGACCTCCCTTCGGTAATTGATGAAGCAAAAGCATTTGGGGCGAAGTATGTGGTATGCTTCTGGATTCCGCACAATGGCGCAGATTTCACCCTGGAAAATGCAAACAAGGCGATAGAAGTTTTCAATGCTGCCGGAAAAAAATTAAAGGAAAATGGCCTGTCTCTTTGCTATCATCCGCACGGTTATGAATTCAGGCCTTATGAACAGGGCACTCTTTTTGACCATCTCGCCAAAAACCTCGACCCCCGCTACGCCAATTTTGAGATGGATGTTTTCTGGATCAAAAACCCGGGACAGGAACCGGTTGAACTGCTTAAAAAATACCCGGGGCGATTTTTGCTGATGCACCTGAAAGACCGCAAGCCCGGCACTCCCGGTAATCAGCTTGGACAGGCCGACGTAGAAAGCAATGTGGTATTGGGTACGGGAGATGTAGGCATCGCAGATATCATGAAAGTGGCAAAAAAATATGGCGTTAAGCATTTCTTTATAGAAGATGAATCCTCCCGCTCGATGGAACAAGTACCGCAGAGTCTCGCGTTTTTGCGTAGCCTGCATTGATTTCACAAGAACCGTAAACCGTAAACTGCAAACCACTCCAGACTTACTTCACCTCCATCTTCCTCATTCCTTCACGTCCGAAGAAAACGGGGTAATACATCATTTCCACTTTCGCAGGATTGAGAAAATACTTGCCGCTGAATCTCGGCAACAGGTTTACAGTGAACTGGTAATTTCCTGCGGTTAATTTGCTGCAAAATATGCTCACTTTATTTCTGAAATATTCCCGGTGCACTTCATTGTTCCTCCACGATTGAACTTTGTCCGTGTAAGAACAAGCAGCTGGTATCGGTATTTCAATCATCACATAGTCTGCATCTGCTTTCACCACTACTTCCACATTCATCGTTACCGGTTCGCCTGCTTTGAGCTGATTATTGATGGACTGGTTACCGGTAAATCGGGTAGTGACAATAAAATTTCCCTCTACCCTGGCTGGTTTTGGATTCCAGTACTGTTGAAATGCCGTGAAGAATACCGGTCCGCCACCCGCCTTGCTGATCTCGAACGATTCGCCCTGTTTCAGCGTGGCTTTATAAGGGAATGCTGTTACCCTGGTTCCATCCTTCCATTGAAGAATTGCAGGAATGGTATCTCTGTCCGTTAACAGATCCGGTAAAATGGTCTCGAGTATTCTACAGGATTCATAAGTATTGGCCCAATATCCGCTTTTACGTTGTTCCAGGAAATAGTATTGAATCTTCTTCAGCTCTTTTTCATATCCGCCCGACTGTTTTAAAAGCTGATACACCAGCAGGGTTTGTTCGGTAATCCCTGATTGCAGCTGGTATTGTGTTTCTCCCCAGTAGCTGTTACCAAATACAGTTTGGTGCTGCTTGTTCCAAACCACCGTTAAATCCTGTTTTCTTCCCAACTGCGTATTCAGCAACGCGCGATCGAGTGTGTCTGTGTAGTCAGAGGCTTTATGCGCATTGATCGTATCGAGATACCTGTTGTAGTTAACCTTCGCCCCGAGCCGGTAGAGCAATCGCAGCCAGGTAACAAAATCCCGGTGGTAACGACCACCCATTTCGGCAACACCCTGGTCAATCAGAAATTGCCTGTTGAGAGTGGTCTTGTATCCCATCTCCTCGGCCATCAACAACGCCTCTGCCACGTGCAGGGAGATCCACCACACCGAATTTGACTGGCTCCACCAACCCCATTGTCCCTGTACATTCTGGTTGCGGCCGAGATCAGCAATGAGTATATTGATATTGCGCTCTTCTTCAAATTTTCGCTTTTGATATTGAAAGATCTTTTTCTTCATGAGCAAGGCCTTCAGCTTTGATGCCATTTGCTCATTGCACAAGTACTCGTAATCCCTGATGTGTTCGATTTCTGTTTCCCAAACAGGCAGGAGGTTGGATTCCGCATACACCGTCAGCGGGCCCAGCAATGAGTCGGAGTGAAAACGGATAACCGTATCACCTTCCAGCACGGTAAAAAACCCATTTGTTTCTTTTACCCCCTGCCGGATGATCGGGATCGCCCTTCTTTCGCCGTCAGTATATCCGTCGTTCTTTTGCAATTCATATTGCACCCGCAAAGAATCCTGGCCATCGACGACGGTGATGATCGAATCGGCCAGTGAATGACTTAGTATACCCGTACGCTGAAGTAGCACCATGTTACCGACAGACATCTTGCGGCTCACCACAATACTGTCATTGCCGTAGTGAAGCGATTTGCCAAGCAGGTTGAGGCTGTCTCCCTCCGTTACAAACATCGGCAACGATAATTGCGCACTGATGGTCTTGAAAGATTTAACCGGTTTTTCCAGGAAGCCGGTATATTTTCCCTTGATGGCAATAAAATAATTCTTCCAGTTGGTTATATCATCGGGATAAGTGACGGTAAACTTCGCCTTCCCTTCCTGGTTTGTCCGCAACCGGGGTTGCCAATAAGAATAATCGCGAAAGTTTGTCCTGAGAGTAACAGACTGGTCCTCGTCGCCGGCCATTTCCTGCATATCTCCTGACGGCACTACCGGCTCTGTATTGATCAGTATCAACCCATCGGGCGGATTTCCATACAGGGAAAGTATTTTCGGATCCTTAACCAGTGTAATGCTGATTTTTGAACTATCCAGCTTATTGATGTCGCCAGAAAATGGCAACCCATTTAATAGTATCAATGGAGCCGATTGGTTTTTGATCGTTGCCGCTCCTCTTATGGTGATGTTAATACCGGATACTTTTCCCAGTAGTACGTTGCTATTAACAGAGGATACAGATGCAGTCAGCTCTTTTTTGCTGCGAACACCGAAACCTGTAACCACTACTTCGTCCAGCCTCGATTCGGCGGCTTTCAATTTAATTTCCATATCACTCATACTGGCAGTAAACCGGGCCTCGTGTGTATTGTACCCCACATAAGCTACTACCAGCGTACCATTGATCGGGCAATAAAGAGAAAACGAACCGTCATTCTTCGTAGCTACTCCTTTCCTGGTACCTTTTACAAAAACACTCGCCCCCTGAATGGGGTCACCGCTTTTGGCATCCATAACCCGGCCGGTAATAAAATGGGTGAAGCCGGTTTCCGGAAGGTAAGCCTGATTGTAGTTGGCTTTGATCTGGTCGCTGCCAGCTTCGTCAATATAACTTTTACCGGTATACCTGTTTACGATGGAATTGATCTTCTCGCTAATGCTGTCTTTTGCATTGAGTGTTTGAACCCGGAGTCGTTGGTAGTTGATCCCATTCACACTTACCGGAATATTTTCAAAAAGCGCATACCTGCTTCCCGTTAATAATACAAGCAGCCGGTAGGATCCACTCCGCAGATATCCCAGGTCTCTTGAGCCTCCGGCATATACCCTTAAATAGTCTGCGTCATCCGCCCTGAATAAAAACAGGTTTTTGATATATTGATCCCTGATCGTTGAATCCAGGCGGATATCAATTTTCAATCTCCCGTTTCCCTTTCTTCCCAGGGCAGAAGTAAATATAGCGGCACTGATCGCGGGGTGATGATCGAGATAATTATTCCATAAACTGTCCACTTCTTTCTCTGTCAATATATAGTCTTTAAAATCGAGCCATCCCTTTGCCGCACCCAGGTGTTTATCGAACCCATACCTTCCTATCGGCAATTGCTTCTGTTTGATGAGCCCTTCCCTGATCTCAAACTGGTAGTTTCCCTCGGGTTCAAAGTATTGTTTGAACTTGTCTTTCACTACCAGCTGAGCGTTGTACCTGTAAAAAGGCCCCACGAGTGAGACGGGATTGGTTTTTTGGGGCAATAACAGAAAGATTCCGTCGGCACTTTTGATATAGGTGAAATGGGGAGCAAAGTTGTTTTCGATCAACAACATATATTTTTCCCAGTATATTTTTTCGTAGGCCGTCAGTGTATCGGGCATTCGCTTCACTTTGACCTGGCGGTTGATGGCAGTATCTACGTTGACGGAAAAAAAGTTTTTCATTCCTTTCCTGATCTGGATACTGTCCAGGGTGATCATCAGGGTGTCTGTCCGGAAACGAAAGGAATGTTTGCCGGACGTGATGGGAAAGCTATATCGCCTGATATTTTCAGATTGGTTAAAATAGACCGGTACTTCATCTATGAACAATTGCACGACGGGCAGTATTTCACCATCTAGCACGAGAAAAGGGGCAACCTGTGTAAGGCTATCGGGTGCCGGTTCCTGTTGCACATAAAACAAATCCGGCCGCAGAAAGCGATAGTATTCGATCGAATCCAATCCCATTTCGAGACTCCATCGTTTCCAGTTTAGCCGGCTTTGAAGGGGAGAAGGCTGATAAGGAACAAGGTTGCTGGCGGCGGGGGTGTATTTCCTCTTTAGGCCGGGGTAGTCTTTTCCAAGGTAAGGAACAAACGGAGCCTTGCTTTCGAATCGGGTCGTTACCCCATAAGAGGTGACGTCCGCATCGGCAATTGGCCGGCCATTGATATCTGTCAGCGACAGTTCCATGTGTACGGTCTGACCAGGGTAAACATAATCAGGCCCCTTAACCGCAATATCGAGTAGCTTTTCCCGATTGGTGATATAAAAATCACGCGACAGCATCGCTCCCCGGGAAATATATTGCAGTTTCAGAAAATAATTCCTGCGGGTAACCAGTCTTTCCCGGTAATCGAAGCTGCGTGCGTAACCCTTCTTTACCGGTTTCTTGCCGGCAAACAGCGTATACCAGAAATATTGCCCGGAGGGATTGATCACCTGTATTTTTACGGAATCGAGGTTGCGGAAAGAGAGACAATCCATACCCGATAAATCTTTAACCGGGTATCGTTGCTCCACACTGTCTGTTTTAATAACCAGCAGGGAAGCCAATGGATGAATGGAGATTGTAGCTGGCAAGATTACCACAGATCGCCTGAGCAGTATTTGCTTATCGTTCAGCTGGGCAATTTCAGCGCGTCCTTCTACGGCCCTATCACCTTTATGCTGTTCGATTGTCAGGCTGTCTTCTTGCTGTGTACAGACAATGGAATACGGGGTGGGATCATAGTGCAGGCTCAGAGTAACTGTTTCATTGCGATAATCACCGGTAGTCATCCTGTTTTCAATCGAGTATTGTATTCCCGCCCGTGGAAAAATACTGTCGGGTATGGTCAATGTGGTTTCTCCGTCTGCTTTCAGTTTGAGCTCATGTGTCCAGAGTGTATCCGGCACAAATACGTAATCGCCCTGGAAAGACGCACTTTGATTTTCGTTTGATGTGATCACCACCTTTACGATCGCATCCAGCACCGGAAGGTTGTTTTCATCAACGGCATTATAGGTAATAGTAACCGGGTTTCCTTTATGGTGAGACGACTGGTTTTCCTTCGCCGTAAAATTAATATAGGACAGTTCATAGTCTTCGAATTCAAAATACCCGCGCATGAGCACCTGGCGCTTTCCCATAATTTCTTCCTCTTCCAAATCCCCCGGGTACTCATCTACATTGAATTTCCGGCTGCGGGGCTCTTCCAGGGTAATCAGGTATCTATCGTCAAGATCGAGGTCCAGGCTGTCTGTATTCAATACAAAATCATAAGTATATCCACCGGGTGTGTAGGGGTGGATTGTTGCGAGAATTGTATCCACATCAATCCCTTGGGACGACAATCGTACAATCAAAGGCCGGTCAACCGGCCTGGTACGATCGGTTTGTACGAACGCTTTCAAATGAACCGTATCGCCGGGTTTATACCTGGGCTGGTTAAACACCATGAAACCTCTATACCCTTTTTCATAGGGAACCGGCCGGTCAAAAAAATTGTAGTAGGGGCGCTGGCGTCTGAACAACCTGTCGATGGGTAACAGAATATGGCGGAGAGGCGACTGATATTTCAATCGCTGCCAGAAACTGGCATAGTAACGGTTATTTTTAACCGAATTCCTTTCAAAGCGGTGAAATACTCCCTCATGATCGGCTGTGATCTCTAATTTCTTCCTGGTATCGGGCCATTCGAATACCCGGTTTGTGGCATTGAAAGAAACCGGTTTGCCATTTGCAAACACTTTCAAATCAGTGATGGTCTTTCCTTCGCCATCCTGAAATATCATGCCGATCCGGTTATTATCGTTGAATACGAGGTAATGCAGGCTGTCGACTGTCTTCATCTTCATCTCCAGGCGGTTTTGAACAGCCTGAACATAGAGGTAGTTTCCTTTTGGCAACTCAGGTTCTTCAGACAAGTCTGTAAGAAAAGAATCGATCAATGTATGCAGGTAGTTTTCGGGAGTACGTCCCAGGCCCTTTACCGAGAAAGCTTTTGCTTCCCGGAAAGATATCTTGTATATATAAGTGTGGGTGCCCGATTGGCGACTGCCGGAAAGAGGGAATTGAGCGGAAACCGTCACTCCGGCAATAAATAACAGGGAGGCCAGTAGAATCCTCTTCATGCAGTCAGTTTAAAAGTGGATGCTGCCGGCGGGCGATTTACACAAAAAAAAGAGCGATCAGTAATTCAAGAGTTTCTGCACGTACTCATGCAGGCGGGACCTGGACATGAAATTCTTTTCCAGTTCGATATTGAAAGGAACGGGGGTATCCAGGGAGGCACATCTCATTACCGGGGCATCGAGAGAAGTGAAGCAATGTTCGGCGATCCAGGCGGCAATTTCACCGGCAATGCCCCCGGTAAGGGTATCCTCATGAAACACGAGTACCTTGCCGGTAGATTTTACCGCTTCGCGGATGGCTTCATAATCGAGTGGTAACAGCGTTCGCAGATCTGTGATGTCAATGGATATATCCGGGTGAGATTGTGCATATTCTTCCGCCCAGTGAACGCCTGCGCCATAAGTGATGATGGAGATGTCATCGCCGCGACGAACCTTCCTGGCTTTGCCGATTTCTACCTCGTAGTACTTTGCAGGTACCGGGCCGCTGACGCTTCTGTACAAGGCTTTGTGTTCAAAGAACATCACCGGGTTAGGGTCATTGATCGCGGCAATCAGCAATCCTTTCGCATCGAAAGGCGTGGAAGGATACACCACTTTCAATCCTGGTGTATGTACAAACCAGGCTTCATTGCTCTGGCTATGAAAAGGACCGGCACCCACGCCGCCACCTGTCGGCATGCGGATCACCACATCTGCGTTCTGTCCCCAACGGTAATGGATCTTGGCAAGATTGTTCACGATCTGGTTGAAACCAACTGTTACAAAATCGGCAAACTGCATTTCCATTACCGATTTAAATCCTTCGAGGCTCATTCCCAAAGCAGATCCAACGATTGCGCTTTCGCAAAGCGGCGTATTGCGCACTCTTTCTTTACCGAATTTTTCTACAAAGCCTTCTGTAATCTTGAAAGCGCCGCCATACTCCGCAATATCCTGTCCCATCAATACGAGATGGGGATGCTCGGCCATCGACTGGCTCAACCCTTCGCTGATTGCATCAATAAATCTCTTTTCCGTGGCGTCTTCTGCGGATACCTCTTCCTCTTCCATGGCCAGGAATGAATGTGGAGTAGCCGCATACACCTCATCCAGCTCTTCCTGCGTATCGGGTATCATTACACTGGTTGAAAATCCCATCGTCAGTTCCGCTTCGATCTTTTCACGGAAACGGTTACGGGTTTCTTCGACGGCACTGCTGGTCAGGATGTTTTCTGCCAGCAGGTATTCTTCATATTTCTTCACCGGGTCTTTCTGTTCCCAGATTTCAAAAAGATGTTTGGGTACATATTTGGTGCCACTGGCTTCCTCGTGGCCCCGCATACGGAAGGTCATGCACTCGATCAGGTAAGGTTTCTGGAATTCTATACAGTAGTCTCTCACTCCTTTGATCGTATCATATACGGAGAGTATATTATTGCCATCTATCTTTACGCCGTCCATTCCATAGCCTCTGGCTCTTTCCACCAGGCTGTCGCAACGGTATTGTTCATTGACCGGTGTGCTCAGGCCATATCCGTTGTTCTCGATAACGAAGATGACGGGCAAATCCCAAACCGCTGCGGTGTTCAGTGCTTCATGGAAATCGCCTTCGCTGGTTCCTCCGTCGCCGGTGAATGCCAGTGAAACCTTTTTTTCGTTTCTCAATTTGTAGGCGAGCGCCACGCCATCGGCAATAGCCAGCTGGGGTCCCAGGTGCGAGATCATTCCACAGATATGATGTTCGGCCGATCCGAAATGAAAACTTCTCTCTCTTCCTTTGCTGTATCCTTCTTTGGCGCCCTGCCATTGCATGAAGAGCTTGTGCAAAGGCATTTTGCGCGAAGTGAACACGCCGAGATTGCGGTGAAGCGGCATGATCCATTCATCCTGGCGAAGCGCCAGCGCCGCGCCAACAGCAATAGCTTCCTGACCAATTCCACTGAACCACTTGCTGATCTTGCCCTGGCGCAACAACACCAGCATTTTCTCTTCGATCATTCGTGGCCATAACAATTCCTGGTAAAACTCTACAAGCTGTTCGTTGGTCAGGTCTTTTCGGTTGAATAGCATAGGTCAAAGGTAGAAAAACAAAACGGAGTAAACTTTATCGGGACTGCTTGTTATCGTCAGGTTCCTGATATAATATGGAGGTAACAATAGAAAGCAACAGGCTAAACAAAAGGGCCCACCAGAATCCGTTCACTTCAAATCCCGGAATGAAATAGTCGGCCAGTAAAATGATGCCTGCATTGATGACAAAAAGAAAAAGGCCCAGAGTTACGATCGTTATAGGCAGGGTCAGGATGACCAGAACCGGTTTCAGCAGTGCATTCAAAACGGCCAGCACCACGGCCAGCAGGATGGCCGTCCAGAATGAATCAATTTTGATTCCTTTCAATATGTAGGAAAGCCCGAAGGCTATGACCGAGGTCACCACTATTCGCATAATGAATTTCATATGCCCTGGTTTTTTGCAACATGAACTTACTCAAAATTCAAGGGAAGGACAAAAAAGACCCCCATATTCACTTTTGCTTCACTATACTACGATCAGCTCATAAAAATCTTCCGGCACCAGGTATTTGACTGCGAGCTCCTGCAGCTCTTCGGCACTAACGGACCTGATCACCTCGATACTTTTATTGAAGTAGTCTTTGTCAAGGTCATTGAGAATAAGATTTTTCCATCGCGCAATCACCTGGAACGGCCCGTCCAGGTCGCCCAGGATGGAGCCTGCCATGAAATTTCTGACCATTTGCAGTTCCTCTTCGTCGATGAGTTCTTCGCGGATCCGGTTCATTTCGTTGTACACTTCCGTCACGGTGGCTTCGGCTACTTCCCTTCCGGCTTCGGTGCTGATCATCCAGCCACTTTCGCGGATCATGTTGAGCAGGTAACTGTAAATGCCATAGGTATAGCCTTTGTCTTCCCGGATATTGGCCGACAGCCGGGAGCCGAAAAATCCACCGAATACGTTATTCAGCACCATCACCTTCGGAAAATCGGGGTGATGACGATTGGGAAATGGACGGGCGATGCGGATCGCCGCTTGTACTCCCTCGGGATCATTGGTAACAAAATATTTTTTCTGGTTAGCAGGTTCCAGCGGGTGAACAATAGAATGATCCTTGGCACGATGTGAACGGAGCGGCAATTGACCGAAAGTTTTATCTAGCTGATCCACCAATCCTTCGGGTACCCTCCCTGCGATGAAGATGAGGCATTGCCCGTTCTTATAATACTGTTGATAAAATTCAACCAGTTCCTCCCTTGTCAGCGCGCTGTAATCATCTAGGTTGTTGTATTTACCATAAGGGTGCTTTTCTCCGAAGAGATACGCATCGATCAATCGCCCGGCCACAAAATCACTTTTTTTGAGCCCGACCGTCAATCGCTGGCGAGAATTCTGTATAAATATATCCAGCTCCTCCTGAGGAAACACACTCTCACTCACCATTTCCGCCACCACGGGTATCAGTTCCTTAACATGCTTGTTCAGGCAATGCAGCGTGATCTCGGCCGTTTCGCTGAAACAGGAACGCTGCAGGTAGGCTCCGTAAAATTCAAAATGTTCGTTGAGCTGAAAAGCTGTCCGGCTGCCAGTTCCGTTTTTCAACATAAAATTGGTGGCAGCAGCTACGGCTTTCTTTTTCTCAAACCAGCTGCCGGCATTGAACACCCAGTTTACCAGCAGGGTATCCTCGGTACCCATATTGAGTGTGTATACTTCAATGCCATTGCTCAGTACAGATTTCTCGCAATCGGGGAGTTGAAGCGAAAACTCAACGGGTTCTTTGATGGATGGTTCTATAGATCTGTCTAACATGTTTAAAATAATCTGTCTTTGAAATATCCCGCAAAAACTGCGTGATGGTTGTGATGCTGATGGATGGCCATTAGTTACGGGCCCGATAATACAGCGTGCTCGAATTGGAAGGGTCGAAAATCTTGCGGCAATGCTGCAGGATGTCTTCCGCTGTAATGGAAAAATACTTTTCGCGATCGGTATTGAACAGGTGGGCATCTCCCAGCAATTCATAAAAAGCAATGCTGTTGGCCCTTGCCATAACGCTCATGTCTTCAAAGGCGATAGCCGATTCGGTTTTGTTTTTGATCTTGGTGAGTTCTTTTTCGCTGATCAGCTGGCTTTTCACTTTTTCGAGTTCTTCTTCTACCGCGCGGTCAGCCTCTTCGAGGCTGACTCCTTTTACCAGTTTGCCCTCGATGGCAAGCAGACCTGCTTCTACAGTGCCAAAATGGTAACATTCAATGTTGCTGAAGAACTTCTTTTCTTTTACCAGTGATTGGAACAAGCGGCTCGATCCTCCGCCTCCGAGTACTTCTGTGATCAGGTCGGCTACATAATATCCTTTGCTGAGGCGGTCTTCCATGTGCCAGCATTTATACAGCGCATCGAGCGGAACATCGGCCACCACTTCTTTTTTGCGGGCTTCCTGTTGCGCAGGTTCTTTCGGGATATTCCGTACATACTTCTCGCCCGAAGGAATATCGCCAAACCATTTCTCCGCCAGTTTCCTGGCCTCCTCCGTTTTTACTTTTCCCGCAACCACCAGGATGGCATTTACCGGCCGGTAGTGTTTAAAGAAAAAGGCCTTTACATCCTCCAGCGTGGCATTTTCTACGTGCGACAATTCTTTTCCGATGGTCATCCACTGGTAAGGATGCCGGTGGTAGGCCATTTGGCGAAGGAGAAACCAGGCATCGCCATAAGGTTTATTGATGTAATGCTCCTTGAATTCTTCGCATACTACTTTTCGTTGTACATCCAGGCTTTTTTCGCTGAAGGCCAGCGAAAGCATGCGATCGCTTTCCAGCCAGAAGGCGGTTTCGATATTCTCTGCCGGAAGCTGGATATAGTAATTGGTGAGATCATTGCTGGTATAGGCATTGTTCTCGCCGCCGGCCATCTGCAGGGGTGTTTCAAAGTCGGGTATATTCACCGATCCGCCGAACATCAGGTGCTCAAACAAGTGAGCGAATCCGGTTTTTTCGGGGTTTTCGTCTTTGGCGCCCGCATCGTACATCACATTTACCACAGCCATTGGGGTAGATGGGTCTTCATGTACCACTACCCGGAGTCCGTTCTTAAGCGTAAATCTTTCTAAATGGATCATGATAATTTTTCAGAACCGCGAAGTTAGGCAGGAAAAGTGGTTTATGGCTGCCTCCCCGCACCCCGTGGCCGATATTAACGGTTTCTCAAAGTATACTTTTAACCTTGAGTGTCAACAGAGTAGGACCATCTTCGCGAAGCACCAGCACCTTCAGCTTGCCACCGGGTGTTTGAAGCAGGGTTTTATAGGCTTGTATATTACCCGTAAAATTGTTCTCAATGGCGATAACGGCATCACCGGGTTTGAAACCGGCTATTTCAGCCGGCGATCCGGGCATTACATCGATGATGCGTATTTCGCCATCGATCACGTACATGCCCAGCCCGGTATAGGAATAATCGAAAGGCTCGCGAAGGTGAGAGTTGGGCATCATATAAATGTCGCGGCGATCGTAGTTGATGATGAGGTTGAAACGGCGCAGCAGGTCGTTGCCAACGAGTCCGCCGAGGTAGGGATAGGAAGTGACGTTGAATTCATCTTCAAAAATATAGGTCGGTACATTTTTGAAGCGGTACGGCCCCAGTTTCACCTGCTTAACCACACCCTGCTTCATGGGTGCCTTGCCACCGAGACCCTCCGCCTGTGTGGGATACCATTTTCTTTTTGAATTGACGAAATTACTATCCTTCACAAAATCGCTGGAAAGCAGCAAACACATTCCTGCGCCGGTATCGAAATAATAACGGTTGATGGTTTCTTTTTCGTCCCTGATTACAGTATTGAAAACAGGAATGTTGATCAGCAGTGGCTTTAGCAGGAATCCTCCGCGGGGATATTTGAAGGTACCCTTGGTATATACATAGATCCTGGAACTGTCGTAGTCAACTTTTACGATATAGCGGGAGAGAAAAGCAAATCCCATGATGCCATCGATTTTTTCTCCATAGGAGCTCGTCAAAACATCATAGTCGTTGATATGAAAATTCAGGCTGTCGACTGTGAGGTTGGGCAGTTGCAGCTGCATATTATAGACAAAACTCACTTGCTTGATGCCTGCAATACCGCGGATGGTACGGTCGCTCAGCGTCGGTTTCAGATTTAGCCTTTCGGCGGTCATAGAATCAATGGAAATGCCGCCACTGCCTGTATCGAGGATGAAATTCAGCGTATCGCTGAAGTTTCCAATCTTCGCTTTCAGTGTAATAATGCCCCCCGTCAGCAATCGGAATGGAAAGCTGGTGATCAATTTGGAAGGCGGTGGAACAAATTCTTCCTGCGACTTCAGCATTTGGCCGAACAGCAGTAAGAAAAGGAGTAAAGAGGAAATTTTTTTCATAGCAAGCAACTTGATACCCGTGACTATGACAACCCGGCAGGATCGTCTGCTGCACTTTTCTACAGTAAGTTAATTTATTATCGTGTGATAATATTTCCCGGAAGATCCGGCCAGGCCTTTCTCATCCACAATTCCTTACTATTTTTGTGGCTCAATTCTTCTCATGAATCTCAATGAACTCTACGATAAGGCTTTAAAATTATCATTCTTATCCATAGAAGAAGGAATATTCCTCTATCAGCAGGCTCCGCTGGCCGAACTGATGTTTGTGGCGGATGAACTACGCCGCATCCAGGTACCTCATGGAAAAGTAACCTGGCAGATAGACCGCAATGTCAACACCACCAATGTTTGCATTGCCAACTGCAAGTTTTGTAACTTTTACAGGATTCCCGGACATGCGGAAGCCTATATCACGGATATACCCACCTATCAGAAAAAGATTGAAGAAACCATCCGCTGGGGTGGCGATCAGTTGCTTTTGCAGGGAGGTCATCATCCCGAGCTGGGTTTAAAATTTTACACCGGTCTTTTCCGTCAGCTCAAGCAGTTATATCCCAATATCAAGCTGCACACCCTCGGGCCCCCGGAAGTAGCCCATATTACCAAGCTGGAAAAATCCACACACCGCGAGGTATTGATGGCGCTTAAAGAAGCGGGTATGGACAGTTTGCCCGGCGCCGGAGCCGAAATTCTGGTAGACCGCGTAAGAAGGCTCATTTCCAAAGGAAAATGTGGGGCACAGGAGTGGCTGGATATCATGCACGAGGCGCATAAACTGCGCATAACCACCTCGGCTACCATGATGTTTGGTCATGTGGAAACCATCCAGGAAAGATTTGAACACCTCATCAAGATCCGGGAAGTGCAGAGCCGCAAACCCGAGGACGCCAAAGGATTCCTGGCATTTATTCCCTGGACCTTCCAGGATGCCGACACCCTGCTGGCCCGCATCCGGGGAGTTCATAACCTCACCACGCCCGAAGAATACATCAGGATGATCGCGCTCAGCCGGATCATGCTGCCCAATATCAAGAACATCCAGGCCTCCTGGCTAACGGTTGGCCGGCAGACCGCCCAGATGGCCCTCCATTCCGGGGCCAATGATTTTGGAAGCATCATGCTGGAAGAGAACGTGGTAAGTGCCGCAGGCGCCCCTCACCGCTTCACCTATAAAAGTATCCAGGAAGCCATCCGCGAAGCCGGTTTCGAACCCCAGCTCCGCAACCAGCAATACGACTGGCGCGAGCTTCCCTCCCTGATTGAAGAACAGGTTATCGACTACTAAGGTTTAAAAGGAACACTTTAAAGCATAGATTGTCAGCCGATCCGGTTGACAATTGTCAATTTGTGGCCCGCAAGGGCCCTTTTTGTAAAAAAAATTCCACACAATCCAATAGAACAGCCTGTTTTGCAGTTATTTATTCGGCAAAATATCCTTTCGAAAAACCATGATCACTCCATTCAGAAAGATCTTCCGTATCGCCATATTCCTGGTTGCAGGATTATTGCTGTTCAACTCCATCGGGTACTACCTGCTCAATAAAAATACGATCGAGAATCACCAGATCACTTCCCTGTCGGAGGTTGCCGCCCGCCAGAAAATGCTTTGCCAGGTATTGACACGCGACGCTTTTTTGCTGGTCGATTCGAAACTGCCAGACCAGGAAGCCGGGTTATTTAAAGAAGAACTTCGCCGCGATCTTGATGAATTCATCACTAATAACGAAACCCTGCAAACGAAAACCGGTTTCACCAGCGCGCCTTTAAGCAGCCGGCGGCTGGAGATCAACCGCCTCTTTGCCAGTTCCAAAACATACTATAAATCCATAATTGCGGTATCACAGGAAATTCTCCAGGGCGATCCCGAGCTCTATGAGTTCAATGGTGCGTTGTATAAGCGCGAGCTGCTCATCAACGAAAGAAAATTCAGTCCTGTTATGGCTTCCATCGAGCAAAACCTGGTGGAAATGGCCAAACAGCAAAATGATGATGCCATCGCCCTCAATACCAGTAAACTTATTTCACTGATCATCGCACTGATCTGCCTGGTGATACTGGTTATCGAGCCGCTTTTCAGAAGTGGAAAGAAAAACTTCGAAGCCCTTCAAAAAGCGCAGAACGATCTGCTTATGGAAAAGCAAAAACTTGCTTCCATCCTGCATACACAAACCAACTACCTGGTAAGGATCGACAGGCAGGGAAACTTCACCTATGCCAATACCGAATTTCTGAAAACCTTCCGGCACGATAGCAAACAATTACTTCATACTCCATTCCATTCTACCATCCTGCCCAAAGATATCAGCCGCTGCCAGTCTGTAGCTGACGATTGCTGGAATAACCCCGGCAAAGTGGTCAAGCTGCTTATCAAAAAACCCATCCACCAGTCCACAGAATTTCTATGGACTGAATGGGAATTCCTGGCCATCCGGAATGAGAATGGCGAAGCCGAAATTCAGGCGATCGGCATTAATGTTACCGACAGGGTGATCGCCGAACAAGCCAAGGAAGAAGCCATGCGCACCTCTTCGCTGGCGATGCACTATGCCAGGATGGGTAGCTGGAAACTGGATCTCCAGACAAATATCGCGGAGCTGAGTATGGAATTTATGGCGTTGCTGGAAGTAGAGAACCCTGCACTTACCCGTATACCCGTGGCAGACTATATCGAAAAATACATCGTGCCCGAAGACCGGGAAAAAGTATTCCGCCACCTGGTTCAGTTGAACGAGAATCCATTAGCAGAAGAGGAAACCTCCGTTATTTTCAGAAACGTAACCCACAAAGGAAATATCAGGTATTTCTCCCTCAAGGGAAAAAAGATAGACGAGCTGTCGCGTTTCGGTGTAGCGCGGGACGTAACTTCCGAAAAAGAAGCCGAAGAAGCTCTTTTGCACAACGAACAGAAGTTCCGTTTGCTGGCGGAAAACTCTGAAGACATCATTACGGTCAATACCGTGGATGGCTTTCTGCAATATGTTTCTCCGTCTGTGAAAAGAGTATTGGGTTATTCAACGCAGGAGGTGGAAGGCCGCAGCATCTACAACTTTGTACATCCCGACGATCTCTATAAATTTTCTCCGCGCGAAGACGGAGTGCCCATCGACGAAGCCTCCTATATCACGATCAGGTACCGGATGCGTCGTAAAAACGGCGAGTACCTGTGGCTGGAAACCATCATCAAACCGGTAAAAGAGGAAAACCAGGTAATGCGACTCATCTGTACCAGCCGCAATATTACCGAGCGCAAAAATGCGGAGGAAGAAAAAGAGCAATTGTTGTCTGAAGCCCGCCAATCGGAAGAATTGCTGAGAACGGTGATCAACTCCACACCCGACTGGATATTCATAAAAGATCTCAATCACCGGTACCTGCTCGTGAACCAGTCGTTCGCAAGTTCGATGGGCAAATCGCCCGAATTCTTCGTTGGTAAGAACGATATAGAAGCCGGCTTTCCCGAAGAACTGGTAAAAGGCAATCTCCAGAAAGGTTTCAAAGGATTTTGGGATGATGACCTGGAAGTGATCCGCCTGGGCAGATCAACTTTCAGCGAAAACGAACCTAATATTGTCAACGGACGCCTGCAATACTTCAGCACCGTTAAAGTTCCGTTGCGAAACAGTGATGGGTATATATGGGGTGTACTCGGCTTTGCGCACAACAATACCGATCGTAAACTGGTAGAGGAAAGACTGCAGAGAAAGGACCTCCTGCTGCAGGCTGTTACTGAAGCTACACACCAGCTGATCAGTAACAACAACCTCGAAGATGCCATGGGCGAAGCGATTCAACTGCTGGGCATCAAGATGCAGGTCGATATCGTCAACATCTACAAAAATGAACAGTATAGTCCCAATCACTGGATCACCAATGAAACGCTGAGGTGGGAAGCCCGGAGCGGACAGGTAATATATAATAACCCGCATCGGCAAAACCTGGAGGTTGATCTGCGCAGTCAGTTGTTCAAGACCCTGCAGAAAGACGACACCTATTTCAACCTTGTAAAAGATATGGAGGACGGAGAGATCAAATCATCTCTCCTGGCTCAGGGAGTGAAATCGATCGCGGTGATTCCTATTTTCAGCCTTCATCATTTCTGGGGGTTTGTGGAGTTCAGCGATTGCAGCCTCGAGCGCGAATGGAGCCTCACGGAGTTCTCCATCCTGCAGTCGTTCTCGAGCACCGTGGCAGCAGCTATCGAACGGGTACAGATGGAGCAGGAGATCATGAAAGCGAAGGAAATGGCCGAAAAAGCCAGCAGGGCAAAGAGTGAGTTCATGGCAAACATGAGCCACGAACTTCGTACACCGATGAATGGCATCATTGGTTTTACCGACCTGGTACTGACTACGGAGCTGCAGCATTCGCAAAGACAATACCTCGATAACGTCAAAAAATCTGCGCTGAACCTGCTCAGCATTATTAATGATATCCTCGATCTTTCCAAGATCGAAGCCGGCAAGCTCATCATTGATACCACCGATTGCCGCCTGGATGAAATTGTGGAAGACACGGTAGACCTGCTGACAGTAAAAGCCTTTGAAAAGAAACTTCAACTCATCTGCAAAATAGACCCCAATCTTCCCTCCCTGCTCAACATTGATTCGGTAAGGGTGCGGCAGATCCTGGTAAACCTGCTGGGTAATGCGATCAAATTTACATCGGAAGGAGAGATCATTGTTTCGGTAAGAAAGAAGGGAGATTTCACCGAAATAAGAGGTAAACAATATTGCGATGTGGAGATCGCCGTGAGCGATACCGGTATCGGCATCACCCGCGAAAAGCAGAAAAAGATCTTTGAAAGCTTTACGCAGGCAGATTCGTCCACAACCCGCAAGTACGGCGGAACGGGTCTCGGCCTCACGATTTCCAAAACACTGGCAGAAATGATGGGAGGCACCCTGGTGGTAACGAGCGAAATAGGCCAGGGAAGTGTGTTTACGCTGAATCTGCAGATGGCGGTGGTAAATGCTGCTCCCCAGCTCAGGCAGGATACGGAAATCAAGGTAAAGAATGTGTTGATACTCGAACCCAATGCCAGCAGTCGCCAGTGGGTTCGTGAAATTCTGCAGCATTTTAATATTCATTCGGAGCTGGCGGGCAGCGCACGCGAAGCTAAAATGATCCTGGAAAAACAGGCCGCGGCGGGTCAGTTGCCCGGACTGATCATCTCCGATCAGCATCTGTCCGACCAGGACGGAATCAGCTTTGCCAGGGAAATCGCCGGCAAGAGTGGATTAAAGCACATTCCGGTAAGCCTGATGCTTTCACCGCTGGAAAAAAATCTCTATCAGAATGAGGCGGAAAAACTGGGAATCGTTCACCTGCTGACCAAGCCGGTGAAATTGTACGAGGTTTACAGCACGCTTTGCTCATTATCTACCAATAACAGTTCCTTACCATCTCGCGAGATATCGCCTGCTACGTACGAAAAAGCCAATGAGGCCGCCACGATCATGGTCGTGGAAGATGATGCCATCAATATGATGCTCATTTCCGAGGTACTGAAGAAAATGGGCTTCGACATCATTAAAGCCAACAATGGCAAACAGGCACTTGACATTCTTCCCAAACATGACCCGGTGTTGATCTTTATGGATGTTAATATGCCCGAAATGGATGGATTTACTACTACCCGGCACATACGACAGTTGCCCGATCCGCACGGAAGCCTTCCGATCATCGCCTTAACTGCCGATGCCATGTCTGGCGATCGCGAAAAATGCATAGAAGCCGGCATGAACGACTACGTCACCAAACCTTTCAGAATTGAAGAAATTGAAGCAGTCCTGAAAACAAGAATGCTGATCGTGTGAGAAAAGAGAAAGAGAAACGGAAAGAGAATGGGAAAAAGAGATTTTCTTGGCCCTTTGCGGTTCTTGGCAATCTTTGCGTCCAGACCTGCTGGGGAGCGCGAGTGTGAGCGGGAGCGGATGGGAGGACGAGAAAGGGAAACGGAAAGAGAATGGGAAAGAGAGATTTTCTTTGCGGTTCTTGGCGGGCTTTGCGTCCAGGCCTGCTGGGGAGCGGGAATGTGAGCGGGAGCGAAGGAGAGAAAAGGGAAAAGAAACAACTGCAAACAGTGTAATCCGCGTAATCTGCGCTATCTGCGCAATCTGCGTTCAAATAACAAAACGATACCCTATCCCCTTGATCGTAATGATCTCCAGTTTATCGTCTTCTTTCAGATAGCCCCTTAATTTGGTAATATACACATCGAGATTACGGGAATTGAAAAAAGAATCGTTACCCCATAACAGGTTGAGAATATCTTTCCGATCGATGATCTTATCGCGGTTCTCATAGAGCAGCTTCAGCAATTCGGCCTCCCGGTAAGACAATTTCTTCTCTTCGTTTCCAAAACTGAGCAGCTGGCGATTCTGGTGAAATACGTACTTCCCCAGCCTGATCTCGTCTGTAATACCTGGTTTGCTGCCTCCGGTTTGCTGATATCTCAGCACATTTTCAATTCTTACGATCAGCTCTTCCATGCTGAAAGGCTTCTTGATATAATCGTTGCCGCCGCTGGAGAAACCTTTTACCAGGTCGTTGGTTTGGGTTTTGGCGGTCAGGAAAATAATAGGCACCTGCGGGTTGATCTGCCGGATCTCTTCGGCAATAGCAAATCCATCTTTGTTGGGCAGCATCACATCGAGCACGCATACGGTTGGATGTATTCGTTTGAAAACATCCATTACTTTATCACCATCAGATTCCATGACTACATCATAGCCGCGGCTTTCGAGGCTTTCCTTCACAATTTTTCCGAGAAACTGTTCGTCTTCTACGTAGAGGATCTTGATCTTGCTCATGAACTTTAAGATTTCTTGCGAATGCGGCGGTGTTCATCGAAACGGACCACTTCCGCTTCCTTATAGGGAAGATGCACAGTAAATGTACTGCCTTTCCCCAATTCGCTTTTCACTTCTACAAATCCCATGTGCCGCTGTACGATGTGATTGACATAACTCAATCCCAGGCCGTACCCTTTGATATTATGACGATCGCCACCGGGAATGCGGAAGAATTTCTCGAATATCTTCCCTTTGTATTCTTTGGGGATGCCGATGCCCTTGTCACTGACCGAGAGCGATACATGTTCCTTGTGCGAAACGAGAGTGACATCGATCTCGGGTTTCTCCTTGCTGTATTTAAGCGCGTTGTCGAGCAGGTTGTAGATAACGCTCGTGATATGCAGCTTGTCGGCTTCTACGATGAAGTTGTTTCCTTCCGTTTCGAGTGTTATCTGGGCCTGTTGTTTTTCGAACTGCAGCTTCATTGAAGCCATTACTTCCTGCGTCAGCTCGAGCAGATCTACATTTTCCCGGTGCAGGGCTATTTCGCGGTTCTCGAACATGGAAAGCTTAAGTACTTTATCTACCAGCAACCCGAGTCGATGCACTTCGGCGGCCGATATATCGAGGTATTCCCGGGTTCTTTGCGGGTCGTTGAGTGCATTGAAATTTTTAAGCGCTTCAATAGCTACTCCTACCGTAGCGATGGGCGTCTTCAGCTCATGGGTGATATTGCTGACAAATTCATTTTTCACCTGCGCCAGTCTTCTCTGGTGCATCAGGTTACGAAGCATGATGATGAACGATCCGATGGTGAGCCCCACCAGTAACAGCGAAACAAGGATCGGTATCGACATCTTTTTCAACAGGTATTTACCAGGGTTCTGAAGGTTCATGGTAAAGGTGGCCGGGTGGGCGATTCCTACCGTAACTTTATTTTCCGACTCAAAATCTATTGGCAGTGCTCTGTCGTGCCAGGTGGCTGCTTCGCGATTAATGTGGTACTGGATGCCTATCTTCTGACGGTCGAGCGCCTTGCTGAATTTGTCACTTACTTCCTTTACGGTCACTGAATCCTGCAGCGAATCCACTCCCTGCAGGATCTGGATCAGCGCCTGCCCGTTTCCTTCTCTCTTGTAAAAATGAACCGTGCCGCGAAGAGAATCTTCAGGCTCCAGTACAGGCCGATCGGTTACCTCTCCGGAAGTGGCCTCGTTCATGGATATGATCATGGTAGAGGATGTCTTGCGGAGCGGTTGCGCAGCATTGGTGTCAATACGACGGCGAACAACATCGATCATATTGACTGCATCGATGGGCCGGTTGCTTACCCTCACTTTCGAGGTGCTGTCCAGTCTAAATTTCTCTGCCTGCGATTGAAAAACAGCTTCGCGGAAAAGGGCATTGGTCCGGATCCTCAACACTCTTTTCTCCTCCTGGTAGCTCTTGGACAGCCAATATAACTGGAAGCCCAGCACGGCCACAATGGCCAGTGTCATCAGCACTACCGGGGTATGAAGTTTTTGCCTGTTCACGAATACAAATGTAAAAGAATGACGTTACGTGAATTTAGGCCGTTAACCTTAATTAACATTAAATCAAGTTGCATTAACCGCCTCGGGCTGTGTCCAATTCTACATTTGGTGAAAATTGAAACTTATGACGAAGATAATTGCCCTGAGCGTCCTTTGCCTGCTGATGGCTGCTGGTGTAATGGCCCAGCAAAATGCCGGTAAAATTGTATATACCCGAACTGTACAGATGAATATCCAGATTTTTGGTAATAATGAAGGGATGGAAAACATGTTGCCCAAAACCAGGACCGATAATTTTGAACTGACTTTTGCCAACAACCAGTCGATTTGGAAACAGGCCGAGAAGGACGATCAGGATGACGATATGTCCTTCAACAATAATGGCAATACGATGCAGATCAAAACGATTTCGGCCGGTTCGGATGATGTGATGTATACCAATATTGAAACCGCCAAAAGAACCGAGCTCAGGGAACTTGCCAACAAAAAATACATTGTTGAAGACAGTGTAAGAAGAATGGACTGGAAGTTGAGCGATGAAACCAAGACCATACTTGGCCATTTATGCCGCAAAGCCACTTCTCAAAAAATTGGTACCCGAACCATGATGACCATGGACAACGGGCAGATGGATAAAAAACAAATCACCGATACTTCTAATATTGTTGCCTGGTTTACTGCCGACATCCCCGTTAGCATCGGCCCTGCCGAATACCAGGGTCAATTGCCCGGAGCGATCCTGGAAATCAATGTGAACAACGGCAAAACCCTTTTTACTGCCCGGGAAATCAGCGACAAGGTATCGCCGGCAACCATAAAAGAGCCCAAAGGCAATAAAAAGCTCACCCCCGCTGAGTTCAACAAGGAGCGAGACAAGATGTTTGAAGAAATGAACCGGAATAATAGCGGCCCCGGGCGTACGATCCGGATCGGCAACTAACCCACCGGTGCAAGCGATGACGGCTGAAAGCCGCCATAGGCCTGGTTTTCCCCCCTGTACTGCCCGTGAAGGCTTTTTACAGGGGGGATTTTATTTTTTTTAAAATTTCTTAAAAAATATTTCTACTTAACTGTCTGGTTTGCAGTAAAAATACCGTCAGTATCGTAAATCTACGTAGCTGTAAATCGACGAAAAGCTTGCATTCATCGAATTTGCGCTATACGTTTGTCTTATCAATCCGTACAGGATTACCCCCATCCAATCTCCCATGTAAATACCGCGAAACTTATCCTGGAAAACCATTCGTAACTCGATTGATTACCCTTTAGAAAACTGGTTTATGAAAACGAATGGTACCCTTTTACGCTCTAAACAGAGCCTTTTTGCTCTTGCTTTCATTTTAATCTCCTTTGTTGCCAGCGCGCAACCCGATTATCAATTTTCTTCTCCTTCTCTGGAAAGCGGTTCAGCCCTCTCTGTAGGTGCGGTTTATCGTTTCCCTAAAGTAAAGCCCAATGTAGACGCCCTGGTGAGCGTAGACGCCATTACCGGAGGCATTACATTATCAGACATCGATCGTACAGCAGATGGCTTCCAGGAAGCTTTCCAGCCTCAATACAACATCCCGTCCAACTCTACGGGTTATATCGATTTCACCATCACCTTCGTAACTGCCAACACCTCCACAGCCCTCAATCAGACACAGGTAGACGCAACGGGTCTGGATATCGACGGACAAACCAGCAAAACCGGTTTGAAACTGTTCGAATTCAACCGTATCGATATGGGCGGCGGGCTGGTAGATTTTGATATGAGTGGTGGACAGATCACGGTAGCCAACACTGGAACTGCCTATACCGCTACCAATATCACCGGGGTATTGTATGGCGCCTCTGTAGATACCAACGCTATCGCCGTAATGTTTACGGTAATGAGAGGCAACATCAACTCATTCAAATATCGTATCGGTGCACAAAACCTCAGCACTTCCAGCACCCGTTATGCGAGCCTTTATTTCAAACGCTTCTTTTATAACAACTCTTTCCTTGCCGTTCCGGTTTTGAAAGAATTCAAAGCAGTAGCCAACACATCTTCTGTTGATCTCAACTGGAACCTGATTGCCGACCATGGTGTCAATACAATCGTTGTGGAAAAGAGCCTTACCAACAATAATTTCCAGGCAATCGGCCAGGTTGATATGAGCAAGTCTGTTTCAACCCAGTCTCATTTCTCTGATAACAATTTCAGCAACACGGCCTACTATCGTTTGAAAATGGTTCTCAGCAACGGAAATGTGATCTACAGCAATGTACTGGTAGTACGCGGAAAGAATGCGGATGCCAATAGCTTCAAAGTATTTCCTTCCGTGATCAGCAATACCGCAACAGTATCTGTTACTGCGGGTAAAAAGCAACAGGCCGCTTTGCAGATCGTTGACCTCAACGGTCGCCTGGTGAGCAGCCAGAATGTAGTATTGCAGGAAGGAAACAACAATCTTTCTTTCAATAAGCCTTCAAACGCTACCGCAGGTATGTATGTAGCCGTCATTAAAGTGGACGAAACCCTGCAGACACAGAAAATCATGATGAAATAATTCAAGGAGCTCCTTCCGGTGCCTCACACGATAAAGTTTTCATAGTTACCATTACTCGTTTTCATTGGATTACAGAAACCCTAACAACGACCGCAGCGAAAGCTGCGGTTTTTTCATGGGGTAACCGCAAAAAAAATCCGGCAGTGCCGGATTAAAATTTTGCAGGGTAAAATATCAGCGCGATATAATCTTGACATTACCTCCCGGACCCGTCTGTCCCGCCCCATTCTTGTTCAGGCTATAAGTAAAGCTCAGCAGGAAAAACCGGCGCAGGTTGATGCGGCGAATGTCTTCGATATAGTTACTATTGCTGTTGCGGCTGATGCCGAGGTTCTGATTCAGGATATCATAGGCCTTCAGCTTAAGTTCTCCTCTGTTGAAACGTAAGAACTGTTTGCTGAGGCTGGCATTCCAGAAAGGCACACTGGCATTAAAGCCGCTGTTTAGCTGGTTATTGACGGTGTATACGAAGCTGGTGCTGAAATAAAAATTCGCGGGCAGCTGCCAATCGAAGTCGGTGGAATAATGATGCGACAGGTATTCCACATCCCTGGCAGAAGGCAGTGAATAGTTGGCTTTATTGTAATTGATGCCCCCGCCCAGCGAAAGGCTGATCTTTTCGCCCATAGACATATCCAGCCTGATATCCGGCCCGAGGCTGATATTGTTGATGATGTTTTCTGTTCCGTTGATGAATTGCTTGTTGCGGAAGTATCCGCCGAAGGCGCTTAAATTGATACTGCCGTGCAGGGCCCTGACGGGTAAGCCAACGCTTATGTCACTGTTGATGTTGTAGATGCCGCTCACGTTTACCGGCCTGGTTGTTCTGATGCCGGAAGCCGCCTCTATACGATCATCGTTCACGATCTTGTTATCGGTTTTGCTGAGGTTGAGAAACATGAAAAAATTCCTGTTCTTGAAAGGGTTGAGGCTGGTGAACTGCCATCTCATCATGTGCGTGAATTCCTGCTTCAGATCCGGGTTTCCTTCTTTGATGTTGAGCGGATCCGAGATATCCCGAACGGGTTGCAGCTGCGAGGCGACCGGCTGGTTGGTATTCGTCATGTAATTCATGACCACGCTGCGGTACCTGGTAAAACTATATTGGAATCTCGCATTGGGAATGATGTTGTAAAAGGTTTGCTTGAGAACAGAGTCTTTATTTCCCGATTTGATCTTGCCTTCCAGGCTGGCCTGCTGCCAGCTGGCACCCACCGAATAATTGAATTTCTTTGTTTGGGTTCTGAAACGGATTCCCCCGAGCAGGTACCCGTATGTGTTTTCAAAATCGTTTGTCAGCAATGGATTGAGCTGATCAAATTTTCCATTGCCTTTATTGTAGTCGTAAGTTGTTTTTCCGGACAAACTGCGCGTGCGGCTGCCGCTCGCACTGAATTCAACCAGGGACCTTTTGAACACCGGCTCAGTATAAACAACCCTGGATGTATATCCATTCAACTCTCCATTGGTATTATACACCTGGTTGATGGAATCCCGGCGGTTCAATGTTCCGGTAGCAGGACTATAGAAACTATTGACCGACTCCTGGCTGCCATCTACATCTGACTTATTGTAGCTGTTCTGCAGGCTGATGGAAAAGGTTCTTCCTTTCCGGCGAAATTTCTTCCTGAACAGGATATCGTCGCGGAAATTCAGCCCATACCCTTCTGAGCGGTTGCGGCTGAAACCATCTACGCTTCGCTGACGCAATTCGGAAAGGTACTCATAGTCGGTATTGGAATTGTTCTGAAGCTGCTGATAGCCGAAAGAAGGACTGATCTTGATGGAATGGAAACTATCGAGAATAATATCCATATTCAGGTTTACCCGGTGGGTACTGGTGATGTTATTGGTGTAGGAATTCTGATTGGAATAATAGGTTGAATCAGGAAGCAGGTATTGTCGTTGTGAATGGACTTCCGTATTGGGATTAAAGCGGCTGTAGAAATAATTGGATTGAAGATCGGTTTTCGTTCCAATGATATTGTTATAGTTTACCCCGCCCGCCCGGTTGGTGTTGATACCGCTGTTGTTTCCAAACCCTCCCATGCCGCCGGCATCATCGCTGTTGACGGTGAGGCTGATATTTCCGCCGTTTCCACCCTGTTTCAGGCGATTCAGTTCGCCCGTGAAATTCAGCATATCAAAAAAGGAGAAACCCTCGGCATTATCATTGTTGGCCATCCCAATGGCCGAAAATTGACGGGCTCCCTTGAAGGAATTCACGTTGAAGCGACCCTCATAACGGTCGTTGGTTCCGTAGCCCGCGTTGACCTTTCCAAACAGGCCTTTCTTTTTGTCTTTTTTCAATTTCAGATTGATGGTTTTCTCGCTATTGCCATCATCGAACCCGGTCAGTTGGGCCTGATCGCTGGGTCTGTCGTATACCTGAACCTTGTCTACCGCATCGGCAGGCAGATTTTTGGTCGCTATCTTCGGGTCGTTGCCAAAAAATTCCTTGCCGTCTACAAGTACCCGGTTAACTTTTTCGCCCTGGGCCTTTACGGTCCCGTCTTTCTCTACCCTTACGCCCGGCAATTTCTTTAACAGGTCTTCGACCGAGGCATTGGGCTGCACTTTAAAAGATCCCGCATTGTACTGGATGGTATCGGCGATCATCGTTACCGGGGGCGCTTCGGCCGTTACTACCACTTCTTCGAGCAACTTGGTTTTGTCATACAGGATCACCTGCCCCAGATCGGCGAGCTTTTTATCGTCCGTAATAGAAAAATACTTGCTGCGGTTATAATAGTTGATGTGGGTGATCAGGAGACGGTAATCACCGTTTCCAATCCCTTTCAGCTCAAACTGGCCGGTATTGTCGGTCATCGAAAAAGTGACCAGTGAGGAATCTTTCCGCTGCATAACGGTCAGTGTGGCCCCCGCTACCGGCTGTTTGGTAAGCGAATCCACGATGGTCCCTTTCAGGGTTCCCTTGTTCTGGGCCAGGGATGCGGCTGTGATAAACAAAAAGAAAGCAGTAAACAGTGTTTTTGTCATGGCAGTAGGATTTCCAATGAGGCTACGAAAATATTCCTACTGAGAATCGAACCAGGTTAAACTGGTTTGGATTAATGTTAATAAAGGTTAATGAGGTTTATGGTGAGTTTGAGGTTTGGGGTTTGAAGTTTGAGGTTTACTGTTTATCCGTGTTTAAACAGATGCGGCTACATTAATTTGCTACTACCGCCTGTTCTGTTTCGTTTTCTCCCACATTGAGTTCTACTTTCCATTTATTACCCGATCGGTAGAGGCGGAGAATTACTTTCAGGTTTTGCATATCGGCATTTGCCGGAAGTAGATCGAACTGAATGCTGGTGGATGTTTTGCCCTGATCGGGGTATTCATAACGGCCATTCAGAATAAAAGCAGGCATGCCTTCGACCTTTACGATGGTGTTTTTGATATGACCATAATATTCCTTGAACCTTTCGCTGGCCTGACCGAAATCGGCGGTTTCCATCAACTCGGCCTTCCAGCTATATCGGTCGTTCTGTGGCGTGGGGTAATGGGAAACAACGTTGAACAGGGCTCCGGGGACCTCGATCTTGGAGCGGTAGTCTATCCGGCGATCCTCCCCTTTGATCTTATCGCCCTGTATGTTACGAAACTTGTTGGGATAATCCTGGATCACTTTCTGCAGCGCCGAATTGGTATTGTTGCTGAACACGCCCTGCGAAAACACAGGAAGCGTGATGATCAGGAAGGCAAGCAAAGCGGTGCTTTTCATAGACGGGGATTTGTAATAAAACTATAAAAAAGTGGCCGGGAAGGCAATAGGAAAAATACTTGGTGCCCGCCGCACAATAAAAGGTCCCGGCGGCCGTTACCTTAGGTACGATTTGAACCTTAGAACCTAAAAACCAATATCAATGCAAAAAAACTTCATGTATTACGACACGCATCGCGCGAAGATCTGCAAGGACATCTACCGTCCTTCTTCCAACATCACTCGTTTTATTAAAAGTTTATTGGCGGTGATCCTGATTGGGCGCTCCCCTATCAGCGGGCATTCTTTTTCCAAGCGCAAGTAATGGCTGGTAAAGGTGAAGGTTTATCAAACAAGTACTTTTTGCTTATCAATAACTCTTAGCACTTACCTCTGAAACCACAATTGTATGTGCTCAGCCCTGTCTCTGCGACGGGGCTTTTTTATGCCCCGGCACATAAAAAAACCCTCCCGGCTCGGCCGGAAGGGTATCTTGCTACTATTGTTGTTTTTAGTTGTTGAAGCTTCTTGACTGTCTTTCAAATCTTCTTTCCATACCCGGAGGAAGAGCAGGTCCTCCTCTCTGTTGCTGTCCTTTACTGAGGTTATAAGTAAAGGTGAGGAGGAAATATCTCTTCAATACCAGCGAACGGGAGTCCTCGATGTAGTTATCACCAACGCTGCGGCTGATAGACTGGTTCTGATTCAGCAGGTCATTCACTGAAATCTTCAGCTCTCCATTCTTTTTCTTGAACAGCTGGTGAGCGATGCTGGCATTCCAGAGGGGAATAGTCTGGTTGAAGCCCTGTCCGCGGCCGGTGTTCACGTAATAATCAAAGTCGGTAGTGAATGTCCAGTTCTTCAGGCCGAGATAAGTAAAGTCGGCAGAATAGGTCTGGGTATAATATTTCTGGTTGCGGCTTACAGTTCCTGTCTGAAGAGAATAGCGAACATCATTATAAGCCAGGCTGGCATTGATGCCAAAATTCACTTTTTGTTTGAAATCGAGGTTGATACCCACCGATTGAGACACTACAAAGGTCTTGGTAGTATTCTTCTGGAAATCTTTTACCGAAGAAGTATTCTGATCGAGCAGGCTCACGTCTTTGTTATACCTGATATTATTGTTGAAGTTGAAACTGCTTCCTTTCATCCTCTTAAGTGGTAATCCGAGTGTAATGAAGGAAGAAGTGTTCATGGCTCCATTGAGGTTAACCGGGCGGATGGTTTGTACCGGACCACTGGTCTCGATGCTGTTCACGATCTTGTTCTGCGTATTGCTGAAGTTCAGGTTTACATTGATAAACCGGAAGCTGGCCATGTTGAAGGAGTTGTAACGCAGGTTTACGTTGTTGGTAAACTCCTGTTTTAAGGCAGGGTTACCGGTTACAATTTGCAGCGGGTTGCTCACGTCCGGCACATCCTGCAATTGCGAAATGCTGGGTTGGTTGGTACGGCCGTTGTAACGGAGGTTAAGGTTCTTGCCCTGCTTGAAGGTATACTGGAAAGTAGCAGTGGGGAAGAAATTGACAAAGCTTTGTTTAACGGTTGTATCTTTTCCGGTGAGCGCTCTTACGCTGCGGCTTTCCAGTTCCGACTGCTCTACCGCGCCACCTACCTGCCAGTTGTACACCTTGGTCTGTACCCTGAAATTGGCGCCATAGCGGTGAGCGATGAAAGAATTCTCAAAATAGTTGGTCTGAGCCAGGTTGATCTGGTCATACTTTCCGCTGCTGCTGTTGAAATCATACACTTTGCGGTCAGAAGTATTCTGTCTGTTGGTATAAGCGTAGTTAAATTCTACAAGTTTGTTCAACCCCACCGGTTCTGTATAGGAAGCGCTGATTACATTATTGTTGCTGTGGGTTTTCTGTTCGGAAACCAGGTCCTGATGACGGACATAATCAATAGATCCGTCTGGGAGGTAGAAGGTGTATGGAGACAGGTTGGTTCCGTTTCCGTCGCTGTTGGTAACAGAGCTGTTGTATCCCAGGGTAACGGTTCTTCCGATTTTACGGAAACGGTGGCGATAAAGGATGTTATTATTAAAAGTCAATCCGTCGCGCACATTGTCGTTTTTCGCACTGCCCGAAATGGATTTATAGTTTTGTGTGGGAGTCAGCGAAAAGGTATAGCTCGTATCGAAACTGTGTGTTTCCGAATGCTGGGAGGTAAAACTGCTGGTAAGCAGGATCGAGTTCATCGAGTCGATCTCGTATTGCAACCTGAGGTTTACACGGTGATTGTCGTTGATATTATTGGAAGCGCTGGAACCGGTCTGGTTAGCCGTTGAGTCGTTGAAAAAGGTTTGGCGATAACTGCTTCTTTCGTTTCTGGCATTTGAGTTGGAATAGAAATAACTACCCTGAACATCCAGCTTGTTGGCGAATTTGTTGGTATAGTTGATACCCGCATTCGTAGCACGGGTAATGCCACTGCCACCGCCGCCGAAGTTTCCAAAGCTTACTCCGCGCATGCCTCCGCCGCCGCCAAAACCGGCGCCTCCGCCGATACCGCCACCGCCCCTGGAACCAAATCCGCCGGCTGCACTAACGATATCATTGAAAGAAAAGGTTTGTTTGTTGATGTTGTTGGAACCGGCGAGGATAGACCAGCGCTGGTCGCCATTGAATTTATTGAAGCTGAGGGTGCTTTCATACCGGTCATCCGTACCATATCCACCCATGAAGCGGCCGAAATAACCGTTTCTCTTGTCCTTTTTCAGTTTGATGTTGATGGTTTTGGCACGGCTGCCATCGTCTATCTTGGTGAACTTGGCCTGGTCACTCATATCGTCGAATACCTGGATGGATTCGATCATATCGGCGGTGATATTCTTGGTAGCCAGTTTGGGATCGGTACCGAAGAATTCCTTCCCATCCACATATACTTTTTGGACGTTTTCACCCTGCGCGGTTACGTTTCCGTCTTTATCGACTGTCATACCGGGTATTTTTTTCAATACATCTTCGGCATTTGAGTTGGGTTTTACCTTAAAGGCATCGGCTTTAAACTCAACCGTATCCTTCTTGATCATGATCGGGGGCGCCTGAACCACCACTTCCTGGAGGGTTGTTCCCTTTCGATCCATATAGATCGTTTTTACATCCACGTTCGGGAAATCCCGGGAAATCATAAAGGTTTTTGAGTAGCTGTCATATCCCTGAAAACTGACGATCAGCTTGTAAATCCCTGTGTCCAGGTCTTTTACTTCAAACTCTCCTTTGGAATTGGCAACGGTGTATGTCACTACGGAAGAATCCTTGGGATTCATAATGGTAATAGTAGCGGCGGCCAGGCTTTCCTTTTTGGTGGTATCTGCCAGTTTCCCTTTAACCGAACCCATGATGCGATTCTGGGCTAAACCGACTGAACTGATTCCTAAAAGCAAGAAACTCAATAAAAAGTAGATCTTTCTCATATAAATTTTTGGGCTAAATCCGGGTATTGGACGCCGCAAAGAAATAAAACTTGTAGCCCAAAAAAGAAATATTTCGTAGAAAAGGGACGGGAGGTAATGGGCCAATGTGACAATTAGTGAATGAGCCAATGCGCCAGCGCGTAGATGTGTTTATCGTTTCAGGTTTTGCGTTTCACGTTGAGTACTGGTTCTGGACTCATTCGTCATTCGCCATTCGCCATTCGTCATTCCTAATAGCATTGACCAATTATCACATTGGCTCATTGGCTCATTAACTGAACAGGTACTCCACGTCTTCTCTGGTCAGGCTCTTCACAAATCCTTCGTCGTCGGTGATGAGGTCTTTGGCCAGTAAACGTTTTTTCTCCTGGAGTTGGATGATCTTATCCTCGATCGTATCCTTACAGATCATGCGATAGGCGAAAATATTCTTGGTCTGCCCGATGCGGTGTGTTCGGTCGATGGCCTGTTGTTCAACAGCGGGGTTCCACCAGGGGTCTACAATATATACATAGTCGGCAGCGGTGAGGTTAAGACCCACACCACCGGCCTTGAGTGAAATCAGGAATACCCGGCAATTATCGTCGTTCTGGAACCGCTGGATGGCTCTTTCTCTCTCGGTAGCCGTTGTGCTTCCGTCGAAATACTCGAAATCAACTTCGAGCTCTTTCAGTTTTTCCTTGATCAGTGCGAGCATGCCCAGGAACTGGGAAAAAATAAGCGCTTTGTGATTACCTATATTTTCGGTGATCTCTCTACCGATCTCTTCGAGCTTGATGGAATGATTGGGAAATTTCTCCTGCTCATTCATGATGGCAGGCGAATCACAGATCTGGCGGAGCTTCATGAGGCCCTGCAGGATGGTCAGCTGCGATTTCTGAATACCATTGGATTCGATGGTGCCCATGATCTTATCACGGAAATCATTGCGGTAGGCATCGTAGATCCGACGCTGCTCTTCCTGCATTTCGCAAAACAGAACAGTCTCTATCTTATCGGGCAAATCCTTGGCCACCTGTTCTTTGGTGCGGCGAAGAATAAAGGGATATAATAATTTGCGCAGATGGTCTTTTCTGTCGGGCTCCCCGAATTTGTCGATGGGAATGGCAAATTCCTGTCGGAAAAATTCCATACTGCCGAGCATGCCGGGGTTGAGAAAATTCATCTGGGCGAAAATGTCAAAAGTATTGTTCTGCAGTGGCGTACCGCTGAGGCAGAGCCTGTTTTTGGCATTCAGCAACGAAGCGGCACGGGTAACCTTGCTCGACGGGTTCTTGATGGCCTGCGATTCATCGAGTACCACATAGTCAAACGGAATGTCGAGCAGCAGTTTGATATCGCTGCGCAGCGTTCCGTACGTGGTGATGATCACATTGTACTGAGCAAACTCATCTTTGAGCCGGGTGCGCTCCCCGCCATGATGTATTTTATAGGTAAGCTTGGGGGTGAATTTCTTAATCTCATTTTCCCAGTTAAACATCAGCGTGGTAGGACAAACCACCAATGCCTGTAGTTTTCCGTAGGTCTCCTTGAAATAATGCAGGTAGGAGAGAGCCTGAACGGTTTTACCGAGACCCATATCATCTGCCAGGATTCCACCCCAGCCTATTTCGGTCAGGTAATTGAGCCAGTGAAAGCCATGCTGCTGGTAAGGGCGAAGAATGTCCTGCAGGTGTGCAGGTACCGGGATCTCTTTTATTTTGTTGAAGCCTTTCAGCTGGTCGTATTTCTCCTCGAGCTTCACCACCAGTTCCTCCTCATTTCTTTCGCTGTACAGCTCATCGATCACGCTCATGTGATACTTCGACAGCTTGAGCTGGTGTTGTTTTCCTTCCCCCACCCTAAACAGCAACGAATATTTCTTGATCCATTCTTCAGGCAAAATTCCGAGCGTGCCGTCCTGCAGGGGGACAAACTGCTGGCGGTTTCCCAGTGCTTTTTTAACATCTGCCACAGTCACTTTCTGATCGCCAAACAGGATGTCTACCCGGGCATCAAACCAGTCGGTATTGCTGCTGATATGGATCTTTGTCTGAGGTTTGGCGGTATTGAAACGGAAGTTTTTCAGGGCGTCGTGTCCAAACACGGGTACTTTCATATCGCGCATGGCATCGACAAACAGGAAAAACCAGTTATTTCTGAGTACATCTCCTCCTTTCAATGCGAGTTGATTTCCTCCATCCGGCCGGATAAAATTGGAGTGCAGCGCTTCCAGTTTCTGGATGAACTGCATTTCCTTTTCACGATTGCGATGAACCACGGTTACTTTGTCGCCATCCGGTATAACGAGTTCGTCTTTCCCTCCCGGTCTGGTTTCAAATCCCTTATAGGAAAAAATAGGTTGGAACACGAGATAATCCCCTTTTTCCTGCAGCACAATTCGCTTTTCGGGGTCGCCATCACGGATTTCACTCACCATGGAAGGGTCGAATTCTACATGGTAATCGCGTGTAAGCGGTAAAATAAACTGAACGAGCTCCTGCGGCCAGTTAGTTTTGGAAATATTGATCTTCCCTTTGGCATGAAAACGCATGACGAGGGCAACATCTTCCGGTTTCTGCCAGAGATAGAGGTTTTCTTCAAAGAAAAACAGCAGGCTGCTGTCAATTTCGTTGTCGGTAATCAATACGTCCTTTCCGTTCAGCCTGGCGCGGCATTCCACCTCATACTGATTTTTGTTCAGTGACACGTGAAAGTAGGGAACGATAAAATCCTGTGAAATTCCCAGCGTGGCGAGGTTATCGGTCTTGAACGCTTTTTTGTTGCCGAGATAATAAACCAATGGATTGGCGGCAATGTCGTTCAATAGTTTTTTCAACTTGGGATGAAGGTATTCAACCATGAGGATCTTCGTATCCTCCGGAAGATCGTCTTCTTCATGGTGAATGATGTTTTCCCAGATACCACTGAAAGGAGAGTTCCTGTTCAGGTACTTGGTGGTTTCCGACTCATGCATTTTACGCAGGGCCGGAATCAGCTGCTGGTCCTGTTCGTTATACCCTTCCGCATTCACAAACTTGCTGAGATCCAGCTTTTCCACTTTTCCCAGGAATTTCGTTGCCTCTTCATTTACTTCACCACTGATGGCATCCACCGAAAAACCGGGATATCCCTGGTAATTGAAATTGAACACCACACCTACCCGTTGAGTAATGTCATTGGTGGCGGTGTCGACTTCAACAGCTGTATTTTCATTCACCACTACGGGTACCGGCTCGGGCTCACGAAAGCGCGGCTTGCTGATTTCCGTAGGAGTTACCCTCTTGATGGAAGTATCGAGCACCCGCAGAAAGGGCTTTCCGTCTTTGTAAGAAAATTCAAACTTTCCACTCAGGTCATCACTGAGCGAATAACCATATGCTTCGAGTAATTTATTCTTTTCCTTATCCCAGTTTCGGATGGTATCGAAGTAGTAAGGACCGTGTATATTCAGCAATTGAAGAAACACGATGACTTTTGGCAAACAAAGTGGATGATCTTTGTCTTCATATGGACAACTGGTATCGAAATTTCTCTCTTCGTTTTTTCTGATCACAACGGGATACGACTCTCCGTCGATCTCCACAGTAGCTTTTACAAGTTCGTCTTTGGCATATTCGATTTCGGCTCTCTTGGTTCTCAGGTATTGCTCTGCTTCCTGGAAACTGGTGGGTGAACAAAGCAGGCGAAGCGTTTTCAGATCGATGAATTTCATCTTTACGACCGTATGCTTCTGATCATAGCTTGCATCCTGCGACTTAAGCATGTTCCGGTCGAGCATTTCCTGCAACTGAATTAGGGAAGCGGCTTCATGCCGGCAGATGTCGCCCAGGTTATAGGGGCAGGCACAGCGCAGCGAGAGGGAGCGGGGGTCCTTGAATTTTTGAATATGTACTTTATAGTAAGTAGCGTAACTATCGTCTTTTACCCGGAAGGATACAGAGTCTAACAACTCATCGAATTCCACCAGCTCCACATAGCCGATCGCGTGAATCTTTTTACCCCTGCGAATTACCTCGTCCGTTCCATGGGTATACACATACTTTGTTAGATGTGGTAAAGCCATTCGTTGTTTTTTTCTTATTCCGTTGCCTGTCACAAATCCATCACCGGTATCAACAGGCCAATTGACAAAAGTAAAGGAAAAAACCTGAGTTCCCCCGGTTTTTTTAACTCTAAAAACACCCTGATTTTCACTATCTATCAACCCCGGGCAATTGGCATCACCGGACCGGAAAAATTATTACGAAAAAGCTATAAAAAATTGGTACACGATTTGGCCGCAATACCTTTGCGTCTGTCAACCTAAAAATAACCCATATGTTTTCCAGAGCCCTGCTATGTTCCCTTCTTGTTGTAACGGCATACACTTCTTTTTCTCAGAAACTGAAAAAAGCGGATAAAGTCGTTGTTGCCAATCTGCAATCACATATCCGTTTCCTGGCCGATGACAAGCTGGAAGGCCGCCGGGCGGGTACCAAAGGAGAACAGCTGGCTGGCGACTACATCAGCTCACAGTGGCAATCGATTGGCCTGCAACCCAAAGGGTCGGAGAACTGGTTTCAGTCATTCGAAATCTATGACGGCAAACAGGTAAATCCCGCCACTCACCTGCTGGTAAACGATCATGACCTCAAACTGGATAAGGAATATTTTCCCCTGAATATTACAGCCAACAAAAGTGTGGAAGCCGCCGTTTCCATGGCCCTGGCAGAAAAAAATGTTCCCTGGTTCGTAGACCTGAAAGAGATCCTCGAAGAAAACAAAGACAATCCGCATTTCGACCTTTCAGAGGCCATCCGCAATAAGGCCGTTCAATCGGCGCAAAAAGGCGCCAGCGCACTGGTACTGTATAACACTTCTTCCATAGCCGACAATCTGCGGTTCAACCCCAAGGAAAAAACAGAACCGGTAACCATCCCCGTAGTTTATATTACTGCGGAAGGACGCAAGAAGTATTTTGCCGACCCGCAGGCGACCCTGGACATCAAATTAAAAACCGATATCGGCGATAAAAAACGGACCGGCCGCAATGTGGTGGGATATCTCGATAACGGCGCCTCCACTACCATTGTACTCGGCGCTCACTATGATCACCTGGGTTATGGAGAAGATGGCAACTCGATGATCAGAACGGGCGAAAAACTCATCCACAATGGCGCCGATGACAATGCCAGCGGTACGGCCGCTCTCATTGAACTGGCCCGCGCACTTAAACAATCAAAAAACAAGTCGAGCAACTACCTTTTCCTGGCCTTTTCAGGAGAAGAACTGGGATTGAACGGATCTAAATATTACACCGAGCACCCGACGATCGATCTGTCGAAAGTTAATTATATGATCAATATGGATATGGTGGGCAGGCTCAATGACAGCACCAAAGTAATTACTGTGGGTGGCTACGGAACATCACCCTGGTGGGGCACCGTTTTCCAGAAACTCGGCAAAAACAAATACCTGACCATCAAGTTCGATTCGAGCGGTACCGGCCCAAGCGATCATACCTCTTTCTATCGCAAAGACATTCCCGTTCTTTTCTTCTTTACCGGTTTGCACGCAGACTATCATAAACCGACCGACGACTACGACAGAATTAACTATACCGGCGAATGGATCGTTATCAAACTCATTGAATCCGTAATCGCCGAAAGCGGTAAACAGGATAAACTGGTCTTTACCAAAACAAGAGAAACCCAAACCACCACCTCCGCCAGGTTCAGCGTGAGTATGGGCATCATGCCCGATTATACCTATGCCGGAATCGGTGTTAAAGTAGACGGAGTTACCGACGGCCGGGCCGCCCAGAAAGCAGGGATAAAAGCCGGAGACATCATCATGGAACTGGGCGAAATCAAGACCAATACTCTCGAGGCCTATATGCAGGCCCTTTCCAAATTCAAGAAGGGAGACAAGACTTCCGTAAAATACAAACGAGGAAACGACCTGGTTGACGGCACCGTTGAATTTTGATGCCGGATCTTCCCTAACTTACAGGTATGAAGATGAAGATGAAGCTTGAATTTGACGACCTCGCTGACGACTTCTTCGAAGAGACGCATCTGCTGGGATTGGTAGCTCCCATTCGAGACTACCAGTTCTGCTGGCAATTGAACCACCTGTTGCGTTTCGACTTCCGGGTAAATCATGAAATCGAGATTCAACTTTTTAAAAAAAAGCGCCATTATTATTTCGCGATTTATGAATACCACCAGCCCAATAGCAGCCTGGTACATTATCTCTATAAAAACCAGCATGATGGCGAATACCTGCTGCCGGAATTCAAACACCTGGACTACCTCTGGTTGCTTAAAGGCGATGTAGTAAACGGAGAATTTATCGAAGACCTGAAAGAAACGATCAAATCAATCAACGGAGTGCAGCTGGTGATGGAACTGACCAATGAAAAAATCAAGAACAAAGGACATCTCATTTTCTGAACCGCTTTAATCCTTTCAATCATGTGGACCGATCAGAACAATTCACTCTATCAGAAATTTGAGTTCAGAAATTTTTCCGAAGCGTTCGCATTCATGACAAGGGTGGCGATTGAAGCGGAGAAGATGAATCATCATCCTCTCTGGACCAATGTGTACAACAAGGTAGAGATCTGGCTCAGCACTCACGATGCCGGAGATATCATCACTGAAAAAGACAGGAAACTGGCCGCGCGGATCGATCAGTTGCTGGTTTGATCCATCCTTCTTTATTTCATTTCACCCGCACACAAATTCCCTCCTGCCTGATCATACGGCCTATTGGCCGGGTGAATGCGCCCAGCCCGGCATTTTGAAGTAAAGAATGCACAGCAGGAACATCCCTTTCCCCCACCGAGATCAGCAGTCCTCCGCTGGTTTGAGGATCGGCCAGGATGGCCTTTACAATTTCAGGATCGCGCGAGGGTGAGTGGCCCAGGTCAATTTTATGGCCATAACTATCCCAGTTGCGGTTGGTGCCCCCCGGAACGGATTGCTGACGGATATACGCTTCCAGTTCGGGAGTAATCAGGGGTATCGCCTCAAATCGGTCGAGCAGGGCAGTAAGGCCGCTTCCCTCCGCCATTTCGGTGAGGTGCCCAAACAAACCAAATCCGGTTACATCCGTCATGGCATGCACACCGGTGAGCCGCCCCAATGCTTCGCCTGCCTTGTTCAATTGCATCATTTGTTGAGCTGCCAGGCCACGATGCTCTTCTTTCAAAATACCTTTTTTCTCAGCGGTTGTCAGTATTCCTACTCCCAGTGGCTTGGTCAGAAAGAGCAGGTCGCCTTCTTTGGCGGTATTGTTCTGTTTTACCTTATCAACATCCACCAGCCCGTTTACGGCCAGACCGAAGATCGGTTCGGGCGAATCGATGCTGTGCCCTCCCGCCAGCGGAATATCAGCCTCCACACAAATACTCTTTCCTCCTTCAATTACTTTTTGCGCCACAGAAGGTTCCAGTTTATTGATCGGCCATCCCAGTATGGCGATCGCCAGCAGCGGCTTTCCGCCCATCGCGTATACATCGCTGATAGCGTTGGCCGCGGCAATCCTGCCAAAGTCGAAGGGATCATCTACTACAGGCATAAAAAAATCGGTCGTGGAGATCAGCGCCGATCCATTTCCCAGATCATATACGGCTGCATCATCCTTGCTGTGATTACCAACAAGCAGGCGATCATTGTCGGGCATGGCGAAGCTGCCACTCAGTATCTGTTCCAGCACTTTTGGAGAGATCTTGCAGCCGCAACCGGCTCCATGCGAATACTGCGTAAGTCTAATGATTGATTCCTGGTTTGTCATATTGTTTACAGGCCTGCAAAACAGAGTCCGCATTGTGTACGGAATCAACTCTGTTACAGGAGATTTTTGTGATTTGTTCTTCGGGATTTTCGCGGTTCTGCAAGCTTTTGCGATACCATTTATCGTAATACTTCAGGAGGATATCGAACGACTGCCTGGTTTCTCCGTCTTCGAGGTGCTGAAGACTGAGTTTGGTTTCCAGGGGGCCTAACCTTTTCTGAATGCGCTGGATGGAACTCTTCATACGCTCACGGTCCAGCGTTCCGTATTCTTCAAGAATGTTTTCCAGTCTTTGTTCAAAGGGAATATCCAGAAACAGGACCGGCGACCTTTTCATCTGTTTGAAAAATGGCATGGGAAGATTGACATCGCCTATCCGCTGGCTTTCATCTTCTACCCAGATCGGTTTGCTTTCGGTTGTGCCGGTGATTTCCGGAAATTGAGTGGCTAATTGCCAAAGCGAAAAACCCAGCAGGTTTTCAAACATTTCCTGTGAAGGTTGTGCCGGCATTCCTATATTTCCAAAGGCCGAGCCCTTGTGATTGGCAAGCTCTTCGAGGTGCAGAACCGGCTGATTTATTGCTGTCAATTGCTTCAGCACTTTCGTTTTTCCCGAGCCCGTATATCCGCCCAGTACCTGGAAGGAATAAGAACGTGTGTAGGTTTGAATGATCCAGTGACGAAACGCCTTGTAACCGCCACTGATCGTATACACCTTGAAACCGTACAGATCAAGCAGCCAGGCAATGGCGGCGCTGCGCATGCCACCACGCCAGCAATGTACTATAAACGATTTGCGCGAGGGATGGGGTGATTGGGAATTTATTTGCTCGGCCTTCTCGATCATACCACGCATTTTCGGTCCAAATATGTCCAGGCCGATTTTAATGGCGGTTTCGCGGCTTTGCTGTTTATAGGCTGTTCCTACGATTTTCCTTTCTTCATTTGTAAAAAGAGGGAAACTGATTGCATGGGGTATATGAGCCTGGTCGAATTCACCGGGTGAGCGAACATCCAGAACCGGCATCAACGATTGCAGCTCCAGAAAACGGGCAATATTTATTTTTTCAGACACGAATTGCACGAATTACGCGAATTGCACGAATGAATTTACGCGGATTGCAGTTTACTGCTTGCGGAGGAGTCCCGGCGTAACCCGGCGATATTTAATAGTGTATATTTACTTTGCTCTTTTCACTTTCCCTTTCTTCTTCGCGCCCGCTCCCGCTCCCCAGAAGACCTGGACGCAGCAGGCGCTAAGAACCGCAAAGCACGCAAAGAAAATCTCTCTTTTCTCTTTCTACTTTCACTTTCCCTTTCTTCTTCGCACCCGCTCTCAATCCCGCTCCCCAGAAGACCTGGACGCAGAGGGCGCTAAGAACCGCAAAGCACGCAAAGAAAATCTCTCTTTTCTCTTTCTACTTTCTCGTTCTCGTTCTCCGCTCCCGCTCTTTCTTCAGCACATGGTTTAACGACCTCCCCGTGCTTTAGTTGCCACACCCAAAGAAATATTGCTTAAAAATTACGAAAACAAATACTGAAAGCATCGTTCGGTATTTTCGATCATCTACGGCACGGGTAGGCTGTAAAATTTCCGATAGTGCATAAGTCTGTTAGCCATACCCGCGCCAGCAGGCGCTAAGAACCGCAAAGCACGCAAAGAAAATCTCTCTTTTCTCTTTCTACTTTCTCGTTCCCTTTCTCTTTCTCGTTCTCGTTCTCCGCTCCCGCTCTCGCTCCTTCTTCATTATCCGTTCATGCTGGCCAGGAATTCTTCGTTGCTCTTGGTGCCTCTCATGCGCTTGAGCAGTTCGTGCATCGCCTCTTCGGTATTCATATCGTTGAGGTATACGCGCAGCAGGTTAACGCGTTGCAGTACGTCTCTTTCCAGCAGCAGGTCGTCGCGGCGTGTGGAAGAAGCCACCAGGTCGATCGCCGGGAATATTCTTCTGTTAGCCAGACGTCTGTCGAGTTGCAATTCCATGTTACCGGTACCTTTAAATTCTTCGAAGATTACTTCGTCCATTTTTGAACCGGTATCAATCAGTGCCGTTGCGAGGATGGTGAGTGATCCTCCGTTTTCTATTTTACGTGCTGCTCCAAAGAATTGCTTTGGTTTTTGCATGGCATTCGCTTCCACACCACCACTCAACACTTTACCACTGGCGGGTGCCACGGTATTGTGGGCGCGGGCAAGGCGGGTGATAGAGTCCAGCAGGATGATTACATCATGTCCGCATTCTACCAATCGCTTTGCTTTTTGCAGGGCAATCGTAGATACTTTAACGTGTTTCTCGGCAGGTTCGTCGAAAGTGGAAGCAATGACTTCGGCTTTGACGCTGCGTTCCATATCGGTAACTTCTTCCGGCCTTTCATCCACCAGTACAACCATCAGGTAGCATTCAGGGTGATTTTCGGCAATAGCGTTGGCAACATCCTTCAGCAATACCGTTTTACCGGTTTTGGGCTGTGCAACGATCAGTCCACGCTGACCTTTACCGATGGGCGCAAACAGATCAATGATCCGTGTGCTATAGAGAGAAGGGCTGGTAAACAGGTTGAGTTTTTCGAAGGGGAAAAGTGGGGTGAGGTAATCGAATGGTACCCTGTCACGCACATCTTCCGGGCCTTTGCCATTGATGGTTTCCACTTTCAGGAGCGCGAAATATTTCTCGCCTTCTTTCGGCGGGCGAACGGCGCCATGAACGGTATCCCCCGTTTTCAGACCGAATAATTTTATCTGGGAGGGAGATACATATACATCATCCGGCGAGGAGAGGTAATTGTAATCCGAGGAGCGTAGGAATCCATATCCGTCGGGCATCATTTCCAATACCCCTTCTCCTGCTATGATTCCGTCGAATTCGATATTGAAAACCGGTTCGCGCCGTTGGGAATAATTTTTCTGAGGACCCTGGTTTTGTACCGGTGCCGTTATTTCCGGTGCTTCCGTTGTTTCAGCCGGTTGCGCAGCGGACATTGTTTCCTCAGGTTCGATTGCCATCATTGGCTGCGGTTCTTCGTCTGCCGCCGGCATTTCTTCCGCTTCTTCGTCGGATTTCTTTTTAGTCTTTTTGATCACCGCCGGTACCGCTTTTTTCTTGGGCGCTTCCTTGCGGGACTCTTTTTTGGATTTGTCTTCATCACCACTCATCACATCGGCTTCTTCCGTACTGTTGGCAGTAGTGGTTTTGATAATTCTCTTTCTCTTGCCTTTTTCTTCGGCTTGCGCACCGGGCTTGGTGGCACTGGCCATTACGGCCTGTTTATCGAGGATCTTGTAAATAAGTTCTTGTTTGTCCAGCTTTTTGGAATGGGGGATTTTTAACTGCTCGGCTATATCGAGCAATTCAGGAACGAGCATATCGTTCAGTTGCAGAATGTCGTACATAAAATCTTGTGAGTTTAGGACTAGTGCAGTCCAATCTACTTAGTGAATAAAATCTGTTGAATTGAGTTTATGATGAGCGGAATAAGAAGCACTGATGAGTTTGAGAGTGTTCCGGCTATGACTTATCAGCCCGATTCCGGCACAATATTACAGTAAATTTGGAAAAAGCAAAAAATTTTGGCCCTGTTTCCGTCAGGAAAATGTCTTTTAACAGGGAAAAAGCGGGGTTCCAAAACCCTTACGGACATTGAGTTTCAGCGATTGTATACAATTTTTCTCTTAGGCCGGGGTTTCAATGACCAGCTTGCCGTTCCTGTAAATGGGCAGTACATTGGCTACATCCGCGGTAATGCAGAACCTGATGTCTTCAATTAACCCGAATCGTTCAACAAGGCGATGGTAGTGCGTGAGCAGGGGAACAAACTGGTGAAGGTCGTTCTGCTGCTGCTCGTACATCAGTTTTGCGGTGAGTGAACTATCGCAATGGATGGTAAAATGCTCCTGCACATGGTGAATAACTGCCCCGGCAAACAGCGTGTCCTCGAGATTAAATCGATCCTTCCACCCGGCACAACCCAGAACCACATTTTTTTTCTGGCTGATCAGGTACTGGCATACGGAAGAGAGATTGGGAAAAGAGCCGGTAATAATAGTATCTGCACCATTTTCAAGAGCCATATGCAATAGCCTGGTACCATTGGTGGTAGTAAGTACCAATGTTTTTCCCTCTATGAATTCGCGAGTATACTCCAGCGGAGAATTGCCATGTTCGAGGCCTTCGGCGATCTTTCCGTCTCTCTCGCCGGCAGCAATCCCCTCCACGCGTTTGCTCATTTCAACGGCTTTGGCAACAGTATCTACCGGTATTACACAGCGGGCCCCGTTTTGCAGGGCGGAAGCGATGGTGGAAGTAGCCCTGAATACATCGATGATCACAACAATGGAATCATTGACATCATACAGGTGCAGCAGGGCGGGCGAAAAACAGGTATGGAGCGAAGGTCTGGAGTCGTTCATATCTTCTCGGGTTATCAGGTCAACAGGTGCTGCCATTTATTGCTTTCGGCATATTCCTTAATGGTCCTGTTGCGCAGTTCTAACAACCGGCGAAGATACCCCGTTAAATACAAACGATTAAAAACTTTTCCTGCCCAACCGTAGGGAGTTTCAAAATGAAACAGGTCGATCATAATGGTGCCATTGTCTACCTGCTTGAAATGATGTTCGTGGCGGATGCTTCTGAAATCACCTTCCTCCATTTCATCGGTAAAGGCGAGCGGTGTTTCCATGGCGGTGATCCGGATCCTTATCTGCCTGGTTTTACCCAGATGCCGGGCCCGCCAGGTAACTGTTTCGTTCAGCCTGATCAGGCCGGATGTTATGCCACCAACGGCTTCCTCGCCTGTTTTTTCCATGGATTTTTTGTGCAGCGTAATACTGCGGCTGAGATCGAACACCCGGTCTGCGGGTGCATCAATAAATGTGGTCAAATGGATCAGTGGCATAGGACGGTGGATATGGTTCTATGCAAGAAAAAATCGTTCCAATTTAAGATAACCGCCTCAGGAGAAGGGGAACTTGACGACCTGTGCTTTCAGGAGTTTGTCCCTTACTGCAATGAAGATTTCGGAGTCAAGGGCCGAATGGGCTATATCCACATATCCCATGCCGATGGCCTTTTGCAGCGAAGGGGATTGTGTGCCGGAAGTAACATAGCCAATGGCCTTTCCGGCGGCATCCTTGATTTCATAATGATGACGGGGAATGCCCTTGTCTTTCATTTCAAATCCAACCAGTTTGCGTTTCACTCCCTCAGTTTTCTGTTTTTCCAGGATAGGCCTGGCCGTGAAGTCTTTGGTAAACTTGGTAATCCACCCCAGACCGGCTTCGAGGGGAGAAGTGGTATCATCGATATCGTTTCCGTACAGGCAGAAGCCCATTTCGAGGCGCAGGGTATCGCGGGCGCCTAACCCGATAGGTTTTACAGGCTGTGGAGCAGGCGCGCTGAAAATGGCATCCCAGATTTTATCGGCATTGCCTTCCTTGTCTTCAAAATATATTTCAACGCCGCCAGCGCCGGTATAACCGGTAGCGCTGATCAGTACATTCTCAACTCCGGCAAAGGTTCCTTTTACAAAGGTGTAGTACTTGAGATTGAGGATGTCGAGGCTGGTAAGCGGCTGAAGGATCTTCGATGCATTCGGCCCCTGTACAGCCAGCAGTCCGGTTTTATCTGAGATATTGTGCATCTCCACATTCATGGTATTGAAGCGGCTGATCCAGTTCCAGTCTTTTTCAATATTTGACGCATTCACGACCAGCATGTATACTTTGTTCTCTTCGATACAATACACCAGGAGGTCGTCAACAATGCCGCCTTCTTCATTGGGCAGGCAACTGTATTGGGCTTTGCCGGCCGTAAGTTTGGAAGCGTCATTGGATGTCACGCGCTGTATCAGGTCGAGCGCATGCTCCCCTTTGAGAATGAATTCACCCATATGACTCACATCGAAAACCCCGGCATTTTGACGAACGGCGGCGTGTTCATCGTTGATACCTGTATAACTGATGGGCATGTTGTATCCCGCGAAAGGAGCCATTTTAGCGCCGAGTGCAAGATGTTTGTGGGTGAATGGAGTATTCTTCATAATGGTGCTTTAAGAACGTTCGTTTTGGGATGGCAAATGTAAGGGCATTATTTATCAATCACAATAATTGGATATTCTCCCACCTTTCCCATAAACCGCGGATACTTTTTTTCCCAGCTCCAGATACGATTGATCAGCCAGCTTCCACCGAATTTGGGATGAAGGTAAAAGCGGGAAAAATGAATGTTGATGCTGCGCCAGGTATATACTTCCATTTTTTTACCGAGTTGATGGTTGCGAAACCATCGAAGGCTGTGCGCATGGAAATACAACTTGTCTTTTTGAAACATCCTGGCATATATTTTCCCAGCTGCATGGCGAACAATACGGTATACCTGGAATGGGCCAAGGGCGATATTCATGAACCAGGAATGATAGAACCAGTCGTACACGATGGCCACCCGTCCGTCTTTCGCGGCCACTCTTACCAGTTCCTTCAGAGCAGTGGCCTGCAGGTTCTTCCGTATATGAAAGAGAGCATGCTGGCAGATCACTGCCTCAGCCAGGTTATCCCTGAGCGGGATGGCACACAGGTCGCAACAGATCAGGATGGCTTTTTGCCCATGGCCCAGTAGATTTTCCCTGGCCTGCAGCAAAGCATTGATGGACAAATCCAGGCAGATGCGGCATTCATATCCTTCAGCCAGCGCCAAATATTCCTTATAAGCTACCGGTCCGCAGGCGGCATCAATAAAGTATTTGCCGGAGGACGGCAGGTACTGACGGCAATTATAGAATCCGTGACGCGTATATTCTAGTAGAAAGGGGCGGAAATCCACAAAATCCCTGTCATCCCCATATATCTGTTTTCCATCGAAAGATTCATAATGAATGGCATTGAAATAATTGAATATTCTCTGGCTGTCGAAGTGATGGTTGGCAGGTAAAACAGTCTTTTCATCCAGGACAATTGCATAAGAGAGATGCAAACAGTAAATGCCTTTGTAAAACGGGTAGAAAACCGATCCCGACTGGTTCACCAGTCCTTCCTCAAAGCGAAAAGGAATATTGCCTGCCTGTTGATTGGCCAGTTCGAGTTGCGCATGGCTGGCCGGCAACAGGTCTTGGGCCGTTAGCGGGCACCGTAGTATGTCGAGGTCGGAACTGATCATAACTGGCGGCCAAGTTAAAGGCTTTCGATCACAGAGCAAGTAGGGAAAGGGTTACATTCGTACCGGAAAATAAAAGAGTCCCCGGAAGGGGACCCTTTGTTCCAACTTCAACCCCGCCACTGGGCGCATAACGCCCGGGCGGCGGGCATTTTTATTGGTGGAATAATCTGCCTAACATATAAGTGGACACCTGCATGGCAGAAGGGGTTGTTTTTTCATGGCTATACCCTTCTTCATCGCTTTCGTCCTGACCGGATGAATAAGCAGTTGTTGATTGATTGGCTTTAACCGTATCCGTAGTTTTCTTACGGGGTGCGGTAGTATCTTGTTTGTACCGGAAGCGGGGCTCCTGCTTTTTGCCGGGGCTTACCGTGTCGGTTACAGTATCCTGGTTCTCGTCTGCATTGTTGTCTTCATTGTAGTCGCGGCTGCGGTCTCTTTCGCGGTACCGTCCTTTCTTCAGTTCTTCGGGGTCAAGTTCATCTGTTCTTCTGATCCCGCCGGGTGTCATGATGTATTCCACATCCCTGTTCCATTCGCCATTTACATAGGATCCTTCATCGCCATTGTACCATTCGTCATCTCTCCAGTATCCGCCATCACCAATCCAGAACCAGCGGTTCAGGCGACGGCTTACGGATCTGTCTACCATCAATTTTTTACCAACCGGCACCTGGATGTTCACCAGCACATGCTGATTTCTGAATTTTTCGCCGCGGGGAATAGAGAAGCCGCGATTCAGATACAGCAGATCCTGGTCCTGTACAATGCTGTAGCTGATCTTCTTTGCCAGTTCTTCCGCTTTGCGGTCGGTATTGGCATTGCTGTATCGTACATAACTGACATGGTATTCAGAATCCGGGCTCTTGGTCACTTTCAACCGAACATTGGAAAGGATAAGGCTGTCTTCGGTAAATCTCACTCCTTCACCACCGATTCTCCACCAGCCTCCGTAATACAACACTCTCGAATCGGATACGGTGATGCTCATTTTATCTTTGATCGGAGCAATATTCACATCGCCCTCGATCCTCGCACCGCCGGTAAAGTTTCTTTGTATGCCTCCAATCAGCGCGATCAGGCTGATCAGTCCGATGATCCAGAGCAAACCAAACGAATAGCTGATGGCCGGGTTCTTTTTAGATCCTACGATCTTGCGGATGATCCAAACCAGGAAAGCCAGCAGCGGTATGCCAAAGAAAAAGAGCAGGGTAGACCAGGCCAGTACGGTCTGGAAGGATCCTTCGAGGATATAGTCTTTGAAAGGCATCACCATCACCCCTGCACTGAACAGGGCTCCCATTGCTACCAGTAAACCCAGCACCACGCTTCCGGCAATCAGCAAACCGATTACTTTGATGAATACACCCAGCACGTTACCGATTCCACTGCTCGCCCGCCGGGCTACCGGCGCCGCTTCGGCCGCAAACTGCCTGGCTCCGGAATCGGCCGATTTTCCAAATTCTTTTGCCCTATCGCCAAATTGCTGGGCCGCAGGCCTTGCCTCGTTCGCCCACCAGTTCTGCGCTTTGGATTTGAAATTCTCCATATCACCCTTCACGGTATCGCGGATGCTGTGCAGGTCTACTTTCTCTCCGCGCATTTCCAGTTTTTCGGCAGCCGTATTGGCAACCGGTACCGCTATCCATAATATTACATACAATACCAGCAAGGTGCCGCCCACTGATCCGGTAAAGACCTTGGGGCCAAGCCACAGATCCCAGCCGTCGTGCCACATTCCAAAAGGAATGGAAATGGTGCCGATGATCAGGGGCAGTGCGAAAATCAAACGTGGAATCCACACTTCTATATTAAAATATGCTGCCAGTCCGGCGGCTACACCGCCCAGAACTTTGTTGTCCGCGCTCCTGTACAAGCGTTTTGTAATGTTGGCTTGCACCGATTTGGAGGGCACAATGATCCACAGAAGAATATATACCCAGAAAAGCGCACCGATAAAGATGACGAATATGATCCTCGCCAGTACGGGGTCGATATTGAGATAATTCGCCAGACCACTGCACACACCGCCGATGATCTTGTCATCCGCATTGCGGTACAGGCTTTGTCTGCCATGCATGGTGGTATAGGCGTAATTGGGAGTTGATTTTTGAGAATAACCTGCAGAAGAAGAAGACTGTGACGAAGCCGAGCTGGCCGATCCGCCCAGGTCCGCATCCTGCGCATCAAAATCCTGCGGACGGCCAATGCTGGCAATAACCGCATTTACATCATCATCTGTTATACAGGTAGTTCCTTTTTTAAGGCGCTCAGAAAAAAGTTCGGCAATCCTTCCTTCAATATCATTGATGATCTCATCCTTGCCTTCTTCATTAGCAAAATACTTCCTCAAACTATCTATGTATTGCTTGAGCAATTCATAAGCAGTCTCCTCGATCGGAACAACCCTGCCCTGGAAGTTTATATTGATAACCTTTTTCATTGTCATAATATTTGGTGTTGTTCCCGTTCATCACGGGAGGGTTTTAGTTGGAAGGTGTTTCAGGAGTAATTGGATTAAAATCAGCCGCGTTCGTATTCAATGAATCTCTTTTACTGGTAAGGGTGTTCACCGCATTGGCCAGCTCATTCCAGGTCGCCTGCAGTTCCTGGTAAAAAGCCTCCCCTTTCGGAGTAAGTGAAAAATATTTTCTCGGAGGGCCAGAGTTGCTTTCCACCCAGCGATAAGTCAGCATATCCGCATTCTTCAACCTCGTGAGCAGGGGGTATAAGGTGCCTTCAAAAATCTGAAGGTTGGCGCCTCTCATCTCCTCCACGATATCACTGGGGTACGCTTCTCCTCTCCGGATGATCGAGAAAATGCAGAACTCCAGGATTCCCTTTCGCATCTGGCTTTGTGTGTTCTCTATATTCATATGCTCTCTATTTTTTAGGGCCGTAGTCAGTGGGAAGGTACAGGTAGGTCGGGGATAAGGTTTAAATGGCTATATTGTTTGATCCCACCCGCATCTGACCACTTCCTACGGCTTTAATTTCCTTTGTTGGAACAAAGATAAGGGCATTTCTATGTACTATGCAACACATAGTACCATTTTTTTAAAGGTAATTTTTATAAGCAGCTAATAAGTTTTGGCTGAGATGCAGTATGGGTAAGGGTTTCAGGCGAAAATGCCCCTTGAAGAAAAAATGAGCGATTGTGACGAGCGGCCCAAATCCGCGGAAGAGCGGGAGCCTTCGGGATTCTTTTAGGGCTGGATGGGATCCTGCCTCCGCCCCGAATCGACCCCTAAAACCCAGGCCCGGGGGCAGATAGGCTTTGGCGACCTTGATATATTAAGGTAATTTGACCGTTTTACGGAAAACGACAAGGCAACAATGATCTCAAAACCACTATTCTTCCTGGTATTCCCGGTCCTGTTCATTTCTTCCTGCGCCCCCACTTACACCCGGTATATCAAAAACTACAATTACAGCGGGCGATCGGAGCGTCCCGATTTTTCGAACCTGGATTACTGGGCGGCGCATCCCGATAAATGGGATCCTTCCGATAGTATACCGGCACCGCTCAGGAACGACTATCATTACGATTCTTCCGTCGATGTATTCTTTCTGTATCCAACGAGTTTTACCGATGGAGAGAATTTGAACTGGAACGCTTCTGTGAACGACCCGGTGATCAATGCCAAAACAGACTACAATTCCATCCTCTTCCAGGCGAGCGCATTTAACGAATACCGGGTATTTGCACCACGTTACAGACAGGCACATATCCGTTCCTATTTTACCACCGACACCGCTGCCGCACTCCAGGCATTCGATACGGCTTATGAAGATGTACGAACGGCCTTTCTCTATTACCTGCAACACAACAACCATGGCCGGCCCATCATCATTGCTTCTCATAGCCAGGGTACCACGCATGCACTCCGGCTGCTAAAAGAGTTTTTCGACAACAAAGACTTGCAAAAACAACTGGTAGCGGCCTACCTGGTAGGTATGTACATTCCGGAAAAGCAGTTCACCAGCCTGTCTATTTGCGAAACTCCTTCTCAAACCGGTTGCTTCTGCGGGTGGCGAACCTATAAAATCAACTACATCCCTCCTTTCGTAAAAAATGAATCCGGCAGAGAATGGGTAACCAACCCCCTGAGCTGGACAATCGATAATTCGCTTGTTACGCGCGAATTTAATCAGGGAGCCATCCTGCGAAAGTTCAATAAACTTCTGCCGCATGTGGCCGACGCCCAGGTGCAGCAAGGAGTATTATGGACAAGAAAACCCAGTTTCAGAGGAAGCTTCCTGCTGAGAACCAAAAATTACCACATCGGCGACATCAACCTTTATTACCAAAGCATCAGAAACAATCTCAGGCAAAGAGTGAAAATGCAATTGGCCAATTTGTCAATTAGTAAATGAGCCAATGCAATAACGAATGACGAATTCCCCGCTGGCGCGGGTATGGCTTACAGACTTATGCGGAAAGAGCGGGAGCGGAGAAAGAGAAAGAGAAAGGGAAAGAGAATGAGAAAGAGAAAGGGAAGGGGAGTGATGAATTTTTTGCGCCTGCTGGCGCGGGTATGGCTAACAGCCTTATGCATTATCGGAAATATTACAGCCTACCCGTGCCGTAGATGTCCGAAAATACCGAGCGATACTTTCAATACTTGTCTTCGTAATTTTTATGCAATATTTCTTCGGATGTGGCAACTAAGGCACGGGTTGGTCGATAAACCATGTGATGAAGAAAACCTGTCGACCATACCCGCGCCAGCAGAAAGGGAAGGGGAAAGAGAAAGTAGAAAGAGAGGTTTTATTTGTGTGCTTTGCGGTTCTTGGCGCCCTCTGCGTCCAGGAATTTGGGGAGCGCGAATAAAAAACTGCTGAATAATCGATCGAAATTATTCCCAGCCAGTACCACCAGAGGCAAATACCTGTGGAATCTCTCCTCCCCTGCATCTCTTTTACAAATCAAACAAGATGGCCGAAATTAACACTGCTTCGCCGGAGCAGAAGGCCGGCGTACGCCGCAGCAAAAAATTATCGACCCGCGTCGATCTAACGCCGATGGTTGACCTGGGTTTTCTTCTGATCACCTTCTTCGTATTTACAACCAGTATTTCCAAACCCGTAGAAATGAAGGTGCATACACCCGCCCCGGAGACGCCCAATATAGTTACGGAGGCTCCGGAGAGTGTGACACTGACCGTTATCCCCCTCGATCAAAACCAGGTCTTTTATTTTCATGGAAAATTGGAAGAAGCCATTGCCGCTCACCATTATGGAATAACCGGTTATAACCTGCAGAATGGAATAGGCGAAGTGATCCGTCAGAAAAAAACCGCCCTGGTTAAGATGGGGAAGAAGGCAACGGATGTCATCCTCATCATCAAACCCTCTCCGCTTTCCAGCTACCAGAACTGCGTCGATATCCTCGATGAGGTTCGCATCAATGATATAAAGATTTATGCCCTGGTTGATTTGGAGGAAACAGACAGGAAAGCGCTTCAGTCTATTAATGTATCCTTGTAAAAAAGCAAGTGGTATTTGATATACGGTTTACTGTTTGGGGTTTGAGGTTTGGGGTTTACTGCTGGCGCGGGTATGGCTTACAGCCTTATGCATTATCGGAAATATTACGGCCTACCTCTGCCGTAGATGTCCGAAAATACCGAACGATACTTTCAATACTTGTCTTCGTAATTTTTATGCAATATTTCTTCGGATGCGGCAACTAAGGCACGGGTTGGTCGCGGTTTGCTGTTTGCGGTTCCCTCGCTCCCGCTTTCAAAACCAGCCTCGCTTTCTGAAGATCATGATCATCCAGATGGGAATGATCAGCATGACTCCAACGGCGATCCAGAATCCATATTGATTGTGCAGATAGGGAATGGTTTCAAAGTTCATTCCAAATATGCCGCCAATTACAGTAGCCGGGGCCAGCAGGCAGGTAACGATGGCCATTACCTTCATCACTTCGTTCATCTTCAGGTTAACGTTGTTGATGTAGAGGTCCTGCATACTCACCATGATATCACGGTAGTTGTCGTTCAGATCGTGCGCCTGTACAATATGATCATATACGTCTTTGAAGTATTTGGTGGTGCGGTCATCGAGCAGGTTGCTTTCGCTGCGGATGATATTGCTCAGCAGGTCGCGAACTGGTGTGATATTTCTTTTCAGAACAATCAGCTCTTTGCGCAACTGGTTGATTTTAGCCAGGCTTTTCTTGTTGCTGCTTCGTACCACTTCTTCTTCCACGAGCTCGATCTGTTCACCCAGTTTCTCCATAACCAGGTAGTAATTATCGACAATCAGATCCAGCATGGCGTAAAGAAGGTAATCGGCGCTTCTTTGCCGGATCTGGCTCTTGGGCATTTTCAGCCGGCTGCGCAACGGATCAAACACATCGCGGCTGGGATCTTCCTGGAAGGTGATCACAAAATCTTCTCCGAGTACAATACTGATCTGTTCGGTTTCAACGGTTTTTTTCTGATCGTTGAAATAGAGCATATTCAGCAGGCAGTAAAGCACCCCCTCCACCTCATCCATTTTGGGCCGCTGCCCGATACTCAGGATGTCCTCGGTCAGCAGGGGGTGTATCGAATATTTATTGGAGAGAACTTCTACATCTGATTTCCGCAGGCCGTCTATATTGATCCAGGATATCCGGTTGCTGTCCCTGAAAGGAAAACACTGCTCTATCTTCGTCAGCTTTTTCTCTTCGATCGATTCGGCATTGTAGTCATACACAAAGATGTCCACTGCTTCGGGTTCCTTACGTTCCACTACGGCCGTCGGGTTCACATGCAGGATTTCTTTGGTCCGCTGTGTACCAAACAGGTTTGGCAGATACAGGTATCTCAGGTATTTCTCAGGGCTGAGCTTTACGTTCATACAGGCAAGGTAAAAATTATTGGTTAAAAGCGGTCATTGCTATTCGATCAGGTTGAAAGAGATCAGCATGGTGGTTCCGAAGAGCAAAAACAATCCGCCGAGAAAAACCACATCGGCGATCCGTTCGTATCGGGCGGACCGCACCTCATGGCGCGAGCGCAGAGAGAGGAACGAAAAAAGGCAGCTGGTCATAAAAAGCAATGTGGCTACGGCCGTGAGTTCATCAATGATCGTTTGCTCCTTCAACTTCAATACCCGCAGAGAGGTAAATACGATGAAGCATAGCCCCAGCAGGTTGGAGGAGGTATTCAGAATATGGGGTGATTTTTCAGGATTTTCCATCTGGCTTTTTGTTTTGAGCTATTTGACGACTGATCTCCTGTAATACTTTCATTTGCTCTTCCTGTGTTTTATACAAAGTGGCGATTTGTTGCTGTACCAGCAGGTCGATCTTTTCATGCAGGCTTCTGATCTCCATTTCCGCTTTCATGTTTACCAGGTAATCGTTCTCGCTTCTCTTGCGGTCTTTTTCTTCCTGGCGGTTCTGGCTCATCATGATGATAGGCGCCTGCAGGGCGGCAATGCACGACAGCAGCAGGTTCATCAGGATAAAGGGATAGGGATCGAAACGTTCGCTCTGTACGGCTATGACATTGTAGATGATCCAGGCAATCAGTAACACCATAAACGCTATGATGAACTTCCAGCTTCCCCCAAACCGGGCAACCTTATCGGAGATCTTCTGGCCGCGGGTGAGTATTTCCTGGGGAGGGTTAAGCAGGTTCTCTACGATGAGCTCTTCTTCCCGGATGGTTTTGTTTACGATCGATTCGAATCTGTCCAGGTACTGCCTGGCCTCATCAAAGAGGGCAGCTGCCTTTTTTTCTTCCATAAAAAAGAAATTTGAACAAATGTAATCCGGTAAATTAGCATGGCAATCATCTACTCATGAAGAAAAAGAACCTGACTCTCCTGCTGGCCGGCGTCCTGATGGCATTCGGACTGGCTGCTCAAACAAGCCCACGGGAATACTACCAGCTTATCATCTATCATTATACGAAACCCGAGCAGGAAAAAACCATTGACCACTACCTGGAGGCTGCCTATATTCCTGCTTTGCAGAAAAGAGGAATGAAAACCATTGGTGTTTTTAAACCCATCGCCAATGATACAGCCACCGACAAACAACTCTATGTGTGGGTGCCGGTGAAGGACCCTTCCGTGGCCAACCTGTTGCCGGTTTCCCTGCTAAAAGACAAAGCCTACCTCGAAGCCGGCAGGGAATATCTGCAATCGCCCCATAACAACCCGGCTTATCAGCGGATGGAAACCTACCTGGCCTACGCCTTCGAACTGGCGCCGGTTCATCAGCGCCCGAAACTCAGTTCGGACAGATCAGACAGGATCTATGAATTCAGAAGTTATGAAAGTCCTTCGGAAAGCTATTATCGCAATAAAGTGAAGATGTTTAACCAGGGAGGAGAGATCGCCCTGTTCAAGAGGCTTGGATTTAATGCGGTATTTTACGCCGAAGTAATTACAGGCAGCCACATGCCCAATCTCATCTACATGACCAGTTTCGAAAACCGGGAAGAAAGAGAAAAACACTGGAAGACTTTCGTGGACGATCCGCAATGGAAGAAACTGGTGGCCGATCCGCTATACCAGAACAATGTATCTCATGCAGACATCATCCTCATGAAAGCAACGAGCTATTCAACTATTTATTAAGAAATGCAATCGCTTCGTCAGAGAATTTCGTAAAGGCGCCTGAGCTTTTCGCGGGTCATGATCTTTTCCCAGTCCTTACCGAGCGCATTTTCCCAAAGCGGCTTCATGCCCATGCTCACGTCGATCATTTTGTCAAATTGTTCGTCGGTCAGTCCTTTACAGATTCCGGTGGGAATTTCGATATTGTTCTTTTCCACCATGTACTTGAATTCCCGAACACCGGCAGGATAATATTCATCGAGATGGTTCATCACGATACAGTTACCGATTCCATGTTTGGTGCCGAGTAAATAGCTGAGTCCGTAGCTGACCGCGTGCGCAACACCCACCTGCGAATAAGCGATGCTCATTCCTCCTGCATAACTGGCCATCATCAGCTGGTCATCGCTCTCCTCATCCCAATGATCTTTTTCCACGAATACTTTCTGGCAAAGCTGAAGGGCCTTTTCGCCATAGCTCTTGCTGAATTCGTTGAGGAAAGTGCCTTCGAGGCTTTCAATACAATGAATATAGCAGTCCATGCCGGTATAAAACCGCTGGTTCACGGGTGCATTGGCGGCGAGTTCGGGATCGAGAACGATCTGATCGAATGGAGTAAAATCGGAATTCATGCCGAGCTTACGGGTAGGTCCGGTCAATACGGTGGTCCTGGACACTTCGGCGCCGGTGCCGCTGAGTGTAGGGATACCCACTTTATATACGCCCGGAAATTTTACCAGGTCCCAGCCCTGGTAATCGGCGGAAGAGCCGGGATTGTTCATCATCAGCGATACAGCCTTGGCGAGGTCCATGGTGCTGCCGCCTCCAATGCCAATGATGCCGCTGATGGTTTTGAATTCATCCCTGAGTTGCTGGGCCAGCTTGTCGACCTGCGTGGTCTTGGGCTCATAGGTAACGTCTGCGAATATGATCTTGTCATTATCGCGCAGCGGTATTCTTCCTAACAGGGGTTTTCCTTCGAAGAAATGATCGACTAAAAATATCATGGGGTGCCCGACCTTTCGATGCGGAGATAATATTTCATCCAATTGATTAAAGGATCCGCGGCCATACACCACATAACTGACCATCTTGAAATTCCTGAACTTCATACGTTGCTGTTAAGTGCGGCAAAGATAGATCGTTCCGGCGATTGCCCGGCTAATTTTGAAACAGACTTCGGACTGTTCAGGACTCCTTTATCAGCCTGGCTTCCAGCTCTTCGAGCGACACGTCTTTTGTTTCGGGCACCTTGGTCAGTACCCATATGAGTTGCCAAACCATCATGAGGGCCAGGAAAAGGAAAATATACTCGGGTGTATTCCTGAAAATCCCGTCTTCCTTATCCAGGAACAGGGGCGTAACGAGGGTAATAATAGCAGCAAAAACCCAGTGAACACTGGCCCCAAACGATTGGCCGATGGCCCGAACCTTATTCGGGAAAATTTCGGAGATAAACACCCATATCACGGCTCCCTGACCAACCGCATGCGCGGCGATAAACAGCAGCAGGAAAGAAAGGAGTACCAGGGAGGGTTGGTGCGAATAGAACGACCAGGCAACGCCGAGCAGGCTGAGTATATAGCCGATGGATCCGATGATCAGCAAAGTCTTTCGTCCCAGGCGGTCTATCAGATACAAGCCCACAAAAGTGAAAACCAGGTTGGTACCTCCTATGGCGATCGAATTCAGCAGCGATTCTTCTTTTCCGAGGCCGGCCTGTTCGAGCAATTGCGGCGCGTAATAAAGAATGAAATTGATGCCGGAGAGCTGGTTAAAGAATGCCACCATAAATGCCAGCCATAGCACGCGGGCATATTTGCGGTTGAAAATGGAAAGATGGCTGACACCACCCGACTCCTGCCGGTTGGCTTCCTGTATCCTGCCCACCTCCGCATCCACATCGGTGATGCCGATTTCTGCCAGTATCTTTTTTGCCTTGTCTATCTCGCGGCCCTTGCCAATCAGCCAGCGCGGGCTTTCAGGTACCCCCATTACCATCAGGGTATAAAGAAGTGAGGGGATGATCTGTACCCCCAGCATCCAGCGCCAGTCGTTATCGCCCCCCACTCCCTGCAACAGGTAATTGGAGATATAAGCTACCAGGATACCGAACACAATATTGAACTGGTACATCGCTACCAGCCTGCCCCGCATGGCCGGCGATGAAATTTCGGAGATATAGGTGGGGGCGGCAACCGACGACACGCCTATGCCCAGGCCACCAATAAACCGGAAGAAAGAGAAGGTATAAGGATTGGGGGCGATGGCGGTACCAATGGCTGAAACAGAATAAAAGATACCGATCCAGAGAAGGACCTTCTTACGCCCGAATTTCTCCGTTGGTTTTCCGGCAATCAGGGCGCCTATTACCGTGCCCCACAGGGCCATCGACATAATAAATACTCCATGAAAAAGCGGGGTCGTATGCCAAAGTTCTTTAATGGGTTGATTGGCCCCGGAAATCACAACAGTATCGAAGCCAAAAATAAAGCCTGCCAGCGCAGCCACTATGGACCAGCGAAACAGTTTCGTTTTGTTCATAAGCAATCGTATATGGTTTCAGTAAGATACCAAAACTTATAAAACCATTAGATGGCGAAATTTGTCGCCGATGCAGGGCTCGATTTGTTAATAAAATAGTACTATTAGCCGGAGATATCTTAAACATGCCGACCCATCAAGTCCATTATAGTCATCGCAAAGCCAGTTTCAATGAATTCCTGCTGCTGGTACTGAAAGCCTGCGCCGAAATGGTTTGGCATATAACCTATATTTCGGAAAGTAAACTGAATGCACAAACGAATCCGGATATGGTGAGTTCGCCGGGTTCGAATGAAGTAGTGGTGGAAAAAGTTACCGAACAACTGGTTTCTATTCAATCAAACCAAAGCAGTACCGGCATATTGCCATTCGGCAAAAGCCGTAAATATGTAAATGACCTGATCGATAAAGTAATTGACATCTCCAGCCGTTCGGATCCTGACAAAACAGGACCCGGCATTACTAACAAGGCAGAATAACCGATAATTATCAAAGCAATTTTCCGGCGCGGTCAAGGTCTTCAGGAGTGTCAATTTCAACACCCATATAATCTACCACAATCATCTTAAGCGGTATGCCGTTTTCGAGGTAACGAAGGCATTCCACTTTTTCGGCGGCCTCCAGGGGCGTAATGTCCCAGCGGGTAAAATTGAGAAGCGCCTGTTTGCGAAACGCATACACGCCAATATGTTCATAATAGATGACGGCGGCTTTCGGGTCGCGGGGATAGGGAATCACCGACCGGCTGAAGAACAATGAGTTCATGTTCTTATCCACGGCCACTTTCACAAAATTGGGGTCGTTGATGTCTTCCTGCCTGTGTAACACCTGCATCATCGAAGCTACTTGTACGGCGGGATCCCGGAAGCAGTCCAGCAGTTTTTGAAGAGGTTCTTTTTTTACAAAAGGCGTGTCGCCCTGCACATTCAATACAATATCTATATCCATGCCGGCGGCTGCTTCAGCAATCCGGTCGCTGCCGCTTTCATGTTCGCGCTCACTCATGACGGCCCTGCCTCCGTGGCTGCTGATTTCCTGAAAAATCAATTCGCTGTCGGTTACTACCACCACTTCATCAAAAAGACCGGTGGCTACCGTGTTATCATAGGTATGACGGATAACAGTTTTTGTTCCCAGCACCTGCATTAATTTGGCGGGGAATCTTGTGGCAGCGTAACGCGCGGGAATCATCGCAACAATTCTGGGCATATGACAATTTGATGCGCAAATGTACAGGAAGAACAGGGATCAGAGCGAGGTGTAGTACCGGCGGAGAAATCTTCCCAGGTTGGAAGCAGCTGATCTGCCATCAACAGCGCCACTATTGTCAAGTACTACAATAGCCATATTTTTTTCGCGGATGATCTCGATATAACTGCTGAACAATCCGCCGCGGCCGGACCAATAGGCAATGTTTAGTCCGTTCCATTTGGTATTGGCCCATCCGATGCCGTATTCAGGCCGGCCAAACAGCATCTTTTGTGCGTTGGCCGCACTTATCACAGACTTTTTGCTTTGCAACGCATTCATCAGGTCTTTCAGAAACACCATCAGGTCGCTCATGTTGATATTGATGTTACCGGAAGGAGCGATAGGCGGAAAACAACGAGCCCAGTAGTCGTCGGTATGCGCGGTCAGGGTGTAATAATTATCCCAATGGCCCCAGGGCTGCGTCGAGTCTTTTAAAACAGGGAAGCCAAAGTCTGCCCGGATGTTCAGCGGCTTGTTGATGTATTGATCTACCAGCTGCTCCCAGCTTTTTTTGCTCACTTTCTCCAGCATCACTGCCGCAATGGAGGTACCGGCAACGGAATAGGTAGCAACAGAGCTATCCACTACCAGCTGCGGTCTTTTTTTCATCATCATCATGGCAAAGGCCATTCTCTGCTGCGTGGGTGTACCGGGCATGGAATGAATTTCGCGGTACTCCTTAAACTCTTCGAATGGTGGGAATCCTGCCCGTTGGGACAGGAGTTGCTCGAGGTTCAGCCGGGTGTACAGCTTCATGATCTTCCCGTCGAATTCCGGAAGAACTTTCCCGATGGTGGACGACCAGCTGATCTTGCCTTCCTCCACCATTTTGGCGGCGATGTAGGTAGTAAAAGCGGTTGTAGCGGTGCCTATATTAAACCGGTTCGAAAACTGGATAAAATCCTTCACCCGCATCTTCTTCACGCCCGAGGTGCCGGAATCAATGATCTTTTCAGTTGAAAATACTGCATATACCAATCCGGGGGTATTGCGATACCTCCTGATAGAGTCCGCCACGGCCTTCACCTCGGCATTTTGGGCCAGGGTTATCGTAGAAACCAGCAAAACCAACCACGAACAAAGTGCTTTTTTCATGCAGGATGTTATTTTCTGAAGGGCGGATTGACCGTACTTAATAGTCGGTCTTAATGGTTTTATCAAATGGTAGTCGCATCTGGTAAAGGACGTCTTCATCGGGTTTGCCTTCGAGAACGTCCAGACCGTAACGAATTTTCTTCACGTCATCGTACACAAAAGTGCCAAAGATCCTGTCCCAGAAGGAAAAGATATTGCCAAAGTTAGTATCGGTCCAGGGCCGTTCAAAATGATGATGGAATTTATGAACGTTAGGGGTGATGAATATCCAGCTCAGTGGTTTTTCGAGCCAGGCAGGCATATTGATGTTGGCGTGGGTAAGATAAGTGAAGACTACATTGCAGAATCGGAAAAAGATATAGAACCCGAGCGGAGCGCCGGTAATGACCACGGCTACGAGGGCAAAGGTTTCGCGGATCAGCCAGTCGCCGGGATGGTGGCGCGTTCCGGTGGTTACATCCACATGGCGGTCGCTGTGATGAACCATGTGGAATTTCCATAGCCACTTGAACTTGTGCAGCAGGTAGTGGGAACAATACATGCCTATAAAGTCAAGGATCAGGATCGACAGCAGCAGCTCTGCCCAAAGAGGCCAGTTAAGCCAGTAAATAAGACCGATATGATGTTCGCGGATAAACGTGTAAACCCCGGCCGTGATCAGGCCCACCACCAGGTTTACCACTGCAGTCGTGAGCAGGAAGGATAGATTCACCCCGGCATGCTTCACCCGGTTATACTTTTCAGTAAATACAGGCAGCAGGTTTTCGAGCAACCCGAAAAGTACCATCCAGAATGCTATCCATGCAAAAAGTTGCCATTTTTCTGCATGCTCGAAAAACTCGATAAATTTTTCCATAGCAACGCGGGGTTTAATTTGTAAGATACGCTGAATTTACTATTTGGAATAGCTTCCGGACTCTTCGGTTGCCGGCAACTCCTTCATCTCATATCCGCAATGCGAACATTGATATACCTGCCTTTCCGGAATGGCATAATTGCCAAAAAGCCAGGTAAGTAGAGTCGAAAACCAGCCGGGAATTTCTTTGTTCTTGGTAACAAGTTGTAGTCCGGGAGTGCCGCATCGCGGACAACGGGCAGACTTTCTGTACTCATCTTCCAGCCTGGTGATGATTTCCACGGCCCGCTCCCATTGCTCTTCGTAAACCAGCAGCTTGATGCCTCCAACGGCATTGGAGAAAATGGGGTTGATGGTTACACTATGCTCATCCTGCAGGTAACAGCGGATACCTTCCGATTCCAACTGCTGCAATTGAAGGTTGGCGGTAATATAATTATCATATGCTCGGAGCTGTCGGAATTGCATAACAAAATACCTAAGTAGTACCAAACAAATGTCTGGGCTTCGCGTCAGAAACCCGGCAAACAGATAGGCCCTTAAGAAAGTAAGCTGTTAACTGTTCAGCATCAGTGGCATCACCAGCATCAGCAATTCTTCATTTTCGTCCTGGTCGGTCGGCTTGATGATCCCTGCTTTGGTAGGGGTAGACAATTCTATATTCACCTCATCGCTTTCGGCCGCATTGAGCATTTCAATGAGAAACTTGGCGTTGAAGGCGATCTGAAGATCTTCGCCGTTGTACTGGCACTTCATTCTTTCGTTACCCTCAAAGCTGAAATCAATATCCTGTGCCGCCAGCTGAAGTTCACTTCCGCTGATGTTCAGCACCACCTGGTTAGTGCTTTTGTTACTGAAGATGCTCACCCGGCGAAGCGCGCTCTGGAAATCGCTTTTGCTAACGGTGAGTTTATATGGGTTATCGGTTGGAATCACAACTTTGTAATCGGGAAAACGAGCGTCAATCAGTCGGCAGCTGAGCTGTGTAGTTCCGTGTTTAACGAAAAGATGGTTGCTGTTATAGCTGATGTTGAGTTCGTCTTCATTGGCAGGCATGGAAGCCTTCAGCAGGTTGAGCGGCTTTTTGGGAACGATCATGGAGCCGTTCTTGGGACAACTTACCTCTTTGCGTTTGTACCTTACCAGCCGGTGAGCATCGGTTGCTACAAACTGGAGTCCTTTCTTGTCCATTTCAAAAAACACCCCGGTCATGGCAGGACGAAGATCATCGCTGCTTACCGCGAATAATGTTTTATTGATGGCTGTTACCAGCGCATGTGAGCTCATGGTAAAAGAAGAAGTATCGTCGGCAGCCGGTTCTTTGGGGAAATTATCAGGGTTTTCGCCCATCACTTTGTACTTACCGTTGTCACTGGTAATTTCCACGCCAAAGTTCTTATCGATATTGAAAGTAAGTGGCTGATCGGGCAGATTTTTAAGTGAGTCCAGCAGGATTTTCGCAGGAATACAAACCTTGCCGCTGTCTTTGGCTTCCACTTCCAGTTGAATCTTCATTACCGTTTCAAGATCGGTGGCCACAACCGTCAGTTTCCCTTTTTCCACTTCAAATAAGAAATCTTCCAGGATTGGCAAAACAGTATTTGCATTGATTACACCACTGATCTGCTGTAACTGCTTCAACAAAGCCGATGACGAAACGATAAACTTCATAAACAGTAAGATAAATTATAGTGTGGCGAAACTACTGATTTTTAAATTATAGCAATGAACCTTCCCCGAAAAGTGGATTATTTGTGGGGAAGGGAAAACAGCGACCGCGCCACCGACAGAGAACATTATACTATCCTCTGTTTTTTATCGTTTTGTGTTGATTAGATGCTGCCTGGTTCTGAGATTACCATCCAATATCGCTCATATGAAAAAACTTTCCCTTTTGCTGGCTGCCGGGCTCTTGTCCGCGACCTGCTTCTCACAAAACGCCTCCTTTAACCAGAATGCTTCCCGAAGCAATCATACCCGCTTCCAATCAGGATCCTGGCAATTCGACGCGTCAACAGGAGCTTCTTTCGGACTGGGTTCCGACAAGGAAAAAGCTCTTTTCAGAGGCAATAGCCTGGCCACTAAAATGAGCGGGCGCTACCAGTTTGGGGCGATGGGACTGGGAATGAGTTTCGGGTTGATACCGGGTAAAATCAGCAATAGTGCATTGAACGAATTTCTCTCCGATCGAAAGATAGATCCGGCCCAGGCGGCTGTTAACAGCACATCGCCCTCCAATACATTCCTGCTGGCAGGGCCCACTTTTCTTGCAGGCAACAAGGTGAAACTGCTGGCCTCCCTGCAGGGAGGGATATTTTTAAATAACCCCGGCAGCCTGAGCATCACCCCAAATGGGCAAACCCGCGCCATCTACCGTTTCGACCAGGGTAAACATTCGATACAGCCCGGCCTTTCAGGATCTCTCCAGTTACAATATCCTGTAAGCCGCGAAACCAGGTTCTTTATCGGAACCGATTACCTCTTCACCAAAACATCCATAAAGCTGGTCGATCTCCAGTCGGGTATCGATAATGCCTCAGAACAATCCAGAAATACACAATTATTTACTGCCAGCCTGGGAATTACCCGTGGTTTTGGAAACGAGGCCCCTGCTCAAAGAAAAAAACATATTGGCAATGTCAAATACGAGGAATTGTCGCGATCACCCAGGGACATTTCTACGGGCCAGGCAAGTGGGCGGCGAATAGATAATACCAGCTCCATTCCGGAATCGGCCGCATCGGGCGGCAGCGTACTCCCTGCCGAATATCAGCAACCACCTGCCAGTACGCGCGAAGCGGGATCAGGCCTGGCAACCGGCAGAAGGTCGCGCTCCATGGAAAGCAGTTGCGGACCGGTTACCCGTAAAATCACGCATCCGGACGGAACAATAGAAGAAAACAGCTTTGCCTGCCCCGAAGACGCCCTGTCGTTCGAAAACGCAAGACAGGGAATGCCTAACAGAATTTCCATGAATGTTACCACAACCCGGCAAACCCAGGGAAAGACTTTTGGAGAAAAAGTGCAGTCGGGGCTCAATTCAGCCGCAGGCGCCGTAGCCAATGGTCTTAGAAAAGAAGGAGTGGTTCACCGCGACCTGGCAGCCCGCCAGGTATTATGGGGAAAAATAACAACCGGTCAATCGGCATTCGGCATCTTGACCAATGAACATGCTGAACAGTCAACCGTTAATGTTGCGCCGGTAACCACGATACTTTATTCGCGCGAAGCCGGATCCGGTATAGCCACGGGCAAGAGAAGCAGCCGCGAAGCGGGCTCGGGCATAGCCACCGGCAGAAGGCAATATCAACCCCTGTATCATTCGGATAATGGACCTGCTTGTAACCCCTGCGAGGTAAAGGTCGAATCAAACCCGCTGTATAATCCACCCGGATCCGGAGGTAACAATCCCCTTCACCAACCCAAAGACAGAACAGCCGGCCCGGGCAAGAGTTCCATAGCGGGCAGCAATATCCTGGTCAGTCTTTTCGATCTTAATTCAGGTTCCCTGATCGCGTCTACAAGTGTCGGTGAAAACGGTGAGTTCTGGTTTGCCAACCTTCCGGATGGCCCCTGCGAACTTCGATTTTCGGGAACCATCACCTACCAGAAACAATTTGATGTTGCCGTTGAAAATACAACCCATGACCTGGCCGGACAGCTGTTACTCGGTAATCAAACCTGGTCGGTCGAATATCAGTTGATCGCCGATACCCTGGTGTCTTCAGCGGGACCGGCCTATATTCAAAAAATGCTGGCGAAAACAGGCAGTTCCAAAAATCATTCAACGCTTATCTGGAGTCCCCGGTCCAACTTCATGGCATCGCCATCGGGTCAGGAAAATACACTGCCCGAAATAACCCTGGGATCTGACAACGGTTCATCAGCCTTGCGACCCGGTAATCCCATAAAGGGAGTAGTGGTGAAAGGCGGCAGAAATCCCGTTGACCAGGTATTGCTGCGCACAACCACCAATGAATTCGGCGAATTTGAATGGACCGATCTGTCGCCGGGTCGCTACCAGTTAAATATAGAACAGTCTCTACCCGTTGAGGACGCGGTTGTGATCGGTGTGGAGCCTGCCGGCGAATCAAAAGCCTTCAATCAAAACGCTTCGCGATCCAATAATATAGCTTCCAGGGAGGAGGATATGTCTGCTCCGCAGACGAGAGCTCAGAACAATAACACGGTCAGGAGCAATCGTGGCGAATTTAAAAGCATATTGATAGAAGCCGACAAGGACGGTGATGGAGAATACGAAACCGATCTTTCCGTTTCGCATGCTTATACAATGGTAATAGACGAACAGGGCGGTTCCACCACGCCTGTTCAAAAGGCCGGCATCAGTACTTCACGCAGCAATATCCGCAATAAGAGCGCCCTTCAATCCGCCACCGGCGATTTATTCATTGCCTACGGCACCACAATCATCGATGGCAAAGAGGTAAATACCCGCTCGGTACTCAAAACAAAACACGATACAGTAAAAAATTCCATCAGTAATATCCGGTAAAGGGTCAATGGGCCAATGGGCCAATTCGTAAATGAGCCAATGGGAGGACTAATTTCGAATGACGAATTACGGATGGCGAATGGAAAACCATAGTGCTTGTTTCTTTGCTTATAGTAGGGATTGGTGCACGCTCCCACTCCCGTTCATATCACCGCTCCCCTCTCCCCGCGGGAGAGGGGCAGGAGTGAGCCAGCTGAAATTGCAGTGCAATTGATTAAATTGCCATCGAGCCACCATACTGAAAACAGCAAACGGCTAAGCAACTTCAAACCACAAACATTCATGCTACCCCGCAAACAACTCAGTAAAGAACAGGCCTTGCAGAAAGCACGGCATTATTGCGGGTACCAGGAGCGCAGCCACCAGGAAGTAAAAGACAAGCTCTATGGTTTCGGATTGCATCGCGCGCAGGTGGATGAACTCCTTTCTCAGCTGATCGAGGAAAACTACCTGAACGAAGAACGTTTTGCCATTCAGTTTGCGGGGGGTAAATTCCGGATGAAACAATGGGGCAGGGTCAAGATCCGCTACGAACTGAAACAACGGCAGGTAAGCGAATACAATATCAAGAAAGCTCTGAAGCAACTGGAAGAAGAGGACTACCAGGCAGCCCTTGAAAAACTGGCCCTCAAAAAATGGACGTCTGTTAAAGCCGATCATTCCAACCGATTTACCCGTTTGGCTAAAACGACAGACTACCTGCTGCAGAAAGGATTCGAACCCGAATTGGTAAGAAAGGTTGTCAACAGAATATCCGGTGAATAACCATCCGTAACCGATTTTTTCACTTCCTTAAATCGTTACTTATGGACCAGCAGATCATCACTCTTTACGACGAATACACTCACCAGCCATTGAGTCGTGAAGTTTTTATCAAAAGGCTGGTAAAGATCACCGGAAGCATGGCTGCTGCCATGACGGTACTGCCCCTGCTGGAGGGGAACTATGCAAAAGCCCAGACAACCCCGATACAGGAAGACCTGGTTACCGAGCGCATAACCTATCCCGTGGAAGGTGGAGAGATGAAAGCGTACCTGGCCAAGCCGCGTAAAGAAGGAAAACTCCCTTCGGTGATCATCATTCACGAAAACAGGGGACTTAATCCGCATATTGAAGATGTTACCCGCCGCGCCGCCGCCGCCGGCTTTCTTGCCATGGCGCCCGATGCATTGTCATTGCTGGGAGGCACGCCGGCAAATGAAGATGAGGCAAGGCAACTCTTTCAGAAACTGGAGCCGGTTCAAACTGCTTCCCACTTCGCCAAAGGATTTGACTATCTCGGAAAAAGACCCGACAGCTCAGGGAAATTCGGTTGTGTTGGTTTTTGCTGGGGCGGAGGAATGGCCAATCAACTCGCTGTAATGATGCCCGGGCTAAAGGCCGCCGTGGCCTTCTACGGCAGACAGCCCGATGCCGCCGATGTTCCCCGTATCAAAGCGGCCGTTCAATTGCATTATGCGTCGCTGGATGAGCGCATCAATGCCGGCATTGCTGCCTATGAAGCCGCGCTGAAACAAAGCAACACCCGTTACGAATTATATATGTATGAAGGAGTGAACCACGCTTTTCACAACGATACTTCCGCCGCGCGCTACAATGAAGCCGCAGCCAGGCTTGCCTGGGAGCGTACCATACAATTCTGGAGAAAGTATCTCGCCTGATAAAAACAAAAATGGTTTGCTGTTGAGTTGTTCAACGGCAAACCATTTCTCTTTATAATATCAACCAGTGATTATCCTTTCCGGGGCTCCAGCAGTTTAAAGAACTGATCGAGCTGAGGCAATACCACGATACGTGTGCGGCGATTGGTTGCCCGGTCTTCTTTGGTATCATTGGAGGCGATCGGCTTGTATTCGCTTCTGCCTGCAGCAGCCATCTTGGCGGGATCCAAACCATATTTGTTTTGCAATACTCTTACTACGCTGGTTGCACGCTTAACGCTGAGATCCCAGTTATCCAACAATACCCCGTTGCTGCGGAAAGGAACGTTGTCGGTATGCCCTTCCACCATGAATTCAATATCAGGCTGGTTTTTCAGCACCTGGGCCACTTTGCCCAATACCTCGCTGGCTTTGTCGGTGATTTCGTACTTGCCGCTTTTGAAAAGCAGTTTGTCAGAAATATCAATAAACACCACACCTTTATCTACCTTGATGTTGATGTCCTCATCGGCCATATTGCCAATCGCTCCTTTCAGGTTCATCACAAGCGCCATGTTCAATGAATCTTTACGCGCCAGCGACTCCTGCAAAGACTGGATGTAGTTATCTTTCGCGCCGATGTTCTCTAATGATTTTTTAATATTATCGGCCTGCTGGGCAGAAATAACAGAAAGATCCTGGAGTTGCTTCAACGCCTGGGTGTTGTTTTCTTTCAGGAAAGCAATTTGCTTGTTGAGACCATCAATTTCCACCTGCTGGGCAGTGTTCTTGCGAATCAATTCGGTTTTATCGTCATTGCAGTTCTTAAGCGTTTCCTGCAATTGAACATACGTGGTGTTGAGTTGATTGTATCGGGTTTGAGCATCCGCCTCCGCTTTTTTGAACTTTTTTGAGCTTACGCAGGAAGTGGCCACCATCGCCATCACGGTACCGAGTAGAATTAGTCTAAGTTTCATGTCAGTCTATTTAGATAAGAAAATTTGAATAGCCTTACTCAAGTTTTATGCCTGTTACGGGTGCAAACCCGGTAATCTGGCAACATTTGATTTTCACAGGTTTAAAGGAATGTTTTTAAGATGACGCAGGTCATTTTCCGGATTACTGCCGGTGATCCCGGAAAAAAATTCAATGATTCTCTTAAAATCTTCTTCTTCGTTACCGGAGGTTTTAAATGCCTGGCCGATCACCACCTCTTTGTTCTTGAAATCGAGCCCTACCGGCAGGATGGGCACATTGGCCTGCCGGGCTATATGGTAAAAACCGGAGCGCAATTTATCAACTCTTTTCCTTGTTCCCTCGGGGGCCATTCCCAATAAGAAGTTATTATTGTTGCGGAACATGGCCACCACCTGTTCTACCATTCCCTGTTTACTGAACCTGTCTACCGGAACACCTCCGAGCTTCCGGAAAAACCATCCAAAGTTACCATCGAATAATTCTTTCTTCCCTAAAAATTTTGCATGTGAAATATTCAGTTCAGAGCGGGCGGCAAAACCCACCAGTACATCTTTCCAGCTGGTATGCGGAGCCACGATCATCACCATCCTGGGAATATCATACGGAAAACCGCCCCGGATCTTCCATCCGCCCAGCTTCCAGTAAATCTTCAGCAGCCATCGTAGCATAGCCCAAGGTAACACATTTCTATGCGCTGATGTCCATTGATTCGCTATCTTTCACAAAATGAAATAGTATGCGTTTTTCCATCTTGCTTTTCTTTTTGTTCCTGCAGGTCTCATTAACCGCGCAAAATCTCCGCTCGGGTGGTGTACTCAAACCAGTGCAGGCAAACATGGACATACGTCACTATACGCTGTCACTCGATGTTGATCCGGTGCAAAAAACATTTTATGGAAATATAGAGATCACCTGCAACCTTCAGAATCCCTCTGCTGATCTGCTGCTCGATTTATGGGATAGCCTAACGGTTACGGAAGTTACAGTAAATGGAAAATCCTGTGCCTTCAAACATGAAAATAATTGGATCTCCTTCAGCAACGCCACCGGACCCTGGCCCGCAGGAAAAACAACGATCCGGGTTGTGTACGGCGGAAAGCCCGGCATCGCCACCCGACCGCCCTGGACTGGTGGAGTTCAGTGGGAAAAGGACGGACAGGGCAATCCCTGGATCGCTCTCACCTGCCAGGGAGAAGGTGCAAAAATCTTCTTCCCCTGCAAAGATCATCCGAGCGATGAACCGAACGAAGGAGCTGAAATGTATATTACTGTTCCGAAAGGACTGATGGCAGTGGGACCGGGTATGCTGCAAGGGTCAAAAAACAATGGCAACAAAACAACCTGGCACTGGAAAACCAACTACACCATCAGCAATTACTGTTTTGTGTTCAATATCGGGAAATACAAAGCCGTAACGCGCGAATACACGAGTGTTAATGGCAACAAAGTACCGATGATATTTTATGTACTGGAGGAACATGCCGATAAAGCGCCTCACCAGCTGGAAATGATGGAGAGAACCACGCATATCCTGGAAAAATACTTTGGCGAATACCCCTGGATCAAAGAACGCATCGGGCTTTGTGAAACACCTCACCTGGGCATGGAGCATCAGACCAATATCGCCTATGGAAATAAATTCAGGTATACGCAGGTAGGCGGAAAAGACTTTGACTGGCTGATGAACCATGAGTTCGGCCACGAATGGTGGGCAAACAAAGTAACCAATCGCGACTGGGCTCACATGTGGATACAGGAAGGCATCTGCACTTATGGAGATATCCTTTACTACCGTGAAATGGAGGGTGAAGCCTCTTACATGAAAAAGATGGCGCAGACAGGCCGTGCCCAGGAAGGAAACATTCCCGTGGTCAGAGGAGAAGAAGTCGATTCTGACAGCGCCTACAAAGGGCCGATCTATGGAAAAGGCGCCTTTTTCCTGCATACGATTCGCTATATCGTGGGCGACAATGTTTTCTTCCCTACGCTCAAAAAACTGGCCACCGACCCGGCATACACCTATAACAATACCGTCACCACGCAGGATGTTGAAAAACTTTTCAGCGGAGCTTCGGGTATCAACCTCAAACCTGTCTTTGATTTTTATCTGTACACTTCTCAAAAACTGGAGATCCGGGTAAAGGAAACGGCAGAAGGAAAATATACCCTTCAGCTATTGAACTTCGACAGCGACATTCCCATTGATGTGGTGACCGACGAGGGAAAGAAAAGAATGATGCTGAATAAAAAACCGGTCAACATCAATAGCAAGACCCTGCCCCGGATCGATCCTGATTATTATTATCTGAAGAAAGTGATCTATGAATAGAATGCGAATGATTGTTTTAAGGAAGTCGGCGCTATTGCTGGTATCCTGGTGTCTGTATTTTTGCGCGGGCGCCCAGGTGTTGATCCATTCGCACAACGACTATCTCAAACCGCATCCGCTGACCACGGCCATTGACAATAAAGCCTATTCGATAGAGGCAGATGTTTTCCTCGTTCGCGAAAACCTGCTGGTAGCGCATAGCCTGCGGGAAAGAAGGTCAGGCAAAACCCTGCAGTCCCTGTACATCGATCCGATCGTAAAACTGTTCAAACTCTACAAAGGGCGCATCTCCGCCGATACTGCCTATAAAACAACATTGATGATCGACATCAAGCAGGAAGGCCCGCTGGTATTAAAAGAACTGGTTGCCCTGTTTGATCCGCTACGCAATTATTTTGACAGAAGCGTAAACCCATACGCCGTTCAGATAGTCATCAGCGGCGACCGCGGACCCGTGTCTGAGTGGAACAATTATCCCTCCTATATTCTTTTCGATGGCAGGCCATTCGAACAATATTCACCCGGGCAGGCTTTACGTCTGGGTATGATGAGTGATAACTATTTTAACTACCTGGTAGAACGAACCAATCGCGGCGATACCGCAAGGATCCGTTCTGTTCTTGAAACTGCTCATCAATATAAAGTGCCTTTCCGTTTCTGGGGAGCTCCCGATTCTGAAGACACCTGGGTCTTCTTAAAGCGCTATGGCGTAGACATCATCAATACCGATCGTATCGCCGATTGCCGCATATACTTTCAGCAACAATCCCAATAGCGCCGCTGTATCCCGCAAACTAGTTCCGCAGTTTACTGGTTAGTTGCCCCATCCTACTTATTTTGCGGCAAATCTTGCTTGTCATGTATCACTACAATGTATTTCCCTCCAAAGAATATGCTTCCGCCCAGGCCGAACTGGAAGGCTGGGTGAAAACGATGGCCGATCATATGAAACCCGACAGGATTCACTGGTGCAACGGTTCCGGCGAAGAATACGATCAGCTATGCAACCTCCTTGTCGAAAAAGGAACTTTCATCAAACTGAATGAGCAGAAGAGACCCAATAGTTTTGCCTGCTTCAGCGACCCCAGTGACGTGGCCCGGGTAGAAGACCGGACCTTTATCTGCAGCCGGCGCAAGGAAGATGCTGGTCCCACCAACAACTGGATGGATCCGCGTGAAATGAAGAACATCCTGGAAGAGCTGACCAATAAAGCCATGCAGGGAAGAACCATGTATGTCGTTCCGTTTTGCATGGGTCCGGTTGGATCCAGCCTGTCGCGCTATGGCGTTCAGATCACCGATTCGGAATATGCGGTTCTCAATATGAAGATCATGACCCGCATGGGCGAGTCTGTTCTCCCTTATATCTACGAGAAAGGTTATGTGAAGTGCGTGCATACCGTTGGCGCACCGGTTAAAGCCGGTCAGCCAGATGTTAAATGGCCATGCAATCCTACAGTAAAGTACATATCGCATTTTCCGGAAGAAAGATTGATCATTTCTTACGGTAGCGGTTATGGCGGAAACGCATTACTGGGAAAAAAATGCTTCGCCCTTCGAATCGCTTCCGTCATGGGCCGCGAAGAAGGCTGGCTCGCCGAACACATGTTGCTGCTCGGAGCCGAATCACCCGATGGCGACAAGACTTATGTAGCAGCTGCCTTTCCCAGCGCCTGTGGCAAAACCAATTTCGCCATGATGATACCGCCCCGGGGAATGGATGACTGGAAGGTGACGACTGTAGGAGATGACATTGCCTGGATTCACAAAAAGGAAAACGGAAAGTTGTATGCTATCAATCCAGAAGCCGGCTATTTTGGCGTAGCGCCTGGCACCAATGCCAAAACCAATCCCAACGCCATGGCCACCATAGAAGCCAATACCATTTTTACCAATGTGGCAATTACGGCTGATGGTGATGTATGGTGGGAGGGCATGACCAAAGAAATTCCGGAAGGGTTGACCGACTGGCAGGGAAAACCATACGATAAAAGCAGCGGCAAGCCCGCCGCGCACCCCAATGCCCGCTTTACCGCACCGGCCACACAGAACCCCGCCATCGATGCCCATTGGGATGATCCCGAAGGAGTGGTGGTTTCCGCATTTATTTTTGGCGGAAGAAGAAGTACTGCCGTTCCGCTGGTATACCAATCGTTCAACTGGAGCTTCGGCGTATACCTCGCCGCTACGATGGGCAGCGAAATGACAGCCGCCGCTTTTGGAGACATCGGAAAAGTAAGAAGGGATCCGTTTGCCATGCTCCCCTTTCTCGGATATCATATGGGAGACTATTTCAACCATTGGCTGCAGTTTGGAAGAGATCTACCCAATGCGCCAAGGATATTTGGAGTAAACTGGTTCCGTAAAAATGCCGATGGCGAATTTGTATGGCCCGGGTTCGGCCAAAATCTGCGTGTGCTGAAATGGATTATCGGCAGAATAAAAGGTAAAGCCGCCGCGGTTGAATGTCCAATCGGCTGGAGACCCCGCTACCGGGATATGGACTGGAAAGGACTCGAAGAATTCCAGCGCCCCGTATTTCACGATATGATGATGGTGGAAAGAGAATTGTGGAAACAGGAGTTGCTGTCGCACGAAGAGTTGTTCTCCCGGCTGTATGATAAAATTCCTAAAGAATTCCTGTTTATGAGAGAGCTCCTGCTTTCATCGCTCTGGCGATCACCCGAGCAATATACGCTCGCGCCCGAAAGAGAAGACAGGTAGGATTTTATGTTTATGGTTTATAGTTTAGGGTTCAGGTTTGCTGTTTGCGATTTGCAGTTTACGGTTAATCGAACAGCAACTCACAAAAAATATATGATTGTAACATTCCCGGTTACAATAACGCATGTAAGATTTTGAACAGCTTCCAACCTTAAACTATAAGCCATAAACACCGTAAACTTCAAACCTCAAACCGTAAACCCGTTATTACAACACCAGCACTCCCTTTGCAACAAACTGCAATTCCTTTTTCGGTTTGGTGATTTTTTTGATTTCGTCTTCAGACTTGCCCGCGTCTTTGGCGTAGTGCTGCTGTTGTTTTACCGACACTTCTTTTTCTACTGTTTCGCCTTCCAGCACTACTTCTTTGCCAACGATATTTTTCGGCATGAAGAAGCCATAGTCTTTGAAGCGGACCATTACTTTTTCGCCATTCGCTTTTTCTATCTTCATCCAGCAGCCTTTTTCCTGGCATACTTCGGCCACTTTTCCGGATACTTTCCCTTCGTATTTGTTATTCTTCAGGTTTTGATCCAGGTCGTTGATCGATATGGACCCTGTAGCGTTCGTTCCGGCTCCGTAGGTAACGCCTTTTTCGGCTGATTTTGGTTCCTGGGCCAGGGCAAGTGTAGTGATGCCGAGCGCCAGTAATGACATGAATATCTTTCTCATGATTAATGCTTTGCGCAAATATAATATAATACCCGCTGGCAGTAAAGCTCTCTTTACAGGCGGTAATTTGCCTTTTTAAAACTACCAGTTAGTGGTATTGGCCGCCCGGTGTTTTTGTCGTCATTTTGAGGTCAGGTTCTAATAACCATCTCTTTTAGAACAGCTTTTTACACGTTTTTTTCTCATGTGGAAGCCCCGTCAGGTCGCGTTGGCGGGGCTTTTTTCTTCCTCCCCATTGCTTTTTCTTCACCGCAGGCCAAGAAAATTAGCAGAAAAAATACTAAAATAATTAGTGTTGATAATAATATTTCCCTTAGCTTTGGTATTCAATAAATTTGAATTAAAACTTACTAACATGTCAAAAGACAATAACGAAAAACTGAAAGCGCTCAAGCTAACCATCGATAAAATTGACAAGGATTTCGGCAAGGGAAGCGTCATGATGATGAATGAAAAAGGAGAACAGCTCCAGGAAGTGGTATCAACAGGATCGATAGGCCTGGATACTGCTTTGGGAATTGGCGGTCTTCCCCGTGGACGCATTGTTGAAATCTACGGTCCTGAATCTTCCGGTAAAACAACCATTGCCATTCACGTAATCGCAGAAGCCCAGAAAAAAGGCGGCATGTGTGCCATCATAGATGCCGAGCATGCTTTCGATAGCAGCTATGCCAAAAAACTGGGTGTCGATGTAGACAATCTGCTCATCTCCCAGCCAGACTATGGCGAGCAGGGTCTGGAAATTGCCGACCGCCTGATCCTATCCGGCGCTTTAGATGTTGTGGTGATCGACTCCGTAGCCGCACTGGTTCCCAAAGGTGAACTCGAAGGCGAAATGGGCGATAGCAAAATGGGACTGCAGGCCAGGTTAATGAGCCAGGCCCTCAGAAAGCTGACCGCAACCATCGCCAAAACAAATACCATTTGCATTTTCATTAACCAGCTTCGCGAAAAAATCGGCGTGATGTTCGGCAATCCCGAAACAACAACCGGTGGCAATGCCCTTAAATTCTACGCATCCGTTCGCCTGGATATTCGCAGAATGGCCCAGATCAAAGACGGAGAAGAAGCCGTCGGCAACCGCGTAAAAGTAAAAGTGGTAAAAAACAAAGTGGCTCCTCCCTTCAGAGCCGCAGAATTCGATATCGTATTCGGAGAAGGTATTTCTAAAAACGGCGAGATCATCGATATGGGCGTTGAACTGGGTATCGTTCAGAAAAGCGGATCCTGGTTCAGCTATAACAGTGATAAACTGGGACAGGGTCGTGAATCAGTAAAGCAACTACTGCACGATAATCCCGAACTGGCCAACGAAATCGAAACAAAAATCCGCGAAAAAATTAAAGAGATGCAGGCTGCCTGATAGCCCTCTCTCAATTACGTTTTGTTTGAGTTAGTAAGTAGAAAGAGCCCCGGTTCTCCGGGGCTCTTGTATTTTACAACAATCCGATAATGAAACACAAGCGGCTGCTTGTCAGTCATTTATAAATTGCAGGTTTAAGGTAAATTGTTCAATACGGCAAAGGAAGATAATTGCCGGTCGTTAGGAAAGCCAAATGAGCGGAAAACAGAAAGGGCTAAAAATAAAAAAGGGGCCAGAATAGACATTCAACCCCGTTTTAAAATCCAATATCCTATGAAAAACCGAGGTAAAACTAATATCCATTTTCCAAATTGGCAATAGTATTAGTACTTAATTTTTTGAGTAGGGTATTCGCACCTTAATTCTTGATGAGTTTATCCTGCTGAAGCTGATTGGTCTGCCGGTTATAAATGCGTATTAAATACACGCCCTTCTCCAGCGAAGCCACATTGAGTGTTTGAAGTCCTGCCGAAACCAACTGGCTAAGCCTCGGTTTGCCGCCCGCATCCACAATAGTTACCTCCACAGGGTTCTCCGTACGTATGATAAGAAGGTTATCGACGGGGTTGGGATAGAAACGAAATACCTGGTTGCCGCTGATAAAAGCAACCACCGACCGGGTGTACCACTGCGACCCGTTTCCAAAACTATACCTTACCCTGTAGATATTCTTCCCCACTGCCGGCTGCTCATCGGTCCAGTCTACCCGCGTTGAACCGGTAACCTGCTTCAGCACCCCGATGGTTTCAAACTCCTTTCCATTGCAGCTCCTCTCGATGGAAAAAAATTCGCATTGGGCAGTCAACACCTTCCACGAAAGCGAAACCTTTGAATTATCTCTCACAAAAAAAGTAAGCGCATCGGTAAACTCGGAAGAATCCCGGCCGGAAACGGACTCCTCAGGATCCTGGCAGTAGGCAGTAATCCCATACAGGCATAGCATGCCCGACAGCAGTATCTTGTACATACAGAATATTAATGGGTAGAAAAGGCTGAGTTATTAACAATTTTTGTGCCTAAATGTGGAAAACGTAGGGTGGGGCCATAAATTTTAGCGCGCAGGTTAAAGAATCTTAAAAACAGGATTACCTTTTCGCCATTCAGGTATCAAATAACAAAACATGGCCAGCAAAAGAACACTTGAAGCCCGGAAAAGAATCGCGATGGTAGCTCATGACCACAAAAAACTGGATCTGATCGAGTGGGCCGAATACAACAAAACCGCTTTGGCGAGGCACGAACTGATCGCAACAGGTACAACAGGAAAGCTGCTGGAAGACAAACTCGACAGACCGGTGAAGCGAGTTCTCAGCGGTCCTCTGGGAGGTGATCAGCAGATCGGAGCGATGATCGCCACGGGTGAACTGGATGTCCTCATCTTCTTTTGGGACCCCATGGAAGCACAACCACACGACAGCGATGTGAAAGCCCTGCTCCGCCTGGCAATAGCCTGGAATATCCCGACAGCCTGCGACCGCGCCACGGCCGACTTCATGCTCACCTCTCCCCTCATGCATGAAAAATACGAAGCCACCATGCCGGATTACAATGATTATCTCAAGAGAAGAGTAAACTGATTTCAAATAGAAAATTGTTGAAGGAAAAGACTTCCTCTCATGGAAAGAACCTGCGATTGACGTAATTTTAATTCCCTTCGTCAGTCAGTCATACCCTCTTCATTAAAAGCAATTACCAGTATGAAAAGGATTCTTTCCAGCTTGGCCCTGTTGGCTCTGGCTAATACAGTATTCTCTCAATCTTACCCGGCGGATCAATCGGGTAGGAGCGCCTGGGAGAAAAAATTCGATGAATCGCTAAAGACCTCCAACGTAGACAGGCTGATCCGCGACATGTCGGCCAGACCACATAATATCGGTTCACCAGGCAGCAAAGCGGTGGCTGACTATATCCAGCAGTATTTCGCTTCGCTTGGGTATGACTCGAAGATCGAAGTTTTATATACGCTCTTCCCAACTCCCAAAGAACGATTGCTGGAGATGACGGGCCCTTTGAAGTTCAAAGCCCTGCTGGCGGAACCGGCTCTTAAAGAAGACGCTACTTCTGGCCAGAAGGATCAATTGCCTTCCTATAATTGCTGGTCGCCCGATGGCGATGTAACCGCTGAACTGGTTTTTGTCAATTACGGCCTGCCCGACGACTATGATAAATTGAAGGAAATGGGCATTGACGTCAAAGGGAAAATAGTCATTGCCAAATACGGGCGTTCCTGGAGAGGGATCAAGCCTAAAGTGGCCCAGGAAAAAGGAGCGATCGGCTGTATCATATACTCCGATCCGGCAGATGATGGCTATGCACAGGGGGATGTGTACCCGCTGGGAGCCTATAAAAATGAATTCGGTGTTCAACGCGGCTCCGTGCTGGACATGCCGATCTATCCGGGCGATCCGCTGACACCTGGTTATGGCCATACCAAAGACGCAAAACTGCTCGACCGTTCAGAAGCAGTGACTCTTCTAAAAATACCGGTACTTCCGATCAGCTATCATGATGCGGAACCCTTGCTGAAAGCATTAGGTGGGCCCGTAGCTCCGGCAGGATGGAGAGGCGCTCTTCCCATTACCTATCATGTAGGTCCTGGCAAAACCATGGTGCATCTTAAACTGGCCTTCAACTGGGAAATCAAACCGCTCTATAATGTAGTTGCCACCTTGAAAGGAACAGAATATCCCGATCAGTGGGTAATCAGGGGAAACCACCACGATGCCTGGGTCAATGGCGCCGACGATCCCATCAGCGGAATGGCGGCATCCATGGAAGAGGCGAGAGGCATCATGGAACTGGTGAAACAGGGATGGAAACCCAAACGCACCATCATGTACTGCGCATGGGATGGCGAAGAACCCGGTCTATTGGGTAGTACCGAATGGGCGGAATACCACGCAAAAGACCTGCAGCAGCATGCCGTTGTATATATCAACAGCGATGGAAACAGCCGCGGCTTCTTCGGCGCAGCCGGCTCACATGCACTGGAAAACTTTGTGAGTGATATTGCCAAAGACGTGACCGATCCACAAACAAAAATCAGCATTCTGGAAAGAAGCCGGGCCCAGCAACTGGTGAATGCAGCGGGCACCTCTGCTAAAAAATCGCTCCTGTCCAAAAAATCATATAACCTGGGTGCACTGGGGTCGGGTTCAGATTATTCCCCTTTTTTCCAACACCTCGGTGTTCCCTCGCTCAACCTGGGCTTTGGGGGCGAAGGGGAAGGAGGAGATTATCATTCTATCTACGACTCCTACGACCATTACAAACGTTTCAAAGATCCCAAATTCGAATACGGAGTGGCGCTTGCGGAAGTGGCGGGTCGCGCCACCATGAGAATGTCGAATGCAGAGGTTTTACCATTTGATTTTCGCTCCCTGCAAAAAACAGTCAGCGGTTATCTGACCGACCTGATCAGCCAGATGGATCAGCTTAGAGAAAGCACCAATATAGAAAACCAGCTGATCAAAGAAAACCGCTATGTACAGGCTGCAGATCCGTTAAAAACATATATCCCGCCTGTTGTGAAGGAAGAAGTGCCTTTCCTGGATTTTTCTCCGGTACAAAACGCCCTGGCAGACCTGGATAAATCATCCACTAAACTCTATGAACAGATGAATAAAGCGGGATTAAGCGTTGAAAAGAAAAACCAGCTTAATGAGCAGCTGTACCAGGCCGAACAACAATTGCTGCTGACCAATGGTTTGCCGCGCCGCCCCTGGTACAAGCACAGCATCTATGCTCCGGGTTTCTACACCGGCTATGGCGTTAAAACACTTCCCGGTATCCGGGAAGCCATTGAGCAACGCAATTGGAAAGAAGCGCAGCAACAGGTATTGATGGCGGCGCAGGCCATACAAACCTTTTCAACTTATCTTAACAATACTGCAAAAAATCTGGAGTAAATTTGAGGTTCGCTTATGCCATTTAAACTTCAATCTTCCTATCAGCCGGCCGGTGATCAACCGGAAGCTATTCATCAACTGACAGAGGGAATTCTTAGTGGTGAAAAATACCAGACACTCCTGGGCGTAACAGGCAGCGGAAAAACTTTTACCATCGCCAACGTCATTCAGAATGTTCAGAAACCCACGCTGGTGCTCACCCATAACAAGACCCTCGTAGCGCAGCTGTACGGCGAGTTCAAACAGTTTTTCCCCGAAAATGCTGTTGGTTATTTTGTGAGTTATTACGATTACTACCAGCCGGAAGCCTATATGCCGGTCACCGATACTTATATTGAAAAGGACCAGTCGATCAATGAAGAACTGGATAAGCTGAGGCTCCATGCCACCTCGGAGCTGTTAAGCGGCAGAAGAGATATTATTGTAGTGGCATCGGTCAGTTGTATTTACGGTATCGGCAACCCCACAGAATTTGAAAACGGCATCATCCGCATCAACAAAAAACAGGTTATCTCCCGGCAGGGTTTTTTGCATGCCCTGGTGAATTCGCTTTATACCCGCACCACACTCGAATTTAACAGAGGCACTTTCCGGGTTAAAGGAGATACGGTTGATATCAACCTGCCATACATGGACTATGGCTACCGTGTAACTTTCTTCGGGGATGAAATTGAAGAGATCGAGAGCATCGACGTGAAAACCGGGAAAAGAATGCTGAAGCTGGACAATGCAGCCATCTTTCCTGCCAACCTCTACCTGGCGCCAAAAGATATGATGCAGCAGATCCTGTATGAGATACAGGACGAGTGTACAGCACAAGTCGAATATTTTAAATCCGTAGGAAAATACATCGAAGCGCAAAGGTTGAGTGAAAGAGTGAATTTCGATGTCGAAATGATCCGTGAACTGGGTTTCTGTAGCGGGGTGGAAAACTATTCCCGCTTCTTCGACCGGCGGTCGCCGGGTACGAGGCCGTTCTGCTTACTGGATTATTTCCCCAAGGATTTTCTTTGTGTGATAGATGAAAGCCATCAAACCATCCCGCAGGTGAGTGGAATGTATGGGGGAGACAGGAGTCGGAAACTGGTGCTTGTGGACTATGGCTTCCGTCTGCCGTCGGCACTGGACAACAGGCCTCTTAATTTTCATGAGTTTGAGTCGATGCTCAACCAAACCATTTTTGTTTCTGCCACACCGGATCATTACGAGCTGGAAAAAACAGGAGGTGTAGTAGTGGAGCAGGTAGTACGCCCAACGGGTCTGCTGGATCCTCCCATTGAAATTCGTCCTTCGCACAACCAGATCGATGACCTGCTCGATGAGATCGATAAACGCGTGACAAAAGGCGACCGCGTGCTGGTAACTACGCTGACCAAACGAATGGCGGAAGAAATGGACAAATACCTTCACCGAATCAACATCAAGAGCAAATACATTCACAGCGAAGTTGACACCCTCGAACGGGTGGAAATTCTCCGGCAACTCCGTCTCGGAGATATTGACGTACTGGTAGGAGTAAACCTGCTTCGGGAAGGATTAGACCTTCCGGAGGTTTCATTGGTTGCCATTCTCGATGCCGACAAAGAAGGGTTTTTGAGAAATGAGAAATCGTTGACCCAAACCGCCGGCCGCGCGGCCAGAAACGTTGACGGATTGGTCATTTTCTATGCAGATAAGATGACGGAAAGCATGCAAAACACCATTAACGAAACTTCGAGGCGTCGGGAAAAACAGATTGCCTACAACCTCGAACACGGTATTACTCCCCGGACTGTAAAAAAATCGAAGGAGCAGGTGTTTGCTCAAACCTCGGTGCTGGACATCAAAGGGTATGATCCCAAAAACCCCTATGCCGTTGGAAGCGATGAAGAACTGGTATCCGTAGCCGCCGAAGAACAGGAGGTGTACCAGACGATTCCGCAAGTGGAAAAGGCTATCGCAAAAATCAGGAAAGAAATGGAAAAAGCTGCCCGTGACCTCGATTTTATGGAAGCAGCCCGGCTGAGAGATGAGATGTTCGTTCTTCAAAAACAACTGGAAAACATGAAGGCGGGCTAATAAAATACCGCTGAGACGGTATTGGGCTCTATTCATCTTCTGCCTACCTTCCCTAAAATATCCAGGAATGCGATTCCCCCGCCTATTCATCCTGGCCACCTTTTTGTTCTGTCAATCAGCCTGGTCGCAAAACCTCGACTCGATCAATCGGGTAACGTCCGATTATTGTGAGCAGGGCCAGTATGACAAGGCGCTTGTACACGCTTTCAAGGCCGAAACCCTGATTGCCAGCATTGCGGGGAAAAACAGCCTGCCTTACCTGCGAGCGGTCTTCAACATCGGCACGGTTTACTACCTGCAAAATAATTTCGAGAAAGCCGAACCCAACTTTGAACGGTGCTATATTTTATTGCTCGCGCAATCCCGGTTCGAGCCCGCTGACCTGCTGGTGGTCTCCGATGCATTTACCAATTGCACGATTCGGCTGCATCACTATCAGAAAGCCTATACGCCCCTTTTTTTCCTGGTCTCTCTCTTGCAACAGGCAGGCATGGAAAAAGATCCTCAATTCTTTTCAAAGTCAGTTCAATTCGGAATGGTTCTGTACGAAACCGGCAGGCTCGACTCGGCCAATCTGTTCCTGGAACCGGCAATTCGTTTCTTCGAAGAAAAACAACGAAGCAGGCCCGATTCCCTGGAGTTGGATTTAGCCTACCGATACGCAGGAATTTTCCAATATTCCAGGAGCAACTATCCGAAAGCCATCGCGTATTTCGAAAAGGCGCTTGACCAGGCTCGCCGTCTTTATAGCAACCGGCCGGTGGAATTCCTCTATTACCTCAAGTATCTCGGTTTTTCGTATTCAGAAGAAAAAAAATATGAGCAGTCCATTCAAACACTGGAGGAGGCACTTGGCCTTTCTGAAAGGCTCAAACAACCGGATTCCATTCTGATCGGCCTGACGATACCGCTGGCCGACGCGCTCCGGCTCGCTGGTCAATTTGAAAAGGCCATCCCATATTATCAGAAGATAGTTAGCTATCAAAAAACTAACAAGCAATCCTCCCTCGAAGATCTTGCTTTTACGCTCCACGCATTGGGCTTCTGCCAGGTAAGTGCGAACGATTCGAAAAATGCGGAAATAAATCTGAAAGAATCCATAGATATCAGTCTCCGAAAATTACACACAGACAGTCTCGAACTGGCAAATCAGTTCTATAACCTTAGCCGCGCTTATATCAAAAATGAAAAGAAAGAAGAAGCTATTCAATTAATAGAATTGCTTTTACCTATCTATGAAAAAGTTCATCAAAAGAATTCGGCTTCGTATTACTCGCTGTCGAAAGACCTGGCAGTCGGATACACTCAATTGAAACGATACGAAAAAAGTGATCATCAATACCAGGAGGTCGTTGCGCTGGGACGTGTGCAATTCGGCAATCAATCGAAAGAAGTGGCCGCACTCCTTAGAAGTAAGGCGTATAACCTCATGGAAGCAGACAGGTTTACCGAGGCCATCCGGGATTTTCAGTTAAGCGCAGCCATCTATCAGTCATTACCTCCACCAGCAGATATGAAAGCCTATGCTTCCGTCTGCAGCGCTGAGGGATTGTGTTATGTTCTTACCGGAAATGCGGTAAAAGCCGAACCTCTTATCAGGGAAGCGTTGTCTGTTCTGGAAAAAACAGAACCAGGCTCCAATGAATATTCGGAAGCACTGACGGCGATGGGCCTGTTATTCGATTTCAGGAAAGACTTTGCCTCCTCGGTAGTGTATCACCAAAAAAGCTTTCAGATAAAAAAGAAGCTGAAAGAATCGACAGACATAGACGTTTCGGAATCATTCCTCAACTATTACTCCGCACTGGAAAACGCGGGTAAATACGAGCAGGCCGACTCGCTTCTGGCAACCGATATCGGGCAACAACTCATGTCTACTGACGACAACAGCCAGGCATCTGCCAACGTAAAACTCACTTTGGGCTGGTCATTCATAGACCGGCGTCAATACAATGCGGCTGCTATTCTTTTTGGCAATGCCATCGCCATAGAAAAAAAGAATGGCGGTGATCAAACAGTCAATATGGCTACCTGCCTGTACAGCAGGGGCGTGGCGTATAGTCTTGCCGGGCAGCAACAGGAGGCGTTCGATGATCTTAAAAATGCAATTTCAACCATTCACCTGCTGCTGGGCGATCACAACAATCTCTACATCAATGCAAGCCAGGAACTTTCTAAAGTATTGGCTAAAGCCTCGAATTTTCCCGATGCCGAGCTCGGCGCACTTACGGCCTCCAGGCGGTTGCTGGAAATGCTTCGGAATAATTTTGCCTCTCAGCATCAACAGGAAAAATTGTTTTGGTACAAACGCGTGGAAGAAAGTTTTTATTTGGTGCCGGCATTGCTGGAACTGGATCCGCACCGGGGAAAATTATTCAGTACAGCAGCATTCAACCAGCAGATAGTCAATAAAGGGTTTGTGCTGAACGACGAAATAAAAACCATCCAGGGCCTGAGAAACGGCGCTTCAAAAGAAACACTGCTGTTGCTGGATGAATGGCAACGCCTTAAAAATTCATTTGCCGAAGAGCTCTCTATTCCTGTAGCCAATCGCAAATATTCGACCGACAGTCTGCAAACGGCCATCAATGAAGTGGAGAGAAAAATCGCTGATCGTTCGATGAACTTTCGAAAGAAATGGGCCACACAGAATACGGGTTTCAACGAGCTTCAGTCTAAGATGTCGGAAGAAGAGATAGCAATCGAATTTCTGAGATACCGCGATTTCTATACCAATGAATTCAAATATGGAGCTTTCATTGTCAGGAAAAATGACAGTATGCCCGCGTTTGTACCCATTTGCCAGGAAGATGCCTTGAAAAAAATACTGCAACCGGTTGAATCCGGAACTTATGCGGCCGGTCTTTATCGGGGAGCGAAAGAAGGTGCGAAACCTGCTTTTTTTCGGGGAGATAGCCTGTACAAACTGATCTGGTCGCCCCTGGAACCATTTGTACAAAACAAAAAGATCGTTTCATTTTCTCCGGCCGGGCTTCTTAACCGGGTGTCTTTTGCGGCCTTGGGTAATCCGCAGGGAATACTGCTGATCGACCAATATGAGCTGCGGGCATACACGACACTGATCAATCGTATAGATGATACGCCAAGAGCAAACCCGAACTTAAAGAAAAATTCGCTGCTGGTGGGAGGGATCAACTATAACAGCAAGCTGGCTATTGAGGCAGCCGATTCTGGCAGCGAGGCCGTAACTCCTGTAAGGGATCCCGGCCAATCGGGCCCCTGGAAAGAACTTCCGGGTACACTCCGCGAATTGGCCGGGGTAGACAGCCTGCTGCGCCAGGCCGGCTTTTCAAACCAACTACTGAGTGGCGATTCCGCCGGCAAAAAGCAGTTTACTAAAGCATCGGTTCTTTCCCCCGCTATCATCCATATAGCAACTCATGGTTTTTTCACCGGCGAAGAACAGCAAAATACTGTAAACCGGGTCGCAGACTTGAAATCGGAAGACCCGATGATGCGATGCGGGCTTGTTTTTGCAGGAGCCAACCAGGCATCCGTTGATAACATCTCTGCCGGCATCCTGACAGCCTATGAAATTTCGCAGTTAGATTGGTCGCATACCGACCTGGTAGTGGTGAGCGCCTGCGAAACTGCATTGGGAAATATCGAAGGGGCAGAGGGCGTCTTCGGATTGCAGCGAGCTTTTAAGATTGCCGGTGTATCGAAGATGATCCTTAGCCTCTGGCAGGTGCCGGACAAGGAAACCTCCGAGCTGATGACTGAATTTTACCGCCTGTATCTCTCCGGCATGAACGCAAGAAAGGCCTTCCTCTCCGCGCAGCAGCTTATGCGAAAAAAGTACAGTCCTTATTATTGGGCTGCCTTTGTTTTCATTGAGTAGCATTCTTTCAACTGTCGTTTCTTTGCTCAAAACTTTACTACCTTAGTTGTATGAGTAAGAAACTGTTTTTGCTGGACGCGCTTGCCCTTGTTTTCAGGGCCTACTATGCACTTATCCGCAATCCGCGGATCACCTCCAAAGGAAAGAACACCAACGCGCAGTTTGGGTTTACCAATACCCTCATCGACCTGTTGAATAACCAGAAGCCCTCGCATATGGCGGTATGTTTCGATACTTCCGCACCCACTGAACGGCATACTGATTTCGCCGATTACAAGGCAAACAGGCAGGAGGCGCCGGAAGACCTGATAATCGCCCTGCCCGATATCAAGAAATTGATTCAGGCTTTCAACATTCCTGTGATGGAGCTGGATGGATACGAGGCGGATGATGTGATAGGTACTTTGTCGAAGCAGGCCGCCCTGGCAGGTTATGAAGTATATATGGTTACACCGGATAAAGACTATGGTCAGCTGGTAACGGAGAAAGTGAAAATATACAAACCCGGCTACCAGGGGGGCGATGTTGAGATCATGGGACCCAATGAGGTTTGTGCCAAGTGGAATATCAAAAGCGTAGACCAGGTGATAGATGTGCTTGGTTTGATGGGCGACGCGGTTGACAATATCCCCGGCATACCCGGTGTAGGCGAAAAAACGGCGGCTAAGTTGCTGGCCGAATACGGTACTCTCGAAAACGTATTGGCGAATGCCGATAACATTAAAGGCGCATTGGGCGAAAAGGTCAGGAAAGGAAAAGAACTGGCAGTCATGAGCAAAAAGCTCGCCACCATCATCACCAATGTTCCTGTGCAGTTTCATGAGGAAGATTTCCGTGTCAAGGAGTGGAACAAAGACGCATTGAAAGAAGTTTTTTCCGATCTCGAATTTCGCACGCTGGGCCAAAGGATCCTCGGAGAGTCACTTCCATTGCCTGCCGCCAAAAAAAACAATATTGAAAAAGAAGTGCCGCAGGGCGTACAGACCGATCTTTTCGGAAATGCCATCGAAACTCCGGCTATCGGGAACGCAGCAGAAACCGAGGAAGTCGAAACAGGCGGCCCTGTCAGGAAAATCTCCACCACTCCGCATACCTATACAGCCATAACCGGTGATGACTCTATTAAAAAATTCGTAGCCGAATTGCTAAAGCAGAAAGAGATCTGTTTTGATACCGAAACCACCGGCCTGGATGCCAATGACGCGGAAATGGTGGGAATGAGTTTTGCCTGGAAGCCCGGTGAAGCATACTATGTTCCGGTTTCGCCAGACCAGAAAGAAACGAAGCGAATACTGAAGTTTTTTGAGCCTGTTTTCAGTGATGAGAAAAAAGTATGGATTGGCCAGAACCTCAAGTACGACATGCTGATCCTGAAATGGTATGGCCTCGAGCTGAAAGGAGACATTTTCGACACCATGCTGGCACACTATGTGATCGAACCGGATGGAAAGAGAGGAATGGATCTGCTGAGTGCACAATATCTCGGGTACGAGCCCATCCATATTGATGAACTGATCGGAAAAAAGGGAAAAACCCAGGGCAATATGCGCGATGTGGAACTGGAAAAGATAACCGACTATGCAGCCGAAGACGCAGACATCACCCTGCAATTGAAAAATGTATTTCTTCCCCAGCTGAAAGAAAAAGAAGTGGAAAGGGTGTTCTATGAGGTAGAAAACCCGCTGGTGAAAGTGCTGACAGATATGGAATTTGAAGGGATCAGAATAGACGAAGCATTTCTGAAAGACTATTCCAAACAACTCGAGGCCGAAGCCAAATCGGCTGAGGAAAGTGTTTACAAACAGGCCGGTGTCCGATTCAATCTCGCTTCACCCAAACAATTGGGAGAAGTGCTATTCGAAAAACTTCAGCTGGATCCGAAAGCGAAAAAAACGAAGACAGGACAATATGCAACGGGTGAAGACGTGCTGACAAAGCTCGCGAACAACAACCCTATCGTTGCCGATATCCTGGCATTTAGAGAATTAACCAAGCTGAAATCTACCTATGTAGATGCTCTTCCTCTAATGGTCAATAGGAAAACCGGCCGCGTTCATACTTCTTATGCCCAGGCGGTAGCGGTAACCGGAAGATTGTCGAGCAACAACCCGAACCTGCAGAATATTCCGGTACGTACCGAGCGGGGCAGGGAAATTCGCAAAGCCTTTGTTCCGCGAGACGATAAGCACATTTTGCTTTCCGCCGATTATTCCCAGATAGAGTTGAGAATTGTAGCCGCCATCAGCGGAGATCCGAACATGTGCGATGCTTTCAGGAAGGGAACCGATATCCACACAGCCACTGCCTCCAAAGTATACAATGTCGCGGAAAAAGAAGTGACAAAAGAGATGCGCTATAAAGCCAAGAGCGTCAACTTCGGAATCATTTATGGCCAGGGGGCCTTCGGTCTGGCCGACAATCTCGGCATTACAAGAACAGAAGCCAAGGAGATCATTGACAACTATAAGAAGCAGTTTTCCGGCATACAGAAATACATGGACGACACCATCAACTTCGCCCGTGAGAATGGCTATGTTAAAACACTCATGGGAAGAAAACGCTGGCTGCGCGACATCAACTCAAGCAACTTTACCGTGAGAGGGTTTGCAGAACGAAATGCGATTAACTCACCTATCCAGGGATCGGCAGCCGATATGATCAAGCTGGCGATGCAGAAAGTTCAGCAGGCCATGAAAAAAGCGAACATGAAAAGCGTAATGGTGCTGCAGGTACACGACGAATTGGTGTTCGATGCGCTGAAAACGGAAGTGAAGGAATTAAAACCTCTGATCATCGAATGCATGCAACAGGCCCTCTTGCTGCCGAATGAAGTTCCCGTGATTGCCGAGTGTGGCCAGGGCGAAAACTGGCTGGAAGCGCATTAATATTTTTTTCATTTTAAATACCAAACAATGCCTGCCAAAGATCCCAGGATTGATGCCTATATCGAAAAGTCGGCGGATTTTGCAAAACCCATCCTCAAACACTTTCGAAAAGTCATCCACCAGGCCTGCCCTGAAGTTACCGAAACGATAAAATGGGGGATGCCGAGTTTCGACTATCACGGGATGCTTTGCGGATTCGCGGCATTTAAAAATCATTGCTCCCTGGGTTTCTGGAAAGCAGGCCTGATGAAAGATGCAGCCTTCCTGCAAAGCGAAGACGCAAAAGGTTCGATGGGCAACATAGGAAAAATTCAATCGGTTAAAGAACTTCCTTCAGACAAACAGCTGACTAAATGGATAAAGGAAGCTATGAAGTTGAATGAACAGGGAGCTAAAAAAACAAAAGAGGCCAGCAAACATCCGAAAAAAGAAATAGTGACCCCCGACTGGCTCATCTCCGCTATCCGCAAGAATAAAAAAGCATGGGCAACCTTTGAAAAATTCAGTCCGAGCAATAAAAAAGACTATGTTGAATGGATAACCGAGGCCAAGACTGAAGAAACAAAGGAGAAAAGGCTGATTCAGGCACTCGAATGGATGGCAGAAGGTAAGCCGAGAAACTGGAAATACATGAAAGAGTACAGATAGTCGTTAAAAGCACCTTTGCCTGTAGCCTTTCGATTACAGGGTGTAATTGAAAATTTATACTGTTTAACTGAGTTTTGTCATCTTATAACTGCCACACTTTACTATTTTAGTAGTAAGCGAGCGGTCATGGTGGAACATAGATTAATATACCTTACTCCTTTGAAGAATTCTGCTGAGTTCTATTGCTTTGTCGTGGATGAACACTTCGAAATCCGTTACTCAAACGATCTTTTTACCCGGGATTTTGGAAGCTGGCCGCGTAAACTGACCGAATTTCCAGCAAATGCCTCGGAAAAAGGTTTGATCAATCGCTTTCTGCAAGCGGCAAAAGCCTGTGTACAACATCCCCTCCATAGTCATTCCTTTGAATTTACGATCCAGTTGCCCGGTCAGCCGGCTCAATATTTCCGGTGGGAAGCATTGGCGGAATCTGTTCAGGATAACCCGGGTCCCCAGGTTCGTTTTACCGGTTCCGAAATCAGCGAACTGAGAAATACCGAAGAGGCGCTCAATCAGAAAATTCAAATAATCGAAAATATCTCCGATGCGGTAGTCTCTTCGAGCCTGGATTTTATTATCATTTCATGGAATAAAGCATCTGAAGAAATTTATGGAATTCCCGCCAGCGAAGCCATTGGTAAAGAAGTCGCTTTTATTAATTACCAATACCTCGATAGTACGAGAGAAGAAGCCAGGGAAACACTGCAGGAGAAGGGTTATTGGAAAGGCGAGGTGATGTTCCGTCGAAAGGATGGGACGGATGTATACTTACAGGTGGCCGTATCCAGCATGAAATCCTTCACGACGGGTGAGAAAATTGGATATGTAGCCGTCAACCGCGATATCACCAAGCAGGTAGAGGCTCGCCAGGCACTCACCGAGCTACGCAGGCAAAACCATCTTTTTATCGACGCACTCCATGAAGGAATAGTCATTCAAAATAATCGCGGACAGATCATTGAATGCAATAAAGTTGCCGAAAAAATTCTGGGTCTCTCGGCTGCTCAGATGGCCGGGCTCGACTCCTTACATCCGGGCTGGCGGGCGATACATACCGATGGTTCCGATTTTCCGGGTGATACTCATCCGGCCATGGTAACCATGAAAACAGGATTACCGCAGAATGATGTCGTTATGGGTGTGCATAAGCCAACGGGTGAAATCACCTGGATACTCATCAATTCCCGACCCGTGATCAATGAACAAGGTAAAATGATTGCCGTAGCCACCACTTTCAATGATATCAGTGAGCAGAAAAAAGCCTCCGAGGGGTTGGCCTCAGCCCTTCAGAATAAAAGAGCCATACTCGGCGCGGCCAATGAGGGATTCTGCCTCGTCAATGAACGCTTTCAGATCTATACCATCAACGAATCCGGCAAAAAGATCCTGAAACTACTATCCGGAAAGGATGTTTCGCCTGGTGATCTCATCACCGATGCGATCCCTTCAGATTCTGATCTTCCGGTGGAAGCAATGCTTGAAAATTGCCTGCAGGGTGAACTCTTCGAACTCGAAAAATCGTACCCTACCCCGGAAGGAGTGATCTGGCTTGATTTCACTTATAAACCGGTTTGGGAACAGGATAAGATAATCGCCATCTGTATCACCTGCCGAAACGTTACCAAACGAAAACTGGCCGAGATCGCACTTCAGAAAAGCGAGCAGCAATTCCGCTCCCTGTCTGAAAATATCCCCGGCGCTGTTTATGAATATGTCTATCGCCCGGATGGAACTCACGGATTCCGCTTCATGAGCCAGGTGATCGAAAAACTGTTTGGCATAAACCCCGTAAGATTCACCGAGGCTCCGCATCATATTCACCCCGATGATCTGCCCGATCTGCTGCGGCGTCTTGAATATTCTCAAAAAACCAATGAGCCCTTCTATTTTAAAGGAAGGCTCATCAGCGGAGACGGCAAGATCAAATGGCATACCGCCTCTTCCTCTTTTTCCTATTTCCTCGAAGACGGGTCCCGGGTCTATACCGGTATCATTGAAGACATCACGCTGGAAAAACAGCTTCAGCAACAGATCTACGATCAGCAGTTCGAGCGAAAAAGGGAAATATTGAAGGCTGTAATAGAAGCACAGGAAAAAGAAAGGCAGGAAATTTCAAACGAGCTTCACGAAAACGTAAACCAGGTTCTCTCTTCCTGTAAACTGCTGTTGAATATCGCCATCGAAAATCCCGCTAACTCGATTTCACTGCTGAAAGAAATCGAAGAGAATATTGAAAACACGATCAATGAAATAAGAGACATCAGCCAGTACCTGAATTCTTCTACCCTTGAATTGATCGGGTTGCCATTGGCCATTTCAGGGTTTGCCGAAAAGATCAATCACAATCGCCAGTTTGCCATCACCGTCAATACCCGCGAATGGGACGAAACAATAATGATCAATCCTGATCTTCAGCTGACTCTGTTTCGCATCATCCAGGAACAACTGATGAATATTCGCCGTCATTCCGGCGCTTCTGTCGTAGTAATCGGCTTGCGGTCTTCACAAAGCATGGTCGAAGCCAGTGTCGAGGATGATGGAAAAGGTTTCGATATTGGCCAGGTTCGCAAAGGGCTGGGGCTCACCAATATCTTCAACCGGGTAGAATATTACGGGGGAAAAACCGAAATCATCAGCAGCCCTGGTAAGGGTTGCGCACTTAAAATCAGCATACCTTTGTACAAGATCAGGAGCTAGGGTTGTACCTATCTGTTGCCAAAGGATCCTCTTCTACAAGTCTTTTATGTTTGATATCGACTGGTCATATTATTACAAGGTGATCAGAAATGTGGGTGACCGCTATTTTCTGCTCGCGGGGATCGTTTTTCTATTATATTATGTATTACTTCGAAGAACACTGGCGAATAAAAAAATCCAGAAACGCTTTCCCCGGTCTAAAGACTACCTGCGGGAGATCGGCTATTCCATTCTTTCGATCCTGATCTTTGCGTTTGTGCCGGTTTTTTTTATAAAGAATGAAGCCGTTCGTATACACACCTTTTATTATACCGATCCGGCGCAATACGGCTGGTTCTATTTCGGTTTTGCCTTTTTGCTGATGTTATTCCTGCATGATACTTATTTCTACTGGACCCATCGCCTCATGCATCACCCCCGCATCTTCAGGTATTTTCATCTTGTTCACCATCAATCCACCAATCCCTCCCCCTGGGCAGCCTATGCCTTCCATCCCCTCGAAGCCATCGTGGAAGTGGGTATTGTAGTAATATTCCTCTTCACTTTTCCGATAACTCTTTACCACCTGTCGTTCTTTTTTCTCTTCATGATCGTCTACAATATATACGGTCACCTCGGCTGGGAGTTATATCCCAGGAATTTCAGCCGTCATTGGTTGGGAAGATGGATCAATACATCCATCAATCACAACCAGCACCACCAGCACTTCAAAGGAAATTATGGTTTGTATTTTCTTTTCTGGGACAGATGGATGGGAACCATTCGACCCGACTACGAACAGAAATTCGAAGAAATAAAAGGCTGATTTGTTTTGTGCTGATCGGGTTTTATGGTTTGTGTACCTGACACCATCTCGTATACAGTATGGATGAGAAATTACCCACTTATCTTTCTTTCCTGACATTACTTGCATGGGCGGGGAGAACATAGTGGGGTCGCAGGAGACTGCGTAAGCAGGCATATCGAGCGGGAGACAAAATCGACTTATTGTAGCCTAAGACCATGACTCCACCAAAGGTGGTGGCGTGTGTTTTAAATTTAAGAGGCGCAAGCCCGAAAACTTAATCCCTTCAAACTATTTAACTTCATTACCCTTCTAATATTCCCAGATTTGCAATTGATCAACCAGTTGCCAATTGGCGCTATTTTTTTGAAAACATAAATACCACCCATTCCGCCTGTTCTATCAAAATATTCGCATTTAACAATGGCAGTTTTAAAATCCTTTGAAAACAATGGCACCGATTACATACCCCAGGCACGGGTTGTTTATCCTCGCCCCTGAAGTCTTAAAAACCTTCCCCTACCCAGGAAAAACACCCGCGCAAGCACCTAAACTATTCAACAGCATTCTTGCTTCAGATGGGACCGACTATTTTGGAATCTCTAACATCATCTTGTTTACTTCATATTTTTTAAACCAGCTAGTCAATTTTCTCATTTCGGTCATAAATTCTCGATAATTTAAATCCTGTAAATAAATATAATTAAAGCTGAAATATGCCTCTGGTGAAGCATCAATTTCTGAAAATACAATAGTAAATACGAGTGAATGGTATGGCAATAGTAATTCGCCAAGGTAAGGATAGGAGTCGGCCATATAAAGTGTATCCTTGACTGAATAGTTCAAATTGATGTCCACTTTTCGTTCAGTCCGATTATATTTAATTGTAAAGTTTGTACTCAAGGTATCTCTATCATCAAATCGATTACTCGAAATCAGCAGGTTACTATACTTTTCTACAACAATACTTTTAAACTCATCAAGCTGGTATCGAAAGTTTAGGAATTGATCAATTGTAAGATCTGGATAGTAATGATTGTACATTTCAATTCATTTTTAATATAAACACACCATTACGGGAGTATGTTCTTGTGCCACCATTTAGTTTACAGCATAGATAAAGGCATACCCAGCTCTCTCGTATTACATACTTTGCAAGAGCGAGAAGAAAGCGCGTGACTTAAAAATGTAATCATTAAAGCTATTCTCTACAAGCAACTATTACAAAACTACCTTTGAAAATTCTTCTTAAAACCGTCCAACTGAGACTGATATTTTTTTAAGAGTACTTTTAATGTGTCATTCTTACGCTCATAGAACTGATTTGTGACAAATGCTTGATAATAATGATACTCCTTATTATTAAATATAAATGTTGCAAATCGGTTTTCGAATGCTTTTTGTTGGTCAAAATTTGAGCCTCCTTGAGTTGTTTTACTTATCCTTGATTCCGTTTCCCTAATTACAACAATCGCATTTAATATTGCATCTGTAAATTTATCCTTTAAATATGTAACAGGCGGATATTGCAATGTCACTTGAGCATAAGAACCCTCTCTTACAAGATTCAGACTATTTGTGTTCATTGAGTCAAATACTATAAAAACATATCCTTCATAATTCTTTGGAACTTCAATTATGAAAAAACGATCTCTTTCATTGCATTTACAAAAGATAAAAAAAACAAAAAGATAAATTATATTACCTTTTTCTAGGGCTCTCAGGTTCAGGATATTTTTCACTGGTTTTCTCAAATGTTTTAAGTGACTCATAAAAGTGTTCAAATGCCTGGTCTTGGGATGAAGATATAGCGTCTTTTACTTTATCCCATCCTTCACTAATTTCTTTATCATTTGCAGCTTTCGCAAAGGCTTGCGCCTTTTTTAGATTGCTGGAAATTTCTACATTTTTCTTTGTCTTAGTTGGTAAACATATTCCTGGGCCCTTTCTTTCCATCACGCCATTACTTACTGAATACTTCGATATGGATACTGAAGTGGACTGTGATGCAGTCTCATCATAAACACCTATCTCTGTAATTATGGTTGTCGAAATTATAGTTACGTCTTTTGTATCATCATCATACTTCATTGATTCGGACGACTTTTCTTCCTGTACTTTTTTGACCAAATCGGGAGGATCGCCAGCCCAAACTTCTTTAATAAATCTAAAGATCTTACTGTCTTCATAAATTGCTTTGATCTCCGTTTGTGTTACGGTTACATTCTCCTTTTGCCTTACCCAAGCAACCCCATCTCCAGGCACAATTACTCCAGCAGCCTTTAACAATGGAAAACCACAGGCGGGACAAGGTGGGCTAGGCATATTTCCATCACGATCAACAAATTTAATCGGATTACTAAAAGCATAGTTAAAAGGAGACCATCGTTCCATTTTACCAGCCAACGGATCCACCACATGCCATCTCCCAATTTGCGCATCATACATTCTCGCTCCATAATCATACCACTCCAATCCACTTCCGTCACCAAATTCCTTTTCCTGCTTCTCCTTACTGTTATATTCATATTTATTGTCCTGGGAGTTGGCTGCTTTCGAACTTATCCCCGCCATCGTCAATCCAAAGGGATAATAATGCGTTTCTTCCAGCAGCGGGCCGCGGCTGTGGATTACCTGTATATTGTCAAAGAACACATTATGCGGACTCTCATTACTGCAATATACAAAAACATACCCGCTCCCGGGCGCCACAATAGCCGTATTGCTGTGTGATTTAACAGTACCGCTGCTGCCTACCCGGTCGAAGCCGCCTCCGGCATAATTAAATCTTTCATCAAAGAAGATCCAGTTGATATAAGCTTTTGGTTGTGTGGAAGTCTGCGAGCCCTGGGTACCCATCAGCGTAGAAATACCATTTACCAGCTGCGTAATATTACCCAGGTCAGTGGAGTTCACTCCTTTGCCAGTCATCCCCGGGGATCCGGTAAAGGCTGCCAGGATATCGGCAACAGCCGGCGCTGAAGAGCTTCCGGAAATACTTCCACTTACATAGAAATATGACTTCCCGTAAATGTTCAATGTATCTCCCGCCATCACTTTTAATGACATCCCCAACCCCGTCTTGTTGGTTCCACTGTTCATCTGGTACAGCTTCGCACTATTTGCGGTGATATTGCTGTTGGGGTTGTTATTATAAGGTGGATTACCGTTATTATTTGGGTAAGTGCTGATACCGGTAGCGGCCGAGCTCGCTACTACATAAGTGGGATCGATTTTATAATAGTCTTTCTCTACATAGATGGCATCGGTGCTGGTATTGATATTGCCTTCCAGGGTAGCGGCAGGATACACATCCTGCTTATACTCTTCGGTGAGCAATACCCTCACATTTCCCAGGTGATCTTTTACCATATAGTCATAGTCGTACCTGGCGGCAGTGGCGCCCACGGGTGGTGTGTAGCGGACTCTTCCCTCTTCATGCCCGAAGAACTGCAATGTATCGGCTGTACTGCCAGAGCTGCTTACCCGCAGGTATACGAAGCCGCTGATATAAGTAGTAGTAGTAACCTTTGACCCTTCCGTAGTAATCTTCCTGATCTTATTGCCGGCAGCATCATACACATAACGGATATTTCCTTTTCCGGTCACTACTATGCTGTCTGGCAAATTCAGATGATTGTACCGGATAGATGCGATGGCCTTGTTATTGTCAATAGTCATGTTCCCATTACCATCGTAAGTGTAGTCGGCTGCATCGCTGTTGAGGTTATCGGTATTATTCTGTGAGGATTCCTTAAAATCGCCCAGCTTGGTATTAGGGTCATTGTTTCCATCCCTCACCCATTTCAGTTTGTTGCTGTTGGTGGTATATTGATAGAGGAGGCTATCCATGGTGAAAGACCCACCTATCTTCCATCCCTTCTGCCACATTTTCTTGATATTTCCATTGGCATCGTAGGCCGACGTTGCGTCGGAGCCATCTCCCATCTTCATACTAAAATCCAGGCCGGCCGAGGTATTCCAGGCACTGCTTGTATACTGCGTAAAATCCGCTTTCAGCAAACGGTTGACATTATCGTATGCAAAACCATACGCTCTCTGTTCTCCATCTCCTTTGCTTCTCCACTGGGTGCCTGCAATATTTCCATTATACTGTACATTGCTGAAGCCATAATCATAGCTCAGCGACTGCCCGAAATAATTACTGTTACTGCTGTTGGTGACATAATCCTTGTTAATGCTCTCCAGCCAGCCACGGATATTGTATTTATAGTCCAGTGTTTCTAATGGATTACTGCCCTTTTGCCCCAGCTTTTTCTTTTTAAGCTGGCCAAGCTCATCATACTCGTTTTCCACGATCAGCTTATCTACACCGCTATTGTTGAGCTGTTTCCAAACCTTAACCAATCGTCCTGCATGATCGTACAACATTTTTGTAAGCACCTTTACCTCGGGAGTCAAGGAGGAACTGGGGTTGTGATGATGCAGATAACTGCTCAACACCTTTCCGGTAAAATCATATTGATTGGTGATCACATCCACCCCTCCGTTTGCGTTATCGGTCAGTGTCTGTATCGCTCTTGCCTTATCATCGTAGTAACTGGTTGTGCTGATCCAGGTACTGGAGCCAAGCACCCTGATTTTTGTACCAGTTACCAAGCCATAGGTCTGATTGCTTTGCGACACGGTTTCAGGCCAGGGATTGCTGCCCGCCGACAAATATGTAGTATAAGACCCGTCATTTGTCCTGGACCCACTCCAGGTATAATCGTCAAAATAAGTATGGGTGAGTTCTTCCCATGTTCCGGTAAGGCTCGGATAGGCGGTGCTGCTACCTGCCAGGTTTTGGTGATAAGCCCGGTCGTTAGTGCTGTTCCAGAGTCCGGTAGCATAGGGTCTTTCCTGTGCGTCATATAAGATATACGTCCATTTGGCAGGGCTCTGGTTTCTGAGAACATCATCCTGGGTCATTACCAGCCTGTCTAATTGATCATAGACCATCCAGACTTCGCCAGACCCGGGAACTTTTTTGATGATCATCCTGTTTCGGCTGTCGTACTCATAGCGAAAACACTGCTCGTTAACCAGGTTTGTATGCGCGGTGACGGACCAGTTGGCCGCCGTATTCATGATCTCCACTCCGCGGGGCTGTATGACAAATCGCAACATCCCGTAGTTATCATATATATAATAGGTACAAAGCCATCCGCTATGGCCTGCTGCCGGGGTGTTCCAAAATTGAACCTTTTTCAAAATCACTTTTCCATTCTTGTCCTTATACTCCACTACCTGTTTCCCTGCCTCATCCGTTACAATCGTCTTATACAAAGTACCTGCAGCATATACAGCCGATGTAGACGGATTGCTGCCGATCGCATCAGCAATGGTCCATAATCGCACCGAATCTCCGGCGGCATTGAAAGTCCATTGACTTCTTACACCCCGGTTATTACCAGCCCAGCTATTACCGGCTGCCAGTACCGTATCCATTCGCCCCATTGGAGCAGGCTCAAATTTGTTAAGAGCGTAAAAAACCTGCTCCCCGCTGTATTGATTGTTATTTAAAGATCCGGTGCTGTAGTAATTATTCTGCTCCACAAAAGGATTGGCTTTGAAAGAACCATTTGAATCTGCAGATATATAGGGCAGGTATTTTTGAGCTTCCCGTCCCCAGGCATCAAAAGTGGAATAGGATACCATATCTTTCCGGGCCGGTGATATTTTTTTTGAAACAGTTTGGATAACCCGCCCCTGTCCATCCACGTAGGCAGTGACCTGTTTGGCATCCGTTACATCCAATGCGCTGACAGCAGATGGATCCGTAACCGGCTTCCAGGGTTCCCAGGTTCGTACATAGTTGATTTTTGCAGAAGTATTGGTATACGCTGCCGGTACTGGTAGTATAGTAGCTGCGGCAGGCGTTGAGGCGCCATTGGGAACATTCTGCCCGATTGCCGATACTGCACTGAGCAAAAAAAGTAATAAGACAAGCCGTTTGTAATTAGGCATACAATTCTGTTCTATGGTTAACTAAGATGAATCAGAAACTCCGGATAGCGGTAACAATTACTGTACTCATTGGGTCAACGGTTTCTCCATACACTCCGACGATCTCCCCCTGCGTACTGATCAGTACTTTCGAAAAATCGCCCCTGATCTTTCCATTCATTACGCCATTTTGCTCTTTGCTGGCAAACCATTGATAAAATATGGGAGCATCCCCACCCGAAACAGCTGACTTTGCGGCCAACAGGAATGAAATCCTGAACCGGTTTTCTAAAAACTGTCTGATCTCCGCATCACTGCCCGGTTCGTTACTGAAACTATTGGAGGGAACGGCAATTACCACCAGCCCGCTATCCTTAAACTGGCTAAACAATTGTTGCAGGGATGCTATCTGCTGTACACTATTGCTAATACTGGCGGTATTAACCACCAGTATTTGTTTTCCTGTATAATCCGACAGCCTGATTGTATCTGCCCCGTTACTGGCTTTAAACCAGGCTCTGTATACTCCGCTGCTCTGAGCATTAACTGTTACCGTCCACCCGAATAAAAACATCGCCAGATATAATATTCTTTTCATACACCTTTTTTTGTTTTAATCAACTTCGCAAACCGATAAATTGGTTGAGATATAGTCCTGACTGCGATATCCATCCTGCGACCAGTAGTAGTAATATTTACACTCCCAGAGCCCCCCTCCGAGATATGTCTGGTATATAAATATTTTTTGACCGGCAGTGCATGTGTTTCCGCCTGTAGGGATGCGGTAGCCCTCACCGCTGCAATAAGTCTGGGCACAAGGACTCGATGGCGTAGTGGTTACCCATCTTGTTTGCAGGTAGGTAGGACTGCAGTTATTCAGGTCTTTCTCCTCCCGCTCCTTTACACCTGTATAGTTATTGTTGGCCCCGCTTTGTACGCAACGGGTGGTGCCGGTCACTGACCAGTTGGCGGTAGTAGTGCTGCAGGGAGTGAAAGATTGTTTGAAGGCATACTCATTTTGCTTCAGGATATTTCTATCGCCGTCGCGGATACGCAACAGCCTGTTGAAATGATCATATTCATAACGACTGAGAACATTATTGGCCGAGGAACTGCTGGAAATTCCTACGTTGGGGATATAGGAGTAAGTGGTCATAAAGGCTCCTACCGGATACAGTCGTACTTCATCAATCGTTCCTGTTCCGCTTACTGTAATAGTACTGGCAGAACCAACACGATGCTCATATAGTGTCCACCCATTTTTGGCAGAATGCGTTTTCGGAAATCCGCTCAGGGCTGAACCGGAGACAGCTGCAGACCCTGATCCGTTCTTCAGCCAGTAGGTCACAATGTAGCTTTTGGAACTATTTACAGGTCTACTCAGGCTCCCCGCTCCCAATGAATAAACATAGCTTCCGGTTGGAGCTGAGTTATCTGCGCTCGTAGCGCCAGAATAGGTCCAATTACCCTTACTGCTTGTTTCAAAAGAGGTATACGCAATTGAATCCTGGGTAATACTTCCATTTTTGATCTCTGCCACCGGATAGCTTTTATTATAGTCCCATATATAACTGATCCGGCTGCCGTTTTCCTTCGAAACTTCCAGGATATTTCCGCTAGAGTCGTATGAGTGATACCGGATACGCGTTTCAGCGGAGCCAGCGCCTTTCGTCGTTTGCACGGTTTGCGGTTCAATAATAAGTGCCGTATTGCCCGTCCCTGGGTACCATTTATTATAGTTGTTCTTTTCAACAATCAATTGTTGGCTGTTTTTAATCAGCGTCTTCTCAATAACCGGTGTAAGAATATTGGCATTTACCATGTCTGTGTAAGGCGCCGAAGAAGGGTAATGGTTAGGGTATTTCATATAAACAGAAACCTTCTGCCCATCGCTTGCTATGGTTTCAGTTCTCACCGGCAAGGTGTTTTCTTTGGTGCCAAAACTATCCACGGAATAGGAAACCAGGCTATTGCCGCTATAATCGTACTCAGTCGTAATAGTTGAGTCTTTCTGAATCCATTTGGAAATCCAGCTGTAAATCGCCGCATCGTATTGTTGAAAATCATCATTACTCACGGGCGTGGTGGTTATGTGATAAAAATTCCTTCTCGAGGAAAGCGCATTCACCATCACAAATAGAGAATCGAACTTGAACGTGTTTTTAATAGACTTCAATACCAACTTGCTGCGGTTAAAAAAAGTAGTCAGCTTTTCCATGCCGCCCAACCCTGTATATGAATCTTTTGATAAACCTTTGATCCCATTATTGAGAACCGTCAGCCCGGTTGTAACTTCGGGAAGCTCGTATTGATGTTCGATGCCTCCGTTTGCAAAAAGCGAATCATCGCTTTCAATAACCGACCTGTAGGCTACAATATTTCCCGAGTGAGCATAAAGCGGTACAGCGCTATTGGAAGAAAGTGTTTCAAACCAGCAAAGGTTATAGCAGCCAGAACAACTTCCCGGGCAATAGGTTTTCACCCCAAATCTGCTTTTGTAGTCACCATTGCCCATTATATAGCTTCCGATTCCAGATGAAATTTTCCCTGTATCTGACAGGTAATAGTAATGGTAAAACTTACTGGTTAATTTATCAGACACCGGATCATAGGAATTGATTTTCCGTACCCTGATGCCGCCTGTCGTTACGTTTGTTGTTGCGCCAGCCGATCCGCTGCTCAGATCATAAGTAAGATCACCTCTGCCATGATAAGCTTCTCCCGTCACTGTAATCTTGATCTGGTAATTATTCCCCGCAACCAGGCTAACCGGAATATTGATGGAGGTATTTACCGTACGTTGGCCGGTATAGATCACTGTATTGGTTGTCGTATTCTTGAATTCTATCGTAACCGGTTTGGTAGCATCATTGGAAGGCGGACTCTGCCCGATACCCTCCCAATAGTACATATTATGCGAAGCGCTCACTTGCAGGGTTACAGTTTGATTGTATAAAATACTTCCTACGCTTGCTGTCCAGATATTATTGCTATTGCTTCCGAGACCGGGTCCCGAAGCAGTTACTGTTGATAAATTCTGCACCTGTATGCTTTGAGGAACCGTGTTGCCTTCGTAGGAAAACTCATCGTACCCGCCTGTAGGATAAGTAATCCTGGTTAGCATTCCCTTTTTGGCGTAAGTTGGATCGGGTGTTTTGTTGGAAGTATTATATCCACCCCAGGTATACCCGTCTCCGGTAGTAGGAAGGGAGTAATTATTATTTTGGCCATTGTAGTACCCGAAATGATCTTGTGAATAAGCCAACCGGGGGGGCAGGTTATCTATATCGTTGTATTCAAAAATATATTTCAATGAATCCACAACCGATTGCGGGTTGGTGGCAATCTGGGTAAGATCTTTCAGAAAGAACCGTTTATTGGTGTTGGTAGACCCGGGGTAATACCCTGTTCCATTAGTACTTGGATCATAATAACTAAGTACAAAATTCTTCGCCCCGGTTGACGTGGTATTAATACTAATCGAAGTCAGTCGGTTGTCGCCGCTATAATCGGGTCTTGAGCTGTAATAAAAATTAATAATACTACCATCCGATCCGGAAATAGAAGATAGATAATAGGAGTCATAATTTACAAGAGCGACTGAAGTAGTTAAGCTGCTGTAGGTATTGACTGCACAATTGGGTGGATTGCCTTGGCAGAGATTATCCCCTCCATCAGACCTGTTTATCGACTGAGAAGCGCTTGTTGCAGAAGTAATAGAAATAGCAGTGTAATTAAACTCAACATATTCTTTGCTGGGGAAAGTTATCTTTTTGAGAAAAAAAGCGGTTTTGATCGTCTGCCAGCCATGCAAACCTGACACATAAACATGAGAAGAAGTGGATTCAACGGCCCCGTCTCCGAATTCATATACAACGCCGTCAAGAGACTTGATGGTAACTTTGGAATAATGGCTTCCTGTTTTAGTAACTGTTATCTTATTGGCGCTATACGGAATCTCGACAGGATTACCATTGTTATCGATCACAAACTTTCCGGATAATCCAGGGGCGTTATACCTGAACTCATCGGGTTCTGCATCATAAATTGGCGGGTCCCCGTCGGGATCCTGGTTGATCCTTTCGTAAAACGTCAGGTTGGCACTGCTGGAGACGTTCTCCGGCTGGGCAGGAATGGATTGACGAGTTGTTTGATCGTCAGGAGCACCGTGTACAATTCTGGATACCACTCCTCCAGCATTTAGGCTCCAGCCCATTCCGACCCTTGAGGGAATCTCATCCACCTTCGTGCCGTTGCTCGCGTAGTCTATCGAAATGGGCAGACTAAGGTTATTTAGCTTGATCTCGTGAATGGGTATTGAAGCCTGAGCGCCTCCGGTGAAGAGACCAACAGTTAGCTGGCCATTCTTATTGATGGCACTTGCCTCCGGGGAGGCAGGGAGCACGCTCGGCAGCTTAATTTCCATGCTTTGGGCGTTAACATACTGTGACCATATCAGCAGGACTATCACCTGCCATATCAGTTTCTTCATATCGGTTTATTTGCCTTTACTTAATTGTTTAGAAACCATAACCCAATCGGAATAATACCGGTTGGGTTTGAGGCGAATGACTTCCTGATAAAAAATCAAATAAAATCTTTATGTTGCCTTTCAGCTTTTTATTGATCGAATACTTTTTACTCAAACCGATTAGCCCGCTTTGTTGCCACTGCGATGGGTTACGCAGGTGCTGAATATTGTCAAAACGCTGACGGTAGTTTTGCTCATAACCTCCGCTTATATAAAAGCTTCCTTTCAGCTTCCAGTCGAAGTAACTTCTTAGCCCCACCCCTTCATGTGATATCTTTATATGCCGGATATCCTTGCCCCATCCCATTTTATAGCTTGCTCCCACACCTACGATGCTTTTATCATTGATCTTAAATCCAACAGATAGCCCCAGGTCAGATGTAACCGGTAAAAAAGAATTGGCCCGGGTATTTTGCAGGTTTGTTCCATACTCCAGCCGCTGCCAGAATGATTTTGTTTTTTGGGAGTTGGGTTTGAAGTCGGGAATTTCCTGGTCGCTGCTCATTCCACCCAGCTGATTAACCTTTTCTCTCCATTGCCTGAGTTGAACCTGTGCAGCCTGAATATTCTGCTGCATGACAGCTGTCGCATTGGGCCCGGCCGCTTGCATCTGTTGCTGAATAGCATTCTGAACGCTTGCTCTTGTTTGTAATCCTTGTAAAGCGAGAGGAGTACCATAGTTATCTGGTATTGGGAAAAGAGCTGCGAGTTCCGAATGCTCTTGCATGAATCTTTGAAACAGCGGTAACCTTTGAATAAGCAACAAGGCCTTGCGCTCCAGTTTCTCCGGGTTTTGTAAAACCTCTTTATACTCTTTTATTTGTTCTGAGTAGTAATAAACTTCCTTGTTATACCTCTTAAGTTCTTTTACAAATCCCAATTGAACTAATTTTTCTCTCAATAGTTCTCTTCGTTCTTTGATAAACGCTTTTACTTGAGAAGCATATTGTAGTTTATTGTCTAACCCTTTTACTGCATCAGACGTTTGTTTTAGATCTTTGAGAGGAAGATTCTTGAATACATCATTATTATTACTGGCAAGAAATTTTAATGAAGTTTTTAAGGTGTCGAAATAGGGAAAATACTGTGACGCCCCCGTCACCTGAGCTGATTTGTCATTCAGGCCATTCCGCAACTCTTCATACTTGGCTTGAGAATTAGCGAACAATTGCTGAGCGGCAACCGAATCCTTCTTAAGCAGCTTCTTATATAGTCGCTTTTCTTGTCGTTGAAGCTTTGCTAAAGTTTTTTCTGTTTTGGAGATAATCTTCTGCTCAAGAGAAGAAGCTCTTGTATCTAGTTTTTCCAGAAATCGAGAAGGAAAAGATGTGATGATCTCGGCTTTGCTTTCTTTTTGTGAAAAGCAGGTGGTTGAAATAAAGATGCACGACAGTAAAGAGATTAGGTTGTTTAATCTCATAAACAGGTTTGGGGGGAAATAAGGGTTAACTATTAACGGGAAAGAACAACTGTTCTTTTTAAATCATCATTCTATTAAACTTATGACTATTTTCTATACACGCAATATTTTTTACAATAAATTTTTGTTACTACTAACTGGCAGTAACCGATTTAGAAGCTTTTCGGAAATTACTATCAAATGGACGTCTGGGTTTCACCGATAGACGTGTATCTCCATTGATGCATCATTGCCTGCTATCAGCTTGTTTTGCTGGCGACGCTAAAATCCCCAGAAGAAATCGACGAATAAAGTGTTTTACAATTTCACAGGTGCATTTCAAGTTTGCGATGTGTTTGATGCAACTAACATACTTTGTTATAGAAATATTTAGTTTGCAAAAAAGGTGCCGCAGGAATGAGGGAGTAGGCCCTGTAACTTACCGGCCTTTCTCAATATGGCTGGCTCTATTTCGGTTTTGCCTTTTTGCTGATGTTATTCCTGCATGATACTTACTTCTACTGGACCCATCGCCTCATGCATCACCCCCGCATCTTCAGGTATTTTCACCTTGTTCACCATCAATCCACCAATCCCTCCCCCTGGGCAGCCTATGCCTTCCATCCCCTCGAAGCCATCGTGGAAGTGGGTATTGTAGTAATATTCCTCTTCACTTTTCCGATAACTCTTTACCACCTGTCGTTCTTTTTTCTCTTCATGATCGTCTACAATATATACGGTCACCTCGGCTGGGAGTTATATCCCAGGAATTTCAGCCGTCATTGGTTGGGAAGATGGATCAATACATCCATCAATCACAACCAGCACCACCAGCACTTCAAAGGAAATTATGGTTTGTATTTTCTTTTCTGGGACAGATGGAACCCGACTACGAACAGAAATTCGAAGAAATAAAAAGCTGATTTGTTTTGTGCTGATGGGGTTTTATTGACAGTGAAATGCTGAGAAATGGAAAACACTGCCGGTAAAAACCTTCACAATTCGTTGACAAAACTTTATCAAACCATAATCAACCCGGGAAGTCTGATTTGCTACTTTAGTATGGTGAAAGCGCTCTTTCTTTCAAGTAAAACAATGTGTATATGAAATTTCTTTTTACACTCTCTCTTTTCCTGGCGGGCGGCATGCTGATGTCCGTCTCCGCTCAAAACAATAATTCCTGGCCCAGATCTGCCAACACTTCCAATGGTTCTTCCATCAAAATGTATGAGTGGGAAACAGAATCTTATTCGGGAAATACCCTCAAGGCCCGTGCGGCTTTTTCTATTATCCCTTCGGGCCAGACAGACCCCGTATTCGGTGTCCTCTGGCTCACTGCCAGTCTTTCCGGCAATGGATCGTCTAAAACAGTGCAGTCGGTAGACATTACCTCCGTCAAACTACCTGGAGAAAACAGGGAGAATGACATGGCGGCGGTACAGGAAGCACTCGAACAGGCTATACCTTCCTGGAATCTGACCTATACCGATGAGCAATTGAAAAACAACCTGGCTGTTACCGATCAGCAAACCGCACTGGCCAACAACATCAATAATACCCCTCCGAAAGTGATGTATGCCAACCAGCCTTCCATACTGGTTTCTATTGATGGGGCGCCTAAAATTCAGCAAAACAGCGACTGGGGAGTCGAAACCGTTGTCAATTCTCCCTTTACAATCATAAAAAACAAAGACGGGCAGTTTTATTTATATGGAGGCAAGCACTGGTATAATGCCACGTCTGCAACCGGCCCCTACAAATTTGCTGCCCAGCCGCCTGCCAATCTCGCTTCTATCGAGTCTGCAATCAGCGCCTCTTACAAGAATAATGAAACGGAGCAGGAAACAAAAGACTATACCATTTCGAATATCATCATAACCACTGAACCCGCTGAGCTGTTGCAAACCGACGGCGAGGCTAAATTTTCGGCGGTTCAGGGAACAAACCTGCTGTATGTAAAAAATACAGACGATGATATTTTCATGGATGTAAATTCTCAGAATTACTATGTGCTGCTATCGGGACGATGGTACAAATCAAAAACCCTGAGCGGTAAATGGGAATTCGTTAACGCGGATCAGCTTCCGGCCGACTTTGCCCGCATTCCATCTAACTCGGAAAAAGCGGATGTGCTGGCCAGCGTTGGCGGAACGGACGAAGCCCGCGAAGCCATGCAGGACGCCCAGGTACCTCAAACAGCAAAAGTGGATAGGAACAATACCAGTCTCGATGTTATTTATGATGGCGATCCGGTTTTCGAATCCATCGACGGCACGCATCTTCAGTATGCAACCAACAGTCCCTATTCCGTTATCCGCTACCGGAACAGATTCTATGCTGTGGACAATGGCGTCTGGTTCGAATCCTATTCAGCCCGCGGGCCCTGGGTTGTTTCTGTGGAAAGACCCTACGAAGTAGTGCTGATCCCCCCGCGTTATCCGGTTTATCATGTCAAATATGTTTACATATATGATGTATACCCCGATTACGTATACATGGGATATACCCCGGGCTACCTGAATACTTTCATTTGCGGACCCACGGTGGTTTTTGGAACCGGCTATTATTATCGCCCCTGGTATCGTCACTACTACTTTCCAAGACCCTGCACCTGGGGATACAATATGCGTTACTCCCGCTGGTATGGATGGGGCTTTGGTGTAAACATCAATTTCGGATGGTTGAATATCGGAGTCGGAAGCGGATGGTGGGGCTACAGCCGTTGCGGCTGGTGGGGACCCAGTGCTTATCGCCCGAACTACTTCTATCGCAACTATTATGGCGGCCCCCGCTATTTCTACGGAGGAAGAAGTAATAATGTATATGTGAGAAACAACACCTTTAACTATAACAATAATGTCTATAACAACCGCCGGGGAATCGTTACCAGGGACGTGAATCGCTATGGCGATAACAGGAGGCCCGACTATGCCAGGAACAACTACAATCGTGGTAATAATTCCAACTACCGCGGCAATGACCGGTATAATAACCGTAATGAAAACAGCAACCGCGACATTTTCAATCGCCGCGGAAATGAAAATGGAGGATACAACAACAATAACCGCAACCGTGAATACAACAGAACTCCCGGCAACATTGACAACAGGAATAACAACCAGGGCAACCGACCCGATATCTTCAGAGGCAGGGATAACTCGGATCGCCCGCAAAGACAATATAACCCGCAACCGGAAAACAGGCAGCCTGGCGGAAGCCAGCCCGATCGTCGCGTAAGACAAAACGACTCTCCAAACAGAGGAGGCGTATTTAACGGCGGTGGTGGCGGAGGCCGTCAATCCCAGCGCAGGGAAAACGCCGCTCCATCAGGCGGTGGCCGGAGTCAGGGCGGTGGCAACGAAGGCCGCGGCAACCACTCCGGAAGAAGAGGAGGATAAATCCTCATGTGAAAACCTTTGAACCTTAAATAGCCGGCTGGTGAGCAATCACTGGCCGGTTTTTTTTCGGCATCTGGTTGCGGCCGCACTTTTCCGGTCTGCCCTTTCCGGTCTACCTTTGCACAATGACCTTGATCTATTGTTATGATGCATATTGCGGCTGGTGCTATGGATTCAGCCCTGTTATCAGGAAAATATTCTATAAATACAGGGACCAGCTCGACTTCGAGGTGCTCAGCGGAGGTATGATCCTCCCCGATCCTCCCCGGCATGTAGGAGCAATGGCCAACGTAGTCCTCTCTAACTATAAAAGAGTCGAAGAGCTTACCGGCATCAAGTTCGGGGAAGATTATCTCTGGCATTTTCGTAACCCGGACGATAGCGACTGGTATCCGTCTTCCGAAAAACCAGCCATTGCTTTGTGTGTTTTCAAAGAATATTACCCGGAAAAACAGGTGGAGTTCGCTTCCGATCTGCAATATGCCCATCTGTACGAAGGCCGGGATCTTTGTGATGATGAAACCTATCGCCATTTAGTTGAGAGATATCAATTGCCCTCCGAAGAATTTTATCAAAGGCTTCATAGCGAAGAGTATAAGGAGAAAGCCTACTATGAGTTCAGTTTATGCAAGCAGCTCAAGGTAACAGGCTTCCCGGCTGTATTTTTACAGGCAAGCGATTCGAAATTTTACCTTCTTTCAAACGGCTATACTCCTTTCGAAATACTGAAAGAAAGAATCGACGCGGTACTGGCCGAATTAAAAAACCCCCAACCATGAGTTCCATTCTTACTGTAACGCTGAATCCTTGTATTGATAAAAGTTCTTCAGTCGGCCGGCTGGTACCGGAAAGTAAACTGCGTTGCACGGAAGTGGTCAATGAAGCAGGTGGCGGCGGAATTAATGTGAGCAAGGCCTTGAAGAAGTTATCGATGGAATCCGTGGCTCTGTTCCCCGCCGGTGGTCACAATGGAAATATGCTGAGAGACCTGCTGGCAAAAGACGGCATAGATTTTCGCTCTGTCGACACTTCGGTGGAAACCAGGGAAAACTGGATCGTACTCGAAAATGAAACCAACAACCAGTTCAGGTTCACCTTTCCCGGAAAATCCGTGGAAGAAAAGACGATCCGCACGCTGATCGATGAAATTAGATCCTTTGCCCCACAATATGTAATAGCAAGCGGGAGTTTACCACCGGGGTTACCAGATCATTTCTATGGTTTGATCATCAAAACCGCCCGTTCCGCAGGAGCCCGGTGCATTGTGGATACATCCGGCAATGCGCTGCAGGCAATGGAAAACAAAGGCGCCTATCTCATCAAACCAAACAGAAATGAACTGACAAGAATGCTGAACCGTGATCACTTATCAGATGACGAAGTAGATGACGCAGCACAACAGGTAGTTGAAAATGGTTTTGCTGAAATAGTTGTAGTGTCGATGGGGTCCAGGGGAGCCTGGCTGGTAACGGCAGATGAAAAATACTTTGTGGAAGCGCCAAAAGTGGAGAAAAGAAGTACGGTAGGCGCGGGCGATAGTATGGTTGCCGGCATTGTCTATGCCCTCCATAAAAATGCCGGTCTGAAAGAAGCGCTGCGCTTCGGCGTAGCCTGCGGATCAGCAGCCACCATGAATGAAGGAACTCAATTGTTTCACGAAACGGATGTCAAACAATTACTGAAAGTGATGAATTGACCCCGCACCCCTGGCTCCGGGTTTAAACAGTATTTGTTAAAGGTTGTCCAAACAACTATCTTAAGAAAACGATAACAGCCGGCAGGCTGTCATCTTCGTTATACTATTAAAGGCATTACTTATGAATGGTAGAATTTTACTCTTGCTGATCATTCCCTCTGTCCTGTTACTCTCCTGTGGATCTTCGAGGAGGTTCCAGGCAAGTTTTTCGGAAGACAGGCCTTTGTATGACGCGATCAATGCGCTGAACAAGAAAAAGCCCAGTGAGAAAGCGGCAGAAGATCTGAAGATTCTCTATCCCAAAGCCGTGCAGCGGCACGAAGACGCTGTGGAAGTTTATCGAAACAGCAATGACGAAAACAAATGGGATCGGGCACTCAACGAGTTGAATGCCCTTCAGCATATTTTTACCAGCCTGGAAGCTACCCCGGGCAGTTTTTCGATCGTAAAACCGAAGAGTTATTTGAAAGAAATCGATCAGCTCCGGAATGAGGCTGCGGAAGACTTCTATTCGAGAGGGCTCGATTTGATGAATGACAGAAGAAGAGAGAGCTACCTGGAGGCCTATCATAATTTCACCAGGGCTGCTTACTTCATGTCGGGTTACAAGGACGTGGTTAAGCTGACCAAAGAATCTTACGAGGCAAGCATTGTAAATGTGGTCGTTAATCCCATCGAAGACGACAATATCTTTTTCACCGGGGTAAATGGCAACTGGAATAGCATTCCTGATTATCGCTATCGCCCCCAGGAATACCAGGATCAGCTGGTGAGAGAGCTGGGTGGCAGAAGCGCCGGCAACATGCCTGCGAGGTTTTACAGCGACCGCGACGTGCGCAGGGAGAGAATCCCGGTAGATTGGGAAATCAATATCAGGTGGCGCTCGCTGAACCCCGTTCGTTCCACACCCCAGCAATTCACCCGGCAGGCATCCAAAAGCGTGGAAAGTGGAAAAGATTCTACCGGCAAGCCTATATATAAAACAGTATATGCAACGTTATATATCACACAGAGCAATTTCGCCATACAGGGAGAGATAGAATACCAGGTCAATGACCTTTCCTCGCGGACCAGCATCGATAACGGTTTTGTTCGCGATGAGGTTAATTATTCGGAGAGTTTTGCAACATATACCGGCGACAGCAGGGCGTTGAGCCAGGAAGACTGGGTGCTGGTGAACAACAGGAACGGAGCGGGCATCGGGCCCTCCAAAGGAGAGTTGCTTAACAACCTGATGCGAAAAATTTATCCCGAGCTGAAACGAAGAATTCAAAACGGGATACACTAAGAAGCATTGCCAAAGGATTAAGAATACGAAAACCAAAAAGAGGACCGGCAATGGGTCCTCTTTTTTATTCGGGTTAGTTTATCTCTTAATCGTTGGCGTTGGTGAGCAGAGATACCGGCTGCTGTTTGCGACTGATCACTTGAAGCGCCGTTTTTCCACTTTTATATACAGAACGTGACACCTGTGTATTCAGCGTCGACGAATTTCTGCGGCTGACATAATAACCATCGAAAATATTCTTACTTGTTGATTCGAATGAGCTGTTGGGCAGCAAAAGTTGTTTCCAGCGTCCCGGCTCGGTTTCTACATAGAAACTGATATCATCGAAATAAAATTCACCGTTTCCATTCACAGCGGTATAAAACCAAAGTTTAAAGGCCTCTTCGTCTACTTTACCCACAATGGTGTAAATGGTCCAGGCTTGTTCCTGTCTTGTTTCGATTGAAAAGTCGCTGGCTATAAAATCTTCCCGCCCTTTACCAACATTGATTCCGTGTACACGCACTTTTGAAAGGGTATCAGCAGGATTCGACCTTACGGCAATTTCATAGCGGAAATTCATGCCGCGATAGTCTTTTACGGGCACTTCTTTAACGAAGTAAAATTCTTCGGCATAATAATACCATTGTGATTGGGAGGAGGCAGAGAGGCAGGCACAGGCCAGCAGCAAAAAGAAAGCGATTCTTTTCATGGGTTTGGATATATACCCATAAAACGTTGGTTTCAGCCTTCTATTGCCGGAAAAGCCTTCAAAAAATCAGGGTTCAGCTCAGCGCCTGGTAGGCGATCAGGCTGCACAAATAAGCGAGTGAGGTCATGTAAATCAATTGGATAAGTGGCCATTTCCAGGACCTGGTTTCCCTTTTTACCACTGCGAGGGTACTCATGCACTGCATGGCCAATACATAAAAGATCATCAGCGAAACGGCTGTTGCCAGGGTATATACCCGGGTGCCATCCGGTCTTTTTGCAGCATCCATTTTTTCGCGCAGGGTCGATTCGTCGGCATCATTACCCCCTTCCACGCTGTAAATAGTCGCCATCGTACCAACAAAAACCTCGCGTGCCGCGAAAGAAGTAATCAGGGCGATGCCAATCTTCCAGTCAAACCCGAGCGGGCGGATGGCGGGTTCAATGGCTCTACCGAGAATACCAGCAAATGAATTTTCGAGATGCTCTGCATTCATCTGCCGTGTCAGTTCGGCGGTATTGGCGGGATGCTCTTTGATCAGTTGTTCATATTTGGCATTGACGGCATCCATTCTGTCGGGCGGACCGAAAGTACTCAGCGCCCATAGTATAAGGCTGATCACCATGATCACCTTTCCCGCGTCAACAACAAATATGCGGGCCTTGCTGATCATCGTTACGATCACATTCTTCCATCTGGGAGCCCGGTAAATGGGCAGTTCAAGAATAAAGAAACTTTTTTCCTGGATTTTGATAAACCATTTTCCAACATAGGAAACAATCAGCGCCATCACCAGGCCAAGCAGGTAAAGACCCATCATTACCAACCCTCTCTTGCTTAAAAAACCAAAATAGTAATGTGAAGGGATAACCAGTGATATCAAGATGGTGTACACGGGAAGTCGGGCACTGCAACTCATCAGGGGTGTAATGAGAATGGTGAGCAGTCGCTCTTTCTTATTCTCGATATTTCTCGCACTCATGATGGCAGGAACGGCACAGGCAAATCCGCTGATCATGGGCATAACACTCTTCCCGTTCAATCCAACCTTTCGCATGAGCTTATCGCTCAGAAAGCTGATTCGCGCCATATACCCGGTATCTTCCAGGATGGTGATGAGCCCAAACAGGATCATGATTTGCGGGATAAATACCAGGATTCCACTCAAGCCCGCCAGGATTCCGTTTATAAAAAGGTCGGTAAACCACCCGGCCGGCATGATACTGCCCAGCCAGGAGCTCAATTCAGCAAAACTCCAGTCGATCAGGTTCATCGGGTATTCTGCCAGCCAGAACACACTCTGGAATAACAGGAAAAGAACCGCAAGCAATAAGAGGTAACCCCAGCGGCGATGCAGAAGAATATCGTCGAGCTTTTCAGTAAATAACTTTTTCTCCATCAGCGTGGGCTGTGAAACAGATTGTTTCATCACCGCACCAATTCGCTGGTAACGTTGCAAAATCTCTTCGGCCTGTACCTTGGTATGATTGAAATGATACCGCTGTTCTATTTCTTCGATCTTATCCTGTGTGCCGGCGTCAAGAATAAAACTTTCGTGATTGATCAGGTAATGGATGGCCTTATAATCGCTCAGCCCCGGAACGATCTCCTTTACATCCTGAATCGCACTTTCGGCGAGGGCAGCATTGTTGATAAAGTCTCTCGCAGGCGCCTTGTACAGATCCTTTGCGGTTTGCTCAATGATCTTTTTCAATGGGGCGATGCCTTTATTCTTCCGGGGATTGGCTGCAATTACCGGAATACCCAATTCACGCTCCAGCTCCTGTATATTTATAGTAAGTTCTTTCTGACGCGCAATATCGAGCATCGTCAGTACCAATACCACAGGAATTTTCAGGTCGATGATCTGTGAAACAAACAGCAGGTTTCTTTTAAGATTGCTGGCATCGGCTACCAGTACCACCATGTCGGGTACCTGAACCTCTTCATCCTGCTGCATCAATACCCGGTAAGCTACCCATTCGTCTTCTCTGCGGGGGTATAGACTATATGTTCCCGGAAGATCGAGGATGGTCGCTTTTAGTTTTTCCGAAATATGAGTAACGCCGGTTTTTTTATCAACCGTAACGCCGGGGAAATTGCCGACTTTCTGATTCAGGCCGGTGAGGGCATTGAACAGCGAACTTTTACCGCTGTTGGGGTTCCCTACCAGTGCTATATGAATATGTCTTTCAGCCACAAAAGGCGAAAATACCACTATTGAAAATTACCGTGTTACGATATGAGTAAAATGTAAAATGAGCGCGAGCGGAGGAAATTTCAAACCGACCCTCTGGTCATAATTGATCCGGGAAGAAGAAGGAACGTATCTCCCTATTGCCTGATAACCACGGAGACTGCAAAAAATCCGGTGACTTATAACCAGATTAATATCTCTAATTCGCTGTGTATCCTATCTTTGCCAGCCTATGTTCAACAAAAGAGTGAAAATAAAGGAGCTGCTCGGCTGGGAACCACAGCAACAGCAAGTGACCGTTATGGGATGGGTAAGGTCGTTTCGCAACAACCAGTTTATCGCCATAAACGACGGATCAACCAATGCCAACCTGCAGGTAGTTGCGGAATTGGGAAAATTTGAGGAATCTGTTTTAAAACGGATCACTTCTTCTGCTTCCCTGAAAGTAGAAGGCATCCTGGTTCCCTCTCCCGGCAAAGGTCAGAAGATGGATTTGCAGGCGACTGCTATCGAAATCCTGGGCGACAGCGATGCGGAGAAATATCCGCTTCAACTGAAAAACAGGCCGACACTCGAATACCTGAGAGAAATTGCGCATTTGCGCTTTCGCACCAATACTTTCGGATCTGTTTTTCGTGTAAGGCATTCCCTTGCCTTTGCAGTACACAAATTCTTTAATGACAAAGGATTCGTTTACCTGCACACACCCATCATTACCGCCAGTGATGCGGAAGGCGCCGGCGAGATGTTCCGCGTTACCACCCTTCCGGCCGACAATCCACCCAAGAACGAAGATGGTTCCATCAATTTCAAAGAGGATTTTTTTGGCAGAGCGGCAAACCTTACCGTAAGCGGTCAGCTCGAAGGTGAACTGGGTGCCACTGCTTTTGGAGAGATCTATACATTCGGCCCGACTTTCCGGGCTGAAAATTCTAATACAGCGCGCCACCTGGCAGAATTCTGGATGATCGAGCCCGAAATGGCTTTTTATGATCTGGAAGATAACATGAACCTGGCTGAAGAATTTATCAAATACATCATCCGTTACGCGATGGAAAACAACCGGGAAGACCTCGAGTTCCTGGCACAACGGTTGGCGGATGAAGAGAAACAGCTCCCGCAGGACAAACGCAGCGAACTCGGTCTGATCGAAAAACTCGAGTTTGTGCTCAACAACGGTTTCGAGCGGCTCACTTATACGGAAGCCATCGACATCCTGAAAGAAAGCAACCATAATAAAAAGAAGAAATTCCAGTATCCGATCACAGGTTGGGGAATGGACCTGCAGAGCGAACACGAACGTTACCTGGTAGAAAAACATTTTAAAAAGCCGGTGATCCTGTCGAACTATCCGAAAGAGATCAAGGCCTTTTATATGCGCCAGAATGATGATGGAAAAACGGTGGCGGCCATGGATATTCTTGCTCCAGGTATTGGTGAAATCGTTGGGGGCTCTCAAAGAGAGGAAAGACTCGATCGCCTGGAAGCCAGGATGAAAGAAATGCATATCCCGGCAGAAGAAATGTGGTGGTATCTCGATACCCGTAGATTTGGAACCGTTCCTCACGCCGGTTTTGGTTTAGGTTTCGAAAGGATGGTACAATTCGTTACCGGCATGACGAATATCCGTGATGTCATTGCCTTCCCGAGAACACCAGGCAGCGCCGAGTTTTAATTCGACCAGACTCCTCAACATAAATTATAAAGCGGATGCAGGTTGCGTGCCTGCATCCGCTTTTCTTTTAAACCTTTTGCACCATATTAGTTACTGAACACTATAAATTCTGATGGTTCCATCTCCTTCATTACTGGTAACCAGCAGACTCTTTTGAATGGGGCTCTCGCTGGCATGAATAAATGTCAAGCCTTCCGGCGCATCGCCGGTTTTCAGCAATTTTATAAACCGGGGGGCAGAGGGATTAGATATATCATAAATCGCAATAGCGTCCGCCCTTTCCATTCCGATAAACGCAACCGGCTTTCTTCCTACAATTCCCAAAACAACTCCTTCCGGTTCCACTCCTTTGTCATCCGAACGGTTGTCATCATAATACAACGACTCGATACATTTACGTTCCAGCTCATTGCCGCTGTCGAAAGTAAGTGTTCCATTGCTCGCATTCCAGATAGAAAATGACCTTGCCCCGAATGAATACAACTCATCATAATCCCCGTCGTTGTCAATGTCTCCCATTGTCCGGGTTACATTCAGACGGCCTAATTTGGCATCGGTTTTAAGCGTAGCATCCGGAAAAGCCACTGGGTCCAGTTTCAAGTCCTTTACTCTTTTATTTTCGGCAAAACCGGCCCACTCCCTCACATCGCCTTCATTGGCTGTGATAAGATAAGGAGTGCCTCCCTGTTCGAAAAAGCCAATAGCGTCAGGAAGGTACATTCCTTTTACCGGCCATTGGTTCAGCTGAAGCTGATTGTCTTTATCGCTCGGGTCGATAGCGTTCGCACCAAGACCATAGTTTTTAAAACCAAGCGGGATAATTTGCAGTATTTTCCTTGCCCGGATGTCCAATTTAGCTATCGCATTGTTTTCCTGCAAAGTTACCCAGGCAAACTTTGATTGTTGGTCGACAGTGATGTATTCGGGTTCGATATCCTGTGCAAAAGAGGCATTGGGACCGAATATTCTTAGCCCTTTGAATTTAAGCGATTCCGCCTGGTTCGCAAACGGCGAAAAGTCAAGGGTAGTCGAAGCATAGTTCTCCCTCACAGCAATAATCGATACGGAACCGACGGGATCAACCGTATATGCGTCATTGGGTTCACCCTCATTGGCAGTGAGAATATACTTCCCATCAGAACTGTAGGTAATCATATCAGGCAGGGCTCCAACAGGAACCTGTGCTACCAATGCATAATCTGTAGTTTTAAATACCAATACCTTTCCCGGATCGGTTTTCTGAAATCCTTCTACAGCTGCTGCGAGCTTTCCCTCACTCACGGACACGCTGTTCACATTGCCCCCATAAGGAGCAATATCAATATAACCAATAGCTTCCGGAGAAGAAGGTTGCAGCAAGCTCACTACATCTATACGAGTGGTTGAACCAGCGTTCGTAATCACGAACAACTTTCTGGTAGAAGGATCATAGGCACTAATTTCAGCAGCGCCTTCTCCACCAATAGCAAGGCTGCCGATTTCCTGGAAAGTCGAAGCATCTTCATTTGGATATTGATACAAATCTCCCTTATTACAGGCGATCAAGGCAAAGCCAGCCAACGCCAGCGTCAGTTTAAATTTTTTCATAACAGTGGTTTGTGTTTGTGGCGGCAAATTGTATCGCCAATGTTATCAAACCGTAAACAGAATGTTATTGAATCCGCAATTGTGAAAGTATAGAAGAGCAGTTGCGGCAGAAAGATCAAAGTGAGGGCCGCCATTATTATACAAGTATATCTTTGGTATCCGGGGAAAGTTGATCATTCCCCTCATTTACGCTTAAAAAGTCCGATTTTTCGAGCATTTTGAAAAGTAAGCCCCTCTTCAGGGAGCGAGAGTGAGTGATTTTGCGAGCGTATCGGAAGCTTTGCTGCCAGAGCCAGTCGCTGATGGTGGATGCGTTTATCGTTTCAGGTTTCATGTTTCACGCTGAATGCTGGTATTGGATTCATTTGTCATCCGTCATTCGTAATTCGTCATCCGTCACGACCATTTACTCATTGACTTATTGGCCCATTGGCTCATTCACCTGACTCCTCTTTCCCCCGCGGGAGAGGGCCGGGGGTGAGGGTGCGAGTAAACGTAGATGTAACAAATGAGGTGAAAGAAATCGGGGGCTTTATTCTATAACCTGTAAAGTTTACCGGTACATCAGAGTTTATCGATCTGCCGTTACTTTTTTGCCTTTTTTACCACACTTTTTTTGACACCCTTTTTTACAGTCCCGGATACGCGCTTTTTTTCAGATATTGACCGGAGTATCGATTTTCCCTTTATCAGTTCATCCTTTGGACCGATCTTCGACAATACAAAGCTGTGTGCCTGTTCAACAGGTTTTCGGATGGCTGCCTTTGGAAACGTTTTCAGGTCCGGTACCTGAACATACCGGTATTTATTTCCCTTGCCAAGCAGGATCCGGTCGGGGTCTTTGATCATATTTCCCCACCAAAATCCGAAATGAATGTTCTCATTGGATCGCATAAAAGCTATGGAACAGACTACATGCGAAAGTTTTGAGGTGAGAGACCAGCCTATGGCCAGCGCATTGTAATTATCATAGATTATCTCCGATGCGGTTGGGCAAAGACTCCAGGCGAAGTCTCTTAGTTGCAAAAACGTCTCTGCTCTTTGCTTTGAAAACGATTTCAAAAAAGATTGCAGTTCTTTTGGTAGTTTTTTTGCCATTGCCGGAATGTTAATTGGATAAATACAAACCTGCCTGGTATCAATTCCTTTCGGGAGAAAGAATCCGTTTATAATAAAACCGCCATCATCACTTCATCGATATATCGGTTCTCGTTTTGCAAATGAGTATACTTTCTTAAAACGCCTTCTTTCTCAAAACCAACCCGTTCATATAGCCGAATAGCCTTGCTGTTTTCGACAGAAACGCTTAGCTCCAGTCTTCCAAAGCCGGCGGAGCGACAAAGGTCGATAATTTCACGCAGCATTTTGGCCCCGTGCCCTTTTCCTTCGAATCCGGGATGTATGCCCAAGCCACCGAGGTAAATTACATGAGAAGTCCGATAGGTATGCGGAACAAGTTTACACATACCCATCGGAACCGACTCATGTTCGTACACATATTTTATTTCCTGACGGAGAAGGTCGTCGAAAATGGGCTGGAAGGAAGATGCCGGCATCATTTCATATAGCAGCCAGGGATTCACCGATGGATGCATATACAAGGTAAAGATGAACTCAAAATCTGCCTTGGTCGCCTTTCTTAACATTCGAATATTTTTTTAATCCCTTCCACATTCGAATGTCGGAAAAATCCATCACTATTGCTCGCGAAAAAGACATCGTTCCCTTTCTGTTTCCCTTTCTCGTCCTCTTCTCCCCTCCGCTCCCATAATGCCTGGACGCAGAGCGCGCAAAGAACCGCAAAGACCGCCGAGAAAACCCCATTCTCTCACCCTCACTTTCTCCCTCTCCCATCCGCTCCCGCTCGTCACTCTCACTCTCCTGCTGGCGCGGGTATGGTCGGCGGGGTTTGTTCATCACATCGTTTATCGACCTACCCGGGCCTTAGTTGCCATACCCGAAGAAATATTGCCTGAAAATTGCGTTGACAAGTATTGATAAAATCTTTCAATATTTTCGGTCATCTAAGGCACGGGTAGGCTGTAAAATTCCTGGCAAAGGATCATTCTGTAAGCCATACCCGCGCCAGCAGGCGCAAAAAAATTCATCACTCCCCTTCCGTTTCTCTTTCTCTTTCTCTTTCCCTTTCTGTTTCTATTCCCGCGGGCAATAGCTACTTTTGAACTTTGTGATTTCAACTATATTCATTCTTCTAAACTGAATACTATGTCAGTTCTCTTTTCCCCGATCAGCTTCCGGTCAGTTACGCTGAAAAACAGGATTGTGGTTTCTCCTATGTGCCAGTACTCGAGTGTGGACGGTTTTGCAAACGATTGGCATATGGTTCACCTGGGTACCCGGGCTGTAGGCGGCGCGGGCCTCGTTTTTACCGAAGCAACGGCTGTTTCCGCAGAAGGTCGCATCACTCCGGATGACCTAGGAATTTGGAAGGATGAACACATAGATTTTTTGCAAAGGATCGTGAGCTTTATTCATCAGCAGGGCGCCGTAGCAGGGATTCAATTAGCTCACGCGGGCCGTAAGGCCAGCCATCACAGTCCCTGGAAATCCGGGAAGGCCTTACAGCCCAATGAACACGCCTGGCATACCCTGGCACCCAGCCCGATCCCCTTCACGCCCGAAGAGCCAAAACCGAAGGAAATGGGGAAACAGGATATCGAAACGCTGATCGAACATTTTGTGAATGCAGCCCAGCGGGCTGCACAGGCGGGCTTTAAAGTAGTGGAGATCCATGCGGCCCATGGCTACCTGATCAATGAATTTCTCTCGCCGACCAGCAATCACAGAACAGATGAATATGGGGGCCGTTTTGAAAACCGCATCCGCCTTTTGCTGGAAATTGTTTCAGCCGTCAGAGAAATATGGGAACCCTCTCTTCCGCTTTTTGTAAGAATTTCAGCCAGTGAATGGACCGAAAACGGCTGGAGCCTGCAGGATTCGGTTCGCCTGTCCCAGATTCTGAAATCCATGGGGGTTGACCTCATCGATTGTTCCTCGGGAGGCAATGCGGCGGATCAGCAAATAAAGGCAGGGCCGCTGTACCAAACACCATTCGCAGATGCCATTCGTCGCGAAGCAGGTATCGCCACGGGTGCGGTAGGTTTAATTACCACCGTGCAGGAATGTGAACAGATATTGCAGGATCAGCAGGCGGACCTCATCTTCCTGGCCAGGCAGCTGCTGAGAGACCCCTATTTTCCGCTACGAGCGGCCGCTGAACTGGGAGAAGATATCAAATGGCCTGATCAGTACCTGCGCGCCAAACCTCATCACCGCGTTTAATAAAACGACTGATCAGGGAAAAGGTAATTACAGGAAAATAACAGTTTTATTCTTCCGTCTTTTTGATCCCGGTCTGAGTGAAAATGATCTTTCTTTCTTTGTACAACTTCCCGGTTGTCATTTTGAAGGCTTTCTTACTCATGCCGAAAAAAGAATAGATCTCTTCCGGGTCTGATTTATCGTGAAAGGGGAGATAGCCATTGTTCTCGTCCAGGAGACGAAGAATTTTTTCTGATTCGCCTTCTACTCTTTTATATCCGGGCTGTCCCAGCACCAGATCGATCTTGTTGTCCGGACGTATCGTTTTAATGTATCCCTGCATTTGGTCGCCGGGCTCGAGAGGACGGTATATTTCATTGTAGTGCAGGAGCCCGGTATGCCGGTTATTGATGATCATGATGAAACCAAGCTGCGTTGGCCTGAAAGCAACCAGGTCCACAACTTCTTTCTCCTTAACAGTCAGCGGCTCATTGCTGAGGGTGGATTCAAATTTTTCAGAAGCGGCCACCCGTCCGGTCTGTTCATCGATATACAGCTGTACCAGGTATTCTCCCCCAACCCTCATGACCATCAGCTGCTTGCTTCGGGGAACAAAAAGATCTTTCATCAATCCCCAATCCAGAAAAGCGCCCTGGCCGGTTACCGATACTACTTTCAGCCTGGCAATTTCTCCCACAACCGCCTTGGGTTTTTGCGTAGTGGCAATCAGGCGGTCTTCGGAGTCGTGATAAATAAACACGTCCAGCCTGTCGCCCACCTTGGCTGTTCTGGGCACAAATCGTTTGGGCAACAGAATACCGTCGGCTCCGTCATTAAGATAGGCGCCCACCGCAGTAAATCGCTGAATTTCCAGGTTGTTTATTTCTCCCACTCTGATCATTTAACGAAGATCGTGGATGCACAGGAATATTCTCTAACATGCTGCACAAAAATTCAACAACCGGCCGGTAAAAATCTGGAAAATTAGTTCGGTAATGACCACTACGGCCGCGGATCAACATCAATTAAAAACTTACCTTGCATCCATGCAAGATTACCTGAAAGATTTGAACGAAAGGCAAAGAGAGGCTGTACTGCATATCGATGGCCCTATTATGATCGTTGCCGGTGCGGGAAGCGGAAAAACCAAGGTACTTACCACAAGGATCGCGCACCTGCTGGCTTCCGGTGTAGACGCTTTTAACATACTCGCCCTCACATTTACCAATAAAGCTGCCCGCGAAATGAAAGAGCGGGTCGAAAAAATTCTTGGAAACAATGAGGCCAGAAATTTATACATCGGAACCTTTCACAGTGTGTTTGCCCGCATCCTGAGAGGAGAGGCCGACAAAATTGGGTATCCCAATAATTTTACCATTTACGATACCGACGACGCGAAAAGTGTGGTAAAAACGGTGATCAATGAACTAAATCTCGACGACAAACACTACAAACCAAATACGGTTTATAACAGGATCTCTTCAGCAAAGAATGCGCTGGTGGGCCCGGCTGAATATGCGGGTGATTACCACATCCAGCAGGAAGATAACAGGGCAAACAGACCCGCCATCGCCCAGATATACAAAGCCTATGTGGAGCGCTGTTTCAAGAACGGAGCGATGGATTTTGATGACCTGCTGTTGAAATTCTATGAACTACTGAAAACAGTGCCCGAAAGTCTCGCCAAATACCAAAGAAAATTCAGGTATATCCTGATCGATGAGTACCAGGATACCAACCCGGCTCAATATGAAATCATCAAACTGCTTGGCGCCATGCATGAAAATGTATGCGTGGTGGGTGATGATGCCCAGAGTATTTACAGTTTTCGTGGCGCCACCATTGAGAATATCCTCCAGTTTCAGAAAGACTATGACAACGTCAAAGTAGTAAAACTGGAACAAAACTATCGCAGCACCAAAACCATCCTCAATGTTGCCAACGAAGTGATCAGCAAAAACAAAGGGCAGATTGAAAAAGTGTTGTTCACTGAAAACGGGGAAGGAGAGAAGATCAAACTGGTACGGACAATGACCGACAATGACGAGGGCAAATTTGTGGCCGATACCATCCAGGAACAAAAACTCCGCAATCATTATCATAACCGTGAATTCGCGATTCTGTACCGGACCAACGCCCAAAGCCGCGCATTCGAAGAAGCGCTCCGCAGAATGGCTATTCCCTACACTATTTATGGAGGTATCAGCTTCTACCAGAGAAAAGAGGTAAAGGATTTTGTAGCATACCTCCGGTTGATTGTAAACCCGAACGATGAAGAAGCGCTGAAGAGAATCGTCAACTATCCGGCGAGAGGAATTGGAAAAACTTCCATCGACAGGGCTGTCCTGGCGGCCAATGATAATAATATCTCCATGTGGCAGGTGCTGGAACGCGCCAGGGAGTTCGGGTTCCGTGCAGGCATCCTCGAATCTATTGAACAATTCGTGCTGATGATTCGGAGCTTCGCCAGCATGCTGCAAAAACAGAATGCCTACGAAGTGGCCATGCACGTAGGAAAGCAGACCTCTTTTGTAAAAGAGCTGTTCAACGACAAAAGCACAGAGGGTGTTCAGCGTTACGAAAACGTACAGGAATTACTGAACTCTATTAAAGAATGGACAGAGAGCCCCGATACCGATGAGGGCGAGGTGCTGAGCAAATCCCTCGGCGCCTACCTGCAGCAAATTACCCTGCTCACCGATGCGGATGAAAAAGATCCGGATGCCGATACGGTAAAACTGATGACGATCCACGCGGCCAAGGGACTCGAGTTTACCTGCGTATTTGCGGCAGGCCTCGAAGAAATGCTGTTTCCCAGCGCGCTCAGCATCAACACAAGAGAGGAACTGGAAGAAGAACGCCGCCTTTTCTATGTGGTAATTACCCGTGCGAAAAAGAGACTTTGGATCACTTATGCCAATACCCGCTATCGTTTTGGAAGCCTGGTTCAAAATGAACCCAGCCGGTTCATTGATGAACTTCCGGAACAGTTCCTCGACCGGAGTTTTGCCGGAGGTGGCTCCCGCAATCAAACCAGTGGGAGTTGGGGCAGTGCCTTCGACCGAATGCATGGCGGCGGCTGGGGAGGAAATCGCAATGAAGTAAAAGACGCGGAAAGAAAATACGGACCACCTCCTCCAAAAGGGCAGTCCTCTACACCTTCCTATATCGCTCCGAAATCCACAGCGCCTAAAGTAGTGGAGCATACGCCTTCTTCCGATTTTGTAGCCAGCGATACGAGTAACCTGGCAGCGGGACAAAAAGTCGAACATCAGAAATTTGGCTTTGGCGAAGTCGTGAAAATGGAAGGCGCGGCTCACAACCCTATTGCAACTGTGCGTTTCGAAAATAATGGCGAAAAGAAAATTATGCTCAATTACGCCAAACTGAGAATTATCAACTCCTAGTTTTTTACTCCCTATGAAACAGGCCGCTGCTGAAATCAGGAAGGCATTACTCCTCATGCCCGATTCCCTGGAGAAAAACTATCATCTCCTGGGCTTTCTCACCATTAAAAAAGAATTGGGTAAAACCGATTTCAGCAATACGCCCTGTGTCAAAAAAGAAGTACGGCATCATCTTTCACAGACCCAACCCATGGTTCAGTCGCTGGTGGAAGAATTTGATGTATCAGTAATAGATCAGCAACTGGCTGAGATCAAAAAAGCAGTGAAAGCTTCCGGATCGGGAGAACAAAGCATTCATTCCAACATGCTGCGAGTGATGCACGGCAAACTGGAGAAGCTGAAACCGGTAGCTCCTGCAGTAAAATGGTACCAGCGACTCGAAGAAGACGGCAAATTCCGGATTGTTCCCTGTTCGTTCAGCCAGTTCAGGCCTCAATTGTTTTTCGAAGTAGAAAAACAAAACGGAAAGCTGTTTCTCAAAACAGGTATCAAAATCAATGGAGTAACATTTCAGCTGGCAGAATTTCGTCGCTTCGGATTTCTATTGATGAGCAGGAATGAATACTATGTACTGCTCTTTCGCGATTACAAAACCCTCGAATGGTTGAGGGATTTCGATTTCAGCTCGGTCGAAAATGACTTTAACCGGTTCGAATCCGACGTTCTTGCCCGCCTGCAGGCCGACTATGACATTTCGACCAACAACCTTTTTGCGGAAACCCTGATTGAAACAGAACCGGTCAACAGGATCTACCTGAATGAACTGAGCGGATCCTTCCTGATGATCACCCCGCAATGGAAATACGATGAATTTCTCATAGAAGGCTCCTTCGAAGAGTTTCACCGAACCAAGGTAAACGGTAAAACCTACGCGATCAAAAGGAAGGAAGAAAAGGAGAAAGCCTTCCTCGACCTGATGCAGTCGTTTCATCCCCAGTTTCCCAACCAGCTGCATAAAGGGTATTTCTATATTTCATTTGCGGATGCACAAAAGAAACAATGGTTTCTGAAAGCCTATCATAAGATGCTCGAGTTGAATATTGAACTGGCAGGCCTTGATATGCTGAAACATTTCCGGCTCTCCGCATACAAAGCGGAAACAACTTTTAGCATTGTTGAACAAACGGAACAGTTCATTAAAATAAAAGCCACTGTGCTTTTTGGAACGGAAAAGATCTCGCTCGCCGAATTGCAGAAAACTCTCCTCGCGGGGCAGCATGCGGTATTGCTGAAAGACGGGAGCCTGGGCGTATTGGGAGAAGAGTGGCTGAAACAATATTCTACCCTTTTCAAACATGGAAGGGTGACCGGTGATCTCATCACTGTTGCCAGCTGGATGGCCATCCATCAGCAAAAAGAAGACAGCGGATTCTCGCTCGAAAAAACCATACCGGACAATTGGTGGGCACGATGGAAACAATGGCAGGAGTCGGCGGAAGAAGTGTATCCCCTGCCTGCAACTATTCAGGCATCTCTGCGCCCTTACCAGCAAAAGGGGTATGAATGGCTGATGTTGCTCTCGGAACTGGGGGCAGGTGTTTGTCTCGCCGATGATATGGGATTGGGAAAAACGCTTCAAACCATCAGTTTTATCGCAGCTAAAATATCCGGACAACAGGGAAAGACACTGATCATCTGCCCGGCTTCTCTCATCTACAACTGGCTGACGGAAATCAATAAGTTCGCGCCATCCATCCGGGCGACGGTATACCACGGCCCCTCCCGCGATATCGGCTGTTTTACCGATCAGTCGCAGGTAATTATCTCAACATACGGAACCGTAAGAGCAGATATTGAGAAAATTTCAGCCTTTGAGTTGATGACAGTTGTGCTTGATGAAAGTCATCATATCAAAAATCCACTGGCACAAATTACCCAGGCTATTCATTCTCTGGCAGCCAGGTACCGGATCGCTCTAAGCGGTACTCCGGTAATGAACAACACTTTCGATCTGTACTCTCAATTGCATTTCGCTATTCCGGGCATGTTTGGGTCAAAAGAATTTTTCAAAAAAGAATATGCAGATCCGATTGATGTTTTTGGCGATGAGGAAAAATTGAAATCGCTGAACAAACTAACTGCCCCATTCATCCTGCGAAGAACAAAAGAACAGGTTGCAACAGATCTTCCCGAAAAAACTGAAATCATTCGATGGTGCGAAATGGGACCTGCACAAAAATTACAGTATGAGGAGATCCGCGATCAGGTAAAGAGCTCGTTACTTGATAATATTCAAAAAAAGGGACTGAACAATAGCAAGCTTTACCTGCTCCAGGCCATAACGCGACTTCGTCAGATATGCAACAGCCCATTGCTCCTGCCTGAAAACGAGCGCCAATGCAGCGATTCGGTCAAGACAGACATCCTGATGGATGAGCTCTGCAATAAACTGGGTGGTCACAAAGCAATTGTTTTCTCCCAGTTCAGTTCCATGCTCGACCTACTGGCAGAAGAATGTCGCAAAAAAGGTTTGAGCTATTTTCATTTTGACGGGCAAACCCCGCCGGCAGCCCGCGCTAAAATGGTCGAAGCTTTTCAGTCTGAAGAAGATCATACTCCGGTTTTTCTAATCAGCCTCAAAGCAGGTAATGCCGGGTTAAACCTCACCGCCGCAGACTATGTTTTCCTGTTCGATCCCTGGTGGAACACAGCAGTTCAGCAACAGGCCATCAACCGTACCCACCGCATTGGGCAAACCAAATCGGTTTTTGCCTATCAGATGATCTGCAAGGACACCATTGAAGAAAAGATCATCGCTATCCAACAGAAAAAGCAAAAACTCTCCGATGAATTGATTGCCGCCGAGGAAGGATTTTTGCAACAACTCACCGAAGAGGAAGTTCTTTATCTATTTAGCTAATGATTGCCCGACAATTGTTGGCTGGTTTATGAACGGTAAACCACTAACACATCAATTTCCCGCTCTTCTTTTATCACCTGCAGGCCGGCTTTTCTGAAAACCTCCTTCCAGTCATCCCTTTTTTCCGGTTGCCATTCCATTTGTATATCATATCTGCCTTCTATGCCTGTTTCGTCTATTACCGGAGTGCCGGTGATCCCAAAATTTTCCAGGTACTCGGCCAGCGAGGAAATTCTCACTCCTTCTCCTGAAAAATGATTGCTGCTGGCGCCATACAGATCGTTAACGAAGCCACTCTTCTTGAACGTAAGCGGTTGACCCGTTGTTTTCAGCACATATACTGGCATTTTTCTTTTCTCCCACCTTGCCCGGATATCAAAATATTTGGGTAGTTCCTCCTGCATTTTAGCATAAACACTGTTGCCTGTGTCCGGAACAATCACATCCAGGCAATACCTGTTTTTAGGATTTTTGTATTCAAACTCCTTTTGATCTACGGCATAGGCCATTCTAAAATAGGATACTTTATATGCCATTCGATACAATCCATCGATAGTAAAATTGTGCATGCTCACTCTTCTTCCTTTAAAAACTCCCTGCCCGATTTTCGAAAAGCTTCCCACTCCTTCAATGCCTGGCTGTAAAACAAAGGCTTCCCTGGTATTGCTGTCTGCCCTGAAATAATCGGCTTCCATATCAAAGGCTACATTATCGGCTTTCAGCGGGAGAGATACGGATTCTTTATGGAGAATGTGCTCAATGACTTTTTCGGTTACATTTTCACTGTGGGTAATTGCGCGTACGACGCCTTCCGGGTCGATTATTACCACATGCGGAATCGTATGATACTCGAAATATTTCCGGAATATGGCTGCTGTATCGATGGTGAGCATAAAACCTACCGGTCGATTGGTGGCAAAGCGCTGAATCCTGGCAATGGCCTCATGAGTAATCCCAATTACCTGTAATTTCTTTCCAAATTTCTGCTGATACTTTTCATATTTTGACATCGCAGAAATACAGGGTCCGCACCAGGTGGCCCAAAAGTCAAGAATAACCACCGACCCCTTGAACTGCTTCAACGAAACCTGGTTTACTACGACTTCAGGATGACCAGGTAATAAACTGGCGGGCAGGGAAAGATCGGGAACCTTGTCGCCAACGTGAAGCGGTTGCGATTGAAGAACGAGGGAATAACTTAACAGGACCGTCAGTAATAGATACATTTTCATGGCTATATTTTTCAGCAAATCTGTGTCTTTCCACCCGATGCAATTGTTGCAAAAGCGGTTAAACACTGTTAATATTCCTTAATGAAACTCCCGTGGAGGGCTTTCTTCATTTACTTTTATAGGGATGAAAGAACAGTTTTCCCGGAAAATACCTGTACTCATTCTGGTTGGCTTGTTGCTGCTTCTGGCTGCGCAGATCTATTTCATCAATGGGTTTGTTCAATTACAGAACCTGGAATTCAATAAATCGATCAATCGGACGCTGGAATACGCTGTGAAAAAAGAGAGGGAGCAGAGAGCCGACAGTATTGGCCGCGCCATGTTCAAATGGCTGATGGATACCTCGATCACCAAAATATACAGCAAGGTACATCCCGACTACCCCGACAAAATGGTGTATTACGTGGAGGACGCAAAAGCCCCAAAAATTCAAAGAACTGATTTCTCTTTAGCTTTCGAGAACCGACCGGTAAATAATGATTCGTCCAAAGCTGTCATCGCCAGGCATGTCATCAGCATTTTTTTGCAGAGCTACCGCGACTTTGCCTCTGTATTTTACTATACTGCCAACCTGGGCGACAGTGCCTCTCATCTGTCGTACCAGTTGTGCTCAGATACCAGCAGGTTGAAAATCACACTCGGCCAACTGCTAAAGGAAGAGGGCGTCCTGGTGAACTTTCGATTAAAGTATGTAGAACTGAACGATTCTGCCATCGTAAAAGACTTGCAGTCGAAAGCCTCCCTCTCCCAAAGCCTGCAGACAAAACTCTTCAAATCCGATTCCTATGACAAGGGCGAGCCGAAGTACGTATATGCTGAATTTGACAATCCTTCGGGCTGGGTCTTCAGACGATTGCTTTCGCCAATTCTGGTATGCCTCGCTATTTTGTTGCTGTTTGGTGGTTTAATGCTTTTCTTTTACCGCACGGTTCAAAGACAAAAAAGGTTATCGGCGATGAAAAATGATTTCATCAACAACATGACTCATGAACTTAAAACACCTATCGCAACCATCTCTGCAGCTGCCGAGTCATTGCAGTCTTTCAGTAACGGCAACCCATCCGAAAAAACTGGTCGCTACTTGAAGGCCATCATGGATCAGTCTGACAGGTTAAATCATATTGTTGACAAAGTACTGGACGTTTCTGTCTTTGACAATGATGAATTAACGCTCAATAAAAGTGTTTTTTCATTGAGAGAAATGCTACTATCTGTTCAGTCTGCAGTTTTGCTGCTCCCGCAAAACAGGGAAATCAGTATCCGACTGCCGGAAGTCGATATGCTGTTGAATGGAGATCCTTTTCATTTGAAAAATGTAATTCACAACCTGACCGACAATGCCATCAAATACAATTTTAATACAAATAAATATGTACACATCGACAGCTGGGAGTCGGGTGAATCTGCCTTTATCGCTGTCTCGGACAATGGCGCCGGCATGAGCGAGGAAGTGGCGAAAATGGCCTTTGAGAAATTTTTTCGTGAACCTTCCGGAAATATTCATAGAGTAAAAGGTTTTGGCCTGGGTCTTTACTATGTTAAGAAAGTAATAGACCGCCATGGAGGGGAGGTGAGTATTGAAAGCAAACCGGGTGTTTCTACCCGGGTCATCATTACACTGCCAAAATCCGTAATGCATGAGTGAGAGAAATCAAATATTGATGATTGAAGATGAGCCCACTCTCGGGGAGATCATAAAAGAAAGCCTGGAAAGCAGGCAGTTTATAGTAAAACATTTTCTAACAGGTGAAGAAGGCCTGAGTCAATTTTATATCAACCCGCCCGATCTGCTGATTCTTGATGTGATGCTTCCGGATGCTGATGGCTTTGCCCTTGCTCGTCAGATCCGCCAAACCGATCTTCACACTCCTATACTCTTTCTGACTGCTAAATCTTTACCTCATCATGTGGTAGAAGGGTTTGAAAGTGGCGGAAACGATTATTTGAAAAAACCATTTAGCCTGGAAGAACTGGTGGTACGTATTAAGGTACTGCTGTCCAGAGATCGCCTGCTGCCGGCAGTCGAAAGCAATCGGGAAGAAATTCAATTAGGAAGCGTCATCTTTCATTGGAATAAACAACTACTTCAATACGAAAATGAGCAAATCCGTTTGTCGTCGCGTGAAAATGAATTGCTCAAACTTCTGTGCATTTCACAAAACAGGGTGGTAGAACGAAAAACAATCCTGCTAAAAATCTGGAATGACGATCATCTGTTCAATAGCAGAAGCCTTGACGTATATATTACACGATTGCGCAAATATCTTTCCCGGGAATCGGGTGTACAGATCATCAATTACCGGGGTATCGGATACAAGCTGGTTGTTTAACCCTCTCCCTTATAAAATCCTGTGGCCGTTAACATAGTTGTCGCTGCTATTGATGGCAAAAATTTGTATCTTTTGCTCTTGATTGCATGCACATGTTAAGGCACATAACTTATCTTCTTCTGCTGGCAACCGGCGCAACCGTTTGCGTAAGCTCCTGCTCATCGGGTAACGGTTCAAATGAAGAGTTGCCGGACGTGGTGAGCTACAATTTTCATATTCGACCCATATTCTCCGACAAGTGTTTTAAATGTCACGGACCAGATGCTTCACAGCGCCAGGCAAGTCTTCGCCTGGATATTGCCGACAGCGCCTATGCTCCGCTGAAAGAAACCAAGGGATCCTTTGCCATCATTCCGGGAAAACCTTCAGAGTCTGAGGTCTACAAGAGAGTATCCTCTACCGATACGAGTTTTCAAATGCCCACACCGGAATCTCACCTGGGGGCCCTGACAGCCTATGAGATCGACCTGGTTCGTAAATGGATCCAGCAGGGTGCCAAATACGAAAAACACTGGGCATTTACCGCACCGGTAAAACCGGCCCCTCCGAAAGTGTCGAATGAGAAATGGGTGAAAAACGATATCGACCGCTTCATCCTGAAAAGACTGGAACAAAAAGGGCTGCAGCCAAACGAAGAAGCCGATAAAGAAAGATTGCTGAAAAGAGCCTCTCTCGATATTACAGGTCTTCCGCCTTCAACAGAACTGATGGATGAATTTCTAAATGATAATTCTCCGCAGGCCTACGAAAAAATGATCGACAAACTGCTGGCCATGCCGCAGTTCGGAGAAAAAATGGCGATACATTGGATGGATGTGGCCCGTTATGCAGACAGTTACGGCTACCAGGATGATAATATTCGTACACAATGGCCCTGGCGCGACTGGGTGATCCATGCGTTCAATAAAAACATGCCCTACGATCAGTTTCTTACCTGGCAAATTGCGGGCGATATGCTTCCCAATGCCAATAAAGAACAGATCCTGGCAACCGGCTTCTTTCGAAATCATAAATACACGGAAGAAGGTGGCGTGATCGACGAGGAGTACAGGGTTGAATACCTCGTTGATAAAACAAAAACTTTCGGAAAGGGAATACTGGGTATTACGATTGAATGCGCTCAGTGTCATGATCACAAATACGATCCCTTCAGCCAGCACGATTACTATTCACTGCTTGCCTTTTTCAACAATACCAAAGAAATCGGATATGAAGGCGATGTGAGTATCTCCAAACCCGCAAAAAATCCTTTAATGAGTTTCAATGATGAAGACGTCAAAAGCGTCCTTTCATTCCTCAATAAAAAGGATACAGGAACCATGACTGTTTCGGTAATGGGAGAGCTGACAGACAGTGTGAGGAAAACCTATATTCTTAACAGAGGATTGTATAACTCGCCCACCATCGAAGTCAAACCCGCTGCCCCCAAAGCAATCCTTCCATTCGATAGCAGCAGCTATCCGCAAAACAGGGTGGGATTGGCAAAGTGGACCACGGATAAGCGCAACCCTCTAACCGCAAGAGTATTTATTAACCAGGTATGGCAGGAGATCTTCGGCAGAGGCCTGGTGAAAACCACCGGCGATTTCGGAATGCAGGGAGAACTTCCTTCTCACCCCGATTTGCTCGACTGGCTGGCGGTTGATTTCATGGAGCATAACTGGGATGTCAAAAGAATGATCAAACAGATCATGATGTCCTCTTCCTATCGTCAATCGGCGAAGGCATCTCCTGAAAAAGTTGCCGCTGATCCCGATAATATGTACTTATCCCGCGGTCCCCGTGTGCGGGTAAAAGCAGAAATGGTAAGAGACCTCGTTTTGGCCAGCAGTGGTTTGCTGGTAAAAACCATCGGAGGCCCCAGCGTAAAACCTTATCAGCCGAAAGGCCTTTGGGAAGCGGCTACTTCCGGCAGGGGAGTGCTGGCCACATATAAACAGGATCACGACGAATCATTATACAGAAGAGGATTGTATACATTCATCAAACTGACGGTGCCGCCACCTTCGATGATCCTTTTTGACGCGAGCAACCGCGACCAGTGCGAAGTAAAACGATCCAAAACCAACACACCGTTGCAGGCGCTGATGATGATGAACGATCCGCTTACGCTCGAAGCGTCGAGGGTATTGGCGCAAACATTGGTAGCCGCTCAGTCCGACTCCAAACAGCAACTGGAAATCGCTTTCAGAAGGATCATTTGCCGCAAAGCCTCTCCGAAAGAATTACAGGTGCTGCAGGATTATTACAATGATCAGCTGGCGCTCTTCAAAGAAAAAAAGCTCGATGCTGCCATGACTTTGAAAGTGGGTGAATATCCGGGCAGTAAAAATTCAGATCCTGTTGCTACAGCAGCCCTGATGAAAACCATCGAAGCCATTTACAATCTCGAAGAAGCCATTACCAAAACCTGAGAACAGGTGGCGGATATATGTAAATAAAAAATTGCCTTGTATGAATAACCCGATGCTTGAACGCGCGCTGAATATGAACCGCCGGAAATTCCTCTCCCGACTGGGAATGGGCATCGGTGGTGTGGCGTTGGGATCCCTGCTTGTTCCCGATCTGTTCGGAAAACCTGATGAAGAAGCGATCATGGCCGGATTGCCCCATTTTGCGCCCAAGGCGAAAAGAATCATATACCTTTTTCAGAACGGCGCCCCATCTCAGTTAGACTTATTCGATTATAAACCGAAGCTGCAGGAAATGTTCGGGGAAGACCTGCCAGCCTCTATTCGCATGGGGCAACGCCTTACGGGTATGACTTCCGGTCAGAAAAAATTTCCGCTGGCGGGTACTGCCTTTCAGTTCAATCAATATGGCCAGGCCCGCGCCTGGATCAGCGAACTATTACCACATACGGCCGGTGTAGTAGACGACCTCTGCATCATCCGCAGCATGTTCACCGAAGCAATCAACCACGATCCGGCATTGACTTTCTTCCAGACCGGTGCTCAGGTAGGTAATCGCCCGAGTATGGGTGCCTGGTTGAGTTATGGACTCGGAAGCGAAAACAAAAACCTGCCTGCCTTTTGTGTGCTGTTGTCAAGAGGTCGCGGAAATGGCCAGGGTGTTTATTCTAAACTATGGTCGAATGGTTTCCTGGATTCCATTCACCAGGGGGTGCAGTTCAGCAGTGGTGACAATCCTGTGCTGTATTTGAACAACCCCGAATCGATCAGCAAAGAGGAGAGAAGGAAAATGTTGGACAAGCTATCGGTTCTCAACCAGCAATCGTACGAAGAATTCGGTGATCCGGAAATCAGTACGAAAATTCAGCAATACGAAATGGCATATCGAATGCAGACTGCGGTTCCGGAAATTACCGATGTCACCAAGGAACCCGAATCCATCGTGAAATTATATGGACCCGATTGTCTCGTGCCTGGCACGTATGCGGCAAACTGCCTGTTAGCCCGTAAACTTTCCGAAAGTGGCGTACGCTTCGTGCAATTGTATCACCAGGGATGGGATGCGCACGATAACCTGCCCGGTCAGATCAGGCTCCAATGCCAGGATGCCGATCAGGCTTCAGCCGCATTGATAACCGATCTTAAACAACGAGGATTGTTAGACGAAACGCTGGTGATCTGGGGAGGTGAATTTGGCAGAACCAATTATTGCCAGGGCAATCTGCAAAAAGACAATTACGGCCGCGACCACCATCCCCGCTGCTTCACCATCTGGATGGCAGGTGGCGGCGTGAAGCCGGGCGTGTATGGCGAAACCGATGATTTCGGGTATAACATCGCCAAAGACCCGGTACATGTTCACGACCTCCACGCCACGGTACTGCATTTGATGGGATTGAACCACGAACAACTAACATACAAGCATCTCGGAAGAAGATACAGGCTGACCGATGTAGCCGGAAACGTGATAAATGGACTGATCGCCTGATGTATTATTGATCATAATTTCATTACCAGCCCGCACAACCCTCATGCGCCTTCAAAAAATTGTCAGTTCTCTATTATGGCTTCTCAGCAGTCTGCTGCTTTTTATTTTGATTTTTGAAAATAAGGTCGCATTGCCCGCCTGGTTACAGGTTGCCGGCCGTATGCACCCGCTCATGCTGCATTTCCCCGTAGTGCTGGTGATTATCTATGCCATCTGGGTGTTATTGGTACCGAAAAATGCCATGGAGCCCGCTGTAAAAACACAGGTGGGTGATTGGATCCTGTTGTCTGCCGCATTTACCGCCCTCGTTACCGCACTGATGGGTGTTTTTCTCTCTCACGAACCAGGCTATGACCCCGATGCCATCGCCTGGCATAAATGGAGCGGGATTATTGTGGCTCTGATTTTGGTTGCCTGGTATTTTTTGCGTGAATCCACCAGGGTATCGAGGTGGTTGCCCGCCGTTTTCTCGCTCAGCAGCCTGGCCATTATCGTTTTCACCGGACACCAGGGCGCAGGAATTACCCATGGTCAGAACTTTTTGCTGGCACCCATTCTGCCGGAAAAGAATGAAAAAAACGTTTCTCTCGAAAACGCCATTGTATTCACAGATATCATTCAACCGATCCTGGACGAAAAATGCATGAGTTGCCACAACTCCAAGAAAGCAAAAGGGGAGCTGATCATGGAAACAAAAGATCGCTTGTTGAAAGGTGGTAAGTCCGGTGCGCTTTGGGACAGCACCGAAGCGGATCTGGGGCTACTGCTTCGGCGTATTCATCTCCCTCTTGAACAGAAAAAACACATGCCCCCGCAGGGTAAACCACAGTTAACAGACGATGAAGTACAGATTTTGTATTATTGGATAAAGAGCGGAGCCGATTTCGAGAAAAAAGTGTTGGATTACCCCGTTCAGGATAGTCTTCGCCTGTTGTCTGAAGCGAGGTTGAATAAATCTGAGGTTGCATCGTATGATTTTGAACCAGCCAGTGAAAAAACCATCAAGGAGCTAAACAATGTAAACAGGGTAATCTATCCCCTCGCCATCGAATCCCCGGCGCTGGGCGTGAATTTCTACAACAAAGAGTTTTTCAACAGCAATGAACTAAAAGCTTTATTGAAGGTTAAAGAGCAGGTGGTTAGCCTCGACTGCTCGCATATGCCTGTAAAAGACGAAGACCTTTCGACTATATCACAATTGGTGAACCTTCGCCATTTGTTACTCAACTTTACTTCTATTACCGGCAAAACGCTTTCTGAACTCAAAAAGCTCCCTCACCTGAAGACTTTGGCAGTTGCCGGAACCCCAGTTACCAAGGACCAGGTGCTCCAATTAGAAAATTTCCCGTCTCTTGAGCACGTGTATGTATGGAATTCCGGTTTGTCACAATCCGAGCTGGAAGCCCTGAAGACACAGAAAGGAAAGATTGTTTTCGAAACGGGCGTAAGAACAGATACCCTGATTCTGAAACTCACGCCGCCTGTATTCGAAAATGAGCTGCTTGTTTTTCATGAACCCATCAACCTCAAACTGAAGCATTATATCAACGGTACGGAAATGAGGTACACCACAGACGGATCGGAGCCTGATAGTCTGACTTCTCCCATATATGATAAGTCCGTCCAGATCGCCAAGAACACTACCATCAGAAGCCGTGCTTTCAAAAAGGGATGGATCAGTAGTGATGTTTCGCAGAAGACATTCCTTCGATCCACTTATGTTCCTGACTCTATCGAACTCGTGACACCCCCCGATCCGAAATATAATTCAGGTACAAAACTGCTGGCCGATAACGAGATTGGTGATTTAAGTTTTGGAAACAAAAAAGCACTAGGCTATAGAAACAATAAGATGGAAGTGTTGCTCTTCTATGCAAATCCCATAACAGCACAGAATGTAACCGTCAGCTTCCTGAAGAGTCCCGGCAGTTATATCATGCCCCCTGTATTAGTTGAAATATGGGGAGGAGATGCTCCTTCTTCCCTGAAATTGCTGGGAAAGATAACTCCGAAACAACCCGAAAAAATGGAAGGCGGTGAAATGCTGCCGCTGGAGATCAATTTCAGCCCGACAACGTTAAAATGTATCCGCGTCATCGCTCATCCTGTTTCCAAATTACCACTCTGGCATCCGGGCAAGGGCGATAAAGGCTGGGTATTTTGTGACGAGATAATGGTTAATTGAGGCGCAGATTTTTAAACGCTGATTTCGCAGAGTGGAATCTCCCCGCTGGCGCGGGTATGGGCGAAAGGGTCTTAATGAATCGGCAATTTTATTACCATTCCCTTGCAACCATTAACCGAAAATAAGAAAAGCTAATTTTATGGAAAGTGACTCAAGCAGAATCTTCCTTACTCCGCCTCGCTTTCTCCATTTCCCTTTCTCTTTCTCTTTCTCTTTCTCTTTTTCCCGCTCCCACTCTCACTCCCTTCTTTTGCCCTATATGCCATAGTTACCCGAAAATGGAGAAAGATGCTTTCAAGGATGTGACACAAGCAGAATCTCCCTTGCTCCGCCTCGCCTTCTCCCTTTCTCTTTCCCTTTCCCTTTCCCTTTCTCTTTCTCTTTCTCTTTCTCTTTCCCTTTCTCTTTCCCTTTCTCTTTCTCTTTCCCTTTCTCTTTCTCATTTTCACCCTTTCTCTTCGCACATTTTCTTAAGGTTGCTCAGTCCCTGCTCAAACTGCTTGTTCAGTGTTTTTAGAAGGCCCGGCCCCATCAGCCTGGCTATCGGAAAGGGAAGTTCGCCATTGTTAGACCAGGTAACTTTGGTTTCGCCCTGGCCCCACTCTTCGAATAACCAGTCGTCACTCGCCTTTGATTGAAAGGGTTTGATGAATTGAAGATTGAAGTGAACGTGTTTCTGATCAATATCCCGGATGGTGAGGTGACCCACTCCTACTTTCTTCCCTTCCCAGGCATATTGATGGCCCACCGTCTTTGGCTCGCCGGTTATCGTGCTCTTTGCACCGGGGTCAGACTGTTGCCAGGGATTCCAGGCAGCATAGTTATTAAGATTCGCCACTTTCTCCATTACCTCGGTCACCTGCCTGGTGATGATCGTTGATTTTTCAACATGATATTTCCCGGGAAGCAATAGCGCTATGATCAGAAGCCCAATGATAAGACCCAGTAGAATATATACAGCAATCATGTTCGTGGGTTTTTTGAAAGTTAAGCCTTTATCATTGTTTGCCCAAACCGCCAAAAAAAGGCCTTCCCATTTACGGGAAGGCCATTCTATTAAAAGAGATTGGTAATTACTCGGCTTCTGCAACCACTTCCTTTACTTCGGGGATCATTCGCTTCATCATTCCCTCAATACCGGCTTTCAACGTGATCATAGAGGATGGACAACCGCTGCAGCTTCCCTGCAACATCAGGTTTACTACGCCTTCATCATAGCTTTTGAACTGTATGGCGCCCCCGTCCATTTCTACCGCGGGTTTCACATAGTTCTCAAGCAATTCTTTAATTCTCTTCACCACATCGTCATCATCGGCGGCCACCGTATTGCTGCTCTCCTGCTTCATGGCGGCAACTTCTTCTTCGTTAATCACCACCTTGCCTTCTTCCAGAAACTCCTTCAGAAACTGCCGGATGGTAGGAATAACATCGTTCCACTCGGTTTCAACCGTCTTGGTAAGCGTTACAAAATTGCTGGCGATGAATACAGCCCTGATAAAAGGAAACCCAAACAACTCAACCGCCAGGGGAGAGGGCTTGGCACTCTCCACATCGGGAAAATCAATGCTCTTTCCAGGATAGAGTAATTTATTCGCCACAAATTTCATTGTCTCGGGGTTCGGCGTCATCTCCGTATAGATGCTGATTACCGGACTTCCAGTTTTGATCATATTGTCCTGATTTGACTGTAAAGATAACAAATGACTGCCGCGCTTGTTTTTGAATTCGGGAAAACGGGGCATTAATGGTCGCAATCATCGGCATGCGCATGATTATGAACGCGGCACGAGCGGTAGTTCGATACATGCGCCGTCACGATCAGTAGTACGGCCACCAGGAGTAATGGCACCTGGTAAGAGTGCCAGATCTGCTTGGCAAATAGAAACAATACCCCTACAAAGAACAACAGCATCGGCCGCACACTATGATGATGCTTCCGATACCCATGCCATAGAGAATAGGCTCCGATGGCCATAGCCAGAAATATCATAAACAGCTCAAATGCCGGGTTATCAATAATATTGATCCCGAAAAGCGGCAGACTGGTATAAAACAAAGGAAAAACTGCACAATGGATGGCACAGGCCAGGGAGGCCGATATTCCGATAGCATCCCAGTTTACTCTCGAACTCATCCGGCAAAAATAAGTGAAAGTTTCCAGCAAATGCAACGTTGTTGCAAATAAATCTCTAATTCTTGGTCGCCCCCGGTTTTAATGGGCCCATGCGTTTACCTTTGTGGTGAAATTTAAGGTATGACTAAGAAAAGGTTGTATTACATTTTATTCTTTGCCGCTCTAGCCATTGGTTTCTACTACATTATGACGCTCGTGATTCCCGGGTACGGAGACGTAAAGATGCCGGTTCTCAGCTATGTTCAACCGTTTCGCTTTGAGAACCAGGATGGCAAAATGATAACGGAGCAGGACCTGGATGGCAAGGTGTACGTGGCTGAATACTTTTTTACGACCTGCCCCAATATCTGCCCGATGATGAACAACAACATGAAAAAGGTGTATGAGAAGTTCAAAGAGGAAGAAGGCTTCGTAATCCTTTCGCATACCTGCAACCCGGGAACAGACTCGGCCTCACGCCTCAAACACTATGCGGATTCGATGCAGGTAAACACCAGCCGCTGGTGGTTTCTCACCGGCAGAAAAGACAGTCTTTACAATACAGCCCGGATGAGTTACCTGCTGGATGATCCGAAGAATAACCTTCAAAATATCGATGACCAGTTCATGCATACACAGTTTTTCGCGCTGGTAGACAAATCGGGACAGGTGAGAAGGATTTATGACGGACTTAAACAAAAAGAAGTGGATAAACTAATCGGCGATATTCCTGTTTTATTGAAAGAACCGAAATCGAGAAAGCGATTTTCGAATAACCTGTTTGGTAACTAAACACGTGCGCCATGATGACCCACGAAATACAGATTGATTCCATACTCAAGAATAATCAGCTCAGCATAACCGGTAGCCGCAAAAAGATCCTTGAACTATTTCTTGACAGCAGGGGTGCGCTGGCACATGGCGATATTGAAAAGAAAATGGGAGAGAAGACCGACCGGGTAACCGTTTACCGGACATTGCAGGTCTTCCTGGAAAAAGGAATCATACACACGATCCCCACGGCCGACAATAGCATCCGCTATGCCCTTTGCAAGAACGACTGTTCGCAAGGGCATCACCACGATAATCACGTTCACTTCGTTTGTTCGGCCTGCGGCAATACATCCTGCCTCGCCGATGTCACCATTCCTCAGGTAAAGCTCCCCGAAGGATTTGAAGCGGAAGACTGGCAGATGGTGGTAAATGGTGTCTGCAAAGACTGCAGATAAGCTCCTTTCCGTTGAAGTTATCCCAAAAAGAAAGCCCCGATGTAGAAACACCGGGACTCTTGGTTAAGGCTCTGATTAGTAGCTATTTTATTAAAAGAGGCTCTCGGCCCCGCTTAAATTTCAAAATTGCCAAACAAAGGTAATTGTCTCTTTTGATTGAACGATACCTCAAAGTGGGTATTTTTTAGGGCTTTACACTTACCAGTTTGTTTAATTCCCCTCTAACGAACTCCATCAGGTTTTTAATATAGCCGGGCGAAAAATTAAATTCAATGTCGGCACATTTATACAAATCTGGTAGAGTTTTGGTTCCACCCATACTTAATGACTGAATATAATGATCAAGTGCTGCTTGCTTATCCTGCTTGAATCTCATCCAAAGGCCGATTGCTCCCAGTTGTGCGATCCCGTATTCAATGTAATAAAATGGAACTTCAAACAAATGTAGCTGTCTCTGCCAGCTATATTGCCGGAAATGTTGTAGTCCGTCGAAATTGATCGCTGAAGTAGTGAATTCATTGAGTATTTGACTCCACGCGGCAGTCCTTTCTTCGCTCGTGTGGCCGGGGTGTTCATACACCCAATGCTGAAACTTATCGATGGTAGCAATCCAGGGGAAAATGGTAATCACCCTCTCGAGCTGATGCTCTTTAGCCCTTAACAGGTCTTCCGGATTGTCAAAAAACACCTCCCAGTGATCCATGCTGAACAGCTCCATAGACATGCTGGCCACCTCGGCAATTTCCATTGGATACTCCTTAAAGCCGCTGAGCTCCAACGGATGTGCCAGAAATGAATGGATGGCGTGGCCTCCTTCGTGTACCATGGTTGTAACATCGCTCATCTGGCCGGCGGCGTTCATGAAAATAAAAGGCGCCCCGGTTTCGGCCAACGGGCAGTTATAACCGCCGGGAGCTTTCCCTTTCCGGCTGTCGAGGTCAAATCTTTTCATTTTGTCCATCCGGCGCAGGCAATCGGCAAAAAAAGGATTCAGCTGGTTAAAACAATGAATCGTCTTTTCGAGGAGCTCTTCTCCCGTCTTAAACGGACGAAGGGGCTGTATGCCGGCCGGCTCTGCTTCTGTGTCCCAGGGACGAAGCTCGTCAAGACCCAGCTTTTTCTTTTTGCGCTCATAGATCTCGTTCACAAGCGGCAGTACATACTCCTTAACGGCCTGGTGAAACTGGAAACAATCCTCCTTGGTATAATCGAAACGCCCCAGCTCCTTGAACTTGTAATCGCGGTAATTCTCGAATCCGGCATTTTTAGCGAGCTGTTGTCTTTTTTCCACCAATTTGCTATACAGTTCATCCAGCTCCTGCCTGTCTTTAAGTCTTCGCTCACTGATCTTGCGATACACCTCCTCTCTCCTGGCGCGGTCGGGGTTTTCCAGGAATTTGGCTGCCTGCTGAAGCGTATACTCCACACCGTCAACTTCAACAGTCATCTTTCCCGAGATAACACCAAACTGCTGGCCAAGCACACTCAATTCGGATTGAATGGAGATATTTTCTTCCCGAAAAAGGTCAATGCTTTTCTTCACGCTCCGCAGGTACGTAAAATACTTTTCCTGGTCGAGCGATGCCGTGAAGGGACACTCTACCAGTTTGCGGTTTAACTTATCGGAATACGGTTGAATATGAGGTTGTATCTGCGTTACGAAGTAAACAAATGCTTCTTCGAGTGATTTGTTTTCGGTATCGCAGGTCATGTGGATCTGCCTCCAGCAAACATCTTCACTGATCACCGCTTCCAGTTCGCTGCTGTCTTTAAGCCATTGTTCAAGGTCTTCCAGTGAGCGGAGGGGCCTCTCCAGCAACCGGATGAAATATGGCTCTAACGCTTCCCAATTGGTAACGGTAAAATCTTCCGGCAGAAATTGACGGGGCAGCTTCTGTATGTCGGCGCTGTATTTCATGAGATGATGTTAAAACAAAGGCTACCCCTTGCAAAAAGGGCAGCCTCTCTTTGGCAAAGTATTTATTTTTTCTTGGGGGCAGACTTTTTCTTGGGAGTCTCTTCTTTCTCTGAAGCCTCTTTCTTAGCCTTTGGTGCGGCTTTTTTCTTGGGAGCTTCCTCTTCTTCTGTCTTCTCTTTTTTGGCTGCTTTTTTGGCGGTCTTTTTGGGAGCCTCTTCTTCTTTGTCCGCTGCTTTTGCTTTGGGTTTCGAAGCCGCTTTTTCTTCTTTCACCGGAGCCACTACCACTTCCTCTTCCACTTCTTCTTCCTCGGGAACTTCGGAAAGCTTCATCTCCACGTTCTTTGATTTGAGAATGGAATACCATTTTACGATCTTCTTCATATCGCTGTTGTAAACCCTCTCGAAATCCATGTCGGGAAAAGCCTTTTCAAAGTAAGACTTTACTGCTTTCGCGTCTTTATCATCCGGAAGCGAACCGCCTGCTTTTTCCATGGACTGAAAAATTTCCACGAGGTTCACGTTGTCGCGAATGGTATAAATTTCGATGCTCTCGAGATGAGAGAAGTTGTGAATGCGTGAGGAAACAAACCTGGTGCTGTTGTCTTCCAGGGAACGAACAATCGCACCATCGTTTTTGGTACTGATCAATTCCTGCAATCCGGGCAAGCCTGTAACAGCGATAATTTTACTGTACTCCATAAAAGCTCTTCAATTTTTTGAAACCGCAAGATACTTTTAGTACTCGTTTTAAAAAAATAGAAGCCTAAAAAGCGCCGGGACGAGGGCGGGCGCCATCTTTGGGGGTTTATAGTTGCCTATGTATCACCACATTCTTTGATGAACGGCATTAGAGATTCATTAAATGCCTTAATTTTCCGCAAACCTACTGATTGAACGACCTCGAATTAATTGACAGGCTAAAGAAGGGCGACCAGCAGGCTTTCCGCATGATTGTTGAAAGCTGGAAAGACATGGTCTATAATACCTCCCTGGGCATCGTTCAAAATTCAGAAGACGCGGAAGACGTGACCCAGGAGGTGTTCGTCCAGGTCTACGAATCGGTCAATCAGTTCAAGGGCGATTCCAAGTTTTCTACCTGGTTATACAGGATCGCGGTCACCAAATCCCTGGATCATTTGCGGAAAAAGAAGAGAAAAAAGCGATTTGCCTTCGTTCAAAGCCTTTTTGGCCCCAACGAAGAAGAGGTAAATCACCAGCCGGATTTCCAGCACCCGGGCATATCCATGGAAAACAAAGAAAACGCGGCCGTTCTCTTCCGCGCTATCGAGAAACTGCCTGATAATCAGAAAACAGCATTTACTCTTCACAAGCTGGAAGGGTTGAGCTACCAGGAAATTGCGGAAATCATGGAAACCACTGTATCTTCAGTAGAATCATTGATGCACAGGGCCAAAGGCAACCTGAAAAAATTCCTGACCGATTATTACCAAAATATGAACGGTTAAAAGCAAGTTTATTTGAGTGAAAACGTCAAAACCTCAGACTATGGCACATTCAGGAGACATCGGTAACAAAGTGGACAAGACACTGGCCAGCCTTGACAATGTTCAACGGGCGCAGGCCAATCCATTTCTGTTTACCAGGATTGAACAGGCTCTTAATAAGAGCCCTGAAAAATCCGGTTTATTGGCCATTTTCAACCGGCCGGCCTTCGCCATCGCAGGACTGGTTTTGGTAGTCCTGATGAACTCTGTGATCTTTCTGCGAAATTCTGACACGAGCACCGGCCCGTCTGCCATCACCACACAGGATGATGAGCAGCAATTCGCGCGTGAATACAGTTATGGTGTGTCCACTGCAGACAGATTTTACAGTTTAAATGAGGTACAACCATGAATACCCGAACCCGCAATAACAAGGCGCTGATTTTCCTGGTCGTTATACTATTACTCTCTAATATCGGCCTGCTGTTTTATTTTATGATGATCCGCCAGCCAGGCAAGAGACCACAGGGCGGCCCTCCTCCTAGAGGCGACTTTTCGGTGGTGGAATACATGAAGAAAGAAGTAGGATTCAATGAGGAGCAGACAAAATCATTTGAACAGCTTCATAACCAGAACAGGGACTCGCTCAAAGCAATCGGAGACAGCATTCGTTCGGCTAAAAATAATCTCTACAAACTCCTTCAACAACCCCAAAAACCTTCGGATTCTGTGGTAAACGCCGCCCTCAGTGCAGTTTCCAGGCAACAGGCAAAACTCGAGCTGACGATGTTCCAGCACTTCCAGAAGGTTCGCGCCCTGTGTACGCCCGAGCAGCAGGTAAAACTCGATACCATGGTAACAAGGATGAACAATCGTTTCCCCTGGTTCAGGAAAGGCGGCGGACCGAGAAAACCGGACGAAAAAGATAAAAAGCCCGATTAACAATCCCGCAACAATTCATTTGTCTTGCCGGCGCAGGTTTTTTTTCAGACCGGCATCCAATTAATAAACACTCAAAAAACAGCTCATATGAAGAACAAAATTCTCTTCTTGTCGCTTCTGCTTTTCAGCGTTGTATTCGTGCATGCCCAGGGTGGTGGTGGCGGATTTCAGCGCCGCACCGTTGAAGAACGCGTAAAAGTAGTTCATGATAAACTGGACAGCGCATTCAAACTGGAAGCCGCTAAACTGAAAGAGTCCGATGAAATTTTCACGACCTATTACAAAGCAACCGATAAGCTGAGAGAAGAAATGATGAGTGGAGGAGAAAGACCCGATCCGCAGGTAATGAGAGAGAAAATGCAACCGATCACCAACGAAAGGGATGAGAAGTTGAAAAAAGTACTGACAGAAGACCAGTACAAAAAATGGAAAGAAGAAATAGAGCCTTCTATGCGCCCGCAACGCGGGCCAAGGCAACAATAAAAATGGTGTATTTTTTGGTGGAATGGTTAATGAACCGCTGCAACATTGCAGCGGTTTTCTTTTTGGCAGCCCTGCCTGTATACCCAAATGAATCGTCTGTAACCTGTAAGGCTTCCTTCTTACCCTTTTACGGCATTTCATGGAAAACAATCGTAGATTGGTGATATCGCCAAACCGGTATTACAATGAAAAAATGGATTGTCGTCGCCCTTCTTTTCTCCAAAGCAGTCGCTCAATCGCCCTGCTCACTTCCCGAATACAGGCAATTTGATTTCTGGCTGGGCTACTGGGAGGCCTTTGGGCCGGGAGGCAAGAAAGCGGGAGATTCCCATATCTCCAGGATCCTTGACAGCTGTGTTATTCTCGAAGAGTGGACGAGTACGGGTATACAAAATGGAATCCGCTATGCCGGCAAAAGCTTCAATACCTACAACAGCAGTAGTCGCCAATGGCAACAAACCTGGGTAGATAATGTGGGGGGCACTACCGAATACCTGAAGGGAACAGCCACCGGCACTCAAATTGTCTTTTTGTCAACCCCCTTCCGGCTATCCGGCGATACGATGGCTGTCAGGCGGCTGAGCTTTTTCAAACTTTCCGATGACCGGGTCAGGCAATTGGGTGAGATATCAAAAGACCAGGAGAAAACCTGGACCACTGAATACGACCTGGATTACCGGCGAAAGAAATGACCAAAGGCAATGGCTTCGCCTGGGGTTTCGTATATTCAGTAACGAAAAATATCAACTATGCCATTCAAAAACGCCATCAGCTGGTTTGAAATCCCGACTACCGATATCAATCGCGCAGCCACCTTTTACGAAACGATTTTTGATACAAAACTGGTTCCCCTGGATCTTCCGGAGATAAAAATGCGCATGTTTCCCCTCGAAGACATGATGACCGGCGTGGGAGGGGCGCTGGTACATACGAATGGATTTCATATCCCTTCTGCAACGGATGGTCCGCTGGTTTATCTCAATGGCAATCCCGATGTAGCCATTATCCTGGGCAGGGTGGAGGCTGCAGGCGGAAAGATCACGCTTCCCAAAACGCAGATTTCTCCTGAATACGGATATATGGGTGTATTCATAGATACCGAAGGAAACCGGGTAGCAGTGCATTCGGTATAGCCAATTACACGGGTTGTTTCATTTTCAGAAAAAGCAGGTTTCTCACTCTGCCGGAGGTAACCGTGAAACCGATGATTTCATTCTTTTTTCCCCTGATAAAATGATAGACCACCGATTCCTGGTCAAAAAAATGATCGGTATAAACAGGTCGCAGACTGATGGTGGTTTCGGGCGACAGAAAAACCTGGAGCTTGCCGTCCCTGACGGAGGCAACCACCCTGACATCGGCCTCTTCACTCACATAAGTTCCGGCAAATGAATTCAACTCTTTACTGTCGGGCTCAAAAGCCCTGACCCTGATATAGGCAAGCGTGTCTCCACGGGGTGTTACCCTTTTTACCTGATCGGTACCGGAAAATATCAATACCGTTCCTTCCGGTAAATAAAACTGCGATGGACCAAAAGGTATCAGCGCCCTATTGTTCGACTTGAATCTAAGAGAGTCTTTATCCATTACCAATTGCTCCACTTCTTCGCCGGTGTGATTTACATACATGCCGGCAAAAGCTGTCAGTTCCGCTATGCTCCTGTCGACCGGTTTATGCGATAAAGTTTTCTTTTCCGTTTTGGGTTGACCCAGAAAAATACCCGCTACTGATTTTCCAATGCCTACAGGATCGGCCGAGGCCAGGTTGCTCAGGAATACAATGGATAATTCGCTGGCAGGGTAATAGGCTAACCATGCCCGGTACCCCGCGGTAGCCCCGCTATGGCTGATCTCTTTCATTCCATTGAATTGATCAACTACAACACCGGCAGCATAGGTAATCGGCTTTCCGTTGTTAAGCCGGGTAGTTGTTTCCTGGAGTTTGTTCAACTCATCTCCCAGCACCGCCGTTCTCCAGCGCTGGTTCCAGGTTTCAAGATCTTCAACAGTGGTAAGCAAAGCTCCATGCCCGAATGTGTTTTCAAATGGCATGTTCTGTACGTACTGACCAGCCGACATTCCATAGGCAATGGCCCGGTTGGGGATCACCTCCCGGAAATTAAAACGCCATCGGGTATGCAGCATGCCAAGTGGTTTAAAAATATTTTCCTCAGTAAATACCTGGTGCGACAGACCCGAAACTTTTTCTACCAGGAAAGTAAGCATGTTGTAATTGGAATTGCTATAGCTGTATTCGTCGCCCGGTTTGAAATTGATTCCTTTCTGTCGCCAGATGATTTCCCTCACATGAGCGGGCGTATATACTCTCGATCCCCTTGGCCAGCCGCCAAAACCGGCAACCACGCCCCAGTCGCGCAGCCCGCTTGTATGATGCAAAAGATGTTCAACGGTAATGGTTTCGCCATAGTCGGGAAAGTCCGGAAAATATTTTCGAATATCATCCTGAAGCGAAATTTTCCCTTGCCGAACCAGCAGCAGTACGGCAGCTGCAGTAACCTGTTTGGATACAGAACCTGCTTCAAAAACGGTTTGAGGAGTATTAATGACGTTGTGTTCGAGGTCCGACATGCCGAAAGCCTTTTCATACAAAACCCGCCCGCCTCTCGAAACCAGGAGTGCGCCTCCGGGACTTTGCGTTCCCCAGGCAAGAAAGAGCTGATCAATCTTTTGAATAGTATCACGCAACGCCAGCGAAACCGGTTGACCCATTGACGTGGCCGGACCGGCCGAAAGCACCAAACAAAGCAAAAGAATTCGACAGCAATTATTGCGGAGTGAATGTTTCATGGCAGTGGCTTTACCCAATGAATTTACCTAATTCGAATCACATCCCGCCGGTTTAAAATTTGGTGCCCTGGAAACTTTTATGTGGTTACCGCCGTAACTTTTCGTGGAAATCAAAACCAATTTAACCATGAAAAAAATGACACTGATAATAATCGGGCTGCTGGCCGGCATATACTTACATGCGCAGTTAGCCGACTCTCTCAAGGCACAACTGTTACGCGATTGGGCCAGGGCCAAAGAGTACACCCGCGAATACCTGGAGGCAATGCCGGCATCAAAATATGATTTCAAGGCCCAGGACAGCATTCGAAGTTTCGCCCAGCAAATGTTGCACCTCGCACAGGGCAACATCGGACTGAGTGCCAACGGCACCGGCAAGGAAAGAATCTGGCCTGGTTCTCTCGAAGGGAGAAAATCCGCTCAATCGGCAGATTCCGTGAAATATTATGTGCTGACGAGCTACGACTATGTGATTGACGGTATCAGGGACCTCGATGCCTCCAAATTTCTGGAAGTATCGGGCCGGGGCAATTTTGCCTTTAGCAGGATGGCCTGGCTGATGAAGGCTTTTGAACACCAAACACACCACCGCGGGCAAACAACCATCTATATCCGGCTGGTGGGAGTGAAACCGCCCAATGAAAAATTATTCTGATGACAGCAACGGACTAGTCGGGAAATTGCGATTTGTCGATCCGGGGAATGATCCTGAGGGCATTCTTGTAATAGACTTTTTTTAGAATGTCATCGGGCAATCCCATACCATACATCGCCCAGAAGGCGTGATATTTTTTGTGGTAAGGAAAATACTCATCTTCGGTTTCCAGCACTCTGAAATAAGTGGCATATTCATCGGGCACCCATGAATCTTTTCCAAACAGAATACGGTCCTGGTATTTGGTAAAAAACTGGCGAGCCATTCGGGGTTGACGTCCCAGTTCGGCGATTACCGCTCCGAATTCAACCACTACATTGGGTAGTTGATCCAGCAAGGTTCCCAATTTTGCGAGGTCGTTAGGATACCAGCCGAAATGCGCGGCGATAAAAGTGGTTCCAGGGTGCCTTTTAAAAAGTCGGTGTTGTTCTTCAATCAACACTTCAAAGGGGGCCGGGTTATCGGGCCCTCTTTTCCTGCCCGGATGAGTGGTGATCTCCAGCCAACGCTCATTGTGTTCATCTACCGGATCCCAGAAAGATTTGGGATCTGCTGTATGGATCAATACCGGGATTTTCAGTTCTCCGGCTTTTTTCCAGATAGGGTCCAGGCGCGGATCGTCTACTGTTACCCGCTTGCCGTTAATATCCTTTACACTAAGGCCAAGATTTTTATAAATTTTCAATCCGTTGGCACCGTTCCTCACATCTTCTTCCAGCTGGCGTGCTGCCGACTCGGCCCAGCCGGGAGCGCCCACCCGGTCAAAATCCACATTGGCAAATACGATAAATCTTTGGGGATAATGTTCTTTCACATTATCAACCGCTCTCTTGAGCTTATTGCCATTATCCCCGCTAAGATTGACCATTACTTTCATATTCAGCTTATCCATTTCTGTAATAAGCCTTGATAGATCCATCCCGGGCATGTCGAACTGGTGATTGTGTACATCAATGAAAGGGAATTTTGCCCGGTGGACGGGATGTTGGGGAACTACCAGCGTAGAAGCAGGATTGTATTTTTCAAAATCCATGCGCTCGGACTGCGCACAGGCAATAACGGAAACGGAAAGCGGAATCAGGAAGGCGTAGAATTTCTTCATAGTGCTAATTTCTGGAAAACTAAACTATCCCGGAACGGCCGGTTATCGAAACCGGGTATCAAACTTAACAGCTGTTTAAGTTTTAGGAGGCCGTTTTACCATTCATGCCCCAAAAAGGCAGCTATTCGCTAACATTTTCCCGCAGGCTTGCTTTTCTTTACCTTTCAAAAAAACAAGCTATGATTCGAGCAATGGTCCTTGTAATCTTCGTCCTTTCATCGATTGCCTCCAGGGCCGGCCAGGTCCAACCCGATAGCATCCCCGTTAATCCTTCGGATGTTTCCTCTGTCAATGCCATCATTTCGGCCCTGTATGAGGTGATTTCGGGTGATGCGGGCGTGAAAAGAAACTGGGACCGGATGAGAACCTTATTTGTTCCGGAAGGGAGGATGACAGCCACCGGTCAGCGGCCAGACGGCACGAAAGTCAGGCGGTCCATGACTGTAGAAGACTATATCAATACCAGCGGGCCTTACCTCGAAAAAAATGGATTTTTTGAAGTGGAGATCGGCCGGGCACAACATGAATACGGAAGCATTGTGCAGGTGTTCAGCAGTTATGCGTCGAGGCAAAAGCAAAGCGATGCCACTCCTTTTATGCGCGGGATCAACAGCATCCAGCTCTGGAACGATGGAAAAAGATGGTGGATCATCAGTATCCTCTGGGAGTCGGAAACCAAGAACACCCCGATACCGCAGCAGTTTTTGAATAAATGAAAATGAAGTATTATTCGGCTGGGCCACTTCAAATCGTATCGATTCTATGCCTGATGCGATGATCTAAGCCTTATGATTATTGAATGAGTCAATGCGATGCAGTTACGAATGGCGAATAAATCCAAAACCAACACAAAACGCGATACGTTAAACCTGAAACGATAAACGCGTGTATTATTGCCCGGCTCCTTTCAGGTCTAGAATACCCCCATACGATCTAATTCGCTCCGAAACTGTTCGGGTGATTGAAAGTGAATGGTTTCAAATCCCAGTTCTTTTGCCGGAACCAGGTTGCGGGCATTGTCATCTACAAACACGCTTTTTTTCGGATCGATCTCAAATTTGCTGATGAGTGTCTGATAGAAGTCGAGGAATGGCTTACGCGTCTTTTCTTCACCGGATACAAGACGGCCGTCGAACCAATGCAGGAAATCATATTTTTCCAGGGCGATAGGAAATGTTTCGGCGCTCCAGTTGGTAAGCGCAAATGTCTTTAACGCAGGCTGCTCTTTTATGCTGCGAAATACCTCTACGGTCCCGGGGATCGGCCCTCCCAGCATTTCCACCCAGCGATCGTAGAAGGCGCGTATATTGGCTTCCTGCTCCGGAAACTTATCTATCAGCAATGCGGTACCTTCTGCCAGCGATCGCCCGGCATCCTGTTCCTCATTCCAGTCGCCGGTACAGATATTTTTAAGAAACCATTTTACTTCTTCTTCGCTATCAAAAATCTTCCGGTAAACATACTCGGGGTTCCAGTCAATCAGAACACCACCCAGGTCAAATACAACGGTATTAATTTGGCTCATACTGCGAAACTAAAGAATTGATGCATTCTTTCCAGCGGTATCAGGGAGCCGCCGTTATTTCTACTCCGGTTTGCTGCAGCAAATGCGCTACTTTTCTCCTGATCTCGTCGCGCACCTGGTTAAACTGTTCGGGTTCCATATCCCTTGGATCCGGAAGCTGCCAGTCTACAAATTGCCTGGCCGGCATCCAGGGGCAGGCATCTCCGCAACCCATCGTCACCACCACATCGAAAGGAGCGTACTGTTCGACTTCTTTGAGCGATTTGCTTTCGTGAACAGATAGATCATATCCCAACTCTTTCATGGCGGCAATGGCCTTGGGATTTACTTTTCCCGAAGGCCGGCTTCCCGCACTAAACGCCTCTACCTGGTCGCCACCCAATATTTTCGCAAAAGCCTGGCTCATCTGGCTGCGATTGCTGTTTTCAACACATACAAAGAGAAATTTCTTTTTCATAATCCGATCGTTTGACTTCTTTTTTCCATCATTATGGTTGTTCGCCAGATTCCATGCAACTGAGCTATGCGTTCGCGATACCCGATGATGCGGAAACCGCATTGCTCATGCAAATGAATACTGGCCTTGTTTTCCTGGTGTATCACGCTCAGCAGGCTCCAGATTCCGTTCGTCTCGCTCTGCCTTATCAATTCCTTGAGCAGCGTCTTTCCTACTCCTTTTCCCTGGTGATCTTTATGAACATACACCGTAACCTCTGCCACGCCATGGTAACATTCGCGACGGGAAACGGCCGAGAGGGCGGCCCATCCGGTAACACGATCGTCTTCCAAAGACACGATCCGGGTATGTGGCAGAAATTTTTCCTCCAGTTGCTCCCAGGACGGCACTTCGGTTTCGAAAGTGGCATTGCCAGTATCTATCCCATGCTGATAAATTTCGAGAATGGAAGAGGAAAAAGCGGGTTTCCAGTTAATAATCTCCATATTTCAAACTTACTGGATTTCCTACTGGCTGGTACTAATAAAGATAGCGGGGAGGGTCGGACCCGGCCGGATCGGCGTATTAATTTTCCGTTACTAAAAATTTGGCTGAAAAGAAACTTGTGTTATATTGCGTGGGCTAAAATAAAAAAAGCCCTTCCGTAGAAACGGAACGGCCTCTAACGATTGCTTGCCATATGAAAAAAAGATAAAGATCTGCTTGTCTTACAATTTTATAGTTCTTCTTGCGCCTCTTCCGAATTGCTGCCCCTAACGATTGCCTGCCATATGTTCTGAATCCTTACTGTGTAAAATTGTTTGGTAAAATTAAGGTGTCTCTGATACGCTTTAAAATCAAGTTCATGAAGTTTGCATTACGTCTAAACAATAAATTAATAGGCAATGGCTTGATTTGTAGTGATTTAGATATAACTTTGCAATTATGGCCAACCGGTTTTCCGATACATTATTTCAATTGGTTCACTCGCTTGAGAAGTCTGAAAAACGGCATTTCAAGCTATATATAAAGAGAAATTCGGCCAACCCGGAACTCAAAATCGTCCAGCTTTTTGATATCCTGGATAAAATGACGGAGTACGACGAAACGGTGATCCTTAAAAAAATGAAAGGCATCACCAAGTCGCAGCTTACCAACCTCAAAACACATCTCAATAAACAACTACTGGCGAGCCTGCGCCTGCTTAAGCTGGGCGAAAATGTTGATCTGCAACTAAGCGAACACCTCGATGAAGCGCGCATTCTCTACAACAAGGGTTTGAAATTACAGGCACTCCGGATTCTTGAAAAAGCAAAGGAACTGGCCCGAACAAATCAGAAGTTCAACACGCTGGTACAGATCATTTCCCTGGAAAAAAAGATCGAAACACTTCATATCACCCGCAGCTCAACTGAAAAAACAGAGGCGCTGGCGCGGGAAGCGTTGCAAATCAGCAGCCACATCGACAGGGTAACGAGGCTTTCCAATCTTGCACTGCTTCTATACCGCTGGTATGTTCTTAACGGGCACGCAAGAAATAAGGAAGACGAAAAAGATATTAAGGAGTTTTTCAAAAACTATCTTCCTTCAGACATGACGGCCGTGAGCGGCTTCTATGAAAAGCTCTATTTATACCAGAGTTATTGCTGGTATGCCTTCATCCGCCAGGATTTCCTGATGTACTATCGCTATAGCCAGAAATGGATTGATCTCTACCAAGCCGATCCGCAAATGCTGGCTGTTGAAACCGGCCACTATGTAAAAGGCATGCACAACCTGCTGAATGCACATTTCGATCTGAGAAACTTTCAGTTGTTCGACCGCGATCTGAAGCGTTTTGAAAAATTCGCAGAATCACCCGAAGCCAATGAGCACGATAATTTCCGGATCCATACTTCCATCTACATCAACAGCGCCAAACTGAACCAGCACCTGATGAAGGGTAGCTTTAAAGAGGGCCTCACGCTCATCCCTTCCATAGAAGAAAAGCTGAACGAATACGCGCTGTTCGTAGACCGCCACCGGATCCTGGTATTCAACTACAAATTTGCGAGCCTTTATTTCGGCAGCGGCCACTATGATGTGGCAATTGACTACCTGTTAAAGATCATCAACGGGCCGATAGACCTTCGTATCGATCTTCAATGCTATGCGCGACTCATGCACCTGATGTGCCATTACGAATTGCAGAACTATGAGCTGATAGAATCTCTCACCAAGTCGGTTTACCGCTTCATGGCAAAAATGAAGAACCTGACCAGGGCGGAGGAAGAGATATTTGCTTTTCTGAAAAACTCATTAAGCACCCAGCGCTCAACACTTAAAGCCGAATTGGAAAAATTGTTGTTCAAGATCAAACACCTGGAAAAAAGCAGGCATGAAACGAGATCATTCGCCTACCTGGATATCATCTCCTGGATAGAGAGCAAAGTATACAACAAAAGCATGGGTGATGTTATTCATCGCAAATACCTGCAAAGCCGTAAACGCCATTATAAATCTACCGCGGCTTAGAAACTGATCAGCCTTTCAACAGCCCTCTCCAGCGTTTCGCGTGTTTTGGAAAAGCAAAATCGCACCACTTTGTTGTCTATGCCTTCTTTGTAGAACGCGGAGACGGGAATAGATGCAACCCGGGCTTCCTTCGTCATCCGGATGGCAAACTCTTTGTCACTTTCGTCGGAAATCCGCTCATAGCCAGCCGTAATAAAATAGCTTCCATGGCTGGTAAGCATGTTAAAGCGGGTCTGTTTCATCAGTTCGACAAAGTAGTCGCGCCGTTCCTGCATAGAGGATGATAGCGTGAGGTAGGCTTCGCGGTTGGAAAGAAAGGAAGCCAGCGCCACCTGCGAAGGAGTATGGCAGCTGAAACAATTAAACTGGTGAACCTTCCGGAACTCTTTCATGGAAGAAGGGGACGAAATACAATATCCGAGTTTCCACCCTGTGCAGTTATACACTTTTCCGAAGGAAAAACACACAAAGCTCCTTTCGAGCAGATCGGGGTACTTCAAAATACTTTCGTGCTTACATCCATCGAAAATCAGGTGTTCATACACTTCATCACTGATGATGAAAATATTGGTATTGCTTACAATGTTTCGCAGCTCTTCAATATCCCGATCGTTCAATACCGAACCGGTGGGGTTATGGGGCGAATTGATGATGATTGCCCTGGTACGTTCACTGATTTTCGACCGCACCTCCATCCAGTTAATGCTGTATTCAGGAAACCGCAGGTTGATTCTTACCGGAATGGCGCCATTGATTTCTATATTAGGGATATAACTATCATAGGCGGGTTCAAATACAATAACCTCATCGCCTTTTTCCAATATGGTGGTTAGTGCGGTATAGATAGCATAAGTACCGCCGGGCGTAATCGTAATCTGTTCGGCGGGATCCAGTTTCGAATGATATAGAAAAGACGCTTTTTCTGCAATGGCCTCCCTGAGGGGAAGATAACCCTGCATGGGCACATACTGGTTATGACCCTGCCGCATTACTTTTTCCACAAGGCCGATCAGCTCTTCATTCATCTGGAAATCGGGAAAACCCTGGCCGAGATTGATAGCATTCTGTTCGGCAGCGAGTGTACTCATCACCGTAAATATGGTGGTTCCCACCTCGGGTAGCTTGGAATGGATGACTGGTGTCATACCCGCAATTTACTTGAAATGGGGCAGAGGTAGAAGATTTCATACTTCGATAAAACCAAATCCGCGGCGATCAGTTATTTTTATCTTTCAAGAACCGATCATGATTCATACCGTTCACCTTTTTCCTGTACTTGATTCGCATTTGATTTCACTGCTCCGGTCATTAAAGCCGGAAGACTGGAACCGGCCTACCGTTGCGAAACTATGGACTGTAAAAGATGTTGCCTCACATTTGCTGGATGGCAATTGCAGGATGCTTTCGATGATCAGGGATGGACATCAGGTTCCGCCCGACAGGGAAATCAATTCGTATGAAAGCCTGGTAGGTTTCCTGAACCAGTTAAATGCCGATTGGGTGACAGCCACCCGCCGTTTAAGCCCGCGACTGCTGACCGACTTGCTGGAAATTACAGGCAGGGAATATTCGCACATCATGAGTACGCTGGACCTGCAGGCGCCGGCTCCCTTTGCTGTTTCCTGGGCAGGCGAAAACAGCTCGGTAAACTGGTTTCACATCGCCCGTGAGTACACTGAAAAATTTCATCACCAGCAGCAGATCAGGGATGCGGTTTCTGATGAAGGCATTATGACCAGGAAACTTTTCTATCCTTTTATTGATACTCTCATGAGGGGCCTTCCCCATGCCTGTCGTACTGTCCATCCTTCATCACCCAAAATAATACAGGTGCATGTCGAAACGGAAATCGGGGGAGATTGGTTCTTAACTTTTCGAGAAAATAGCTGGCATTTGTCTTCTGATGCCTCCGGGTCGCCACATGCCACGCTGGTGATTCCTCCCGGTATTGCATGGAAATTGTTTACCAAAGGTCTTTCGTCCCGGGATGCTGAGAAGAATTGTACTCTTTCCGGTGAAACGGAACTCCTCTATCCGGTATTAAACATGGTGTCGGTGATGGCCTGATTGTTCTCCGCCAGAATTGCCCCGGTAACCTCATTTATTTGGCAGAGCGTTTACCGGGCGGAACTTTGTTGTTATATTAGTTTACATGAAAAAAAGGGCCCTTCCAATTTTTCTGCATCTCATCGGGTGCAGCATGTTCCTGCTGCTGCCTTTTCTTTTTTCGCCAGAGGAGGGTCCGAAAGATTCCCCTGATTTCTTTGAAAATCATCATACCATCCGGGAACTGATACATTATGTGTTGTTACTGGCATTTTTTTATATCAATTATTACTGGCTGGTTCCGCGCTTTTTCTTCGAAAGAAGTTACCTGGTCTTTGGGTTGGCTGTTTTCTACTTTTTCCTGATGGTGTCCTTCCTCCCGTCCATGATATTGCCGGAGGCAGGCGGTGAGCCAGAGTTTGAACACGGGCCTCCTTCGTTTTTTCCACTTCTTTTACGACGAATCAATCACAATCTTTTTCTTTTCGTTGCGCTGTTCTTTTTCTCCCTTTTGCTGAGGATAGGCTTTCGCTGGCGCCAATCGGAACGACAAAAGTTAAATGCAGAGCTTTCCTATCTGAAAGCACAGATCAATCCTCATTTTCTTTTCAATACACTCAATACCATTTACGCGCTGGCCATCGAAAAGTCGGATCAAACCCCCAACGCCATAGTCAAGCTTTCCGGGATGATGCGCTATATTATCACAGAAGCCGACAAGGATTTTGTTTCTCTCGACAAGGAAATATCTTATTTACAGGATTACATAGAGCTTCAGCAATTGAGATTTGGACCGGATCTTAGCATCGAATATTCCCAAACCGGTGATCCCGACGGGAAAACCATCACACCTCTCATCCTGATTGGTTTTATTGAAAACGCATTCAAATATGGGGTAAACGCAGAACAAAATTCATTGATCCGGATAGGCCTGGCCATATCAGAACGCGCTGTTGTTTTCACCTGTTATAACCGAAAGGTGATAAAATTGCCGGGAGAGGTTACTTCCATGCAATCGGGGCTCCAAAATGCGCGCAACCGACTGCAGTTGCTGTATCCGGGTCGCCATACCCTTACCATTGCGGAAACGGAGGAAGATTACGATGTTTCACTTAGTTTGCAACTCGCATGATAACAGCCATAGCCATAGATGATGAGCCGCCGGCACTGAGAGTGTTGGAGGCTTTCTGTTTGCGGAGCGGTTTTATTGATCTTCAGAAAACATTCAATAAGCCCGGAGAGGCGCTCAGGCATCTTCGAAAATTTCCTGTTGACCTTCTCTTCCTGGATATCAATATGCCGTCTGTTTCGGGCATTGATTTCTATAAGGAGCTTGGCCAGGAAATGATGGTGATTTTTACAACCGCCTACAGTGAATATGCTGTGGAGGGCTTCAATCTGAATGCGGTCGACTATCTTCTAAAGCCATTTACGCTGAAGCGTTTCATGCAGGCTGCCGAAAAAGCGAAAGAGCAGTACAACATCAGAATAGCAAAAGAGTCGCAATCGCCCAGGTATATACTGGTACGAGCCGATTACAGCCTGATCCGAATCGGGCTCGATGATATTCTCTACATAGAAGGCCTCGACGACTACCTGAAAATACATTTACAGCAGGGAAAACCGGTAATTGCCCGGATGACGATAAAAAGCATTGTAGAGAAACTTCCTCCCTCTGACTTCATTCGCGTTCATCGCTCCTATGTAGTACCGCTTCGGAAAATCGACTCGGTGAGAAACAAAATGATACAGATAGGCCAGGAAGAAATTCCCATCGGCAGCAGCTTCGAGGAAAATTTTCTTCGGGTTTTTAACAAATGATCGCATTCGCCTCGTAATATGGCTAGTTCGCCTTTTTTTGTCTTAAAGAAATCTTAAGGCCACAATATTTTCGGTACCCTGTGCATTTTACAGGTAACCTCTGCCTCCCTGCCGTTCCACCAATACCAATTTTCTCTGCAGGAAATCTACATGTTCTAATTATTGGCTTTCACCTTTAAAACAGGATTTCTATGCACAAAAACTGGATGGTTGCGGTTGGAATGGGAATTTCAACTATAGCTTACAACGCTGCCAATGCACAAGATCAACCGGGTTATGAGATTAGCGCTGGTCTTGCCGCCATGGTTTACCAGGGTGATCTTACTCCTTCAAAACTGGGCTCCTATCGCACTCTTCGCCCGGGAATTTCATTGGCCGGATCAAAGTTGTTGAATGACTACTGGTCTGTCAGACTGGGTTTAAGCCTGGGAGGATTAAGGGGAAATGATTCGAAATACAAAACCCCTGCCTACCGGCAAGAAAGGAACTTCCGTTTTTCCTCAACGGTAACGGAAATTTCGGCAGTGGCTGTTTATCATCTCCTGGGAAACAATAGAGACAATGAATGGAAGGTGATCAGTCCATACTTATTTGGTGGCATCGGGTTTTCTTTCCTGCGTACCAGGAGAGATGATGCTGATTTCAATGCGGCCTATTTTGGTGCGGAGTCGTGGGTAGTGGAGGGGTTGGTCGCTGACCGTTCCAGAAATCCCGTTAGAAGATTATTGGCTTTTCCGGTAGGCGCCGGTGTGCGGTACCCGTTAACGAGCCGCATTTCCCTGAGTTTTGAAACCAGTTATCGCATCGCTTTCACAGACTACCTCGACGGCTTCAGCAAGTCTGCGGGGCCGGATCATAACGACTACTACTACAGTCATACGGCTTCGATTATATACAACTTCAGCCGAAACAAAGGCATCGCCTGTCCGGTGGTAAAACCCTAAGGAATGTTGTTAACAATTGTGCAATAGAATTTGGATTTACCGCGAGAATCATCGTCTTCGCCGATTGTATTTGAATAGCACAAACCAGGATTTAAGATTTGCACGTACAGAAACAAAAAAATTTATGGAAAGAAAAGATTTTATTAAAAACTCAGTCGGCATGATCGGCATCGCCGGGTTAGCGGGCGCGTTAGGCTCCTGTAAAAAAGAATCTGCTTCTTCTAACCAGGACACCAGTGGTTCATCCGGCTCCTGTTTGGTTACTGCCACCGAAACAGACGGGCCATACCCTCTCTATACGAGCCGGGGTTCTTCCATACAACGGGTAGACATTACCGAGGGAAAAACCGGGGTGGCGCTGAATTTGGCATTGACGGTAAAAAACATCAACAATAGCTGCGCTGTGGTCGAAAACGCAAGGGTAGACATCTGGCATTGCGATAAAGATGGGTACTATTCAGGATACAGCAATAGCGGTTATCTCGGAACACAAAACAACAGCAGCGTTACTTTTTGCAGAGGGCTGCAATATACCGATGCCGCCGGGATGGCAAAGTTTACCAGTATTTATCCGGGATGGTATACCGGCCGGGTTACACATATTCATGTGCAGGTGTATGTGGGAGGCGCGTTGAAGCTCACTTCTCAAATTGCTTTTCCCGAAGCGATCACAGCGGCGGTGTACAGTACCAGCTTGTACGCCGCTCATGGTCAGAACAATTCCGTGTCGGGCAATTCGGGCGACAATATTTTCAGTGATGGTACAGGAACGGAACTGGCAGCTGTTGTGGCTAATTCTGCAGGCGGATATGATTTGACCCACACCCTCTTTATCAATGCATGACCAACAGTCAAATGCCGGCGGGGCTCCTGGGAAAACAATACCGGATTATTGTTTGGCCTTGCCCGCTTTATTTACCCATAAATCTCTTTCAGCAATGGAAAAAGCCTTTATAAGACTGGTTTACCGGCAAATAATAGACAATTCCGCTCGTTCCGATTTTGAACGCGCCGTATTTGAAGATTCTTTTCAGGAGTTGACGCTTCAGGCCCAGGCATACAATACGGAAAATTCTTTGGGCACTCTTGCCGAACTCATTGCCCACAATCCGAAAGCGAATTCGCTTCACTACAAGACAGGCTTCGCCATTGGTTTATATGTGGGGGCTCTTCACAAAAAGATACCTTTTTTGCTGGACGCGCTGGGTGATGAGCTGTTGTTTGAAGAGCATCGCTTTAAAATCCTGTATTCGGATTTGCGCGACAAAAGCCTGCACATGGTTGCGGTTGATTATATCACCCCGCGGCTGTTATTACATCGTGAGATCCTGGGTTGCCTGTTATTGTCGGCCATTACAGACAAGAATAATGCACCGGGTGAACCCTTCCTCTTGCCATTGCGGAATGGGCTTTCCATTATTTATTACGAGCCGGTAGAAAATCCTGTACTGTTTGAATAGGTTCGCCTGCGACCTCCCGTCGCGCGATTCAGCTTCCCCGATCATTGGGTCTATTTTTTCTTGAAAACGGGTACCGTACTGCAGGGTTCTCCGTACATGATGCTCTTTGCAATTGGTCGGAGACGTTTTGTTATTTCCATGTAGGCATAATCCGCAATGGGCAGTTCGCCGCATCCTTTTACTACCACGCGCTTGTCTTCGAGATTCGCCAGATCGATGCCGTGTATATTCTGAAGAAAAAGTTGTCGAAGCGCAGCTTCCTTGTCGCCCAGTATCACCTCTTTGGCAACCGGCTGCAGGTAGGTAGCAACCAGCATATATGCCCATACCGGTATAACGGCATCTACCGAACAGGTGACGGCAACCGTTTTACCTTCGTATTGCTTCCAGTCGATCTGTTGCAGGGCCTGTCTGAAATCCTTTTCTTTAAGAATCAACTCCATGAACAGGTGTGGTTTCAGATCGAAAACCGATATTTCTTCTTTGGGAAAATACTCTTCTAGGTCCAGGGTAACCAGACCGCTTTCCGCCACTTTATTGATTATTGGGTCGCTCATATTCAATGAACAAATGTAGGCTGCTTTTGGTTTTCTTTCCGGTTCCTGCCGTATTGATTTCGCATTTCGAAAACATAAAAAAACCCCGCTGTTTTGCGGGGTTTGGTTCGTTGTGGTTCTATTAGAAGAACTTATATCGGAAATCTTTGATCTTCGCGTCTTTTTTGTAAATCTCAACAGGGTTAGCGTTCTGAGTGGTCTGGCGGAGGTTTGTCTGCAGGAACAATCTCTGAGAATTCACATCGGTTGTTGACGGAACAGCATATTGCTTGTCTGTTTTTACAACGAATGCGCCGCTGATTCCGGCAATAGCGGGTGAAATTTTCGCTTCATAAGCCTTGTTGAAAACAGCTCCCACCACTTTAGGTTCTGCCACACCGGGCGAAAGAACGGGTGTTCCGAGGCTGATGCTGTCTGCATGAAGGATCGGCTGTCCGGTGATTTTGCTTACTTCATCAAGCGTGGCAGCGTTTCCTATTTTCTGGCTGATCAATGCCGCCTTCTTTTGCTGGCGGATTTCAACTTCTGCAGTGAGCCTGGCACGGGTTACATCCATCAGTCCTTCCTCATATGAATGTGTTACAACAGGTACTACCCAGTCGTCGCCCACGAGGAACGGATTTTCAGAAACCTTATCGATCTTTCCATCGTTGAACAACCACCTTACCAGTTCGCGGCTGTTTCCATTAAGCCCGGGAACCGCAAAGGTGAGGGGTGTAATTTCCGCCGCGTTGAAAACGGGCATATTGAATTTTTTTGCTGCTTCTTCGAATGTTTTCTTATCGTGTGCGGCCGCGAGGAACTGGGTCGCTTTTGATCGGGCATTGTCTGCTGTTTCCTGGCTGGCGAGGATAGGCTTCGACAGGTAGGCAATCTTGTACGCCGGGACCATGCCATTGCCGCGATAGGCCAGGATCTCAACATAGTGATATCCGTAGGCTGTCTGAACAATGCCTTTCGTTCCAACCGGGTTGGTAAAAATGAAATCATTGAATTTAGGGTCCATCTGTGAGGTCTTCACACTATCATACACACCACCGGTAGTGCGGGTACCGTCTTCAGACATTTTTGCGCAAACGGTATCGAAGATCGAGCCGCCTTTGATCGCGGTTTCAATACTGTCAATGATTTTCTTTGCGTCTGATTCCAGTCTTACCTGTACCAGTTCGCCGGTATTGGGGTCGCGCTGGTGCGTGGATATTAATATATGTCTCACTTTTACCATGTCTGGCACCTGGCGGGCGGCAACAACTTTAGCCAGGTTAATATTGGCTGTTCTGTTCTGGTAGCTGAAATCCAGGTAAGGTCCAAAAACAGAACCGACAGGGGTCTTAATGATGGTGTCTATATTCGGGATCTGAATTTCTTTGCGGGCGATGAAGCCATCGTAAAAAGGAGAGGCGCTTCCTTCGTTCAGCAGAAACTGGTTATTGTCGGCGGCGCGGGCAAAACTGTCTTTCAGCGCTGTCATCTGGTCCCTCAGAGCTGTCGTATCCGCGGTAGTAGGCGCTCCGCTAAACAGTACATAATCGAAGCCCATTGCTCTTTCCTGTTTGTAGCGAGCCTTGTTTTTGGTAACAAACTGACGGATTTCGTCATCGGATACCTGAACGGTAGAATCCGCGATGGTTGTATAAGGAATATTTACAAAGGAAGCTGATGCGCGCACTACTGATTCATTGTTAATTTTCTCAGCCAGCCATTTGGGCGAATACATACTCTGGCCATAAAGCGTTCTGAACTTATCGGTCAGGATCTGCTTGATCATTGCCGGGCGAAACTGCTCATAGAACATTTTACTTTGAGCAGAATTTTTATTACGGCGCAGCTGCTGAAGAAACTGCTTTACCTGCTGTGGTTCGTATTGATTGGTTTGTTCATTTACGAAACGTTGTCTCAAATCTGGTGTCGGATTGTTAGCCACATAGTCGTCGAATTCCGCGTCGGTTACATTCAATCCGGTTTTTTCGTACACATCATTCATTACGGCATCATCCACATATTGATTCCAGAGAGCTTCACGCTGAGAGGCACGAATCTGGTCGTTGAACTGGTAACCCTGGGCAGCGGCATTCTGCTCCACCTCCTGCATCTTCTTTTCGAAATCCCTGTAATCAATTTTCTTTCCGTTAACCTCTCCGATGCTCGAAGACGAACCGGAGAAAACACTTTTATTACGTAATCCTTCTTCAACAACAAATACCAATAGGGCAAAGGCGATGAAAGCGGTCATGATCCAGGCGCCTTTTTCACGGAGATTTTGAATGATTGACATAGTGCTACTTTATGGGCTTTTTAAATGGGTAGCAAAAATAGGGTAAAAATGGTTATGAACAAATTGTGGAAAAACACCTGAAACGGTTATCAATAAAGGATTTCAGACGATTGAATCCAGGCGCTTACGGACCGGGATACGGCCGGCGGAATTATTGTGAAACGTGCTTGTGAAAACGTGATACACAGGGGGCTGTTGGCAACCACTTTTTTCTGTGGATAAGCCTACTTTTTATCCATAACCGGCAGTGGGTATTTAGACAGTAACTTGTCTGCCGGCATGGCCGGCCGGGTTTCATGTCAGTAAAGCACCATTTTTACCATCTCTGTTAACAGGACTGTTGCAGTATTTGGCGAGCTTACTTTTCCCCGGTCTTTTTTATCCCTGCCTGTTGAAAACTATGTTCCATTCAAAACAGTAGCGGGTTTCACAGTGTTATTTAATTGTGGATTGTAGTGGATAACCACGATGCTTTAACTTTACCAAATATTAGTCCGGTTGTTTTATCCACAAATCCACAGCCGTAATAATAGTAGAGTATTTTTAAAAATTTATAATAATATAATTATTATGCCAGATATGCACATGGTTGAAGCGAAGGAGAATTTGAATAAGTTTGGGTTCTTGAATGTGAATGTGGATCCGACGATTGATTTGTTTTCGGAGATTGAAAGATTAAAAAAAGAAAAGAATGCCATACTGCTTGCTCACTACTACCAGGAACCCGATATACAGGATGTGGCGGATTATATTGGCGATAGTCTTGGCCTGGCCCAGCAAGCTGAAAAAACCGATGCGGATATCATCGTTTTTGCCGGCGTGCACTTCATGGCTGAAACAGCAAAAATTCTTAACCCGGGTAAGAAAGTATTGCTTCCGGACCTCAAGGCAGGATGCTCATTGGCAGACAGTGCACCGGCTCCATTATTTCGAAAATTCAGGGAGAAGTATCCTGACCATATCGTCATTTCGTACATCAACTGTACCGCAGAGATTAAGGCTTTGAGCGATATCATCTGCACCTCCAGCAATGCGCAAAAGATCATTGAAAGTGTTCCCAAAGAGCAACCGATTATTTTCGCACCAGACAAAAACCTGGGGGCCTACTTGGCAAAAAAAACCGGCCGCGATATGGTTTTGTGGAACGGCGCCTGTATGGTTCACGAAATATTCAGCCTGGAAAAAATTACGAAACTGAAGACCAGGCATCCCGAGGCGAAACTGATCGCGCATCCGGAATGTGAAGAACCGATACTTAGAATTGCTGATTATATCGGGTCAACTACAGGTTTATTGAAATACACACAAACAGACGGGGCAAAGGAATACATAGTGGCTACAGAAACCGGTATTCTGCACCAAATGCAAAAGGAGTCGCCCGACAAAACCTTTATACCGGCTCCGCCCAACAATAATTGCGCTTGCAATGATTGTCCGCACATGAAGCTGAACACGCTCGAAAAACTGTATCTCTGTATGAAGTACGAGTTGCCGGAAATCGTGATGGAAGAGCAGCTGCGGATAGCTGCCAGGAAGCCCATTGAGAGAATGCTTGAAATAAGCGCTCGTCACGGGCTTTGATATCAGCGCCCCATATAAACCATCAATATTTGAACATCGCTGGGATTTACACCACTGATCCGGCTGGCCTGACCCAGTGTTCTGGGTTTTATTCTTTTGAATTTTTGCTGAGCTTCTGCTGATAGGGAATTGATCCGGTCGTAATTGAAATTTTCAGGAATAAGCAAATCTTCCAGTTGACTCATCCGCTGTACGATCTCCTTTTCTTTTTCTATATAGGTATCGTACTTGATCTGTGTTTCCGCCTGTGAGAGAATGTCGCTGTCCCAGGAGCCTATTTTTTCTTTGAAATGCGGAATATGTCCGATCATTTCAGATAAGGTAACATTAGGCCTTAACAGTAACTGAGCAGCCTTTTGTTTTTGTGTGAGGCTGGCCGATTGAATCGATTGTAAATAAGATTCTGCATCCTGCGGCTCAACGGAATATTCAGAAAGGAATGATTTTATTTTTTCAACACCCTCTCTTTTTGTTATCACCTTTTGCATTCTTTCGTCAGAAGCTAAACCCATATTGTGGCTTAGTTCAGTGAGGCGAAGGTCCGCGTTGTCCTGGCGAAGCAATGTTCTGAATTCAGCCCGGGAAGTAAACATGCGGTAGGGCTCGTCGGTTCCTTTACTGATGAGATCATCAATAAGCACCCCTATATATGCTTCACTTCTTTTAAGTATAAATGGTTGATTATCATTATTTTTTAGATGTGCATTGATTCCTGCCATCAGACCCTGGCAGGCCGCTTCTTCATAGCCGGTGGTACCATTGATTTGACCTGCAAAGAACAGATTATCAATTAGTTTTGTTTCCAGAGAGTATTTAAGCTGTGTGGGTGGGAAATAGTCGTATTCGATGGCATATCCAGGTCTGAATACTCTTACATTTTCGAACCCTGCGACTTTCTTTAGGGCTTCGAATTGTACATCTTCCGGTAGTGAGGTAGAAAATCCATTGACATAGATCTCGATGGTATTCCAACCTTCGGGTTCAATAAAAAGCTGGTGTCTGTCTCTTTCCGCGAAGCGGTTTATTTTATCCTCGATGCTGGGGCAATAGCGGGGACCCACTCCTTCGATTCGGCCGGTAAACATGGGACTTCTATCGAATCCGGTTTTAAGGGCGTCGTGTACTGATTGATTGGTATAGGTGATCCAGCAGCTTCTTTGTGCTATAGGTTTGGGAGTGTCGAGGAAGGAGAAACCAACGATTTCTTCATCGCCTTTCTGTTCTTCCATTTTAGAATAGTCGAGACTTCTTCCATCAATTCTCGGAGGTGTTCCTGTCTTAAGCCGGTTACTTTCGAAGCCTAGTTCTACCAGTTGTTCGGTAATACCGGTGGCCGCTTTTTCAGCTACTCTCCCACCTCCGAATCTTTTCTCTCCGATATGAATAACTCCATTGAGAAATGTTCCACTTGTGACCACTACAGCTTTTGATTCTATTTGGTGACCAAGCCCGGTCACCACTCCGCAGGCCCTGCCGTCTTTGATGATGATCGACTTCACCATATCCTGATAGAAATCCACATTCGGCGTGTTCTCCAACATTTCTCTCCATTTCGAAGCAAAGAGCATTCTATCGTTCTGAGCTCTTGGGCTCCACATAGCGGGCCCCTTTGATTTATTGAGCATTCTGAACTGAATCATGCTGGCATCTGTCACAATTCCGGAATATCCGCCGAGAGCGTCTATCTCACGCACTATTTGTCCCTTGGCAATACCACCCATGGCCGGATTACAACTCATTTGGGCGATCGTCTGCATATTCATAGTTACCAAGAGAACTTTGGAACCCATATTTGCAGCAGCAGCAGCAGCCTCACAGCCCGCATGACCGGCACCTACTACTATAACATCATATTTTGGAAACATAGTGCAAAGCTAAACGTTCCACATGGAACCATTGGAGACTGGTTGGTAGGTTTCCACGTGGAACACGGCCTACTTGAAATAAAGCTTTAAGAGCCGGTCTTCCATTGCTCTCATTTCTTTTGCTTGCGCGGGGGTTTTATCGTTGTATCCCAGCAGGTGGAGCAAACCATGAAATATTACCCGATGGAGTTCCTGGCGCAGGGTAGCCGAATAAGTGGAGGCATTTGCCCTTACCCGGTCGAGGCTTATATAGATATCACCGGTCAGTTCATATTTGATTTCGGAAAGGTTGAATGTGACGATATCGGTGTTATAATCGTGCTGCAAATACTCCTTATTGATCTTCCTCAGGTAAGGATCGGAACAGAAGACATAGTTTAGCTGCTCGATCTTATAGCCTTCTTTACGGGCATAGCGGAGGAGGAACGACTTTAACTCTTTCCTGTTTGCCAGGGAAGAGGTCTTCGCAATAAAATGGAATTGAACTTTTAACAGGGGGTTATCAGGCATTTCCGAAAATCGTAATGGTGGTTCAGTGTACAAAGCTACTTTTGTTATTCAATTCGGTATGAAAAGATTATCAGATTTAAAAGCAGGGAGTAAGGCAAAGATTCTTTCCTTTGAGGACAACGACCTTTTTCTAAAGCTAATGGAAATGGGTTGTGTGCCCGGTGAGGAAATAACGGTAGAGCAGATTGCCCCCCTGGGAGATCCCATCTCTGTAACCGTATCAGGTTATAGCCTGAGCTTGCGGATCAATGAGGCAGACAATATTTTTGTGGAAGAGAAAATGAAATAATTGATATTCAATATTTTAAATGAAGATTGGCCTTTATTTCGGCTCTTTTAATCCCATTCACCACGGTCACCTGATCATTGCCTCGCATATTTACCAGCATACCGATCTTGACCAGGTGTGGTTTGTAGTCTCCCCCCAGAACCCCCTAAAGCCCTCTTCGGTATTATTGAATGAGTACGACCGCTTGCATCTTGTAAAGCTGGCGCTGGAAGGCGAGAACGATTTGAGGGCAACCGATATCGAATTCAAGCTTCCCAAACCCTCCTACACCATTACCACCCTTACTTACCTCCAGGAAAAATATCCCGGATATCAGTTCTCCGCCATCATGGGCAGCGATTCTTTCCAGAACATCACCCGGTGGAAAAACTATGAGCAGTTATTAAAGAACTATGCACTTTATATTTATGTAAGACCCGGCCACGAAAGAATCGAAACCTTTCCGGCGTCGAATGTAACGGTGCTCAAAGCACCCTTTCTTGAAATTTCGGCTACACAAATACGTGAGTATATCAAGAATGGCCGCTCGATCCGTTACCTGGTTCCCGAAAACGTGCGGGAGGAGATTGAAAGCAACGGATATTACAAATGATGATCAGGCGCGGCCTGATTGAGGAAAAAAAGATAGAAATTACAACCTGGTAAATTTCCCTAGTTGATACTTATCAGACATATCCCTTTCCTGAGAGCCGTTTTCCTTCACAGCATAACGGCTTTTGGAGGACCTCAGGGTCACCTGGGCATGATGATCAAAACCTTCGTGCACCAGAGAAAGGATCTTACGCAAGACGAGCTGATGGAATACAATTCCTTCTGCCAGCTGCTGCCGGGCGCTTCCTCTACCCAGGTTCTCACATTAATAGGATATAAACGAGGAGGCTTTGTGCTGGCCGCCCTAACCCTCCTGATCTGGGTGTTACCGGCATGTACCCTCATGGGCGCCTTTTCATTCCTGCTCCGGTATATCGACCAACGTCATTTTTCTCATACCGTTTTCAAATTTGTACAACCCATGGCGGTCGGCTTCATTGCCTATGCGGCGGTAAAGTCGTTTCGCATTTCCATCCATAATAAAATTACAACGGGGATCATGGTAGTGAGTGTGGCGGGAAGCTACTTGCTCTTCAGGCAACCGTGGATCTTTCCCTTGCTTATAGTTGCGGGGGGCTTTGTTACCAATTTAAGTGATAAGAGAATTCCGGAAAAAGGCATTCAGCCACGTAAAATAAAATGGGGGAATGCCTGGGCTTTTGCCATTGTTTTCCTGGTTGCGGGGATAGCCAGTTCGCTGGCCACCCGGTACGACTGGCCCAACCGCAGACCGATCAATCTTTTTGAAAACACCTACCGATTCGGAAGTCTTGTATTCGGCGGAGGCCAGGTGCTTATTCCAATGATGTATGAACAGTTTGTGGAACGACCCACTTCGCCACGTGTAATCAAGCGCAACCAGAATAAAAGAGAAGGGGTGGTTTCTATCAATAAGGAAGACTTTTATACCGGCGCCGGGATTGTGCGGGCAATTCCAGGTCCTGTGTTTTCCATTGCCTCATTTACAGGAGGATTGGCCATGCGCGATAAACATCCCGGCTGGCAGATTCTGGGTTGTGTGGTGGGAATGGTAGCGATCTTTTTACCAAGCGCCCTGCTGGTGTTGTTCTTTTTTCCCATCTGGCATAACCTGAAAAAATATACGGTGGTTTATCGTGCCCTGGAGGGAATCAATGCGGTGGTGGTGGGCATTATGGTGGCTTCGTTGTTTTACATGTTGAAGGATATCTCCATAACCGAATTCAAAACGGTCAGCGTCGGCAACCTGTTTGTTATTCTTGGCACCTGGGCCCTTCTCACCTATACCAAAATACCCTCTCCCCTGATCGTAGTGATCTGCCTGTTGTTTGGCTGGTTATTTAACAGTCTCGGCTAAGCCCACCATTATTTTTCGTGAGTATTATTGATCCAACGAAGTAATTCATCATGAATTTTACCGTTGGTTGCTGCAATATGCGGCTGATAGGGCGAGTAACGCTTACCCGTAAAGTCGGTTACTTTACCCCCGGCCTCTTCTACCAGCAGGAAACCGGCAGCGCTATCCCAGGCATTCAGTTTATGTTCATAAAACCCATCGAACCTTCCGGCGGCAACCCAGCAAAGATCCATAGCTGCCGATCCGAGACGCCGAACAGGAATGCCCTTGCGGATAAAACGGTCAAAACATTGCAAGGGCCCGTTGGGCATATCAAGGTAGGTATAAGGAAAACCGGTGACCAGGCATGATTTGATGACCTCCTGCTCTCCGCTCACGCTGATGGGCTGCTCATTCAGGAAAGCGCCCTTTCCCTTTTCGGCAAAATAGAATTCTTTCAGAAAAGGATTGAAAACAGTCCCCATGATCATTTCGCCATTATGCTCAAGCCCGATGGACACGCAACAAATGGGAATACCGTGCGCGTAATTGATGGTTCCATCAATAGGGTCGATGATCCATTTGTATTCGCTGTTCATGACCAGCTCGCCCGCTTCTTCACTCAGAATATAGTGATCGGCAAACCGCTCTTTGATCGTATCGATGATGGCTTTTTCGGAAGCATGGTCGGCTTCCGTTACAAGGTTATTGATGCCTTCTTTATTACTTACCTGCAGATTTTTATTATTAAAAAAATGCAGGAGCACCCGGGCGCCCGCCTCCGAAGCGTTGATGAGTGTTTCTTTTAACATCTGGCAAAGATAGAGTATCGCGGCATGGGCCGGTCAATGATAATTCGCTCCAAGACCTTAGATTTGATCACGCAATGGATATTTCCGTCATAATAGTAAGCTTTAACGTCAAATACTTCCTCGAACAGTGCCTGGCATCGCTTCTTCAATCGCTGGATGGATTGGATCATGAGGTTTTTGTAGTAGATAATCATTCTTCCGACGGAAGCGTTGACTATTTGCGACCAAAGTTTGAGCGCGTTCATTTTATTTCAAACGATCAGAACCTGGGATTTGCAAGGGCAAACAACCAGGTGATCGATGCTGCCAGGGGGCGCTACATTCTTTTCCTAAACCCGGATACCATTCTAGGCGAAAAAAGCATAAAGCAAACGATCACCCTGCTTGATTCCCATCCACAAGCCGGAGCGGCAGGGATACGGATGATAGATGGCAGCGGCCAATTCCTGAGAGAATCCAAAAGAGGATTTCCCTCTGCCTGGGTCGCTTTTTGCCGATTCAGCGGCCTGACCAGACTTTTTCCTCGCTCACCCCTTTTTGCGCAGTATTACCTCGGCAACCTTCCCGAAGGCGAGGACCAGGAGGCGGAGGCCCTTTCCGGGGCGTACCTGATGATCCGGAAAAATGTACTGGAAATTACCGGTGGCTTTGACGAGAGATTCTTCATGTATGCCGAAGACATCGACCTGAGTTATCGGATACGCAAGGCGGGCTTCATTAATCTATACCAGGCCGGCTCACCGATTGTACATTTTAAAGGAGAAAGTACCGTAAGGAACAAGCAATACAGAGACCGGTTTTATCAGGCAATGATTCTGTTTATTGAGAAATACAACGAGGGCTTCCGGAAACTTTTGAAAAAAGAGTTCCTGAAAGCATCAATCCGTATTATTTCCCTTCCGGTATTCGGAAAAACGACCAGCCCCGCTGCGCCCGTCACCAAACCACAAAAGTTCTTTGGCAAAGGCGACCCGGAATCCATCAGCGAACTCGGTGTATTATGTGCCGACTCTGTTGAACCAGCCTGCCAGGTATTTTGTACCGGACCCACCTATTCATACTCGGAGGCCATTGAGGAAATGATGGCCTCTCCCGGAAAACAGGATTATTTTTTTCATGGCTGGGGAACCCGCTCGGTTGTAGGCAGCCAGCAGAAAAATGAGCAGGGCATCAGCATTCCATTACCCTGAACCGGCTATGGTTACCACCTGTGTAAAATGGCCCATGTCCCCTCTCAAATGACCTAATTCCCTTAATTTTGAAGCAATAGTCACCAAACGGTAACAAGCTCCATGGCCCTTTTTGAAATTTCTCTTCCGGCCTCGATTGCTCGCGCTTTACGATTGCCCGTAAAATCGCCGTTACGTCAGCAATTGAAGGTTTTGCGCAAACTGCTTAAAAAAGCCCGGTTTACCGAATTCGGCCAGACCTACCGCTTCGACGAAATACTGCTGGCCCGCCATGCGGGTAAGAAATTCCAGCAGTTTGTACCCACTTATGACTATAACAAGATCCATAAAGACTGGTGGCATAAAACCCTGGAAGGCCACAGCGATGTTTGCTGGCCCGGCAAGATCAAGTATTACGCGTTAAGCAGCGGTACTTCCGAAACTGCCAGCAAGTATTTACCCATCACCAACGACCTGTTAAGAGGAAACCAGGTGGTAATGCTCAAACAGTTCTTCTCCCTGAGGTCTTATCACGATATCCCCGTAAAAAGCATCGGCAAGGGCTGGCTTATGATCGGGGGAACAACCGATCTGCAAAAATATTCCGGCTACTATGCCGGCGACCTCAGTGGAATAACCGCTAAAAGAGTTCCTTTCTGGTTCACTCCTTTTTATAAACCCGGCAAGAAAATCGCGAAAACAAAAGACTGGTCCAAAAAAATCGAACTCGTAGTGGAGGAGGCGCATAAGTGGGATATCGGATTCGTGGTGGGGGTGCCTGCCTGGATCCAGCTTTGCATGGAAAAGATCATTGAACGGCACAACCTTAATAACATCCATGAAATATGGCCCAACCTGGCCTTTTTTGTGCATGGGGGCGTTTCCTTCGAACCCTACAAAAAGGGATTCGAAAAGTTATTGGGCAAGCCGCTAACCTATATAGAAACCTACCTGGCTTCCGAAGGATTCATCGCCTACCAGGACAGGCAAAACGCACCCGGAATGCGGCTGGCATTAAACCAGCATATTTTCTTCGAGTTCGTCCCCTTTACAGACAGGAACTTCGACCAGGATGGAAATATGATCGAAAACCCGGAGGCTTTACTGATTCACGAAATTGAAGAAGGCAAGGACTATGCGATTCTTCTCAGCACCTCTGCCGGCGCCTGGCGTTACCTGATTGGCGACACCGTTAGGTTTACCGATAAGGAAAGATGTGAAATCATCATTACCGGCCGAACAAAGCACTTCCTCAGCCTGGTTGGAGAACACCTGAGCGTTGATAATATGAACCGCGCCATCCAACTGGTAAGCGAAGAGTTGAATGTGTCGGTTCCCGAGTTTACTGTGGCCGGAATTCCCCACGGCCTGTTCTTTGCACACCATTGGTACATTGCCTGTGATGAGCCGATAAATGCCGAGCTGTTTCGCCAGCGACTGGACGAGGTATTGAAGGAACTCAATGACGACTATGCAGTGGAAAGAAACAGCGCACTGAAAGATGTTTATCTGACCGTTTTGCCAGAAGCGACATTTATGGATTTTTTGAGATCCAAGGGCAAGATCGGCGGCCAGCATAAATTCCCCCGGGTTATGAAAGGCCAGGCCCTGGAAGACTGGCAGAAATTTCTGAGTAGCGCAACCGTTTCATCCTGATGTCCGGCCATGCCGTATATACTCCTGATAAGGATCAGGAATTCGTAAATTGTCGGATGAATGATTCGCATTGTTCAACTGAATAGCCAGCTTTATCAATTTCTATGTGGGAAGCAATAATCAATGGACTTTTGCTGGGACTGATTCTTTCCATATCAGTGGGGCCTGTAATATTTACCATCATCAAACAAAGTCTCGACAATGGTTCTACGGGAGGCTTTAGTTTTGTGGCGGGTGTTTGGCTCAGTGATATCTTCCTGGTAGTGGTGAGCAATGCTTTTGCGGAATTGCTGCAGGGGGTGATGAAATATGAGAAAGCGATTGGCGTTGTCGGAAGTTTTTTCCTGATAGGAATGGGGGTGATGTACATCTTTTTCAAGAAAGTAAAATTGCAGACCTCTCCCGATGGTCAGCAGCTGAAATTTACCCGCAGCGAGATCCTGCGTATTTTCAGTTCAGGCTTCCTCATCAATACGCTTAACCCAAACGTTTTTACCTTCTGGCTTTTTACCAGCACTGCTTTTACCGCCCGGTTTTCTCTTTTGCAAAGAATTGTCATATTCTCCATCTGCATCGGGTTGAATATCCTCGCGGATATTCTGAAAGTGATCATGGCCGGAAAACTGAGAACAAGGCTTACCCTTCATACGATTTCCGTTATTAATAAAGTGGCCGGCACCATTTTGATCGCCTTTGGCGTCGCTTTGTTCTACGGAACGATGTTTCTGGCCAAAAAGGTGTAATTAACAATTTCTTTCAGGAGCGCGGTGTAACTTGGAACGTCAATGAAGAGAACTCTACCTTTCTTACTGCTTCTGTTATTGGGGCTGGAAGCCAGCTCGCAAATGACCGATTTCATTGTAATCAGGAAAAAAAACAACCGCCCGCTGAAAACATACTATCCCGGCACTTTCATCAATGCGGAAACCTACGATGGACATCTGATCAATGGTATTATCAAAGCCATCCGAAATGACTCCATCATTTTTCAACAACAGGAAACCCGGATGACGCCTACAGAATTCGGAATGAAAATCGATACTGTTTCCTATTCGATGTCGGTAGATTATCACTTCATCAAAAAATTCAATTTTACAGCATACGATCCCGCGGCCCGGAAAAAAGGGTTTTCGCAAATTACCATTCCCAAGTTGCTGATCGTAGGTGGAATCGGATTCCTGGGACTGGAATTGGTAAATACCGCGTATAGAAAAGAATCCATTAATTCCAACAACAAACTCACCAGCCTCAGCATAGCCGCCGGTGTAGCCGCCACCGGGTTCGCCTGGAATTACATCAGCAAACACAGAAACAGGGTCGGCGGAAAATACAAGGTCGTTTACATGCACGCCGGCAATGAACTGAATCAAAGCAAGTAGTATCTTGCGCCAAAGTGTCCCATTCATGGCAAAAGGCGGCAAAACATTCTGGCAGAAACTCTGGACTTTCACCAAACGCCTTTTTCTCTTCCTTTTCATATTTCACCTTTTCTATATTCTCCTGCTGAAATGGGTGGACCCTCCGATTACCATTACTCAGCTGGTGAGTGTGTTTAGTGGCGATGGATTGAAAAGAGACTATGTTGCAATGAAGGAAATCTCTCCTTATGCTAAACTTGCTGTAATATGCTCGGAAGATCAGCTATTCCCTGATCATAGCGGATTTGATTGGAAAAGCATAGAAAAAGCACAAAGCTATAATAAGAAAAAGCCCAATAGAGTGAGAGGCGCATCCACCATAAGCCAGCAGGTTGCTAAAAATGTATTCCTTTGGCAGGGGAGGTCCTGGTTCAGAAAAGGACTGGAAGTGTATTTTACGTTTATGATCGAAACCATTTGGGGCAAGAAACGGATACTGGAAGTTTATCTGAACGTCATTGAAATGGGAAGAGGTGTTTACGGTATTGAAGCCGCCTCCCGCGAGTTCTTTAAAAAACCTGCCAGGCAGCTCACCCGAAACGAAGCTGCTACCATCGCGTCTTGTCTGCCCAACCCGAAAATATATGCCGACCGAACGAAAAAAAAAGCCAGTATCGGCGGTCCCAAGCAAGCCTGGATATTTTCGCAGATGAATAATTTACAGAATGACCCCGATATCCAGCGGCTTCTGCAGTAGACCGGATAATACTTTTTTAACCCCTTTTATTGAACCGTTATCTTAAAAACAGTACTGTTCAGGCTTGGATAGCCGGGTAAGCAGGAGGAGACGGCGAGTTTTGCATTGTATTTTCCCAGGCCAACCCGGGGCTGAAATGTCAGCGTGATATCTTTCGATTGACCGGAAATCGTTGAAAGAGTTGTATTGGTCGGGATCAACTGAAATACATCTCCGCGATCATCATACAGCGCGACCCACACATGACAAGTGTCGTAGGGTTTCTGGCGAAAATACTCAGAGTAGGCAGGAGGATACTCGATCCTGCTTTTCAGGGTGGTGGTATTGCCCGATGCTGTGGTAATATCCTGGAAGCGGATTTTGGAAAAGGAGAAATAGTTTTCAATCAACTTATATCCGTTGTTTTGGTAGATCGCCGATTGTATTTCACCGCTAAAAAAGTCGTTTTTAGGTCCTATGACCAGCACGGGTTTACCAATCAAAGAATCCTCAATTGGCCAGAAATTATAGTTGTTTCTGCGATAGAAGGGGGTGTTGAGCGCCATGGCCGATTTACCCGAATAGAAAGAATACTTGGAAGGCTTTTGGTAAGAGTCGATTACTACTACCGGGTGGTTTCCGGCCAATGATTCAATTTCCGAGACGGCCTCACGATTACCATGAAATTCATCTTTACTGATACGGGCGTTTACAGGCAGATCGAGGGCCATAAAAATTCTAACACCCAAAACCAATAGGAGGGTAGCCGGCGCAGCTATGTATACCCACCTGGTCCATCGCGGATGAGCAAGGATGTATTGATGGCTTAGTACGATTAATGCAACAAATGCCGGGATGGTCCAGTTTGCTTCGGTTCGTCCTTTGAAAGTGCTAAGCAGAAAGACCAGGTAGATACCGACGAGCGAGAATTTCAGTGCCCGCTCTATATCCGATACGGGTTTGTAACGGAAAGAAGACCAGAGGAAGAGCCAACCCAACAGGGGGCCGGCTAAAAGAATTTGGCCCAGGAGGTATTCGGACGTGAAAGAAAACCGGTAATGAACCGCGCTTCTTTCGAAGAGGTGAAACTGAACCGAAGGAAATCCATGTTGGTACTGCCAGAATAAATGAGGAAAAAACAAGAGCAGGGAAACGGCCGCAACCAGGTAGGTCTGGTACCTGGTAAACAGTTTAGGTACTGCCAGCAGGCTGGCCAGTACAATCAGGATTCCATGGTACTTACTGTAAAGCATCAGCGCTACGGAAACAGAGAGTAAAAGTGTATTTACAATTCCATTGTTTTGGAGAAAGCGGCGGAACAATACAAAGTACAGGGCTACAAAAAACAGCAGGGGGAGATCGGGTACCGCAATGATCCCTCCGATCTGCGCAACGGCCAGGCAAAAAGCAATCCCATAGAACAGGAAATCGTTCTTCTTGTTCAACAGTTGTTGAATCAGCAGCAGGGTAGCGCTGTTGAGCAAAACAACGAAGAGGCGCAGGCCGAATTCATTGTGAAAAAACCAATAGCCCGCCTGAATCAGCCAGGCAATCATGGGAGGGTGATCGAAGTAGCCCCATGCCGGGTATTTTGCATATATCCAGTAATAGGCTTCATCATCGAAGAGTTCTGTTGTGCCTGCCTGAAACAGGTTGAGCCCAACCCAGAAAATATAGAATAAAACCTGGTGATTGTTTTTGAGGAAGCGTATCATGGCTGAGGAATTTTTGCCAGGGCTTCGAGAGCGACCCTAAGCCGATTTTCTGAGTTTCCATGAATTTCTGTCCAGGGAACAGACTGATTGATCATGATATCCTTGTATATATTAAACAATTTATCGCGGCTTTCCAGGTCTGGGTATTCCCTGAGTTCATCTTTTACCCAGGGCAGATCGTTATTGCAAAGGAAATAATGATCGCAATTGCTTTCAACGATCTGATCGATGATCCACTGGTGGCATTTGCCGAAGACGAACTCACACCAGACCTTCATCACGTACTGGTCGGTATCTATAAACAAATAGGGATCTTTTCTTTGCCTTGCTTTTTCCAGGTGTTCTCTTTCCAGCGTCAATTGGCCTTTTGCGATGGTGAGGAGGGTTTCAAAGGAATAGTTCATCCCGTTTTTCAGGAGATAATCCCGTGCAAACTCAGGGCACCACAGGCATTGGTAATGCTCTGCCAGCTCCCGGCAAAGGGTGCTTTTTCCTGTGCTTTCGGGTCCCAGGACCACAATTTTCCTGACACTTATTTCTTTTTTTGATTCCATGCCGGCTTTGCCTTCAGTGCTTTTTTAAAAATCGGGCAGCTTTCGTCGTGTGCTCCTGGCAGGTACCCCGTGCTCATCAGAAACTCATTTACAATTTCTCCCCCTGTAAACCGGAATGTTTTTTTAAATAGTTTGGTCCATTCCTCTTTCGTGAGCGGATGATGATGATCCAGCCAGTTTTTGAAGGAGCCAAATTGCTTCTGCAAAGAAAGGATGGATTTGGCATTTTCTATGGCCGCGTTCACTTTTAGCCTGTTGCGGATGATGGAGGCATCAGCAAGCAGACGATCGATATCTTTTTGGGAATAAGAAGCTACTTTTTTGATGTTGAAACCGTGATAGGCTTTGCGAAAACCGTCCTGTTTTTTTAAGATGGTGGTCCAGCTCAGGCCCGCCTGGTTGATTTCCAGGATCAGCCGGCAGAACAGCTCATTGTCGTCGTGGATGGGAAAGCCATATTGATCATCGTGATATACTTTATGAACAGCCAGCTCTTCGGCTTTCATTGTATTAATTGCCCAGCAATAGCTCATTTAGATTTATTTATAGTTACAGAAGAAGGCTGCCTGGCCCTTTTCTTCCATTCTGCCAGCCCCCAAAATGCAAAGATGAGCAGTATCAGGTAATAAACACTGGTAAAAACATAGTGTTTTATAAAATACAGGGGGATCGAGCTGAGATTTGTGGCAATCCACCAGTACCAACTCTCCACTTTTTTCTTTGTCATCAGCCACATGCCGGTAAAAGCCGTGGCCGACGCGAAGGCGTCGGCTGCCGGGATCACTCCTTCGTAGAAATTATTTTTCAGGAAGGTGAGGGCCAGGAAAATGCTGATATAGAAAAACAGAAAGAAGCCGATCTGCCAAAGCCACATGTTACGATTGGAATAGGTTACGTGCAGGATGATCTCTTTCTTCTCGTTTTTCCGAAGCCAGGCCCACCACCCCAGCAGGCTCATTACGGTATAGTAGAAATTGACAGAAGCCTCTCCCCACAAATCTCTTTTAAGACTCAGGTACACATATATGATGGTATTGACAAGGCCCACCGGGTAAACCAGGATATTCTCACTCCTGCTGAACCAAACGCTGGCGATGCCGGTAAACACAGCAATATATTCGAGCGCGCTGGTCCCTTTCATACCCACGATAAACTGCTGCCAGAGTTCTTCCATACTAACGAAATATTTCTCAATATACTCAATCTTATTCCAGTATGTCTGCATCCGGAAGTCCCGGATTTTCATAAGGCTGGGACCGATGAGGATTCTTAATTTTGACAGATGGAAAAAGTAAATCTCGAGGAAAAATTTGCTCTCTTCAGTGATCACTGGAGTCCCAAAATTGCCGGGGAGCTTAACGGGCAGCAGGTGAAACTGGTGAAGTTCAAGGGGCCTTTCGTGTGGCATCATCATGATCATGAAGACGAACTTTTCCTGGTTGTGAAAGGCAGTTTCGATATGGAGTTTCGCGACAGGGTTGTGACTCTTCGGGAAGGGGAATTCATTGTGGTACCCCGCGGAGTGGAGCATCGCCCCAATGCTTCTGAAGAGGTGCAGGTGCTGCTATTTGAACCGGCAACAACGCTTAACACCGGCAATACCGAAAACGAGAAGACCGTTCACCAACCCGGCAGGATATAGGCTTAATTTGAAAATGCTGATCTTTGCATTCCGAAAACGAATGCAATATGAAGATCGCAGTACTGGGAGCCGGTATGGTGGGCCGGGCAATGGCTTTAGACCTCGCAAAATCATACGAGGTGAGTTGTTTTGATGTGAACGAACATAATCTGCGGACACTCTACGCGCGAAATCCCGCTATTGAGCCATATACGAAGGATTTGCGCGACTATCCAAGTTATGAAGCCTGGCTTGCACCTTATGATGCCGTCGTTACGGCAGTACCCGGATTTATGGGATACGAATGCCTGAAAGCGGTTATCAGTGCCGGAAAGAATGTGGCGGATATCTCCTTTTTTCCGGAAGATGTTTTAACGCTGAACGATCTGGCCAGGCAGAAAGGCGTCACTGTTATTACCGATGTGGGTGTAGCTCCCGGCATGAGCAACCTGATACTCGGTTATTACAACGAACAATTCCAGGTTACGAATTTCGAATGTTATGTGGGCGGCCTTCCGCAACACCCGCAACCCCCTTTTTTTTACAAAGCCCCCTTTTCTCCTATTGATGTTATTGAAGAATATACCCGGCCGGCGCGACTAAAAGAAAAGGGCATTATTGTTACCAAGCCCGCACTCACCGAAAGGGAAATACTCAAGTTTGCCAGGGTTGGCAAGCTCGAAGCCTTTAATACAGACGGGCTGCGTTCGCTCTTATATACCATGCCTCACATACCGGATATGAAGGAAAAAACCATGAGGTATCCCGGACATGTAGACCTGATAATATCCCTGCAGCAAGCTGGTTTTTTCAGCAAGGAACCGATCACTATTAATGGCGCAGCCATTTCTCCTCTTGATTTCACTTCTAAGTTGCTCGTTGATAACTGGAAGCTCGGAAAAGAGGAAGAAGAGCTGACGGTTATGAAAGTACTCGTTGAAGGGGTCAGGGACGGCGAACGGCAATCGATACAATATGACCTTCTCGACTTCTATGACCCCGAAACCAGGATATCATCTATGGCCCGTACTACCGGATACACCTGCACAGCTGCTCTCAACCTGATTACCCGCAAGCTGTTTACGGAGAAGGGAGTTTTCCCGCCAGAATTGGTGGGGCGGCACGAAAAATGTTTCCGGTTTGTGCTGAAATACCTTCGCGATCGTGGCGTCCGATGGAAAAAGAAAAAAAGCTGATGCCGGTTAACCAGAACCATTAAATGAGATAGTCTTCCTCCCGGTCAGACAGTAAGAGCATTTCCGACACCTGCACTTCTGTAACATATTTTTTATTACCGTGGCGGTCGAGATAGCTGCGATTGATCAGCTTCCCTTCTACCACCAGCCGGCTTCCCTTTTCAAAATACTGTTCAGCGATCTCGGCATTTCTTCCCCAGGCAACCAGGTTATGCCATTGTGTTTCCGACACTTTCTCTCCCTTGGTGTTGCGGTAGGTTTCGCTGGTGGCTACACTGAACCTGGCCCATTTTCTTCCTGATTCAGTTGTCTTTACTGTTGGATCGCCCCCGAGATTGCCGATCAGCTGAACCTTGTTTTTTAAAGCGTACATGTTGATGTGTTTTGTGAAGACAAAATTGCCTTCGCACGCATTCTGGAACCGGAATTAAAACATTTGTACTCGTATAAAAACCATTGAGCGGGTTTGGAGCTGGGCTAATTTGCGGCAAAGGTTGCTTATGAAACAAGCAGAGGAAAAGAGACAGTGCGTTTTTTGTGGTGATCCGGTACGCGGTCGCAAGGATAAAAAATTCTGTGATGACCTGTGCCGGAATGCCTATAATAATAATCAATATGCCGAGAAGAGCAATACTGTACGACGCATCAATAGAATACTATTGAAAAACAGGAATATCCTGGAGAAATTTCTGGTAAACGAAAAGCCGGTTGCCCGGGTGAGCCGCCTGCAATTATCGATTCTGGGCTTTGCGTTTAATTATTATACTCATACTCGTATCAATAATAAAGACACGGTTTACAGGTACTGTTATGAGTTTGGCATCGCCGAGGTGGAGAAAGATAAGGTTATTGTGATCAGGAATAACCGGTTTACCGAGTTATAGCGCCCCGTTTTAATAATAAACCAGGGTGCTATTGCTGAGTGAGCCGGCCGGGTATTCGAAATTTTTTACCAGTTGCCACCAGGATAGTTGCCCCGGCAGGAATCTGCTGAAACGGAATATTCAGCAGGCATTCGGTATTATCTTTTGGATTGATGATGATCTGAACGCATCCGGTGAGAGTTGCGGGTGGCATAAAACCCCCTTCCCAATTCCCTTCGATACTCCAGTTGCCGGTACCGATAAAAGTGTACACCGAACAGTTTGACTGGCAGGCTCCGGGTAGCAGGCACCGCGAAGTGTTGGCTTTTCCGATTTGTTTTGTCGAAAAACTGTCTTTTGCCAATTCAATTCTGCCTGGCAACGATATGCCTATTTGTGCAAGGGCGCAAAAGGGAAAAGAAAGTAATAATATCAGCAGCGGGATCTTCATTTACTGATAGATTAAATTGGTCGAAATATCGAACTTAACGGTGATGCCCGTAGCCACATCGAAAGTTTCAATTTGTTTTGCCGAAAACGCCACCTGGTGTTCCAGTTTCAGGCAGGTAGGACATTCGGGGCTCAGCCAATAAAAATTGGTAACAAACACCGTTTTCAGGGTGATAGTGAAAAACAAGGTATTGTTCGAATCATAATACTCAAGTACTACCACAGGAATGCTTGTTCCCTGTAATAATTTTTTAAACAGGTCATTGGTTGAGGTATTGTTCTGCTTTTTTATCAGCACATCTTTGATGCTGACCTTTCCCACACTGGCTCCGCCGCCAGACCAGCTAACACCACCATCCGCCCGGAGTTCGGCGGCTTTTACCTCTTCTCCGGCGGCAGCTGTTATCGAAGCAATTTTAAGCAGGATCTTTTGAGCGCTGGCGGGTATTACACCCAGGAATAAAATGAATACCAGCGAAATGTAAATTTTTGTCATAGCGTGGCATGTTGGTTTCCGAAAGAAGAAAACTAATAAACTATTCTACGGAGTGATTTACGGAATGAGCCGGTGACGGAAACCACTTAGCCATCACCAAAGGAGAATAGTCGGGTGATGGGCGCATTCTGTTTGTTGATGCCCGGCTAAGGCAAAATTGGACTACCTTTCTCTGACCAACCCCCACTGCTATGGAAAGGAAATACAGATTGTCAGGGTATTTCATGCTTTTGCTGGTACCGCTGGTTTTTTTCGCCTTTTATAAGTCTTATTTTCAGCATTTCCCTCGTTTTGCCGAGCGCATAAGATTCTTCGATCATATACATGCTACCCTGGCCATTTGCTGGGTGCTGATGCTGATCGTGCAGCCCATCCTGATCTCTCAGAGGAAGAATCAATGGCATCGGGTGATAGGTAAAGCATCTTACATCATTTTTCCGTTGTTTTTTCTGTCTTTTATACCCAGGGAAATCATGGTATTGCGTTCTGAAGAACCGGTTAATGTTTTTTTTCCGCTGGCAGATTCACTGGTATTGCTGACTCTCTATGTTTTGGCAATCCTGAATAAGAGAAATGTTGCCAAACACATGCGGTATATGATTGCTTCGGCCCTGGTGTTGCTGGGACCCACTATTGGCCGGATCGGTCCTATCTGGCTGAACCTGTCGTCGGAGCTTACCCAGTATATTCAATACGGAATTACGCTTGCGATATTGCTGGCCCTGAGCATTTATGATGGCCGGATACAAAAAGCAAAACCCTACCTGGTGGCAGGGTGTTTATTTATCGCGCATGCGCTGGCTTTTACAATTCTGTTTATGATATAAAAAAGGCCCCTAACGGATGGTGCGCACTTTCAACTCCCGTTCGGTAACGGAATTGGCAGGGGTACCACTGATGAGCCCACGACAATTTTCGGTGCCACAGCGGCAAACGAAAGACTCCATGTGCTCGTCGAGGAAAACAGCATAGTCGAGGGTTAACTCTTCGCCCTTTTTAATATTGCGAAGCGCTATTACATTCAAGCCATCACAAACCGTATTGGGGTTGCAGCTGTGATTTTGGGGAGCCCAGCCGGAGGGATCGTCATCCCAGAGCAGGAAGACTTCATTACTTACCGGATAGGCATATCTGCGGAAAACCTCTTTTTCGTCTTCATTCCAGTTTTTCTCGACAAAGCGCCTGGTTGCCAGCCGCTGAGATCTTTCTTCGCCCGAAAATACGATCTCTCCTTTCCGAAGCGGTTGCCTGGCGTAGATGCCATATCCGGCAATGGAATTCCCCTTCACCATGAATTTTTTCTGTTTTCTCTGGTGACGGGCGATTCCTTCTGCGATGATGTGTTTCAGAAATCCTGCCTGGCCGATTTCGTCGAACCTGAGAATAAAATCGGCGGAGCCTTCGTATCCGTCGGTATAGAACACCGAGCAGGTAAAGTTGATTTCCAGGAAGAAGATCTTTCCCTTTTCGTTGACTCTGAAATCGAGACGGGCATATCCGACGCCTCCGAAACCACGGAAAATCCTTTCAGCGGCTTTTTTCAGTTGTCTTTCCAGTTTTTTATCGGTACAAGGAAAATTGCAATCGGGATGAAGCTCTGAGGTTTTCAGTGCGTAGGTTTTGAAAGAGCGGCCTTCCGGAAATACATATTCAACCGGCTTGAAAACAGAGCAGCTTTTTTCCGGTCTGGCATTGGCGGCCACCAATACCGTGAATTCACGGCCGGCAATGTATTCTTCCACTAATAACGGACCGTATTCATCTATGATCTCGGTTACCTTGGCTACCAGCTCTTCTTTGTTATGCACCAGCGAATGGTCGTCTACCCCCAGGCTATCACCGGCTTTGGCGGGCTTTACAAAAAGAGGGAAAGAAAGGTGTTTGCAGGCCTCTTCCACATCTTCCACGGTTTCTACCAATACAAACTGGGGAGTGGGCACACCCTCGCAATAGGCCACATATTTCATCAACTCTTTGGTTGGATCGTAGAGTTTGGAAGAGGGGCCGGTATGGGGCAGGTTCAGCGATTCCAGGCTATGTATCACATCTATGGAAGGAACTTCCCATTCGAGGTATCCTTCGCAGAGATTGACGAAAATATCATATCCTTTCTTCCCCAGTTCTTTCAACTGGCGATAAGTGGTTAGTTTATTAAGGAAAACATGATCCACTGTGTCTTCGGGAAGTAGCCTGGTGAGGTCCCGTGGAGGGTCGTAGTTTTTATAATCTACGCCGGTAGTGGAATAGTCGGGCTGAAGGACGCAAACTTTCATAAAGAAGTTTCGTAATGATATAATGGGTTAATAGACCGCAAACCTATACTATATATAAATATAAAAGAATAATCTTATTATTGAAAGCAATCAGGCTATTCTTTTACTTAACGCCTCTTTGATAATCTCCGATACCAGTTGCGTAAAGGACTTGTTCGATACTCTCAGGATGGCTCCAATGGATGTATAATCTTCGTCTTCGCTTAATCCGCATTGGGCATTTACTTCGAGTACATACAGCTGGCCGGTTACGGTATCCATCCGGATGTCGAGTCGGCCATATCCTTTTCCACCCACGGCACAATAGGCTTTCAGACTTATCTCCTTGATCGCCTTTGCGAGAGGTTCTTTAACAGGTATATAGTTATAAAAATTTTCGTTGTTGGGCATGGGAGATTCGTCTTCATAGATTTCCCATAAGCGATCGAATGAAAGGAATTTTTCGGTGTCGGGGAGAGACTCGTGAAAAACCCGTTCAACGGGTTCATACACGATACAGTCTTCCGGGTGATCGGAGTTGCCAACTATCAGAGAAGTGAACTCGGGCCCTTTTACAAAGGACTCTGCCAGTAGCCCGCCGGTGGTAAGCTGCCATCCGCGGTATCCATTGTTCAATTCACGGATTCGGTTCAATAGTTCGGACTCGGAATGAACCACATTTTTTACGGAAACACCCATACTGCCGCCGGAAATGGCCGGCTTGATGATCAGCGGTGTTCCAATCTTCTGGCAAATGGCACGTGTATCTTCTTCATCACCATTAATGACAGCCCAGGCCGGGGTGGGCACGGAAGCTTTATCAAAAGCCTCCTTCATGGGTATTTTGGAGGTGGTGATATTATAGAAATAGGCATCTGAACCGGTATAGGTCATTTTCTGACGTTCCAGTTCATGAATCACAGACACTCCGGGTGTTCCATTGATCTCATCTCCATCGCAGAGATTGATAACCAGCGGAAGGTGACCGTTGGATTGTTGTTTGATGCCGGCAATCGTTTGGGTGAAGTTATTGATCGTTACGGGCTGCCATTGCCATTCTGCCTTCAGATCATCGAAGACCCGCGTGTATTCTTTGAGGCTTTGGGTGAAATCGTAGTAGTACTGAAGGTTCGGGTCGTCAGTTTCCAGCTGGGGTACCAATACCCACATCTTGTAAGAACGAAACGGATCAATAGCAGACGGGCTCATGCAAATCAGACGCTTTCTGGTTGGGCTTTCCGGTGAAGCTGGGATTGAATAAAATCGGTAAACCGGTATTGTTCTATTGTTTCTGTTGAAAGATACCTGGCGCCCTGTATCAACTGCAGGCAATTGGGCGATTGACACTGACATACAAATGGCTGGGCCATATCCCATTCGGTTGACGGATAAAAGAAGGTAAATTCTTCACCGGCTTCCACGGGCTTCAGGCAAACCAATTGCATCTGGGTAGTGTCGAAGAACACATTCGGATCACATCCGTGATTGATGTACTGAAGGAACTCCGGACGCAGGGTAATGTGTTTGTCTATTCCCGTCTGTACCGTCAGGTAAGTAGGAGTTGAGGTAGTTTCTCCTGCATGAAAACTGCAAATCACTTCACCGGGTTGAAAGGAACGCAAGGAGTTCAATTGCTGTTGGCCGTTCTCAGGGTTGCGCAATACTTCCGCAAAAGCAGTGCTGAATACAACCTGTCTGGTTGGGGTAATTGAGTTAGTTGCTGACATTGTGAGAATATTAATGGGTGTATACTTTAAAGATAGCTATATAAACTATTCTATTGCGTTAATAACATGTTTTTTTTATCAACGATTGGAGGCATAAATGTGAATAGCCATCAGTGATTGATTAAGGGAAACAATGACCATAGTTTGATGTCATCCGGAAAGGAAATAAACATACCAAAGGATATAACCCCGATGCCTGTACTTATATCTTAAGCGGCCATTGACCGTAGCCTTTTAGCCACAATGGTAGCAAACCGAATACCGCCATAGCGGCATCGGTTCGCCGGTAAAAGTTAAAAGGGCGATTAACCATAAAAAAGAAAACCCCGCCAAGGGCGGGGCTTTCCATATCAGGCAAGTATGATCAGACTTTGGGAAGCTTATAACCATTATGGTATTCCTTACCAAAGTACTTTTTATTGACTGCCTCGTCGGTAAACCGTTCCCTGGTCTTATCCCATACCAGCTTTTGCTGTGTACGGAAAGCGATATTACCCAACTGGCAAACGGTTGCGATATGTGCTCCCGTCTGGATGGGGCAGTTCAGGTCTTCGGCTTTTCTTGACCGGACGGCTCCTACAAAGTTTTCCCAATGTTTAAGCAAACCATTATCGGTAGGGCTCTTTCTTTCAACCTTTACCTTCTCTTTACTTCTTTTCTCTTCTATTACTTCCCAGCCACCGCGGTCCACTTCCAGCGTACCGTTGTTACCGATGAAGGCAATACCGTGATCGCGGCCAAACAAACCATTGTCGATACCCATGGCATGATCCCAGATCAGGTTAAACTTGTCGAACTCATACAGGGCACCCATAGTGTCGGGTGTTTCCTGTGATAATTCCGGATAAGCAAACTGACCTCCCAGGGCTGATACCGACTTGGGAACATCGGCATTCATTCCAAATACGGCATAGTCCATCAGGTGTACACCCCAGTCTGTCATCAGACCGCCAGCATAATCCCAGAACCAACGGAAATTGAAATGGAAGCGGCTGGCATTAAATGCCCGCTTGGGAGCAGGTCCCAGCCACATATTATAATCAACACCCGGAGGAGGAGCGCTATCTGGCACTTTTGGATCCGGTTTCATCCATCCCTGGTAGCACCAGACTTTTACGGTCCGGATAGGACCGAGCTGGCCGGTACGGATAAAATCAACGGCATCTCTGAAATGCTGCTGGCTTCTTTGCCACTGGCCAGCCTGCACAATCTTATTGTATCTTTTTTGAGCGGCTACCATTGCCCGGCATTCCTCGATGGAATTACCTACCGGCTTTTCAACATATACATCTTTTCCTGCCTGGCAGGCTTCTATCATGATCAGTGCATGCCAGTGGTCGGGCGTCCCTACAATTACGGCATCAATATCTTTCTGCTCTAATAGCTTGCGATAATCTCCATAGGTTTTCACCTTCGAGGTATCAACACCCATCTTGGCGAGTTCGGCCATCCGCGCGTCAAGAACACTCTTGTCAACATCACATAGCGCTACCACATTGACCCCGGGTTGCTTAATGGCGGCAGACAGGTTCGACCAACCCATCCCTTTGATGCCAATGGCTCCAATATTGATCTGGTCGGAGGGCATCATCTTGTTTTTAAAAATGGCAAAGGCCTGGTTATCGAGAGCGGAAAGTAATAAGCCGCCACCAGCCAGTGTTGCGGATTGTTGCAGGAATCTTCGACGGGACATATAGTTTATTTTTCGTTAGAAATTAGTAGATAGAAAAACCGGCGCTGAAATTTTAATGAGAATCAAATTCAATAATATATACTGAAGAGATAACCGGGGTGTCTTCCGGGTTTATTTCACGATATTCTTTCTCAGATAGTCATAGCTTTTGGCAATGCTGTCGATGGGTGGGCCAGGACAGATATCCTGCTCAACATAGAAATATTTCATTCCGCTGAGTTTTGCCTTTGCGAAGATGGATTTGAAATCAATGGTTCCATTGCCTACTTCGGTAAAGAACTTCTTCTCCGTTTTATCCATGTCCTTGATGTGCCACATGGCAAAGCGGCCCGGGTGCGCCTGGAAGAGTTCGATGGGGTCTTTGCCGGCTCTTACTGCCCAATACAGATCGAGCTCGAGTTTTACTGCCGGATCGGTTTCTTTCATCAATATATCGAAACCGGTTTGTCCATCGGCAGCGGCAAACTCGAAATCGTGGTTGTGATAGGCTACATCAATGCCGCCCACGCTCTTACAAATTACCGACGCCTTGTTCAGGCCATCGGCGATCTTTTTAAAATTCTCAACAGGCTTTCTGTTGGGTTCTTCCAGCCAGGGGATGACGATGTATTTCTGACCCACCGTTTTGGCGTCTTCCACGGCTTTTTTCCAATTATCTTCCCAGCCATCTTTTAAAAAGATTCCACCCGGAAAGGTGTGGCCGCTCGGTGATTTCAGACCATTGGCATCGAGCACCGATTTTAGTTCCGCAGCGGTGAGGCCGAACCATTTCCCCTGGTTGTACCCAAAAGTTTCTACCTGCTGGTATCCCAGCTGAGCTACTTTTTGCAAAGTACCCTTTGGATCTTTACCCATATCGTTTCTCAGGGTATATAACTGAACACCAATAGGAGTGTGCTTTTTAAAGAATTCGTCTTTTGTTATCATTAAGCCGGCAGCAAGAAAGGAGGATTGCCGGATGAAGTCGCGGCGGGAGGATTTCATATGTAAACAAGTTTAGAAAGGGAAATTACGGAAAAGAAGAATAAAGAAAGATGATTGGACCGATTCCTTTGTGGTATTTGGATTACAATTATCCTAACAGTAATTAGTTTGATTGGGAGAAATATCGTTTACAGACTATCCTACAATTGCCACCGCAGAATCGTCTTCATAGCATAATACAACAAACCAGCCAACCAGCGCCAGCCAGAGAAGCGTTTCGTCTGGCGACTGAAAAAAGCTAACGTCGCCTTTTTTATGCAGGGTGAATTGTTTCGACCGGATATCCATGACAGCATCCATCCGTTCATTGAACCATTGCCACTTGCAGCCGATCCATCCTTTTCTTTTGAGGGAGAACTGGCGATTATCTTCGGATCTGAGCTGAGGAATGCCCGACCAGCCTTGATTGATTTCCCATTTTCCATATGGAGACTGATCGGCAGCCATCAGCAACCGGTGACGAAAAGCGCCCTGGCGCGAGATCAGCCATGTTTTTTCTCCAATACAGATGCGGGCTTGCTTTCGGAAACGATGGGGATAATCAAGTGAGCCAAGTACCTGTTCGCTGGAAAGAAGGTAGAATATACTTTTTCGCCCTTTTGCCCTCCGTATTTCCATCGTTATTGATTCCATGTCGCCTAAATTATTTCCTCGGTTTCTTTCAGCAGGCTTTTCAGCTTTTTGACATGCTGACCATAGAGCCTGTTGACATACCAGAGATTAACAAAGTACAGGACAATCGTAAGAACAATGCCGGTTCCGATAAACCATAGAAGAAAGTTCGGGTTTTTGGTCATAGAAAACCTGGCCTTTGAAGCAACGATGATTCCGGTAATGAAATAACAGATCGGCGTGATGATTACCCCCGCCATAAAATAGAACCGGATGTATTTTTCCAGGGTGGTCACTTGCCTGAGCAGGTTAGAGCGCACTTCGCAGGCAACACACTCCATTTGGTTGAGCAGTTTGTTCTTTTGATAGTAATAGAATATAAAAACGGCCCCTACAATAAAGAGCAGCAGGGCAAGCTCCCGGTACCGGCCATGATTGGCAGATAAATAATATACGATAGTGGAAACATACAATACCAGCACTGCTATCAGCTCCCAGCGAAGGTTTCGCTTTATCCGGGCGATAGGACTCTGTGATTTTTTCCTCAGCATGGATAAAATCTGCTCCTCGCCGGTCTCGGGCGGTTGAATGGCCTGTTCTTTCCAGGCCTGTTTCAGGTTATCCAATTCCATGTTCAACGGCTTTTGTGAGTTTTCTTAATTTTTCCTTGATCCGGTTCATCTTCACCCGCAGATTGTTCTGATTGATACCGAGAATGTCCTCCATCTCCTCATAACTTTTATCTTCCAGGTAGAGCATGACGATGGCTTTTTCGATCTCTCCCAGCTGGCTGATGGCGGCATAGAGACTTTTCAATTGCTCGTCTTTCTCATCACCCGAATAATCGGCCGTTATTTCCGGCGCATTTTCAGGAAACGACAATCGAACTCTTCGCTCCTGTTTTCTGAGATTAGATATGGCTGTGTTCAGCGCTATCCGGTATAACCAGGTGCTGAATTTGGCCTCCCCCCTGAATTTTGGAAAAGCTTTCCAGGACTGGATGATGATTTCCTGGAAAAGGTCCTGGCGGTCAATGGCAGTATTGCAATAAACCCTGCACACCTTGTGAAGCATGGCCTGGTGTGCATTGATCTGCTGCAAAAATTCCTGCTGGTTGAAGGTCTCTGCCAAAACCTGTTAGTTTAATGAAATTGGTCGCTGCAAAGATGGAATTATTACAAGCAACAGGGCCAAAAAGGACCCAAAATGACCCCGAGAGAGGTCAAATACGCGCTTATTCACGCATTTTTCCTGATTTTTTCAGGTATCTCACGAAACCATAGGCTATGCCGAGCAGGAGTATTATTACGGCAATGAGAATGTTTCGCAGACGATCATCACCATTGGTTAGCTGTGGATATTTTAACAGCAGAATGAGCGTAATGCCGCTTAACCACACAAATTGGGTGTTGTATTCTTTGAGTATCCACCTCTTCCAATTGAAATACATGCTTTTGAAGGTTTCTTTTAAACCGCCTGTTCGGGGTATCCAGCGGTTTACCCTTTGACAATAGGACTTGAAGCTATCGCCAAATTTCCCTGATAGAAAGTTTTCTTCTGCCAATACGATCGACTGATAAATAAACAGGAACAGCGGCATCATGATTCCCACATAAAGCAGAGAATTGGAAAGGATGCCTACTCCCAGCAACATCAGGATGTTCCCTACATACAATGGGTTTCTGCAATGATTGAAAATGCCCTGTGTTATCAGGCCTTCTGCATAGGGTTTGCCATCTTTTCCTCCACGAACGATATAGGCCAGACCGATGGTGGCTCCCCGTATCAGCTGGCCGGTAATAGTTACTATTAAGCCGATTATTATGGGCCAATAATAATAGTTCTCACCCCATACCAATGGACTGAAAAGGTCCGGGGAGGGAAGAAACAGGGCGGCATATAGCAGGATAAACACCCAGTTGCGGTAGCGAAAAAAGAAGTTTCCTATCGTTATCATTTCACTTTTTTTTGAAGGCTACCAATCCGGCAAAATTGTACCATTTAAAAAACACTTCGCAATGCTCGAAGCCGACGTCTCTGAGTAAGGTAATATTCTCGCTAAGTTTGTAGGGAATCAGCACATTTTCCAGCGCTTCTCTTTTTTGAGAGATCTCCAGTTCGCTGTAGTGATTTCTTCTCTTGTAATTGTAATAGTATTTGATGAATTCGCGGTTTTGATCGCTGTCTTCCGCCAGAATTTTTTCTACCAGTATTAAGACTCCGCCCGGGTTCAACCCCTGCAATATTTCCCGAAGTAATTTTTCTCTGTTGACCGGTCTGATAAACTGGAGAGTAAGACAGAGAACAGCCACAGCAGCATTTTTCATTTGCAGTCCCTTGTTGAGATCGGCCACCTCCAGCCGGATGTTTCTCTGTATGCCTGCTTCATTGAGTTTTTCCTGGCATTTGCCCAGCATGCTTTCAGAATCGTCTACTCCAACAAAGCTGATCGATGGGTTCACCAGGCTATCCATTCCGATCAGTGTGGTTCCCGTGGAGCATCCCAGGTCGTAGACCGAAGAGCCTTCTTTTGCCTGGTCAGCCGCCTGTTCTGCTATCATTCTTTGAATTTCGCCATAGAATGGTACCGAGCGGTTCACCATATCATCAAACACCCGTGCCACAGATTGGCCAAACCGAAAATCCGACGCAGCCGTAATCGGCTGACGGAATACTTCGTCTTTGATTTGCATGTCCTTTACTCGTTTTGTGTAAATAAATTCACAACTCATCCATTCCTTGTTTCATGTAAACAAAGAATAGAACCTAACCTCTGAACAATGGTGTATAGAAAAGTTTAAACGGAATGGTGGTTGATGAAATTAAAACAAAAATGCGGCCAGTAATGTTAAGTTTGCTGTATGAAGAAAATTTATCATCTCGGAAATTGCACCACCTGCCAGGCGATACTGAAGGATACGAAAATTGAAAAGAAGGGCATTCCGATGCAGGATATCAAATTTGAAAAGATCAGTCCCGAACAGCTCGATGAAATGAAGAAAATGACAGGAAGTTATGAGTCTTTGTTCAGTCGCCGGGCGCTCAAATACAAGGAATGGAATCTGAAAGACAAGCAACTGACAGAAGACGACTACAGGAACTATATACTCCAGGAATACACTTTTTTGAAAAGGCCCGTAGTAATCATTGACAAAGACATATTTGTAGGAAACGCTCCGAAAAATGTAGAGGCGCTCGCCAGGCGGGTAAAAGAGCTGTAAGTCAACCGATCCGTACTATCTTCGCTGCATGGAAAGAACAGAAATCAACACCCTTGGAGAGTTTGGGCTGATCGAGCATCTCACCAAAAATATTGAGCTCCATAACATTTCTTCTATCGTAGGAGTGGGAGACGATGCGGCTATTATTGATCATTTTGGTAAACAAACCGTGGTTACCACGGACCTGTTGATTGAAGGGGTTCATTTCGACCTGGCCTATACTCCTCTCAAACATCTTGGCTATAAAAGTGTTATCGTGAACCTGAGCGACATCTATGCCATGAATGCCACGCCTACCCAGATTACCATGAGCCTGGGAATCAGCAACCGGTTCAGTGTTGAATCGCTCGAAGAATTTTATGAGGGGGTCTATGCCGCCTGCGAAAAGTATAATGTTGACCTGGTTGGAGGCGATACCGCCTCTTCCCAAAAAGGATTTATTATTTCGGTAACTGCCCTTGGTGAAGTGAGCCCGGACCGGTATGTTACCCGAAAGGGCGCCAAAAAAGGCGATCTGCTTTGTTGTTCCGGCGACCTCGGAGCCGCTTATATCGGCCTTCTATTCCTGGAAAGGGAGAAAAGGATCTTCCTGGAAAATCCGAATGTTCAGCCCGACCTGGAGGGAGAAGATTATGTGATCGGGCGACTGCTTAAGCCCGAAGCCCGCAAGGATATCATTGAGTTTCTGGATCAGAACGATATACTGCCCACGTCGATGATGGACATCAGCGACGGTCTCAGCTCCGAAATCCTCCATATATGCCGCCAGAGTCAGCTCGGATGCGAGATCTACGAGGATAAGCTCCCTGTGAGTGAAGCGACCAGGGCCGCTGCCTATAAGTTCGAGCTGGATCCTACCGCCTGTGCCTTAAGCGGGGGTGAAGATTATGAGTTGTTATTCACCTTGTCACAATCAGACTATGAAAAAATCGTTTTAAACGAGCAGATAAGTGTGATTGGATACATGACCGACCCTTCGGAGCCGCCACATATCATTACCAAAGGAGGAGGAAAACACGCAATCACCGCCCAGGGCTGGAATGCCTTTCAACCCCATAAATAGCAGCGGGTTGGTTATGCAGGTAATGACAACAGGACTATGATGAAGAGGTACTCGCTTTTATTTATTGCCGCGTGGTTTTTGCTGGAGGCCTGCTCCAGCCAGCGAAAAGCGTTTAATCCTGAACGGAAATACGACCCCGCCACCCTGCAACAGGACTATACAATTTTCAGAAACATCCTGCAGGAATATCATCCCAGCCTGTACTGGTTTACTTCGAAAGACAGCATGGATTACTATTTTGATAACGGCTATGCGCAGTTATCCGATTCCATGACCGAGCCAGCTTTCAGGAATATTCTGCTGAATGTTATTACTAAAATCAGATGCGGCCATACCTCGCTTAGATTTTCTAAAAAGTACAGCAAGTATTTAGATACCGCCCATCTAAGAACCTTTCCCCTCAGTTTCAAAGTATGGCCGGACTCGCTCGTGGTGATCGGCAATCTGAATCCAAGGGATTCCATTTTGCGAAGAGGCACCCTTGTAACAAGTATCAATGGCGTACCCGCCAGAAAGCTGACCGATACCTTCCTCAATTACCTGGTCACAGACGGAAATGCGCTCATAGGGAAATATCAAACCCTTAGCTCACGAGGCAGTTTTGGGTCGCTGTATAGAAATCTGTTTGGCATTGATCCGAGTTTTATAGTGGGGTACCAGGACCCGTTTGGTATTGAAAAACAGGTGAAGGTTTCATCCTTCCTTCCTGTCCGGGATACTTCGCGCAAATTGGCGGGTCCCACCCTTCCCGCTCCCAGAACCCCCCAACCTTCTTCTCCACCCGTGCCAAGAATTAATGGAAACCGCAATATTCAAATCGACACCACGCTTTCCTCGGCTTACATGACGCTCAATACCTTTTCACGAGGACATGGGTTGAGAAAATTTTTCAGGATGAGTTTCCGCGAGATGAAGAAGTTGAATATTCGAAACCTGGTAGTTGACGTGAGAGGAAATGGAGGCGGCGATCCCAATCTGTCTACGCTTCTTACAAAATACCTGGCAGATCACCGTTTCAAGATTGCGGATTCCCTTTATGCCATCCGCAGAAGTGGAAGCTATAACAGGTACATCAAAAACTTTTTCTTTTACAGGATGTCGCTGATGTTTGCCGCGAGGAAAAAGAAGGACGGGCTCTATCATTTTGCGTATTTCGAAAAGCACTATTACAAGCCCAGGCGCAAGAATCATTTTAACGGGGATGTATATATTATCACCGGGGGTAATTCTTTCTCGGCCACCACCATTTTTGCCAAATCTCTGCAGCACCAGAAGAACGTATTGATTGTAGGAGAGGAAACCGGAGGAGGCGCTTACGGCAATACGGCCTGGAAAATACCCGATGTGAAATTACCCCATACGGGCATCCGTTTCAGATTGCCACTGTTCCGGCTGGTTATGGATCAGTCGGCCGTAGCGGCAGGAAGGGGCCTCATGCCCGATATAGAGGCCGCGCCCAGCACAGAAACCATTCGCCGCGGAATTGATCCGAAATCGGAAAAAGTGAGAGAGTTAATTATCAGGAAAAATATGGCAAAGCAATAGAAGCGATCAGGCCACAACAATCGAACGCTGGTTCAATTGCTGGTCCAATATTACCAGGCTAGCTTCTGCTCCGGGTTCAATGACCCCAATCTTTTTATTACGTATGAATTTTGACTGGATGGTACCAGCCATTTTCAATGAATCTTCCAAAGACAACCCCAGGTGCCGGATACCATTTTTTACGCATTGCAGCATCGTTAGTGAAGAGCCCGAAAGCGTTCCATCCGGCAATGCGAAATGATCGCCTTTAAACTCGTGTACATATTCACCAGCGAGATTTTCCGTAACCGCGTCCGTGATGTAGAACAAACGTTCTCCCATTACTTTCTTCGCAATTCTTATCGCCGCAAAGTCAACGTGTATGCCATCTGCTACCACGCTGCTCAAGGCTAGCGGATGATCGAATATGGCGCCAACCATTCCCGGAGCGCGATGGAGCAGGCCCGACATGGCGTTGAACAGGTGGGTGGCAACCGGTATGCCCTGGTTAAAACCATCTGTACCCTGCTGATAAGTTGCGTTGGTATGACCGGCGGACACCAGGATATTATTTTTCAGCAACCGATCAATGATTTTCTGGTCGCAACATTCCGGAGCCAGTGTGATCATCCTGAAACAGGAAGCCCCTTTATCCAACAAAAGAGAAATCTCATCCTGCGTAGGTTTCTTAATATATTTTTCAATATGCGCTCCTCTTTTTACCGGATTGAGGTAGGGCCCTTCCAGGTGTAACCCCAGCAAACCCTTTCCCCCTCTTTTCCAATATTCATCTACAACTTCCATCCCTCTCAGAAATTTTTCGATGGAGTTCGTCGCCATGGTGATCATGAAATGGGCGCAGCCTCCGCTCAGGCAATAATGATAGGTGGCTTCGAGAGATTCAACAGTCAGTTCCTGTGAAAACATCTTTCCATTTCCGCCATAGATCTGCATATCGATGAAGGCCGGACAAAGCAGGTCGCCTTTTAGATCGTACGAATCATAACCTGCCGGTGTTTCCGTTTGATCGAGGAGAGCTTCGATCTGACCGTTGTTTACGAGAACGATTTTGTTTTTTTCAATTTTCTTCCCGGTAAAAACCTGTCCGTTGGTATAGGCAATCTTCATTGTTCTAAATTAGGGTTCGATGAGGAAATCGTCGGCATCTTTCAGGAAGGGGAGTCTGGCCCTGATATCTTCGAGCTGTTGTTTGTGGAGGGTGATGGTGAAAATATCTTCTTCATGCGCTTTGGTATAGAGCACTTCTCCCAGGGGATCTACCACCATGCTGTCGCCGCTGTGGTAGATGCCGTTTCCATCATTACCCACCCGGTTAACACCGACTACGTAGCATTGATTTTCGATGGCGCGGGCCTGCAGCAGCGTTTTCCAGGCATGGTTTCTTTTCTCCGGCCAGTTGGCCACATATATCAGCACATCATATTCGGCTGTTGGTTTAATCGCCGGAGACTGCCGGGACCATACCGGAAAGCGGAGGTCATAACAAACGAGCAGGTTCACTTTCCATCCTTTTACCGAGGCGATGAAACGTCTTTCGCCGCGCTGGTAAAACTGATCTTCGTTGGCATAGCCAAAAAGATGGCGTTTGTCGTAGGTGCCGAATTCTCCATTGGGCAACATCCAGATGAGCCGGTTATAAAAATGATCGTTTTCCCTGGCGATCATGCTGCCGGTGAGGATGATCTTTTTTTCCCTGGCCACTCTTTTCATCCATTGAATGGTTTCTTCTTCCATGGTTTCGGCCAGGAGGGCAGGGCTCATGCTGAATCCTGTGCTGAACATTTCCGGTAACACCACGACCTCGGTCTTCTCCCGCAAAGCCATGATTTTTTTCTCCAGCATCAAAAGGTTTGCCGGCTTATCCTCCCAGTGAAGAGAGGTTTGGAGGAGTGATATGTGGAGCTGATTGGACACGAATTACACGAATTAGGCGAATTAGACGAATTGAGCGAACTACATCAGTTAGGACTGTCGCAGTACTAAAATTAGTGCATTTAATGAAAAGGAACGGGTTACAATTCCGTATTCCGAAAACCCGACTAATGCCTGTAATGGGAGGGCTTTCCAGCCATCGTGCTAATACGTATCTTTAATATGCCTAATTCGTCTAATTCGTCTAATTCGCATAATTCGTGTCACTAAATATAGAAACCCTTCAGTCTTATTGTCTCTCGAAGCCTGGTGTGGAAGAGACCCTCCCTTTTGGCCCGGATACTCTTGTATATAAGGTGCTCGGTAAAGTGTTCCTGATTTGCCCGATGGATTCGGACGAGTTTCAATTCAATGTAAAATGTGATCCTGATAGAGCTGTTGAACTTCGCGAGGAATATGCCTGTGTAACTCCGGGATTCCATATGAATAAAAAGCATTGGAATACGATCAAACCCGACCGCTCGGTTAATGATCGACTTTTACGCGAATGGATTGACCATTCCTATGAATTGGTAAAGGCCAGTCTGCCCAGGAAACTCAGGGAGTCGCTCGACTGACCAGTTATTCGAGGATGGCGGTTGCCTCAATTTCTATGAGATAATCTTCTTCTATCAGCCCTTTTACCTCGATCATGCTCGTGCAGGGTTTTATGTCTTTGAAATATTCGCCATGAGCGCGGCCATATTCTTCCCAGCGCGAAATGTCCGTGACAAACATCCGGGTTCTTACCACGTCTTTGAGCGAGGCCCCGGCTTTTTCCAGGATTTTTTCGATTTTACTGAGGATGAATTTGGTTTGCTCATAGGCGCTGATACCGCCCACTAACTGGTTATTTTCGTCTACTGCAACGGTGCCGGTCACTTCAATGGTGTTTCCCACTTTTACGGCCCGGCTATAGCCAACAATGTCCTCCCATTTGGCGCCGGAAGAATAGTTTGTTCTGCTCATTGAAAAAATTTTTATAGGAGTGTTTTGTTTTGAATATCATCAGGACTTGATCTCGATGTTTTCCGGTTTGATCAGCGGAGCTCCGTTGATACGTAGAAAAATCTGGGCTGCAGTGATCACATCCTTCTGGCAATAAGAAACGATCCTGGGCAGGTTCTTTTCTTTATAATAGACTTCAGCTACCATACTTCCATCAATATCGTCCTTCGGAGTGGGAATGCCCAGGGCGTGAGCCAGCAGATTGAGAGAGGTATAGCTCTTGAAATCGCCGAATTTCCACAACTCCATCGTATCCAGGAACTGTACTTCCCAGGGTTTTTTGCCCGAGCTGTTGAGAATGGAGGGGATGGGGATATTATTGATGATCATACGACGGCAGAGATAGGGAAAGTCGAATTCTTTGCCATTATGGGCACAAAGAAATTTGTTAGGATCCGTAGCCCATTTGCGGATCATCTCTGAAAATTCATAAAGAAGAAGCTTTTCGTCCGTTCCCGAGAAAGACTTCAGGCTGATTTTTTTATCATCGGTGTTTCCGAGAATCACGCCGCAACTGATGCAGATCACTTTTCCGAATTCGGCGTAAATGCCAGCCCGTCCGTAGATGGACTCGAGGGTTTCGTCTTCGCGGTTTCTAAGCAGGGCTTCAGCTTTTCGCCGCCATAATTCTTTCCAGTCTTCCGGCACCAGCTCAAACTCCTGGTATTGAGGAACAGTTTCGATATCGAGAAAAAGAATGTTGTTGAAAATCATATGCAGAGATTAAGAATCACGAATTACGAATGGCGAATGACGAATTACGGATGTTGACCAGTACAATTGTACAGGCGGTGTTTAGGGCGTGGAATCCTTCTTAAGCTTACTGGTAAGAATGATGCGTCCAATAATACTATTTATGTTTCCGATCATTTCCAGAAGAAAATCTGGCTCAGGGAATCCTTTTGAATACTTACAAAGAAGTAACCAATATTCTGCCTCCTCTCCTTCCTTTATTGCAATCTTAAATTTGTGGATGAAATCGGATTTGCTCTCCGCATGCTGTGCTTCAATCGCATTTGCTCCTACTGCAGTAGCGGATCGAAGCAGCTGCCTTGATATGGCATATTTCTTTTGGGCATTCAGCTTTTCACAGTATTCAATTACCAGCAGGGAAAAATCGAAACAAAGCGACAAGATTTTATTTTCCCGAATCCTTACAATGTCCATTTTTTGAAAAGATAGAAATCGTCATCCGAAAACCACCCCATCAATAGCAAAGATTTTTCTTAAAAAGGGTGTTTTTTAAACACCCAATATAACATTACCCTCAATTATCATTCGTCATTCGCCATTCGTAATTCGTCATTCCCATTGTCACATTTACTAATTGGCAAATTGACCAATTGCTCGCCCCGTCATTCCCATTGTCACATTTACTAATTGGCAAATTGACCAATTGCTCACCCCCATCATTCGTCATTCGCCATTCGTAATTCGTCATTTTCATTGTCACATTTACTAATTGGCAAATTGGCCAATTGCTCAAAGGTATTTGTCTCCTTTGTTTCTCTTTACTTCTGCTACGTATTCTTTTATTTCCTGTTCTTTTTCTTTTTTGCAGATGAGGAGAACGTCATTCGTGTCTACAACAATATAGTCTTCCAGACCCTGTAATACCACCAGTTTATCGTTGTTGTTGTGCACCATGTTGCGATGGGCGTCGAAAACGATTACATTTTCACCTGCCACGGCATTACCCAGGTAATCTTTTTCAAGATTTTCATAGGCGCTGTTCCAGGTACCCAGGTCGCTCCAGCCAAAGGAAGAAGGGATGACATAGACATTATCCGCTTTCTCCATAATACCGAAATCGATGGAGATGTTGGTGCATTGAGGATATATACGCTGGATGGCTTTGTTTTCTTCCGTGCTGTTAAAGTTTGTTTTTTCTGCGGCGAATACGTCATACATTTCGGGCATGTGTTTTTCGAATGCGGAAATGATATTTTTCACCTGCCACACGAAGATGCCCGCATTCCATAGAAATTCACCACTCGCCAGGAAGGTCCTGGCCAGGTCGAGATTGGGTTTTTCGGTGAAGGTTTTTACTTTATATACGTTGTCGGTCACCGCGTGTTGTTCGTATTGAATATAACCATATCCGGTATTGGGATAGGTTGGTTTGATGCCGAGGGTGATGAAGGCGTTGTGTTTGTTAACAAAGGCCAGGGCTTCCAGCGACACTTTCTTGTAAGCGATCGTGTCGAGGATCAGGTGGTCGGAGGGGGCAACGATCAGCGAGGCATGCGGATCTTTCTCCATTAACTTGAAAGAAATATAGGCAATACAGGGGGCCGTGTTTTTGCGGGAGGGCTCGCCCAATATATTTTGAAGCGGGATCTGCGGCAGTTGCTTCTTTACGATATTGATGTATTCATTCGAAGTAACTACATAGATGTTTTCCTCCGGTATGAAGGAGGCAAAACGATCGTAGGTGGATTGTATCAGTGTTTTTCCCGTGTTGAGAATATCCAGGAATTGTTTGGGGTAGTTGGTACGGCTCATTGGCCAGAAGCGGCTTCCGATTCCTCCGGCCATAATGGCCACATAGTGGTGTTTGTTCATGTTCTGATTTAGATTGGTGCGGAATCCATTATTTTATTACCTGTTCTCAGATCAACCCTTCTCTCACCAGGTCGTGCAAATGTATTATTCCCAAAAATTTTTTTCCTTCCACAACAGCCAGCTGTGTGATATCGAATTGACGAAGTAAGTCCAGTGCATCTACCGCCAAAGCATCGGGCGAAACTGTTCTGGGACTCGCGGTCATGATGTCTGCAGCAGTGATGCCCTCGAGCGTGTTTCTCTTTTCGAGCATCCGTCGAAGATCGCCATCCGTGATCACTCCCAGCAGTTCTTCTTTTTCATTTACCACGGCTGTAATGCCCATTCGCTTCTTCGAAATTTCCATGATCACTTCTTTCAATCCGTCGCCAGCGTTCACCTGCGGCTTTTCGTTGTTAACATAAAGGTCGGATACATGCAGGTATAATTTCTTCCCTAATGTACCGCCGGGGTGAAATTTGGCAAAGTCATCACTGCCGAAACCTTTTATCTCCATCAAAGCCACTGCCAGCGCGTCGCCCATTACCATTTGGGCAGTGGTGCTTGAAGTGGGGGCGAGGTTATTGGGGCAGGCCTCCTGCGAAACCGTGGTGTTGAGGATCAGTGTAGCCTGCCTGGCAAGATATGATTCGGTATTGCCGACAATGGCAATTAGAGCATTTCCAAAGTTCTTGATAAGCGGAACCAGCACTTTGATTTCCGGGCTTTCGCCGCTTTTGCTGATAACGATGGTAACATCGCCCTGCTGAACCATACCGAGATCGCCATGGATCGCATCTGCCGCATGCATGAAGATTGCAGGCGTACCTGTTGAATTCAGGGTCGCCACGATTTTTTGAGCGATGACAGCGCTCTTCCCGATACCACTTATCACTACCCGGCCCTTGCATTGGTGAATTGTTTCCACCGCTTTGGCAAAGTCGTCGTTGATGTAGTTTTCCAGCTGGGCAATCGCTGCGGATTCCAGTCTTACTGTTTGACGTGCAAGGTCCTGTATGGAAGATCGCTTCATAACAAGGCGCAAATGTAACCACAATTTGATAGATTGATTCACCTTCAGTGGATTTGGCGGTTGTTCAAAAGACCATTAGAAAGCATTCTTTTAACAAATAACAGACCCCCGGGCGGCTGTTTTTTATTAACTTCGCTGCCCATCCAAATAACGGGTTATTCCCTCGATGGTGCACCATCCAAAAAGGGGTCAATTGAGGGAAAACAAAACCGCAATAGGACCTGAGGTTCAACAGATTAGTAACGATCGTTCTTTGCTTCAGGGTGAGAAGGAAAATTTAGAGCATGGCAACAACAACGAAAAAAGCTGCAGGCAAAACAGCGAAAATCAAGAAAACCAGTACTAAGGCGGCCGGAGCCTACTCCGCAGATGCTTTACATGAAGCATTGCACACCAACTTCGGTTTCGATCATTTCAAGGGAAACCAGCTTCCGGTTATTCAAACATTACTTTCAGGAAAAGATACATTCGTCATCAAGCCAACAGGAGGCGGAAAGAGTTTATGCTACCAGCTGCCGGCCATCGTGAGCGAAGGAGTAGCGATTATCGTAAGCCCGCTGATCGCTTTGATGAAGAACCAGGTTGACCTGGTGCGGAGCTACAGTAGCAAAGACGAGGTAGCGCATTTTCTCAATTCTACGCTTACCAAGAAACAGATACAGGAGGTACACGACGATCTGCTCAGCGGTCATACAAAAATGCTGTATGTAGCGCCGGAAACACTGACCAAACAGGAGAACCTGGATTTCTTCAGTGATCTGAAGCTTTCTTTTTTCGCCGTGGATGAAGCGCATTGTATTTCTGAGTGGGGGCATGATTTCAGACCGGAATACCGTCGTCTGAAAGAAATGATGACCCAGATCAACCCGGACATTCCTATTATCGCGTTGACCGCTACGGCTACCCCCAAGGTGCAGAGCGACATTATCCAGAATCTCGGATTGAGAGAGCCCGATATTTTTGTATCGTCATTCAACCGGCCCAACCTCTACTACGAGATTCAACCCAAGATCAAGAAGGCGCAGACCGATGAGTCTATTGTAAGATTTATCAAGAGTATGGGCACCAAGAGCGGGATCATTTACACGCTCAACCGCAAGACCACCGAAGATCTGGCCGATATTCTCAATGCAAATGGAATTAAGGCGGTGGCTTATCATGCCGGTCTTGACAGTAAATTAAGAGCTACCCGGCAGGATCAGTTTCTCAATGAAGATGTCCAGGTGATCTGCGCTACCATAGCCTTTGGAATGGGTATCGACAAGCCCGATATCCGTTTTGTGATTCACTATAATATTCCCAAATCCATCGAGAACTATTACCAGGAAACCGGCAGGGCCGGCCGTGACGGACTCGAAGGAAAGTGTATACTGTATTATTCCCATAAGGACGTCAGCAAACTCGAACACCTGATGCGCGACAAGCCCCTCAGTGAGCGGGAAGTCGGTGCTCAGCTGATCAGCGAAACCGTTGCATTTGCCGAGAGTGGCGTGTGCAGGAGAAAGGTGCTGATGAGTTATTTTGGAGAAGAGTACACCCAGGAAAACTGCGGTCAGTGCGATAACTGCCTTCATCCGAAGGAGAAGGTCGAAGCGAAAGAAGAAGTGGTGAAAGTATTGAAGACCATCAAGGCCCTCGATGAGCGATTTGCAGCCGACTATGTGATCAATATTATCATTGGAAAGCTGACGCCTAATATTACCATGTTCAGGCACGAGGGCATTGCCGAGTTTGCCTGTGGAAATGATCAACCCGAACATTTCTGGAATTCGCTGATCCGCCAGATGCTGCTGGAGGGATTGTTGAGTAAGGATATTGTAGAGTATGGTGTATTGAAGATTACCAAGGCTGGCCAGGCGTATCTGAAAAAGCCCAAATCATTCAGCATTGTGTTGAATAATCTTTTTGAGGATGCCAATGCCGATGACGAAGAAGGCATGCAGGAATCTAATACCGGCGCCGCCGCGGATGAGAAATTGTTTGAAATGCTGAAGGAGCTTCGCCAGAGAGAATCGAAGAAAAAGAGCCTGCCTCCTTTTGTGATCTTCCTCGAAACGTCGTTGCAGGATATGGCTACGCTCTATCCCACCAGCCTCGAAGATCTCGAAAAATGCCAGGGTGTGAGCAAGGGTAAGGCCATGCGTTATGGAAAGCCATTTGTCGACATGATCGCGCGGTATGTGGAGGACAATGATATTGTGAAGCCCGATGATTTTGTGATGAAGAGTGTGGTGAACAAGAGCGGGAATAAGGTATATATTATACAGCAGACCGATAAGAAGATCCCTCTCGAAACAATCGCCAAGAACAAGGGTTGGAGGCTCGATGAGATGCTGGAAGAAATGGAGACTATTGCCGCCAGCGGCACCAAGCTGAACCTCGACTATGCCATCGACGAGATGCTCGGAGAGGATGAGCAGGAGGATATTCTCGAGTACTTTAAAGGTTGCGAGACCTCATCCCTGCAGGTAGCCCTGGAAGAACTGGCCGATGGAGGGTATAACTGGGAGCAGTTAAAGATCATGAGGATCAAGTTCCTGGCAGCCTACGGAATGTAGGTTCCGGCGAGCCGGTGATACCGGTTGAGGGGCCGTAAAAACTTGGGAATAAGGCAAAATTTGTTTGTGATTCTTAACGAGTTCCCCTATTTTTGCTGCCCCGCTGAAGAAATTTGGAAGGCCAAAGGATAAGGTGCGGTAGCTCAGTTGGTAGAGCAAAGGACTGAAAATCCTTGTGTCGGCGGTTCGATCCCGCCCCACACCACGAAGGACTTAAACTCAAAAAGTTTAGGTCTTTTTTTATGTGGTATGGGTCTCACTGTTGTCCGGTTAAAGTCGGTTGGCCTCCAGGGAGCAGGAGAGAATGAGAGCGGGAGCGGGTGAGAGCATATTGGAGGCTTTGTTGCCGGGGCAAAAAAGGCGAAAGGAAAGCGATGTACAGCCCGGTTTCCGTCGTCTGACACCCAGATTTGGTTTTTGTATTTCAGAGTTTATATTTTTTTGATTCACACATATTTACTATGTATTTATAGCTTTATAGAGCTAAATTTATCCTTGCAAATCGAACATTTAGTGTTATAATTGCAAGGATGATTAAGAGAGAAGCACAATCTGAGATATTACAATTGCTGGAAGAGTTTTCAGCTGTCGGAGTATTAGGAACCCGGCAGGTCGGAAAAACTACCCTCGCGGAAGAAATTGCCACCACAATCAATCCTGAGCCGATATACCTTGATTTAGAAAGCCCAGTCGATCAGGCTAAGTTGAAAGAACCGGAAGATTATTTCGAACTGCATAAAGGCAGACTGGTAATTCTCGATGAAATTCAGCGAGTACCTCAGCTCTTCGAAGTACTAAGAGGCGTTATTGATCGCCGCCGCCGTCAAGGCCAGAAAGCAGGACAGTTTTTAATACTTGGGTCAGCATCCCTTGACTTGTTGCAGCAATCCTCAGAAAGCCTGACCGGACGCATAGCGTACAAAGAGCTTTTCGGATTAACTGCATCAGAAATCACTACGGATGGAAAGGGCGATTTGGACAAACTATGGTTACGTGGTGGTTTTCCCGTTAGCTATCTGGCTAAGAATGACGAGACAAGTTTACGTTGGCGCTCGAACTTTATAAGCACCTATCTCGAAAGGGATGTTCCTCAGTTTGGCGCAAGAATTCCTGCCGTTACGCTTAGAAGACTATGGACGATGTTAGCACATAGCCAGGGAGGTCAACTCAATATTGCAAAATTGGCCTCAAATCTTGATGTAGCTGCGCCGACGGCTAAGCGATATATAGAATTGCTTGAGGACTTATTGCTAATACGTTCACTTCGCCCCTGGTCGGGAAATGTTGGGAAGAGGCTCGTAAAAGCTCCAAAAATTTACATTCGGAATAGTGGGCTTACTCATGCTTTATTGAATCTTACCACTCTCGATGATGTATTAGGCCATCCTGTAGTAGGTTCAAGTTGGGAAGGGTATGTAATCGAAAACCTAATGTCCTGTTTGCCCATAGGTGTTACTCCCTGGTTTTACCGAACATCTGCCGGAGCAGAAATTGATTTGGTCATTGAGAAAAATACAAAAACAAAATACGCCATCGAAATAAAGCGTTCGTTGACGCCTTCACTTTCTAAAGGGTTTCATTTGGGATGCGAGGATATTGGGGCGACACATCAGTTCATTGTTTACCCCGGAAAAGAAAGGTTTCCTGTTACAAAAGAAGTTACTGCTATCCCTTTACTTGAGATGATGAATGAAGTACGTGAGTTGAAGTAGGCATGGTTAACAGCCGCTATCTTGCTCGATTTTTTATTCCCGCATTTTAAAATGAAAATGCTATCATAGGGAAAATGGATTCGGAAAAAAGCAGATTACTGCGTGGACTTGATCAAAATCATGCGAATTGGTGGTCTACTAGCAGATACATCAGTCCTGAACGTGAAGGAATCACGCGATAGGAAACTACCACGAAGGACTTAAACTCAAAAAGGTTAGGTCCTTTTTTATGTGGTAGATGAATGTGTTGATGTCTGAAAAAACGGAGGCGTTCTATAAGGGATGTACCAATGATTTGGCAAGAAGGATTGGAGAAGATAATGCTGGTTATGAAAAGTCTACCAGCTCAGGCAGGCCGTGGAAGCTAATGTGGCTTGCCCCAAAGCCCACGTCTAGCGAGGCTCGGCAACTCGAGCGCAAAATCAAAAACATTACTTCCCGTCAGAGAATGCAGTCATTCATCAAAAGGCATGGCGTTCCAGACGCGCCATTCGGCGGCCTGTACTCTGCCCCGGCGCGTAAAATGGCGGTCGGATTTTATACACTGGGCAACAGGGTTATCCCAAAAAGCAGGGTGAGGTTCACATTTGGGGGTTAACAATTTGATAAGTAATATACTATGCTGATTTCAGGCTAATTGAGGGGTTGGTGAGTGACCAAATTATATAATAAAATTCCATTTCAATGGAAAATTATTATGTGATTTAGCTATTCAAACGGAAAATAATGATGCCGTTGAAAAAGTGGCAGCGGAATTGATTTTTAAACAACCCATGCAAGGCAGCATGAGATGAAATACCATCTGAGCTGATTAATCCGCGAATTCCACTTTATTCCCCTGCGCACCGTCCCAACATATCTTTTGTACAATCCCCCGAAAATTCGAATTTGTAGTAAATGATTGCCTATGGGCCGCTTTGGGTTTCCTCCGGTTAGGAGATACACGCTATCGATCCTGTCTGTTCTTAGTTTTCTGGCGCTGGCTTTCTCTTCGACCGCGCAACAACCTTTACAGCCTTTTCCCCTGCAACAGGTGCGGTTATTACCGGGCGTGTTTCAGCAGGCACAACAAACAGACCTGGCCTATATGCTCTCCCTGGACCCCGATCGGCTCCTGGCTCCTTACCTGAGAGAGGCTGGGCTCACACCGAAAAAACCCAGCTATGAAAACTGGGAAAATACCGGGCTCGACGGGCATATCGGTGGTCACTACCTCTCTGCTCTTTCGAATATGTATGCCTCCACCGGCGATGAACAAGCCAATCAGCGCCTCGACTATATGCTATCTGAGCTCAAACGCTGCCAGGAAAATGTCGGCACCGGTTATCTGGCCGGTATCCCGGGAGGCAGGGCAATGTGGGAGGATATTTCGAGGGGAAAAATTATGGCGGAAAGCTTTTCGCTGAATGGCAAATGGGTACCGTTATACAATCAACATAAAATTCTGGCAGGCTTGCGGGATGCCTACCTGCTGGCGGGTAAACAAGAGGCCAAAGGGATGCTGATCCGTCTGACCGATTTCATCTACCATATTTCAGAAAAACTGAGCGACGAACAGATTCAAACTATGCTGGTATCTGAACATGGTAGCATCAATGAAATATTCGCGGATGTGTCGGTTATTACGGGGGATAAAAAATACCTGCAACTGGCGAAGCGATTCTCTCACCAGGCATTGCTGGACCCCCTGATCCTGGGCGAGGATAAGCTGACCGGCCTTCATGCGAATATGCAAATACCGAAGGTGGTCGGATTTAAACGAATATCAGAACTGGACGGTGATCCGAATTATCTCAAAGCCTCACGGTTTTTTTGGGAAACTGTCACCAGACATCGGACTGTCGCAATCGGAGGTAATAGCGTGTCGGAACATTTTAATCCTTCAGATAATTTCAGTTCGATGCTGTCTGATATTGCCGGTCCGGAAACCTGCAATACCTATAATATGCTGCGGCTAACCAGGCTGCTTTTTCAAAGCTCGGGACAATTGAGTTATATGGATTACTACGAGCGCGCACTCTATAACCATATTCTCTCGAGCCAGCACCCGACCCATGGTGGATTTGTGTATTATACTCCTATGCGACCCAGCCATTACCGGGTCTATTCTCAGCCACAGGAATGTATGTGGTGCTGTGTCGGATCCGGAATGGAAAATCATGGCAAGTACGGCGAAATGATCTTTAGCCATCTTGGAAACGACCTGTATGTAAACCTGTTTATTCCTTCTCGTCTTCAGTGGACGGAAAACGGAGTAGTAATTAGTCAGCAAACCCAATTTCCCGACAAGGAAAGCACCGAATTGCTAATAGAATCTGCCTCAGGAAAATCCTTCTCCATCTATATCCGCTACCCGGTTTGGGCGGCTGCCGGTAAACTGATTGTAATGATCAATGGAAAAAAAGTCGAAACAAGCACTGGCCCCGATTCCTATATCCGGCTAACCAGGAATTGGAAGAAGGGCGACCGAATAAATGTGAAATTACCCATGACAATTACAACAGAAAAATTACCAGATGGGTCTAACTATGTTGCTTTCCTGAATGGGCCCATTGTACTGGCAGCGAAAACTGATCAAAATGACTTATCCGGCCTTTTTGCCGATTCCGGTCAGTTCACAGGTTTTCGGGCAAGAGGCAGACAATATCCGCTGGACTCGGTTCCCTATCTTTCTGTAAAGAATGATAATCCTGCCCGTTATGTTCGACCGGTTCCCGGAAAGGCGCAAACTTTTACCGCAACCGAATTGATTGTACCTGCGAAATTCAAGGGTCTTGAATTGATACCCTTTTACAAATTGCACGACTCACGTTACATGATTTACTGGCCTCTGAAGTAATCATTCCGAAAGGTCCAATTGATATCCATTTCAACAATAAGGGCACTCAGTGAGGTGGGTTGTATCTGACTCGCGATTGCCAGGGAACTACAGTTGATGAAAATTCGGGAACCAAATGAGCCCACGGTCCGATCCAAAACCCCGTATCTGATTTTCAGTCGATATTATTTCATGGGCGAATCGCCATTTTGGTTGAATTGAGATGAAATTTCCCTTTACCAGGGAGGGCATTACGTGTATATGATCCTGTTGTGAAACCGCTACTCTGCCGAGGACTCGGGCCCAAATGGCAACAACAGCAATACTAAATCGGTTGGTTGTTCTCTAAGGGTTTTAACTTACTCCGCTTCTTGTCTTTAATTCCAATTGAGTATGAAATACACATTTATATTCCCGGAAAGACGCGATACTTCTATTTGTATGTCTGAGTGATCCATTAGATATAGACTGCCTGAGTGTTTAATCAATTCAAAGGTTCATTCTTTTTTAATGGGCAACGAAAAGATTATGCGGTTTATTTATGTAAATTGATTACGATACACAAACCTTATTCGATGAATTTTTTTTTCTTCCCAAACTCTCTGGTAAGAACTCCTTTCTATAGTTACAGAGACTACCAATATACCGATCTGTCTGCATTGTTGAAGGATAGTTATTTTCAAAAAGCTATATTTTTTGCGAGTCGTTCATTCTATGAGGAATTACGAAAAAAAAATTTTGAGCTTGAGTTGTTATCTGAAAAGCAAAGGCAATCGGTCACCAAGTATTTTAACCGATCTACTTTCCGAAGCACCCCGTTCGGCCTTTTTTCAACTTTTTCGGTGGTGCCCTGGAGCAATCATGGATCTGAAAGGGTGGTCCTTGCCTCTCAACCGCTTCATCATCTGAAACTTGATTTTTCAGTGATGATGAAGTTGTATGAGGCGGTTATGCAGGAAAAACCTTCCAGCGTGCTCAGGTTTTTTCCAAATAGCACCATCTTTTTCACAGAAACGGACATGCGGTATATCCGCACCCATGTAAATGGAAAAGACGAAACCCTGTTTTCGGTTATTTCCATAAAGAAAAATCATGCTTTAAAGCAAGTGTTGAACTTTTGTAAGGGTGGAAGAAGTGCTGTCGAAATCAAAGAATACATCACAGAACAGCTCCAGTCGGATGAGGAATCGACGGAATCATTTGTACAGGAAATGTATCAGCAGGAATTGATCATCCCTGATATCAAACCGAATGTAATTGGGTCTTACTTTGGCAACCGGCTATTTGAAGAGGTAGCGAATCTGGAAGGTGCGAATGCCAGGAGCCAGGCATTAATTGGGAAGCTGCGGGAACTGGCAAAATCGAAAGACCTGGAATTGACCGATCTGAGGGAAATTGACGCATCAGTTTATAGTCAGCTTCCCGTTAACCGGGATTTGAAAAGCATCTTTTACAATGTTTCGGAAAGACCTTTTCTCAAGGGAGGGCTACCGATGTGGATACAGGATGCTATCAATGAAGGAGTACAATGCCTGTCGTATCTCTCTGCTCCGCATCATTCGCCCGATCTTGACCGGTTCAAACGAATGTTTTTGTCCCGATATCAGTCGGGCGAGATCCCGCTGCTTGAAGTGATGGATCCCCAGCTGGGGATCGGATATGGTTCACTCGATAAAATGAAAGACTCGCTGGGGCTTTTTGATCTGGCAGATCCGGATCAACTTGTGCTGACTCAGGAAAATGAGCAAGTCACCAAAGACGATCTTCATAAACGACTGTTACGGCAATGGCAGGCGGCGCATCAGTTCAGTCCTCAGTATGAACTGATAATTTCTGAGGAGGATCTGCAGTTATTTAGTACCAGAGAGTCTTCTGTTTCCCTGCCACCCAGCATTGCCGTAATGTATCGGCTGTCTGGTGACCGGGTTTTTCTGGAAGACGTTGGCGGAAATTCTGCCATTTCCTTATTGGGTCGATTTTCCTGCTCGGAGGAGGTTGCACATTTATGCCGCGAAATTACCGCGAAAGAACAGGAACTGAATCCTAATGTAATATTTGCCGAGATCAGTCACGTATGCAATCTGCATACTGCCAATATCAATCAACGCGATCACCTGCGAGAATATGAAATTCCTGTACTGACTCACTCATTCCTTGGCGATGAACAGCAGATTTCTCTGGACGACATCATGGTTTCCGTGAATGGGGATACTGTGGTGTTGTGGTCCAGAAGGCATAAAAAACGCATCATACCCCGACTTGGAACAGCGTTTAACTATGTAAAAAACAAATTACCTGTTTTCCGGTTTCTATGCGATGTGCAGAATCAGGGAGTGCAAACTGTGCTGGGTTTCGATACGCCTTCATTATTACCTGGACTGCGTTTTTATCCCAGGGTTTCTTATGGGAAATGTATATTTCAACTTGCCGAATGGCATTTCGATCAGGCCGATTTCAATGAAATCAACGCTGCACCGCCACAGGAACAGATATCCTTATTCCGGGACTTGTGTAAAAGGGAACAGCTTTCCAGGTATATCGCTTATTCATTTTTCGACAATTATATTATTTATGATACTACTTCAAGGCAAGAGGTAAGCAGTTTTTTGACAGAGATAAGGAACAAGCAACGGATAATTGTTCGGGAATTTCCATTCATAACAGAAGAAAGCCATGTATGTGACGAACACACTAGGCCTTTGCTGGCCCAGTACGTTACGGCCATATACAGTCAGCAGGAGACGTATAGCGCTGCCAGCATAAAAAAGAGTACAGCCATGCTGTCGAAACAGGCCGATGATTCAGTAAACTGGTTGTACTTTAAAATATATTGCCATCCGCTTTCAGCCGATCATATCCTAACAGAGTCTATTTTTCCTTTGATTAAAAAAATTACAAAGGAAGGGATGATTTATGAATGGTTTTGGATAAGATACCATGACCCAGAGCCGCATTTGCGGTTGAGAGTCCTCCCGGCACCAAATATGATGGGGGCCTGTTTTGAAATACTCAACGAGAAGCTCAATCGTCTGTTACAGGTCAAAATGGTCAGCAGGTTCCAGACTGACCAGTACAAACGGGAGCTTGAGCGGTACAGCCCGGAATTGATAGTGTTTATCGAGAAAATTTTCTGTGTTAGCAGCAACCTGGCCGCCGAAGTATTGAAGACTAAACAGAAAATGAATTACAACGAGGAGGGTTTGTTAATCGAGGCCACTGTTTTTATTTTGCGGATACTTCAAACCTTTCCATTTCAGGAGTCGGCCAAACCTGAGTTTTTAAAAGCCGCTTTTGAAGGTTTTTTTGAAGAGTTCAATAAACCCTGGCAATTGAAAACAGCGATAGAGAAACTTCATAAGTCGGTATATCCGAAAATTAACAAGCTCACCGTCAGTCGCAGAATGACGGGATTTTACACTACTTTAAACAGGCATATTGAAATACTTCAGACGCAAAAAAAGCTGCGGCGAGTGAGGTCTGTTTCAATAGAAGAGCTGGCCGCAGACATCATTCATTTGCACCAGAACAGGCTCTTTGCAGATAAACAGCGATATTTTGAAATGGTATCGTATTATCTCGCGTTGCGCACCCTCCAGACTGAAATGAATTTCAGGAACAAAAAAGAAAAGGCTTAAGATCTTTTTGTTTTGATCAGCTTTTCCTTCATATAGGTGAGAAAGGCCTCTTTATAGCTGGTACCAATGGGAAAGCCCTGTTTGATATCAGACAGGAATATTTCATTGCCTTCTACATGACTGATTTTTTCTGTATTGATGATATAGGATTTGTGAATCCTGAGAAATGGCTGGCCAATCAATTTTTCTTCGATTTCCGACAACGTAAGGTAAGTAAGCAGTTTTTTTTGCGCGGTGACAATAGAAAGATAGTTTTTCTGGCTTTCAATATAAAAGATATCCCGATAGAACAACTTGGTTACTTTCCCTTTGCCGTCGGTTTGAATATAGAAATGATCTTCAGAAACCTTTGGAAGTTCGTTTTTTTTCTTTTGTAAAATTGGATTTATCTTATTGATGCATTTTAGAAATCTTTCGTAAGAAAAGGGCTTCAGAAGAAAATCGCTTACTTCGAGATCAAAGGCATCTATGGCAAAGTTAGGATAGGCGGTAGTGAATACAATGATCGTTTTTCCTTTTAGCATGGAGGATAGCTCAATGCCGGAAAGGTGTGGCATATCGATATCCAGAAATGTTATATCAGGGTATGCTTCGCTTTCCTGGAAAAATGACAGCGCCTGTACGGGATTCTGGTTTGTGCCGATCAGGTTTAGCCCGGGTGTTTTTTTGATATAATCCTGCAGATTGCTAATGGCATGCAGTTCGTCGTCTATGATGTAACAGGTTTTCATATGATTTTAACTTGGTTCATTTACAAAAAGCTCAAGCGTTACCAAAAAGCTGTCTTCGCGGTCTTCAACGTTTAAGAAATAGTTGCCGGGATAGTGGGCTTCCAGACGACTTTTGACGTTTTCAATTCCAATTTTCTGGCTGTGATAATTCACCGGGTTTCGCTTTTTGTTGGAAGTTTTAAAAGACAGCTTGTTTTCATTTACGAGAATGCTGATAGAAGCGGGCCTGTCGGCATCCTGCAAGTCTGCATATTTGAAAATGTTTTCTACAAAGGGAAGCAGCAGGAGGGGTATTATTCTAAAATTATGGAAGTCTTCTTTATTGCTGTGAATATTAATGTGTAGCTGGTTGCTGAAACGAAATTCGTTAATTCTGATCAGGTTCTCGATCTGCTCCAGCTCCTGGCGCAGCAAAACTTTGCCGTCCGATTTGCCGTTGTTTAAGGAATAGCGCATCATTTCTGAAAGAGTGATGATCGCATCTGCCGATTCAGGTGAAACTAATCGAACTTTATTGTAGATAAAATTCAGGGTATTAAATATCAAATGCGGGTTGATCTGCGATTGCAGGAATGCATTTTGGGTAGATACCAACTGTAACTGGATACGATGCTTTTCCTTTTCGTTTTGGTAGTTCCTCGTGTTTGCTTCCTGTAATTCTTTTAAGCTCTTGAGATATTTCAAAATAAACCACAGGCCGGTGCTGAAAATAAGGAAATACAAGGCCCGCCAAATTCTTGGAAAGAGGGCAAGGGTATTTACATGCCCCAAAAAATCCGCTTTTGATGTTTCAGGACTGCTGAACACCCAGGACACCAGAGACATCAGAAAAAGGTACAGGCTCAGTTCCGTTGCCAGAAACAAAACAAAAAGGATATAGTTGTTTCGTCCATTCCGAAATGAAACATTCAATGCTACCAGTGCATGAAAGTAGAACAGAGCAATATTGATGACGTAAGGAAAAACATATCCCCCCCAGATATTGGTTCGCGTGCCGAGATTACGGGAGAAAAAGAGAAAAGTTAATTCGTAGGCAATGAAGATAACCCACCAAACCAGGTGATAAAAAAAAACCCTTTTCCGAGATATTGGTACTGATGGATTCATTTGAAAATGTATCAAAAAGCCAGCGTTGTCTACCGAATTCCCTTATTGGTGTAATAATTCTAATTCCTCAGTATAAAGAAATTAGGTTGCTATAAAACTACAAATTATGAAAAATTCAAAGAGCTTAAAAATCGAAAAAAAGGTATTGCTTGTTTTCGAAGACAGGAAAACTGCAAAATCTCGTTTTGGAATTTTTCCCGGTCCGGATGACATGGACACCACTACCACGATGATTACCATTACCTCTACCCGCAGCGCACAGGGCGCCGGCTATTTACAGCCGGCCAAATAACCAGGGCCGGTTTGGGTTCTCCGAAATAGTTAAGGATTAATGCAACGGGCTAGCAGTTGCTTAATTATACAAACCATTTTTACTCACAACAAAAACAATTCAATGGAAAAGAAGCCCAATCTCAAAAAGCTTTCTTTGAACAAAGAAACGTTGATCAGCTTGCAGGATAAGCAAATGCAGGCGGTTTTGGGTGGAGCAGCCGAGTTATTGTACACTTCCGGCGAGACCTCCAGTTGCCCAAGCTCCGACTGCAGTGATACATGCTGCAAGAAATCATGTAAAAAGAAACAGGAAGTAGAAAGCGCGTGATTTTCTGCTTTTTGTTTATTTAAAACCAACAAAAAATCATGGAAATGAAACCAAAAAAACTGACGCTTAACAAGGAAACGCTTGTAAGCTTACAGGAAAAACAAATGCGGTCATTGATCGGCGGACAGGCAATGATGAGCAATGGCTCTACCAGCGCCTGGACATGCGCCCCTTCAGGAGGTAGTTGTACTCCTCCCGATCCTTCAGACAATTCATGTATTACCTGTCCGAAGGCAGAAGCGGTGGCAGAAGTGGCTGCAAGCTGTTGCAAAAAGACCTGCAACAGTTAAGCAGGTTTCTGAACTGGGAGCCGGTTTTAACGGCCGGCTTTCAGTTCTAACATGATTTGATTGTAAAACACTACTCATTATGGAAAAAATTAAAAAACTGGTACTCAAAAAGGAAACGCTGATTGCACTGCAGGAAAATCAGCTGCGAGGAATTACGGGAGGAATGGCTGCCATGAGCGTGGGGGCGGCGGCTGAAAAGCAAACCGAATTTACGATGGACTCCTGCATTTTAACCTGCCAGCCTCCTCCGCAAAGCTGCTGCAAAAAAACCTGTAACGGATCGGCATAAATGCCAGGCGGGTTGTATTGCGTCCGATTTTCAAGTTGAAAACATTATTCATATAAAGCTTCTTTTATGAAAAAGCTATTTCAAACAGGTTTATCCATCGCTGTAATGATTTTTTTACAGGCACTCGTTTTCGGGCAAGAAAAGAACGAATCGATGGCTGGAAAGATTACTGACGTTGAGGGCAAACCTGTTTTCGGCGTAGTGGTTGAACTGAGGAGGGCGGTGGATTCCGGAATTGTTAAAACCGTTATATCCGATCAAACAGGCGTATTCGCCATGCAAAACATAAAACCCGGAAAATATCTTTTGACTACGAGCCATGTTAATTTTCAAAGGTATCAATCGGAAGCTTTTAATTTTCCCTCATCCGATCAAAGCAGTTTTTCTATTCAGCTGGCTGTAAAATCTGCTGAACTTAGTAAAGTGGTTGTTCAATCGAGAAAACCGGTAATTACCCTGTTAGGCGATAAAATGATTGTTAATCCGGGAAATATGGCAGGCACCAACACAAGCAATGCCCTCGACCTGATGAAAAATATGCCGGGAATAACCGTGGAAAACCAGGACAAACTGACGCTGAACGGCTCATCTGACGTAACCATTCTCATTGATGACAGAAAGCGAACCATGAGCCTGGATCAGGCCATACGCCTGCTGAAAACCATTCCGGCAACGAATGTAAAGCAGGTGGAAATCTCAATTGGCAAGTCTGCCAGAAATGATGCTTCCGGGAACGGGGGGGTAATCAATATTGTAACCAAAAAGCAACTGGGAAACGGATACAACCTCCAATGGACTTCGCAGGCGATCATTAACAATTACATAGGGCACTCGCATAACCTCTATCTTAATTATAAGTACAACCGGTGGAGTTTATTTACTTCCGTTGGGTACGAAAGAAATTACAACTATACGAATTCGGGCTCCCTGAGCACCTATGGCCTGGGAAACCAAAAGCTGCAGGTGGAAGATGCCGGACAAACTCTTTCAAAATCCGGGTCCCCTTATCTTGATCTGGGCCTGGACTACGAACTGAATAGAAACAATGTGATAGGGGTTACCGGAAGCTTGTATAAAAGCAGGAACTATTACAACAGCTATCTGAAAACTGATATTGACCCCGTTGCAGAAAAATCCATTACCAATTTTAACCGTCAGTATACACCGGAAACGCTCAATTCTTTCGATATTCTTTACACGGGCAAACTGGACACGCTGGGCAGCAAACTAAAGGTTGACCTGGGCTACCTTTCCGGCTACGCCAAAACCCAACCCTTTTATACCAACTTATACAGGGATAAAACCGGACAGCCCATACAGGATGAAGTGAATATTCAGGCCTACCTGCCCTTAAACGGAAGCCAATACATTGCACAAGTTGATGTTGAAAAAAACCTCCCCCGGGCACGTCAGTGGCAGGCAGGGTTTAAACATACCCGTGGAGTGGTTAATAATACCGCTAACTATGATACCGTACGAAACAATCTGCTGATCCCCGATTTACGCCGCCAGGAAGATCTACGCTATAAGGAGGGAATTACAGCAGCCTATGTTTCTTACAGGCAGACCTTCCGGAAAAAATTCACGCTCATTGCCGGACTCCGTTTTGAGAATACGGACATGACTAATATCTCGAATATATCGGACAGCAGCAACCACCGAACTTTTAATGACTTTTTCCCCAGCCTCTCCTTTTCCATCAATGGAAGGAGAATTAAATCGACAATCAATTTCAACCGGTCGATTTCAAGGCCTTATTACGGATATCTGAACCCTTACGTCACCTATATCGATGAATTTACTCTGCAGGAAGGGAACGCGTCCCTGAAGCCCGGCTATACCTATTCTGTTAATCTTACCAATGTCTACAATAACTTTTTATACTTGTCGGTTGGCTATTCGCGGGCGCAGGAAATGCTATTTCTTTTGAAAAGACAAGTACCGGACACCACGCTGACCCTGATCAGACCGGAAAATGCGCTGAGCTACCATGCGATGTTTATTTCATTGAGCGCCTCATATAGCTTATATAAAGAAGCCTGGGAAGGCCAGATGAGGGTATATGGGTTTTTATACCGAAACCAACTGAAACCGGAATTCAAAACAAGTTCACTTGACGAAAGAACGCTGGGCCGGATGGTGATCTCCACGACCAATACCGTCAGGTTGCTGAAAGATCTATTTCTGGAGTCTGCATTTTACTATTACAACCGAAACCGATCCAACCAGTCGGAATTTGGTAGCCGATGGCAAGCAGACCTCGGCCTGAGCCGTAAATTTTTATCCGGAGGAGTTACCGCTTCCATCTATGCCGCTGATATTTTCAATACCATGGGACAAGACCGGCTCCGTTATTATGATGGTTATACCTCTTCCAGTTATATCCGGTACAGTACAAGGCTGCTAAGAGTTTCCCTGATAGTGAATATGGGTAAACTTAATTCCAATTTCCAAAAAAATACTTCTACGAAAAAAGAATCAACAAGATTTAAGGAAAGTCAATAGCCGTCTATGTTACTTACCAACGATATTGCATTTTTGCCGGATCGCTGGTCGCGATTTCTGCAAAAACAGGTTCCTGCCACCACGGATATGGGATTGCTTACCGGCATGGCATTTTATTTCCTGGATGAGTATCAGCACGAAGGGAATCCGGCAGTCAAGGAAACCCTACTAAACCTGGTTGAAAGGGTTGCTTCCGGATTCGATAAACAGGAGTCGGCCTTTTTGGGTATCCAGTTAACAGAATTCTGTCATCTTCTTACCTGTGGATGGCCGCTTTTGTCGAGGTACCTGGAGCTGGAGACTTTGCGAGACCAGCTGGAGGCACTGATCAGCGATCAGGCAATGGCTTTGATTCGGCAAAGAAGGTATGATCCCTATACCGGCGCGTTTTTCCAGGCGTACTATTTTCTTCTTTCCAACAGAAACAGTACCCTTACCCATACCTGTCTTTCGGTGCTGGAACAGGAAACACGCTGGATATCGGATGAATGCGCCTATTTTGACTCGGGTTTTTCCGAAAACAGGTTATGCCTGGGCATTACGCACGGCCTGGCTTTTTACATTACTTACCTCTGCCAGTTACTTTCACAGAATATAGAAAAGCAAAGAGCAACCCCTCTGCTGAGAGCCTATAGTAATTTTTTGATCGGCCACGCAAATTTTTCTCCCAAAACGCAAAGTTATTTTCCAGACTATGCCGGAGAAGAAAACTCTGAGAGGTTGTGTCTTTGTTATGGAGATACCGGTATACTTCTTTCACTGTTGAAGGCATTTCATTGGACAGGCGATATACGCAATTATCAGCGAGTGGAAGAGATGTTGTTGCAAACCACTACACGCATTACCAACAGTACAACCGGGGTGCGGGACGCCAGTTTGTTATACGGCTCTGCAGGATTGTCTCTTTTTTATGATCGCATATTCTCCCTGACGGAAATAGCAACATTTAGAAAAGCCGCGAGCTACTGGCGGGAACAGGCGATTCAACAATCTGTCGACCAGTACGAGCAACTCACCAACGGTACCGCTCAACTGAAACGAGCAATTTCTCTGCAGGAAGGATTAACCGGGGCGCTTGCGATATGCCGGCAGCCCAAAAGAAGCGGGCCGGAGATGCTCGATCTTTTTTTCTATTTAAAATAGTAAACGCATGAATGCACGCGAAAAAGCGCTGGAAAAAGTAGTATCTGTGATGGATGCGGAACTAGGCCGATCGCATAACAATATTTCCATTTCTTTGATGAGCGGACTCGGCGGGGCTGTTATATTCTACTACAATTATGCAAAACGACCGGGAAAGGAGGCGTATAGTGAAAAAGCTAATCATTTTACCAATGAAATCATCGACAGACTAAATGCGGAAGGCGCCATTTCACTTATTCGACCGCATGCTTACAGTACCGGGCTGGCGGGTATCGGCTTTACCTTCTGGAACCTTTATCAAAACAAGTTTATAGAGCTGGACTTTGAGGAGAGCTGGTCTTTCCTGGACGATTATCTGCTGGCGTCTGCCCTGAAAGACTATAAAGAAGGGGTGTCTGATTTTTTACACGGACCCATTGGCATCCTATACTATTTTATAAAACAATACCCTCAGCGACCCGTAGGTCCATATATCGACCAGATGCTTGAGTTGCTTCTGCATTATTGTGTACAGGATGAGAAGGGTCTTCGTATCCGAAATATGATTCTTGAAGATGTAAAAAATGAGGAGTACGATTTGGGCCTGGCTCATGGATTAGCGGGTATTCTACTTGTATTAAACGAATGCATCAGGGTAAACTATCAGCCCGCGAAGATTCGTCCGATCATGGAAGCCATTATCAGGTACATATTAATGACTGAAAGGCCACAGGATCAGACAAATCAAAACTCTCTTTTTCCGACCTCTGTAGATGAAACCCATCCATCTGATCATCCCGTGAATTTTTACAATTATAAATCACGCCTTGCGTGGTGTTATGGTGATCTTTCCATTGCATGGGCTTTATTAAAGGCGGGACAGGGGCTGGGCAACGAACAGTTGATTGCCGATGGAATAAGGATAGCGCGTGCCACGGTCAACCGGAGACAGTACGCATATCACCAGGTGGGAGATGTGTTCTTTTGCCATGGTAGTGCAGGGGTATCACATTTTTATAAAAGATTTTACCAGGAAACAGGGATTCAGGAATTCAAAGAGGCTTACCAGTACTGGATGGACCAGACAGTGGAGGATATTTTAAATAATTCTCCCCTATGGGCAGAAGGAAAGCGCAGTGTTTCTGTTCTGGAAGGTTTAATAGGCCTGGGCCTGGCATTGTTGCCTGAAGAGGAAAATGCGGGCTGGAATGAGATCTTTCTTTTACAATAAAACGATTTTATATGAGTAATACACGCGTTGGAATACTCGAGTTCGGATACTATAAGAAGGGGGTAAACAGCCTTGCCATTATTGAAAAGATTATCGACTATGTAATAAAGGCCGATGAACTTGGCTTTAGCCGCTTCTGGCTCACCGAACATCATAATTTTTACCCTACCAGCCCCTGGTCCAGTCCGGAAATTCTGCTGCCCTTGTTTCTGGGAATGACCGAAAGAATAAAAGTAGGCATGGCGGGAGTACTCATCAATTACCATTCGCCTTACCGCGTGGCCCTGAACTTTAAACTGCTCAGCAACCTCTATCCCGGCCGGGTAGATCTTGGCTTTGCCAATGGCACGCCACCAGAAAATGTTTCCTATATGCTTTGTCAGAAGAAATTCAGGAAGAGACCGGATGCCTATTATAAGAATATAAAAACCATACATGAATTCTATACCAAAGAGGGCGAAATAGCCAATAACGAAAATATCATCATTCCTCCGCTGGCCGGAGCAGTACCGGACCTGTTTGCACTCAGTTCCTTTTTTAGTGAAAGCAATACGGCCAAAGCTATTCAGTATAAGCTGAATTTCTCCAAGTCATTGTTTCACGATTCCAAAAGCCTGACCTATGAATACGATATGATCAACTCTTATCGCGACCGCTTTTACAAAGCTCATCATACACTTCCGCAGGTAAATATTGCCATACCTGTGATATGTGCCAAAAACCGGAGATCCGCCGAGCGGATTGCAAAAAACAGCGGAGGTCCTCTTATTGTGAACACCCTGATGGGCTCGGCAGATTATCTGCATGACACCATTCAGGAATACGCAAGAAAGTTTCAGGTAGATGAATTTGTGATCTACGATAAAAGCTATGACCAGGAAGTAAAAATGGAAACGCTCTATGCCTTCCAAGAGAAATTCAATTTAAACAATAACTAGGGTTATGATAAAATCATTCAATCGATTTGTTTACCGGATTCCGGCTGCTCCCATCGAGACGCTGGTAAATCCCCTGGCTGCAGCAGATGTAGAAAGCTACCTCCGGTCTGTGTTTTCCCAGCCATTCTTCATGGAAGCCTTGTTCATGGCTTCGCCCGAATTCACGAATGAAATTCCCGGATTCATGGAGGGTAAGATAACGGAACCCAAGCGGCTGAGCAGATTCCGGCATACTGCACTCAAGTACATTGGCAGAATGGCATCACGCCCCACCCCCTTTGGGTTGTTTTCCGGCTGCTCGGTTGGAAAATTTGAAAAAGATAACCAGATATGTCCCGACAGTTCGGTCTCTCTTTCTCCCAAACTCCGACTCGATATGGGATTGCTTACTTCGTTTGCGGAGTATATTTTCAGAGACCCCGAACTCAGGCGAACCCTTCGCTTTTACAGCAACAACACCATTTACCGTTTCGGAAAGAAAAACCGGTATGTGGAATATGTTATTAAAGAAGGAGAAAAACTATATAATCTAGCCTCTTTTGAGCCCAACGAGTACATCGATCAAATTCTATCCCTGTCGGCAAAAGGAGCAGGTTTCAGTGATTATTATCAATTGCTGGTTTCGGAAGACATTTCCGAAGCAGACATTGACGAGTTTGTTAATGAACTCATCGACTCCAAAATACTGATCAGCGAACTCGAGCCCTGGATGACAGGTACGGAATATCATGAACAGCTCTATTCAATTCTAAGGGAGAAAAATGAGCTGGCGCTTAGCGGAAAAGCAAAAGACTTCTATTCGAAGAGCCTGCAGGTGTTTGACAGGGTCTGGAATAAAATGCAGGAAATTTCCGAAGATCCCGTGGCAAAAGGACCGCATCGATACCAGGCAATTATTGATGAACTCAAAAACCTCGACTTTTCATTTTCCTTTAAGCATTACCTGCAACTGGACAGCGCCGTAAAACAGGGTAGTCAGATGGCAACATTGGATGAAGCGATCCTGAAAGACATCAGTGAGGGAGTGAGTATTGTTACCCGATTCGCGTCTCATTCTTCCAACGGAAGCCTTCAGGAGTTTAAGAAGAAGCTCCAGGCCAAGTATGAAGGGCAGCGGGTAAGGCTGGTGGAAGTACTTGATCCCGAAGCCGGAATCGGTTACGGAAACCTCAGTAACGAAATGCTGGATATTACTCCGTTTGTTGATGACATGCCGGTGGGATCTTCCCGGCCGGTGGAAAGAAGAAGTTTATCCTGGCATTCCGAGCAGCATGGACTTCTTCTCCGTAAAACCATGGAAGCCCAGAAGGCCAATCAAACCGCTGTTCAGTTAAGCAAACAGGATATAGAAGTGCTGAAGCCCAAAACTGAATTGTTGCCTCCAACTTTCAATGCTTTTGTAACAGTTTTCTTTGATGAGAAAGGTCAGCACCAGATCTATTTTCACCAGGTGGGTGCCACCAGTGCATCCTGCCTGCTGGGAAGGTTCGGCTTTCTGGAAACGGACATCAGAGAATTAATCAGGGATATTCAGCAAAGGGAAGCAGATTATTACCCGGGAAAGATTGTAGCGGAGATCAATCACCTCTCAGAATCAAGGGCCGGCAATGTAATGCTGAGACCCAGAACCCGGGAATATGAAATCTGCTATCTTACCAAATCGAATAAACCCGAAGAGGGACAGATCGATATCAATGACCTGTATCTTCAGCTTCACAACGGGAAGTTGTTATTGTATTCTGCGTCGCTCGACAAGGAAATCGTTCCCCGATTATCGAATGCTCACAATTATTACAAAGATACGCTGCCCGTATATCGATTCTTGAGCGATTTACAGGAAGAAGATGGAGATGGTTATCTCGCCCTGGTTACAGATATGGGCTCTATTCCGGAGTTAGTGGATTTTATTCCCCGTGTTTCATATCGAAACTTTGTGTTATGGCCTGCTCACTGGTATATTAAAACAGACGAGATCAGAAAGTTTTTCGAATTACCGGATGAAGAATTCAGCAAGGCCATGCAGGCTTACCTCTCCAAGAGAAATGTGCCTGAATGGTTTTACCTCACCAACCGGGAAAATGATTTGCTCGTTGACAGCAGTAACCCCTATTCATTACGTTTGTTTGTGGAGGAGATAAAAAATCACCCCCGGTTTGCTATCAAGGAAAGCTTTCACCAACGCAACAGCCGGTTTCTAATTAGTAATAGCAAGGGTAACTTTCTGCACGAACTGATCGTACCCTTTTCAAGGGAACCCCTTACGCACAAACCGGCAGAACAGCCCAAGGCTGCACCGGCATCCGTTGCAGTACCCGCTATTCAACGAAGGTTTTTCCCGGGAGAAGAATGGGTCTATTTTAAAGTGTATGCCGGCGTGAAAGTGAGTGAGAAAATATTGTCTTCAGCGATTGCTCCATTGATTGAATTCCTCAAAGAATCCGGAGTAATAGACCAGTGGTTTTTTATCCGGTATACGGATCCATCTTTTCATCTCAGGATCCGGCTGCACCTTACAGATAAGAAACTGTTTGGGGCTGCTGTTGAAAATTTCAACATCTATTTCCGGGACTACCTCGAGGCTGGCACCATCCGAAACATCACGCTTGATACCTACGAAAGGGAGCTGGAAAGGTATGGCGGAGAGCTTACGCTGGCAGCAGAAAGGATTTTTGCACTCGACAGCGATCTGGTAGTATTTCTCCTCGATGAAATTGAAAATAAAAGACTCGGGTCTTTTAAATGGCTTTTTGCCATGTATATCATGGAAAAGTATATGGAAGTGTTTGGCATGGATGAAGATGAACGTTTGTCATTTTCAAAAAGAATCAGGGATTTATTTGCCATGGAATTCAATGCCAACAAAATGCAGCGTCGATATTTTTCTGCGAGGTACAGAACTTCCATGGAGCAGATAGATCAGTTTCTGGGGGAACATCAGCTGGAAGGGCAGTCGCCTGACTGGTTTGTACGGGCGGTGCATCAATTTACACTGGGCCTGTCGGAAATAGTCCAGCAACAGTATGCCACTCTCACCCGTGCTGAAAAGGAGGATCAGCTAAACAGTTTCATACACATGTTTATCGACCGGTTCTTCAGTTCCAAGAACAGGCTGCACGAATATGCGCTTTATTCACTATTGGAACAGCATTACAGGTACTCCATCGGCAAGAAAAAGCACATGCAAAATGAGGAAACTATTTAGAAAGCGATACCCCTTTTTTTACCAGACCAGTTCGATGGATTGCGGACTGGCCTGTTTGAGGATGATTGCGGCATTTTATGGAAAACGGATAAGTCTTGAGCGTGTGCGTTCTTACGCCGGCTTTGAAAAGACAGGCGTTTCCATGTATGGTCTTAAAAGGGCAGCCGCCTTACTGAACCTGGAAGCCATCGGCATTCAGGCTACCATAGATGACATCGAAGGAATTGTTTCGCAGGTTCCCGTAGTTATACACTGGAAAAAAGATCATTTTGTAACTCTTTTTGCCATTCATAAGGGGCAGTTTATTGTAGGAGATCCTGCAAAAGGGGTGCTAAAACTTACGCCAGAAGAATTTACTAAAAACGCCCTGTCTGCCTTTCCGGATGGTATTGCCAGAGCCAATGTGCTGGTAATTGAAATCACAGAAGCGTTTAAACAAATGTCGGCCGATGTGCATGAGAAATCTTTATTATTTCGTTTTTTTAAGGAACAGGTTCGGCATTTCCGATGGTTATACCTGCTTATTATGTGGTCTTTGCTACTGGGGCTGTGTATTCAGTTTCTACTGCCTTTTTTTACCAAAAATGTAGTAGACCTGGGCATAGATTCGGGAAGTTTAAAGTATATCGGATACCTGCTTGCCGGGCAATTTGTTCTGATCATTAGCGGTTCCATTTTCGGCGTCCTGAAAAGTTGGGTTACTCTTCACCTGAGCTCAAGAATCAATTATGCACTGATTGCAAAATTTCTGGGTAAACTCTTCACGGTTCCGCTCCACTTTTTTGAAACCAGGAAGATCGGAGACATACTCCAACGAATATCAGATCATTCGCGTGTGGAAGCTTTTGTAACCCGGACAGCGATCAGTATTTTGTTCTCCGGGCTAACCGTAGTGGTGTACTCCAGTATTCTTGCATACTATAACCCGGGATTCTTTGTTTTATTGCTGACCAGTGTACTTCTATATGCCCTGTGGATCAGTTTTTTTCTGAAAAAAAGAAAGCTGGTAGACTGGGAGCGATTTGAATTGTCTTCCAAAAATCAGAGTAATATCATCCAGATCGTCAATGGAATTCATGACCTGAAGATAAACCGTGCAGAAAAAAAATATTTTGATAAATGGAACCAAAATCAACAGGAATACATTCGCAATAGCTTCGATAGCCTCCGCATTTTCCAATTTCAGGAGCTTGGGGCTACCTTGATTTTTCAGCTTTCTCAGCTGGGAGTTACCTTTCTTTCTGTTTCGCTGGTAGTAACCAACAAAATCAGTTTCGGCACCATGCTGTCAATACAGTTTATCATGGGTCAGCTGATAATCCCGATCCAGCAGCTATTGGGAGCCATTACGGCCGCACAAGACGCCAGGCTAAGTTTTGACAGGCTCAATGACGTATGGTCCGTGAAGGAGGAAGCCCGGGACAGAAAGAGTTTGAAAATGTCTGATCGTTGGGGTGCCGCCGATATAACAATGGAGAACATTGATTTCGCCTATCACGGGCAGGAGGAGTTTCTGGCTTTGAAAAATGTTTCGCTTCGTATGGCCAAGGGAAAAACTACAGCCATTGTAGGGTTGAGCGGTAGCGGCAAAACAAGTATACTGAAGCTACTGTTGGGATATCATGATCAATATACAGGCACAATCAGTATTGGCAACCAGGACTTTCGGGATATTGACCTGGAGGAATGGCGTTCGCGCTGCGGAGTAGTAATGCAGGACAGCTATATTTTTAATGATACCATTGCGGAGAACATCTGCATGAATAAAGAGTTTGATCTCATTAAATTCCGAAAAGCTCTTTCGGTAGCCAACATACTCGAGTATGTCGATTCACTACCATTAAAGCACCAAACCATGATCGGCACAGACGGAAAGGGATTAAGCCAGGGGCAAAAACAAAGGTTGCTGATCGCCCGCGCAGTGTATAAGGATCCGGACTATGTTTTCTTTGATGAAGCAACCAACTCCCTTGATGCAGAAAACGAGAGCATCATCATAAACAACCTCAAGGATTTTTTTAAGGGACGTACGGTGATTCTTGTTGCCCATCGCCTCAGCACCATTCAATTCGCGGATGAAATAGTGTTGCTTCAGAACGGAGAAATTGCTGAGCAGGGAAAACACGCAGACCTGAAAGCACAAAAGGGTAGATACTTTGATCTCGTAAAAAAACAAATGACGGCATAACAACTTTATGGACTTTCAAAAATATATTCTGAAAATACCCCGCAGCATGCTCTGGTTTTCTGCAGCCTCCTTATTGGCCGGCACCTTGTTGCTTGTCTTCTCTCTGCTGTTTTATTACCCCGTAAAGCCGGTCTATTATGAATCAAGCCTCGAACAAATTAAAAAAGAGAATACCGTTGTGGGTGCCCGGCTAACCATTTACGATGATGCCGCTCAGCCAGCCCTTAATACACGCTACTACTTTGAGCCATTATTGACAGACGGAAGGAACAAACGACTGACCCTCGTGTTGAAAAATGCCGTTAAAAAACAGGATGGCTCACTAGAGGGTGAGGTTTGTTTTGCCAAATCGCCGGCCGACAGTCTGTTACAAACCATGCAAAGCTGTAAAGGCAAGCTGATTATTTTGGAGAAAGCTGGCGAAAACCTACTACATAGTTTAATCAGATAAAATTCTAAACCGATGAAACCATTAGTGACAAGGCTTCAATTGAATAAAGAAACACTGATAGCGCTCCAGGACAAGCAGATTCGCGCCATCAGAGGAGGGGCGGAAGTTTCTATGAGCTTCTGTGAGCCAACCATGGCCGACTGCCCTCTTCTGCCCGCAACCGTTTTGGAAGCAGCAGCAACCGAGGGAGATACCTGCTGCAAAAAATCCTGCCGGGGAAAACAACAGTGATACCTTATTTTCTAACAATAAATCACCTGACCATGGAGGCACTAGAAAAAAAGCCATTTTATAGCGAGAAATTTGAAATCGTAAAGGACCTGGAACAAAAATTCAAAAATATCAGGGATGAATTTTTATCGGTGGCCCAGGAAGGACTCTATTCGCAATGGCCGGAGAAATTCCTTTACAATGAAGGCTGGAACGTTTTTGGCCTTCGATTTATGAACAGCGATATTCCGGAGGCTCATAATATTTGTCCATTTATTTCATCGCTGGTTCATAAGTATGATCAGCTTATTACCACCGCCGGGTTTTCCATCATGAATCCCGGAACGATCATCTACCCTCATAAAGGCTATACCGAGGAAGTGTTGCGCTGTCACCTGGGCATTGAAGTGCCCGAAGGAGATTGCTTTCTGATGGTAGATGGGATCAAAAAGAGCTGGCGGGCAGGGGAAGCCTTTGTTTTTGACGATACTTTTGAACACCAGGCCTGGAATCTTACCAGTAGCCGCCGGATCATCATGCTCCTTGACCTGGATAAAGAAAGATTACTTGATTGATAAACTATTTTTTATGGAAACCTTTGCGGCTCGTCAAACAGAAACGGAACCTTATGCAGTAGTGGAAACAGAAGAAAACACTTTTCGCTTCATTACTGATCACAATAATGAATACCAGATTGTTTTCTCTGAATACTGGCAACAGGACCTCGTAAGCCTGTATACCAGGTCACAATTACCTGTTTATGAGTTTTATTTTGAAGTGATGGCAAAGAGACAATCGGGTATGGACAAAAGAATTGCACATACTATATTTTCGGTAGTTGATCTTTTTCTGGAAAGATCCAAAGGGTTGATTTTTTACATAACACAGCGCGATGACGGTCGTAGTAAGGAGTTATTTAAGGTATATCAGTTCTGGTATAATCAATATAAAGAGAAAAGAGGAGAACATCTTCAAAAAATTGATAAGGTGGTGGCTTATGAGGACACAGTAGAAGCGTATTTGTCATGCCTGTTTATGAAAACAACGCTTCCCGATAAAGTGAAAGCCAGTCAGATGATTGATGAAATTTTGAATGAGATTTATCCCAATGCATCGATAAAGGCCTTTTAATTCAGTTCAGTGTCTTATAAAAATGGTCATCGATCTGACTGGCCGCAGTTCCGTGCTGAAAGACCACCAGTCCTTTGAAAGCAAGTTTGGGCGTAATATAAAATGTGTTGTTTTTTTTGGGGAAAAAGGTTGCGCCTGATAGGTAAACCTTATAAAATTTTGTCCAGAACGCAGAAGAGGAGCGATCAATCTGTGGAAAAAAGGAGGACTCACCGCTTTCAAACAGCGCCTGGGTTAGGTAACCCGGGTCGGGCTTTTTGAAAGAGAAGACTTTTAAATAAGGATATTCAAAGCCATTTTTCCTTTTCTTTTGTTCAAGGGCTACAAACTCACCCTGGTTTTGAAACAATCCGATCGGGAAATATTGATCTTTGAAAGTTTGTTGCAGAAATTCTCCCATTGGCTTTGCGGCAAATTCATAATTCACGAGGCTGTCTTTCATGCTCACGTGCAGATTATGCGCCCAGACGATGGCTTTTCTGGGGAATAACCGGGCAAGCGAGACTACATTGGCTGCCATACAGCTATCTCTGAAAGAAGGCTGGGTTCTGTTCTTAGCAAATTCCTGTTGTACATTGGCCAGACAAAGAGAATATAGTTTTTGAAGCTGCGGATCACTGGCGAAATGATTGCTTATCCAGTTTTCCAGCGACGCTATCTGGAAGAGTACCTGATCTGTTGAAGGCATTTCCCGTTTTTGCCCCGCAGGCTGCATGAATGATTGCAAAGGATCGAATATGGAGTCCACATCCGGGCGAAGCGCAGGATAGTTTGCGCGAAGCGTTTGGAAGAGAAAGCGCAGAGAACTTCCGGAGGCCAGGATATCCATACCAAATACCTGAACCTGATCGGTACCGGATTTCGAGGTGTTATAATTCCTGATCCATAAAAGCAGGTCTTTTACTTCCGGGGTATAAAGCATCCAGTATTGATTTCTTTGCAAAAGTGAATCAATATTTCCCGCCCCCCCTTTGATAAATTCATTGATATAAAGCATCGATCCAAAGGAAGATTCAAAAATAACAAGCCGATAATGGGAATAACTAATAAGCTGTTTTATGAGTTGGCATTTAAAACTGTAAAATTCGCGGGTACCATGAGTAGCTTCCCCTAATCCCACAATAGTGCGGCCTTCAAAAAAAGGTAGAAATGATGCTGGAGAATCTATGATCCTGCTGTTTTTTACTGCGAAGTAAGACTCTGAAAAACCATCCAACCGAATTGTTTGCTGGGATATGGCGCCCTGGCAAATGAATAGCAGCAAAACGAACGACAAAGAATTTTTCATAGAAATCATCAATACTGATATGAACACACTAAAGATACAAAAATCATCGCAACCATTTACAGAGGTGAAACCCTCCCTGGAAGCCTCTCTGCAAAGAATAGCCTCAGCAATAGAGGAATACAGCAGAGAGGAAAAGGGCGGACTGCTTACCGGTCTATCGGGCATGTCGCTATTCATGGCCTATTACGGCCGTTACAGCCATCAGGTTAGATACCGGAGAATGGCGGAAGAGATGCTTGAACAGGCTTTTGATTCGGTGCAGCGCCAATGGCACCCTGTGTCACTTTGCTCCGGAGTGCCGGGTATTTTGTGGTCGGCAGATCATCTTCAACAGCAAGGGCTGATCGATATCGATTATGATGCCACAGCTGCGGATGATTTTTTACTTACTGAAATGATCAATGCCGCCACCCGCAATGACTTTGATTTTTTGCACGGAGCCGGGGGATTGCTGTTTTATTTTATAAACCGGAAAAACGGAATTGAAGAAGCATTCCTTGACAGGGTGATTGCCCTATTGCAGCAGCATGCTGTTTCAGAAGGAGAGGGTAAGTTATCCTGGAAAAGTTATATCGATATTCAACAACCTAAACTTGTAAGGAACCTGAGTCTTTCTCACGGGATGTCCAGCATGGTCATTATCCTGTGCCAGGCTTACCGGCGTTACCGTTTGAGGCCATTGGAGGATCTCATCAGGGGGGCGATCCTGTTTTTACTTTCCTGCAAGAACAAGGCATCCGGTTTGATTTCCATTTTTCCCGGTGCGGTAGGAGATATTCAGTCGGATGAAAACAGCCGGCTGGGTTGGTGTTATGGTGATTTGGGAGTAGCGCTGGCGTTGCTCAAGGCTGGAGCAACCCTTTCTGAGTATTCCTGGACTAGCGAAGCATTGCGGATTTTAGAACACGCTTCCTACCGTAGAGACCTGAAGCAAAACCACATTCTTGACGCCGGTCTCTGCCATGGGGCTGCTGGTATTGCACATATTTTTAATCGTGTATACCAACAGGTGTCCGAAAAAAAATTCCTGGAGGCCGCCCGTTACTGGTTCAGGCAGTCTTTGAAAATGGAGAAGGAGGAGTCCTATGGCCTCGCCGGCTACCAGGCCTTTAACGGAATTACAGGTTGGAAAGATGAAATGCAGTTACTGGAAGGAATTGCCGGAATCGGATTGGCTTATTTAGGAGCGGTTGATACAAATGCCGCGGACTGGGATCAATGCCTGCTGATCAGTTAACACTATCGCATGAAAAAGAAAAAGACACTATTTGTGCTACCGGCCGCCATCAGAAGCCACGTGTTGCCTTCATTTTATTTATCTGCCAAACTTCAACAAGGCTATGATATTTATTACCTGTCATCAGACCTTAGATATAAAGAACTGATCAACGCGCAGGGTTACGGGTTTATTCACTTGCAATCGCAAACTGTAGGGTACTACGCCGAGCAAGACTACGTTCATCAGAAATATAAAAAGTTGCCGGCCTGGATTAAAGCTCTGCTGATAATGTTCGTGTTTCTTTCCAATAAAATATACCGGTCGCGCAAGAAGGAATTAAAGCGGCTTATCGGGCGTTTTGGTCCCTCGTTGATATTAATCGACAGTTTCAACAGCATTGATTTTTTGTTTTTTTATCAATATCACCAGAAGTTGAAAATATATTTTTACACTCCGATTCTTCACGCTGATGCATCTGTTCGCCCGAAAATGAAGAGAGCGATTGAAAAACCAGGTTTTTTTTCGACAGTGCAAAGGCATTTGTTTGGGCTGCCAACACAAAACTGGAACGACTGGATTGATGGCTGGCAGGTGAAAAGATGTGTGTGGCTGTCTCGGATTCCCGCGCGGCATTCCCTGGACACCAGCCACCCATTTATTACTTACCGGTTCCGCAATACAGTAGAACTCGTTTTGGGCCCGCGTCAACTGGAATACCCTGAATTACAAACACAATCGCAGTCATTTTATCTTGGCTTGTGCACTCAGGTACAGAGAAGGGAAACGGGAACAGACCCTTTGTTTGATTTGAGCTGGCTTCAGGCGTTGAGAAAAAATAAACGAAAGCTGGTATATTGTTCCTTCGGTACATTTTATAGATCGGCGGAACAGCACCTGGCCATTATAAACTTCATTAACCGGTTAGTAATGGCAACTATGGACCGTACCGACCTGGAACTTGTGGTAGCACTCAATAGCAAAACAGCAGCAATCATCAGATCTACCCTGCCCGCCTTTCAGCATATACACATTTTCGGTGTATTGCCACAGCTTCATCTGCTTTCTGAGTCGGATGTATTTATAACCCATGCCGGGCTGGGTTCTGTCAAAGAAGCTATTTATTTTCGGGTACCGATGCTGGCCTGCCCCGTAGATTTTCGCTGGGATCAGCCCGCAAATGCCCGCAGAATCGAATTTCATCGGCTCGGCATTGCCGGAGACCTGCGTAACGATTCTGCGGAAACCATTGAGGCCAATCTCGGGGAGCTTTTAGAAAACAAAGAATACAGGAAAAGATTGATCAGTTTTTCCAACTCGATTAGGGAAGAAATGCCCGAGTTTCTTTCCAGAAGTTGTTCTGCCTGAGTACAGAAAACTTAGTGTCTGGTGCCTACAGATTCGAGAGAGCCTCGTCAGGCAGGATGACTCGGCTTGTTCCTGCTAAATAGCGGGTCCGATGATAAATTGCGAAGTATTACAAACTACTTACTGACTGAGGAACGAAAACCCTGACTGATATAGCAGTTCGATTCCCTGGCAAACTTACGCCCAAAAGATATGCAGTGATAAAAAGCGATGCCTCTATGCGGGGTTTGAGCTTTTGCAACATTTGCCTGATTCGATTCTCCCGGACGCCTGGAAATAGGGAATAAAGTTTGTCGCTGGGCGATGTTTGTATGATTTTAAAAGTCGAATACCAGAAGAAATATCGCCGAAAAAAGTGATTCGGAATCATCGGGACTGCTCATAAGGAAGTGACGCATTGAAGGGGAGCCTTGTAGTAAAAACCCTACACGAATACAATTGATGCACCTCTCAACTTGTTGTACATTCGGCTTACCAAGAAACTGCTGTCATCAATGAAAAAATGGAACGGGCTTGTCCTTCCTGCTTTATTGTTTATTTCCTTTAATGTCAGATCGCAAGACGCTACCATTTTCCCTCCCAACCCGGTTAAGCGCATGATCGAAGGAGTTAAGATCGAAAATTCGTTGAAAATAGATGGCCGCCTAGAGGAACCCGAATGGCAACTGGCCAGGCCGGTCACCGGGTTTACCCAGATAGAGCCGATGCAGGGGGAGAAAGCAGGCAATGAGACCATTATCAAAGTCCTTTTCAATAAGCAATACCTCTATTTTGGGATCATTTCTAAAGACAGCCTCGGCAAGAAAGGACTGCGGGCAGTTGATTTTAAACGCGATTTCGACTATCGACAACATGATTTGGTCAACCTTTGTTTTGACGGGTTCAAAGACCAGCGAAATGCGATGGTTTTTGCGACCAATCCCTTCGGTGTACAGAGAGATCTTCTCGCTTTCGATGATCTGTATTATGATGTAGACTGGGATGGTCTTTGGATCGTGCGCACTTCCCGCACCGATACTGCCTGGATCGCCGAAATAGCCATTCCCTGGCAAACCCTAAGATATCCCAAGAGCAACGACAGCCTGCAAAGCTGGGGCTTCAATTTGTATCGAAACAGGAGGTATTCGAATGAAGTAACCGCTTTCTCGCCCTTCCCCCGTGCTTTTAGCGCAGCGCGAATGGACTATGCAGGTCTGCTTACCAATCTTCAACCGCCGCCCCCGAAGCCAAACCTTAGACTGCAACCCTACAGTTTGTTGTCCTATAACCGGGTCCCGGATGCTATTACGGGTAAGGAAAAGACAGAAGTAAAGTTCAAATTGGGGGGCGATGTAAAATGGGCCATCAATACAAATACGGTACTCGACCTTACCGCCAATACCGATTTCGCACAAGCCGATGCCGACCGGCAAGTGAATAATGTAACGAGATTTTCAGTGTTTTTTCCCGAGCGCCGGCAATTTTTTCTTGAGAACGCCTCTCTGTTCGGATTCAATATACAGCGGGCCGCTGATGGCTCCGGTGGAGGTATGGCGATTCAGCCTTTCTTCAGCAGGAGCATTGGCCTGGATACTGCCGGCCAGCCTATCCCGATCGATGCCGGTGGACGAATAGTATACCGGTCCAATACTCAGAATTTTGGTGCCATCGCTATGCGGCAGCGTGCGGTTGACGGAACTCCTGCTACGAACTTTATGGTGGGAAGATACTCCCGCAACTTCGGCAATCAGAATCGTATCGGCGGACTGATAACTGTCAGGAACCGGCCAGACCGTACCAATGTGGTCAGCACCATCGACGGTTTCTTCCGGCTGGGAGAGACGCAATCGATCAATACTTTTTTGATGCACTCCACCGATGGAAAGGCCGGGCGCCAGGGATTTGCAGCCATTGCCCAATACATCAACGCTACTAATAACTATAAAATCTGGCTGACTCAATCGGTGGTGACCAAAGATTTCAACCCCGAAATGGGTTTTGTGGCCAGGAAAGATGTGATCGGCACTACTCCGGGAATGAACTGGTATTATCGCGGCAAACTTCTTCCTTTCAAAAAATATATCAGAGCCTTCGAACCCGGCTTTCTCCCCGAGTTTTACTGGCAAGCCAGTACCGGCAAACTGATAGAGAGTCAACTGCCGTTTTTTCCCCTTTGGTTGAATCTCCAGAATGGCGGGTATCTGGGATATTCTGTCAACGCTGTTTATCAGAACCTGACTGAAGCCTTTGAGCCGCTTGGAATCAGTTTTTCTCCTGGCAAATACCGATATTTTCAGCAACAGGTATGGTTTAGCACCGATCCTTCCAAGGTGCTTTATCTTTTTGGGCAGTTCGATTGGGGAACTTATTTTAACGGGCGACTGACGATCGCCGATATCAATCTCAAACTCGCTCCATCGCCCCATTTTTCCTTTCTTGGCCGGGTCAATAGAAACAAGTTCAGTAATGCAGGAGTGAACAGGGAAAACAAGACCGTGGATCTTTACAGTATTGAAGGAAGAATTGCGCTGAATCCCCGCCTGCAGCTGATCGCGTTTTATCAGCAGAACAGCGAGAATAAGAGCAAGAATTACAATATCAGGATGGCCTGGGAATACCGGCCGCTGTCGTTTATATATATAGTAGTGAACAAGAACGATTTCCTCAACGATCTCCGGGTGAGGCAGGTTGAGGATTATGCCATTTTCAAATTCAGCTATATGCACCAGTTATAGAAATGGCTGTTTTGGGCTTCCAACTGATAAATATGGTTCGCCAACCGCTAATTCTAACAAAGGCACCGGGTGAAAAGTCGATAAGTTGAAAGAAAACCTTATGCGACCGAAAATACTGCTGCTGACCGCTTGCGTGGCGCTTTTTGCGATGTCTGTAAAGTCTCAGAATGTGGGAATTGGCACGAATACCCCGATCACAAAGCTCACTCTTCAAACCCCTTTAAACACTTCCGGATTCTCCCATATCGGCGGTGCCAATGAGATCATTGTCACCGAAAGCATCGGGGGTGTATCCGCTTCCTTTGGTACATCAACCAATCATGCTTTCCGGCTCAACAGCAACAACCTGGGACGGGTGCATTTATACCCTGCCGGTGAGGTGGTTGTGGGAAGTAACAACTTTGCGCCGATTGGAAAATTCAGTGTTGAATCGGACCCTGGCACATACGGTATTACCAACTCGAACGGGACCATCACCCTATCGACCTTTTTAGGAGGTACCCAGTCGTATGCCTATATCGGAACACAGAGCAATCACCCGCTTAGTTTTTTTACCAATAACAGCGCTTCGCAAATGATCCTTCTTCCTAATGGAAATGTAGGGATTGGCACGACTTCTCCCAGCTCCAAATTATCAGTTACCGGAAGCGTGGGCATCACGGGAGGGCTCACAGCGGAGGGAACGGGAAGATTCGCCGGTAACATGTCTATTGGCGGCGTGCCTATTCCGGAAGCCGGTTTGTTTATTTCAAAAGACGGAGAAGCGTTGCGAGCAGCAGGCAATCAGCCCTATATAAGTTTTTTCAGCGGGCTTAACTATAAAGGATATGTGTGGAACAAGGGCACCGATGATATGGAATTTGGTACAGCCGGGGTAAATAACAACGGGAAATTGTTCTTAAGTATTAAAGGGACACCGTACTTAACCATTTATCCCAATGGAAGAATTGGTATCAACGGGCCGCTGGCTAATTTCAATTCCAATTTCAAGCAATCGGCTCTTACCGTTTTCGGTCCTATAGTTATTAAAGACCAGGGAAATAACTTCAATGAATGGGCGCTGGACAGCTATTTTGAAGATCTAACCTTTGACTTTAATGGAACGGCAAAAGCTTTTATTGATGTAAGCGGAGATTACAATACTTTCTCGGATATGCGCCTTAAGGAAGATATCCGATCATTTAAACAAGTTTTGCCCGGGCTTCGAAAGTTGAATGTGGCCACGTATCATTATAAATCCAACGTTGCTGGTGAACTCAGTTTTGGCCTGATTGCCCAGAACGTGGCTGAATATTTCCCGGAAATCGTTTCAGAGCATACCTATGACAATAAAGGAAACAAACTGATGGCGATCTCCTATGGCAAAACAGGCGTGTTAGCCATCAAAGCCATCCAGGAGCAACAAGACACCATCGAAGCACAGCAAAAGAAAATCGAAGATCTCGAAAGCAGAATAGCGAGACTTGAAGCGTTGATCAAGGGGAGAATGGAGCGGGAGTGAGAGCGGGAAAGATGGAAAAAGAGATGGAAAGAGAAAAAGAAAGCGGGAGTGGGTGTCGGTGGAACCTTTGTTTTCTGTGCATGCTGCGTTCTCAGCGCCTAAAAAATGGATACAACTAACCCTGATTTGGATACTTTTCTTTTTCCGGGATGAAGAAATTTTGCCTGATCAATAACAGGCAATATGAATATCGTTTTAACCGGATCGCTTGGACATATCAGCAAACCTCTTGCAAAGGAACTACTCTGGGAGCATCATTCCGTTACTATTATTAGCAGCCAGCGCGACCGGCGGCCGGCAATCGAGGCCATGGGTGCTCATGCGGCTATTGGAAATCTGTTAAATCGGGATTTTCTACTACAAAGTTTTGAGCAGGCCGATGCCGTTTACTGCATGGTGCCGCCAAATTTTTCACACCCGGATCAGATCGCCTATTATGAAGAAGTCATGAGCGCGTATGTTCATGCAATATGGCAAACAGGGATTAAACGGGTGATTCATCTTAGCAGCTACGGGGCAGATTTGCCGTCCGGTACCGGCTTTATCACGGGCTCTTACCGATGTGAAAAAATGTTGGACACCCTGACAGATGTTCGTGTTACTCACATTCGTCCGACTTACTTCTATTACAATTTACTGGCCTTTATTCCGCTGATTAAGTCTGCCGGCTTCATCGGAGCAGTTTATGGCGACGAGGACCCGCTGGCATTAGTCTCTCCCCTGGATATTGCCGCTACGATTGCAGAAGAGATTATAATTACTGGAGAATCCAGTCATCATCGATATGTAACCAGCGACGATCGCACCTGTAACGAAATTGCGCAGGTTTTAGGAAAAGCCATAGGAAAAACTGACCTGATCTGGAAAACACTGGCGCCGGAACAGGTATTGAAATCTCTCCTTGCCAATGGAGTACCTCATAATGCGGCCCAAATGCTGGTAGAGATCGGTCAGGCTACGCACAGCGGCATCCTCCGGGAGGATTTTGACAAGCATAAACCTGCATTTGGAAAAGTGAGCCTGGAAAAATTCGCAGAGGATTTTGCCATCGCCTATCAACAAAAACAATAATCAATATAACAACACAAAAGATGAATACAAAAAATAAAACAGCAGTAGTAACCGGCGGTAGTCGGGGCTTGGGAAGAAATATGGCTATTGCCCTTGCCAAAAAGGGGATCGATGTGATTATTACCTATAACAGTAACCAGCAAGCCGCTGAGACAGTGGTTGCCGAAATACGATCTCTTGGGCAAAAGGCAAAGGCTTTTCGGCTGGATACCAGTAACACCAATCAATTTGATGCTTTTATGCATCAATTGGGCGACTACCTTCAAAAGGAAACAGGGGAACCACATTTTGATTTCCTGGTGAATAACGCGGGAACCGCGTTGCACGCATTATCAATGGACGTTAAGGAGGAGCAAATGGATGCGATCTATGATATACATTTCAAAGGCATGTTTTTCCTGACACAAAAATTACTTCCGTTGATGAGGGATGGTGGCGCGGTGGTAAATATTTCATCAGGCCTTACCCGTATTTCCTATCCCGGATACTCGGTATACGGATCTCTGAAAGCTGCCGTGGAGACATTGACCCGTTATCTCGCCAAAGAACTGGGCCCCAGAAAAATAAGGGTGAATGTAGTGGCTCCGGGTGCCATTGAAACAGATTTTGGAGGAGGCCATGTACGGGATAACAAAGAGCTCAACGATCAGATAGCCGCATTCACAGCATTGGGACGAGTGGGCGTTCCGGATGATATCGGCGGCGTCGTGGCGTTTCTCTGTACTGAAGAGGGAAGATGGATCAATGGACAAAGAATAGAAGTTTCGGGTGGACAGTCACTTTAATTGATAATTTTGAACTATGGCGGGATCACAACCTATCAGAATAAAAACCATCAGCGAATTTCATCAGATGCACGGGATGCCCAAGCCCGAGCATCCGCTGATAAGTATTGTTGACTATGCTGCTTTGCAAGTCAGGCCGGGAAGTACCGTATCGGATTTCTATTCGATTTCCGTGAAAAGGGGCGTTGATGGGAAAATGTACTATGGGCAACAGGAATATGATTTTGATGAAGGGGTGATGTATTTTATGGCGCCCAACCAGGTGTTGAGAATTGAGCCTGGACAAATTTCAAATACTCAGCGGTCGGGATGGATCATGCTGATTCATCCCGATTTTCTCTGGAATACCTCCCTGGCGGACAAGATCCGGAAGTATGAGTTCTTCGGCTATTCTATCAATGAAGCATTATTTCTGTCGGATAAAGAAGAAAGCGTTATCAATGGTATCGCTGAAAACATCCGGCAAGAATACCATTCCAATATTGATTCATTCAGTCAAAGTATCATTGTGTCACAACTGGAAACACTGCTGAATTATTCGGAACGGTTTTATCAGCGGCAGTTTATCACCCGGAAAATATCCAATCACCAGGTACTGGAGCGTCTGGAAAAATGGTTAGTGAATTATTTCAATGACGAACAGCTGGTGCACAAGGGTCTGCCAACGGTGCAGCAGATTGCCGATGAGTTGGCAGTATCGCCCGGCTACCTGGGAAGTCTGTTGAAAGTGCTGACCGGTCAGAGCACACAGCAGCACATACACGATAAGCTGATCGAAAAGGCGAAGGAAAAATTATCAGTTACGCAATTATCCGTCAGTGAAATTGCCTACGAGCTGGGATTCGAATTCCCACAATCCTTTAGTAAGATATTTAAGAACAAGACCGGCATGACGCCGCTGCAATTCAGGGAGAGTTTTAATTGAGAGAGGGGAATTTTGCGTTTTGCGTTTCAGGTTTATCGTTTCACGTGGGTTTGCGGTTTGCAGTTTACGGTTTACTGTTCCTTCGTAATTAGTCATTCGCTATTCTCATTGGCTCATTAACCAATTATCACATTGGCTTTTTATTTTTCGCTCCCGCTCACATTCGCGCTCCCCAAATACCTGGACGCAAAGGAAGTCAAGAACCGCGAAGTGCGCAAAGAGCATTCGCCATTCTTCATTTCATATAAGACGTCCATTGACACATTGATTAATTATCACATTGCTAATTGTTTTCTTTCCCCGACCGGGGAACGCAAAGGACGCCAAGAACCGCAAAGCACGCAAAGAGCATTCGTAATTCGTCATTCGCAATTCGTCATTGGCCCATTGGCCCATTTACTAATTGACTAATTAAAGTGTTGGCCGATTGTTCTTGTTCCCCTGCCATGAGTCTTTTTTGTTAGTCAGGAGTTTAAAGACCGGGATGGAAAGCGCAGCACCCAGTATGGGCGCCAGCAGGTAAATCCAGAGGTGGGCTGTATGGCCGGAGACGAGGGCGGGAGCCAGGCTTCTCGCCGGATTCATGCTGGCGCCGCAGACCGGGCCGGCCATCATGGCTTCCAGCAAAACGGTTGACCCGATAGCGAGGCCGGCAAACATGCCGCGCTCCTTGCTTCCCGTTGCCACATTGATGATGACCAGCATCAGCAAAAAGGTAAGAGTTAGCTCCAACACAAACGACTGGCCGCTGCTGCCCGACGGGAGCGTGGATCCTAATAGTTCACTGGAAGGGAACAAGTATTTCAACAGCAGGCTTCCGCAGATAGCGCCTGCTAACTGGCTACCTATATAAAAAGGAACCTGTTTTACCGGAAACCTTCCGGCCAATGTAAAAGCAAGCGTAACCGCAGGATTTAAATGCGCGCCAGAAATATCGCCCAGCGCATAGATCATGGCCATTACGATAAAACCAAAACAAATGGCAATACCCACATGACTGATAACGCCATTAAATTGCTGGTTGACGATGATAGCGCCTGTACCACAAAATACGAGCGCGAATGTGCCCAGGATCTCGGACAGGTATTTATTCATATAGAGATTTTTCGCTTCATCATCTGCGCCGTAGCCGGGCAGGAATGGGTGAATTCCGAGGTAGATTGTAATATTTCCGGAGCTTCGTAGCGCAACACAGGAGAATATCCTTTCTTCTCAAAGTACCCCGCAGCCGTAAGAGTGAGCAGGTAGACTTCCTTTAACCCTTTCTTCTTCGCATATTCTTCCAGTGTTTGTACGAGTTTGCTTGCAACCTGGTGATTTCGGAAGGATCTTTCTACTACCATGGACCTTAACAGGCCATACTCCTCATGAATTTCCAGTCCGATAACGCCTGCAACTTTGTCCTCTTCACTGGCAACAAAAAAATGTTCGAGGGTTGCCGGCAGATCTTCGACCGGCAATTGTTCCTGAGCGAGGAGATGAATGATCTCCCCGCGTTGCTTCTCCGTGGCGAAAGAAATGGTCATAGATGTTTGTTGTTTGATGTTTACGGTTTACTGTTCTTTCGTAATCCGTCATTCGCTATTCTCATTGGCTCATTAACCAATTATCACATTGGCTTATTATTTTTCGCTCCCGCTCACTTTCGCGCTCCCCAAATACCTGGACGCAAAGAGCGCCAAGAACCGCGAAGTGCGCAAAGGAATTCCAATCAGAGTTCTCTTTCTCGCTCTCCCATCCGCTCCCGCTCGCATTCGCGCTCCCCAAAGACCTGGACGCTAAGTGCGCCAAGAACCGAGAAGTGCGCAAAGAGAATTCGCCATTCGTCATTCGCAATTCGTCATTGCATTGGCTCATTCACTAATTGTCACATTGGCAAATTGCTTAGTCGCAGCATCCCGGATCGCAGCAGGCTTTTTTTTGTTCGACCGGTTTTTCTGCGTAAACGGTTACACTTCTGATGCCTGTGCCTGAATTTTTGAAGGCGGTCAATTGGTCGCTGCTCAGGTATTGGCTCAGGATATCATCGGGCACGACGATTTCGCGGTCTTTCTGAAGCGTGATGTTCGTAAATCCGTTGTTCTGAATCAACTCCAGGTACACGTTTTTTTGGATGGCGCCAGACACACATCCTGCGTACATTTCGGCCGCCTGTTTTATTTCCTCCGGAAGCGCTCCATCCAGCACGATATCGGAAATGGAGAAATGGCCACCCGGTTTCAATACGCGATAAATCTCTTTGATCACCCCGTCTTTGTTAGGAACCAGATTGAGTACGCAATTGCTTACGATTACATCAGCCACATTGGAGGTTACCGGCATGTGCTCGATGTCTCCCTGTCTGAACTCCACGTTATGAAAGCCTCTGACCTCTGCGTTTTTGCGGGCCAGTTCGATCATGGCCGGAGTAAAGTCGACACCGATGACCTTACCTTCCGCGCCTGTTTCGTGACGGGCGATGAAAGCATCATTTCCGGCGCCACTACCCAGGTCGATCACAACATCTCCTTTTTTAATCTGTGCGAATTGCGTCGGCAAGCCGCAACCCAGCCCCAGGTCGGCATCGGGGTTATAGCCTTCCATTTTGCTATAGTCTTCTGTCATGATGTTGTATACATCAGTCGAACAGCAGCCCGATCCGCAGCAGGAACTTTGGTTAGTCGTTTTGTCTTGCAGGGCGATTTCGCCGTATTTCTGTTTTACCAGTTCTTTTAAGGAATCACTGTTTTGCATGGTATTTCTGTTTTTTGTTTTATCGTAATATGCCGATTGATTACGGCAAAAAAAAGGTCAGCAATTTCCATTGCAGGGATTAAAGGAATTGAAGAACTGGGAAAGCCATTGTTGTGCTTCTTTCCATTCTTTTTCGTCGATGCAATAGCATACTCTCACGCCTTCTATTTCACCCTTGATCAGTCCGGCTTCCTTGAGTTCTTTGAGGTGTTGCGATACGGTGCTCTGCGACAAAGGCAATTCTTCGACGATGTCTCCACACTGGCAGGTGGCTTTCGATGCCAGTAATTTGAGGATGGCTACACGGGCCGGGTGGGCCAGTGCCTTCGCGTAGCGGGCTATCTTGTTTTCCTTCGCACCAAACTCGTATGATTTCGTTAATCCCATATTCATCGCAATATTACGATGAACTGGGGGAGATTCCAAATTTTTTTTACACGAATTACACGAATTGCCCGAATTGTATTTCGTATTAAGAGTCGTTCACTAATTGGCTAATTAGCGCATTAACAAATTATATTTGTGGCTTATGAGAGAGAAAGTATATATCGCCAGGATGGATGGCTTTGCCCGGGTGGCTACCGCTATTTTTTTGATAGCGAACGTAATGATCCTTTACATCAGTTTTGTGGAAAGTGAGCCATCGATGGCTTCAGCGATTCCGGTGCTGGTACTTCCGCTGGCTCTGCTGCTTACCTGGCTTTTTCATCCTATGAAGTATGTGGTTGACGGATCAAATCTTGTTATCAAGAGGCCCCTTGGGTCTATCAAAATTCCATTGAGAGAAATAAGGGAAGTAAGTAAGATCGATCGGGGTGGTATATTAGCGGGGTTCCGATTGTTTGGATCGGGGGGACTTTTTGGTTATTTCGGCGCTTTTCGCTTTCGCGATCATGGAACAGTATCTATGTGGGCCACTGACAAGAACAAGCTGGTATTTATCCGGACTGATTTCAAAAAGTATGTCATCAGCCCGGATAATGTGATTGAGTTTTTGGAAGACAATGCACGTTAATAGTATCTCTTTTCGGTTTGCAGTTTGCGGTTAACTGTTTGCTGTTAATTCGTCATTCGAAATTCGTCATTGCATTGGCTCATTGACTAATTGACCAATTAGCTCATTGCTGATTGTTTTCTCTCTCCGACCGAGGAACGCAAAGCGCGCCAAGAACCGCGAAGCACGCAAAGAATTTGTCATTTGAAATTTCATTGACTAATTGACCAATTAGCTCATTGCTGATTGTTTTCTCTCTCCGACCGAGGAACGCAAAGCGCGCCAAGAACCGCAAAGAATTCGTCATTCGCCATTCGAAATTCGTCATTAGTCATTCGTCATTCGAAATTCGTCATTGTATTTTTCATTGGCTCATTTACTAATTGGCTCATTGGCAAATTAATTCTTCCATCCTCCTCCCAGCGCGCGGTAGAGCTCTATGGCCGCACTGCTTCTTTCTTTTTGGATGACCGCCAGTTCAAGTTCACCCTGCAACACATTTCCCTGCGCGGTGATCACTTCGAGGTAATTGGCCATTCCGTTTTTGAAAAGCAAATTGGCGTTTCCTATAGCCTGCTGCAGTGTTTGCACGCGGCTGGCTGCAATGGATTGCTGCTCCTGCAACTTGGTTACTTTCACCAACGCGTCACTCACTTCTCCCACGGCGGTCAGTACAGACTGCCGGAAGCCAATCACCGCTTTTTCTCTCTCTACTTTCGACAGTTCATATTGCGTTTTCAATTGTTTGCGCTGGAACAAAGGCTGTGTGATGCCTCCAGATCCGATAGCAAACAACGAAGCAGGTATGCTAAACCAGTTGCTGGCCTTGAAGGCGTTGATGCCCCCGGTGGCGGTGATCGCCAGTGTTGGATACATATTGGCTTTCGCGATGCCCGTATTCGCATTGGCAATGGTGAGCTGCAATTCTCTGGAATGTATATCGGGGCGATTCTGCAGCAACGACGCGGGCAATCCGGCAGATAATCCGGCACCTTCCATCACGTCACTGATCGTTCCTTTGCGTTGAATGTTTTTCGGATTGGAACCGGACAAAACACTGAGTGCATTTTCCTGCAAGGCGATTGCCTGTTCGAGCTGCGGAACGAGTTGAGCAGCTACCAATCGCTGCGCAGTTGCCTGCTGCACGGCCAGGCTGGTTACCTGTCCGGCATTGTATTGAAGGCGGATGATTTCCAGGGTGCTGTCGGACAGCAACAGGTTTTTACGGGCGATCGATACCTGGGCATCGAGCATTAACAGGTTGTAATAACCCTGCGCAATAGAAGCTACCAGGTTGGTTTGAATCGCTTTCCTGGCTTCCTGTGTTTGCAGGAAAGAGGCCAGCGCTTTCTCCTTCTGGTTTTTGATCTTTCCCCAGATATCAGCTTCCCAGCTGACCCCTACGCTTAGCGTATAGTCTTCCACATAGGATTGACCCAGAAACTGGCTAAGGCTGATTCCGTTGAGACTATTATCAGAAGGGCGGCTGATCGAACTGGTTGCCTGCAACCTTGCTTCGGGTAAATACCCCAGCCTGCTTTGCTTCACGAGCAGCTGTGCGGCTTCGATATTTTTTAGCGCTGTTTGCAAATCATAATTGTGCAGGATAGCACTATCTATCAATCCGCGCAATTCTTCATTGGTAAAGAACTGTCTCCATTCAATGGAGGCGATGCTGCCGGTATCTGCGGAAGCAGCTGACCGGTACTGACCGGGAAGATCGGGTTTGGGAGTGGCCACATCGGCCGAAACCTTGCAGGCCTGTAAAAACAGGAGCCCTGCGCCTAATAGAAATATATTGATCGATTTCATGATGCTTGATTGATTAGTTCGTTTGTAATTCCAGTTTATCCATGATCCATTCATCCTTTTCCATTACTTTTTTACCGGCTACTTTTTCCTGGAGGAACTGGAAAATGGTGAACAGGACAGGTATGATGAAGACGCCCAGAAGCACACCCGTCAGCATTCCTCCAACCGCACCGGTTCCAATGGAACGGTTACCCATGGCCGATGCACCAGTGGCGGTAAGCAAGGGCAACAATCCGGCAATGAAAGCAAAAGAGGTCATCAGGATGGGGCGCAGACGAAGCCGCGCTGCTTCGATGGCCGCGTGCCGGATAGACAGGCCAGCTCTTCTTCTTTGAACGGCATACTCGACGATCAGGATGGCGTTCTTCGCCAGCAAGCCGATCAGCATGATCAAGCCCACCTGTACATAGATGTTATTTTCAATTCCTGCGATATTGATGAAGGCAAAGGTGCCGATCAGGCCCGTTGGCACCGACAGAATGACCGCGAAAGGCAGCATATAGCTTTCATATTGCGCGGCCAGCAGGAAGTATACGAAGATCAGAGACATCACAAATATCCAGGTCGTTTGTGAGCCGGAGCTTTGTTCTTCTCTTGTCAATCCACCCCATTCGTATGCATATCCGCGCGGCAGATAATTGGCCGCTACTTCCTGAATCGCTTTCAGGGCCTCACCGGAGCTGAAGCCCGGTTTGGGTACGCCATTGATGGTAACGGCATTGAAAAGGTTGTTACGGGTTACGGTTTCCGGTCCGTACACCTTTTCAAGACTGACCAGTGTTTTCACGGGTACCATTTCACCCCGAATGTTTTTAACGTGGACATCATTGAGGGTATTCGGGTCGATGCGGTAGCCAACATCCGATTGAACGATCACTTTGTATTGTTTACCGAAGCGGTTGAAGTCTCCCGCCTGGAAGCTACCGTAGTAAACCTGCATGGTTTGCAGCAGCTCATTAACAGATACACCCAGCTGTTTTGCCTTGGCTTCGTCGATGTTTAATTTGTATTGGGGGTTGCCGGTATTGAAGGTGGTGAACGCGTACATGATCTCCGGGCGTTTCATCAATTCTCCAATGAAACCGTATGCGGTGGCGCTGAGATCCTCCAGTTTTCCACCCGCGCGATCCTGCAGGATCAGCTCAAATCCATTCGTGTTGCCGAATCCCTGTACCGTTGGCAGCGTAAAGGTGAACAGGTCCGCAGAGGAGATCACCGATAGTTTCTGGTTCACTTCTCCCAAAATGGCATTGATGTCTTCCGTATGGCCGCGTGTGCCTGGTTTTTTCAGTTTCACGAAGGCGAGACCGCTAATGGGACTGGTGGCATTGGTAATGATGTTCATGCCTGCCACGCTGTAAGATTTTTCTACTCCTTCAACAGTTGCGATGATGCTATCTACTTTATCAATTACTTTTTTTGTTCTTTCCAGCGAGGCGCCCGGAGGCATGCTCAGCGAATACAGGAAGATACTCTGGTCTTCCGTGGGGATGAAACCGGTAGGGGTTTTCTTCACCATGTACACGGTTGTAGCGGTAATAATGACCAGGCCCGTGATGGCGATCCATTTGGTTTTGATGAGGAATCGCAGGCTGCGTCCATAGCGGTTCGTCATATTTTCGAAACCCGCGTTGAAGGCATGGAAGAAACGCTGTTTGAGTCCTGCCGGTTTTTCTCCCGGAGCGGTGTGATTGTTCTTCAGGAACAGGGCCGACAGGGCAGGGCTCAACGTCAACGCGTTTACCGCGGAGATGAGGATGGCGATGGCCAGGGTGAAGGCAAATTGCTTGTAGAAAATGCCAGCGGGCCCCTGCATGAATCCGACCGGTACGAATACCGCGGCCATGACCAACGTAATCGAGATGATCGCACCAGATATCTCGTTCATGCTTTTCAACGTGGCTGCTTTTGCCGGCAGGTGCTCTTTCTGCATCTTCGTATGAACTGCTTCCACTACCACGATCGCATCATCCACTACGATACCGATCGCCAGGATCAGCGCGAACAGGGTGAGCAGGTTGATGGTAAAACCAAAGAGTTGCATGAAAAAGAAAGTACCCAGGATCGCCACCGGCACCGCAATGGCCGGAATGAGGGTGGAGCGAAAATCCTGCAGAAACAGGAACACCACCAGGAAAACCAGGATGAAGGCTTCGAGCAGTGTATGTTTTACTTTGTCGATCGATGCATCCAGGAATTCTTTGGAAGAATAGGGAACGAAAGTTTTTACGCCTCTCGGCAGATCTTTATTGACCCGTTCCATGATATGATTGACTTCGGTAAGAATGTCGTTCGCATTCGAACCGGCCGTCTGGTAGATAAGGATACCCGTTGAAGGACCCTTATCTACTTTTGCTTCAGACGTATAGTTAAAAGAGCCTAAACCAACGCGGGCCACATCTTTCAACCGGATGGTGGAGCCGTCGAGATTGGATTTGAGAATAATATTTTCGTAATCTTCGTTGGTGTTCAGTTTGCCTTTGTATTTGATCACATATTCAAATGACTCTTCGCTGCCCTCGCCGAATTTTCCGGGAGCCGCTTCGAGGTTTTGTTCGCGGATAGAGGCCAGCACTTCCTGAGCAGAAAGATTATAGGCTGCGAGGCGATCGGGTTTTAACCAGATACGCATCGCATAATCTTTCGTACCGAAGATCGTTGCTTGTCCAACGCCATGCACCCGCTGTATTTCCGGAACGATATTGATCTTGGCATAGTTCTGCAAGAAGGTTTCATCATAGGAGCTGTCGCTGTAAAGGGCGATCGCCATGATGATGCTGTTCTGTTGTTTTTGGGTGGTGATGCCTGCCTGCAATACTTCGGCGGGGATCAGGCTGCTGGCTTTGGCCACGCGGTTCTGTACGTTCACCGAAGCGATATCCGGATCCGTTCCGGCTTTGAAGAATACGCTCAGTGTCATGGTGCCGTCGTTGTTGCTGTTGGAAGTCATGTAGGTCATGTTCTCCACGCCGTTGATCGCTTCTTCCAGCGGCGTAGCGACGGAACGCGCCACCACTTCGGCGCTCGCGCCGGGGTATGCAGCGGTTACCAGTACTGCCGGCGGAGCAATATCCGGAAACTGGGTGATCGGCAGTTTGGTTAGTGAAACAATGCCCACCAGTACCAGCAGGATCGAGATCACCGTGGACAAGACCGGGCGTTTGATGAATTTCTGTAACATGTTTTATTTTTTTGAGTGGTTGGTTGGGGAAGGGAAAACAACTCCCTTCAGCCGGGTTATACCAACTGTGATACCTGTGAATGTCTTTGCTGGAGAAAATAATTAATAGATGCTGGCTGTATTATTCAGTACGCTGTCGAGTGAAACGTTTTTAGGATTGATGATGGCACCGTCTCTCAGTCTTTGCAGACCGCTGTATACGATCACCTCGCCATTGTTCACGCCTTTTTCAACAATGTAGTTGCCGGCGCTTTTTCCCTGAATGCTGATCTGTTTGCTGATTACTTTGTTGCTGTCGCCCAGGGCGAAAACATATACCCGATCCTGCATTTCGTAAGTGCTTTGTTGCGGCACCAGCAGTTTATTAGTCAGGGAAAAGGGGATCCGGATTTTACCCGAAATACCCGAGCGCAGGAGCTTTTCTTCATTGGGGAATAGGGCTCTGAACGCGATGCTGCCTGCAGAGCGGTCGAATTGTCCCTGTACCAGCTCTACTTTTCCTTTTGTTTTGTAAACGCTGTTGTCGGCGAGCTTCAGTTCAACAGCCGGTATGTTTTTGATTTTTTCTTCCACCGTTTTGCCGTTGATGTTGGCGAAGAAGGAAAGGAAATCCGCTTCGCTCATGCTGAAGTAGGCGTGTACATTGTTTACTTCGCTGAGAATGGTAAGTGGTTGTGATTCTCCTTTACCGATCAGGCTTCCCTGCTTATAGTTGATATGACCCACGTAACCGCTTACCGGTGCCGTGATAAAAGTGTAACCAACGGTGATGTCGGCGCTATTCTTACTGCTCACCGCCTGCTGGTAGGCTGCTTCCGCTTCATGCAGGGTGGCCCGGGCGGTTTTCAGTTGCACTTCGGAGATTACTTTATTGGCCACCAGTGGTTCCAGTTTATCCACTTCCACCTGAGCTTTTTCCATGTTGGCTTTAGCCAGTTGAATGGCAGCGGCGGCGCTCGTACTGAACTGTGAGTATTCTTTGGCGTTGATGCGGAAGAGGGGTTGTCCCTGTTTCACCCAGTCGCCATCTTTTACATAGATCGTTTCCAGGTAACCGCTTACCTGGGGGCGGATCTCTACATTGGTCGTGCCTTCGATGGTGGCCGGAAATTCCTGCCAGGTAGTGGCTGAGCCGGTTTCCAGTTTTACCACTGGTAAGGAAGGTGGCGGGGGTGCCTGCTGGTTATTGACATTGCCTGCACAGGCCGCGAAATACAGAATTCCCGCATAGATCAGATAGACTTGAAGCTGTTTCATAATTGTGTTCGATTTCTAACAGTGTTAAGTGAGCTTGTTTAAAAAAAGCAGGGTTGGCTGCTTCTGAAAATGGTTTCCCGGGTTGTCCTTGAAACACCGATAAATGATTTAACAGCGTTAAGGAAGTCGGATTAAAAAATAGCCAATGGCTATTCTCTTAGTAGGGTGGCTGGTTGAATCAGTTTTTGATTGAGTTAATGATACCGGAGATGGCGTCTCTCAGTACCTGCCGGTTTAGTTCTTCGCTGGTGACCTGGTTGGTGAGATTGATAGAGATCAATCCGTGGACGACACTCCAGAAGGTGTAGTATTTGAGGTCTACATAGTCTTCTGTTCTTCTTTCCAACGGGGTGATCGCTTCTATCTGGTCCCAGATCATGTTCATGGGTCGTGAGTAGTCTGCGCATTTGTTTTCCAGCGCGCAGCAGTTCATTTCGACGCCGTACATTACTTTATATAATTCCTTGTTTTCGAAGGAAAAATTCCAGTATGCCAGCCACATTGCCTCCAGCTGACCTTCCGCTGAGGTACTCAATGATTTTGCTTCTTCCAGTTTTGCCGCCAGTTTTACGAATCCCATTCGGGTCAGTTCCTGGAGGATGGCATCTTTATTATTGAAGTACTCATAGATGATCGGGGCCGTGTAATCAATCTTGTCAGCGATTTTGCGCATGCTGAGGGCCGACCAGCCTTCTTCTTTGACAATGTCAAGGCTGGCGCTCAGGATATTGCACCTGGTTTCTTCCTTCAGTTTGAGTATGCGGTCTTTGCTGGCCATCGTTGATCGCTGTAAAATTATTTAACAGCGTTAGCAAAGGTAAGGTGGGAATGAGGGAGATTCCAAATTTTTTTGAAGATTTTTTTAAAGAGGGGCCTGGCGGCGGGGCGATTTTTATCCCGGGGGGTCGCCGGACAGGCAGTTTGGGCGGAGTTAGCGGTTATATGTACGAAGAGTTTCGCAGATTGGGAAAGGGGGATTATATTTGAGAAGTAAGGATGGTTATTTCCAAAAAATTCAACTTTTAAAAATGATCAGGATAAGCTGCTTATTATTATTGGCAATCGGAATTTCGGGTATGGTGCATGGCCAGAAGAAAGACGGTGGTTTTGAAATTATCGGGGAGGTGAAGGGTTTTCGGGACAGCGCAGTCATTAAGTTATGGGATTTTTCTACCGGGTCGAATGTATTTATGGATTCGTCGATCATTCTAAACGGGAAATTTTCTTTCAGAGGATCGATTACAACGGGAAAATCCTATCAGCAGGTGGGCCTAATCAGTTCAGATTTCAGAAACATCAAGACTTTCTGGCTGGAGAACAAATTGATTCATTTCGAAGCCGAACTCGGCAAGTTCCAGGAATCGGTGATAACCGGATCTGCCATGCAGGAAGAAGCCGACGAGCTGAAAAGCTTGCTGAAGAGCAATCCTGGCAATGACCGGAAGGTGCAGGTGGAGTATATCCGTTCTCACCCCCGGTCGTTGATCAGCGCCAACACGCTGAAGGTGTTTGGCACCAGCTGGGGCAAGGATACAACGAAGATGCTGTTTGAGGGTTTGGATAAATCGGTACAGCAATCTGAGTTCGGGCAAGCGGTGCAGGAATATTTGTCGCTGGCAAAAGACATAAAAATGGGTGGAAAATACGCGGACTTTACGCTTCCAAATATCAACAACAAAGACATATCATTATCTGATTATAAGAACAAGTATGTGTTGCTGGATTTCTGGGGTTCGTGGTGTGGCCCCTGCAGGAAGGAGAATCCCAACCTGGTGAAATTGTATGCCGAGTTCAAAAGCAAGGGCTTTGAAATTCTTGGGGTTTCGATCGAAACCAACAGGAATGCCTGGCTTAAGGCCATGGATGAGGATAAGATAACCTGGGAGTGCGTGAGTGACCTGAAGGGCGACAAAAACAAGGCGGCTTTGATTTATGGAACGAGTTATTATCCTGCCAACTATCTCATCGACCCCAATGGAAATATTATCGCCAAAGATTTAAGAGGAGAGGAACTGAGAAAGAAGCTCGAAGAGTTATTGAGGTGAAACGGGGCAATAAGTCGAAATAAGGCGAGTCTCCCCGACCTCAAATCCTTTTTATGTTATAAAGCGAGTCACCCCCCGATTTATCGGGGGAGACTCGCTGAGGGTGCGGCCTTTGAAAAGCTCTCCGAAAGAATATCGGCGAGTCTCCCCGACCATGTCGGGGGTGACTCGCCTGATGCGATGCAGGAAAAAGAGAGAACTCGCTGAGGGAGCAGCCGTTGATGGGATAATCTCTCCGATGAATCACCGGCGCGTCCCCCCGACCTCAAATCCTTTATATGTTATAAAGCGAGTCACCCTCCGATTTATCGGAGGAGACTCGCTGAGGGTCCAGCCGTTGATGAGACAATCTCTCCGATGAATCACCGGCGAGTCCCCCCGACCTCAAACCCTTTTTATGTTATAAAGCGAGTCACCCCCCCGATTTATCGGGGGAGACTCGCTTATAGTGCTCGCCTGATGCGATGCAGCTCATTTCCTATCTTAGAGGTTATTGACGCTTAAAAAACAGCATTTGACCCATTTTCGCCAGCTTGATTCCCGGGATCTTGACCCATTGCTTGCTTACCTGGATGGACTTAGCACGGAAACCAGAAGCAGGTTTGGTCCGCATGGCTATGACCGCCAATCAGTGATTGATTTTTATCAGTCACCCGATAAGTTCGGTTATGTGGCGGAGGATCCGGCTAGTGACAAAATCATCGGCTATTCCATCCTGAAACAGGGCTATCTCGACCATGATGCACCCCGACTTTCTTCTTATGGATTAACGCTGAGCCACGCTACTGACGCGACCTTCGCGCCTTCCCTGGCCGACGAATGGCAGGGAAAAGGGCTGGGCCCGGCCTTTCTTACTTATATTCTTCAACATCTACCTTCCAATTCCATTAGCCGATTTATTCTTTGGGGCGGCGTGCAGGTTAATAACGAGCGGGCGGTCGCTTATTACCGGAAAAACAATTTCATCATATTGGGCGAATTCGAATACTTCGGGAGAAACTATGATATGATCCGCAACCTGTAAGAAGGGAATAAACAGGGGATGCTTTTCGGGTATTTTCTCGTTCCTGAATTCCTTTTATTGCCACCCTATTTATGGCCTTCTCAGGATGTTTGTTAAATATTATTTGGCCCCTGTAAGCAGTAGCCGAAAATTGGATTTTATTTGTTAATTTTTCGGAGCTATTCCCTTAAGCCACTGGTTTACCGAGCGGTAAGCCTAAATGCCAAAACCTGGTCTGTGACTGAGGAGGACGAAGTCGTGGGTAAAATACAAGTTTTAATAAGGAAACTACCCAGGGTATTGATGCGAATTTCGATAGGATTGTGGAAAAGAAAATTGGAGAAGATATCAGTTTTTCCGTTGCATCACCGTGGCCAGGATTGTATAGGATTGCGTAGTATTTGTTCCTCCCGAATAAATCGAATCATTCGTCAGCTTGTGGGAGTAAGGTGGAGCCGTTCCAACCGTTGCTGGTATGTTCCTGCTAGTTTATTTGATGAAGATAAGTTCAGGAATCTTTTGCGGGATGCTTCCATGGGTATGGAAAAGATGATGGAGTCGACGAGTAGTTCGACTACGAGTTATCCGACCGCCACTAATGTCGATCGGAATGCAGGGAGCGCACAGTCAATTGTGGGGATACACCCCGATAATCTATCAGTAATTGAGCGGGTTACCCTACATCTTCAGCTAAAATCCTACAGTGCCTCTACTATCCGTACCTATGTAAATGAGGTTAAACAGTTTTTGTCTGTTTTAGGTTCGAGGCCTGCAGAAAGTCTGACAGTGGAGGAGTTGAAGCGATACCTGGTTTACTGCAGCGAGGTGCTGGGGCTTACCGAGAACACCCTTCATAGCAGGATTAATGCGCTGAAATTTTTTTATGAGCAGGTGTTGGGTCGGGAAAAGTTTTTTTGGGAGATACCCCGGCCTAAAAAGCCCATAAAGTTGCCCAATGTTTTAGGTGAGCGGGAGTTGCAGAGGATGTTTTCATCGGTGAGTAATCTGAAGCACAAGGCCATATTGTTTACTGCTTATAGCGCCGGATTGAGAGTGAGCGAGGTGGTCAGGCTAAAGTTGAGGGATATTGACAGCGACCGTATGCAGCTGTTCATTGAGCGTTCTAAGGGAAAGAAAGACCGGTATGTAGGGCTGAGTGTATTGTTGCTGGATGTTTTACGGGAGTACTTCAGGCGATGTCATCCCAGGCCGCGAGTATATTTATTTGAGGGGATGCGACCCGGGGAACCTTATTCGTCGAGGAGTGCTCAATTAATCTTTCAGCGGGCTTGCCGGATGGGTGGAATTGGCAAGGAGGTCAGTTTTCATGCGTTGAGGCACAGTTTTGCCACGCATTTGCTGGAGAAGGGGGGTTGATATCAAGTATATCAAGGATCTGTTAAGTCATTTCAATATCAAGACTACCGAGCGGTATTTGCATGTGAGGCGGGAATATCTGTTGAACATTGTCAATCCGTTGGATGAGTTATTCAAAGGTAGGGGATGGGAATAGGCCCGGATTGCTTGCCGCAACCACGCAATTTCAATTGCGCAACAGTTTCGGGTAGGTTATCAATGTGCTATATTTGATTCAATGTTCTGGTAATACTTAAATACAAACGTTAGCAGTAATCCTATGCGACGACTCAAACCGACTCCACTTTTAATTGTTTCAATCGGATTCATTCTTTACGGACTTTACATGCTCATATTCGTAGATCCGGGTGAAGAGGGTTGGGGAACTCTCTTTGCAACGGTAATTGGAGGTGCGGGAATACTTGGTTTAATTGTTTATGCAATACTTCGAGCAACACTAAAGACAAAAGTCTGGACACAGGTTGGTATTGAGGCGGTTTTAATAGTTGGACTATTATACTTCGGATATAGAAAAAGGGGGGCTTATCAATTTCAATTGCCGCATAATTATCGTGGCTACGTTATATTGGTTTACGGTGTTGACAATACTCCAAAACTCAAAACGCCGTTTTACTCAAACAAGATAAAATTGAAAGTCCCAGAATCGGGTATAATATTGACATCAAGTTCCTCCAACGACAATTATTCAGACCCAGCGTTGTTTTTTGACAGCACACTCGGAGAAATACACAAGCTATCACCTCCATTGACAAGACATGACCTTCCACTTTCCTCTGACACTTTAAAATGTGGCAACAAAAATTATTTGTATGACATCTGGATTATTAAAGACGAACCTAATTGGTCTGCAAAAGAAGACACAATTAACAGACTTGACCTCAAATTTATAGAGGCATGCAAACTGACAAAACAATAAGGCCTACTGCTAACAGGCAGTTTTGCGTCAGCAGGGGGCGACGGATAAATCCTCATCTTAGTACTACTATGAGCTACATATCCGGCTGACCGAACACAGATGAGCAACAGAATATGTTTTCAACTTT
>CAZSAQ010000002.1:0-99589 GCA_964605065.1 uncultured Chitinophagaceae bacterium
GTAAAAAGTAAAAAGTAATATTTTTTAAATACCTGTATTCAATAATAAGAACCTGCTCGGGCAGCATTTTTTTGGAACGCAAAGGACGCAGAAAACGCAGAAAACGCAGAAAACGCAGAAGACGCAGAAAAACGCAGATTACGCAGAACAGTAAACAGTAAACTGTAAACTTCAAACCTACCTCAAACTATAACGTGAAACGTTAAACCTGAAACGATAAACCTCCCCTACCTCCTCCTCCTTTTTTTCTCAATTACCGCCTTATTAAAATTGATTCGCCTTCTCCTTCTTCTGGCGGCGATTCCGCGTCTTCCGGTATCCGGAATGAATACTCTTTCGGTTTCGGTAGCGAGTTGCATAACGATTGAGCCAACTTCATACGGAACGTTATAGGCGGGTCCGGTGCTTGTTGGGTCGTCGAAGTCTAATAGATGGCAATACTCGTGTGCGTAGAAACCTGCCAGTTCTGAAATTGATTTTTCCTGGAATTTGTTGCGGTAAATATAGATCCGCCCTTGCTGTGTGTATCCTATAATGTCCTGGTTGAATTGCCCATTCATGACCAGGTCGAGGTCCGCTTCTTCGTCATTGCCTTGTCCATTGTGTTCATTGCCGGTAACAATGGTATCATATACCTGGCGGTTGGTAAGATGATCAATGGTGTCGAAGCGCTCATGAGTAAGTATAAAGTCGCGGAACTGAACAGAATTGATGGCGGCACCCATCGCATCCAGTACCAGGTCGAGTTTCTGTTTTTCCTTATCCTTAAAATATTTTGCGCGAATCAATGAAATTTTCATGGTTCAGGTTTTAGTAGGTGATGAGGGGGCCCATTATACCGGCGCTGCCGAAGTAGTGGCTGCGTTTGGGGAAAATGCCCGAATCAAACTCCGGAGAACGGTATACAAACCGGAAAAAGAACGCACGTGTTCGCGGTCCGCGATCCCGGCTCTTCTGTTTTTCCCAGGCAAATACATAACCCCATTCCCATTCTGCTAAAAATTTCTTTGTCCAGCTATAAGGCATGGTGTATTCCGAATCTTTGATCCATTGACCAACCAGCATCGCATTGCGGAACATACCGGTGAAGTTTACCCGGGTATACAGGAAGGTTTCCAAAGATCGGGTGACTTTTTTCCCTGTCGGTGCATTTTCTTTCATATAGCTGGCTCCGCCCAATGACGACCATCCCATGTTCCAGCGACTGAGGTTATCTTTTTTCAAAAGCCCGATTCTCATGTAAAGACCCGTGTATAATCTATGGTAATAGCCGATCGAGGCGCCGCTATTCCATCCCAGGTCGAACCATCCTCGTTCTTCTGCTATTCCACGACGCCTGGGAAACTCTGCCAATGGCTGAAACCGATTATAGTCAATTAAGAGCGCGGGCGCACCTCCTTTCGAAATCTGGGTATTCCATCCTTTGGGGTCGGTGGGGCGGCCAATGATCAGTTGTTTGTGGGCATAAGACTGAAAAGCATAGCCAATATTGGTTCCGAAAATTCCATAGTTGATGGTGAGAGTATGAAAACGGGGAACGCGGTACTGAACATTTTGAAGCGTAGTGGAAGCAGAAATATACAGCAGAAAGGAAAATGGGCGGTCGCCGATGATGGGTTTGGCGCTGTCGATGATTCGGGGGGTGAAAGCTGTTCCCGCCAGGGAGACCGAACTGCCATATCTCTCCATATCCATCCATTGGTCAAATTTTCGCTGCGGCCAGAACAGGAACGAACGGATCAGGTTGGGGTGCGAATAGGTGAAGGCCGTTCCCTGGGTATAGTTTCTGTCTTCGTTCTTGGTAGTATCCAGGAAATCAAAGAAGAAATCCTGGTCGGTGATAAAAGCAAAGGAAGCGGGAATCCTCTGTTCTTTAGGTATAGCCACAGCGAACGACGGCTTTTGCGGAAGCCTGTTCAGCTCTTTGAACTTTTTTAAAGTGAAAATAACCGGGGTATCGGGCGGGTGTGGAAATTTTCCTGATCGGTACTGGGCAAGGGAAAGAGTAGTTGAACATAGGGCCAGGCCAATTAATAGCATGGCAGGAGGTCTCATAAGAAAGGTTTTGGTTCCTACAAATTACAGGAATTTCGGCAAATAAAAAGGCCCGCCATTGGCGGGCCTTTTTATGGGGAATCGGTTATGGCTGTGGTTGAGGCATTCAGTTTACTTATTCCTCTTCAGCCCTGTTATGCATCTTCATCATCACGGTATAGGCATTTCTGGTTACCAGCGTTTGCTGCAGCAGATCGATATTCTCTGCCTGTATGTCTATTTTACCATTGAGAGCGGTACCTGCTTTTACGGTTACTTGTTCAAACAGGCCTTTCTTCTTCTCGATAAAGACAAACTGGTCGTTTCCATTTCTTACTACGGCTTCTTCGGGTACCAGTATGGCATCATTGATTTTGGTTTCTATAATGGCATTGGCAAACATGCCCGGCAACAGATGCTCGGTTGAATGAAGGAAGTGACAATGGATCAGCGCGCTCCGGTCGCTCTCCACATTCCGGCTGATCAGGATGATTTCCGCATCATACTTTTTCTCGGGATTATTGACGAGGCTTGCAAGGATCTTTTGTCCCTGCTGAACCTTATCGAGATCCTTCTCGAATACTTTTATGGCGAGGTGCAGATCGGTCGGGTTTACCAGCTCAAACAGCACATCCGAAGGGTTTACATATTTGCCGATGTTTACCTTTACGGCAGTAACATAACCATTGATGGGCGAAAAAATCATGACCGACTGGCGAATATTATTTTCGTCGAGCTTGTTGGGATCGATATTGATCATTTTCAGTTTTTGCGCCAGCGAATTCATCAGGATCACCTGGGTCTGGTATTCACTTTGTGTTTGCTCGAGTACTTTGTCGCTGGTGGTTTTGGTACTATTGAGCATTTTCTGGCGCTCATATTCTTTCTGCAGGAAACCGGATCTGGACCTGGCTACGAGATAGTCCTGCTGCATTTGTATGAGCGACTGATCGCGCATTTCCGCGATCGCTTCGCCCCTGGTAACTTTTGACCCGGGCAACAAATTGGTCGACACCAGGTAACCGCCGATGGGAAAGCTGATCGACACCAGGTTTTGCGGGGGCACATCTACAATGCCATTGACCTTGAGAAAACTGGTAGCTGTGCCTTTTTCGGGTTTGCCCAACCCGATGTTTCCATTTTGCATTTCCGTATCGCTGAGCGTAACGGTATTGGCGGGTAGCTCGGCTGCTTTGGCAGGCGCTGCCGGTTTTTTAGAATCACAGGCGGCCAGGAAAAGAAGGGCGAGTACAATAATTCTGGGAGATATCATCGCAATAAATTTAATTGTTCGTGAAACTGTTTAGTTCAAGCACCGACATATTCCACTCATGCAGGGCTTCAAAATAATCCGATTCGATCTGGATGGATTGATTGACCAGCATCATCCATTCAATATAACCGACCGCCCCTGCCTTCATTTGTTCTTCACTTCTTTCCCTGATCAGCCTGGCCTGCCGGAGGGCGTAGTTTTCGTAATAACTCAGCTGGCTGGCGCTCCGCTGGTACCTGGTCAGCAGCTGATTCATCAGAGATTGCTGCTGCAGATAGAGAGTTTGCGTTTCAGAGCGGGCGATGTCGGCTGTAATCTTTCCGGCATCGATGCGGGCACGGATAGATTTGGTGAACAACGGCAGGTTCACACCGAGCAGGGCGGAAGAAAAGCGATCAGAAGCGGAATAGCTTTTTTCAAGCCCATTGATCAGCTGGGTGCCGCGGAACGACTGATTGATATATCCTACTGTAAAGTGTGGCAGCAACCTGCTTTTTTGCACGGCAATATCGCGCAATGCTATTTCCTCCTGCTGACGGCTTACCTTAACCAGCGGCCTGTTCGAGATCATACTCGTATCGGGGAGCGATAGCAGAACGGCTTTCGCATTGTTGTCGGAAGGCCGGTAGAATGTCCGGGCATTCAGCAGGGTATTGAATTGGGTCAGGGTCAGCTGAATGCTTGTACTGAGCAATTGCAATTGATTGCCGATCTGCATTCGCTGGGTTTCTGCCGCTGTTTTCTCCAATATATTGATATCCCCGGCCCTGAATCTTTCTTCCTGTCTTTTCAGGAAGGAACCGTACAGGGTATCTGCCTGCCTCAGCAGATTTCTTTTCTGCTCCAGCAGCAATACCTGGTAGTACAGCAGGCTGACTTCTTTCCGCAGGGCGGTCTTTATTTCCGCTTCCGATAGTTGCGCCTTTGTGGTAACAGCTTCCTGCAGGCGCCGCTGTGTTTTATATACTGTGGGAAACGCAAAACCCTGGCTTAACCCGATCTTTGTGTCGGTGTAATAGCTGTTTACACTTCCATATTCGAAGCTGGCACTGGTAGCGGGCAAATCGAGGGATGTGTTTTCCATTTTCCGGGACTCAAGTATTCTTAGTCGCGCCGTTTGCAATTGCGGATTATTCGCAAACAGGGTATCGATCGCCTGCGCCAGCGAGAGGGGAGATTGCGCGCAGACCGCCTGGCTCGCTATGATCGACGCCATCAACAATCCCGTTCCGCGGATGGTCTTTAAAAATTTCATGAATGATTTATTTGTTTTTTCTCGGATGATTTTTCGAACCATTTATATAAAATGGGCAGCACAAAGAGCGTCAGCAGGGTTGCCGTGATCAGACCGCCGATCACTACAGTAGCGAGCGGACGCTGTACTTCCGCACCAGCACCGGCACTCAATGCCATTGGCAGGAAACCCAGTGAAGCCACAGAAGCGGTCATCAATACCGGTCGCAACCTGATTCGGGTACCCATCAATATCCGGTCCCGCACATTGCCTACGCCACTCTTCTTGAGCAGGTTGAACTCGGTGATCAGTACAATGCCGTTCAATACCGCCACCCCAAAGAGCGCGATAAAGCCAATGCCCGCAGATATACTAAAAGGCATACCGCGCAAAAACAAAGCGAATACACCGCCAATGGCAGAGAGCGGAATGGCAGAGTATACCAGTAAACTTTGTTTGATGGAGTTGAAGGCGAAATAGAGCATCAGCAGAATCAACAGCAATGAAACCGGAACGGCAATACTCAATCTTTTTTTGGCTTCCAGCAGGTTCTGGAATTGTCCGCCATAAGTGATGTAATACCCCGCCGGCATCTTCAGTTGGTTGTCCACTTTCTTCTTCAACTCATTCACCAGGCTTTCCACGTCACGGCCGCGTACATTGAATCCAACACTGATTCTCCGTTGTGCGTTCTCTCTTTGTACCTGGTTAGGCCCCACTTTGATGTTTACTTCTGCCACCTGCTGCAGCGGAATCTGCTGACCACCCTGGATGGGAATCAGCAATTCCCTTACATCTTCGAGATTCTTTCGCTGGTCATTGTTCAAACGAACCACCAAATCGAACCTCCGTTCGTTTTCATATACCTGGCCGCTCACTGCCCCGGCGAATGACGCCTGTATCGTCTGGTTAACATCCGACACATTAAGACCAAATTGTTTCAGCGCTTCGCGGTTGTAGGTAACCACGATCTGGGGTAAACCGGTGATGGCTTCAGTATACACATCTTTGGCTCCTTCCACTCCATTGACGATGGCGGATAATTTTTGCGACCATTCCGCCAGTGTATCCAGGTTCTCTCCAAAAATTTTACATACTACATCCTGTCTGCCCCCGGTCATCAGTTCATTGAAGCGCATCTGTACCGGGAACTGAAAACCAGTGGTGATGCCTGGCACTTCCCGTAGTTTTTCACTCATCTTCTCTGCCAGCTCATCGAAACTTTTTGCAGAGGTCCAGTTGTCTTTCGGTTTCAGAATTACCATTAGGTCTGAAGCTTCCATAGGCATGGGGTCGGTGGGGATTTCTCCGCTTCCGATCTTCGTAACGATTTTCTCTATTTCCGGAAAATTAGCCAGCAACACTTTCGAGGCCTGCTGGGTAGACTGGATCGTGGTGGTCAATGAACTGCCGGTCAGCACTCTTGTATCAACCGCAAAATCTCCTTCTTCCAGTTTGGGAATGAATTCGCCCCCCATTCTCATCAATACCCAGATCGACAATCCGAACAACAGGACCGCGGTGATGACGATTGATTTGGAGAAGCCCAGTGCCCTTCGCAAAGCGGCCGTGTAGACCCTTTCGAGGAAGGCCATCATGCGATCGGCAATATTGGGTTTGTGCTGGATCTTTTTACTCAATACCCAGGAAGCCATCATCGGAACATAGGTAAGCGAAAGCAGGAAAGCTCCCAGTATGGCGAAAGCCACGGTCTGTGCCATGGGCTTGAACATCTTTCCTTCAATGCCTTCCAGAGAAAGTATCGGCAGATACACGATCAGGATGATGATCTGGCCAAACACGGCCGCATTCATCATCTTGCCCGCGGATTTCTCAACTTCTTCATTCATGCTATCCTGGCTGATGCGGGTAAGACCGGCGAAATGTTTGTTGTGATGAAGACGATGCATCACCGATTCGACGATAATTACCGCGCCGTCTATGATCAATCCGAAATCAAGTGCCCCCAGGCTCATCAGGTTTCCACTCACTCCGAACAGATTCATCAGGATGATGGCAAAGAGCATAGAAAGGGGAATGACCGACGCAACCAGCAGACCCGCCCTTAAATTACCCAGGAACAGCACCAGGATGAACACCACGATCAGGGCCCCCTCGAGAAGGTTCTTTTCAACGGTGCCGATGGCATTGTTAACCATTTTGGTGCGGTCGAGAAAGGCTTCGATCTGTACGCCCTCCGGAAGGGTTTTTTCGATTTGCGCGATTTTTTCTTTCACCTGTTTAATAACCCGGTTGGAGTTTTCTCCTTTCAGCATCATCACTACCGCTCCGGCTACCTCTCCCTGGTCGTTGAAGCAAACCGCTCCGTAGCGGGTAGCATAACCGATAGATACCTTCGCCACATTCCTGATGCAGACGGGAGTGCCATCGTCCAATCGTTTGATGACCACGGATTCGATGTCCTCTTCGTTGCGGATCAACCCTTCGGCACGAACGAATAATACGGTGGGTCCTTTTTCGATGTAGGCGCCACCGGTATTCTGGTTGTTTTTTTCCAGTGCAGAGAAGAGATCATTGATGGTGATGTTGTAAGATTTCAGCTGATCGTAGTTCACGCTGATCTCGTATTGCTTGAGCTTGCCGCCAAAGCTGCTCACGTCTGCCACGCCGGGTGTTCCGAGTAGCTGGCGGCGGATGATCCAGTCCTGGATCGTTCGCAGCTCGATGGCGGTGTATTTGTTTTCGTACCCTTTTTTAGGCCGTACCACATACTGGAAGATCTCTCCCAGTCCGGTGGTAACCGGACCCAGGGAAGGGGTGCCGAGTGAGGGAGGGATTTGCCCCTGCAACTGGATCAGCTTTTCGCTGATCTGCTGGCGGGCCCAGTATACATCGGTTGCATCATTGAAAACGATCGTTACCAGCGACAAGCCGAAACGGGAAAAGGATCTTTGTTCGATGATGCCCGGAATATTGCGGGTGGCCTGTTCGATGGGGAAGGTGATCAGCCTTTCGATATCTGATGCCCCGAGAGAAGGAGATACCGTGATCACCATCACCTGGTTATTGGTGATGTCCGGAACGGCATCAATCGGAAGACGGGTTACATTGTAGGAACCCCAGCCTATCAGGGCGATGACAAACAGCAGCACAATAAGCTTGTTGCGTACTGAAAAAGAAATGATTTTATTCAGCATGGGAAATACAGGGTTATGATTGAATGACCGGCGGTACCATGATGTTATCACGCACCCTTATCCGGCATTCGCCAAAATCGGAATCACAATTAGAGCAATAAAATGTAAAAGATATCAGGCCCGGGGAGGTCGGAAAAGAGAGCCGGGGTGAGCTTCGGCCTTAACCATGTCGTCTATGGGAGTAGGTAGTTCGGGACTGATAACTACCGGTTGCCTGATCTGTACTTTGGCAGGAGACAAAAACTGCAAGGGGCAGCAGGCGGCGCACAAAACATGTTCCGATTTGAACGGAAGCTGCTGGTCGCGCGCATTGTCGCCCTCATTCTGATCGTTGCTGATATAATGCTGTGCGAGAAACTGCAGAAAATGAATTTCAGGATTCCAGATCCTGTGTTCTTTGTAGTGGGCAAACAGAATGGGCAACTGACCAATTTGTTCAACAGGCCAACTGCTCGCCATAAGCGTGAAGAGCAATATATAAGCGCTCCGTTTTGCCATTTTGACAAAAATAGGAAAGCAGGGTGACTTTTTTTGCAACTTTTATTACATAGCGGCGGTCAGTTAAGGCTAAGTCGTTATAAGTCATTTGAATTTTTGCGAAAGAAATAATGGCCTCATCGGGCAAATGATTAAACGCCGGCGAATAATTTATAGCTATTGGTTGTAAAACAACAGCTATAAATTTTTTTTAACAACTGGGTGAATAGATTTGCGGCCGACAACGAAAAATGCACCGGATAATCGCCATCATATTAATCCTGATCTTCAGCTGGCAGGCCTTGCCCCTCAGGCAATGGATGGGAGTCAATGACGTTCCCTTATACAGCTTGTCTGAAGAAGATAAGGCTGACAAGGCCAAGCAAAAAGAGAAGAAGGCCGACAAGGACCTTTTCTGCCAGCACTCCTTTCCGGTACTATCTGAAATTGCTGTCAAAGCAAGCCAAAATACGGCGACCTCTTTCTTACCTGCTCCCTACTTTAAAACACTGACGCCCCCTCCGGACGGTATTGACTGTTAAGAAACGGTTCTATTTTATCACTTACTGTCAATACTAATTTTATGGCGAAAGAAATTCATCCTGCCCGCAGGATATGGAATCTGCTGCATGAAGAGAAACAGGAGATCACATCCATCTACTTTTATGCAATACTGAACGGCCTTATTCAATTGTCGTTGCCGATCGGCATTCAATCCATTATTGGTTTTATACTCGCGGGCGCACTGTCCACTTCCATCGTGGTGCTGGTGAGCTGTATTGTTACCGGCGTTTTGCTGGTGGGATGGCTGCAGATGTCGCAGATGAAAGTCATCGAGAAGATTCAGCAACGGATCTTCGTAAAGAATGCTTACGAGTTTACCGACCGTCTGCCCAGGCTCGACCTTCTGAAGGCCGATGCCTTCTATCTTCCTGAACTGGTGAACCGCTTTTTTGAAACCGTGTCTTTGCAGAAAAGCATATCCAAGATCCTCCTCGATTTTCCTACGGCGATGATCCAGATCCTTTTCGGGTTGATCCTGCTGAGTTTTTATCACCCGGTGTTTATCTTTTTCGGACTCTTGCTCCTGCTGTTGTTATTCCTCATCTTATATTTTACCGGAAGCCAGGGAATGGCCAGCAGCCTCGAAGAAAGCAGTCATAAATATGCACTGGTCGGATGGATGCAGGAGGTCGCCCGGCTGGTTAAATCGTTCAAATTTGCCGGCGGCTCCACCCTTCACCTCGGCAAGGCTGATGAACGCACCCGGCAATACCTGGCCTCAAGAACCCGTCATTTCCGCATTTTATTGTTTCAGTACAGAACCCTGATTGGTTTTAAAGTGGTGATCACGGCTGCCATGCTGATCGTCGGAGTAGCCCTGTTACTAAACCAGCAAATGAACATCGGGCAGTTTGTAGCAGCGGAGATCATTATCATCACCACGATCAACTCCGTGGAGAAGATCATCGTTAACCTGGATAGCGTATATGATGTGCTTACTGCCATCCAGAAGCTGGGAAAGCTCACGGATAAACCTGTTGAAAACTCCGGAAGCCTGTCCCTGCCTGATTCTGACAAGATATCGGTTCAGACCCGCGAACTCAGTTTCGGGTATTCCGGTAAACCGGTGATCCGTAGCTTATCGATGACCGTTAGATCTGGTGAAAAAGTAGCCGTCACGGGCACGGAAGGGACCGGAAAATCGACCCTGCTTCGATTGCTGACCGGAGCCTTTCCCGAATTCGAAGGTTCGATTGCGATCAATGGTATTCCGCTCGCCAACTACAACCTCACCTCTTACCGCAATGCCCTCGGGATATTTTTCCTGCAGGAGAACATCTTTCACGGAACTCTCTGGGAAAACATCAGCATGGGCAGGGAGGTAGACAGAAAATACCTGCATCAATTGATCAATCAGCTGGAGCTGGAGCCTTTCCTGCAGTCGCTTCCCCATGGGTTCGACACGCAACTCGACCCGACGGGAAGAAAACTGTCGTCGCGCGTGGTGCAAAAGATTCTCTTCATACGCGCATTGATTCAGCAGCCAAGATTGCTGTTGATGGAAGAACCGTGGCAGGGAATGGAACCTGCGGTTAGGCAGTCTATGCAAAAAATCCTGCTCGGGTTGAGCGGCACTACAGTGCTGGTAACAACCAACGACGAGGAATTTATTCAACAATCAAACCAGGTGATCCAATTATGATACAGGAAAAATATTCGTTCGGCGCCTTTCAACAGGTGTACCTCAGCAACAGAAAGCCATTGCGAAAAGGTTGGGCCATCGGCATCGGGCTTCTTTTATTGATCCTGCTGTTCATTCCCTGGACGCAGAACATCAGGGCCCGTGGAGAAGTAACAGCACTCAGGCAGGAGAGCCGGCCACAGCAGATCAATACCATCATCGCCGGTAAGGTAGAGAGGTGGTTTGTGAAAGAAGGTGATTTTGTGAAGAAGGGAGACACACTGCTGCAATTGAGTGAAGTGAAGGCCGACTATCTCGATCCGGCCTTACTCGGAAGAACGCAGGAGCAGATCCGCGCCAAACAGCAATCGCTCAATTTTTACAAAGGCAAAGTAACCACCACCGACCGGCAGATCGAGGCATTGCAGGCCGGGCTGGAAGTAAAAATCTTCCAATTGCAGAACAAGCTGCGGCAACTGACAGTAAAGCTGGAAGCCGATAGCATGGACCGGCTGGCGGCGGTGAATGATTTTCAGATTGCCGGCAAGCAATATGCCCGCCAGAAAACCATGTTCGACAGCGGGCTGGTGTCTCTCACCCAACTGGAAACACGCAACCAGTATTTTCAGCAGGCGCTGGCAAAAAAGATCAGCGCGGAAAACAAATACATCTCTACCCTGCAGGAGTTCAGTATCGTTAAGGCCGAACTGGATGGAGTGAAACAGGATAACCTCGAAAAAGTTTCCAAAGCCGAAGGAGACAGGTTCAATGCCCTGTCGCAGATTGCTGCCAGCGAGGGCGACATTGCCAAACTGGAAAACTTATACGCCAGCTATGCCATTCGAAACGGAATGTATTATGTGCTGGCTCCACAGGACGGGCAGGTTATTAATGCCCGCGCTTCGGGCATTGGGGAGATTTTGAAAGAAGGAGAAGCCATCGTGAACATCGTACCCGCCCGCAATCAATATGCGGTGCAACTATACGTGCGACCGGTAGATCTGCCGCTGATCAGCGAAGGACAAAAAGTAAGATTTGTATTTGATGGATTTCCTGCTATTGTCTTCAGCGGCTGGCCCCGGGCCTCCTATGGCACTTATAGTGGTATCGTGTCCGCGATCGAGAGCGACATCAGTGAGAATGGAAAATTCAAAATTCTGGTGAAAGAAGACACCAGCTACCGCAGCTGGCCCACAGATTTGAAAATGGGTACGGCCGCACAAGGCATCGCTTTGCTCAAAGATGTACCCATCTGGTATGAATTGTGGCGGAACATCAATTCATTCCCCCCGGATTATTACAAGGCCAACACAACAAACACAAAGAAATGAAAAGACTGATATGGGTGTTGTTATTGATCAACAGTTATGAGTCATTTAGCCAGGATTTGTTTTCGCTAAGTGAGTTTATTTCTGTGGTGAAGAAATATCATCCGCTCGCCCGGGCTGCTCAAAAGAATGTAGACATCGCAAAGGCAGAGCGCCTTTCAACAAAGGCGGTATTCGATCCGCAACTGGGATTTTCTTCTGCCGGAAAAAATTTTGATCAGATCGATTACTATTCCGGCCAGGAGTACCAGTTAACGATACCTGCCTGGTATGGAGTGGATATCTATGGAGGCGTGGAGAATAATAACGGAAGCAAGCTCAACAGCGAAAAGACAAAGGGAAGCATGAGTTATGCGGGCGTTTCGCTGGACCTGGTTCGTTCTTTCGTGCTTGATAAGAGAAGAGTGATGCTGGCGAAGGCGGATGCCCTTGTAAGAGAAACCGAAGCGGAACGGAAGGCTCAGCTCAATGAACTGATGCGGGATGCCGCGGAAGCTTATTGGACCTGGTGGGCAAATACACAGCTATTGCAGCTGGCGGAAAATACGCTGCTCAACGCGGAAAGAAGATACGAGCTGGTCAGGAAGGCGGCGGAGATCGGAGAACGGCCTGCCATCGATACTGTGGAGGCCATGGCGCAGATGGCTTCGTTCCAGATGCAGAAAGCGGAGGCGTTATTCAATCTTGGCAAGTCAAGACTGGAGTTGTCGCTATATCTCTGGAAAGAGAATATGCAGTCGTATGAATTGCCAGATAACGTACAGCCTGTAGCTGAGAAAGAGTCGGTGACCTCCGATCAATTACTGGTATTGCTGAATGAACATCCGGAGTTGCAAAAATATGAGTTCAAACTGGCCGGGGCCCGCCTGGATAAGCGCTTGAAATTTCAATCGCTTTTTCCCTCTGTGTACACCAAGTACCAATACCTCTTTCGCGGAACCGACTGGAACAGGGATAATTTTTCCGGCCTCTTCCGCAATGATTATCGGTATTCTTTGGGAGTGATATTACCCCTGCGATTTTCCGAAGCGAGGGGTGATTATCGCCAGGCCAAACTGAAAGTAGAAAGAACGACGCTCGAGCGTACGATGAAGAAGCAGAGCCTGCAAACAAAATTCTTCCAGTACTGGAATGAATGGGAGCTGACAGGCTCACAGGAAATCTTGCAGGAGCAGCAATGCCGGAACTATGAACTGTTGCAGCGTGCCGAAGAATTGAAATTCGCCAACGGCGAGAGTTCTCTGTTTCTTGTTAACGCGCGCGAGCAAAAGAACCTGGAAGCGAAACAGAAGCTGGTAGATATCCGTGAGAAGCAACAAAAGACACTCGTGAAGCTGAAGTGGTCGGCCGGGGTTTTATGGAGATAACTACAATGGTGATGAGATATAGCCAGCAGTTTTGAAAAGGGCTTATTGATTTAATCGGATGAATAGGTGGCTTTAGCTTGCGCCAAAATTACCGACATGATAACATCAACACTGAGTCCTTCTGTTTCAAAACCGAATGCCGTTGTCAAGACGCCTGTCACCGTTGCTTATGGAGACGGGATCGGCCCTGAGATTATGCAAGCCACTTTACGGATGATGGAAGCCGCAGGTGCGCAGCTGGATATTGACGTCATTGAGATCGGTGAGCAGGTGTACCTTAAAGGCAATACTGCCGGAATTCCCAAAGAGGCCTGGGAGTCGCTTCGCAAAACCAGGGTGTTTTTAAAGGCGCCCATTACTACTCCGCAGGGAAGCGGATACAAAAGTCTGAACGTAACCACCCGTAAAGTGCTTGGCCTTTACGCCAACGTTCGCCCTTGCACCTCTTATTATCCCTTCATTCAAACCAAACATCCCAAAATGGATGTAGTGATCATCCGGGAGAATGAAGAGGATCTTTATGCCGGTATCGAACACCAGCAGACAGATGAAGTGATCCAGTGCCTGAAACTCATCTCCCGGCCGGGTACTGAAAAGATCATTCGTTATGCTTTCGAGTATGCGAGAGTGTATGGCCGCAGGAAGGTTACCTGCTTCACCAAAGACAATATCATGAAGATGACCGACGGACTCTTTCACAAGATGTTCGACGAAATCGGTACCGAGTATCCTGAAATCGAAAAAGAACATTGGATCGTTGATATCGGCGCCGCGAAACTCGCGGATACACCCGAAAAATTTGATGTGATCGTAATGCCCAACCTCTATGGCGATATCCTCAGCGATGTGGCCGCTCAAATAACCGGTTCCGTCGGATTAGCCGGCAGCGCCAATATTGGAAACGGGGTAGCCATGTTCGAAGCCATTCACGGATCAGCCCCCCGGCTTGCCGGGTTGAATATGGCCAATCCTTCAGGTTTGCTGCTCGGAGCCATCCAGATGCTCGTACACATCAACCAGAAAGAAGTGGCCACCCGCCTGCACAACGCCTGGCTGAGAACGATTGAGGATGGCGTTCATACCTATGACATCTTCCGCGAAGGAGTGTCGAAACAGCAGGTAGGGACCCGCGAGTTTGCAGAGGCGGTCATCGCCCGGCTCGGCCAGGAACCTGTAAAACTTCCCAGGGCGAGCTATGACGCTTCCCTTCCCGCCATCAAAGTAGAACTGAAACCGAGGCCTGCTGCTGAAAGGACTCTGGTGGGGATGGATGTGTTTGTGAGATGGGATGAAGAAGAAAGAAACCCCGAAAAACTCGGAGAAGCGATGAGTCAGCTGATGATCGGGGGGGTGAAACTGAAGATGATCACCAACCGCGGAACCAAGGTATGGCCCGAGGGGCATCCCGAAACCTTCTGTACCGACCACTGGAGATGCCGCTTTGTTTGTGTGCAGGAAAGCCCCTGCTCTTACCAGGCCATGATTCACCTGCTCCAGAAAATTCACCAGGCAGGTTTCGAGATCATCAAGACAGAAAATTTATACAACATCAATGGCACACCCGCTTACAGCGCAGGCCAGGGACAATAAAACAAGTAACCATGAATACTGAAAAAAACATAGAAAGGTTTTTCGGAGGCAGAAACCTGGTAATTGCTACCAGGCACCGGAAAGAGCAGGTCATTCAGCCCATCCTGGAACCTCTCCTCGGCGTGCAATGCATAGTGCCCGAAGAATTCGACACCGATGATTTCGGAACCTTTACCGGGGAGGTCGAACGGTTGCTAAGCCCCCTGGATACCGCCCGCAACAAATGCATCCGGGCGCATCAGCTCACGAAGGAATCGCTCGTGATAGCCAGCGAGGGATCATTCGGCGCCCATCCGGTGATCGGCTACCTGCCTGCGAACGAAGAGATCCTGCTGCTCAAGGATTTCAGGAACGACTTCGAAATAAAATCCAAGGTTGTCACTACACAAACCAACTTCGCGTCGAACGAATTTTACCAATGGGATCAGCTGCTGTTCTTCTGCTGCCAGGTATCCTTTCCCTCCCATGGCCTGATACTACGGCCCGCCAAGAACAACCTGACTGATATGCACAAGGGCATCCATACCTGGGATCGCCTCAAAGAAAGCTTCCAATATTTCAAGAGCAGGTACGGTAAAGTATATGTGGAAACCGATATGCGAGCCCTCTACAATCCAACACGCATGAAGGTGATTGAGGAAGCCGTGGAAAAGCTGGTAAAAGTGATCAGCAACTGTTGCCCCACCTGCGGCGCGCCCGGCTACTCGGTGCAACGGCAGATAAAGGGACTACCCTGCAGGCAGTGCAACAGCAGCACTCCCTCTACCAGAGCGATGGTATATGTGTGCCAGCATTGCGGGCATTCCGAAACCACCGGTAACCCCGAACAGAAGGAAAAAGAAGACCCGCTGTTTTGTAATGTTTGCAATCCCTGATCAAAGAGGGCAGGGGGTGATGGAACGATTATCGAACAATTTGACCCATTGATTGTATTAAACTAAAATTCATCTATGCCAGGAGCCGTGATCAGGCGCTACCGCGAAATGAAAAACTATTCCCAGAAATATGTGGCTTCCAAAATGGGAATTTCGCAAAACGCCTACAGCAAGATCGAGAACAACCTGACCCAGCTGACTGTTCACCATCTGAAACAACTTTCAGAAATTCTGCAAGTGCCCATCACCGATCTGATGAGAGATGAATTCGAGATCCATCGCCCCCTCTTCATACAGGGCAGGGCAGTTACCAGGGAGGATGTGATCCACCTGCTCGATCATATCAAACAGAAACTGCATACCAAGCATGCCAGCAAACACGAATCCTACCTGGTCAGCATGTCTTTGCTGTCCACCGTAGACAACCTGGTATCGCATATTTACTGATCAACGGTCTTTTTTGGGAAAAAAGAGTCAATATTCGGTTTTGCCGCACAATTCTTGCAGGGATCATCGTTATTAGCGTAGAAAACTTTGATCCATAAGGTATGAAGAGAGTTATCGCCTGTTTTGTCTTCCTGATCGTGGCCCTGGTCGCCTGCAACAAATCGAACCCTGCCCCCAATAACGATGTGAACCAGTCAGACAGGACCTTTGTACAGGACGCCTCGCTTTTAAATGCAGCGGCCGTCCAGATCAATCAATGGGTGGATACCACTTCTACAGATACGCTGATCCGTCGGCTCGCCGGGCAGCTCGGCATGGATCACCTGGCCATACAACAGTCCTTTAAAGCCATCGCAGGCAATTTCGCTTATTATTCCAAAGATTCGCTGGATGCTTCACATGTGGCAGTAAGAGCCGGCATGGACACGCTAACCGGCAGAAGCTTCGACTCCGTTTATATTCACCTGCAAAAAAAGGATCATGAAACGGCCATCGCGCTGTTTAAGTATGAAACCGACAGCGGCCTGAATATCCCCATTCGCAACTTCGCCCAATCGGTTCTTCCCCTGCTGCAAACCCATCTCAAATCGATCGACAGCCTGGCTAAATTATACTGACACTTACCAACAAAAAACCCCCGGATTGCTCCAGGGATTTTTTTTGCTTAGCCATCGGCGCTTTTAGGATAAGTTATGGTTATGGTTTGATATCTGTTTGTTCGTTGATATAGTAAAGTAACCAAGTTTACTTCAATTACCGCATCCCTTATTTCGGGTATTTTGTTTTTTACCTGTTAATGACATTCGCTCGCCGTTTGTGTAGCTCCGTAAGGAGTGCCATCCCAAAACGGCCTTAACAGTCTGTTATAAAGGTGCGGATCCGGGTAAATTTTCGGTTAGAAATGACCGGTTGAATAAGGAAATTGTAATGAGACAAAGAAAGGCTCAATCAAGAGTACTACAATACCATCTATTGGGTATTTTATGTTTAACAGGAATTCGGATTCGGCACTCAGAATCAAAACAAACCAAAAAAGCTTTTGTGGTCCTGTGCCACGTAAACACCGTCTTCACGAAGTTCAACCGGCCAGTGTTTACAATAATACCCTTCGCCCGAAACATTTCGGCCATTCGAAATGGAGAATTTATACCGGTGCAGCGGACACACCACGTTGCCCAGGGCGTCGATATGGCCCATTGCCAGGATACCCCCCGCATGCGGGCACTTATAGGCAAACGCAAAGTAGCCGTTTTGATAGGGGGCCAGGCAGATCTTCCTGCCTTCGATTTCAATAACGGCAATCCTGTTCTCAGGGAATTCGATCTCTGAAATATTCTCTGCCACTTTATGAAATACCCATTTGTCTTTCGACATGCGATAATAAATAATGCCGTAAATCTTTCCGGCGATCAGTAAAGGAATTCGGTTTTGTAAGGATATCGCTGGCGGTACAGGTCTCTTACTTTCTGAAGGATCGTGGTTCTCAGTTCGTCGATATTTCTTTTTTCCAATGCCGAGATAAAAACACAGTTGCCTTGCAGTTCGTTTTCCCAGCGTTCCTTCAGGTCAGTCAATATCTCAACCTTCACTTCTTCTTCCAGCCAGGGATCGAAAGTGTTCTTTTCGTACTGATCCATTTTGTTGAAGATAGTAATCACGGGCTTGTCGTAGGCGTTCAGTTCCTGCAGCGTTTTGTTCACCACCCCTATCTGGTCTTCATAACCCGGATGCGAGATGTCGACAACGTGCAATAAAATATCTGCCTCGCGAACTTCGTCGAGGGTACTTTTGAAACTTTCAACCAGGTGGTGAGGCAGCTTTCGGATAAACCCTACAGTGTCGCTTAACAGGAAGGGTGTTGTTTCAAAAACTACTTTGCGGGTGGTAGTATCGAGGGTGGCAAAGAGTTTGTTTTCGGCAAACACTTCGCTTTTGCTCAGCAGGTTCATGATGGTGGATTTACCTACGTTGGTATATCCAACCAGCGCCACGCGAATGAATTCACCGCGATCTTTTCTTTGTGTGAATGCCTGTTTGTCTATTTCGGCGAGTCTTTTTCTGAGCAAGCTGATCTTTTCCCGGACAATCCTCCGGTCGGTTTCGATCTCCGTTTCACCGGGGCCCCTGGTTCCGATACCACCTCCAAGTCGTTCGAGGTGTTTCCACATACCACGCAGGCGGGGAAGGATATATTGGTATTGAGCAAGCTCTACCTGGGCTTTTGCCTGGGCTGTTTTCGCGCGACGGGCGAAGATGTCGAGGATCAGGTCAGAGCGGTCGATGGTCTTTACTTCGAGAATCTTTTCAATATTGTTGATTTGCGCCCCGGAGAGCTCGTCATCGAATATCGCCACCCGGATATCCCGGCCCGCAATAAACTGGCGGATCTCTTCCAGCTTGCCTTTACCCAGGAAAGTGCGGCTGTCGGGGTGCGGCAGCCTCTGGATGAATTTCTTAACGGCAATAGCGCCGGCCGTTTCCGCAAGGAAAGCCAGCTCCGCGAGATATTCCTTTACCTGTTCTTCCGTCTGGTCTTTATACACCAGACCCACCAGGATGGCTTTCTCTTCTTTACCAATCGTGTTCTTCTTATCGATCAAAATGACAGGTTTTTCAGCAAAAATATAAATAGTACGATTTGCCAGGAATTAAAAAGCGAATACCGGAGGTATTCGCCTAAAATAAGGTAAAGCTGTGACCTGGCAGGTCACAGTTGCCGCTCTTGTTACAGTCCGCTGATGGTAATACCAATCTGCATCGGTCTGATATCGGGTCCAACGCCATCTTTGATGAAGGGGTTGAACTGGTAAGCCGCGTAAACGCTTACAATGCCGTATCCGAGGCGGCCCATTACGCTCAGGCGGGTGCCGTTAAAGAATCTTTTTGATTTCTGCTTCTCTACATAGTTATTGATGGTACCGCCGGAGCTGTTCAGCAGGGTTTTGCCACGGGTGGTGGCGCTGATCATGGTTCCTACTTTTACACCGATGGCGCCTTTCCAGCTATGGAAATTATCTTCGGGATTGCTGGAGAACCGGAGTTCAACGGGCGCCTCGAGATAAGTGTTGGTCAGTTTGTATTTTTTGAAATGGGTGGTGTCTTTTACATTGTAAAAGTGCAGTTCCGTAGAGGTTTTCAATCCGGCAACGTCGATACTGGTGTTCTCGAACTTCTGGTTATCGATTGCAATACCCGCTCCGATAGCAGCACTCCAGCGCGGATCTCCTTTGAAGGGGAAATCCAGCATGAAATAGAAATTAAAACTCAGGGGGAGACCTTTTGTTTGAAGCGTGTCCGGCTTTTTGGTCCAGCTGTTATAACCCATCTGGATCAGGAAGTGATCCTTAGGCCTGTTATTGAGGCTGACTTTGCTCCAGTCTTTCTTTGACTTGGAAACGACCACACTGTCCTGGGCCCGGGTGATGGAAAATGCACATACAAGTAATAGAAATCCAACAACTTTCTTCATAATGCAATAATGAGTATCAAAAGTATTTTCAATACGGGTTAATGAAAGGTTAAGGTTAAAAAAAACGCCCACGCGGGTGGGCAACATTCCTCTTTGGCCAAAGCTTCGGAGGATAAAAGTGGACCCTGTTGGGATCGAACCAACGACCCTCTGATTATGAGTCAGATGCTCTAACCGTCTGAGCTAAGGGTCCAGGAAATAAACGGTTTGCTGGTAGCCACAACCATTCATTTAAGCCGGGCAAAAGTAATTAAAAACCATGACTGCATCTCATAATTCTTTTTTCGAAAACTTGTATAAAATCCAAGCAGCTACTGTATTATCATGATAGTCTTAGTACTTTAGCCTGTCCATGTTAAACCCATCCGACATAAAGGAACTTCAGCGAAGGCTTGCTACTTACGATGATGAATCGGCTTATCGGGATATATTTATCTGTTTTCATAAGCCCCTTCAGCAGTTCGCCTATTCCTTCGTGAAATCAAGGGAACTGGCGGAAGAAATCGTTTCCGATGTCTTCCTTAAAATATGGCTCAACAGGTCAGAGCTGGAGCAGGTCGAAAACCTGAAAGTGTATCTGTACGTCAGCATAAAAAATACCGCGCTTAAATATCTCCTTAAACAACACCGGCAGGTTGCCATCTCCATCGACGAACTGGAAGTGGAGCTCGAAAGCTTCAGCCGTACTCCGGAAGAAATCATGCTGACAGCAGAAATGCTCCATAAAATAAGAGAATCGGTTCAGAGCCTCCCGCCCCGATGCAAGATTATTTTTAAACTGATCAAAGAAGACGGCCTGAAATACAAAGAGGTGGCCGAAATTCTGAATATTTCTATTAAAACTATTGATAATCAACTGGCTATTGCGCTCAAAAAAATCAGCAAGGCGCTCAGTGTTGACCTGGAAAGGATCACCCGCAACAATTAAAAACCCCGCTGCCAAATTTTTTTTTCGCCACCCTTAGTAGATTTTCCCGATCCGGGGGTCCTACTACCTAGACTTCTTGCTTATATGAAAAATGAACGCGTATGGGAACTGCTGGCCCGCAAAATGGCGGGTGAGGCTACTTCGAATGAACTCGAAGAGCTGGATACTCTGCTTCGTAATGATCCGCAACTTCATTTTTCCGTTCAGGCTTTCTCCGATCTCTGGAAACACTCTTCCAGGTCCAACACTGAGTCGAAAGACGCATACGACAGACATCTTATCAGATTAAGAAACCAGGGTATCGCCATTGGAATGGCCGATCACCAGGCCGATAAAACCGTACTCCTGGAAGGCAGCCGCAGAATTTCCGTCAGGAAATTTTTGGCCTGGTCGGTGGCCGCACTGCTGGTACTGTCGCTCGGCGGAGGCTTGTATTATTACCAACAGGTAAAAAAACCTGTGGTGGCGAGTCTGCCTTCAACCGGAAACGAACTGGCCAATGAAATATCTACCCGCTACGGATCCAAAACGAGGGTTCGGTTGCCCGACGGATCGCAGGTATGGCTCAATGCCGGCAGCAAGCTGAACTATACAAAAGATTTCGGTCGGGAGATCCGCGAGGTGCAGCTGATCGGTGAAGGATATTTTGATGTTGTCAGAAACCCGCAGAAACCCTTTGTGATCCATACTTCTTCTGTGGATGTAAAAGTGCTCGGTACCCAGTTCAATGTAAAAAGCTATCCCGGCGACAAGACTACTGAAACCAGCCTCGTGCACGGCAGTGTGGAAGTGGTTGTGAGAAAGAGACCCGATGAAAAATACATTCTGAAGCCCAATGAAAAGATCGTAGTGCTCAATGAAGATACCGTGAGCCGCCATATACCCGGTGCCCGCGCGAAAGTGATCAAAGAACCCATTATTGCCATCCGGCAGCTGACCTATAAGGAAGGGGACTCCATAGCCGTGGAAACGGAATGGACCTATAATAAACTATCATTCGACGACGAAACATTTGATGAAGTAGCCCGGAAAATGGAAAGATGGTATGATGTGCATTTCGAGTTTCGCAATAAGAAACTGGCAGACATCCGTATCAAAGGCTCATTGATCAATGAAACCCTGCCCCAGGCCATGGAAGCCCTTCAGTACGCGAACCGCTTCCGCTATGAAATACAGGGTAAAACAGTTACTGTATACTAAACACTGATTAATAAAACGTTGCTTATGACCCCGATCCAGAACTCATCTTAAAGCATCGTAAAAGAAAAACGGGAAATGTTGGCGCATTCCCCGTTGATTGGTTAATCCATTAGAAACCGTTTCTCTTGATGTAAGGCGGTTTCTGCATTAACAACCTTTAACGATAAATGTATGAAAAAAAATGAATCGATTGCAAGGGTGCGGCGTGCCCTTAAAAAGCCATTATTGATTATGAGACTCACTTTTATCCTGACGGTATGCTGCGTTCTTCAAACACTGGCAAAAGGTGTGGAAGGTCAAACCGTTACACTGAACCTGAAGGATGCCGAAATCGGAAGAGTGCTTTCTTCCATCGAAAAGCAGGGAAGCTTCCGTTTTCTCTACAACAGCCGGCTGAAAGACCTCAAAACAAAGGTGAACGTTACGTTTACCCAGGCTGATATCAGCGAGGTTCTTCAGAATATCTTTTCAGGCACAGACCTGACTTTCAAACGACTCGACAACAACCTCATCGCGATCCGCTCCGAAGACCCTGCCGAACAGGAAAACCGGATTACAGGACGGGTAACCAGCGAAACCGGTGAACCGCTGTCGGGTGTATCCATAACTGTAAAAGGAACGACCAGGGGTACTACTACCGACAACAACGGTAACTTCACCCTTGTGGTGCCCAACAGCAGTTCTGTACTGGTAATATCCATCATCGGGTACGAAACACAGGAGATCACAGTAGGCAGCCAGACTGAAATCGCCATCAAAATGGCGATCGCCTCCAAAAAGATCGATGAAGTGGTGGTGATCGGTTATGGCTCACAACGCAAACTGGACGTTACCGGTTCGGTAGCCCAGGTAAAAGGAGATGACATCTCCAAGCAACCGGCAGTGAACCCCATCAGCGCCCTGCAGGGTAAAGTGGCAGGTGTGCAGATCAATAACTCCGGCGCTCCCGGCGCTTCTCCCGAAATCAGGATCCGTGGTCTGGGTACTGTGTACGGTAACCCTAACCCGCTTTATGTTGTAGACGGAGTGTGGTTCGATGACATCAGCTTCCTCAACCCCGCAGACATCGAAAACATCAGCATCCTCAAAGACGCCTCCGCCCAATCCATCTATGGTATCCGTGCGGCCAATGGCGTAGTGCTGATCAATACCAAAAAAGGCAAAACCGGTCAGAGATCAACTGTAAATTATACAGGCTATGTGGGCTGGCAGAAAGTGACCAACCCGGTAAAAATGGCCAACGCGAATGAATATGCCACTCTCGTAAACGAGAAAGACGGCGCTCAAACGCTGAACCCCGCTGATTTCGGAAAAGGAACTGACTGGTATGGCCAGATCCTCCGCAACGCGCTTATCCATAACCACCAGGTTTCAGTAGCAGGCGGCGGCGACAAGAACACTTATAATTTTTCACTGGGTTACCTGAGCCAGGAAGGTATTGTAGAAAAGAACAAATTCGATCGCTTCACTGTTCGGCTGCAAAACGACTTCCAGGTGCTGAAGAGCTTCAAAATGGGATACACTGTTACCGGCGCTGCCAGTACATCAGATGATATTCCCGGAAGCATCTTCCGCCAGATCTTTACTGCATACCCCGTATTACCTGTATACTACCAGGATGGCAGCTATGGCGATCCGGGCGATTACCCCCTGGGTGACGGCGCCAAGTACAACCCGCAGGTTACGCTCGATTACTTCGATCAGCAATCCAAAAACTACCGCCTTACCGGAAACGTTTTCGGTGAGCTGAAACTGTATAAAGGACTTACTCTTCGTTCCAGCATCGGTGGCGAGTTCGGACAATCAGAAGTTCGCAACTACACCCCTGTATATGCAGCTACCCTTAACCAGAGAAATACAGTAAGCCGTCTCTCCATCTCCAGGGCCGAAACAAGAAACTGGATCCTGGAAAACACCCTTACTTATGATGTTCGTTTCGGCGATCATTCCTTGAAAGTACTGGCAGGACAGGGCGCACAGCGCTATAAGTCTTATGGATTTACCGGTACTGCCCAGAACGTACCCAATACCAGCGAGGGCGACCGTTACATCCGCCTCGGTACTGTAGGCACACGCGACGTGGATGACTATGGCGATCTCTCCACGGTAGCTTCTTACTTCGGACGTATCAATTACTCTTTTAACAACAAATACCTGCTGAATGCTTCTATCCGTGCGGATGGTTCTTCCAAATTCTTCGGCAGCGACCGCTGGGGTTATTTCCCCTCAGTAGGTGCCGGCTGGGTTATTACAGAAGAAGAGTTCATGAAAGATCAGCGTTTGTTCGACAACCTGAAACTGCGAGCAAGCTGGGGTAAGATCGGAAATGCCTCTGTGCCTTCCAACATTTCCGTTTTGCGTGTAACGCAGAATGATAACCTCGCCGCTGTTTTCGGAGGTAATGTGTACACAGGCGCCAGCATCAATACCGTGGTTCCTCCCACTACCGTATGGGAAAGAGCAGTCGGTACAGATATCGGCTTTGAAGCGTCTTTGCTGAAAAACAGGCTGTATATCGAAGCGGATTACTACAACAAGAAAACAGAACAGGCCATCTTCGATATTCCTATTCTGTCTTCAGTAGGTACCGGTTCTTCCAGCATCATCGGTAACCAGGCAGATTTCCAGAACTCAGGTTTCGAATTCTCTGCCACCTGGAAAGACAATATCAACAAGGAACTTTCATATACCGTTAGCGGCAACATGGGCTTCAACAAAAACAAGGTTCTTTCTGTAACTACCGGTGCCAACCCGATCTACAGTGGTGGTGGCGCTGCAACCGGTGGTCAGCTGGCTACTCGCACCGTGGTAGGTCAGCCTATCGGACAGTTCTACGGACTGGTAGTTCAGGGAATCTTCCAGAATGCAGCGGAAGTTGCTGGTTCTGCGCAACCGACAGCCAAACCGGGTGATTTCAGATATGTAGACCAAAACAAGGATGGCGTGATCGACGGCCGTGACCGTTTGCCTATCGGCAACCCCAATCCGAAATTCACGTATGGATTAAATACAAACTGGATCTACAAGAATTTCGATCTTACTGTTGACTTCCAGGGCGTGGCTGGCGTAGATGTTTACAATGCCAACCTCGGCCTTCGCTATGGTAATGAGAACTACACCAAAGAATTCTTTGACAATCGCTGGCATGGTCAGGGCACATCCAATTCTTATCCTTCTGCCAATATCGGCGGAGGTGATAACTATCGCCCCAATACCTTCTTCGTGGAAAGCGGCAGCTACTTCCGTGTAAGAAACCTGCAGCTCGGATATACCTTGTCCAGCAGCATGACCGACAGATGGGGTATTCGCAAGCTGAGAGTGTACGCCAACGCGCAGAACGCTCTTAACTTCTTCAAGTATCGCGGCTTCTCTCCTGAAGTGGGAGGTTCTCCTACCAATGCAGGTATCGATGCCAACGTATATCCGCTGTCAGCCACATTCAATTTTGGTGTAAACCTTACATTCTAAACACAAATTATTTGCGATATGAAAACAATCTTCAATCACAATCCTCTGTCTAAACTCCTGATGGTAGCAATACCGGTGGTGGCACTGACAGTTACCGGATGTAAAAAGAGCTTTCTGGATGTTGATCCGCAAGGTCAGCAGCCCGGAGAACAGTTCTGGAAAAATGAAGCAGATGCTACCAAGGCCGTCAACGCGATGTACGGTAATCTTCGCGGCTGGACCAATGTTGCTTTTGCACCGATTGCTATCGAGAGCCTTGCCTCTGATGATGCTGAAAAGGGAAGCAGCCCCGGTGATGCGTCGTTCCTGAATAAGTTCGACAACTTCACGGCTACTTCTACAGAAGGACAGATCGCCGACTTCTGGTCCGGTCAGTTCCAGAATATCAACTTCGCCAACCAGATCCTGGATAATATTCCTGCGATAACCATGGATGCGACCTTGAAAGATCGTTATCTGGCTGAGGCCAAGTTTGTACGCGCCTATTCTTATTTCAGGCTGGTGCGCGCCTTTGGCGGGGTTCCTTTGAGAACTAAAGTTCCTGCCAATGCTTCCGAGTATAACCTGCCCCGCGCAACGAAAGAAGAAATATATGCAGCTATTGAAAAAGACCTTACAGAAGCTGCCAGTGTGCTGCCGCAGGCTTATGGAGCCAATGATGTAGGCCGTGCCACCAAAGGCGCTGCCCTGGCTCTTCACGCCAAAGTGGCCATGTACCAGGCTAAATGGACAGATGTACTGGCTCTTACCAACCAGGTGATGACGTTGGGTTACTCACTGTTCCCGAATTACGAACAGCTGTTCCGTATTCCCAATGAAAACAATTCAGAGTCTGTGTTCGAGATCCAGGCCAAGTATGTTCCCGGCAAATGCGATATCTCCAACTCACAGTATTCACAGGTGCAGGGTGTGCGCGGATCAACCGGTGGCGGTTGGGGCTTCAATGTGCCTACTGCCGACCTCGCTGCTTCTTATGAAGCCAACGATCCCCGCAGAGACGCAACAATCATCTTCCGTGGCGAAACCACTCCTGAGGGTGATGTGATCCCGGCAACCGGCGATAACCCGATGTACAACCAGAAATCTTATGTGCCGTTCGGCCTCTATGTGGAATGTGCGGAAGGTTCTGAACAAAACGTTCGTGTGATCCGCTATGCCGATGTATTGCTGATGAATGCCGAAGCAGCTAATGAAACTGGCAATACCACTCTCGCCCTGAGCTCACTCAATGCGGTTAGAGCCCGGGCCAGAGGCGCCGGCGATCCTGCTACCGTATTGCCCCCGGTTACAACAACCGATAAAACGGCGCTTCGCCAGGCTATCTGGAAAGAAAGAAGATCTGAACTCGCCATGGAATTCGACAGGTTCTTTGACCTGGTTCGCCAGGGAAGAGCCGCCACTGTACTCGGACCCAAAGGATTCGTGGCAGGCAAGAGCGAATTGTGGCCCATCCCTCAGAATGAAATCGATCTGAGTGCCGGTGTACTGGTTCAGAATCCCGGATATTAATTTTTAAAAATTAAACAGACTTGTTATGATTATCAATAAATCTAAACTGCTTTCGCTGGCCATCCTGGCTTCGGGCAGTTTACTGCTGACATCCTGTTTCAAGAAGTTCGATCCAGATACCTACGCGCCACCGTTAAATATCGGTGGTTATACCAGCGTGAAGGAAATATCACCCACAAACCTGGTTGGTTACTGGAGCTTCAACGGCAGCTATGTAGATAGCGTTACCGGTGTTGCAGGAACCAATACAGGCACATCCTTTACACCTGGTATCAAAGGTTCGGCTATGCAGGGCGCCCTCAACAGCTATGTACTGTTTACTCCCGGCGATGCCATCACCAAAATGCAAAGCTTTACCATCACTTATTGGGTTAACAGCCCGGCACCTTCCACCGGTATCATCGGCCTGGTGAACCTGGCTAATACCGACGGATTCTGGGGAAATATCGATATGTTCTTCGAAAACGGAAGTAGTAATACCGATGGTAAGTTCCGTGCGCATATCACCAATGGCGCCAAAGAATCCTGGGTAACCAAAGACGGTATCCAGAATATGTTTGGTGTATGGACCGCCATTGGTCTTTCGTTCGATGCAGGTACCAATACCTTCAAACTGTATAAAGATGGCGCTCCCATCGTTACCAGTACCGCAGCCGGTTTCGGACCGCTGGCTTTCACCAAGGTCGGCAAGCTCGTTTTCGGATGCGTACATTTCCAAACCACTCCCAGCCAAACTTCCGCTACCGGCTCTCAGCCCTGGGCCAGTTACCTGACCGGTCAATTGGATGAAGTGAGGATCTATAACAAAGCCCTCACGGATGCAGAAGTGAATTCACTGGTGAAACTGGAAGGAAGAGGTAAATAATTTGTGTGGATAATGATTGAGTAACAGAAGGGGGTTGCTTACGCAAGCGCCCCCTTACTTGTTTTATCGAAACCTTGGGTTAGAATTGAAAATAATATGATGATGAGGTGTTTATCCCTAATATTGATTTCGGCGCTTAGCCTTGCAGGTTGTAAGAAAAGCGGAGGCGGTAATAACCCCGGGCCCACTCCACCCACCTCATTTAGTTTTAACTCACTTACAGTAAACGGGCAGTTCAATGGATTTAACTACAACAACATTAATCTCAGCCCGGTAGTTAAACTTTCATTCCAGGCTCCCCTTGACAAAACCTCAGTTCCCTTCGCTCTCAGCTTCCGGGATAACAGCGGTAACTCGATAGGGTATCAATCCTCTTACGAGAACAACGACAGTACCATTGTCATACAACCCGGTGCTTCCCTCGGCTATCTTACAAAGTATACTATATCTGTATCGAAGGCACTGAAATCAAAAGCAGGTGGCGGACTGCTGAGCGGGGTAGATGTTACCCTGACAACCTACCTGGACTCGACCGCAAAGTTTCCGTTGATTTCAGACGACAGCCTGCTTAGCCTCGTTCAAAAACAAACCTTTAAATATTTCTGGGACTTTGGTCATCCCGTAAGCGGCCTCGCCCGCGAGCGAAACAGTTCGGGTGACATCGTTACTTCCGGCGGATCCGGTTTCGGCATCATGGCGATGATCGTGGCCGGCAACAGGGGTTTCATCACACATGACCAGGCGCTTACCCGCATGCAAACCATCGTCTCCTTCCTGAAAAACACGGCTCAGAAATTTCATGGCGCATTCCCTCACTGGTTGAATGGCAACACCGGACTGGTGGTTCCATTCAGCACCAAAGACAATGGCGCCGATCTGGTAGAAACTTCTTACCTGGTGGCAGGATTGCTCTGCGCCAGGCAATATTTTAATTCGGCAAATGCCGCGGAGGCAACCTTGCGCAGCGACATCAACAGCATAGTTGACGGAGTAGAATGGAGCTGGTTCCGGAAAAGCAATGAAAATGTTTTATACTGGCACTGGAGCCCCAACTACAATTGGGATATGAACCTGCCCATCAGAGGCTGGAACGAATGCCTGATCACCTATGTGCTGGCAGCCTCTTCCAAAAATTACAGCATTCCCAAAATCGTATATGACAACGGATGGGCCCGTAACGGAACCATCAAAAACGGGCAGAGTTATTACGGACTACCCTTACCGCTGGGCGACGCTTATGGAGGCCCGCTCTTCTTCAGCCATTATTCTTTCCTGGGCATCAACCCGAATGGATTGAGCGATGCCTATGCAGATTACAAGCAGCAGGTCACCAATCATTCGCTCATCAACTATAACTATTGCAAAGCCAACCCTAAAGGCTACCTGGGATACAGCAGTGCCGTATGGGGACTGACCGCCAGCGATATTCCCAATAGTTATACTGCCAGTTCACCAACCAATGATGTTGGCGTGATCGCTCCAACGGCTGCAATCTCTTCGATCCCCTATACCCCTGTGGAATCCATGAACGCCCTTAAGTTTTTTTATTATACACTGGGTGACAAGATCTGGAAGCAATATGGATTTGTGGATGCGTTTTCTCTCGATCAGCGCTGGTTTGCCGATTCATTCCTGGCCATCGACCAGGGCCCGATGATCGTCATGATCGAAAACTACAGAACCGGTTTGATCTGGAACCTGTTTACAGGATGCCCTGAAATAAAAGCCGGGATGCAATCATTGGGATTTACCGCCCCTTACTTATAAACGAAGTCTGTCAGTATGAAGAAAGCAACACTAATAATCGGTTGGATGAGCCTGGTGATGGTTTCGGCCATGGCACAGGCACCTGCTTCCGCCCCGAGGCCATTGAATCTTTCGGATACCGCCCTTCTTGAACTGGTGCAGAAACAAACGTTCCGTTATTTCTGGGATTTTGCCCATCCGGTATCGGGCCTGGCCCGCGAACGAAGCAACGTTACTTCGGAATACGGCTGGGAAACCTGTGCCACCGGCGCAACGGGCTTTGGGGTGATGTCGATGATAGTGGCCGTGGAGAGAAACTGGATCACCCGCGATACGGCTGTAAAACACCTGTTGAAGATGATCCGTTTTTTGCGAAAGGCCGAACATTTTCATGGAGCCTTCCCGCACTGGATACATGGTGAAACAGGACGCGTGGTTCCGTTCAGTCCCAAGGACGATGGGGGCGACCTCGTAGAAACAGCCTATCTATTTCAGGGTCTACTAACCGCCCGCCAGTATTTCAATGGCAAAAACCCGCAGGAGAGCAGTCTGCGCAACCAGATCACCTGGTTGTGGAATGAAGTGGAATGGGATTGGTTCACCCGCGGCGGCATCAGTGTACTGTACTGGCACTGGAGCCCCAACCACGGATGGAGCATGAACAACGAAATACGGGGCTGGAACGAATGCCTCATCACTTATGTGCTGGCGGCTTCTTCTCCTTCTTATCCCATCAAGCCAGACGTATACCACCGCGGCTGGGCCAATAGCAGCAATTTTAAAAACCAGCGTGAGTATTACGGAATCAAATTGCCACTCGGGTTCGATTATGGCGGACCCTTGTTCTTCGCCCATTATTCTTTCCTTGGCATTGACCCCAGAGGCCTGAAAGACAGGTACGCCGACTACTGGGAACAGAATAAAAATCACACGCTCATCAATCGCGAACATTGTGTCCGCAATCCCAATCATTTCAAAGGGTATGGCCCCGATTGCTGGGGATTGACCGCCAGCGACAATCACCAGGGGTACGGCGCTCATTCCCCCACCGAAGACCTTGGTGTGATATCGCCCACCGCGGCATTATCTTCTTTCCCCTATACTCCCGAGTATTCCATGCAGGCCCTGAAATATTTTTATTACAAGCAGGGCGATAAGATCTGGAGGGAGTACGGGTTCACGGACGCCTTCAACGAAACAAAGAACTGGTATGGTGATACCTACCTTGGCATTGACCAGGGACCGATCATCGTGATGATTGAGAACTACCGTTCGGGACTTCTGTGGAAGCTGTTTATGAGTATCCCCGAAATTCAGAAGGGAATGAAGAACCTGGGCTTCAGAAGTCCGGCCTGGTCGGGAAACTGATCGCGGAAAGACGGAACTTTGGTTAACTGAGTCTTTACAATTTCATCATAACGATTGCCTATGAACCCGATCACCCGTCAGCAGTTTCTGAAAAGCACGGCAATGGCCGGAGTAGCCGTATTGCTCTCCTCGGTAGAAAGCCTTGCGGCATTGTCGCCCGATCGAAAAATAAAAGTGGCCATCATCGGTTGTGGCAGTGTATCCGGTCATTACCTTCCCCATCTTTCCAAATCGCCCTATGTAGAGCTGGTCAGTTGCTGCGATATTATCTATGATCGCGCATTGAGCAGGGCAAAAGAATTCAATATTCCTCATTCCTATCCGCATATCGATCAGTTGCTCGCAGGAGCTCCTTTTGAACTGATGCTGACGCTTACTGACATGCAGGAACACGGCCGACTCAACAGGCAGGCCCTGCTTGCCGGCAAAAATGTATGGAGCGAGAAGCCCATGGCCAATACGTACGAAGAAGGCAAGGCATTGTTTGACCTGGCAAAAAGCAAAGGGCTCCGTATCTGGGGAGCGCCTGCTGTGGTGAACAGCCCGCAGTTCGCTTTCATGAGCAAAGCTTTGCAGGAGGGAAAACTGGGTCGTGTGGCTGCGGCGCATGGGCATTACGGTCATACAGGCCCTACCTGGTCTGCATTCTTCTATGAAAAAGGAGGTGGCAGCATGCCCGACCTGGGAGTCTATAACCTCGCCACCCTCACGGGTTTGCTTGGCCCGGCTAAATCAGTAGTGGCTATGACCTCTATTGTAAACCCCGAGCGTACGGTGGACAATAAGGGAAAAATAAAAGTAGAAGCCGAAGACAACGCGATGATCCTGATGGAGCATGCCAATGGGGTGCTGTCGCATGTGCAGTGTGGCTTCAATTATTTCGATCCCCATGGTCATGAAGGCAAAGGACAAACACAAAGCACCATCAGGATCTGGGGCGACTCAGGCAATATGGGTATGATAGGCTACGACTGGGCGCCATTTGGAGTGGAACTTGCTACCTCCTGGACAGAACCCCCGAAGATCATGGCCGAAGATACGCAGGGGTATGTGTGGCAGGAGGGCGCCACCGTGATCGCCACTTCGATGGTGAAAGGGATAGAGCCGCGCATCGCAGCCGAACATGCCTTGCATGTGCTGGAAGTGATAGAATCAGCAAGGGCTTCCGCTAAAAGCGGAAAGAAAATCCTGCTGCGTTCCACATTTAAATGGCCAATGGTTTAAGTATCTTCTCAACATTCTTCACCACTAAATACCAACGTCATGAAAAAAATCATCTTTTCCGGTGAACCCATCTGGACCAGCCAGATATTAGGACTGATCCGGATCATTGTAGGTGCTTTTATGATCTATCACGGATGGGAAGTATTCGATAAAGCAAAGATGCTCGAATATGCAACCTGGGATACTTTTAAAGCCTCGGGTACATTTTGGATATACGTGGGCAAGAGCATGGAGTTACTGGGCGGCGTGCTGCTCGCCATCGGGTTTCTTACCAGGCTGGCTTGCCTCCTCATTGCCGGTCCTATGATCTTCATCATTTTTGCCCTGGGAAATGGAAAAGTATGGTATGAAGACCAGTACCCATTCCTGTTTGTACTGCTCGCTGTCATTTTTTATTTCGCGGGGCCCGGAAGCTGGTCGGTAGACAATGCCAGGGTAGTCGAGGATAAGAAATAAAAAAGCGGAAACATTTGCCTTCCATTCCGGAAAAACAGACCAACATCAGCATACATGAAAAAACTTCTCACAGTAATCGGCCTTATTTTTTTAACTGCCAGCCTGCATTCGCAATCGCGCACGTATTGCAACCCGATCAATATCGACTATGGGTACACCCCCATTCCCAACTTCAGCGAATGGGGCAGGCATCGCGCAACGGCAGATCCGGAGATCGTGACCTTCAAGGGAAATTATTATCTGTTCAGCACCAACCAGTGGGGTTACTGGTGGAGCCCGGATATGCTTCACTGGAATTTTGTTTCGCGGAAATTTCTTCGCCCCTGGAATGGTGGCGTATATGATGAATTGTGCGCTCCGGGAATAGGAGTGATCGGCGATACCATGATTGTATTCGGATCCACCTATACCAGCAGGTTTACCATCTGGATGAGCACCGATCCGAAGAACAATGACTGGAAGCCATTGGTCGATTCTTTCGAACTCGGCGGATGGGACCCCTCTTTCTTCACAGACGATGATGGCCGCCTCTACATGTACAACGGAAGCAGCAATGTTTACCCGATGTACGGCATCGAACTTGACCGCAAAACCATGCGGCCGATTGGCTATAGAAAAGAAATGTATTTCCTGCAATCGTGGAGGTATGGCTGGCAAAGATTTGGAGAGTATATGGACAACACTTTCCTGGATGGTTTTCTGGAAGGATCGCACATGACGAAATACAAAGGGAAATATTACCTGCAATATGGAGCGCCGGGAACCGAGTTCAGCGGATATTCCGATGGCGTACTGGTAGGCGAAGGACCGCTGGGCCCCTTCACGCCACAGTCGGATCCCTTGAGCATGAAACTCGGCGGCTTTGTAAGAGGAGCAGGCCACGGCGGAACATTTACCGATCTGTTTGGAAAATACTGGCATGTATCCACCACGGTCATTTCCGTCAAAAACACTTTTGAACGCCGACTGGGCATCTGGCCTACCGGCTTTGATAAGGACGGCGTGATGTATTGCAATACCACCTTCGGCGACTATCCGCATTATATTCCAAACGCAAACAGGGCCGATGGTTATGGCGGATCGGATACCGGCGCAGGAAATACTTTTACCGGATGGATGCTGCTGAACTATAACAAACCGGTACAGGTCTCCTCCACGCTGGGTGGGTACCATGCCAACAATGCGGTTGACGAACTGTCCAAAACATACTGGAGTGCAACTACAGGCGACAAGGGCGAATGGTTCATCTCGGATCTGGGAAATACCAGCACGGTAAACGGTATCCAGATCAATTACGCCGACCAGGACGTAGCGAGTGACCATCTCGGAAAAATACAGGGGCAGTATCACCAGTATAAATTGTATTACTCGACCGACGGAAAAAAATGGACCGTGCTGGTTGATAAAAGCGCCAACCTCACAGATGTTCCGCACGAGTATGTAGAACTGGAGAAGCCCGTTCAGGCCCGCTACCTCAAAATGGAGAACATTCACATGCCCACCGGTAAATTCGCACTGGCCGGCTTCCGGGTATTTGGCAATGGCAATGGCGACAAACCATCATCCGTTCAGCAGTTTTTTGTGCTGCGTACAGAAAAAGACAAACGAAGCGCCTATATCAAATGGAGACCGGTGGACAATGCCTTTTCTTATAACATTTATTATGGCACCGCTCCGGATAAATTGTACACGAGCATTATGGTGCACGGCAACAATGAATACTGGCTCAAAACCATGGATCTTCAGAAAACCTATTATTTCACCATCGAGGCGGTTAATGAAAACGGCGTCTCAAAAAAATATGAAGTGATCAAGGTGGATTGATGCTTCCCGCATTGACATGAAAAAAAGAATCGGCTTTTCCTTTGTTCTGCTGTTGCTGTGCCTGGTATCTGTTGGTCAGCAGCCCGCTTTCTGGAACGATATTCAGCAATTCAGAAAGCAGGACAGCCTGCGGCAACCGGCCAAAGGACAAATACTGTTGGTAGGCAGTTCTTCTTTCACCCGCTGGACCGACGTACAGCAATATTTCCCTTCTTACCCGATCCTGAACAGGGGATTTGGCGGTTCCACCCTGGCAGATGTGTGGCGATACAAAGACGAGGTGATTATCCCTTATCAACCCAAACAGGTAGTGATGTATTGCGGCGAAAATGACTTTGCCTCCAGCGACACCGTCACCGTGATGACGGTGGTCAACCGTTTTGTGCAGCTTTTTGAATATACTCGCCTCCAATTGGGAAATATATCCTTTGTGTATGTATCCATGAAGCCCAGCCCCAGCCGGCTTCACCTGATGCCAAAGTATGAGGAAGCGAACAAGCTGATTGAGGCTTATCTGAAATCAAAACCCATTACCGGTTTTGTGGATGTGTACCATGCCATGCTGGATGGAAATGGCAAACCAAGAGCGGACCTGTTTGTAGAGGACAACCTGCACATGAACGCGAAAGGATATGCGATCTGGAAAACGCTGATGTTGCCGGTATTGAAAAAATAACTATTTCTGCCGGTCACACGTGAACTCTAAAAATTAAATATTTCAAGGTTATGAACAAGATGCGTCTGATTTTACCTGTTTTGCTGGTTTCCTGTGCAATGACATACGCGCAGAATGACAACGGAACAAAGATGAATGCTTTTATCAATGCCTTAATGGCGAAGATGACCGTTGATGAAAAGATCGGGCAACTGAATCTGGTAACTCCGGGAGGCGCCGTTACGGGGTCGGTAGTGAGTAAAGATGTGGAGAGCAAGATCAGGAACGGACAGGTAGGCGGCCTGTTCGGTATCACCGGTCCCGACAAGATCCGCCAGGCACAGGAACTGGCTGTCAGGAACTCAAGACTTAAAATTCCGCTCTTATTCGGCCTGGATGTAATTCATGGTCATAAGACGGTTTTCCCCATCCCACTGGGTCTTTCCTGCTCCTGGGATATGAACCTGATCGAAAGAAGTGCACGTATTGCTGCTGTGGAAGGGTCGGCCGACGGGCTAAACTGGACGTTCTCGCCAATGGTTGATATCGCCCGCGATCCGCGCTGGGGACGTATTTCAGAAGGCTCCGGCGAAGATCCCTATCTCGGATCACAGATCGCCAAAGCCATGGTAACAGGCTACCAGGGTAATGACCTTTCCAAAGACAATACCCTCCTGGCCTGCGTAAAACACTTTGCACTATATGGCGCCTCCGAAGCCGGCCGCGATTACAATACCGTTGATATGAGCCGCGTGAGAATGTATAATGAATACCTTCCTCCTTATAAAGCCGCCGTTGACGCGGGTGTTGGATCCGTGATGAGCTCGTTTAACGTGGTAGATGGCATTCCCGCAACCGGTAACAAATGGCTCCTCACCGATCTGCTTCGCAAACAGTGGGGCTTTAAAGGCCTGCTCGTTTCCGACTACACTTCCCTGAGCGAAATGATCAACCACGGCATGGGCGATTACCAGCAGGTGTCTGCCCTGGCTCTCAATGCCGGACTGGATATGGATATGGTCAGTGAAGGCTTGCTGAATACCCTTAAAAAATCACTCACCGAAGGAAAAGTAAACCAGAAACAGATCGATGATGCCTGTCGCCGGGTGCTCGAAGCCAAATACAAACTGGGTCTGTTTGATGATCCCTTCCGGTACTGCAATGAAGACCGCGCAAGAACCGAGATTCTCTCCGATGCGCATCGTGCGGCAGCCCGTGACATTGCAGCACATAGTTTCGTATTGTTAAAAAATAACAACAGCCTGCTGCCTCTCCGGAAAAACGGCACCATTGCCGTAGTAGGGCCGCTGGCCGACAGCCGCAGAAACATGCTCGGCACCTGGAGTGTGGCCGGAGATCATTCAAAATCGGTGACCGTTATCGAAGGGATCAAGGCAGTGGCCGGTAGCAATACCAATATTGTATATGCGAAAGGATGTAACCTGACTGACGATAAGGAGTTTGCCAAAAAAGTAAATGTATTCGGAACGGAGGTGGAGATTGACAAACGTTCCCCCGAAGAAATGATCCGGGAAGCGGTTGAGGCAGCCTCCCATTCGGATGTGATCGTTGCGGTAATGGGTGAGGCGGCCGATATGACCGGCGAAGCATCCAGCATGGCCGATATCGACCTGCAACCCGGCCAGAAAAACCTGCTGAAAGAATTGAAAAAAACCGGAAAACCGATAGTGATGGTATTGTTCAACGGCAGACCCATGACACTTAAATGGGAGAGTGAAAATATGGATGCCATACTGGATGTATGGTTCGGCGGAACGGAAGGCGGCAACGCCATTGCAGATGTTCTGTTCGGAGCAGTGAACCCTTCCGGAAAATTGTCCACCAGCTTCCCCGTGCATGTCGGTCAGATCCCCGTTTATCACAGCATGCTGAATACCGGACGTCCCTACAATCATGAAGACTTCTCGAAATTCAAATCCAACTACCTCGACATTCCCAATGAGCCATTGTATCCCTTCGGATTTGGGTTAAGTTATACGCAGTTCAGCTACAGCGATATCAGCCTGAACACAAAAGCCGCCAAAGCCGGGCAAACCGTTACGGCTACGGTTACTGTTACCAACAGCGGACGTTATGATGGTGAAGAAGTAGTGCAGTTATATGTACGGGATGTGGTAGGAAGCATTTCACGTCCCATGAAGGAGCTCAAGGGTTTTCAGAAAATCATGCTGAAGGCCGGCGAATCGAAAACACTGAGTTTTATACTCGGAAAAGAACAACTTGGCTTTTACAACAGCGACCTGAAATGGGTGGTGGAACCCGGAGAATTCAAAGTGATGATCGGCGGCAATTCCGCAGATCTGAAAGTAGCGACCTTCCAGGTTACCAAATAATCCGGCACGACCTGTAAGTACAGGACGGGCAAATCAGTCAAAGGGCTTATCTTGGGTAAGCCCTTTTTTATTCAACCCACCAACGATTTGCTGTATGAAAAAATGGATTGTTTTCTCAACGATATTTATCGCCCTTGCTGTTAACAGCCAGGATCTGTACCGAATGCCGGCTGCCGTTCAATCGCGGGTCAGCAGTTTTGAAAACCTGCATGGAAAGAAAGGCGCCGGAGGAACCTCCAACAAAACTGCAAAGGGAAATGCCTTTGAATCTTTGAAGGCGGGGCAATCGAAAGTATTGCTCGATGTTAAGCAGGGAGGCATCATCCAGCGTATGTGGTTTACCATTCAGCAACGCGATGCTGCCATGTTGCGCAGCCTGCGCCTGCAGATGTTCTGGGATGGACAGACCAAGCCGGCCGTTGATGTGCCGTTTGGCGATTTTTTTGTAGCCAACCTCGGCAAACCCGTTGCCTTCCAGTCGGAGCTCTTCTCTTCTCCCGAAGGAAGATCCTTCAATTGTTATATCCCCATGCCTTTCCGCAAAGGAGCCCGCATTGTACTGGTCAATGACGGTCCTTCCGACCAGCGGATGGTGTATTTCGATATCGATTATATCCTCACAAATCTCATTCCGCCTGACGCCCTGTATTTTCATGCTTACTGGACCCGCCAGAAAAATAATCCGCTTAAGCAGGATTTTGAAGTGTTGCCCATGGTTAAAGGAAGAGGTCGTTTTCTCGGCATGAGTGTGGGAGTTAATACCGATCCGGTATACGACAAAACCTGGTGGGGAGAAGGAGAGGTGAAGATGTATCTCGATGGCGATAAAGATCTTCCTACCATCAATGGTACCGGAACAGAAGATTATATCGGCACCGGCTGGGGACTGAATGCTTTTTCCAATCGTTACCAGGGATGCCCGGTTGCAGATGATACCGGGCACAAATATGTTTTCTACAGATGGCATGTGCCCGATGCGGTTTACTTCAATACCGATTTGAGAGTGACATTGCAGGAGATCGGCGGCGGAGATTTCAAACTCGTAAAAGAGCTGTTCAATAAGAAAATATTGCTCGAACCGGTTACCATCGACGGCCCTTCCGGGTTTACGAGGCTATATGAAATGAAAAAAACGCCGGACCTTAACGATCCTTCTTTCCCTGATGGATGGGTGAACTTTTACCGGGTAGATGATTACTCGGCCGTGAGTTATTTTTACCTCGATAAACCAGCCAGCAATCTGCCGGCCGTTTCCCCGGTATCTTTGCGGCTGGAAGGGTTAAAAAAATAAATTCATGGAAGGGATCAGGAACATCATTTTCGATTTGGGCGGCGTTTTGCTAAATCTTGATATCGGGCAAACGCTGCAGGCTTATAAAAACATGGGGCTCGTCAATATTGAAGAGTACTTCCGCATCGGCCATGCCGCCTCCTTTTTTAAAAAGTACGAGACCGGTGATATTGGCGACGAGGAATTTATTGATTCGATCTACAAGATGGAAGGCAATTCCGGCAGCAGAAAAGAAATCCTGGCCGCCTGGAATGCCATGCTGCTCGATTTTCCCGAAGAGCGTGTGCAGTGGCTGCAGGATATTAGATCGAAATACCGGTTGTTCCTGTTCAGCAATACCAATGCTTTGCACCTGGTTCATTTCCAGGATGCCTTTTTCAACCGCTATGGATTTGCCATGGACGATCTGTTTGAAAAAGCTTATTATTCTCACCTCGCCGGTGTCAGAAAACCGGATGCCGCCTCTTACCGGCTCGTGCTCGAAGAGAACGGGCTCGCGGCACATGAAACCGTTTTTATTGACGATGCGTTAAACAATGTGGAAGCCGCCAGGGCCATAGGAATTAAAGGAATTCACCTGAAGGAAGGAGAAAAGCTGTGGGAAGTGATTAAGCAATGAGCCAATGTGATAATTAGTCAATGAGCCAATGCAGTGACGAATGGCGAATGGCGAATGACGAATGACGAATGACAAATGGCGAATTCTATTTGCGCGCTTTGCGGTTCTTGGCGCGCTTTGCGTTCCCCGGTCGGGGAGAGGAAACAAATAACAATGTGCGAATGTGATAATTAGTCAATGAGCCAATGAAAATGGCGAATGACGAATGGCGAATGACGAATGGCGAATGAATCCAACAGCAGCACTCAACGTGAAACTTGAAACGACAAACGTGAAACGAATTTACTTAATTTCCTCAAACTCAATATAATCTCCGCCGGGGCTGGAGGGTTTTTGAGGTTCTTTCTTCTGTTGGGTTGTTTCCTGGTATTGGTAGCTGCCTGTTTCCTGTTGTTGCATGCGTTGATGAAAGTCTTTCATCTGTCTATGCACCTGGCGGGAAGTGGTTACTATGGGGATGATAAAATAGAAAATGAATCTATAGAGGAAATACGCCAGCAACAAGTATAATGCGATCGTAAACATAATACCGTAAAATTAGCCAATGACAATTAATTCAACTGTTAAAGGCTTTTCAATACCGATGAATGGAGTGAAACCTACGCTTTCTTGCTAAATTTCTCGGTGAGTCGCTCTATCCAGTCGGCGAATTTTTCTCCGAGCGTGCCCAGGGCATTGTTCATCGTTTTCTGAATGCGGTCGTGCCCCAGGAAAGTATTCAGGATGGTGCCAGCCAGGGAGTCTCCGCCCCCCAGCGTGATCTTGAAAAGCGAATTCTTTACCAGTGACGGATAATGTTCCTGCAGATATTCAAAGCGGTTATTGATCCGGTCTTCCAGCTCGCGGGCTTTATTTTTTTTACGGGCGATGGCTTTATCCAAATCCCGGATGCTCTTTATATTATCAAGATTTTCAGACATGTTAATCGTTTTTAATCTTCCGTTTCCTCGTTTTTTTCGTGCAGATGACTGATAGCCTTTTTGATGGCCGGGTTGATAAATAACTGGTTTTTCAGCAGGGCGATGATGCCTACCAGTACCAGCACGATGAGGGTGGTGTAACCAAAGCCTTTTATGAAACTGCCGGTGACTTCTGAAAGCCAGAAGCCTAATACCAGGCTTGCCAGCAGAAATACCAGGAAGACCAGGAATAAGGAAACAAGAATCCAAACCAGCTGGCCCGCTGCTTTGGCCGATGTCTTGATCCCCTGCAGTCGTATAAGATCGAGCCGGGTTTCGACGTATTCGGAAAGCAGGGTTTTGCCTTCTTTCAGAAATGAGCCCAGGTTTTCGGGTTGACTCATATAATTGTTTTTCTAAAATTAGCTTTTTGTTGCCACCCAGAAATTGACGTTGGCGGGTGTGACGGCTGATTCGTGTCAGCCCTCCTTTACGGGTGTAAAGAAAGGCAGGACCTGGCAAGGCCCGATTCCCGGGGAGGATTTGGAATGAATAAGATAATTCCCTTACATTTGCATCGGAAAAAGATCAACAGAAGGGAACGGAAGCGTTCCCTTCTTTATTTCCCAGATATGAGCATAGAAACGCAGGTTAACAGAATAGAACAGATGGTCAGGGCACTACTGGAAGATCAGCCCCAGTATTTTCTGGTGGAAATCAAGATAAAACCCACCAATAATGTGAAAATTTACCTGGATGGCGACCAGGGCATCACCATCGAAAAATGTATTTCGATCAACCGGGCGCTGTACAAGCAGCTCGAGGGGTCTGGATTTTTCCCGGGAGATGATTTTTCGCTCGAAGTATCCTCGCCCGGGCTGGATGAGCCACTGAAACTTCATCGCCAGTACGTCAAAAACACCGGCAGGCCGGTGGAAGTGTTACTGAAAGACGGCCGGAAAGTGGAAGGTAAGTTGCTGGAAGTGAGCGAGTCGGCGGTTAAAGTGGAAGAAACCAGAGGAAAAAATAAAAAGAAGGAAGTGCTGCTGCACGACCTTCCATTCGATAACATAAAATCAACCAAACTTCAGGTAGTATTTTAATTCACCCGCCCGGCGGGTTCTAAATTGTAGATTATGGCAAGTATCAATCTTATCGAAGCGTTCCAGGAATTCAAGGACGCAGAAAACATAGACAGGCCCACGATGATGAAAGTAGTGGAAGACGTGTTCAAAACACTGCTGCGCAAAAAGTATGGCAGTGATGAGAACTTCGACGTGATCGTGAACGCGGAAAAAGGGGACCTTGAAATCATCCGTCGCCGGATGATCGTGGAAGATGGTGCTGTCAATGATCCGCTGGCAGAAATTGCCTACAGCGATGCCGTAAAAATAGAACCTGACTTCGAAGTGGGGGAAGAACTCTATGAAGAAGTAAACATTCTGGATTTTGGACGTCGCGCTATTCTTGCCGCCAAACAAACACTGGCCAGCCGCATCAGCGACCTGAAGAAGAATGTGCTCGTCAAGAAGTATGGCGAAAGAGTAGGAGACATCATCAGCGCGGAAGTATACCAGGTTTGGAAAAAGGAGATCCTCTTGCTGGATGAGGAAGGAAATGAACTGATCCTGCCCAAATCCGAGCAGATTCCACAGGATTACTTCAAAAAAGGAGAAAATACCCGTGCCGTTGTCAAGAAAGTAGAATTAAAAAATAACTCCCCGGTAATCATACTTTCGCGTACTTCGCCTTCATTCCTGGCCAAATTGCTGGAGATCGAAGTGCCTGAGATCTTTGACGGCCTGATCGTCATCAAAAAAATCGTTCGTGAACCGGGTGAAAGAGCCAAAGTTGCCGTCGAATCCTACGACGACCGCATCGATCCGGTGGGAGCCTGCGTAGGTATGAAAGGAAGCCGTATCCATGGCATCGTTCGCGAATTGAAAAATGAGAATATCGACGTTATCAACTGGACCAACAATATTCAACTCCTTATCCAGCGTGCCCTTACGCCGGCCCGCATCACCAGCATGGATCTCGACAACGAGACAAAACATGTAAATGTATACCTGAAGCCCGACCAGGTTTCCCTGGCCATCGGCAAGAAAGGGGTGAATATCAAACTGGCCCAGGAATTGACCGGTTTCAGCATCGACGTATTCCGTGACACAGAAGGAGAACCCCAGGAATATGATATCGACCTGGATGAATTCAGCGATGAAATCGAACCCTGGATCATCGAAGAGTTCAAACGCATCGGTTGCGATACCGGCAGGAGCGTTCTGAACCTTACCGCCCAGGAACTGGAAAGAAGGACTGATCTGGAAAAAGAAACCATTGAAGAAGTCAGAAGAATCCTGAAAGAAGAATTTGAGAAAGAATAAGTGGGCTTTCCTCCGGTAATCCGGCAGCGATCGAACAAAAGAATTGGTCTAAGTTTCGTTCCGGCGGGTGGCACACCATAAACACTTAAAAAACCTGAATGTCAGAATTAAAATTACCAAGATTACTAGGCGCGGCCAAAGAGTTTAACGTTGGTCAGGATACCATCATTGAGTACCTGATAGGGAAAGGTTTTCCCAAGGATGATCTGAAACCCACTTCCAAGCTTACGGAAGAAATGTACCGTTCGCTCCAGCAGGAATTTGCCAGCGATAAAGTGGCGAAGCTGAAAAGTGACCAGATCGATCTGCCCAAGGGAAGTGTGGAGGCGAAAAAGAAGAAAGAAGAGGAAGCCGCCCTCGTATTCAAGAAAGAGGTGAAGAAGGAAGCCGAGCCGGAGAAACCAAAAGAAGAACCCGCACCGGTGGTGGAAAAGAAACCCGCCCCCCCGGTTGAAGAGAAAAAAGAAGAACCGGAAGTTGTAAAAGTGGAAGCCCCGGAAATCGAAGGGCCGAAAGTGTTGGATAAAATTGATCTGTCGGCCATCGATTCCTCGACAAGGCCTAAAAAAACAGCGAAGAAAAAAGAAGAGCCGGTTGAAGAAGCCGCTCCCCCGGTAGTTGAGGAAAAGCCAAAATCGAAAAAGAAAACAGAGGAAGAAGTGGTACCGCCAGTAGAAGAAACCCCTCAAATCAGTCCTGCTGTTGCCGCATCTGCGAAAGAAGAATCAGAAGATAGTTCTACAGTAATTGAAAATATTCGCGCCGAAAAACTCGAAGGGCCCAAGATACTTGGCAAGATCGAGCTCCCGGTAGACAGCGATACCCGGCCCAAGCCAGGAGAAGAAAAAAGAAAGCGTAAACGCATTCCGATCGAGAAGAAAGAAGTCAGACAGGCACCGGGAGAATTGTTTAAGAGAAGAGATGGTGATCAGCAGCGCCCGGGCGGCGGAGGTCATCCCCCCAGGCAGGGCGGTGGACCGCAGCAGGGTGGCGGTTTCCGCAGAGATGGCGGTCAGAGAGGCGGCCAGAGAGGCGCACCTCATCGCGGCGCTCCCCGTGAAGTAAAAGAAATCGACGAAAAGGAAATCCAGAACAAGATCCGCGAAACACAGGCTAAACTGGCAGGTGCGGGCGGACGTGGAAAAAGTCTCAAGGCAAAATATCGCCGTGAAAAAAGACAGGGCGCTTCAGAACAGGGAGGAGAAGAGATTCAGGACAACAAATTGCAGGTAACCGAATTCATCAGCGTGAGCGAACTGGCCAACCTGATGGACGTAAGCTTTGCAGAAGTGATCAGCAAATGTATGAGTCTCGGCCTGATGGTGTCTATCAACCAGCGTCTCGATGCCGAAGTGATCGAACTGGTAGCCGGCGAATTCGGATTCGATGTGGAATTCATCGATATGGAAAAGCAGATGGAAATGGAGGAGGAAGAAGAAGAGGATGCAGAAGAAGACCTGCGACCACGCGCCCCGATCGTCACCATCATGGGTCACGTAGACCATGGTAAAACATCGCTGCTCGATTATATCCGTAGCGCCAACGTAGTAGCCGGTGAAGCAGGTGGTATCACCCAGCACATCGGTGCCTATGAAGTAACCCTGGCTAACGGAAAACACATCGCGTTCCTCGACACACCCGGCCACGAAGCGTTTACCGCCATGCGTGCCCGTGGTGCGAAAGTAACCGACATCGCCGTAATCGTGATTGCTGCCGATGATGCCGTGATGCCGCAAACCAAGGAAGCCATCAGCCACGCACAGGCGGCAGGGGTTCCGATGATTTTCGCTATCAACAAAATCGATAAGGACGGAGCCAATCCGCAGAAAATATACGAGCAACTGTCTCAGATGAATCTCCTCGTTGAAGAATGGGGTGGCAAGTACCAGAGCCAGCAACTGAGTGCCAAAAAAGGACTCAATGTAGACGCACTCCTGGAGAAAATCCTCCTGGAAGCGGAACTGCTGGACCTGAAAGCCAATCCCGAAAGAGAAGCTTCCGGAACCATCATAGAAGCTACACTCGACAAGGGTAGAGGATATGTGGCCACCGTGCTCGTTCAGAACGGAACACTGAAACAGGGCGACCTGGTTGTGTCCGGACAATATTATGGTCGCGTAAAAGCGATGTTCAACGAAAGAAACAAGAGAAAAGACGAGGCCGAACCATCGACTCCCGTATTGATCCTTGGATTGAACGGCGCTCCGCAGGCTGGTGAAAAATTCAAGGTCTATGCCGATGAAGCAGAAGCCAAAGAAGTAGCCAACCGCCGTGCCCAGATCCTCCGTGAACAAGGTATCCGCACGAAAAAACATATCACACTCGATGAAATCGGACGACGCCTGGCATTGGGTAATTTCAAACAACTGAACCTGATCATCAAAGGCGATGTGGATGGATCTGTGGAAGCCCTCAGCGATTCACTGCAGAAACTGTCGACCCAGGAAATTGTAGTAAGTGTGGTATTGAAAGCCGTAGGGGCAATCACTGAAAGTGATGTATTGCTGGCAACAGCCTCCGATGCGATCATTGTCGGCTTTAACGTTCGTCCTTCTGCACAGGCAGCCAGGCTTGCCGAGAATGAAGGAGTGGAAATCAAACTTTACTCTATCATCTATAACGCCATCGAAGAAATCAAGAGCGCGATGGAGGGTATGCTTGAGCCGACCATCCAGGAAAAGATCGTTGCCAATGTGGAAGTCCGTAACGTCTTCAAATTCGATAAAGCTACCGTGGCAGGATGTTATGTACTCGATGGAAAGATCAGCCGTAACTCCAAGATCCGCATCATCCGCGATGGCATCGTTGAATATCCCAAAGGGGAAGGTCAAAGCGCCGAGCTGGCTTCACTCAAGCGTTTCAAAGATGATGTGAAGGACGTAGCAACCGGAATGGAATGCGGTCTGACCATCAAGAACTTCAATGACATCAAGGTGGGAGATATCGTAGAAGCCTTTGAAGAAGAAGAAGTAAAACGCACACTCTGATATTTTTCATATTCACTGCCAGCCTGTGTCCCCCCGGCAGGAACAGGCTGGTAGTTTTTTAGGGGCCAACGAAAAAAATGTTAAATAACAGTAGCGCCCCCCTCACATCGTAAGAGGAAAACTATTTTTGATTCGCTCATCTGATCATATATGAATAAACTATTTACACTCCTGGCCCTTTTACTGTTCTCCGCTGCCACTTTTGCCCAGCATAAAGTCGTAGCCGACAAAATTGTTGGTATAGTAGGAGACAAGATCGTTCTCCGCTCGGATGTGTATAATGAAATACAGGACCGCCAGCGCCGTAATGAACCGATACCTGAAAACGCAGCCTGTGCAATATTCGACCAGATCCTGATCATCAAGGCGCTCACTCTGCAAGCCGAAAAGGATTCTATCCCTTTCAGCGATGAAGAACTGGAAGCCATACTCGATAATAAAGTGAGGTATTATGCCCAGAACTACGGTGGCAAGGAAGCTCTCGAGCAGATTGCGGGCAAAACCATCTACCAGCTCAAGGAAGACCTTCGCCTGACCGAAAGAGAAATGCAGCTCTCCAAACTGATGCGCAACAAAGTGGTGGAAAATGTCAAGATCACCCCGCAGGAAGTAAAAGCGTACTGGGAGAAAATACCCAAAGACAGCCTTCCATTTTATGAATCAGAAGTAGAGGTAGGACAGATAATCGTGTATCCGAAAGCCAGCAGGGATTTTGAAAAACTCGCTATCGATGAGCTGACAGATTACAAGCGGCAGGTCGAAGAGAAAAAAGCAAAGATCGAAACACTGGCCAGCCTTTATTCTGAAGATCCCGGTGTAAAACAAAATAATGGCGAGTATACTATTAACCGTACCGAAAAGCAGTGGGATCCCGCGTTTATTCAGCATGCTTTCCGTTTGCAGGATGGACAGGTTTCTCCGGTGTTTAAATCAAAATTCGGGTATCACATTATTCAGATGGTCACCCGGTCGGGAGATGATGCAGTGGTAAGACATATCCTGCGTATTCCCCGTGTAACCGCTACCGAAAGCAATGAAGCAATCAATAAACTCGATACGGTAAGAGCACAACTCATTGCCGGTACTCTTGGATTTGGAGAAGCCGCTTCGAAATATGGCGAAGATGAGAACCTGAAATACTCAGGAGGATTGTTGCAGGCACAAAATGAAATGGGTGTATCCAGTACTTACCTGACCGTAGCCCAGCTCGACAAAGACCTGGTGCTCATGTTAGGCACCATGAAAGTAGGAGAATACTCTAAACCAGTGGTTTTCACGGATGAGAACCGCAAATCCGCTGTTCGGATCGTTTACCTCAAGAGCCGCTCCGAGCCGCACCGCGAAAATCTGAAAGACGACTACAACAGGATATCACAGCGCGCCTTAGAGCTTAAAAAGCAGGAAGTTCTGGAGAAATGGTTCGCCACCAAACTTCCCAATTACTACATCATGCTCGACGACGAGTTTCGCAGTTGCTCCAATATGGCCCATTGGTGGCAGTATGCAAATAAAGGCGGCACACAATAAGGGCAAACACCTAAATTTATAAAAATCTACAGGTTCCCCGTTCGGGAGTGAAGGCTATTTTCTTAGCTTAGATAAGTATTTACGTTTAAAATCCAGATAATATCCACGGTTTTTTGTGTAGATACACCCCGATTCAGCACGGAACCTTATGCAGAAGAACCTTAGAAAATCCAGTCCGCCGGCAGGCCAATCCGATTCATCGGTGAGCCTCCACACAGATAATACGGGAATCATTCTCGATGCGTCTGCGGGTTTTCTGTATGTTTCCGGCAAAACCAGGGAACAGCTCATCGGATCTTCTCTGGATTATTTTACTCCTGAATTCAATCAATCTTTCCCAGACAATTTTCTCCATCATTCCATATTGTGGTTAAACCTTAATGGAACTCCGACCAGTTTTTCCATTTGCCGGCATCCGGATACGGTTGAATCCTTCTTACTGACACGGGTCGATGCCAGGCAGGAGATAATTCCTGCTTCGGCCACCATATTATTTTCGGTGATCAGCTCAAACCCGCGCCCGGCAGTAGTATACGAGCTAAGCTCAGGGAAGATAATCTGGGGCAATACTTCTTTCCAGGAACTGTATGGATATAGCCAGTCGGAACTGCAGGAGCTGAGTGTTTTTCAACTGGCCACCACCTGCGAAGAGGAGGAAAGCAGCCTGCTTCGTCACCCAGACCATGGACGGCAGTTGGTTTCTACCCATTGCAGCAAGCAGAAGCAGTTGTTCAAAGTGAAAATAACTCCGACGTCCGTATCGCTGAACGATTATGGCGCGGGGATACTCTATGTGGAAGATATCACAGCAGAATGGAAACGTTCCCGTTCATCAAGACTGTCGGAACAAATCCAGGAAGCATTAAAGACCGGCAAAACATTCAAGGAGGGTATTTCTAACATCACGCTCCTGATACGGGAGTTCACCGGTTGGGAACTGGCTGAATTCTGGCTGTTCAGCAAGGAGAATCGCTTTTCTCATATTGAAGCCTATTCTGTGGCTCCGGGAAAGATCAATTCCACGTTTCTCGAAGAATCACAACAGATGCGGGTGGATATCGATGTGATCCGTTCAAAACCCAAGTACAACGATTTTCAGCCATTCTGGGTGGAAGACCTCTCCGCCAGGCCGGAAATCGTTCGTGCCGAACAAGCCGTGGAGGCCGGCATTCAAACCTCTTTCGTATTGCCATTTCTGAGTAATGGCGAACTGGTGGGTGGCCTGATGATGTTCAGCAAAGAGAAAAAGCCATATGATCGCGAAATGGTGGAGATACTCGAGCAGGCCTTCAAGACTATTCCCGAACAAATCATCCATCGTAAAACATTCGAGCAGATGGAGTCTTTCTTTACGCTCTCAGGCGACCTGCTCTGTATTACCGATGTCAATGGCCGTTTCGCCCGGGTAAACCCTGCTTTCGCCAAACTGCTGGGCCATACTGAAGAAGAATTACTGGGCCGCTCCTACTACAGTTTTGTGCATGACGACGATAAGGAAAGAGCGAAAGAAGGAGCAGCCAGGATCATGGCCAACGAAGAGTTGAGAGATTTTGAATTGAAAATAAGGTGCAAAAACGGCGACTACCTCGTGCTATCCTGGTCCGCTGTTTTCTCTACCGATCACCACATACTGATCGCGGCAGCCCGCGATATCACCTCCGTTCAGAGAGCGCAGAAAGACGTTCAGCAAAGAGAGGAGCAATATCGCGCCCTTTCGGAAAACGTGCCTTTGCTGATACATAAACTGGATAAAAATCTACGGCTTACCTATGTTAACAAAGCCGTTCGCAGCACATTCAGCATGAATGAGGAAGATCTGATAGGAAAGACTCCCGGAGAGCTCGGAATGAACCGGGAAGCCTGGAGAAGGGTGGAAGATCGTTGCAGGGTTGTGTTTGAAACAGGAGTCAGTGAAAATTTCACACTCAGAATGCCTTCGGAAAGTGGCAGCGGACATATATATAATATGCTCCTGACCATCGCTCCGGAAAAGGACGCCAATGGCCAGGTGCAATCCGTCATTATTATTGCCAATGAGATCAGCCCGATCGTAAAGGCACAGGAAGAACTGATTTATAAAGACAAATTACTGTCGCTGATATCGAGGATCACGCACGACTTCCTCAAGGAAGATAACTATCGCGGTATTCTCGACAACGCGCTCAAAAACCTGGGACAGGCAGCCAATGTTGACCGGGTATATATTTTTGAAAACAGGAGAGACGAAGACCGGAAAATATACAGCAGCCAGACTTATGAATGGTGTTCCGGGTTAAGTGTGTCGCTGATGAACAATCCGCATCTCAGAGACCTGCCTCTTTCTTACCAGCTCGATAAACATGAGATCCATATACAGGAGGGAAACTGCATTTCCCGGATCACCCGGCAAGTGGTGGATGACTCTTTGCGGAAAATGCTGGAAACAGCCGGTATTCAGTCTCTCGTGCTCTGCCCCATTTTCGTTTTGGGTGAATTCTGGGGCTTTATCGGCATGGACGATTGCAGACAGGAACGTACCTGGCGCGAAATTGACAAAGACATTCTGAAAACATTTGCATCCTGTCTGGCCAGCGCCATCGAAAGAAGAAAAGCGGAAGAAATTGTACTGGAGAGTGAGGCCCGCTTCCGCAATATGGCCGATACCGCGCCGGTGATGATCTGGGTTTCCGACCGGAATGATCAGACAGTTTACGTCAATAAAAACTGGAGAGCATTTACCGGGCTGGGATTGGAAGATGTGTCCGAGATCCGGTGGTCTGAACTGGTACATCCTGATGATGCGTCGCTGGCGATCCATTACTTCGATGAAATGTTCAGTCAGCGCCTGCCTGTTAAACTCGAATACCGCCTGAAGTCCGCATCGGGACAGTATCGCTGGATCATCGATCAGTCTATTCCCCGGTTTTTGTCGGACGGAACATTTCTCGGTTATATAGGAACGGTAGTTGACATTCGCGACCGCAAACTGTCGGAAGAAAAGATCAGCTACCAGGCCAGGGTGATGCAGGAAATCACCGATGCCATCATTGCCACCGATCTTCAGTTCAATGTAACCACCTGGAACAGCGGTGCGGAAAACATACATGGCATCCCCGCTGATGAAATGGTGGGGCACAAAGTGGATGAATACATCGACTATGAATACCGCGGGGAAACCCGGCAGCAACAACTGACTCACCTGTTTAATTATGGATACTGGTCCGGAGAGATCAGTTACCGGCGCCCCGATGGCAGACAGATCCATTTATTCTCTTCGATTTCATTCGTCACCGATCAATCAGGCCAGCACATCGGCCTGGTGGAAGTGCAGCGCGATATTACCGAAAAAACAAAGGCAGAAGAAGCGCTGCGCAACAGCGAAGAAAGATACCGCACACTTATTGATGCCCTGAGCGAAGGGCTGGTGCTGGTGGATCGTCACGGGCAGGTTATCACCTGCAACCACAGTGTGGAAACTATTTTTGACGAACGCATCAGCAACCTGATTGGTACAAACATTAATACCCCGCGCTGGAAGTGCATACGTGAAGATGGATCGGCATTGCCGTTGGAAGAACTGCCCGCTGCCGAAGTGTTGCGCAATGGCAATCCTGTTCATAATAAGGTGGTGGGTATTTATCGCGAATCGGGCGAACTCGTGTGGATATCTGTGAATGCCGAGCCCTTGTTTTACTCCGAAGGCAACCGCCAGCCCGATGCCGTGGTTGTTTCCTTCAACGATATTACCGCGCAGAAGATAGCGGAGATGGAATTGAAGAGAAGCGAAAGCCAGCTGAGACAATATTCTGACCGAATCAATACGCTGCTGGAAAGTATCACCGACGGCTTCATTGCCATTGACAATGATCACCGCGTTTTTTTATGGAACAAAGTGCTGGAAGTAATAACGGGTATAAAAACAGCGGAAGCCATCGGAAGACAGGTCACCGAAGTGTTCCCCGATCTCGAAACAGAGCTGTTCGACATGTTCAGTCATTCCATCCGGAGCCGGACAGCCCTGGTAGATGATTTCTTCAGTTACCGCTTCAATACCTGGTTTGAAATAACCGCCTTCCCTTCGGCACATGGCCTGTTTATTTATTTCAGGGACATCAATCACCGCAAACGGCAGGAATCTCTCCTGGCACTGGAAAAAGAGGTGCTGGAGTTGAACGCAAGGCCTCAGGCATCGCTGCAGTATAATGCGGAAGTGCTGATAGGTGGAATTGAAAAGATTTTCCCCGGCACTTACTGTTCCGTTCTTGAATTGAAACCCGACGGCAAGACATTGCATACACTGGCCGCGCCCAGTTTGCCGGATTCCTATTGTAATGGAATCAACGGCGTGTTGATTGGACCGCGGGTAGGATCCTGCGGCACGGCCATGTATCTCAAGCAGAATGTTATTGTTTCCGACATTGAGAACGATGAATTGTGGGTGGAGTTCAAAGGGCTTGCTCTGCAGCATGATCTTCGTTCCTGCTGGTCGTTCCCCATCCTGAGTTCGCAGAACCGCGTGCTCGCATCGCTGGCAATCTACAATACAAGCAAAAAGGTGCCTACACGGGAAGAGATGTCTGTGATTGAAAGAGCCGTGAACCTGCTGAGACTGATCATCGAAAACAAACAGTCCGATGAAAAGATAAAAATCAGCAATGAAAGATACCTGCTCGCCACGATGGCTACCAATGATGCCATCTGGGATTGGGATGTAGCCACCAACACCATGTATTGGGGTGAAGGATTTCATGGGTTGTTCGGATACAAGGCCGGCACCTTCCAGAACGATCTGGGCATGTGGGAATCATCCATACATCCCTCCGACCGCGACAGGGTGCTGCACAGCATTCACCATTTTATAGACAGCCAGAGCCAGCAGGTTTGGCAGGAAGAGTACCGGTTCAAGAAAGCCGACGGTAAATACGTGCTCGTTTCCGATCGTGGATTTTTGATTTACAACCAGCAGGGCAGGGTGAGCCGGATGGTAGGGTCCATGCAGGACATCACCGAAAAACGCGAACTCGAAAAGAAACTGCTGCGGCAGGAATTGAACAAGCAGAAGCTGGTGGCACAGGCTGTTGTAGATGCACAGGAAAAAGAACGCTCACTGATCGGCAAGGAATTGCATGATAACATCAACCAGATATTATCGACCGCTAAGCTGTACCTCGAAGTGGCCCGTAATGACGAGAAGGAGAGGATCAGCCTCATCGATATGAGTACACAGGGAATCTCAGATGCCATCAATGAAATACGTACCATTTCCCGATCGCTGGTGCCGTCCAGCATTGGCGATCTCGGCCTGGTAGAATCCATACAGGACCTGGTTGAAAGCATCAAACTGACCCGCAAACTGAATGTGGAGTTCTATTTCCATCCCGGCATCGACGACCTGATGAGCGAACAGCAGAAACTGATGATCTTCCGCATCGCGCAGGAGCAGGTGAATAACGTCATGAAACATGCCCAGGCAAAAAACCTGGTCATTGAATTGTTTACGGAAGACAACATGATCAACCTTTCGATTTCCGATGATGGAAAAGGTTTTGATCCCGAACAGGTACGCCACAAAAAGGGGGTGGGGCTGTTCAATATTACCAGCAGGGCAGAACTGTTCAACGGAAAAGTGAACATTGTTTCGGCCCCTGGCAAAGGATGCGCACTTAATATTAATATACCGATTTCAAATCTTTAAAAATCAAACTATGCAAAAGGTAAGTATCCTGATCGCAGACGATCACAAACTCATCCGGGAAACCTGGAGTTATATCCTTAACAACGACCCCCGTTTCGAGGTGGTAGCCGAATGCGGCGATTCCGAAGAAGCGGTAGAAGTTGCCCGCACCAAACGCCCGCAAATTGTGCTGATGGACATCAATATGACTCCCATCTCCGGTTTCGAGGCTACGGAAAAGATCAGGAAGGTTTCTCCAGCGTCCAAGATCATCGGAGTTTCCATGCACTCACAACCCGCCTATGCCAAAAAGATGCTCCAGATCGGCGCCAGGGGTTACGTGACCAAGAACTCTTCCAAAGAGGAAATGATCAAAGCCATCCTGGAGGTTCAAAATGGCAACAAGTACATCTGTGACGAGATCAAGAACAATATCTCTGAACTCGTACTCGAAGAAAACAAGGATACTCCCAATGTGAACGCGCTGACAGAACGCGAGATCCAGATCATCAACCTGATCAAGGAAGGATTTTCGTCCAAAGAGATCGCCACACAGCTGAACATCTCGCTCAAAACAGTGGAAGTTCACCGCCATAACATTCTGAAAAAACTTAAACTGAAAAACTCTGCCTCATTGGTGAATTTCATCAACAATACGGCAACATATATCTAAGTAACGGAGTGATAAGGATTGGGGGGCCTGGATATTGGAAAACCATTATCCCATAGGGGATTTTGTATGTAAAGTCCAAGAAATCAGGCTACCTGCTATTGCAATCGGGAGCGAATATTTTCATCTTGTGCATAGTTTGAAAACGGTCATCCTATGGAATTCCAGCCGATCCAATCCTAAAAATGCTCTGAAAAAAAGCTAGTTCATTATCCTTTCGAAGAACCCGGGCCCCCTCTCCTATGAAGACTGCGGGGCTTTTTTATACCCCTTTCCGCCGCCACCGGCTTTCTTAACATACCTCACTCTGATTTGTCGTTAATTGAGCTTACCTTTGCGCTTTCCTGACTTGCAACACTATACATGAGCGATGCTATAAAACATGAATGCGGGCTGGCATTCATAAGGTTACGAAAGCCATTCTCTTATTATCAGCAGAAGTACGGCACCGTAATGTGGGGTTTGAACAAACTCTACCTGTTAATGGAGAAACAACATAACAGGGGTCAGGATGGAGCCGGTGTGGCTGCCGTAAAGCTCAATGTGGAACCCGGCTACCCGTTTCTCCAGCGTATCCGCAGCAATGCTCCCCAGCCGATAGTCGATATTTTCACCCGCATCACCAATGAGGTAAAGGAACTTGAAAAGTTTCAAAACGATATTACCCGCCACCCGGGCTTGATGAAAGGCCATATTTCATACCTGGGCGAGTTGCTGCTTGGGCACCTCCGTTATGGCACACAGGGAAAAAACAACGTAGAATTTTGCCATCCATTTATTAAGAGAAATACCATTCCGGCCAGGAATCTCGCCCTGGCAGGGAATTTCAACCTGGTCAATACCGACGAGCTGTTTGCGCTGGTCAATATTGATCCGGGTGAATTTCAGCGGCAGAGTGACCTGGCAGCCATGATGGAAGTGATCCATCATTTCCTGGTGAAAGAAGATGAAACCACGCCCGCCGATCCAGATATCTTGAAAGTACTGCAGAAATCCGCTTCTTTATTCGACGGAGGTTTTACCGTGGGCGGACTGATCGGAAACGGCGATTCTTTTGTATTCCGGGACGCTCATGGCATCCGCCCTGCCTATTACTACATGGATGAAGATGTGGTGGTGGCAGCCTCCGAGCGGGCAGCCATTCGGACTGTTTTCAATGTCGGAGAAAATGAGGTGAAAGAACTCATGCCCGGCAAAGGCATCATCGTAAAAGCCGATGGAGCCGTAGCCATTGAACAGGTGCTCGAACCCAAAGAACGAAAGGCATGTAGTTTCGAAAGGATCTATTTCTCCCGTGGCAGCGACGAAAAAATCTACCGCGAACGAAATGCCTTAGGATATAATCTTAGTGAACAGGTATTACAGGCCGTCAATCACGATCTGAAACATACCATCTTCTCGTTCATTCCCAATACTGCCGAAGTGGCTTTCTATGGCCTTCAAAAGGGACTGGAAGATTATCTCAATAAGATCAAGATCCAGCGTATCCTTTCATGGGGAAAGGATTTTGACGAAGAGAAGCTGGCAGAAATGGTTAACCGCCGTGTGCGTGTGGAAAAAGTGGCCATCAAGGATGTAAAACTGAGAACATTTATTACCGAAGATGCCAGCCGCAATGAAATGGTGCAGCACGTGTATGATATCACCTACGGTACCATTGAAAGAAACGTGGATACCCTCGTAGTCATAGACGATTCGATTGTGAGAGGTACCACGCTGAAGGAAAGCATTGTCAGAATGCTGGCCCGCCTCGAACCCAAAAAGGTGATCATCCTTTCTTCCGCGCCACAAATACGTTATCCCGATTGTTACGGGATAGACATGAGCAAGCTCGGAGATTTCATCGCCTTCCGCGCCGCCATTGAATTGTGGAAAGACCGCAACCAGGAGCAACGCCTGCACGACATCTACATGAAGTGCAAAGAGATGGACCGGGCCGGAACTCTTCAAACAGAAAATATCGTGAAGCTGGTTTATCAGCCTTTCACTACCCAGGAATTGTCGAACAAGATTGCCGAACTCATCACCCCCAAAGGATTGAAATTTCCCGTACAGGTGATTTTCCAAACCATCGAATCGCTTCACCAGGCCTGTCCTACCAATACCGGCGACTGGTATTTTACCGGCAATTATCCCACCGCTGGCGGCAACCGCGTTGTGAACAAGGCCTTCCTGAATTATATGGAGGGAAAGAACGTTCGCGGATATTAATCACTTTCGCCGGTTAAACTTGTATGGACGGGAAAGCCCGTGACCCGGCATTGATTATTTTGCAGTATGAAAACATTGTTACTCGTCAGACATGCCAAAAGCAGCTGGGCCGATCCCGGTATGGACGATTTCGACCGCCCTCTTAATGAAAGAGGAAGGAAAGATGCTCCCGAAATGGCGAGAAGGCTTGCCGGCCTCCATGTTATTCCCGACCTGATCATTACCAGTGCGGCCAGGAGAGCCCGGAAGACTGCAGAGGCATTTGCCGCAGAACTGGACATCAAAGAGAAAAACATCCTTGAACTAAAGGAGCTTTACCTTGCCGGGCGTCATGATTTCCTCTCAGTTATTAAGAAAATTCCTGATACATCATCAATAGTGGCTGTTTTTTCGCATAATCCCGGTATAACGGAGTTTGCCAATTCTCTTACCAACACCAGGGTAGATGATATGCCGACCTGTTCCATTTATGCATTGAAGATTGAAACCGAAAAATGGAAGGATTTCGAAACTGCGGAGAAGCAGTTCTTATTCTTCAACTATCCGAAAATGGAGGTTTAAACTGTATATTATCAACCTGATTTGATTGTTCGCGTTGAATTTATTCGTATTTTCATTCCCTTCCTGCACTTTCCTGGCATCCTACGACAAAACTTCCTGGTGAAGCTCAACCAACCTAAAATGATGTCTATGGAAAGAATTTTATCCAGATCGTATCGCTTCCTTGCCGGCTGTTTGTTGTTGTTGATGGTATCAAACGGATCAATGGCGCAAACCTGCGGCTTCAGTAATTTTCAGTTTCAACGAATCACTGCTAATATTCACCCGCTCGTTCAGGGTTTTCTCTGGAAAAAGCCATCCGACTATGATGCCAGCCCTTCGAAATATTACCCAACAATTATCTATTGGCATGGTGCGGGTTCGCAGGGCAACGGGTCGGCTTCGCAACTTTGCAATATTGTTCAGGGGCAAAATGGTGGTAACCCCGACGATGCGCTGCCTCTGCAGATTCAAAACGGACAGGCAATCCTGACTGTTACTTCCGGCGGCCAAACCTACGAGTATATGGTTTTTTGCCCCCAGTATACGCAGTATTCCTACTTCCCCGGTTTCGCGGATATACAATATCCCAGTGCGGGCACGGCTGCCGCCACAGTGCAATATCTCGTTAATCACTATCGCATCGATCCGAAAAGAATTTACATGACGGGCATGAGCGCCGGCGCCAATATCGCCATGGAGTATGCAGCGGCCAGTTCGGCCAACGCCAATACCATTGCGGCTCTTGCACCCGTGGCGCTTTGTGCCCTTACCGTTACGGGAACCGGTAATATTTCGTCTACCAATCTTCCCGTCTGGATCAATCATTGCAACAATGACGCCTCCTGTTCGAAAACAACGCCTGAATCCTGGGTAAATGCTATTAATGCCGGATCGCCTTCTGTTCCGGCAAAGCTGACCCTGATGACCAATGATGGTACGGCCTGCAATGCCGCGGATTTTCACAATGCCTGGTCTTCCGCTTATAAATCATCGTATGTGGTAGACGGACTGAACATGTTTGACTGGTTGATCCAGTTTCAGCGGGCTACTACCGTTCCGGTGGTGTTGAAACATTACAATGTCCGGCTCTCTAATAAAAAGGTCTATGTGGAATGGAGCAGTTCCCGCGAGATCAGTGCGGAAGGATATATTGTAGAGAGAGCGGGAACCGATCAGAAATTCCAGGCAATCGGAAGAATAGCGGCTACCGGCAATTCCAGCAATATCAACCAGTACAGTTTTATTGATAACCATCCGATGCCTGGATTGAACTTTTATCGCCTCGTTCAGTTTGATGCCGATCAGCAGAGAACCTATTTTGATATCAGGCGGGTGATGGAATCGTCGAATAGCAAGTACAAAGTGATGGTTTATCCCAATCCGGTTCGTTCGGAAGTAACCGCTTTTATCAATCCCGTCCGTCCGCAGAAAGTGGTGATCAATATTACCAACCTGAGCGGACAGGTGATCAGAACCAAATCAGCTTTTTACAAGGAAGGCAATACCGGTGTTACTTTCGCCCTCGATGATATTCCTGCCGGCGTCTATTTTCTGCGAGTATCCGGAGAAGATTTCTCCGATGTGCAGAAGCTGGTTAAACAATAGTACCTGAAAAGCCCAATTACAGTGAGGTGGGTGTTTGAATGAAATCATTCAACGCCCACTTTTTTTTTACCCCGTTCTTGCGGCTAACCAGCAATACGCCTGTTACAATCAGGAAGGCGGCAATGATTTTATTTACAGTAAACACTTCGTGCAGTACCAATACCGCGATGACGGCAGCAAACACCGGCTGTGTATAAATGTAGGTGCCTGTGATGCCCGCTCCCAGGCGATGGATTCCATACAGGTTGAACAGGTAAGCGAGAAAAGTTGCACCGATTACGATGAAGCCGGTGGCCAGAAATTCCCTGGCGCTGAAATCCTGCCAGGGGATGCGCGAAAATTCGTTCCAACCCAGCGGGATGACAAACACCAGCGCGATAGTAAATACCCATCTTATGACATGAACAGGATTATACTCCTGCATCAGCGGCTTCACCAGTACAAAATAGAAAGCATAGGAGATGGCATTGATGATGATGAAAATATCACCCCATAAAATATCATTCGCTTTTCCACTATGCTGACGATCGAGGGCCAGTATCATCGCTCCGGCAATACCCAGCCCGAGGCCTGTTATCTTGAAAATGGTCAGCGGTTCGGTACCGATCCAGGCTGCAACAATAGTTATGAAAATAGGGGTAACCAGTATGAGCAGGGAAGCATGAATGCTCAGGGTCATCGACAATCCTTTTATAAATAGCATCTGGTTAATGACCACTCCTGTAATGGCGCAGAGGATAAAGCGACCCAGGTGTTTTTGCTGAATGCCCGCGCGGGTATTCGAAAATAGAATTAGAACCCAGAGCAGGATTGTGCTGACGCCCACCCGGATCACATTCAAGCCGAATGGCCCGATCCATTTTTTGGTGATGTATTGAACAGCGCTGAAATTGATGCCAAAAATCAGGTTGGCAGCCAGAACAGCCGCATGAGCCCGCCAGTTCTTCAATTATTTTTTTGGCAAAAGTAACTACAGCGCTTTGGATAAAGCCTCATTCACGGCGGTTTTATACTGGTCCATATTTCCCTCCGGCCATTGTGGTTGCAGCAGTTTGGCCGATTCAATGAGCGAAGCCAGCTGAAAATCTTTCTGGCTGCTGACTATTGCCCATTGAAGGGTAGAGGCCAGCCGGGCAAGATATTCCTGTTCGGCCTGGCCGGGAGTAGGCACCAATACGGCCCTGACTTTTAGCTTGAGGTAGTCCATTAAAGAAGTATACCCACTCCGGCTTATGATACAGGATGCACGGCAGAAATAGTCGTTCAGCTGATCGGATGGAAGATGGTTGAACAGGGTTACATTGGCAGAGCAGCCCGGGAAGCCGGCAGCAACTGGTAGCCCTCGCACGATGACGAATGTCTGCGGCAGGAAGGCCGCCTGCTTTAATATCATTTTCTCGAAGATCGATCTTTGCGGTTCCGGGCCGGAAAGAACCACCAGTACCATTGGCTGATCGCTGCCCTCAGCCTCGCAGGGCTGCAGCCTCGACAGGGGTCCGATATACCGGACAGGTATAGGTGGTAATTTGCCGGGATGAGAAAGTTCACCAGCCAGGGAGGGACTTCGTTCAAAATCCGGTACCCAGCAAGCGGAGAATTTCCTGATCTTTCGATAATTCAGGAAGTTGACCAGGCGGTCGGCCCATTTGCCCAAGCCGGTCTTGATCCCAAGCTGGTGGGTGATAAAAATGGAAGGGCAGCTTTTCGAATAGAAGCCATACCGGTTGTCTGCAATCACCAGATCGCAGCGGTGCTGCTCCAGGTATGCATGTAACCACTTATTTTCCCGATTGATTTTGGTCAAAATTTTAGGAACCTGCATTAACAGGCGGAGCCTGGTCATCGCGGAGTTTTTCGAATAGTGAATTCCGTATCCTTCCAAAGGGATATAATGCACCTGGGCGAACTCGCTGATAAGTAGCGCTTTTTGCTCAGGAGTGCAGGCAATCGCTATATTACATTTTTTTTCAATTAAATAGCGGAGGATAGGTATTATACGAGTGGTATGTCCGAGGCCCCAATCGAGTAGAGCAATTACTATATTTGAATTGTAAAAAACATTGTTATTTTGGTCGAGTTCAGGCAACGGCGAATAATATTTTCAGCGTAAAATAGTTCTTAATTGGTAAACACCCAATCCATGAAGTCGTTGAACAATCGTACCATTGTGTTGTTGTTAATTGTTAGCATAATTTTTGCTTCCTGTTCGGGTAGTAGAAGCCTGGGAGGTAGTTCTAAGAAATGCGGCTGTGGCCTGAACAAGGGATTTGTTGGTTATTGATAATCCAAATAGAGATGAAAATGCCGAATCGCGATTTGCTAGTACTGGTTAAGGATGAATTTCTCCGGCCGGGGTCCATGGAAACGGAGCTCGAAAGGATCAACCGTCTGCTGATGAGCTTTGAAACAGTAGACAATCTCTGCGTTGCGCACGAAGTTTTCGACCTCAATCGCTATAAAGTATTAAGAGCCGCCCATGCCATCCGCTCAGTAGTGATACACAAAGAATTAAAGCCTTTCATTTTCCTGATCAACAAGAACTGATTTCTTCCCTCTTCAACAATCAATTACAGCGTCTCTGCTGTAACGCTCCTTTTTCGCAGCAATCTTTTACACCCCGGCATTGCAGGCAAGCATCATCCTTTTCCCAGGTTACAATTTACTGTAGTTCGCCCAGGGCGATTCTGAGCTGTTGAATCATTTCGGGGATCTGCTCTTTTTTACAGGTACCTACACTAAGCCTGTACCAGGGTGAAACGCGGGAAGCGCCGAATGCATAAAACGGAACCACCGCCAGCCTTGCTTTGTCTAACAGGTAGGCGGTCACATCTGCCTGGTTTTCCAGCTTTTTGCCGTCTTTGGTGCTCTTGCCGGTGAGGTCAACTTTTATGGTAAGATAGATGGCTGCCTGCGGGCTGATGGCATCCACCGCAAATCCTTCCTGCTTCAGTTGCTGGAAGCCCTGGTAAATACCACGAAGTCTCTCCTCTATCTTTTGCCTGAACGTGACCAGGTATTCGCTGATGCTGTCTTTTTCGTAGAGAAATTTCGCTACTGCTTTTTGTTCTGCCATGGGTGCCCAGGCTCCGATATGACCCAGAATGGCCTGCATTTTCCTGATGATGTGCGAAGGACCCATCGACCAGCCCACTCTTACTCCGGTAGCGGCGAAAACCTTGCTGATGGCATCAATGAAAACAGTGTACTCTTTCATGGCGGGCCGCAGCGAAACAGGATTGTAGTGGACGATATCGCCATAGGTGAGATGCCAGTACATCTGGTCGTACATCACATAGAGTTTTTTATCATTAGGCCCGCGGCGGCTGTTTTCCTCGAGAACCATATCGCAGATGGCTTCAAGGTCTGAACGGGTGAATGTGGTGCCGGTAGGGTTCTGCGGCGAGCACAGCGATAAAAGCGTAGCTCCGGATATATGCGGACGGATGTCCTCCACCGAAGGCATGAAATTTGTTTCAGGCCCGGCTTCGATTACCACATGTTCGGCTCCTACAAAATGAGTATAATGGTTGTTATTCCAGGACGGCACCGCATAGATCACTTTGTCTCCCTGGTCGCACACCGCCCGGTAAAGAGAGTAGATCAGGGGGCGGCCACCACAGGATACCAGGATCTCAGACAGATCATATTCCAAATCCTCCCAGTTTTTCAGAAAATGGGCGATGGCTTCCCTTAAATCGAGGTTGCCCTCGGCGGCAGGATAATTGGTAAAGTGTTTACGATAGGCCTCCACAATGGCATCTTCCAGTTCTTTAGGGATAGGGAATATTGATGGATCGAAATCGCCCACGGTAAAATTGTAGATCGTTTCACCTTTTCTGATCTTTTCACGAATCTCGCCACCCAGTTTTACGATCTCGGAACCAATTAGTGTTTCAGATAAGTAGGAAAGTTTCATGCGGCAAAAATAGTACTCTGGTTTATCAGAGAAAGGAGATTTTTTGCGGTTTGCGGTTTGAGGTTTGGTGTTTGTAAACTTTCGAGGAGCATAAGTGCGAGCGGAGGAAGGAGAAAGAGAAAGAGAAGGAGAAAGGGAAAGAGAAAGAGAAAGAGAAGGAGAAAGGGAAAAAGAAAGAGAAGGAGAAAGGGAAAGAGAAAGAGAAGGAGAAAGGGAAAGAGAAAAGGGAGATTTTCTTTGTGTGCTCCTGCGTCCAGGAATTTGGGAAGAGGGAGCGAAAGAAATGGGCCAATGAGCCAATTAGTAAAAGGGCCAATGCAATTACGAATGGCGATTGAAATAAGATTGGAGATTTGCTAATTCCTTTGCGTACTTCGCGGTTCTTTGTGCTCTTTGCGTCCAGGAATTTTGAGGGAGAGAGAACGAGAAAGAGAAATAACCAAAAAGGCTTTCATTACTGAAAGCCCTTTTTTTGCGTGGATGGACGAGTTGGATTTTACCTATCGCACAAATTTCTTCGTCTCCGTAAACTGTTCGCCGCGAACAGAAAGAAAATATATGCCTGAGGATAATTTCTCAATGGATATGGGCAAAGTATTATAGCCGGAAGCCAGACGTGTATTCCAGGATTGAATGGTTCTTCCATTGGCATCCAGAACCGACAGGCTTACCTGTTGCGCCTGGTCGAGGTCGATGGATAACTGCAGGTTTTTGTTTCCGGGAGTGGTTCCAAGAGTAATAAACTCTCCGAAAGACCGGTTGATGATTTTCTTAATATCGTAATATTCACGGGCGCCATCCATATTTACGAGCGAAAGACGGTAGAAACTGGTTCCTTTCAACGGAGCCGCATCGCTGAAGGAATACACCTGCGTCTGGCTGGAATTTCCGGCAGCTTTCACCTGGCCGATAGACCTGAACTGCATATCGGCACCTGCTCGCTCGATGTCGAAATAGGCGGTTTGAGATTCTACACTGGTGCTCCAGTTGGCAATCACCTGTTTTCCTCTGATACTAACATCATAGCTTCCAAGCGTTGCAGGCAGGGAGGCATTGGTTCCATTGGTGAATTGGATAAACCACTCGGAAAAATTCTTGTTATCCACCCGATAGTCTTTGTCTTCTACATCGGGCCAGATAACATGCGGATCGGAATTGGTATTGGGAAACAGGGTGTATTTGCCCATCGGGTTGCCCGAAGGGGAGTAGCTGTTGATAAGGTTGGCGAAATTTACCGTATTGCTCCATCCGCATTGGTTGTCGGTATTTCCGACCAGCCCCCAGTAATGGATGCGATTATTACCCATGTTCTGTGCAGACGCATAGTTTGATCCCATGCATAGTCCAACGGTAATGACGGCGGCGATCCTGCGGGCCTCCTGGGGGGAGGTAGCCATGTAGTTGATCACCATATTGGCACCGGAGCTAAGGCCGGCAAGATAAATACGGGAGAGGTCGACCTTATAATGTGAAACTGCATAGTTGATCATCGCCTGTACATCGGCAGCGGACTCCTGATCGCCCCAATTGTATTGAGGACTCAGGATAATAAAATTGTAATTCTGACCGGCAACGGTTACCGAGGTCTGGAACTGGTAGTTGCCGGATCCGAACGGCTCGTCTTGCTCAATTTTCAACCCCATGGCCTCACAGGCTACGGCACAAAGTTCCGCGGCGGTGCCACCACCCCTGGTGCCACGGCCGGGCACGTTTATGATCAGCGGGTAACGCTGACTGCCGGCGGGATTATAGCCCGGAGGAAGCACCTCTGTATATCCCTTGATATTGGGCGATACCGATGCCCCCGCTACGAGCCGCTGGTGAGCAAGCGGGTAAACTCCCCAGCATTTACAATCCTGCGCTTTCGACGATACAAAAAGAGAACAGAGAACGATCAACAAACAGGAATACCTGCAGAGCCTGGATGAATAAAACACCTTCATTGCCTTCAGTTTTGGTAATGCATAAAGTATAGATACAGCCTTTGTGGTAGCAGAGGGGGAGAAATTCAGGGGGTACAGCGATCCTCGCCCCGGAGACGGGCGTTAATGAATTGCAAAAATGGGCAAACGATATGCCATAAAGCATACCATACACGTCTTTTTTTCCTCACAAGTGTTAATACCCCCGCCGGGTAGGTGCGAGGAATATGACAACTGGTTTTATCAGGCTATCTTCGCAAGGAATTGACAGCTTTTGCGTTTTAGATTCAACACCTTATATGCTTACCATGGCCGACATGAAAAGGTTATTGATTTTCTTCCTGGTTTTGTTTTCCGGATCGATGCTTTTCGCCCAGCAGGGCTACCAGATCAACCTTACCATGAAACCTTACAAAAACTCCTACGTTTACCTGGGGTATCATTACGGGCAAAAAAAGGCATTGGCAGATTCCGCTAAAATGGACGCCACCGGAAAGGGTGTCTTTAAAGGCAACCAAAAACTTCCCGGGGGTATTTACTTCATCGTATCTCCCCGGAAAGAGATCATGTTCGAGGTGCTGATCGACAAACAACAGCAGTTTTCCATCACGGCCGATACCTCAAGGTCTCCTTCGGCTGTGCAGTTTACCGGTTCGCCCGACAATACTCTTTTTCAGCAATACACCATAAAAGCCAATTCGGCGGGTATGCAGGCGGCTAAAGAAAACGCCGAAATGGCCAATGCAAAAACTTCAGCCGATTCGGCCCGGATCATGGCACAGCTGAAAAGCCTGGGCGATGGCCTGCAGAAGTATCGCGACAGCATTGAAAAAAAATATCCCAACAGCTTTCTCACCGCGCTCTTCAGGGCGATGAAAGAACCCGTTGTTCCTCCGGTTTCGAAGCATCCCGGCGGTAAATATGATTCTAATTTTGCCTACTACTATTACAAATCCCATTTCTGGGACGGAGTGGAATGGAATGACGGGCGACTGGTACGGACACCTTTTTTTGAATCCAAACTGGACCGGTATTACCGTGATCTCGTTCCGCCGAACCCTGATTCGCTGATCAGGGAAGTCGATAAGATGATCCTGTATTCGCGCAGCGATAAGGAAATGTACAAATACCTGATGGTGCATTTTGTTCAGAAATATGTCAACCCTGAATTCATGGGCCAGGACGCCGTATTCGTGCATATATGGGAGAAGTATATCAATTCGGGGCAAACCGACTTTTTCACCGAACAGTACAAAGAGTTCATGAGCAAGAGGGCCTATAGCCTGATGGCCAATCTGATCGGCCGGCAGGCTGCCAACCTGGAGATGGTCGACAGCCTTGGAAAACAGACCAACCTCTACGATGTGAAGTCCGATATGGTAGTAGTTTGTTTCTGGGATCCTACCTGCAGTCACTGTAAAGAAACGGTTCCCCGACTGGATTCAATTTATCATGCCAAATGGATCAACCAGGGAGTGAAAATGTATGGAGTAATGACCGATGGCGGAAAAGAAAACTGGGTGAACTTTATCAAGGATCATCGGCTCAATGACTGGATACATGTATATCAGCTGCCTTCGAAAGAAGTGGAAGACAATGCTGCCGGAAGAGCGTCCTATAAGCAATTGTATGACGTGTACCAGACCCCCATGTTGTACTTGCTGGACCAGGACAAGAGAATCATCGCCAAAAAACTAAATTTTGACCAACTCAATGAAGTGATCGATCTCAAAATAAAAAAATCAACATCCCGATAAAACCATGAAACAGCTGCAAAAAACTCTGATCGCCCTCGCAGCGATTTTCTATTGTTATACTGCACACGCACAAACGCTTTTCACCTTCGGCAACAAACAGGTTGGTAAAGAAGAGTTTCTGAAAGCTTTTAACAAGAACAACGCAGAAACCAAGGCCACCTCAAAGGCGTACAGGGATTATCTCGAACTGTACACACGGTTCAAGATAAAAGTACAGGAGGCGCTCGATGCCGGTATGGATACATTGCCCTCGCAGGTAGCCGAACTGAAAAATTTCAGAAACCAGGTTTCGTCTTCCTACATGAATGATGAGGCCAGTGTAAATGTTCTCGTAGACGAAGCCATTAGCCGGAGTGCCCGCGATATCGAATTGTCTCATATCCTTGTATTGTTCCCCAAAGATGAAAGCCGGGAAACGAAGCAGAAAATTCTGGATAAGATCAATCTCGCTTATGACAGGTTGAGCAAGGGGGAATCATTTGCGAAGGTTGCTGAAGAGATGTCGGAAGACCCTGCCGCCAAAGCCAATAAAGGATACCTGGGATTTGTAACCGCATTTACGCTGCCGTATGAAATGGAATCGGTGGCGTATGCTACCCCTGCCGGCAAATTTTCCAAACCTTTTAAAAGCAGTATTGGCTATCATATTTTCAAAGTGAATAGCATAAGAAATGCAGCCGGACGAATGAGGGCCGCGCAGATACTGCTGGCTTATCCGCCGGAAGCAACCCGTGCAGAGCAGCAACTGATTGCCGGCCGTGCCGACTCTATATACAAGGCGATATTGTCGGGAGCCGATTTCAAAAAACTGGCTGCCCGCTACAGCAACGATAATCTCAGTTACCAGAACGGGGGAGAAATGCAGGAGTTTGGTACCGGTCGTTACGAACCTGCATTCGAAAAGGCCGCCTTCGCTCTCAAATCAAATGGAGCGGTGTCGAAACCATTTACTACCGAATATGGCATTCATATTCTGAAACGCCTCGACTGGAAACCACTACAGCTTGACAGGAAAAGCAAAACCGTCAGAGAAAATTTTCACCAGCAAGTGATGCAAAGCGACCGGATGAATGTTTCAAAGAAGCTATTGCTGAAAAAGATATATACGCAAATCGGGGTAAAGCGAATACCTGCCGATGAAGTTGCTCTCACCAAATTGAAAGACAGTTTTCTCTTTAACGGAACCATACCTGTACAGGCTGGCCTGAAGGAATCGACTCCGCTCGTGTCAGTTGGAAAACAGACCCTGGTGGTATCTGATTTCCTAAATTATCTCGACGCCATCCGTACACAGGAAGGGCTTCACAAAGGCAAAACCGCCTCTGAACTGGTGGATCAGTATGCCGAAACAGCCGCCATGGAATATTACCGGGATCACCTGGAAGAGTATAACAAGGATTTTGCCTATCAGCTGAATGAATTCAAAGAAGGCAACCTTCTTTTTGAGATCATGCAGCAGAAAATATGGGAAGCGGCTTCTGCAGATTCCGTGGGTTTGAAAAATTATTACGAGCAGCATCGGAATAAATACTGGTGGGAGATGAGCGCCGATGCCTGGATCATTACCGCCAGTAATGACTCTATTGCCAGGAGCTTTATTGAAAGGTCTAACAGTAATACAAATTTCGACTGGCGAAAAGCAATTGACCTTAGTGAAGGCGCCATACAGGGAGACTCCGGCAGGTTTGAACTGGGTCAGTTACCGGTAAGAGAAAGAACCGCGTTCCGGGTTGGACTGATCACCGCACCGGTGGTGAATGAAACGGACCATACTGCCACTTTCTGTCATATCCTGAAAATGTACAATGCCCGCGAGCCCCGCGGGTTCAGCGATGCCCGTGGATTTGTCATCAACGATTACCAGGGTTATCTCGAGGAGAAATGGATTGCGGAGTTAAAAAAGAAATACCCGGTTAAAGTAAATGAGGCTGTTTTCAATAGCCTGTTAAAATCACCAACCGTAAACAGCAAACAGTAAACCGCATACCAGTATAGCCATATTCGATCGCTATACCAGTTCCTTGACCACATTGGCGATCACATGAGGTTTACCCAATGTGTAATAGTGCAAAACAGGCACCCCATTCTTTTTGAGGTCTTTTGACTGCAGCAGCAGCCATTCGGTTCCCAGCGCTTCTACTTCTTCGTCGGTTTTGCATTTCAGCATTTCATTCGACAATTCGGAGGGAAGGTCGATGTGAAATGTTTTCGGAAGAACTGTAATTTGTTTTTTGGTATACACCGGTTTTAGACCTGGAATAATCGGCACGGTTATTCCGGCTTCGCGGCAGGCTTTTACGAAGTTGTAAAATTTGCTATTGTCGAAGAACATCTGTGTTACGATGTAGTCGGCACCGCCATCCACCTTTTTCTTCAGGTACTGCAGGTCGCTGGCCATGTTCGGTGCTTCGAAATGTTTCTCCGGATAGCCCGCCACCCCGATACAGAATTTTGTTTTATGGGTGTTTTTCAGGTCTTCTTCCAGGTATAGCCCTGAGTTAAGGTTTACCACCTGTTTCAACAGGTCGCTGGCAAACCGGTGACCGCCGGGCTCGGGTTCGAAATTGGTTTCATTTTTGGCGGCATCTCCTCTCAGCACCAGCACATTGTCGATACCCAGGTAATGCAGGTTGATGAGGGCGTCTTCCGTTTCCTGTACGCTGAATCCTCCGCAGATCAGGTGAGGCACCGTATCTACGTTGTATTTATTCATGATTGCAGCACAAATACTCTCCGTGCCCGGTCTTTTTCTTACGATTACTTTTTGAAAAGTGCCATCTGCATTTTTCTTGAAAACATGTTCACTGCGGTGATAGGTGACATTGATGAAAGAGGGTTTGAATTCCATCAGGGGGTCCAGGTGGTTGTATAATGCTTCAATGCCCTTTCCTTTCAGGGGTGGTAAAACCTCGAAAGAGATCAGGGTGTCTTTAGCCTGGCTGATATGGTCCGTTACTTTCATTCAGATACTGTTTATAAGCCTGCAAACTTAGGTCATAACCGCCTTTATTACAAATACCCTTACGGTTTTTATGAGCGGAAAGGGTCTGCCCTGCCGGGGTTCATTAAATTCTTAAATCGTTGTGCCGGTTCGGTCCTTTTCAAATTGTTCCGGTATTTTTGCCCATAAAGACATTCATTTTGATCAGCGAAATCTACACCCAGCAGCTCGTTAAGACATATGGTCGAAGAACGGTTGTAAACGAAGTATCGGTCAGGGTAAAACAGGGAGAGATTGTGGGCCTGCTGGGCCCCAATGGTGCGGGTAAAACCACTACCTTTTACATGGTGGTGGGTTTGATCAAGCCCGATGACGGACAGGTATTTCTTGATAAGGAAGAAATCACCCAAATGCCCATGTACAAACGCGCGCAGCTGGGTATTGGCTATCTGCCCCAGGAAGCCAGCGTTTTCCGGAAAATGAGTGTCGAAGACAATATCCTCTCCATTCTTGAAATGACCGGCCTGAAAAAAAGTGAACAGAAAGAAAAGCTGGAAAGCCTGCTGGATGAATTCAGGTTGCACCATGTCAGAAAAAACAGGGGCGACAGCCTGAGCGGCGGGGAACGCCGGCGAACTGAAATTGCCAGGGCCCTGGCAGTGGATCCGAAATTCATCCTGTTGGATGAGCCTTTTGCGGGTGTTGACCCCATTGCCGTAGAAGATATTCAATCAGTCGTGGCCCGGCTGAAATACAAGAACATCGGCATCCTGATCACCGATCACAATGTAAACGAAACGCTGTCTATCTGCGATCGCGCCTACCTGCTGATCGAAGGAAAGATATTCAAACATGGAACCGCCGAAGAGCTGGCAGCAGACGAAAAAGTGCGCAGACTATACCTTGGTCGCAATTTCGAACTGAAACGAAAGGATTACCTCCATGAAGAAGCACTGCGGAATGTGAGTGAAGATGACAAGATCAATCATATGCTTCGTTCTTTGCAATATTGCCTGGAAGAAACGGACCGGGTGATGAATGACTATCTCAGCTGGAACGACTATTCCGGCGCTGTGGATGCAGTGGCGGGAGCGATCGGGCTTTCCAACGGAATCAGGGTACAGGAGCCTGACCGGATCGCTGATTTTTGCCGCTTCCTGGATGAATGCAAGATTGCCGTGTATGATTTTGCCAGTCAAAAAAATGATGAATCTCTGGCAAACCGGGTATTGGCATTGCCAACCCCTGTTTTTGGAAACGTATCACCTGCTTTCAAAACCGGCGAAACAACATACCAGGAAAATCGAATCGATTTTTCAGAGCCGGACTTGCGGGAAAAACTGGAGGACCTGAAAGCCCGTCTCCGGCAACTGCATGCTGTACTGGAGAACCCCGAATGGAATGAAGTGTATTCGTGACAAGATAAATATTTGGGCAATGGCAGTGAGTGGACTTCAAAATTGAATTGCTACATTTGGAGACAACAAAACTTTACCTCTTTAGAATTTGGTGGCATTGATACTCTTGATGACCCATTTTGAGAAGTTATTTCACTGATTGCAACGGGAAATATAGTAGTGTAGTTTACCTCAAAAAATCCTGATATTTAAAGTAGCTGAATATTTTATTTAAAATAGCTTATGCGAATCGCTTTGCTTAGGATAAATAAATAAAAAATTGACTTTGGTCGAATAAACCTTAGAATTATCAAGCATCTTCATTTTAGTCACTATAAATACGCAGGCAGTAACTAAAGAATGATTTGCTAATGATAAGAGTTAATTTAATTAAATTTAAGGAATAATAGGTTACATGAAATATGAGATCAGACTTACAGGAGCCGAACAAGATGACGGGAAAATCGATTTAGATCGACTAGTTCAATTGGCTCATTCAATAACTAGCATTGCTCGTGGAGCATTGCAAGTGAAGCTAGTTGGAGTAAGTAATGAAAAGGGAAGAAGAAGCGAGAAAATTTCTACTGCTTTAAAAATAAAGCTATCCGACTTAAAAAAGGGTTCAACAATTCTTGAACTGGAATGCGAGTCGTTTAAGTCAACGCTTGAAGGGCATCCGGGGGATTTGTTTAAATCCGAAATCCTGGAGCTACTCCCTGACAAGACTCCAATGAGTTTAGTAATTGAGTCTTTCAGGGAAGCGATGGAATACAATGAAGATTCAACTTTTCTCGATAAGCCTCTCTTGAAAAAGTTAATAGAATTCAAGAAAATATTTGTTTCAAACGATGAATTTCTCACAATAGCCAATCAAGGATCTACTCCGGCAATCACACTTCGAAAATCAGATTTTAAAAAAATTGGAATTTTGGAAGATAGTTTTCCCGATCCCCGGGAAATTGTAATAAATGGTATTGTCGAGGAATTGAAGTTCAGCAAACTTAGAGTAGGTATTGCTACAAAAGAGGGGATAGTGAATGCAGTTTTGAGTGAAGAACTCGAGCCAATGAATATATCTAAATATTGGGGAAAAGAACTTACAATATCAGGGCGCATGCATTTCTTGCCAGGCGGAAAGCCATCATTTCTCTATATAGAAAAAATTTTCAATCCGGGAGAGTTTGATGAATATTTCTCAAAGCCAGTAAGCAAACTAAGCATTGAACAACAAATTCAAAAGAAACTCAAGCAGCGAAAACATACAAATTTGTTGGGAGACATAATTGGTCAATGGCCCGGTGATGAAGCAATTGATGAAATATTAAAGGGTCTGGATTAGTATGAGAAGGTATTTATTAGATACGGGCGTTCTCGTTCATTATGTTAGACAAAGCCCTCTTTACCACACCATTGAGTCTAATGAAAATTTGACAGGTGCAGATTGTATTCCTTTTATTTCTGTTGTAACAATGGGTGAAATCCTGTCATTCGCATTACAAAGGAATTGGGGGCAAGCAAAGCTTAAAATTCTGAATGACCTTTTTCGAAAACTTGTAGTACTGGATATTAACTCTACTGATGAAAAACTATTAGAAACGTACGCCGAAATTGATGCCTATTCCAAGAATCAGCTATCAAAGGATAAATCAGGCCGTTCAATTGCGATGGGTAAAAATGACCTTTGGATTGCTTCGACATCTAAATTAGCTAACGCTACTCTGTTAACTATTGATTCGGACTTTGATCATTTAAATGGAAAATACATTTCGGTTAGAAGATACTCATAATCCACTAGCCATTGTTATTTTTGACCCTCTTATGAATAGGGCGACCTAATATTTAGGCGCAAATCACTCACTTTAACTCGAGGAAAAATGCTAATCAAAGTAATCGCCTTCGATGCCGACGATACCCTCTGGGTAAATGAGCCCTATTTCCGGGAAACCGAAGAGCAATTTTGTTCACTGCTGGAAGATTACCTTCCGCATCATTCGGTGCAAAAGGAGTTATTCAGAATGGAAATGCAGAATCTTCCGCTATACGGCTATGGCATCAAAGGATTCATGCTGTCGATGGTAGAAACAGCCTTGCAGGTATCTGATAAAACCGTTCCTCTTTCCGTCATTGAAAAAGCCATAGAATACGGAAAAAACCTGCTGGCCAAACCAATTGAGATGCTGGAAGGCGTGGAAGAAGTACTGACGAAATTAAAATCATCCTACCGGCTGGTAGTGGCTACCAAAGGCGATCTGCTCGACCAGGAACGCAAGCTGAAAAAATCGGGCCTGGAGCATTTTTTTCACCATATTGAAATCATGAGTGATAAGAAGGAGGCCGACTATCGCAAACTGATCCGGCATCTCGACATCCAGCCATCTGAGTTTATGATGCTGGGCAATTCTCTTAAATCAGACGTTTTGCCGGTGCTGGCGATCGGCGGTCATGCCGTACACATACCTTACCACATTACCTGGGATCATGAGAAAGTGGAACATCCCATTGAACATGATCATTTCCGCCAGGTTGAAAATATTCGAGAAGTATTGACATTCCTGTAATCCAGATACCGGAGAATAATTCTTACTGTTATGAATTTTGAACATTTGCCAAAGGTCGAATTGCACTTGCACCTCGACTGCTGCCTTAGTTATTCGGTCGCCAAAAAAATCCGGCCCGCTCTTACCCTCGAAGAGTACCGCGAATCTTTCATCGCCCCGCCCAAATGCACCGACCTGGCAGATTATATCACCCGTGCCATCCGGGGATTTGAGCTGATGCAAACAGCCGAGCATTTGAAATGGGTGACCCTTGATCTGTTTGAGCAGCTTCGCAACGACCAGGTGATCTATGCCGAAATGAGGTTTGCTCCCTTGCAGCATATCTACCAGGGACTTTCTCCCGAACAGGTTATACAGGCAGTGCTGGAAGCTGCCGAAGAGGGGGTCAGGCAAACGGGAGTGGAAGCGAGGCTGATACTTTGTACGCTGCGACACTATTCAGAGGAGCAGAGTCTTCAAACCATCGCGCTGGTAGAGCAATTCAGGGGTACCCGGGTTGCTGGTTTTGATATTGCTGCCGATGAAGCCGGTTTTCCCATTACCCCGCATCTTTCTTCCTTCCGAAGGGCTGCCAGCATGGGTATTTGTTGTACCGCTCATGCCGGTGAAGCGAAGGGTGCGGAAAGTGTATGGGAAACCCTCGAAAATTTTAAGCCTTCGCGTATCGGTCATGGTGTAAGAAGCATCGAAGATCCAAGATTGGTTGACCATCTTGTTAAAAGCCGCATTCACCTGGAGGTTTGTCCGACCAGCAATATTCAGGTAAATGTGTTCGAAACAATGAACGACCATCCCGCCGACCGGCTTTATCGGGCAGGGGTATCCCTGAGCATCAATACCGATGCACGTACGATCTCTGATACCACCCTTGCCAAAGAGTATGGGATCATGAGGGACTATTTTCAATGGCAGCACCGTCATTTTCTTCAATGTAACCTGGAAGCGATCCATCATGCTTTCATAGAAGATGACCTTAAAACACAACTAAAACAGAGGCTCGAAGAAGCTTACCAGCCCTTTATATGAGAAGCGCCTCGAATGCGGCATAGTTTTTAGGCAGTTATTCGGTTCAATTCTTTACTTTGCCAATATTGAATGAAAATACTCTCGCCCGCCATATCGTCCCTTGCCCGCCTGCGAATGTGGAGAATCGATGGATGGAGAAATCATCCTGTCGATTCACAGCGTGAAGTGCTGCAAGACCTGGTAACCTCGGCCCAATACACTGAATTTGGCAGAAAGTATCATTTTTCCCGGTTGTTCAACCTTCGGGCCTTCAAACAGGCGGTCCCTATCCAGGAGTACGATGACATCAAACCGTATATTCAAAGGATCCTCGATGGCGAACAGAATGTGCTTTGGAACACACCCATACACTGGTTTGCCAAAAGCAGCGGGACCACCAGCGACAAAAGTAAATTTATCCCGGTGAGCGACGAAAGCCTTGAAGATTGCCATTATAAGGCCGCTAAAGATGTGCTGACGCTTTATTACAATTTCAATCCCGAGTCCGACCTGCTCACTGGAAAGGGATTGGTAATCGGCGGAAGTCATACCGTTCACCAGATCAATACTGAAGCGCATTATGGAGATCTGAGCGCGGTGTTGCTGCAGAATTCTCCATTCTGGGGTCACTGGATTCGAACTCCGGACCTCCGGATTGCCCTGCTCGACGAATGGGAAAATAAAATAGAACAACTCGCCAACAATACCATTAACGAAAATGTGACTTCGATTTCGGGGGTACCCACCTGGACGCTGGTATTGTTTCGCTATATTCTCGAACTCACCGGAAAAAAGAATATCCATGAAGTTTGGCCCAACCTGGAACTATTCATACATGGCGGAGTTTCGTTTGTGCCTTATAAAGAACAATTCCAGAAGCTGATCGGCAAGGATATTAACTACCTGGAAATGTACAATGCCAGTGAGGGATTTTTCGCCGCGCAAGACAAGCCCGGAGAAGATGGCATGCTTCTGTTTACCGATCACGGCATCTTTATGGAGTTTATGCCGGTAGAAGAATATGGAAAGGCCAATCCCCAAACCATCGGGCTGCAGGATGTGGAACTGGGAAAGCAATACGCGCTGGTGGTTTCTACCAACGGAGGACTCTGGCGATACCTGGTAGGCGATACCATTACCTTTACTACCCTTCAGCCATACCGGATCAGGGTCAGCGGGCGACTGAAACATTATATGAATGCTTTCGGCGAAGAAGTGATAGTAGACAATACAGACAAGGCCATTGCTACGGCCAGTGAAAAAACAGGGGCTGTGGTCAATGATTATACCGCGGCGCCCGTATATTTTGCCGATGGTTCCAATGGCGCGCATGAATGGTTGATTGAATTTGAAAAGGAACCGGTAAATCTGGACGCATTCATCACCGAGCTGGATGCCGCGCTTAAATCTGTCAATAGTGACTATGAGGCCAAGCGGCACAAAGATATCGCGCTCCGTTTGCCGGTTGTGCATTCTCTTCCCAAAGGCATCTTTGCAAAATGGCTGAAAACAAAAGGAAAACTGGGCGGACAGCACAAGGTTCCCCGTCTCAGCAATGAACGCAAATACATTGAAGAGATCAAGCATCTTACTCCTACTGTATAAGAGAAATTCATTTTATTTGCACTCACATTCTATATTCACCCAAAAAACCGCATTATGAAATTACTGGAAGGGAAAACCGCGATCGTGACCGGAGCCGCAAGAGGGATCGGAGAGGCTATAGCGTTGAAATTTGCCGAACATGGGGCACATGTGGCCTTTACCTATGTGAGTGAGAGCAGCGCCGAAAAGGCGCAGTCGCTGGAAAACCGCCTCAAGGGAATGGGAGTGAAAGCGAAAGCCTTTCGCAGCAATGCCGGGGAATTCGCCCAGTGCGAGGCTTTTGTTGCCGAGGTATTGAAAGAATTCGGCACGGTGGATATCTGCGTGAACAATGCGGGAATTTCCAAAGACAACCTGTTGCTTCGCATGCAACCCGATCAGTGGGACGAAGTGATCCGGGTAAACCTCAACAGTGTTTTCTATATGACCAAACAGGTGATCAAACCCATGATGAAAGCGCGTAGCGGAAGCATCATCAATATGAGTTCGATCATTGGCGAAACGGGTAATGCCGGGCAGGCGAGCTATGCCGCCAGCAAGGCGGGAATCATCGGCTTCACCAAAAGTGTAGCCAAAGAACTCGGCAGTCGCAACATCCGTTGCAACGCCATTGCTCCGGGTTTCGTGGAAACAGATATGACCAGCTATCTTAAAGAAGGCGAAGGCGCCGAAAAATACAAAGCCAGTATACCCCTGGGCCGGTTTGCCAGCGCGGAAGACATCGCCAACACCACCCTCTTCCTGGCCTCCGACTGGGGCTCCTATATCACCGGTCAAACAATTAGTGTGTGCGGAGGGTTGAACATTTAAGGTCTATTGTTTACTGTTTACCGTTTGCCGTTTACCGTTTACAGTTTGTCCATGCCTCTGCAGGTATTTACATTCCTAATCTGCCATTCATAGCTTCGGGCATAACCGTAAACCCCAAACTTCAAACGGCAAACCCTAAACGGTAAACCGTAAACCTCAAACCCAAAACCTACCTTATTTCCACCCTGTTCCTCCTCTTCTTCATCAATCCATAGAGTTTTGTGTGTTTGGCGAATGTATAGTGAGCCTGTTTGCAGGCAATGATCCAGCCATTTTTACCATTGAGAACTCCCAGCCTCAGAATATAGTCATGAAAAAATGCCCAGGCGGGGTTGAGCAGGATCTTGATGCGGTTCGTTTTTTTGCCCGCCTTGCATCTGGATTCCGCAGCAATAGAACTGAATCGCTCATTCTGGTGATCGTGTTCGCTGATATTGTTATAAGTGTAATGCAGGATCTCCCCTTTCAGATGACCGATTTTTGAATGACCCTCCATGATGACCCGGTCGTGCGGATCCAACCCACCCCAGATTGCTTTATGACGGTTGAATAACCTGAGTTTCCGATCGGGGTACCAGGTGCCGAATCGGATAAATTGTCCGCAATAATTGGCACATCGGTTCATGGTGTATCCATCACAGGAAAATTTGTATTTCTCCCGTTGTATCAGCAATCGGAGTGGCTCGCTCAAGGCTTCATCGGCATCCAGGCTTAACACATAATCGTGAGTAGCCAGGTCCAATGCCCTGTTCTTTTGTGAGGCATAGCCCGTGAATGGAGCGAAAAATACAGAAGCATTCATCGAACGGGCAATCGATACCGTGTTGTCGGTAGAATGCGAATCCAATACTACGATCTCATCGGCAATGGGTCTTACCGATTCGATGCAGCGCGCGATATTTTTTTCTTCATTGTAGGTAATGATGACTACAGATAATTTCTCCATGGGTTCACTTTTTTCCTGTTCACAAATGGTTAAATCCTTCGGTCATTGATGCATGTATGGTAACTTTGCGTCAAAACAATTACCGGATGTTTTCTTCTTTCACTAAAACAGAAAAATTAGTTTCTGTTTTCTCTATATTGATGGTGTTGGGCTGGTGGATACCCTGGCCCTCCTTTATCAATATCGTACTCACCGCCGGTGTTGTCCTCTCTGGTTTATTCTCCTGGAACTCCAGGAATTTTTCATTGCAGGGTAACAAGATCTGTCTGGCTGCAATGACCCTTTTTTTTGCCTGGTTACTGATCAGTGTTTTGCTTTCTTCTGATCGTTCAGCAGGGTTCAGGGCATTGGATCCCCGTCTGCCCTTGCTGTACTATCCAATTGGCCTGGGTCTGTTTTCGATGGAAAAAAGCAAACGGGATCATTGGCTTCTAAGAATGGCCTATGGCATTACCCTCGTGTGTGCTGCCTGCCTGTTCTATTCTGTTTATCGTGCTTATGTTCGGCACGATGCGGCATTTTTATACAATGATGCTTTTTCAGAATTGACAGGACAGCAGTCTATCTATCTCTCCCTGCTTGTCAACTTTTCCATTTACACGATCGCTGCCGGCCTTTTCAGGCTATCGACTTTTCGAACAGACCCTGTTTGGGGGAGTCTTTCTTTGCTTGTCCTGTTTGTCGGCAGCTTTCTGCTTGCCAGCCGAACCCTGATGCTGGTCCTGTACCTGTCAGCCCTTATCTTCCTGGTCTATTTCATTGTTAGAAAAAAGAAATATCTCGAAGGCTCGGTGCTGGTCATTGGGTTGGCCCTGGGCTTGTTTCTGGCATTGAAATTTTTCCCCTCCACCTTCAACCGTTTCCGGGAATTGGCCTACTCGCAATTCCGTTATGATAGCAATGCACCCGAAAGTCATTACAATATGGAAGTCACGGCCGACCAATGGAACGGCGCCAACCTTCGAAAGGCACTCTGGCAATGCGGCTGGGAATGCTTCCTGGAAAAGCCGGTTATTGGTGTGAGTCTGGGCGATAAGCAACGACGCCTTCAGTCGATTTACCAGCAAAAGAATTTTCATTTTGCCTTGCGTACGGAAAGAAACGTACACAACAATTATCTCGACATCCTGCTGGGCACCGGCCTGATCGGCCTGTTCCTTTTCCTTGGCGCCTGGATCGTAGCGCCAGCCTGGATTTTTCTCCGGCAAAAAGACTGGCTGGCATTGCTGATGACCAGCACGATCGCCATTGCTATGATCACCGAGAACTATTTCGATAGAAGCCTCGGCGGAATGATCGTCGGCTTCTTTATTCCTTTTTTGCTGACAGCCTCAGCCAATAACATTATTCAAAGAACTAAATAAATGACTATTGATTATCGGCCAGGTATAGTTCAATGGCCTTTTCGGTGTCGCCGAAAAATTTCAATTCACCATTCTTCATAAACCCTGCCCGATGACAATACTGACGGATCACATCCATGCTGTGACTGACCAGTACTACTGTTTTTCCCTGTATCCAGGAGCTTTCGAAAACTTTCACTGCCTTTTCCTGGAATTTCATGTCGCCCACGGCGAAAACCTCATCCAGAAACATGATATCTGCTCCTGCATTCACGGCAATCGAAAATCCGAGACGCGCCACCATGCCCGATGAAAAGAATTTGATCTTGGTGTCAACAAAATCACGGAGCTCGGCAAAATCAATGATCTTGTCGAAAATGGCATCTACCTCTCTGATCTTTAACCCCAGTACGGAAGCGGATACATAAACATTCTCCCGGGCAGTGAGCTCATGACTCATGCCCACTCCCAGGTTCATCAGCATGGTAGTTCCATTGATCCTGAGGATACCGGTATCGGTGGGATACACTCCGGCCAGCAGCTTAACCAGTGTCGACTTACCACAGCCGTTTCTTCCCAAAAAGCCGATACATTCTCCTTTCTTTACTTCCAGACTGATCATCTTCACTGCTTCCACCTCTTTTTTCCGGGGAGGATTAAAAAGATTGAAAAGCCGGTGCTTGACCGTGTTGTGACTGTCTTCCGATATGCGGAAAGTCTTACTGATATTTTTTGCGCTTAAAGCGATAGCTTGTTGCATAGGGTTATAATTTTTCTGAAGCTTTGGAGCCGAGCTTCTGCAGGGTAAGCAGGCCGGCCAGTAATAAAAAGAGTGAATAACTGAGATCCCACAGAAGCATAGACAAATCCGGAGGCTGCTGCTGCATCATGACCTTCCTGGCGTTGATTACAATGCCCGAAATAGGGTTGATATAGTCGAATGCGGGCAAGGCCTCACGAAAGGTGTTGAGGTTGTAAAGAATCGGTGAGAGAAAGAACAGGAAGGACACAAATACCTGCCATATCTGAGAAATGTCTTTTGCTATGATATAGATATTCGACAATATCAATGACACCCCCAGAGAGAGTATAAACAGATTGAAAAAAATCGGAATGATCCAAAAGTTATAGAGCGATGCCCCGGTTGACTCCTTTTCGAAAAACTGGTAATACAACAGGAACATGGCGAAATTGAAAAAGAAACCAATGGCATTGGCCAGCAGGGTGGAAATGTAAATTTCCAGCTTATTCATGTTGCTGTACTCATACAGATATTTTTTTACTCTCAGGATCTGTATGGTGCCGAGAGTAGACTCTACGAAAAAATTCCACAGAATGAGACCAATGAATAAGAAAGAAGCGAAGGCAGGAACAGATGACTTTAAAATTACCTTGAATACCAGGTAATAGATCATTATATCCATGATGGGTTTCAGCAGGGCCCAGAATAAACCCAGTTTGTTTTCATAGTATCGCAGCTTGAATTCGATTTTTGCCAGTAGCCAGATCCTTTCCAACCTGTTGGATCTCCAAAGCCAGTCTGCAGGCGCTTTTAATTCCATTTCCTATTCTATTTTTTGAGGTGTTTGTAAATATTATAAGCAAGCTGTCTGGTATAGCGGTTTTTACGGACGATCAGTTTGATCTGTTCTTTCATCCTTCCGCTAACCTGGAACATTCCCAGGCCTACCGGTTCGTTTTGTTCGATACTCGGATTGTCAAACTGCAACCCACTTCCGTTTGCGTGTAAAATTTGAGCTATTTCGAAACCAAACCGGTCGAAGAGGGGCCGGTGTTTCTCACCGATCAGGCGATTGAGGTGTAGTTGTTTTACACGGGTAAAGGAACGTGACATCGAGTTTTTTCTAACACGATAATTGAATAGAGTTTCCGGCAATACCACTCCGCGGTAATTATGTTCCACCAGGCTGATCACACTTTCCCAGTCTTCCATTCCAAAGGTCATATCGCGGTGATTGAGTCCGGCATTGCGAAAAGCATCTGTTTTATACACCAGCGCGCTGCTGTTAATCATATTGTGAACAAGCAGGTAAGGCGGTTCGGGATTGAAGGTTGGCCAGGTGCCTTTCGACAGCCCGGTATACTGCGTCCAGCAACCAACAAAAAACACATTGTCTTTTGCTTCCAGCACCCTGATCGCTTTACTATAGTATGATGGGTCTATTGTATCATCGGCATCCAGAAAAGCCAGGTATTCTCCATGGGCCTGCCAGGCTCCAAAGTTTCGGGTCAATGGCAAGCCCTCATTTTTTTTGTGAATGACTCTTACGGGGAAATTCTCTTCGAGATTTGTCAATACCCCCAGGCTGAAAGGATCATTACTGCCGTCATTGATTATAATAACTTCGATATTATTATAGTCGCTATTGAGAACAGAGGCAACGGTTTCATGAACAAACTCTCCCATGTTGTAATAGGGAATCACCACCGATAACAAGCCTTTCTTTTTGCCGGCAGCCCGCACTAACGGTTTTTCAGCAGGATGGAGAGGATTGATGAATTGAAAATGCCGGTTGTCTTTTGGTTTTGCCAGATATTGACGAATGATCTCCATTTTCTCCCGGTAGACTTTTTCATAGGAGAAATTCTCCGAAATGTATTTAGCGGCGTTCTCACCGATGCGCTGGAGTATGGCCTCGGGTTTATTCAGGATCAAAGGAAGCCGGGTTTCAAAGTCTCCCCAGATTTCATGATCGAACAGAAAGCCGTTAACGCCATCGGTAATTACTTCGCTTTGTCCCCCCTGCCGGGATGCCAGTACAACTTTACCCCAGCTCATGGCTTCCAGTACGGTATAAGGAAGATTGTCGAATATACTGGGAACAATCACCAGCCGCGCCTTTCTGATTCTATCCCTGGCCTGTTCGGGCGACATATCACCCTCGAATACCAGTAGTTCCTGCCGGATAAATTTTTCGTACTTCTCTTTCAGCAAGTCACCCATGGTTCTACCCTCCGGATGGAAGATCTGTTGTCCTGATCCAATAATGTGTAGGGGATAATCGAAGCCTTCTTCCCATAAGCGGGCGAAGTAAACCAGCATTTCGAAGCTGCCTTTCAGGGGAGATAACTTTCCAAAGCAAACAATTGTATGGTCTGTTTCAACCGGCTGTTCGCGCTGTTCTTCCAGGAGCAAGGGGTTTACAAGATAGTGGATGGTCAGGTCTTCCCAATGCATTCGTTTACGCGCTTCCCCTGCAAAGTACCTGCTCGGAGAAATCAATATATCAGCCTGGCGGATACCTGATTTTTCCATCTCACCTGTCCAGTACTGGGGAAACTGATAAATGGGTACCTGGTTGTATTCAAGACATAAAAAGGAGGGTGCATGGCAGGTGATCAGGATGGTAAGGTCCCGGAAGCCTTCGTACCCGAGCGATTTGAATTGCTGGACGTAATAGGCTATGGCGTGGTATTCCTGCGATTCGAGTATGTCGGGAGCGCCTTCCAATGCCAGGTATTTTTTTACAATGGCAGCATATTCGTAACTGACACGGGCATTGTACCCGAGAAATTCCCTGGCCCTGGTCTGATCGGGTGAAAACCGGATGACCCTTATGCCATGGTATAATTCAATTTTCTCACCGTGTAGTCCATTGTCACTGATAAATACCGTTACCTCATGCTGCTGCTGTTGAAGCATCCGGGCGGTATTCCGCGCGTAGGTGGCAATGCCTCCGCCAAACTGCGGGGGAAACTCTGTTGTCAAAATCCAGTATCTCATATTCATTTCTCTCATTCGATAGTTGTTAAACCGAAGCAACAGGTTCAAGCCGTTCCTGTAACCATTCCAGATGTTTTGCGTGGATTCTGCCGGAATGAATGGCTTTTTGCAGGCACATGGTTTTCCCTTTTTTCATGGCCGACTGATCCCTTGCCATCGAATTTGTTCTTACCCTGTAAAGAGCGAGACCGCCTGGCAGGAACGAATATTCCGGCCGGCTGGCAGCTACATAAATGTGGAAGAGCCAGTCTTCATGATTCGGCAGTTCTTCATCGAACCTGATATCGCCGAGCACCTGCTTCTTAAAGAGGAAACAGTGAACGGGAATCGACAACTCCAGTTCCCAGTTACGGATCAGGTCTTCAAGCGGGTCGCCTTTCAATTCTACCCGGCTGTAGGTCCAGGTATTGCTATGGTTTCCGTCCTCAAAGCACAGGTAGGGTGTGTAGGACACATCGATCCTGTCTTCCTGCATCATGGAATAGACCTGCGCAAGAAGTTTATCTGTAGATAGGAGATCATCGGCATCGAGGAATTGAATCAGATCTCCCTTACTTTTCTCTATGCCATAGTTGCGCGTATTGCCGAGACCAGCATTTGTTTTGTGGAAATACTTAACCTGCGGAAACCGGGTGGCAATCGCCTTCGCTACTTCTTCGGTTTCATCGGTGCTTCCGTCGTTAATGGCCAGGATCTCTACATGAGGATACTCCTGGAGCAAAACCGATCTGATAGTCGATTCCAGATAGGCTGATTGATTGAAGCAGGGAATGATGACAGATACTTTATACCGGTTAGCCCATCCGTTGCGGATGATATTGATATGAGTTGTGAAAAAGCGTTTGAACGCTATGTCGCCAATCAGGTTTACCCAATTCCACATATCTTTTTCCGCTTTTTCGTTGGAATAGCCGGTCGATTCCGGATGGTATACCTGCACGCCATCATCTATTACACAAAGCAGATCCTGTTTCCGGCTGTAATATCCTTTGGCAACATCCAGTCCCCATCCATATAGATTGGTGTTCAGGTTTACGGGCAGGAACTCGTCCAGCACTTTCAAGGAAGAGAGAAATATAAACCCTTCCGTGAAGGGGACCGCCCGAAGGCCTCTGTCAAATTCCCTTTTACAGAACACATGACTTCTCCCGGTTGAACAGGGCGAATAAATACCAATTCCCTCCAGTTTGTTTTCATGGAGACTAGCAACCATTTTCTCTATCTCAGCCATTTCAAAATGAACGTCCGAGCAGATCAGGAGTAAGTAGTCATAGCCCTTCTCTTTCGCGCATTGGTAAGAATGATTGAGTAAACCCGAGTAATAGACATTGCCCAGGCTGACGAAATAAGGTTCTTTTTTGTCAGAGGCCGAATCAAAGACGATCGTGTCGAAGTAAACCGATAAGTTTTTACGCAGTGCGGCAGTATTGTCGTTGCAGTTGTGGTTGACAATAGAACAGAGAATTCTGTTGGTGAAAGAGGAGGGTTTGGCGGCTTTTTTTAATTTATGGGAAACGCCCGGTGCCGAAACCTTGATCCCCAGCGAATGGATTTTTTTCAACACCCTGTCTTTTGCTATTCCAGCCAGCGCTCTTTTTTCGAAAGTAGCCTGGTACCATTGAACAGATTTCCACAACGAAGCCACCTCCTCTTTGAGGCGGTCGGATGTTTCGAAATAACTTTGCTGATGGCTCTTCAGATCCAGGAGCTCTTGCTGAAGCTGACGGTACAGTGTTCTGAATATCTCCGTGGAAGCCTTGTACTCTTCCATTTGGAAATCCTGTTCCTCTGTCTGCTTTTTCTCTAAATCACGTAAGAACCTGGTTTCCCCCAGTTCATGCTGAATGAGCTCCCGCTGCGACAATATTTTAGTGTGCTCCGCTTTTTGATCGGCAAGCTCCCTGTTTATTTGCCGGAGGCTGTATTGTAGCTGGTCGTTTGCCAGGGTTTGCTTTTCCAGTTCCGACTGTATTCTCAGATTAGCGGCTACCTGGTTCTCCAGGTCTTTTTCCAGCAGGATCGCTTTTTTATGCAGATCGTATTGGGCGGCCTGCAGCATTTTCTGATCATTGAAGAGCTGCAACCAATCCTGTCGCAGCGACTGGTAAACCCTGTCTTTCTCCAGCATCTGATCCATCATTTTTTCCAGGAGGGCGACGGAGGTGGCCGGCTGTTGCTTGTCTTCGAGCTGGTCGATTCTTTTTTGGAGCGACTGGTTTACCCGGTTGAGATCGTCGATTATCGCCAGTAGTGAACGATGGTTGAGCCAGGATCGCGACCAGAGATGAATGGCGATCGTTTCGGAAAAAATATGTTTTTCCACTTCCGCCAGCTTGTAGGCTTCGTTGTAGTGGATCGGGTAAAAGTATTCTTTTGGATAGAGCGTTACATCATCCAATTGCTGGAAGCCATATTTTGTCAGATTCTTTGCCTGTTGAAGCTGTTGCGTGATCAGGCGCGGAGAAGAAAGATTCGCGTCTTCGGTGCCATCAAATTGTTCAAGCAGGGCATTGTACACCTGATTGATGAAGGGATGCCCTGGTTCCGCTCCGCAAATCGCATTGTTAACCCAGAACAGGGAGGAATCTTCCATTCCTTCTTCGAAACCAAAAAAGCATCGGTTATGGCGAAGAGCATCGAGTGGCTTGAGAATTTTGAAATCGGTGTCCAGGTAAAACCCGCCCATTTCCCTGAGCGCATGCAACCTGACCAGGTTACTCAGGTTGGCAAATCGATTTTCTGAGAGGGCCCTGGATAAATAGGGGATTTCCATGGGGCTGTTCGACTCGTTCCATTGAATGAATGTCCAGCCCGGATGCAGAGTTTTCCATTCGGCGATCAGCGCCTGGCTTTCTTCGGGGATCGGGTTGTCGCCGAACCAGCAATAATGAATGATTGACGGAATCACAACAGATGAATTAAGTGCGGGCTTTATTTTTTGAAAAGTTTTTCCTTGATAGTGCCCAGCAGGCTGCGGGTTTCGTAGGTTCTTTTATACCAGTCAATATCCTGTTGAAGTCTTTCGATATCGAAAAGAAGCTTATTGACCAGTTGCCGGTTTCCTTCTACTTTTCGTTTACCTTCTTCGATTTTCTCATTTAGCTGGAATATTGCCTTATTCTTTTCATCATTGAGGAAACGCAGGTTTTCTATCTCTTTGTCCTGTTTGTCTACCAGTTTTTGTTTGGCAGACATTTCATTTTCCAGTTTTTGATCAATTGCTCTTAGTAGTTCTTTCCAGCTTTCTAGTGCCTGGAAGTTGATTTCTTCTTTTTCCATAGTACCTCGGTATCTTGTGTTGAAAATCAGGAGCCAGTCTGGCTTTGGTAAAGCGAGCGGTAATGACTGAAATTAATGGCCCGGTTGAACCTGGTTTCGCAAACCTCCTTAGAGTATTCGCCCATCACTTCCAGCATTTCGCGGTTATTATAATATTGAATGATCTTGCAAATAGCTTGTTCCGGTGTTTTGAACAGGTCGCCATGTACCCCGGAGGTGAGGATGTCGGTATTGCCGTTCACCTGGCTCAGGAGCACCGGCTTCTTGCAGGAAAGCGCTTCCAGTACCGAGAAGGAAAGCCCTTCGTAAGTGGAGGTAGAAAGGTATAAGTCGGCTTTTTCCACCCGGTCATTCGCCTCTGCTTCAGTTAGCCATCCGGTAACCATGATATTGGGAGCGGTTAACAAAGACTTTAGTTCGCCATCGCCCACCCATACAAACTTGACATCTGGCAGGTCGGCGAAATATTCGGCAATCTGGTTGAACAGCAGCGGATTTTTCTGACCCGCAATACGACCACTGGTAACTACTGTAAAGACAGTGGCCGGGTTTACTGCAGGTTGATCGGGTCGTATATTAACTGCATTATTGATATAGTTCGCGCTGACTCCGATTTTTTCATAGGCTGCTTTCTCTGATTCCGAGCAGCAGACTACCATGCCGCCGAGCCGATTCCCGAATTTTTCGAGCGATGAATACAGTATTCGGCTCAATGGATTGCTGGCGGCCAGAAAAGAGGCGCCATTGGGGGTGTACAATACCTGCCGGATCCCCGTCATTTTACAGGCGATCCTGCCGAGAAATCCGCTTTTAGAGGAATGAAGATGAACTGCGTCGATCCTTTTGCTTCTCTTCAGCCGTTTCAAAATCGTTACCAATTCTGAAAGCGCCCTGGTGTCTTTCACCGGATGAAGGGAACGCTGGGCCGAATGCCAGCGAACAAAACGAACATTAAGACCCCTGAATGTTTTTTTTACTTCGCTTGCCCTGTTCAGGTCGGCCCGCTCGCCATGAACAATAATATGGCAGTCGGCGGGCATTGACTCCGCCAGCAACCTGACAAATACAGCGATACCGGACACAAAGGGTTCAACTATGTGAACAACTGTCATGAAATGCGGATTTCAGAGTTTCTGCACAAAACGCTGGATATATCACTTAATAAAGTAATGTATCAGTAATGTATATACGCAAATGTAAAAACAAACGATAGGCAATGACGGTAAAGCAAAATTTGACAAACGTGCAGTATTAACCGTTGCACGTGTCCATTGAATTATTTTCTTTTTAATCTGATGATCCACGCGTAAGGGACAATACTTAGTATCGTCAATCTGACAATCCCTGCCAGTCTTTTCGGGCCCTTTGCAAACGTTTTAACAATTTTTTTTCTGGAGTTCAATTGTGCGCGGCGGTTGCTGATGGAAATACCTTCCGGGTTCCATTCGCAATTGACCAGCACTCTCGGGAAGATGTAAGTTTCACAGTGCAATGCCATGGTCCAGAAAAGCGCATAGTCCTCTGCATAGGGGTATTCATAAGGATACAAGCCTGTTTGTGGCAGAAGGGAGGAGCGAAACATAACGGTGGGATGAATGAACACATTGCGGTAGGGGAGACTGTTCAATATCCCGGCATGGTGTTCGGGAGTGGTATATATATAATAGGTATGATCATTTTTGTTTTCGAAGCGGCACCAGGATGCCGTTAAACCCGTTGAGGGGTGGCTATCGAGGTATTCCGCCTGTACATCGAAGCGTTCCGCCATACAGGTATCGCCGCAATCGAGGCGGGCAATGTACCTGGCGGGATGATGGGTATGTATCCATTGCAATCCTGCATTCATAGCCGTTATGATGCCTGAATTAGCCGGCATACGAACAACCGTTATGGCAAATGGCGAAGAAAGGGTCGACAATTCAACCGGTACATTACTGCCATCATCTATTACAAGAATATATAAGCCCTTCTTCGCGTAACGGATACTGTCAATTGATTTTTTTAATCCTTCCAGGTTATTATAACAGGGTATCAATACGCAGATATCTGCCGGTGTAATTGAATTCACGATAACTTGATTCCTTTTTTGCGGATGTAATAATGCCAGAGAAGGTAGGTAGCAACAGAACGGTAAGGTCGCCACTGCTCAGCCAGCGCCAGCAATTCGTCCTTTGTTGCCCTGCCTTCCAATCTTTTGACAACTTTAAGGGCATTAACCATTGCAAGGTCTCCCAAAGGAAATATATCGCATCTTTTTAAGACAAACAGAAGGTAAATGTCTACAGTCCAGTCGCCTATGCCTTTTATCTGCTTTAAATGAGCGCGAATTTTTTCTTCTTCCAACTCATTTAATTGATCAAGATTAACTTTTTCGGTCAGGATAGCATTCGCCAGATCGCGGGCATAGATGGTTTTTTGCCGGCTGAAATAGCAGGCTTTCATTTCTGCATCGTCTAATCGAAGCAGGTTTTGCGGGTTGATATCACCGATATGGTCCTGTAATTTTATGAAGGCGGCTTTGGCGGAGGCGAGAGATACCTGTTGTTCCAGTATGATATGGATGAGTGTGGCAAACCCCGGCGGCCTGTTCCATACGGGCGGATAACCATATTCGTCAATGATTTTTTTCAGGTCTGCATCTTTCCATGCCAGCAGATCGCAAAGCCCTGCATGATTGTCCTCATTAAAGGTCGGCGTCATTTTTTCTTGAACTTTTCAATAGCGGCCCGCGTAAACTCGCTCAGTACCAGGCGGCCGCTGATGGCTGCTCTTTCCAGTAGTAACTGGTCCCAGTTATCTGTGCCCTTCCAGAATATTTTTTTCATATCGGCCATTGCTGCGGGATTGGAATGGGAAAGATTGGACGAAAGTCGCCTGACGGCTTCATCCAGGCTGCTGATATCGGAATGAAGTTCGGCAAACAAGCCTTTGCGCCGGGCCCAGTCGGCATTTCTCCACATGGAGGCATCAATCGCCAATTGCGAAAATGCGCTCAATCCGATCTTCCGTTCGATGGCGGGTCCTACTACAAAAGGGCCGATGCCAACAGCGAGTTCACTCAGTTTAATATCGGCTGATTCGAGGGCTATCGCATAGTCGGCTGCAGCGGCAATGCCGACGCCTCCACCCACGCATTTGCCCTGGACACGGGCGATCACCAGCTGCGGTACTTTCCGGATGGCATTGATCACATGCGCAAAGCCACTGAAAAAACTCAACCCCTCCATATCGTTCCGGATCGCTGTCAATTCGTCGAAGGATGCGCCTGCGCAGAAGGCTTTTTCTCCTGCGGAGCGGATCACAATTACGCGAGTATCTTCATCATTGCCGGCACCGTGAATGGTTTGTGCCAGTTTTTCGAGTATAGCAGAAGGAAGGGAATTGCTTTGGGGATGAAAAAATTCAATCGTAGTAACTCCCTGGTGAAATTCTGAATTTACGTATGCTTCCATAACCTGCACAATTATTTCCTGAATAAATAGGTGCTGCGCTCCTCTCAAAATTATCGAATCGGTACGGACTGGAAAAAGACTCCGCTATTTGCTTTTGCGGGCAACCATGGTCAAAATGGTAGCCACCCCCGTGATTTCATCGGTTTCATCGATAAATTCCACCAGCCATTTGACGATTCCCCTGGGTATGTCGGTATCTTCTTTCTGATCCTGCGGTATTTTTTCTTTGCAGGTAAAGCGGATATGCAGGGATGCGCCGGGATATACCGGTTTGGTGAATCTCAATTCGTCAATGCCGTAGTTCAACAACACAGGATTTTTCTCGTAGCTATCTACAAATAACCCTGCGGCGAGACTCATTACCAGGTATCCGTGAGCTACCTGCCTTTCGAACATGGTTCCGCTAAAGTCGGTGCCCGCGATGTGCGCGTAGAAATGATCGCCGCTCAGATCGGCAAACTGGTTAATATCCTCGGCAGTAATTAGCCTTTTATCTGTTACGATCTGGTCGCCAATGACCAGCTCTTCGAAGTATTTTTTAAACGGATGCACACCGGGGTTTTTCCCTTTCGCATATTGATGATAAACCTGTGTGATGGCAGTAAGGGTAGTGGGCGAACCCTGTACCGCGGTGCGTTGCATATAGTGTTTTACACCTCTTAATCCCCCCATTTCTTCGCCGCCGCCGGCGCGACCGGGGCCTCCATGTACCAGCAAAGGAAGCGGGGAGCCATGGCCTGTGCTCTCGCGGGCGCAATCCGCATTCAGCACCAGGATACGACCATGATAACTGGCGGCGCCAAGCACAAACCGGGTAGCAATCGAATCATCGGCGGTAACAATGGAAGAACAGAGAGATCCTTTTCCCCTCTTGCTCAGCTCGATCGCTTCATCGAGGTCTTGATATGGCATCAGGGTACTCACCGGGCCGAAGGCTTCGGTTTCATGAACGGTATTATCCCGGAAGGGATGTTGATTTAATAGTAAAATGGGAGAGAGGAAAGACCCTTTTGCCGCATCGGCTTCCAGCAGGTCAACACTGTCCATCGAGCCGTAGATGATCTGCGATGAAGCCAATAGTTTCTGTACCTGCGACTTTACCTCCTGTTTCTGGGTCGGTCCTGCCAGGGCGCCCATCCGCACTTTTTCGTTAAGAGGGTTGCCAATGACGGTCTGCGCCAGGGCTTTGGCAAGCGCATTCCTGGTTTCTTCGATCCTGTTTTCGGGAACAAAAATTCTGCGGATGGCGGTACATTTTTGTCCGGCCTTAACGGTCATTTCCTTTCGCACTTCCTTGATGAAAATATCCCATTCGGCCGAGCCCGGCTCTACATCTTTTCCCAGCACAATACAGTTGAGCGAATCGGCCTCCATATTGAATGGAACGTTATTGGCGAGAAGGCGCGGATTGGATTTCAACATTAGCCCCGTTGAAGCGCTGCCTGTAAAAGTGATCACATCCTGCGAATCGGCCTGATCCAGCAGGTCGCCGGCTGATCCGCAGATCAGCTGAAGCGCACCTTCCGGAAGGATACCACTCCCGTGAATTTTGCGGACAACCGTTTCGGTTAGATAGGAAGTAACGGTGGCCGGCTTCACGATGGCGGGCATACCGGCCAGCAGGTTAACGGCAATCTTTTCCAACATGCCCCATACGGGAAAATTGAAGGCATTAATATGTATCGCCACGCCTTCCTTCGGCACCAGCAGGTGCGTAGCCATAAAAGTATTGTTCTTGCTCAGGTTATGAATATCCCCATCGATGCAAAAGGGAGTATCGGGAAATTTTCTGCGAAGCGAGGCATTAGCGAACAGGTTGCCAATGCCGCCTTCGATGTCTATCCAGCTGTCGGCACGTGTAGCCCCGGTCTGGTAACTTACCTGGTAAAATAATTCGAGGTGTTGCCGCAGGTAGGTGGCCAATGCGCGAAGCATCCGCCCTCTTTCATGGAAAGTCATTTTTCGCAGAGCCGGATTGCCGGTTCTGCGCGCATAATCAACAATGTCCTCGAAATTCAGTCCGCGGGTGCTGGCACTGACAATGGGTTCGCCGGTAATGGCGTTGTACAATATTTGTCCTTCTCCGTCACCTTCGATCCATTTTCCGGTGACCAGGTTTCCGAGTTTGTTCATCAGCAAGCAAATTGAAGGCGTAAATTTAGTTCAATTCGATCAACCATTGGAAGAAAGCAACGAAGGGGCGGATGATTTTGTCAATGGAAGAAAAAGATGCGAAGCCTGGTCTGTCTGCTGGCGATTGCCGGTCTTTTGATGGTATCCTGCCGTAAAAGCGGAGGATGCGCGCCCGAAAAACACGTATATGCCTATCTGGGCAACAGGCAGATCGATACCACAAGAGTCATGACAGGCGATCCGTTCGAATATTATAATTATACCATCTCTGCGGGTACTGCGAATGTTTTCAAATGGAATTATTTTTTTGCCGACTGCCCTGAAATTGCCGATGATGAGGGAAGTCGCAATATCTATTTCGAAGCACCCGCGGGCATTGATCATTTCATTATTACAGACAGCGCGCAGCTCAGGGCTGCCAAATGTTTGATTTTTCTCAGCTGCGAATGTTACCCATCCCTGCCTTTGATGATCCGGTCGGGGACCATCGAAGGTACCCGCGAGGCGAAAGGCTGGAAAATAAGGTTTGATATCAACCTGCCCTGGCAAAACGGCGGCCGGATTACCACCGAACAACTGTTTGAAGAAGAAAAATGAAGCGGTAGTCATTACCTTTGCGCAAAACTCAATTATGCGATTCCTCCTCCCGGCACTGTCTGCAACCCTCTTTTTTTCGTCCATTGCCTGTAAGTCGAATACAAAAGAAGAAAGGGCGAATGCTTATTCCGATGTTCCCAAAACACATCTGGATAGTCTTAAGAAAGAGGTGCTGGACGGACATGATATTGGGATGGGAAAAATGATGCGCATCGACAATTACCTGAAGAAGATTGACCTGGCGCTGGACAGTCTTTCGAAAGTTCCATCCAATAAAGTGGACACCGCCTATCGTTCTGCACTAACGATGCTGAAACAGGAGCTGGTAGATGCTGAAGACGGAATGAACAAGTGGATGGAAGGGTTTAGCCTGGACAGTACTGCGGCAACTGAAGATAAAACCGTTGAATATTTCGAGGGAGAAAAGTCGAAGGTTAAAAAAGTAACGGATGATATTCTTACTGTGTTGCAGAAAGCAGACAGCCTGATGAAAAAGAATTAGTAGATAATTTGGGGTGGATGTTTGAGGTTTGCCGTTTGGGGTTTGATGTTCATTCGTAATTCGCCATCTGCCATTGTCACATTTACTAATTGGCTCATTGGCAAATTGCATTCGTCATTCACGACTCGCACCCGCTCCTGCTCTCGCTCCCAAAATACCTGGACGCAAAGGGCACGAAGAACCGCGAAGTACGCAAAGAAAACGCCTCTTTCTCTCTTCCGCTCTCGCTCCCGCTCTCAGCCCGCTGAGGTCCATGTATTTTGAATGCAAAACATTGACGGAATCGTTCGGTATTTTCGGTCATCTAAGGCACGGGTAGGCTGTAAATTGTCGATTCTGCAGAAGTCTGTTTGCCATACCCGCGCCAGCGGGTCAATCTTATTTCATTTTTAATTCGTCATTCGTCACTCGTCATTCACAACTCGCACCCGCTCCCTGCAGCTGCTTCCTATTCTACTTTTGCGTTGATTTCATCGCAGAGGGCGTCGAAGATTTCGTCTACCGTTCCTTCGCCTTTAATCAGGGTTACTTTGCCGAACTTATTGTAGTATTCTGCTACTGCGGCGGTTTTCTTCTCATATTCATCGATGCGCGAACGGATAACGGATTCGTTCACATCATCACTCCGTCCGGAGGTTTTTCCGCGATTCAGAAGGCGGGAAACCAGTTCTTCTTTGCCCACCTGGAGGGCCAGAACAATGGCAATGGACGTATTTTTCTGGGAAAGTAATTTGTCGAGGGCTTCTGCCTGGGCGTTGGTCCGGGGAAATCCGTCGAAAAGGAAGCCGCGGGCATTGGGGTTATTTTCCAGTGCCGAATTGATCATTTCGATGACAACCTCATCGGGCACCAGTTCGCCCTTATCCATCAATCTTTTAGCCGCCATACCGAGGGGGGTTTGGGCAGCGATTTCATTTCTTAACAGGTCGCCGGTACTGAGGTGCTTCAACCCGTAACGGGATATCAGCTTTTCCGACTGGGTACCTTTTCCACTTCCCGGAGGACCAAACAGAATTACATTGAACATGAGTTACTTGCTTGTATACGAACAAATATAAAGTATGCCTCTTAAAAAACGATTAACATTTTTTTTGAAACCGACTGTCAATCAAATGTTAACACCTGTTCGCCTGTCCGGATACAGACAATCCGGCCGAACTCTGTCTTCGTACATTTGTTGTACTAATATGTCCTTTATGAACAGACCTTTGATAATGAGTATCCTGTTGCTGCTGTCGGTTTCCTTTCAGCAATGCAGCTATTCTCAATCTGCCCCGGGCAAAAAAACAACGAATATGGATAATAAGAAAGACAACAACCCGATTTACTCCCGTTCAGACAGCTCCAAAGTGAACCTGAGTGAGGATCAATGGAGAAAAATATTACCGGCTGACGTGTATAACATCGCCCGGATGAAGGGAACGGAAAGACCCTGGAGCAGCAAGTTTGAGAAATTCGACGAAGTGGGCACCTACTATTGCGCTGCCTGTGGCAACGCCCTGTTCAAGAGCAATGCAAAATTCGATAGCGGATGCGGATGGCCCAGTTTTTATGAGCCGGTCACCAAAACCAGCATCATTTACCAGGAAGACCGAACCCTGGGCATGGTAAGAACGGAAACACTTTGCGGCCGTTGTCATGCCCACCTGGGACATGTTTTCAATGACGGTCCTCCTCCTACCGGTCTTCGTTATTGCATTAACGGAGTAGTGCTCGACTTCGAAAAAGCCAAAGAAGCAGAGAAGAAATATAATGAGGGGAAGAAAGGGGAGTAGCGCGTTTAGCGTTTCAGGTTTTTTGTTTCAGGCCTTGGGTTATCGTTTGGAATTTGAGGTTTATTGGGATAACCTGAAACGAAAAACCTGAAACGATAAACATATCTTTGCGCCCGTGAAACGAAAAAACAAGAATATCGTTCTCGAGCGCGTGCTGGTTGAAGATCATGCGGGTGAAGGGCGCTCGCTGGCCCGGGTGGATGGAAAAGTGATATTCATAGACGAAGCTGTACCGGGTGACGTGGTAGATGTTCGCATAAGCAAAAGCAAAAAAGATTGGGCCGAAGGAAGGGCCATCCAATTTCATCAATACTCTCCTGACCGCGTAGCGGCTTTTTGTGAGCATTTTGGAGTCTGCGGCGGATGTCAGTGGCAGATGTTGCCCTACGAAAAGCAGCTGGAATACAAGCAAAGGCAGGTTGCCGACACTCTTCAGCGTATTGGAAGAATTCCTCTTCCTGTTATTTTCCCGATCATGGGCGCGGTACAGCAGCGGCACTACCGCAACAAGATGGAGTATACGTTTGCCAACAAGAAATTTCTAACCGCCGAAGAGATCAGGGATCCCGAAAACAGCGCTTTCCAGGATGTGGCCGGTTTTCATGCGCGGGGCTTTTTCGACAAAGTGGTGGATATCCGGCAGTGCCATCTGCAGGACGAACCCAGCAATGCCATCCGGAATGCCATCCGGGAATTCGCCATTCGCCACCAGTGGGAATTCTATGATATTCGCGAACATAAGGGGCTGATCAGAACCATGCAGGTGAGGCTTTGCCGGACGGGCGAATTGATGGTTAATATCGTTTTTGGCAGGCAGGACCCCGCTATCAACGACCTGATGGACTATCTCCAAACCCGATTCCCGTCTATTACCAGTCTTTTGTATACCATCAACCCAAAGTTCAACGATAGTTTATATGATCTTCAGCCCGTTGTTTATGCCGGGAAGGATCATGTAATTGAAACACTCGGGCGGTTCCGGTTCAAGATCGGACCAAAGTCTTTTTTTCAGACCAATACCGGTCAGGGAGAAAAATTATATGAGATAACCCGGGAATTTGCCGAGTTGACCGGCACTCAAACCGTTTATGACCTGTATTGCGGAACAGGGAGCATTGGCATTTTCGTTAGCGACCGGGCCGGTAAAGTAATCGGAGTAGAAACGGTCAGCGAGGCTGTTGAAGACGCCAGGCAGAACGCATTGCTGAATGGACTTACCCATGCGCAATTCTATGCAGGTGACGTAATTGAGGTTTGTGATGATGAGTTTTTCAGTAAACACGGTAAACCGGATGTAATCATAACCGACCCTCCCAGGGCGGGCATGCACGAAAAGTTAAGCAGGAAGATACTCGACATGGAAGCTCCCGTTGTGGTATATGTCAGCTGCAACCCGTCGACCCAGGCCAGAGATCTGAATATTCTCGGAGAAAAATATAACGTAACGAAGATCCAGCCGGTTGATATGTTTCCGCACACATTGCACATCGAAAATGTGGTTCAGCTAAAACTGAAGTGAATGGCTGATCGGAATTTGTTTCCGATATTCGTAGTTCGTTTTAATCATTCAATATGCAGTACCGATCTTCCGGATTTTCCAATATGCCGCCAGTGGTTAAGAACCTGCTGATCATAAATGTGGTGGTGTTCCTTATCAAAACTTTTTTCCTGGTCAACAAACCCGACCTCCAGGAAATCTATGCCATGGGCGCGTTGTTCCCGATACAATCGGGTCTCTTCAGGATCTGGCAGCCGATCACCCATCTGTTCATGCATGATGACTGGATGCATATCATCTTTAATATGTTTACGCTTTGGATGTTTGGCAGAATGCTGGAAAATCTATGGGGATCCAAGCGGTTTTTGCAGGTTTATATCACATCAGGTTTGGGCGCCGCTGCTGCGCATCTGCTTACAAGCGCCAGTCCGGCCCTGGGTGCTTCCGGTGCGGTAATGGGGTTGATGGCGGCCTTTGCCTACCTTTTTCCCAATACAGAGTTCTATATATATGGCCTTTTCCCCATCCGGGCCAAGTACCTGATCGGGGGGCTGGTGTTGATCGATCTTTTCGGAGGCCTGTACAATTCAGGCGATCGTATTGCTCACTGGGCCCACCTCGGCGGTGCCCTTACCGGGTTTTTGATGGTATTCCTCTGGAACCGCGACAAAAAGAACCAAAATTTTTACTGATCAACTTTAATCAAACAACACTGTTAATATTGCCGGAAAGAACAGTGCCCCGGCTTCCCATTTTTTGAGGGGATTCGTAAATTCACGTATAAAAACAGATGTGCGGCATGGAAGAACGCTATGGAAGAAGTAACTGGATCGCGAAAAAATATAGTTCATTGATCCTGCTGATAGCCATGCTGGCCATCAGTTTCTGCATTTTCACTTTCATTTACCTGGCGATCCGGTTTTCCTATGAAAGTTCGATGGCCGCAAGAGCCACCTTCGAAAACAATGTGCTCACCTGGTTTGTACTTCCCAATTCCTTCTCCGAATTACTGTCGAGACCCTGGACAATCATCACTTACATGTTCATGCACACGGCGGTATTTCACCTGATCGGAAACCTGATATGGCTCTGGATATTCGGCTTCATCCTGCAGGATCTTACGGGTCAGAAATCCATCTTCCCCCTGTTTATTTACGGCGCCATCTGTGGCGGACTGTTCTACCTCGTGTCGGTAAATACCATTCCGGGTTTTCTTTCTGGCAAGGGCGATTATATGCTTGGCGCCTCGGCCGGTATCATGGCCATTGCGGTGGCAGCTACCATGGTAGCGCCAGGGTATCGTTTATTCACCATGCTCTTCGGTGGCATCCCCCTTTGGATAATTACGGTGATTTTTGTGGTGATTGATTTCTCCAATATCGCCAATGATATCAATACGGGTGGTCATTTGTCGCACCTGGGCGGCGCTATATTCGGTTTGGTGTATACGTTGTTCTGGCGACGCGGCATCGACCTAGGTAATGGCATGAACCGTTTCTTCAACTGGACAAACGACCTGTTCAATCCCAAGTCGAGGCACATCGAGAAAAAGGCCCGTCAGGAGTATTTTTACAATGCCGGCAATACCAAACCTTTCAAGAAAACACCCAACCTCACGCAAAAGCGAATTGACGCTATCCTTGATAAAATAGGCGAACGAGGATACCAGAGCTTGTCGGAAGAAGAGAAGCAGATATTGAAGCGGGCCGCGGAAGATGAGAACCTGTAACAAATAATCATGGCAAAGTTCGTCCGCACATTCACCAAAAAGATCTTCATTGTATCGAATATCATCCTGGTGATATTGTTCCTGCTTGCCCTGATGACGCCCTACCTCAATCCGAGAACCTGGTGGTTTGTGGCCATACTGGGACTTGGCTTTCCCTTCCTGCTGGTATTAAACCTGCTCTTCGTGATCTTCTGGCTGATCTTTCGTTCGCGCTGGGCGATATTATCTTTCCTCGCTCTTTTGCTCAGCTATACCAATATCCGGGCATTTTATTCCTTTCACCGGTCAAAACCCTTTGTTCTTGCCAAAGACAGTTCAACACTGAGAGTGCTGACCTGGAATGTTTCCTGGTTTGATCACCAGCGCAGAAATGGTAAAGCGCAGAAATCACAACGCAGGGAAATGCTTGAATTCGTAGTGCAGCAGAAACCCGATATCATCTGCTTCCAGGAATTTCTCGAGACCAACAAGGAAAAGAACCCGAATTATTCCTATTCCAATCTTGATGATCTTGCTGCTATGGGGTATCTCTATAGTTATTGGTCGAAAGACTATAGCACCGCCTGGGGAAATTTCAATGCGGGTCCTGCCATTGTTTCCCGGTATCCTATCATCGCTACCTACAAGCTCAATTTTACCGGGCCCCGGCAGTTGAGGGCGGCAGAAAGCCTCATCGGAGCGGATATTGACATCAATGGGTCAAAAATACGGGTGTTCACTACGCACTTGCAGTCGCTGCTCTTGCAGAAAAATGACTACCGGAGCATAGAAATTATCAGGAATGCAGAGGACAGTATGATGGAGGCCTCACGTTCCATTCTTCGAAAACTGAAAGCGGGATATGATTCCCGCAGCAACCAGGCCGATATGGTTCGAAGGGAGATTGACAAGAGCCCGTTTCCGGAGATCATTTGCGGCGATTTCAATGATGTTCCCAATTCCTACACCTATTTTACGATAAAAGGCGACCGGAAAGACGCTTACCTGGAAAAAGGAAGTGGTATCGGGCGTACTTACACCGACATTTCGCCCACTTTGCGGATAGACTATATTATCACCAATCCGCGGTTTGAGGTACTGCAGGTCCATCGTTTTCTGGCACCCTATTCCGATCATTACCCCGTGGTGGCCGACCTGCGGCTGGAATAGCTTCGCCCGCCGCTGATTTTTTCTAAGGATTTGCAAAAAATAGGGACCGGAGCGGAACGGCTATGGCTGGCTGGGCTTTTTGAGTATATTTGTCGCATGACTCTTCTTCGCCATACCTGTTGTTGTTGCCCCGTTGTGGCAGGATAATTTACCTTTGCGTCTGATTTTTCATCATTCAAGTTATTGCAAGCAGGGGGCCTCAGGCTCCAAAAATTCAAAAAATGAGTGGATTAAAAGTTTACAATTCATATACCCGGCAAAAAGAACTGTTTGAACCGCTAACCAAAGGTCATGTGGGAATGTATGTTTGCGGACCCACCGTCAGCGGAGAAAGTCACCTGGGTCATGCCCGGCCCTTTATCACTTTCGATGTGGTGTATCGCTACCTGGCACATCTTGGATTTAAGCTCAGGTATGTACGCAATATCACTGATGCCGGGCATTTTGAAGAAGAGGGCCGGGAGGCGGAAGACAAGGTTTCCAAAAAAGCTTTGCTCGAAAAGCTGGAGCCCATGGAGCTCGTGCAGAAATACACCAACCTTTTCCATTGGGCCATGCACCAGTTCAACAACCTCGATCCTACCATCGAGCCTACCGCTACCGGGCATATCGTTGAGCAGATCGAAATGATCAAACAGATCATCGCCGAAGGATATGCCTATGAAGTGAATGGCTCGGTATATTTTGATGTCAAAAAATATGCGGAAAATTATCCCTACGGAAAGTTGAGCGGAAGGGTACTGGATGACCTGCTGGAAACCACCCGCGACCTGGAAGGCCAGGACGAAAAGAGAAACAAACAGGACTTCGCACTCTGGAAAAATGCAGCGCCCGAACACATCATGCGTTGGGCCAGCCCCTGGGGAGAAGGATTTCCGGGATGGCATATCGAGTGCTCGGCGATGAGCAGTAAATATCTCGGTGAGCAGTTCGATATACACGGAGGAGGCATGGACCTGATGTTTCCGCATCATGAAAGCGAGATCGCCCAGAGTTCCATCTGCCACGGAGGACACGTACCTGCCCGTTACTGGATCCATAATAATATGATCACCATCAACGGGAAGAAAATGGGAAAGAGCTACGGCAACCAGATCATGCTGTCCCAACTGTTTGGCGGCACGCATCCGTTGCTCGAGCAGCCCTATTCGCCCATGACCATCCGGTTCTTTATTCTGCAGACACATTACAGAAGTACTCTGGATTTCAGTAATGAAGCCTTGCAGGCATCGGAAAAAGGGTTGAAAAGATTGTGGGAGGCCTATGAAAAGCTGAAAGGATTTTCTATGGAATCCGGCAAAGCGCCCAGTGATGAGGTGCTGGCAGAAAAATGCAATAAGCTGGTAGAGGAGTTCGACGAATTCATGAACGACGATTTCAGTACCGCCAAAGTGCTGGCCAATATGTTCGAGCTGGTGCCGGTGATCAATTCGGTTAAAGACGGCCACATACCCCTCGACGCACTCGGCTCTGCATTGGTTGAAAAAATAAAATCATCCTTTAAAGCCTATCTCGAAGATATATTCGGTTTGAAAGGCGAATCGGAAAAGGAGGATGGCAAGCTCGCCGGTGTTTTGGATCTGCTGATCGATATCCGAAAAGATGCCAGGGGAAAGAAAGACTACGCCACTTCCGATAAAATCCGTAACCAGCTGGCCCGCCTGGGCATTCTGCTGAAAGATGAAAAAGGGGGAGAGGTGAGTTATAGCTTTGAGTGATACGAATTACGCGAATTACGCGAATTACACGAATTGCACGAATTTTGGATTCATTCGTCATCTGTCATTCGCCATTGCAATTGGCTCATTGTCACATTTCCCTGAGTGCGGCAACTAAGGCCCGGGTAGGTCGTGGCAACTTATGATGAAAAGTCTCTGCTGACCATACCCGCGCCAGCAGTAAATTGTATTCCTCATTCGTCATTCGCCATTCGTAATTCGTCATCTGTCGTTGCATTGGCTCATTGGCCAATTGGCTCATTGTCACATTTCCCTGAGTGCCGCAACTAAGGCCCGGGTAGGTCGTTGCACCTTAAGATGAAGAGCCGCCGCCGACCATACCCGCGCCAGCAGTAAATTGTATTCCTCATTCGTCATTCGCCATTCGT
>CAZSAQ010000002.1:99689-204838 GCA_964605065.1 uncultured Chitinophagaceae bacterium
CTCATTCGTCATTCGCCATTCGTAATTCGTCATCTGTCGTTGCATTGGCTCATTGTCACATTTCCCTGAGTGCGGCAACTAAGGCCGGGGTAGGTCGTGGCACCTTATGATGAAAAGTCCCCGCTGACCATACCCGCGCCAGCAGTAAATTGTATTCCTCATTCGTCATTCGCCATTCGTAATTCGTCATCTGTCGTTGCATTGGCTCATTGGCTCATTACGTTTCACTCTTCTTTACAGGCGGTTCACGAAGGATTTTGATCATCCTGGTATCGGGGCCAGGAAAAGTATTTCCTGAATTTGTTGTTGTGTTCATACAGGCTGAACGCCCAATTCGTAATCATTAAACTTAAATATCTATTGTATGAACACCACCCGAATTTCGAAGTCCGCTTTATTGATGTTGGCCCTGGTGTCGACATTCTTCTTCACCGCCTGCGACAAGGACGATGACGACACCATGAAGCCACAGACAATCACCGACATTGTTGTGAACAACCCTGATTTCAGTATTCTGAAGGCAGCTGTAGTAAGAGCTGAATTGCAGAATACTTTGGCCACAACACCCAATCTCACCGTGTTTGCCCCTAACAACGCGGCTTTTATTGCTGCTGGACTTACGGAAGCTGTAGTAAACAGCACGGCAAAGGAAACTCTTCAGGCGATACTGACTTACCATGTGCTGGGCACCAAAGTGGTTAGTTCTGCAGTGCCTGCGGGACCGAATGCCGAAGTAACCACGCTAAATGGCGCTAAAGTATATGCTACCCGTGGAGCCAGTGGAGTATTTATCAATGGCGTGAAAGTGGTGACTGCCGATGTGAACGCTTCCAATGGCGTGATCCATGTGATCGACCGTGTACTGCTGCCGCCTTCCGGCAATATTGTACAGGTAGCGCAGGCCAATGCCAATTTCTCTTATCTCGTAGCGGCTGTTTTAAGGGCAGATGCCAGTGGAACCAGTATATCCGGCGCTCTTTCTGCTGCTGGTCCGCTGACCGTTTTTGCCCCTGTTAACCAGGCCTTTATCGATGCCGGCTTCCCCACCATCGCGTCAATCAATGCTGCTGATCCAAACACTTTAAAGAATATTTTGTTGTACCACGTAGTAGCGGCAAGGGTGTTTTCATCTGACCTGACTGAAGGAGCCCAGCCCACTACCGCACAAGGCGGAAAGGTGACCATCAAGCTGGCGGGCGGAGCAAAACTGAGAGGCGTTTCTAATACCAGCGATGCGAATATCACCGCTACCGATATCGTGACAACCAATGGAGTGATTCATGTGATCGATAAGGTATTGTTACCCTGATTGATTAACCATTTGCACCGGTCTGCCCCCGGCGGACTGGTGCTTATTTTCGATAATTATGTTTCAGCATAAGTACAGGTACCTTTTCATATCAGTGCTGGCTGTCTTCACCTTTCTGAATACCGAATTGTGTGAAGTGTACCATTATTTTAATATCGAAATCGAATGGTACTATTCCTTGCTGACCATTTTCCTGGTGACCCTTCTTACCTGGGAAGGAAACCGCTTCCTCCAACCTCCTGTATCGCGCCTGTTTCCTCCGGCCGGAAAAAGGAACGCGTATCTTTTGTGTTTCTTCCTGGCAGGATCGGTTCTTTCCTTTGCCGCTACGGTGCTGGTGGTAGATCTTGTGGGATCGGTCCTTCATCCTTTCCGTTGGCCGCAACTGATGGTTCCATTGAAATTGAACATCATTTATGCCGGCCTGGTAAATTTATTGTTGCATCTATTGAATGCCATTCTTTTTTTCTTCCAGGAGTACAAAAAGAAATGGGAAGAAGCGGAAGAACTGCGCAGAAGCAGCGAACAGGCACAATTGCAGCTAATCAAAAATCAGGTCAACCCGCATTTTCTGTTTAACAATCTCAATGTTCTTTCCTCACTGGTGATACAAACCAACCCGGAGGCTAATGAGTTCATCGAGGAGTTTTCGAAAGTGTATCGGTATATCCTAAATAACCAGGATAAAGAACTGATCGAACTGCAAACGGAACTGGATTTTATCAAACCTTATATCTTTCTGCTGAAGAAGCGATTCAACAATGGCCTTGAAATTGCATTGGATATTCCGGAAGAGTACAAGAGAACCTATGTAATCCCGGTGGCGCTGCAGATGCTGATCGAAAATGCCATCAAACACAATGTGGTGTCTCGTGCAAAACCGTTATTGATCGAGGTGGGAGTAGGCAAGGACAACAGCCTGATCGTAAAAAACAACCTGCAGCCCCGTCAGTATGCCGAACCGGGTAACCAGATCGGCCTGCAGAATATCCGTAAAAGATACGAGCTGATCAGCGGGAAGAAAATTGATGTAAAACATACTGAATACGAATTTGTGGTTACACTGCCTCTTCTTCATTTAAACTGATTCTTATGAAACTGATCATTGTGGAAGATGAATGGCTGGCAGCACGGCGCCTGCAACACCTGGTACAGGAATATGACCCTGACATTGAAATCATGGCGATCTCCGAAAGTGTGGAAGAAACCGTTCGTTGGCTGCAAAAAGGTCCGGTTCCGGATGTCATGCTGCTCGATGTGATGCTGAGCGACGGACACAGTTTCGATATTTTCAAACAGGTAAGCTACCAGAATCCAGTCATCTTCACTACGGCCTATGACAACTATGTGATGGATGCCTTCCGCTTGTTCAGCATCGATTATATATTGAAGCCCGTGACCGCCAGCGCTCTTACAATTGCCTTCGATAAATGTAAGAATATAGTGTCCGCCTGGAAACCCGATTATGCCCGCCTGGCATCTGCCTTATTGGATCAGCAGAAGAAAAGCAGGAGCCGTGAAAGAATTCTTGGAAAGATCGGACAGAAATTATTTTTTATTGAAACGGAAAATATCGCCTATTTCCAGGCTGACAATAAAATTGTGTACCTGGTAGACAAACAAGGAGTGAGGTACGTGGTAGAATATACCATGGACAAGCTCATGAGCATTCTGGATGAAAGAGATTTCTTCCGGCTCAACCGTAAATACATTGTGCGGGTGTCTGCCATCGAACATATTAAACCCTTCTTCAACAATCGCCTGAAGATATGCCTGAAGGGCAGCGCTTCTTCAGACGAAATGATCATCAGCCGGGAGCGGGTCCCAGAATTCAGGGAATGGGCCGAAAGTGTAGGATAAGTTTTTTTGCAAAGCCGAATCGTCAAAACAGAATATGTTTAACTTCACCCCATGAGTTATCATATTCACCTGGCAAAGGACAAAAAATTCAAAAAGCTACTGGAGCAGCATGGTGAACTGCGTATCCGCAAGAACAAGAATCTGTGTATATACTTATGTGCTTCCATTACCAGCCAGCAATTGTCAACCAAAGTTGCCGACGTCATTTATAAGCGCTTCCTGGGTTTATACGGTGATGCCGAACCTACCCCTGAACAGATTGTTCAAACACCGCCCGAGAAATTAAGAGGCATCGGTCTGTCGAATGCCAAGACCCAATACGTGCAAAACGTGGCCCGGTTCGCGCTGGAGCAGGGAATGGATCACAAAAAGATCAGCAAAATGCCGGATGAGGAAGTCATCGCCTATCTCACCCAGATAAAAGGGGTTGGCAGGTGGACTGTTGAAATGTTGCTGATGTTTGCACTCGGGCGCGAAGATGTTTTTGCGGTGGATGACCTGGGCATACAAAACGCCATGGCGGGTATCTACAAAATACCTAAAGACGATAAGAAAAAACTGAAGGAAGAAATGATCCGCCTCTCCAAACGCTGGAGCCCCTACAGAACCTATGCCTGCATGCACTTATGGAGATGGAAAGACAGCTAAATCATGAACCTGCTGCTTTATCCACAACCCGTAAACTGTAAACAGCAAACCTCAATTCGCGTAATTCGTGTAATTCGTATAATTCGTGTAATTCGCGTCAATTAGTATTCAAACTCTTCCACAACACATCTTTCAGTTCTACCAGTCCCTGCTGGGTAACAGACGAAAAGAACACGATGGGAAATTCTTCGGGAAGTTCTTTTTTAATCGCCTGCTTTAATTCGTCATCGAGCATATCGCTCTTGCTCACGCCCAGGATGAATTGTTTGTGTAATAATTCGGGATTGTATTCTTCCAGTTCTTTCAGCAGAATTTCAAATTCTTTGCGGTGGTCGTTGCTGTCGGCAGGAATGACAAAGAGCAAAACCGGGTTCCGCTCGATATGCCTAAGGAAGCGATGCCCCAGCCCTTTTCCTTCAGCCGCTCCTTCGATGATCCCCGGCAGATCGGCAACACAGAAGCTTTTTCCATCGCGGTAGGCTACCATTCCCAGTTGTGGTACCAGGGTGGTAAAAGCATAATCGGCGATCTTGGGTTTGGCAGCGGTTATTACGGAAAGCAGGGTAGACTTACCCGCATTGGGAAAACCCACCAGTCCTACATCCGCCAGGACTTTCAATTCCAGGATTTTCCACGATTCCTGTCCCGGCTCACCTGGTTGAGAGTGCTCCGGCGCCTGGTTGGTGGCCGTGGCGAAATGAGCATTTCCCAATCCACCCCATCCGCCTTTTATCCATACAATTTCCTGTCCGTCTTCCAGGATTTCAGCTTCGAGTTTTCCGGATTCTTCATCCCTGGCTACGGTTCCCAGCGGCACTTCAATGATCACATCCTTACCAGCCCGTCCGGAACAATTGTTTCCGCTTCCGCCTTCCCCATTTTCGGCGAGCACGTTCTTCATATATCGCAGGTGAAGGAGCGTCCACAGATTTTTATTGCCTCTCAGGATGATATGTCCGCCCCGGCCTCCATCGCCTCCGTCCGGACCGGCCATGGCGTTGAACTTGGTGCGCATAAAATGGCGGCTGCCCGGACCCCCGTGGCCACTGCGGCAAAATACCCGGATATAATCAATGAAATTCTTTTCCATCAGCCGGCAAAGATAAGTATTCCGGGGCGCTGTTCCGGAGGAGTAAACCCCCTTTACAAAACCGAAAAATTAAATCATTGTAAAATGAAATTTCAGAAATATTTGAAAATATGGAAAAGATGAATAAATTTGTGTTGTCAAAGCGCCTGTATGAACATACTTTCCTACATTCTCTATCTCGCCATTACTTACTGGGTAACGGTTCATGTAGGCTGGATTTTTTACCGGAATGGCCGGGTGTATATTCTTTCCCTGCTGAAGGGCGACCAGTCCATCACCGATTCCATCAATCGCATTTTACTGACAGGCTATTACCTGGTGAACCTGGGATATGCCGCCTGGATGATCCACCTCTGGAAGCCGGTGTATACCCTCACAGACATGCTGGAAACAGTCACTTTCATGGTAGCCCGTATCCTCCTGACGCTGGGGGCGCTTCATTTTGTCAACATGGCGGTGATCTACCTGTTATCGAAGAATAAAACAATTATTCAACACCATAAAACTGTTTAATATGAAAACTTTCAATTTTACCGCGTATCTGATCTACCTGCCTGTCGTGATCCTCCTTACCTGGTATGTGGCCCATACCATTTTCAGGAACAGCCGGGTTTTTATGCTGGATATATTTAATGGCCGAAGCGATATTGCCGACTCTACCAACAGGTTGTTTGAAACCGGCTTCTACCTGCTGAACATGGGTTTTGCGTTCAAGATCATGGAGATCAGCGAAACCATTGCAAACGGGCAGACACTGATGGAAACCCTGAGCAGCAAGATCGGCGGCTTCTGCATTTACCTGGGCATCATGTTGTTTTTTAATCTCTACCTGTTTTTCCGGGGAAGAAGGATATCCCGAACCAGGAGAGCGAGTGTTGGCATCAGCGTGGAAAATAGGTAGCAGGCTGCGCGGGCCGGTTGGGTTCCACTTCGCGCAAGGGTTCACAAGGTTTCCATTGATCGTGCATCTGCCGGGGCAATTGCTGGTACAATCGGGTACCTTGTGTTTTCCAGGCGATCATTTCATCGGAAACCTCTTTTATTTTCCTGGCGGGGCTGCCCGCGATGAGGCTTCGGTTCTCATAAATTTCGTCGGCTCGAACGAGGCTTAAGGCACCGACAATGCATTCATCACCGAGAACGACCCTGTCCATGATCACGGCATTCATTCCAACCAGGCAGTTCTTTCCAATGGTGGCGCCATGAATCACCGCTCCATGGCCGATATGGGCGCCCTCTTTCAGCAATACCGTTACTCCGGGAAACATATGGATCGTGCAGTTCTCCTGCACATTGCATCCATCTTCTATAATGATCTGACCCCAGTCTCCGCGCAAGGCCGCGCCGGGACCGATGTATACATCGCGACCAATGATCACATTGCCTGTAACGGCAGCCTGAGGATGCACAAAGCTGCTTTCGTGTACAACAGGGATAAATGCTCCGAACTGGTAGATCATGTGACCGGGATAGCTGTTAAAAAAATCGGCTGTACTACAGTGATCCTGACGGGATCAGTTTTTTAGCCGTACGGAAACAGGTGCCTTTGAACAGCGCAACCTGCTGACCGGTCTGGTTGGTCAGCGTTATCAGGTAAACACCGGTACTTCTTCCGTTATGAATCTCTTTGGCCTCGGCTGTCAGCACATCGCCCACATTGATGGCCTTGCTGAAAGTGATGGAGCAGTCGAGTGCTACCGACAGGTTGTTCCTGTTGTTACAGGCGAAGGCAAAGGCGCTGTCGGCGAGTGAAAATGGTATACCTCCGTGAACGATACCAAACCCGTTAACCATTTCCTGTCGTATGGACATCGATATCCGGCTGTAGCCTTCTCTGGTTTCTTCAATACGAACGCCCATCCATTGGCTGAAAAAATCATTTTCCATCATGTGGGTGACCACGTCCCTGGCAAGTATGTCATTGTTCATGCTATAATCAGTTTTTATTCACCTTTAAAATTAGGAACTCTTTTCTCAAGAAATGCAGCCACTCCTTCTTTATAGTCGTAAGTCTGGGCGGCATTCTGCTGGAGGATGTCTTCGTCGTGTATTTGTTCTTCAAAAGAAGAATTCTGCGACATGCGCAGGGCCTGCTTGGTAAGCGCCAATCCTTTGGTGGGCATGGCAGCCAGTGTTTGCGCCAGTTGCAGGCTTTCGGCCTGGAAACTTTCATCCGGAAGCACCTTATAGATCATATTAATTCTTTCGGCTTCGGTTGCAGATACTTTATCGCCCAGCATCATGAGGGCAGATGCTTTCTGCCAGCCGACGAGCCGGGGAAGCGTAAACGTTCCACCGCTGTCAGGGATCAGCCCGATCTTTGAAAATGCCTGAATAAATGAGGCAGACTGTGCAGCCACTACTATATCGCAACAAAGGGCGATATTGGCGCCGGCGCCGGCAGCCACTCCATTCACCGCGGCCACAACCGGTTTCTCCAGTTTGCGGATCCTTGTTACAATAGGATTGTAGTGTTCAGATAAGATCCTGGTCATGCCGGGACCCTTGGGATCGGTTACTTCGGCCAGGTCCTGTCCGGCGCTGAAAGCCTTTCCTGCCCCGGTAAGATATACAGCCCTCACCGTTTTCTGCATACATTCATCGAGTGCTGCCTGGAGTTGAAGGGCCATTTCCCGGTTGAATGAATTCAACTTGTCCGGCCGGTTGAGCGTAATAAATCCTGTTCCGTCTTTGATATCGAAAATGATAGACGACATGTTCAATATTTGTTTCGAAGTTAAGAATCGTGTGCCTGTTGCCACCCGGTTGTAACCCGGATATTAATGACACTTAAAATAATCGAAAGGCTCCTGGCAGTCATCGCATTGATACAGCGCCTTGCAGGCTGTTGAGCCAAACTCACTGATGCGTTGTGTATGATAAGAACCGCAACGAGGGCAGGCCACTGCTTCATCCGGTATGAACAGGTCCTGCCGGCACACCTGTTGTTTGGGATTGGGAGGGGCGATCCCATATTCTTTGAGTTTCCTTTTTCCTTCTTCACTCATCCAGTCGGTGGTCCATGCGGGAAACAATACGGTGCTGATGGCTACATTCCTGATGTTGTGTTCGATCAGTTTCATCCGGATGTCCATTCGTATCGTATCCATGGCCGGGCATCCGCTATAAGTGGGTGTGATAATGATTTCAACCTGGTTGTCCCCGATATTGACCTCCCTGATAATACCCAGATCAACTACAGACAATACGGGCACTTCGGGATCTTTGACCTGTTCAAGCAGCGTCATGATCCATTCTTTCGATATGGTAACCGGAGTTACCATGTTGCATGGGGATAGGTTCTCTGCATATACTGGAGGTCGGAAAGAATATACCCCAGTTGCTCGGTGTGGATACCCTGTTTTCCGCCGGTATGCATATAGGTATTTGCGGGAACCTCGAGGCTTGCTTCTGCAAACACCTGGTTTACTTTTTCCGTCCAGGAGTCTTTCAGCGTCGAAGGATCTGCTGCTTTGTTTTCTTTCGCGCAGGCGAGCTCATAGTCTGCCGGAAGGAAACATTCGCCGGTATACGCCCAGGTATTTTCCAGTGCGGTTACCAGTCGCTGGTGACTTTCCGTTGTACCATCACCCAGCCTGATGACCCATTCACTGCTCCACCGGGCATGATAATTCACTTCCTTCAGTGTTTTGGCAGCAATGGCCTGTAATTCGGGATCGGCCACATGCAGCAATGCTTCAAACAGCAATTGCTGATAGCTGCTGAGAAAAAACTGCTTCAGCACGGTCTGAGCCCAATCTCCATTCGGCAATTCAGTTAACAGCAGGTTTACATACTGACGCTCTGTTCGCAGGTAGGCGAGGCTGTCTTCCGTATTTCCTTCTCCCAGCAAAGCTGCCGCATATTGATAGCAATAACGGGCCTGCCCCAGCAGATCGAGAGAGATATTGGTGATGGCGATATCCTGTTCCAGTACTGGACCATGCCCGCACCATTCGGCACATCGTTGCGATTGAATCAAAGAAGTATCGGCGAGGTGAAGCAAATATTTAATAAAATGATTCATAAAGGAGCTTTGAGCAGGATCACATATGATTGACTTCGTCGGGCAATTGATAGAAAGTGGGGTGACGATAGATCTTATCGCTGGCCGGTTCATACAATTCGGCTGATTCATCCGGGTTAGAGGCATGAATGTATTTTGATTCCACCACCCAGATGCTGATGCCTTCCATGCGTCTGGTATACACATCTCTGGCGTTTTCTATCGCCATTGGTGCATCGGCGGCATGCAGGCTGCCTACATGTTTATGATCGAGACCCTGTTTGCTTCTGATAAATACTTCCCAGAGTGGCCAGTCTGACTGACTGGTTGATGCGGAGGAAGTGTCATTTCCGGAAGAATCTCCGGGTATATCACCGTAGTAATATTTTCTTACTTGTATGTTCATATGGCGTGCGGGCTGTTGGTGAAAGCAACCGGGTACAAATTTCAGCAAATTCTGATGGTTTATGAAATCGGAATTAAGGTATCCGGGTAGTTTTCGACCGGGGCCGGCAAGGCTTATAAACCATTCATAACAGCGTTTGTTGAAAGTTTCTTTACTAGGTTCTTCATTCCTGTAATTTTAACAATTTTCTCGCGCGAAAAGAACTTATTTAGTGTCTTTCCTGACAGGCGACTATACTGTTGCGATATAACCGCTGAGAGCCATGGAACAACAAACCAGAACCGATCCTTATTTTTCAGACGCCGACCGCGCATTTCTCCGATATAATTGCCAGGGGAACATCTTCAGTGTTTCCTCCCTGAGTGAATTTTACAGCCCGGTTGATTCATCAGGCTTTGCCATTAAATATGTAACGCAGGGAGTGGAACGGTACAGCGTGAATCGCCAGACTTTCGTAGTAGGGCCGGGCAGCTATCTGTTGCTGAATGGCGATATGGACGCGGCGGTGGAGATCGACAGCAAGAAAAATGCGAAAGGAGTTTGTATCAATCTGTCTGCCGATCTGATCGGGGAAGCGGTGGCCAGTATACGTCAGCCGGATACGGCATTTTCAGACAGGGATCTGGCCGACTTTTTTTACACCGATCAATTCCTGGAGAATCAATACCAGGCAGAGCACACCGGCCTGGGCCGCGAAATTGACCGGATCAGTGAATCCGTAATGAAGAACGAGTTTTCCTTTGCCGATATTACTACCGAGTTGTTTTACGAACTGGCAGAAAAACTGGTGATGGACCAGGTGGCAATATTCCGGCAGTTGCAATCTGTATCGGCTTCCAAGTTATCAACGCGGCGCGACCTGTGCCGGCGACTGATCCGCGGCAGGGAATTTATTGACAACAGCTTCCGGAATCAGTTGTCTGTAGAACAGGTAGCGAGGGAAGCGGCCATGTCTGAATTCCATTTTTATCGCCTCTTCCGGAAAGTATTTGGCATGTCGCCCTATCAATACATTTTAAGAAAGAGACTCGAGTTTGCCAGGGTAGCCTTACTGGAAGGATGTTCCGTTTCGCAGGCAGCCCTTGAATGTGGATTCTCTGATATTTATTCTTTCAGCAAGGCTTTCAAACACCAGTTTGGAGCATCACCATCCAGGATTTACAAGGGCCGTTGATCCCTGCTCTTTACCAACTTTCCCAAAGTGGTTTCGGAATATTCTAAATAGCAGTTTTTGATAAACTGCCAGCTCTTTGTTTTTCCATATTTACAACCTGTATAAACAATGATTTGCAATATGGAAAATGAAAAAGCAAATAGAAAATCCCTGAGTGTGTTACTGGTCATGTTGACCGTGGTAGCCATCATTTACCTGTTTAAATCCGGGATCAGCTTCGGTCAATGGCTGCATCAGTTAGCTGAAAAATAATTTCCCTTTATGAAAATTCAATTCAGGGGCGAAAGGTTATCCCTGCTCTTAATGATGATTTGTATCCAGTTGGTAACCCAGGCACAACAAGGGAGCATCACTGGAAAAATTTCCGGCCTATCCGAAGATCAGCCACTGGTACGCCTTTTCCGTCTTCCGGATTCGGCGCTGTTGAAAACAGCCATCTGTGAAACAGACGGACGATTTGAATTTCTTCAGGTGAAACAGGGCAGCTATTTCATCAGCATATCGCATGTGGGCTACCTTCCCTACACGTCGCAGGCGATTGAGATCAATGAATCGCGATGGACGCAATCCATTGCTGAAATCAACCTGAAAAGAGCGGAGCAGCAACTGCAGGTGGTGGAAGTAAACAGCAGAAAGCCATTTGTTCAGCGAAAGATTGACCGGATTGTGGTTAACCCGGCGGCCATTATCGGCAATGCGAATGCTACTTCGCTGGAAATGCTGGAACGATCGCCGGGGATAATGGTTGACCTGAATGGAAATATCTCGCTGAAAGGAAAGCAGGGGGTAATGGTATTCATTGACGACAAGCCTACTTATATGTCATCGGCTGATTTGTCCAATTACCTCCGTTCTCTGCCTGCCAGTTCGGTAGAAAGCATCGAGATCATGACCAACCCTCCGGCCCGATACGAGGCAGCCGGCAATGCGGGCATCATCAATATCAAATTGAAGAAGAATCTTGCAAAAGGAATTAATGGTGGCATCAACCTGGGATACGGCCAGGGGAAATACAGCCGGATCAATAATAGTTTCAGTCTCAATTACCGGATCAATAAAATCAACCTGTTTACCAACCTGGGCTGGAATGAGAACAAATCTTACCAGGATCTTACCATTAACCGGTATTACCTCCTGGCTCCCGACCGGGCGTCCTTCCTGCAGCATTCCTATATTAAACGCAAGCAAACCGGCCAGACCGCCAGAGCGGGCATCGACTACTACGCTTCCCCCGGAATTACACTTGGAGTGGTACTGGCCGGCTTTATCAATCCTTCCGCTTCGGAAATCACGAACCGATCGGTAATCAGGGATCTGAGCAATGCCATAGCAAGTAAAGTAAATGCCTTCAACCCGTCGAATCGAAAATGGAAAAACGGCAGCATCAACCTGAACGGAACTTTCAAACTCGATAAAAAGGGACAGGAAATTACGGCCAACGCGGATTACATCAAGTATTCCTCCACTTCCAGTCAAACGCTGACCAACGAGGTGTATGACGCCGGGGACTCTTTACTGAACGGCAGTACCCTGTATTCAAACCTGCCCGCCGCTATTTCCATTCAAACACTCAGTACCGATTACAATAACCCATTGAAAGATGGATCGCGGATAGGAGCCGGTTGGAAATCAAGCTTTGTCAATACGGATAATACTGCCGCCTTTTACGATATAACGCCCGGGGGAACTATTCCCAACTACGAATTTTCCAATCGGTTCCAATACAAGGAAAATATCAACGCGGTTTATGTAAACTATTCAAAAGACTGGAAATCGATTTCGGTACAGGCAGGTCTTCGACTGGAAAACACCAATATTGATGGTTACCAGTTTGGAAACCCGGTGGTAAAAGATTCCGCCTTTACACGGCACTACACCAATCTCTTTCCCACCTTTTATCTGGCCTATCGTGCGGATTCATTGCAGAAAAATCAGTTCGGGTTATCCATCGGCCGCAGAATCAACCGGCCAAGCTATCAGGATATGAATCCCTTTACCTATCCGCTCGACAGGTATACGTATTACGCGGGTAACCCCTTCCTGCAACCCACATTCTCTTACAACATTGACCTTTCCTACACTTTCAGGAATATGATCACCACTTCCCTCGAATATAGTTACGCCAAAGATGTGATCCAGGAAACCAATGAGCAGCGAAATACGATCTATTACAGCCGCCCCGGCAATTTCGGCCGGCAAACAACTTATGGCATTGATGTAAATGCAACGCTGAAGCCGGCGAAATGGTGGATACTTCAGGTATATACCGAATTGAAAAACCTGGGTTTCAAATCACAGGTCTATACGGAGACTCTTAACGACAATCGCTGGTACTGGTATATCGGCCCCACCAACCAGTTTACCATCAATCCAAACCTGACCGCTGAACTGGCGGGCACCTACCAGACCAGGGTGTTGGTTGGTCAGTTTCTAACCATTGCTGTCTGGCAGATGCGGGCAGGTCTTTCTCAAAAAATCATGAAAGGCAAAGGCTCTGTCCGGCTGAATGTATCGGATATCTTTTATACGAATCAACCGGGTGGGGATATCCGAAATATCAGCTATTCAAGAGCCAACTGGCTGAGCTATCTCGACAGCCGCGTTTATAGTGTCGGGTTTTCTTATCGTTTCAATAAAGGAAAATCATTGAATGCCCGCAATTCGGGCGCTTCGGAAGCGGAGAAAGGGCGTGTGAAAACCAATTGATAACCCCTCCTCAATAAGCTTAAATACTATTGCCATGTTCAAACCTGTTGTGTATCTGATTCCTTTGCTGGCCATAACGATGATTTCTTGTGAGAGCTCCGGGAAGGAAACGGCACCCATTTCCACCAGTGAAAAGCAGCCCGATAGTGTCGCAATGGTCAGCAAGCCGGTTGCTGATACAACGTACAACCGTTATCTGTTCGATACTACCAGAAGGTTTTCCAACTCCATGGACCTGATCAGGTATTGGAACGATATACAGCAAACTTATTTTGAATTCCGTAAAAAAGCCCTGGATACTGCACGGGACAAGCAACGGCTCGAGATGACGCTCGACTCGCTGACTTATCTCAATTCAAGCCTGCTGGCTTATGCAAGTCTTCAGTTCCTGAAAGCGAAGCCCGATAAAACAGAAAAAGACCTGTTTTTACTTATTTCCTCTTCGGATCTGACGGCCGTCAACATTACATACGAAGAAGTGATGGAGGTGTTCAATGCGTTTCCGGAAGCCGCGAAGAAGTCTCCCGCCGGCTTGAAAATACTGGAGAAGCTCAAAGAAAAAGACAACCTGAAATTTACAACAGACCAGATTAAGCCGTTGAAAGTGAAAGACAGCCTGAACAGAGATCACTCGTTCGATGAGTTGCTCAGCGGAGACTACGATTATCATATAATTGTTTTTGGAGCATCCTGGTGTAAACCGTGCCGCATAGAGAATCATTCTCTAAAAAGCAGGCTTGCAATAACCGACCTCTCCCGGGTTCACTTCATCGGGATTTCCATAGATACAGATCGTAAGAAATGGATCAATGCTCTTCGCCAGGATGAATGTACTTGGCCGCAATACAATGAGCCGCTGGGGTATAACTCCATCCTCTCCAAAGCGATCAACCTCACGGGAGTGCCGGACAACATCCTGATTGACCGGAATGGAAAGTTGCTGATGCGAAGCCGCAACGTGGACAAACTGATCGACAAAATCAGTAAAGACCAGAAATAGCAAATGATGAAACTACCATACTACAAACTCAAATTGCTGGCAATCCTCTGCCTGTTATCTGCTGCGAAACTCTTTGCCCAGCCTTCCGGATCCCTGCTCGTAGTAAACAAATCGGATCATTCGGCCTCGCTGGTAAACCTTGCCACCAGCCGGTCGGTTACTCTCCCGGTTGGATATGGCCCTCACGAAGCAGCCGTTTCCCCCTCCGGAAAAACGGGGGTGGTTACCAACTATGGTGACGGGCAGCAGGTCGGAAACAGCCTGACGGTGATTGACTGTGTGCAGAAAAAGAAACGAAAGGATATTTCATTGGGCGAATATCAGCGGCCGCATGGGGTAGCGTTTATTTCAGAAGACGAATTGCTGGTGACCTCCGAAGCAAAATCTGTTTTGGTGAAAGTAAATGTGCAGTCGGGCGAGATCGTGGAAATTGCCAATACTGCTCAGCAGGGCAGTCATATGGTGGCTTATTCAGAAAAAGACCGGATGGCTTATGTGGCGAATGTATTTTCCGGTACCGTTAGTGTGCTGGATGTTGCGAACCGGAAACTGGAAACGGTAATCAATATGAAACAGGGAATCGAAGGAATTGCGGTAACGCCCGATGGAAAAGAGATATGGGTGGCTAACCGCAATGACAGCACCGTAATTGTATTCCAGGCCCAAACCAGGCAACAGCTGGCCATACTGCCGGCTCATGCGTTGTCGTTCCGGGTTAAAATAACACCCGACGGGAAGTACGCGATAGTAAGCAATGCTGTTGCCGGAAACCTGAGCGTGTATGAGGTTGCCGGTAGAAAATGGATACGCGATGTGGTGCTGACCGACCCGGATCACCAGGAGCAGGTGCCGGTTGGGATTACCATCAGTGCAAACAGCGAATATATTTTTGTCAGCTCGGGAGCAGACAGCCATGTCATTGAAATCAAAATAAAAGACTGGTCGATCAGCCGCCGGTTACCCGTAGGGCGGGAGCCGGATGGCATCGCCTATTCCGCTGTGAAATAATTATGATTGCAGCAATAAAATATTCTCTTTAATCAAGCAGGAATTCACAAACATCTATTCGGCAGTAAACGGAAATTTATCCTGTATGATGAAACCGATCACGACTGGCCTCGGAGGCTGGAGAAAATTTCTATCCTTTATTGGTATGTTTTGTTTGCTGCTGCTGGCATTTTCGTTGAATGTCCAGTCGCAACAGATCAAACGCAAAGGGAGCCTGGGCGTCAATTATTTTCCGAACCCTCCCGACAGCCTCCTGCGCAAATTGAATATTAGCGAAGGAGCAATTGTTCAGAATCCATTACCCAATACAACTGCTGACAAGATCGGAGTTAAGCCACTGGATGTGATTGTCCGGATCAATGCCACACGGATAGCCAATCCCGCTCAGCTGGCCGCCGCCGCCCGCTTGTTGAGGGAAGGAGAGCCCATCACGGTAGGCCTGGTGCGGAACGGACAGTCATTGGAATTGAAGGGAACGGTTATCGGAAAGCCTAAAGAAACCAGTGAAACGGCCGACGTGATCTATGGAGAGTTTGCTTACCGGAATGGATACGTGCGAACCATTTATAAAACATTGAAAGGTAAAAAGCCGATTGGCACCATTTATTTTCTTCAGGGCCTTCCCTGTTACTCGATGGATAATTTCACCAAGCAGGACATGACCCGCCAGGCGTTGGATGCCATGGTAGACAGGGGCTTTGCCGTTTACCGGATGGAGAAGGCAGATATGGGCGACAATGTAAACATGCCACCCTGCGAAACAATGGGCTACAACGAGGAACTGGCCATGTATAAAGCCGGCTATGAAAACCTGTTAAAGTTGCCAAATGTGGATACTTCAAAGATATTCCTCTTCGGACATTCGATGGGAGGGATTACTGCGCCGTTGCTGGCGGAGATATTTCAACCGAAAGGAGTGGCCGTTTACGGAACGGTTTTCAAACCCTGGATGGATTACCTGTTTGATGCGTTTCTTTTGCAACAACAGTTATACGGCGCAGACCTGGCCGGTTTAAGAGCCGAACTGGAAGAGATCAAGCCTTATGCCTATGATTATTTCTACAATAAAAAATCATTTGAAGAGGTCTGTCAATCGCAGGAAGGACTGAAATCCATGTCTGAATTAATGGGGTATGATCCGCGTACGCAGATGGCAGCGGGAAGAAACCCGCTGTGCCACAAAGAACTCAACCAGCAGCCATTGACAAGAGCCTGGAAGAATACCAATGGTTTTGTACTGGCGATATACGGTGAATGTGATATTGCGGCGATCCATCCGGACGATCATATCGACCTGATAAACTATGTGAACAGCCAGCACCCGGGAAAAGGTACGTTCTGGCTGGCGCCCCGCACTACCCATACATTTGAAGACATCGGTACGATGAAGGAATTTATAAACTGGCAATCAAATCCAACCGGGTTTAATCAATACGCCGCCACAAGGTTTAACCCCAAAGTGTTTGACTATGTATGTAACTGGATGAAAGAAGTATTGGACAAGTAACCGTTGAACATAGTAATGATCGCTCATGAATAGGTAACCGCTATCCATTAGCTACTGCTTTGCCTGCTTGTTACCTGTATTTAGTCAAGCAACAGCCTAGCCAGGTGATGGCAACCAGGCAACAGATCAATCATCATGAAAAAGGCGCTTAAAACGATATTATTAACCGGGTTTGTGGCAATTGTACCCTTTGAAGGTCAGCTGTCAGCACAGGCGGCATCCGGCCCGCGATTGCAGGTAAAGAAGATGGCAGCAGTAAACCCGTTTCAGCTGGATCATGTCATCAGGTCGTTCCGCGCAGTTGCCATGGACGGAACAACTTTCAATACCGGATCTATAAAAGAGAAAGTGGTGGTGCTGAATTTCTGGTTTAGCCGTTGCGCGCCCTGTGTGAAGGAAATGCCGGTATTGAATGAACTGGTCAGCCGATTTGAGAGGAGAAGCGTAGGGTTTTATGCCTTTACCACAGACAAGGCGAATGAGGTGAACTCATTTCTGCAGAATAGGGAGTTCCGGTTCACGCACATCGTTGATGCAAAACCGCTATTGGATTTACTTGGCGTGAAAGCATATCCGGTTACTGTGATCCTCGATCAGCGCGGATGGATCCGGTACAGCCAGGTGAATGAACTGCCCGATGTGGAAGAGCTGGCAAAAGCCATTGAAGCCATTCTAGGGTAACAAAGAAATAATCATACAAAAAAAAATTCGTTATGCAATTCTATCGTCGACTCACAGCAATGATTGTCCTGCTTCTTGCCGGGCAGCTGCTTTTCGGGCAGGCTCCTGCCGTCAGTCAGTTTGTATTGAAGTACAGGGATGTAAAACAGATGGTATTGAACGATGGCAATACCCGCGATCTCGTGGGTCGAATGGAGATGGCAGTTTCCGGAAAAATGATGAAGGTAACTTCAGAAACAAGGCCCGGGGTTTTTACGGAAGTACTGCATGATCTGAACGCGGGCACCATCACCAGTTATTCGCACGACGCCACCGACTATTTCTATGCAACCGAAACAAAGCTGGAGTCGAAACTCTTTAGCTACAAGAGAGTGGGTAATGGCAAAGTCAGCACCCGGCTTATCGACGAGAAAAGAATGATAAATGGATTCAACTGCTCGCGTGCTGAAGTGGACGTGAACGGAGAAAAAATGGATGTCTGGTACAGCGATACCGCGCGGTTGCAGCCTGAATTTTTCGAAAATCCCTTGCTCAAAGACATACCCGGATTACCGGTAGTGATCGGCTTTGAAGACAATAATATTTCAATACCCGGATTGAATGGCATGTACCGATTATATATGCTCGATTCATTTTCCACTCCTGATGACATGACCGACCATCTCATTGTCAAAAACAAAGAAAAATTTGAACTCGTTGAAGACTTCCAATCCCGAACAGAGCGATTTCGCGCTATGTTTTCGCGTTCGCAGCAGGAAAGAAAGATAGATCCGGATATGCTTGCCTTTATTCCAGGAAGGCATTGATGTAAGTACAGAAAAGAGTACAACCATGAATTTTCGCCATATCATTTGCCACCCTACTAAAATTCGCAATTGAACATGAGAGGAAATCGTTTGATAGCTGTTTTATTATTTTTTATTTGTTGCCAGGAAATAGTAGCCCAGACAGGTTCGGAGATCATGCCGGTTGACAAGAAGGTTCGAAAAGGCCGGTTACCCAATGGGCTGACTTATTATATCAGGAAGAATACAAAACCCGAACAAAGGGCTGAGTTGAGACTGGTGGTCAATGCCGGATCCATACAGGAAAAGGATGATCAGCGGGGGATCGCGCATTTCCTGGAGCACATGGCTTTTAATGGAACAAAAAATTTCCCCAAGAACGAATTGCTCAGTTACCTGGAAAAGGCGGGCGTACGTTTCGGAGCCGATTTGAATGCTACCACCAATTTTGACTATACCATTTATATGTTACCTATTCCCGTCACCGACGAGAAGCTGCTCCATAGCGGGATTCAGGTGTTGCGTGACTGGGCAGGCAATATGCTGCTGGAGCAGGAGGAAATTGACAAAGAAAGAGGGATTATCCTGGAGGAAAAAAGGATGAGACAAAACGCCTCTCTCAGAACCTATGCCCAGGTGATACCCATTTTGACTAATAATAGTTTGTATGGAACCCGACTGCCCATTGGCCTGGAAGATATCATCAAAACCGCTCCGCGTTCAATATTTAAGAAGTTTTATGAAGACTGGTATCAGCCGAAAAACATGGCGGTGATAGTAGTGGGAGACATTGACGTAGACCAGGTAGAAAAAAAGATAAAGGCATCTTTTCAGAATCTTGCGGTCAGGCCACAGGCGCCGGTCAGAGTACCGGTTACTCCCATCCGGTGGCATGCCGCCAATGTTGCCCAGATCGTATCTGATCCGGAGAATACCAACAGCGTAGTCAATATCTACTTCACCCTCCGGAAAAAGGAGAATCGAAATACCTGGACCCAATTTAAAAACGAGGTCTATTATACTTTCCTGGATGAATTGCTGAAGAATCGTTTCGCGCTGAAGGTGGTGGAGCCTCAGTCTCCCGTCAGCTTCGTCGGGATGTCGACCAATGCCGATTTTCAGAAAGGATATGCAACCCAGGTGGCTTTTGCATTGCCCAAAGACAAGCCGGAAGACGCCATACATATGCTGGTGGGTGAAATAAAGAAAGCCCAGCAATTCGGATTCAACAAGGAGGAGATTGAACTCGCCCGGAAGAACCTGCTCAAAAGCCTCGAGGAAGATTATCTGGAAAAAGATAAAACCGAATCAAGTATTTATGTGCAGCAATATGTAGCCAACTTCCTTGAGAATGAACCGATGGCCGGGATAGAGGCCGAGAAACCGGTTACGCAGAAGATGCTCGAGTCCATCAATGCCGGTCAATTGCAGGCCAAACTCCGCGAACTGGATCTTTCCAAGCCTGCATTTATTCTTTACACCACTAATGAGCAGGGTAAAAATAAAACCACTTCTCCCCAGTTGCTGGATGCGTATACAAAAGCACTGGCGCAGGAGGTGATTGCCGATGCGGAGAAAAAAGCAACGACTACCCTGGTAGAAAAGCTTCCTCCGCCCGGGCGAATCGTGGAAACGATTTCCAATGATAAAATGGAAACCAAAACGCTGGTGCTGGAAAATGGCATCAGGGTGATATATAAGAAAACAAACTTCAAGAACGATGAGATCGTATTCCGCGCCTACCAATGGGGCGGACTGTCAAATTTGTCGACCGATAACGTTGTTGTATCAAGGTACATCGGCTTGATCGGTTCAATGGGAGTGGCCGCGCACAGAGCTGCCGATATGCCGAGGCTGCTGGCGGGCGTCAACGCATATATGCTCATGAATGTGCAGGCCTCCCATTTTTCAATGTCTGGCGGGTCCAGCGCCAACGACCTGGAGAAATTTATCCAGCTATTGTATCTGAGGCTTACGCAGATCAATTTCAATGAAGAAGATTTCAATGCTGTCCGGTCTAACCAGCTCAGTCAAATGGCAGGTATTTCGAAAAACCCCGTCTTCAGGTTTCGCGATTCTGTTTACAGGTTTCGGTATCATTTTTCAGAGAAGTTACCCGGAATACCTGTTCCGCAGGATTCCTCGAAAGTGACGCTGGCTTCTGTTAAATCCCTGTATGATCAGCTTTCGGCCAACTGGAACGGACTCACGCTTTACTTTGTAGGAAATATTGACGAAGAGAAATTGCAGGCGCTCGTGAAACAATACATCGCCGGCATACCCACGAAATCAACCCCCGTAACCCTTAATGCCAGTAACCTCGCCGATCCGATTACCGGAAAAAACAGGTTCATCATGACGGGCGGCAAAGAAAACAAATCCGAGATCCTTCATTCCTATTATGGCAGCGCCAACAACCTGACCGATCGTCAGATACTGGCCTTTTCTCTTCTCACCGAAATATTTCAGATGCAGGCGACCCGGAAACTGAGAGAGGAAATGGGTAGTACCTACTCGCCGATGACGCAGGCTTCCTATATAAGGCCACCCCAGGGAGAATTTAATTTATTTCTCAGCGTATCCTCGCTCCCTGAAAACACAGATGCCATCATCAAAGCCTTTGACGGGCTCGTTCAGGATCTGCTGGATGGGAAACTGGATGACGAAAATATGCAGAAAGCGATCTCGCAAAGGTTGAAGGCCACCGAAACTTCCATGTCAACCAATGGTTACTGGGCCTACATCATGGATCTGCAGGATTCGTACCAAATAGACCCGTCGGCGCTTATTGACTATAACCATTTAATAAAGAGCATCACCAAAGAGGAGGTCGTGAGTATTGCCAAACAGTTGCTCGGCAAGGCCAGTATATTGACTGGCATCATGAATCCTGAAAAACAATAGTTAGAGGAAGGAGTGAAGGGCTTTGAGAGAGTAGCGGGAATGTGGTGACTGTTAATTGAAAAGGGGATACCGATTGGTATCCCCTTTGTTGTATTCAATTCAGATTTGTCAGGCTGCCGCCTGTTTTTTTCTTCTCTTTTCTGCATGGGCGCTCGCGGCCTGCCTCACCCATTCGCCTTCTTCCCATGCTTTGCGCCTTGCTTCCAGCCTTTGTTTATTGCAGGGACCGTTTCCTTTTACCACATTCCAGAATTCTTTCCAGTCGATCTCGCCGAAATCGTAGTGTTTTTTTTCTTCATTCCACTTCAGGTGTGGGTCGGGGAGGGTCATGCCCAGCACTTTCACCTGTTCGGCACACATATCTACAAATTGCTGGCGCAGCTCATCATTCGTTTTTCTCTTGATCTTCCATTTCATGCTCTGATCGCTGTTGGTGCTTTCACTGTCGCGCGGGCCGAACATCATTAAGGAAGGCCACCACCAGCGATTGATGGCATCCTGGCACATTTCTCTTTGCTCGGGACTGCCCTGGCTCAATACCAGCAAGGATTCAAAACCCTGGCGCTGGTGAAAGCTTTCTTCTTTACAAATGCGAACCATGGCGCGGGCATAAGGACCGTAACTGGTACGGCAAAGCATCACCTGGTTAAGAATCGCGGCTCCGTCTACCAGCCAGCCGATGGCTCCCATATCCGCCCAGGATAAGGTGGGGTAGTTGAAGATAGAGGAGTATTTTGCTTTTCCACTGTGAAGATCATTGATCATTTCTTCTCTCGACATGCCCAGTGTTTCCGCTGCGCAGTACAGGTAGAGTCCATGACCCGCTTCATCCTGCACTTTGGCCAGCAGGATGGCTTTTCTTTTCAGTGAGGGGGCGCGACTGATCCAGTTGCCTTCCGGCAGCATGCCTACAATTTCGCTGTGCGCATGCTGGCTGATCTGCCGCAGATTGGTTTTCCGGTAAGCATCCGGCATCCAGTCTTTCGGCTCAATCTTGATTTCGGCATCTATCTTATCCTGGAATATTTTCTCCAGATCCTGAACTGACATAGCGGGCAGGTTTTTGTTCTGTCAAATTTATCAAATCCCCGATCCCTTAATGACGATCGTATGTTAATTTCCGGGATAAGGGGGTAGAATTCTCAACAAACTCGTTTGTATTTTTACTGATCAAAATCCACCACCACTTTTTCAGTAAGGGGGTGCGATTGGCAGGTGAGTATGAATCCTTTGGCGATTTCCTCTTCTTCCAGCCCCCAATGAACGTCCATTTCCACTTTGCCTTCCAGCAGTCTGGCTTTGCAGGTGCAGCAAACACCCCCCTTGCAGGCAAAGGGCAGGTCGGCCCCCTGTTGCAATGCGGCATCGAGTATACTCGAACTGCTGTTGACGGGAAGTTTAAAATCAAAACTCCGCCCATCCAGTTTTACCGTAATGGCGGATGCGGGACCGGTTTCATTACGCTCTGTTTTTCTAACGTTAGCAGTAATGGATTGCCCGGGTGTAGTGAACAGCTCGAAGTGAATTTTCGGGGAGGGAACGTGGATAGACTCCAGGTAATCCTTAACAGAAAAAATCATCTGTTCGGGACCGCAAATAAAATATTCGTCGACCGTAGCGTAATTGAGCAGCTTCGAGAGTTCCTTCAATTTTTCCGCGTCGATCCGGCCGGAGTGGATCGTCGATTCCATCCGTTCCCGGCTTAGTATATGAATTAAATTGAACCGGTTGATGTAACGGTTTTTTAATGCTTCCAGCTCCTCAAAGAAAATGATGGACGATCTTTTACGATTGCCATATACCAGGGTGAAATCGCTCAAAGGCTCGGTAGCCAGGGTAGTTTTTATCAGGGAAAGAACGGGGGTAATGCCGCTGCCTGCCGCAAAGGCTACATAGTTTTTCCGGTTAGCGGGTTCCAGTTTGGTATAAAACTTTCCTACCGGAGGCATCACTTCGAGGATATCACCGGCCCGGAGGTTTTCGTTGGCATGAGAAGAAAAAAGGCCACCGTCTACCTTCTTCACCGCCACTCTCCATTCATTTTCGAGCGGACTGCTGCAAATGGAGTAGGTGCGTCTTACTTCTTCGTTGTTCAGGATGGCGCGTACCGTAAGGCTTTGCCCCTGAGTAAACCTGAAAATATCTGCCAGGTTCGGTGGAATATGAAAAGAAATGGAAACACAATCGGGGGTTTCCTTACGGATCTCTTTGATCGCGAGCGGATGAAAATGTTTTGACATGCAAGCACAGTTATTGTTCGCCTTCGGCGAATGGATTTTTCAGTAGCGTATAATCAGTTTGGGCGATTATTTTTTCAACCCTTCGACCATAATCATAACCATATTATCTTCCAGCATCTCGCTTCCGATTCTTTTTACGCTGCGATGCCAGCTTTCGATGCCGCTCACGGCGTGCAGCATGATGAGTACAGCTGTGGGTGCGTCAATGTTCTTGATCTCCCCTTTCCGGATGCCTTCTTCGATGATGGCCGCTATGCGCTGGCGGTACGACCGGCGCTGGCTTTGCATGTTCGACAGGTAAGGGTCGGTAAGATGTTTCCATTCGCGATCCATGACATACACTTCCTCATAATGATTGACCATCTGGCTGATGTGAAACCGCAGGATGCTTTCAATCTTGGAAATGCTGCTCTGGTCGCTCAACTCCAGCTCGGTAATATGGTTCATGAAGAGATTTGCCGTTTTAAAGCAGATCTCCTGTAAAATTTCGGCTTTTGATTTGATGTGGTTGTACAGGCTGGCTGCCTCTACACCGACATGCTCTGCCAGGTCGCGCATGGAAGTAGCGCTGTATCCTTTTTCCCGGAAAAGCCTGGCCGCCTTGGAAATGATGACGTCTTTACGGGTGTTGCTCTTGGTGCTCTTGATCTTTGCCATATGACAGTTATAGGCCCCTAAAGATAATACATACTAACAGTCATTTGGCATTTTTAGCCCCTCAAAAAGCTATTTTTCATGCTTTTCAGGCTAACGGAACCGGGGGCTGTAGTTGGTTGGCGACAAAGTGCCGTTTGCTAGCTTGAAGATTTACCTGTAGGTTTGCCGCTTCTAACAGCATCCTGATTATTAATCCTAAATTCTTAGCAATTCATGTCTCTTATCTCCGTTGGCACCATGGCTTTTGACGCCATTGAAACACCTTTTGGAAAGACCGACCGTATTGTAGGTGGTTCTGCAACCTATGTAGCCTATGCGGCCAGTAATTTCGTGAAGCCGGTCAAACAGGTATCCATCGTAGGCTTTGATTTCCCTAAAGAGGAAATGGCAGAAATGGAAAAACGCGGCATACAACTGGAAGGAGTGGAGATCGTGAAAGATAAAAAATCATTCTTCTGGAGCGGGAAGTATCATATGGACATGAATACCCGCGACTCACTGATCACCGACCTGAACGTGCTGGCGGATTTCAACCCGGTTTTGCCCGACTCTTATCTCGATAGTGAATTCCTGATGCTCGGAAACCTCGATCCCGCCATTCAGAAGAAAGTCATTCTTCAAATGAAGAAAAGACCCAAGCTGATCGTGATGGACACGATGAATTTCTGGATGGAAATCAAAATGCCGGAACTGGAAGAAACCCTGAAAATGGTGGATGTGCTGATGGTAAACGACAGCGAAGCACGTCAGCTCAGCGCCGAATTTTCGCTGGTAAAAGCAGCAAAATCCATTCTGCGGATGGGTCCCAAATACCTGATCATTAAAAAAGGCGAACACGGCGCACTTCTGTTTCACCAGGACCAGGTGTTCTTTGCACCCGCACTTCCCCTGGAAGTAGTGTTCGACCCCACCGGAGCAGGAGATACCTTCGCCGGCGGTTTCATGGGGCACATTGCAAAAACGGGTGATATTTCCTTCGAAAATATGAAGCGGGGCATCATTGTAGGATCTGCTCTCGCCTCCTTCTGCGTCGAGAAATTCGGACCGGAGCGCCTCAAAGAAATCAACAGAGCTGACATTGATGCCCGCATCCAGGAATTTGTAAACCTGGTTAATTTTGATATTGAGTTGGTGTAAGCATTGGAGTTTGCGGTTGTTGTTTTGTTTGCTGTTTGCGGTTGTTGTTTTGTTTGCTGTTTGAGGTTTGCAGTTTACCGTTGGTTGCAGACAAAAGCACTTTTGAATTTGACAAACTGTAAACCTCAAACCACTCATCCGCTCTTCACCACCACCCCTTTCCATTTCAGTTGTTTGCCGGAGAGGTGGAATGCCCGTAACATGACAATATATATGCCCTGGGCTACCAGGCGGCCTGCCTCATCGAGACCATCCCATCTCAGTCTGCCCGACTGACCAAGGAGCTGGTTATTGAGCAGCCTCTTCACCCGTCTTCCGTCGATATCATAGATTTCTACTGTGGCCATATATCCTGCCTGATCGAATTGATACTCTACCAGGCAAAAGTCATCCAGCCCATCGAGGTTGGGGGAGATGACGTTTGGATGCAAGGTTATTTTTCCATTGATGGAACCCGTGCGGTGATATTGTGAATTTTCATAGCCCGGAGTGGCAAATCGCACCGGATAGGAAGCCGATGTCCAGTTTTCTTTTTGCTGCGCCGGTTGTTCATACGAGATTCTTTCCAGAGAAACTCCTTTTTTGTCGCCCAGGAGAATAAAATGCCAGTGATCATCATAACTCACTTCATCCATTATTTTTCCTGTACGATCCAGCAGCACGATGGTTCCTTTATCGGAAGGAAGAGAGGGAAGACCGGTTTTCCAGAACCTTGCCTGTTCGGGGGGGTGAAAGCAGGATCTCGCAAAAACGGTATCTTCTGTCAGGGCGATCCATTCGCCCGGGAAAAATAACAGGGGCGAAGCGCTGACCGGCAACAGGTTTTTTAAAGCGCCTGTTTCATCGCGGTTGGCCAGCCATACCTCTTTCAGATCGATGATCTTCCCCGAATGGTTGTACAATTCAATAAAGTCTTTGCCGCCCGCCGGCGGATCAAATAATATTTCATTGATCAATATATCACCCGGCATCGGTTTTACCGGCAGGCCTGCTGGCATGTACATTGGCTTGGCGGAAAAATTACCGGAACAATCGCGGAGGCCCCGTATGGTTAGCCCCAAACTCTTTCCTGGCGGAAGAGGTTTGGCCAGGCTGATCAGTAATTCCTGGTACAATGGCGCCAGGGCCCTTGCCCCGATAATTTCATTTGACTCCAGTTGGTATTGGCTCAGCAGGGTGGCCTGAGTGCTGTCGATCGTTTCATTACACAGAACAACTAAATGAAGGGAATCGGAGCAATAGACTCTTTTCAAAAATGGAGCGATCGTATCGGTCAACTTACCATCAATGGAATTGGTTTGGCCCGGAGTTCCTCCCTGCGGGTGGCGCGACGAAGACCAATTCGATCGTTGCAGGCAGGGTTGAAGAGGGTCGATTATTTCAAGCGACCAGCCACCTGCAGCTTTCCTTTCATTTTCGTGCCAGTTGGCAGAATACGCAATGGCTTGCAGGAGCTGTCGACCCGGGTTGAACAACAATAAGGTGTCTTCTTCATTGTTTAGGGATGGAAACCCGGTTATTGCCATCGCACTTCCCCATTTTTCATATTGCTGGTATGCCGTGGCGGAGCACAATACCAGGAAGCTGTCGGGCAGTAATAGATAATTTCGGTTGATGACGCCTACCGAAGAACCATTACTGATCGCATAACCCATCAGGTTTATCGCATCCCGGCCGGTATTGGTCAGTTCAATGAATTCATAGGAAGGAAGACCGGCAGAAGGACTTGGATCCGGTAAAAACTCAGATATGACGATGCCACTATAAGAACAGCCGGAACCTTTCTCATTGCTGATAGAAAGGTTTAATAGAACGAGGGCTGCAAGAGCCATGTAAAAAATGTTGGTCATGAACGGTTGTTAGCGGATGAAATAAAAAATTTGCATATACTAATGGCTCCACTTATTTTTGCGTGCATTATGACAATGATGAAACATACAAAACGCACGAAGAAACAGTTCGCCTAGGCGGAAGGTTTGCAGCGTATCGTATGTTACCATATAAAAAGCTTGACCTTCCTTACGGGAAGGTCTTTTTTTTGTTCCTGTCTGACTAAGTGTAATCAACAGGAATCATGCTTTTAAAACTTATTATTCACCTTAAAACCCTTTGTGTAATACAAAGAAGGAGGCTACAATGAAAGTTGCAGTAGTAGGCGCCACCGGTTTGGTGGGCACCAAAATGTTACAGGTTTTGGAAGAAAGAAATTTCCCGGTTACTGAATTATTACCCGTTGCATCTGAGAAATCAGTAGGAAAAGAAATCAGTTTCAAGGGTAAGAAATACAAGGTGGTCAGTATGACCGATGCCATTGCTGCCAAACCCGCTGTAGCCTTGTTTTCTGCCGGCGGAAGCACCTCCCTGGAATGGGCGCCTAAATTTGCCGAAGCAGGTATTACGGTGATCGATAATTCATCAGCCTGGCGGATGGATCCTTCCAAGAAATTGGTTGTTCCGGAGATCAATGCCGATGCGCTGACCCGCGAGGATAAAGTGATAGCCAACCCCAATTGCTCCACTATTCAAATGGTGGTTGCGTTGAACCCGCTCCATAAAAAGTACAAAGCCAAAAGAATTGTAGTAAGCACTTACCAGAGTGTTACGGGTACGGGCGTGAAAGCCGTTGACCAGCTCAATGGCGAGCGAGCCAAAGCGGTTAAGGGCGAAAACAGCGAGTATCCCATGGCTTATAAATACCCCATCGATCTCAACGTAATTCCACAGATAGACGTGTTTCTTGACAATGGATACACGAAGGAAGAAATGAAGATGGTTAATGAGACCCGGAAGATCATGCGCGACGATAACATCCGCGTTACTTCCACCACCGTTCGTATTCCGGTAGTGGGTGGTCACAGTGAAAGCGTGAACATAGAGTTTGAACATGAATTTGATCTCGGCGAAATAAGAAGCCTGCTGCAAACTGCACCCGGTGTGGTAGTGGTAGACGATCCGGCAACTCAACAATACCCAATGCCCAAAGACGCTCACGAAAGGGATGAGGTATTTGTAGGACGCATCCGCAGAGATGAGACCCAGCCAAACACCTTAAACCTCTGGATCGTTTCGGATAATTTACGAAAAGGAGCCGCTACCAATGCCGTGCAAATCGCAGAATACCTGGTGGAGAAGAAGATGCTGTGATGATGGCAAATGACGGATGACGAATGACGAATGAAAAAAATGCTGAATTTTCCAAAAGATTACAATCAGCAATTCAACTTGAAGCCATAATCCCGAATCGTCTAACGACTGACAATCTTCAAATGCCTTATTCGCCACGATACTGGGAGTTGTGGAGTAAAAAGGTTTCGAACTCCATTCGTCATCCGCCATTCGTCATTCGTCGGCTGCGTTTATCGTTTCGGGTTTCACGTTTCACGCTGATCAGTGGGCTGGATTCATTCGTCATTCGTCATTCGCCATTCGTCATTCGCCATTCGTCATTCGCCATTCGTCATTGCATTTGCGTTGGCCCATTTACTAATTGGCGCATTGGCTCATTAGTAAATGGTCTTCTTGCCTAATTTTCCACTGCCGTATTCACAAACATCAACAGTGGTTGCAGGGTTTCAAACGCTTCCAGGGTTTTTTTGACGAGTGTTTTGGAGGTCAGGTCCTCGTCTTTCAACTCCACGAAGGCGATAAAGCTTTTCAATTTGAGATACTCAGCAGCCGGGTTTTCAGGTTCATATCCTTTTGGCAGGCGACTGAGCGTATACTCATCACTAAAGTCCAGTGTTTTGAAGACCGATTTGAATTTTTTCGATTCAACGATTTTTCGAAAGGCATCGAAATTATAATCGATTTCCTGCCTGACCTTTCTCAAATCCTCGGGTTGCGGAATGTACAAGCCTCCGCCGGCAAAACTCCGGCCCGGTTCGAGGTGAAAGTAATAGCCTCCGAGGTTCGACTTCTTCCCACCCTTGTTGATATAAGCGCCAAAATTGGTTTTATAGGGCGATTTATCTTTTGAAAAACGGATGTCGCGATTGATGCGAAACAGGCAGTCTTTAGGTGCCAGGTGAGCAATGCCCGGGTCTTTCACTCCCTGTTTTTCGATGAGAACCTGAATGAAAGAGGAGTAATCCTGTTTGGCGTCTTCGTACCGGGAACGATTTTTATCGAACCAGGCCTTGTTGTTATTTTTTTTGAGGTCTTTGAGAAATTTTATGGTAGAGGCTTGCAGCATATCCTTGATTTTGGAGCGTAAAGATAGATTCAAATAAACAGGGATAAAAAAAAAGCAGCGCCAGAGGCGCTGCAGGTAAAAAATTCATTGGAGGGTTTAAGACTTCACTCTGCCCCAATTCTCGCCGCTCTTAATCCGATACATGGTCATTTCGCTAACGCCATATTTTTCGGCCAGCTTCCTGATCGTGATCTTCCGGTTCTTGTCGTTAAGGACTTTTTTGATACTCTTAACCTGGTTCGCGTTCAGTTTAAGACCAACAGTCCTGTTGGCTTGTACGACTTTGTAAGCGATCTTGGCAGGGCTGTTCTGCTGATGACTGATCATTTCGTCCAGCGTGGCCCATTTAAGATTTTTGACCGAATTGTCAAGCTTGTTGTGATTGCGATGAATCACATACTTGTGCTTGGCAGAATCCTTTTTCAGGAACAAACGGGCCAACTCACGGTGAATGTAGAGTGTACCATTGTTCCCGGGTCTGTGCAGGTTAAGGGTTCGGTAACCGGTAGTAAGCGATCCTTCGAGCAGCTTACCATCTGCGTTAACGTCATTGTAATAGCTGGCAATACGCCCATGGGAAGAAAGGGCATACTTTTTACGGAGGTGCTTCCAGCCAGGAAACTGTAGAGGTTTCCACACCTCACCGGTGATTTTCTTTACCATCTCTTTTTTGCTTTTCATAAAGTTACAAAAAAGAAATTCTTATTCAACCAATCATTTTTAAAAACTAAATTATTACCTGCCTATTAATGATAAAAATTCAGCCTCGCTGATGATCTTGACGGTATTGATTTTTTTAGCTTTCTCTAATTTGGAACCGGCATCTTCTCCCACTACGAGGTAATCGAGTTTGCTACTAACGCCACTGAGTAATTTACCTCCATTCTCCTCGGCCAATGCCTCAGCATCGCTTCTTTTAAGAGTGGGTAAAGTGCCGGTAAAAAGGAAGGTTTTCCCTGCCAGGTTACCGTCAGCCACGGCCGATTTTTTCAGATTTTGTAGTTGCAATCCTACAGATTCCAGCTCCTCCAACAGATGTATACTTTCCCTGTTATGGAAAAACTGGTAAATACTGCCCGCCACCTTGGGGCCCACATCTTCCATTCCCTGCAATTCCTCGAGCGATTTGTCTTTGAAATCGAGTAAATGATTCACCGCATGTGCCAGCGTTTTGGCCGTTGTTTCGCCTACATAGCGTATTCCTAACGCAAAGATGAGTCTGTTGAGGGGCTGCTGCCTGGAAGCTTCAATGGCGTTCTGCAAATTGGTGATGCTCTTCTCTCCGAAGCCTTCCAATTCCCTTATTTTATCGAAGGGAAGTTTATAAATGCCGGGAATGTCTTTTAAGTAACCGAGCTCGAAAAATTTATTGACTATCGCTTCGCCAAGCCCCCGGATATCCATGGCATCCTTGCTGGTGAAGTGTATAATTCTTTCTACTACCTGTGCGGGACAGTTGTAATTATTGCATCGCCATACTGCTTCTTCTTCCGGCTTTTCCAATTTAGAATGGCATACGGGACATGTCTTCGGGAACACTATTTTCTTTTCCTTCCCGGTCCGCAGATCGGCCAGCGACTTAACGATATAGGGAATTACGTCGCCGGCTCTTTCCACCAGCACCTTGTCGCCAATCATCAGGTCCTTTTCCCGAATCACCTCTTCATTAAACAGGGAGATGGACGATACCGTAACCCCGCCAATGCCTACTGGTTCAATCTTGGCCACGGGCGTGATGGAACCCGTGCGGCCAACCTGGAATTCCACATTCAGCAGGGTGCTGGTACCTTGCCTGGCCTTGAACTTATAAGCGATGGCCCAACGGGGATGGTGAGACGTCATCCCCATTTTATCCTGTAAAGCGATATCGTTGACCTTTATCACCATTCCGTCGATTTCATAGGGAAGATCGTCGCGGCGTGCCTCAAATTCATTACAATGCCTGATAACGGCCTCGATCCCTTTCATCACTTTTTTTTCCTTTACCGGGCTCCTGAACCCAAGCTCCCAAAGCATCTCCAGTGAACCGCTGTGTGTCTTGAGATTTTCGGCCGGCTTGTTGTGCAGGGTGGTTACAAAACTGATATTATACAGAAACGCTTCGAGGTTGCGGCGACTCACCTCTTTGGGATCCTTGATCCGCAACGAGCCCGCTGCCGCGTTGCGTGGATTAGCCAGGGGTGGCAGGTTTTGGGCCGCCAGCTGTTCATTGTATTTCTTGAAATTCTCCTTGGTCAGCAATACTTCTCCGCGGATCTCGATCTGCTGCACGCCGTATTCGGAAAAGCGGGCCGATAAAGGAACAGAACGGATCTGTTTGATATTGGTGGTGATCTCATCGCCCACCACACCATTACCACGGGTGGCGCCCCGGCTGAGCAGGTCATTCTCATAGATCAGTGAAATACTGGCGCCATCAAACTTCGGCTCCACGCAATATTCAATTTTCTCCAGGCCGGCAGCCTCTCTCGCCTTCCGGTCCCAGTCTATCAGATCATCGGCATTGTATGAATTCTCCAATGATAACATCGGTACCAGGTGCTGCACGGTAGGAAAATCACGGGTAAGATCTTTGGCTACCCGTTGTGTGGGCGAATCGGGTGTTATCAGTGAAGGATCGGCCAGTTCAGCCTTCTCCAAATACTTATATAATTTATCATACTCCGCATCGGCCAGCAACGGGTCGTTGAGAATATAATAGCGGTACTCATGAAAGCGAAGTACCTCCCTGAGCTGTGAAAGATTCAGCGATGCCGTACCCCCCAGCTTCTTTAATAATGCCTGTGTGGCGTCCTGCAGTTTCCTGGTTTGCTCTTGCGAATACATAATAATTGATCGATAAGATTACAAAAATAAAGGTAAGCGCTCCGGACCGCTAACACGCCCTCCGCTGCCCTGAAATACAAATGATTAAGACCTCCGCGCCCGCAAACCCTTGCCCCGCCTGTGTAACAGCCGGATCAGTAAACCGGCGGTTTTTATACAATTTTTTGGAACTAATCAGAAATCCTGTACTTTGCGTATCAGATACACATTCCCAAATTTTAAACTCACTGTTTTATGACCAAAAAACGATTGCTTGTGGGGATCTTGGCTCTATTCCTCTGCATTCCCCCATTAGCATTGCTGGCGCAGGACCGTGTGGTGTCTGGAAAAATCACAGACTCCAAAGATGGCAGCCCGGTTATCGGGGCCAGCGTGGCTCCCAAAGGTGCGACCGGAGGAACCACCACTGCAAATGACGGAACTTTCTCCTTAAGAATTTCATCTTCGATCAGCAAACTGGTGATCACCTATGTGGGATATACCAGCCAGGAAGTGGATGTTCCAGCGAACGGCGTATTGACTGTTTCCCTGGTAGCCACTCAAACCAACCTGAATGAAGTAGTGGTAGTAGGGTATGGCTCTACACGAAAGAAAGACCTTACCGGAGCAGTAGCTTCGGTTTCTGCCAAGGATTTCGTGAAAGGCGCCCTTCAAACTCCCGAGCAACTGATTGCAGGTAAGGTGGCCGGTGTGCAAATCACCAGCAACAGTGGTGCTCCCGGTGCGGGAAGCTCTATCCTGATCCGCGGAGGCGCTTCGCTCAATGCGAGCAATGCACCCCTGATCGTTATCGATGGAGTACCCGTGGACAACGGAGGTGCTGCCGGATCAGTGAATCCGCTGAACCTGATCAACCCAAGCGATATTGAAAACTTCACCATCCTGAAAGATCCTTCTGCCGCAGCCATTTACGGATCACGGGCTTCCAACGGCGTTATCCTGATCACTACCAAAAAGGGCAGGGCAGGCAAGGTGCGCTTTAATTTTGATGTTCGTGCATTCGCACAGGTACGTTCCGGTAAAGTGGATGTTTTGTCGGCCGACCAGATCCGCGATATCATCAATACCAAAGGTGGTTCCGGCGATCCTTCCAAGCTGGGTGCGGAGAATACCGACTGGCAGGATGAAATCTATAAAACTGCTTACGGCCAGGATCTGAACCTGAGTGCTTCCGGTGCCGCCCTCAATGGCAAGCTGCCCTTCCGCATTTCCGGAGGTTTTCTCAACCAGGATGGCATATTGAGAACCGGCAATTTCAAAAGACAAACGCTTTCGATCAACCTCAGCCCCCGGTTGCTGCACGATAACCTGAAAGTGGATTTCAATGTGAAAGGTGCGCGCACTACCAACAAATTTGCCGATGAAGGCGCCATTGGTTCGGCCATCGCTTTCGATCCGACCCAACCGGTGAGAGTAAACAGCAATCGTTTTGGTGGCTTCTTTGAATATGTAGACAATAATTCTCCCGGCTCTCCTCCCCGCGACCTCGCCCCACGCAACCCTGTTTCCCTGCTGGAAATGAGAGATGCGAACAGTGAAGTGCTTCGCAGCATAGGAAACCTGCAACTGGATTACAGCTTCCCCTGGGTGAAAGGACTGCGTGCCAACCTGAACCTCGGTTATGATTACCAGAAAGGGGAAGGAACCACACTCATTTCCGACAGTGCTGCTTCAACCTATCGTCGCTGGGAAACTAAAGACAACCCCTTCCAGGTGCTCCATTTTGGCGGAGTAAACAACCAGTATAAAAACACCCGTTACAACCTGTTGCTTGATTTTTATCTGAACTATGCAAGAGATATCAAGTCTATCAACAGCCGCATCGATGTAATGGCCGGTTACGGATACCAGGATTTCAACTTCAAGGATTACGCTTATGCTGATTACCGCTACGACGGTTCCAAGCGGGCGAATACCGATCCTGCTTTCGATACCTATCCTTCCGAATACCTGCTTCGTTCATTCTACGGTCGTCTGAACTATACACTGGCAGGCAAATATGTGCTGACCCTGAATGCCCGCGCTGATGGTTCCTCTAAATACAATCCGAACGATCGCTGGGGCTTTTTCCCTTCTGCCGCTTTCGCGTGGCGCATCAACGAAGAGGATATCCTCAAAAATTCAACAGTGGTGTCTGATCTGAAACTGCGGGTGGGGTATGGTGTAACCGGACAGCAGGACGGCATCGGATTTTACGAATATCTTCCCAACTATTCTATCAGTAACGGATCTGCCCAGTACCAGTTTGGAAACAACTTCTACAACCTATACCGCCCGGCAGCCTATGACCCGAACCTCCGTTGGGAAACAACTACCAACATAAACGCTGCGGTAGACTTCGGATTCTTCAACAACCGCCTGAGTGGTTCAGTGGATGTATTCTTCCGCAAAACGAAAGACCTGCTGGCTGTTGTTCCCATTGCACTGGGTACCAACTTCAGCAACCAGCTTCGTACCAATGTGGGTAATATCGAAAGCAAGGGCGTGGAAGTAACGCTGAATGTAGTGCCTGTCCGCAACAAGAGGGTGAACTGGGAAGTGGGCTTCAACTTTACTTATGCCAATCCCGAAATCACCAACCTGCTGCTGAACCCCGATCCGAGCTTCAAAGGAAACCTGGTAGGCGGCATCGCAGGGGGTACCGGCAACACCATCCAGATCCACAGCGTAGGATACCGCCCGGGTTCCTTCTATGTGTACAAGCAGATATATGATGAGAACAATAAACCCATCGAAGGTCTGTATGAAGACATCAACCGCGATGGAATCATCAATAACGAAGATCTCTATCGTTACAAAGGCCCCAATGCCCCGATCTTCATGGGTGTGAACAGCAATGTGTCCGTGGGTAAATGGAGTGCAGGATTTGTTGCACGCATCAACCTCGGCAACTATATCTACAACAACGTTCAGAGCAACCTCGGCTCGCTCCGCCAGATCCTCAACCCGCTGGGCTGGATCGTAAACGGATCAAGCAACTACCTGGAAACAGGATTCGTAAACAACCAGTACTTCTCCGATTACTATGTTCAGAACGCTTCTTTCCTGCGCATGGATAACATCAGCGTGGGTTATGATGCCGGACAACTGTACGGAGCCCGTGTACGGGTGAGCGCGAACGTTCAAAACGTATTTGTGATCACCAGGTACAAAGGACTGGATCCTGAGCTGAACGGCGGTATCGACAACAACCTGTATCCTCGTCCCAGGATTTTTGCACTCGGAGTAAATCTTGATTTCTAATTTTTAAAAGCATTAGCGATGAACAAGCTACTAAAATATATTGGCGGACTGGCTGCGCTGGTGGTGTTATTAGGTTCCTGTAAAAAACTGGACCTGTTCCCTCCGCGCTCGGTTACCTCAGAACAGTTATATGTAAATGAAGATGGCTACAAACAGGTACTGGCCAAAGTTTACGGATCCATGGCACTGACCGGTAACGCGGGTCCTGCCGGAAGCGGAGACGTAGCCGGTATTGATGAAGGAACTTCCGATTTCCTTCGCTTATACTGGAAAGCCCAGGAATTGAGCACCGACGAAGCCGTTGTTGCCTGGAATGACCCCGGTATCCAGGACTTTCACAACATGAACTGGAGTGCCAACAACCCGATGCTGATTGGTCTTTACAGCCGCTGCTTCTATGTAATTACCTTGTGTAATGAATTTATCCGGGAGAGCGCGCCTGAAAAGCTGGCCGCCCGTAACATTACCGGCGCCGGCGCCGATAATATCAAAAGAATGGCTGCAGAAGCCCGCTTTGTAAGAGCGTTCCAGTACTGGGTACTGCTGGATCTCTATGGAAACCCGGGATTCACCAATGAACAGACAGCCATTGGCGCTTCAGTAAGACCCCAGCAAATTTTGCGTGCGGATCTGTACAAATACATCGAAACTGAGCTGACAGCCATTGAACCTTCACTGGCCGATCCCAAATCAAACGAATACGGAAGAGCAGACAAGGCCGCTGCCTGGAGCCTGCTGGCCCGTCTTTACCTGAATGCCCAGGTGTATACAGGAACTGCCCGCTGGACAGAAGCCATCACTTATTCCAAAAAAGTGATCGATGCCGGGTACGCCCTTATTGGTGACTACCGTAACCTGATGCTTGCCGACAACAATGTGAACAATACTGAGTTTATCTGGACACTTAACTATGATGGATTGAAGACAAAGAACTACGGAGGCACCACTTTCCTGGTGAATGCTTCTGTAGGCGGCGATATGAATGTGAGCTACTCCGGTCTGACCAACTGGGCCGGTATCCGTTCTACCAAAGCACTTCCGCTGCTGTTTCCCGACTTCGACGGAACTGCCGACAAGAGAGCCGAGTTCTTCCAGTCTAAACTGGAGATAGATAAAATCAGCGAGTTCAAAGACGGATTCGGCGTAACCAAATTCCGCAACCGTACACAAGCCGGCGGATTTGGTACCGATCCGGAAAAGACTTTTTCTGATATCGACTTCCCTATTTTCCGACTGGCTGAGATGTATTTGATCTATGCAGAAGCCGTGAAGCGTGGTGGCAGTGGCGGATCCGATGCCAATGCGGTAACTTATTTCAATACCCTGCGCCAGCGCGCTTATGGAAATACCAATGGCAATGTAGCCACCCTCACTCTGGATCTGATTCTCGATGAAAGGGCCCGCGAGTTGTATTGGGAAGGTTTCCGCCGCAGTGACCTGGTTCGCTATGGCCGCTTTACAGATGCTACCTACCTGTGGCCCTGGAAAGGAGGGGTGAAGAATGGAACAGGCGTTGGTTCATTCCGTCGTTTGTATCCGTTACCTGCTACGGAAGTAGGTTCCAATCCCAACATCAAACAGAATCCTAACTATTAATGTTTCAAACGCTCAATATGAAAAAGCATTTTCAATTTCTGACTTTGGCTGTTGCGGGGCTCCTGCTGTTCGGCAGCTGTAAGAAAGATGAGAACAGGATATACCTGACAGGAGGGACTACGCCCACACTGGCGGCCAATACCACTGCCGTAAACCTGAGCCCCGGCACGGAAACAGAACCGGGCATCGGCTTTACCTGGACCAATCCCAATTACAGCTTCACCACCGGTATCAGCTCGCAGGACGTTACTTACACCCTCGAAATAGATACCGTAGGCGCCAATTTCGGAAGTGTCAACAAATATGTGGCTTCCGTGGCCAAGGATCTTGGCATCAATTATACCAAGGGTGAACTCAATGGCATACTGGGTAACAGCATGCGCCTTACTACCGGACGCACCTACTCGCTGGAAGCAAGAGTAAGCGCTTCGATCGGTTCGGCCAGCGCTGCCAAACTCACTTCTCAGAAAGTGGTATTTACTGCCAATCCCTTTACGCCTCCTCCTAAAGTAGCTCCGCCGGTTACCGGCAAACTGTACCTGGTAGGAAGCGCTACTCCCGGAGACTGGGGCAATCCCGTTCCCGTTCCCAGCCAGGAGTTTACCAAGATCAGCAATACCAAATACCAGATCGAGGTAGACCTGCTCGGCGGTAGTAAAGAGTTCCTGTTCCTTCCGTTGAACGGCGACTGGGGAAGCAAATACGCGTATCCCGATAATACGGCTCGCAATCCCAATGGTGGCGTGCTCGAGTTCAGAACCGGAGGCGGTCAGAACTTCCTCGGACCCACCGCGGCAGGACGTTACCGCATCGTAGTGGATTTCCAGCTCGGCGAATACACAGTAACCAAAATATAATCACTGCTAATATTATTTTATGAGAAGAATAAATCAATTCATCGGATTTTGCGCCATCCTGCTCTTTGCGATTGCAGGATGTAACAAGGTCGGTGACCTGCCATTCTATAACAATGGTTCAGCGGTAACCCTGACCGCCTCGAAGAGTTCGGTGGTTCCCGCACCGGCTGACTCCAACAGCGCGGTTGTGAATTTCAACTGGACCAGCCCTAACTATTCCTCCAATCCCAACACCTATAAGTTCATCCTGGAAATCGATACTACCGGGAGGAATTTTTCCAAGAAGGTGACCAAGGAGGTGATCGGCAACGGCAATACCACGTCCTTCACCGGCCGCGAACTCAATGCCATCATGCTGAACTACGGGTTCTCTCTGGGAGTGCCGGTTACTTTGGATATCCGGGTCACTTCTTCCTATGGCAACAACAATGAACAGTATTTGTCTAACGTGATCAAGGTGGCTGTTACTCCCTACAACGATCCTTCTGTATTGAAGGGAGATGCCACCAGTGTTACGCTCTCACTCGCCAATGCTTCACAAAAAGCCATTGGATACACCTGGACACCCGCCTTCATCGGATATCCCGGTACCGTAACCTACACGCTTCAATATGATTCGGCCGGAAAGAATTTTGCCAACGTAAAGGAGATCGCTATCGGCGCCACCACTTACAGCAAAAATCTTACCCAGGGCGAGATGAATGAAACTGCTTTGTCGTCCGGTATTCCGGGGGGTAATTCCGGAAAGGTAGATTACCGCATCAAGGCGGTTACCAACCGCGGAGCCATTTCCTATTCGAATGTCTACTCCGTAACCATTCAGAGTTATATCCCTATTCTTCGGTTCTATATGCCCGGTAGCTACCAGGCAGCCACCGGTAATGGCAACGATTGGGATCCCGCCACGGCACCTGAGTTCATACGCGATCTGAGAACGGATGTTTTCAACGATATGTATTACATGTATGCCTATTTGCCTGCCAATGCCGAGTTCAAGATCACCCAGGGTCGCTCATGGGACATCAACTACGGCGGCAGCGGCGGAAACCTGTCGCCAGGCGGCGCCAATTTCAGTGTGGCCACTGCCGGTGTGTATCGCATCAGCTTCAAGCGTTCTGCCAACAAATATGACATCCGTGCGGGAAGGATGGGATTTGTAGGCGGCGCTACCGGGGCCGGATGGGATCCTCCATCCGTATACCCGACCTATGCAATGGGAGCTCCTTCCAATAACCTGTTTGTGGGCGTAACCAATTTCACCACCGGTGGATGGAAACTGATCGACAACAATGCCTGGGACAATGGCAGCAAGGCTGTAGATGAAACACGCAGCTATGGCAGTGGTGGCCCCGCCGGCAGCACCATGCAGGTCAATGGTCCGAACTTCCCCGATATTGCCACTGCAGGCAGATATCGTGTTATCTGGGACGGCCGTGATCCCAACAACATCAAATACGATATGAGCCCCGCAACCGAGATGCGTCTCGTCGGTGATGGCATCAACCAGGCGGGTGTAAACGACTGGGATCCGGGCTCTTCTCCCCAGATGACCTATAACGGCAATGGCGTGTGGACGATCACGATCGCACTGAAAGCCGGCAAGGATATTAAATTCCTCGCAGGCAATGCGTGGGGCGCTTTTGATTATGAAGACAACAGCGGACAAAGCCAGGCAGTTGGTGTGGCGCGCAAGATCAAGTGGGAAGGTGGAAACAACTTCAAGACTCCTGCTGCCGCAGGCACCTATACCATTACGCTTGATGAAAATAATCAAACCGTTACTATCAATTAAGGATGTGTTGTAAATAAATAAAACAAGGAATGAGAAAGCCGGAGGGAATACCGAAAGCTTTCTCATTTTTGTTTTGAACCGTTATCCATCAACTCCGAAGGATTATGCTTATTTTACCTGTCAAATCATCTCCTATGATCAGATTAGCCTGCCTGCTGGCGCTCGTGTTTATTTCCTTCCGGGCGCAATCACAATTGCTGGTTACCTCTCCCTCTTTTCCCAAAGACACTTCGTCCATAAGTATTGTAGTGGATGCCAGCAAGGGCAACCAGGGGCTGTTCAATTTCAGCGGAGAGGTGTATGTTCATGTTGGCGTCATTACCAATCTGAGCACGAGTGCTTCTGACTGGAAGTATGTAAAATTCACCTGGCCGGGAACGGACCCTGCAGCCAAAGCCACGCCGCTGGGAAACAACCGTTATCAGTATAATATCACCAACATCAGATCATTTTTTGGCGTGCCGGCGGGGGAGACCATTAAAAAAGTAACCTTCCTGGCACGAAGCGGAGATGGTAATACCGTTCAGCGCAATGCCGACGGTTCAGATATGTTCATCAATATTTATACGGATGCGCTGACAGGTAAATTCGTTGTTCCGGCTTTTCAGCCAAAATATGACCCGGTTCCTGAACCCATCAGTAAAATAGTGGGTGATTCGTTCCGCATCACCTGGCTCTCCAATAAACTGGCCGACCTTAAAGTTTTCTTCAATGGCACACAAAACACCCTGGTCAACTCTTCCAATGCCATACAGGATTCTTTCCTGATCACTACCGCCGGCAACCAGCAGGTGGTGGTACGGGCTACCTTCGGCGCGGAAACCTTTTCCGATACGATCAATTTCTTTGTTGCCCCACCCGTTAATCAACTCCCTTTGCCTGCCGGTGTGCGCAACGGAATCAATTACGAACCCGGCGACACTTCTGCTATATTGGTGTTGTATGCACCGAATAAATCACGAGTTACCGTGGTAGGAGATTTCAATAACTGGACAGAAACCGGCAGCGGACAGATGAACCGTACGCCCGACGGAAACTATTACTGGGTGCGGCTTACCGGACTAACGCCCGGAACGGAATATGCTTACCAGTTCATCGTGAATGGCGGATTGAAAATCGCAGATCCGTACACAACCAAGGTGCTGGATCCCAACAACGATCCCTCCATAAGCGCCACTACCTATCCTGGCCTGAAGCCTTATCCCACCGGTAAAACCACCGGCATCGTCAGCGTGCTGCAGACCGCCAGGCCTGCCTACAGCTGGACGATTAATAATTTCCAGAGGCCCGAGAAAAAAAGCCTCGTCGTTTACGAATTGCTTTTACGCGATTTTGTGGCCGCCCACGACTGGAAGACGCTGAAAGATACCATTGGCTATTTGAAGACGCTTGGCATCAATGCTGTGGAGCTGCTTCCCTTCAATGAATTCGAAGGCAACCTCAGCTGGGGATACAATCCGTCATTTTATTTCGCCCCCGATAAATACTACGGCCCCGAAAATACCCTCAAAGCATTTGTGGATGAGTGCCACCGCAACGGCATTGCCGTCATCATGGACATCGCCCTGAATCATTCTTTTGGACAATCGCCCATGGTGCAATTGTATTTCGATGGCGCATTGAACAGGCCTGCGGCCGATAACCCCTGGTTCAATCCGACCACGCGTCATGCGTTCAATGTGGGGTATGATATGAACCATGAAAGCCCTGCCACCAACTATTTTGTGAGCCGCGTGGTTGAATACTGGCTCAAGGAGTTCAAGCTCGATGGTTTCCGGTTTGATTTGTCGAAAGGATTTACCCAGACCAACACCTGCGATGCCAGCGGCAACAATTGTAATGTAGGCGCCTGGAGTGCCTATGATGCCGGCCGGGTAGCCATCTGGAAAAAATATTACGATTCAGTACAGTTAAAATCACCCGGATCCTATGTGATCCTGGAGCATTTTGCCGACAATACAGAAGAAAAAGAACTGTCGGACTATGGCATGATGCTTTGGGGCAATCTCAATTATAATTTCAATGAAGCGACGATGGGATATGTCGGCAATTCCAATTTTGAATGGGCCCTCAGCACCGTAAGGGGATGGAACCAGCCTGCTGTGGTAGCTTATATGGAGAGCCACGATGAGGAGCGGCTTCAATATAAGAATACCAATTTTGGAAATTCGGCCGGCAGTTACAATACCCGCGACCTGTCTACCGGACTGCGGCGCGATGAAATGGCGGCTTCTTTCCTGATGATGATGCCCGGCCCGAAGATGATCTGGCAATTTGGGGAGATGGGATATGATTATTCCATCAATCGTTGCGGAAACGGAACTATCAGCGATGCCTGCCGCACCGATGCCAAACCCATACGCTGGGATTACCTGCAGGATGGCGGTCGCAAACACCTCTTCGATATTTATGCAGGCCTGCTGAAACTGAGAGCCCACCCGCTTTTCAGAAACGGGTTTGCCACCAACCGGGTAGAGCGCAGCCTGATAGCCGGTTTCAAATGGCTGAAGCTGACTACCGATACCTCTAATATTGTAGTAATAGGCAATTTCGACTTAACCGCTGCCTCCGGATCCGTTACGTTCCCCACTGCCGGCACCTGGTACGATTACTTCAGTGGCAACAGCTTCGACGCAACCGGAGCGGCCCAGAATTTCACTTTGCAACCCGGCGAATACCATGTGTATGTGAACCGGAATGTAACCAATGTACTGACCCCCGTAAGCGATGTGATCTATGATGGAAAGCGTATCCGGCTGAAAGTATCTCCCAATCCGTTAACAACGGCCGGAACGATCGAATACGAAATACCGGAGAGCGGCCGGGTGGAATTGCAGCTTGTAAATCTTGCCGGTCAGCAGGTAGCTTCCCTGTACAGCGGATTCAAAGCAAAGGGAATATACCGGTTATCCATTGGAACACAACCCGGACTGAATCGTCTGCCCGCCGGAACCTATCTACTTCAAATGTCATTTGGCCAGCGTAAACTCGTACAAAAACTGATCGTCGACTTTTAATTTATCTCCTATATTTGGTGGAATCATGACTACTGCTTCACAGAAAACCGTCAAACAACTCAAATCCGACAATCGGGAGTTTTTCCAGATCGCGATATCGGTTGACTGTGTGATCCTGGGTTTTGAGAATGATGAGCTGAAGGTTTTACTGATCAAATCCGACCTGGAAGAGTACAAGGACCGATGGACGCTGCTCGGAGACCTTGTTCGCCTGGATGAAGACCTCAACTCGGCATCGTACCGGGTATTAAAGGAAAGAACCGGCTTGGATGATGTATACCTCGAGCAGGTGTATACTTTTGGAGAAGTGAACCGCCACCCCGCCGGTCGTGTAATCACCACTGCCTATTATTCCCTTATCAACATTAAAGACCACCAGCTGAAATTATCGCATAACCAGTTGCACTGGCATGCCGTAACCGAGGCGAGGTCGCTGGCTTTCGATCACAAACGCATCCTCGATACCTGCATCCGGCAATTGCAGGAGAAGATTATGGAGCACCCCGTTGTGTTCAATCTTCTTCCCGAAAAATTTTCACTCCGCGAACTGCAGAGCCTGTACGAAGCCATTTTAGGAACCAAACTCGATCGTCGTAATTTCCGCAAGAAATTTTTCCTGATGGACTGGCTGGTAGATATAGATGAATATGAGCAGGATGTGCCCCACCGTCCCGGTAAACTATATAAATTCAACACCGGAAAATTTTCTACAAAAAGCGAAGAAGCCCCGCAGTTGGCGCTGAAATAAATATTTTTTACTGGTTTTTGAAGTTTCCGAGGCAGCATATTAGCCGATTTTGACTGTCTACAGGCTAACAGTTGCAACTCTGCGGACCTTACCTACAGGCGGGATTTATTATATATTTTATTGATTTTTAGTGCGGACAAAAGAAAAAAAGAGGATAAAAATTTTTTTCCCACTTAAAAAAATCATAAAATTGTGAGTGTGTGCGTATATGCTACACATTAATCGATCCAATTCGATAACCATCTATAATCATTGTTTATGACCCTCAAACGACTGCTGCAAGCATGTTTCATGCTATTCCTCACTCTTGGCTTTGCTTTAGCGGCTTCGGCACAAAACAAAGTAATCACAGGTAAAATAACGGATTCGAAAGACGGTAGTCCCGTAGTAGGAGCCTCTGTTTTACCCAAGGGAACAACCACAGGCGGTACAGTTACCAATACTGAAGGTGTTTTCAGTATTTCTGTGCCAGCTAACGTGAATGCGCTCATCATTTCTTATGTAGGTTATGCTACCCAGGAAGTTTCCATCTCCGGCAAAACATCAGTAGATGTCAGCCTGGTGGCGGGAGGTTCCAACCTCAATGAGGTAGTGGTAGTAGGTTACGGCTCTCAGCGCAAGAAAGAAGTAACCAGTGCGATTACCAGTATCAGTTCAGAACAATTCAACAAAGGTGTTGTCAATGACGTGGCCGGTTTGCTGCAAGGTAAAGTGGCTGGTCTGTCAATTGCCCGTCCGGGCGGCGACCCCAATGCGGGATACGTTCTGCGCTTGCGTGGTTTGTCTACGCTCGGTACCAACAGCTCACCGCTGGTGGTGGTTGATGGTCAGATCGGTGCCGACCTGAATACGGTTGACCCGAACGATATCAAAAGTATCGACGTACTGAAAGATGGTTCTGCTGCCGCGATCTACGGTACCCGTGGATCTTCCGGTGTTATTATCATCACTACCAAGAACGGTAAAGCCGGTGCTCCCCAGGTGAATTACAGTGTATCTGTAACTGCAGAGAAAGCTGTGAAATTCACAGAGCACATGACTGCCGACGAGTTTATCGCCCTGGGTAAGGGAACCAACTACGGTGCCAAGACCGACTGGAACAAAGAGATCACCCGCACTGCTTTCTCGCATGTGCACAACCTGAACTTCTCAGGGGGTAATGGTGGTTCAACGTACAGCGCGTCTTTGAACTACCGTAAGTCTGAAGGGGTAGCCATCACTACTGGCTTCGACCAGATCAACGGCCGCCTCAACCTGACCCACAAAGCGATCAACAACAAGCTGGTGTTTAACTTCGATGTAAGCACTACCCGTCGTCGTTCAGATTTCGGTTTCCCCGATGCCTTTAAATATGCAACGATCTACAACCCCACTGCTCCTGTCTATTCTAAAGATCCCCTGTATGATCTGACCGGTGGTGGTTATTATGAAGCCAACTTCGTGGATTATTCCAACCCCGTGGCCATGCTTCGCCAGAACTCCAATAAGGGAACACTCAACAGGTTGAATATCTCCGGTTCTGCTGAATATGAAATCATCAAGGGATTGAAATTCCTGACAAGATATGCGCAGCAGACTTCCAGCTTCTACGGTGAGGCTTATTCTCCCCGTGATGCCTTCATCTCCCGTGGTTTCGTAAACGGGGTGAATGGATTCGCCAGAGGCGGTTATTCATTCAAAAGAGATGATGAAACTTTCAACCAGCTGTATGAAAACACTCTGTCATACCAGAAGCGTTTAGATAAACTGGAAGTGAATGCCATCGCCGGTTATTCATACCAGGACTTCCTCTTCAAAGGCTTCAATGTGGGTGGCGGTAACTTTGTAACCGATGCCTCCAGCGAAGATTTTGGAGCAGCTCTGGACTTCCTCAGAGGCCAGGGTGCAGTAGGAAGCTATAAGAATGCTTACAAGCTGATTGCCTTCTTCGGAAGAGTAAACCTCAACTGGGATGATCTCGCCTTCCTGTCTGCCAGTCTTCGCCGCGAAGGTTCTTCCATGTTCGGTGCCAACAACCGCTGGGGTTATTTCCCTGCCGTAAGCGCCGGTCTGGACTTGCAGCGCCTGGTGAACATTCCAATGGTCAATACGCTTAAACTGAGAGCCAGCTTCGGTGTAACCGGTGCGCTGCCTCCCAACCCCTATCTTTCCTTCGACAGGCTGAGAACAGTTTCCAGGTACTATACCGGAAATGATGTTTACAACTTCGCCTATGGTGGTTTTGTAAACGCCAACCCTGATCTGAAATGGGAAAAGAAAGTGGAAACAGATATCGGTCTTGACTTCGTTGCTTTCAACAACAGGCTGACAGGTAGCTTCGATTATTTCAATCGTAAAACAACCGACCTGATCTTCAACGTTACGGTTCCTTCTCCTCCCGCCCTGTTCACCAATACCTGGAAGAACATCGGTGAGCTGAGCAACCACGGTGTGGAACTGACCCTGGCTTATGATGTTCTGAAGCCAAGCAGCACTACCGGCCTGTCTTGGAATACCGGAATCAACTTCTCTACTTATAAGATTGTACTGACCAAACTGGATGAAAGCCTGAAAGGTTCTTATGTGGGCGCTACCAACCTGGGTACTCCGGGCCAGGAAGCTACCCAGCTGACAAGAGCCGTAGAAGGTGAACCAATCGGTCTGCTCTATGGTTATAAGTACATGGGTCTTGATGCCAATGGAAAATACCTCTTCGCCGACAAAGACGGTAAACCCGTTCTTGCCGACAACGGTCCTGTTAGAGGCTATATCGGAAACGGTCTTCCCAAATTTGAATTCGGATGGACCAACACGTTCCGCTATAATAATTTCGATTTGAACTTCTTCCTCCGCGGATCTATCGGTCATGAGCTGATCAACACATTCAGAGCTTTCTACGAAAACCCGAATGTGGCAACCAGCTACAACATCGTGAACACAAAATATTTCAATCCAAACCTCACCGACGCCCAGATCTACAGCTCACTGCATGTAGAAAAGGCTTCTTTCGTCAAACTGGACAATGCTACACTGGGTTATACATGGCCCATTTCAAAAGCATCCCGGTTTGGACAAGTTGTTAGAAGTTTCAGGGCTTACCTGACTGGTCAGAACCTCTTCGTGATCACCGATTATACCGGTGTTGATCCTGAAGTTCGCTACCAGGACGGCGGTAACGTACTGGCACCCGGTATCGACAGAAGAGAAACATGGGTACGTACACGCGCATTCACACTCGGTTTGAACATTGGATTCTAATAATTTTAATTTTTTAATACTAGCTATATGAAATTTATTGCAAAATGTTCCTTGATGATTGGTATGGCTGCGACATTCGCCGCTTGTACCAAATTGGATGAAGAGGAGCTGCTGTATGATACCGTTATCGCGGATAACTTCTATAAAACGGATGCGGAACTGGCATCTGCGGTCGGTGCGGCTTACGGAAACCTGTATGGTATCGGTGGTAACAACCACGTGTTCCCCCTGGGAGAAGTAACTTCCGATGAAGTGGTGGTACCACAGCGCGGTGCTGACTGGGGTGATGGTGGCCACTGGGTTCGCCTGAAACTCCACACCTACAAAGCTGATGACCCCATTCCCAATAACGCCTGGAACTTCGCTTTCGGCGGTGTAACTACCTGTAACAAATTGCTGGTGGCCCTGGGTAAGAGTACGTCTCCCAAAGCCGCTTCCTATGTATCGGAGCTGAAAGCTTTGAGAGCGATTTATTACCTCTGGCTGGTCGACTGGTTCGGTAATGTGCCCATCACCACCGACTTCACCAACACAGAACCACCCAAGAACAATACCCGCCTGGAAGTATACAATTTCATCGAAAAAGAACTGAAAGATAACCTCGGTACACTTCCCAAGTCAGGTCCTGGCGATGGCCCCACTTATGGCCGTGTTACCTATTACACAGCCTGGGCCGCTCTTGCCAAACTGTATCTGAATGCGCAGGTTTATTCCGGAACAGCACAGTGGGACAAGGCGATCGCTGCCTGCGATACCGTAATCAACTCAGGCAAGTTCACACTGTCTACCACTTACCAGGAAAACTTTGTGAAAGACAACAAGAACTCTCCCGAATTTATCTGGGCCATTCCTTACGATCATATCTATGCAGGTGGTTTCAACCTGCCGATGATGACACTGAGCTATCTGAGCCAGAATACCTATAACATCAATGCACAACCCTGGAATGGTTTTGCTTCCGTTCAGGAATTCTATCAGTCTTACATCGATCCTGCACAGAACCCCGGTCCGCAGGGAACAGTGGTAGGTCTTACTGCCAATGGTGCCACTACAACCGGTACACTCGATAAGAGATTGTCGAACTTCCTGGTTGGACCTCAGTTCTCATCAACCGGAGCGAGGCTGCTCGATGGTGGCGCTGATGCCACTGACCCGGATGGTCCGCCATTGACTTATACTCCGTATATCAATGAGCTGGCGCCTAACGCCTGGAGACAGTCTGGAGCCCGTATCGGTAAATGGCAGTTCTATAATGGTATGACAGCTGACCTGGACAATGACTTCGCGATCTTCCGTTATGCAGACATCCTGCTGATGAAAGCAGAAGCCACTGCCAGAAAGAATTCCAACTGGAACGACCCTGTAACGCTGGCTACCATCAACCAGATCAGAACACAGCATGGCGGAGTGGATGCCTTTGCTTCCCTTACTGCCGCTACCTTCCTGGCAGAACGCGCCCGCGAAATGTTCGCAGAATGCTGGAAGCGCCAGGATATGATCCGCTTCGGAACTTATAACAGCGCCTTCCGTTTCCACCCTGCTGATGCCAGCACTCACGTCAACCTCTTCCCGATACCGGAAAGCCAGTTGAACGCTAACAAAAACCTGGTACAAAACCCTGGATACTGATTTTTTAATTTGAAGGATGTGAATACAGATGAAGCAAGTAATTCCTATTACTTGCTTCATTCTTTTTATATAATACCGGTTTGTTAAGAAGCATGGCTGCACACGAATAATGATGTATATTACCTCTTCGTTCCTGAACAGTGTGAAATGTGAAGAAGGTTATGGCAAACACAATGCTTTATTTGTTCCGATATATCACTCTACGCTTACTGATCCCACTCCTGCCGGTAATTCTATTTTCCTGCAACAATGATCGTTCCTCCTCACCGGCCGGCGCTTTGTTCGAACGGCAATCCCCGGCTCATTCAGGAATTGATTTCGCCAACAACGTCAACTATACCGAAGAACTGAATGTCTACACCTTCCGCAATTTTTATAATGGCGGAGGCGTAGCCATCGGCGATATCAATAATGATTCATTACCCGATATTTTTTTCTGCGGCAATATGCAGACCAACCGCCTTTACCTCAACAAAGGCAATTTCCAGTTTGAAGACATCACCGAAAAAGCAGGACTGAATTCAGAAGGCGTATGGTCCACCGGCGTCACCTTTGCGGATATCAATGGTGATGGATTGCTGGATATCTACGTGTGCAAATCGGGCGACTTCAAAGGAAAGAACCGCTCAAATGCCCTTTACATCAACAACGGCAATCTCACCTTTACTGAAAAAGCAAAAGAATATGGCCTTAACAGCCTGGGACTTTCTACCCATGCTGTTTTTTTTGATTACGACAACGACCAGGACCTCGATTGTTATCTTCTCAACAACTCCTTTAAATCCGTTGGCAATTACGATATCGTGAAAGACCAGCGAAAGATACCGGACACCCTGGGTGGAAATAAGTTATTCAGAAATGACGGAGGTCACTTTACCGATGTTACGGCATCCGCAGGCATCTACAGCAGCAGGATCGGCTTCGGCCTTGGTGTTACCATCGCCGACATCAACAAAGACGGCTGGCAGGATATTTACGTTGCCAACGATTTCTTCGAGCGGGACTACCTTTACATTAATCAGAAAAACGGAACATTCCGCGAAGAGCTGGAAGACTGCCTCAATGAAATCAGCATGAATTCAATGGGCGCAGATATCGCCGATATCAATAACGATGCCTTTCCGGATATTTATGTAACCGATATGCTGCCCGAACCGGAAAGCCGCGTTAAAACCAAAACCAATTTTGAAAACTGGGATAAATACCAATCCAATATCCGAAGCGGTTATGCCAGACAGTTTGTAAGAAATGTATTGCAATTGAACCAGGGCTACCTGCCCGATAACCATCAACAGAAGAAAGATGCGGCTTTCAGTGAAATTGGCCGACTGGCCGGTGTACAGGCTACCGACTGGAGCTGGGGTGCACTGATCTCCGATTTCGATAACGACGGCTGGAAAGACATCTTTGTAGCCAATGGGATTTTTAAAGACCTTACCGACCAGGACTATGTACAATACACAGCCAACCCGATGGCTATCCGAAAATTATTACTCGAAGAAAAAGAGGCCGGAATCAAGAAGCTGATTGATCTGATGCCTTCGAATGCGGTATCGAACTATGCGTATCGCAACAATGGGGATCTGAGCTTTAGCAATAAGGCGATGGATTGGGGATTGGGGACACCGGGATTTTCGAATGGATCGGCCTATGGGGACCTGGACAATGACGGGGATCTTGATCTGGTGGTCAACAACGTGAACATGGAAGCGTTTGTGTACCGCAACCGCAGCCGTGAGCAGCATCCCGAGAATCATTATCTGAAGGTGGAGCTGCGGGGTCGAGGAGCCAACCGCTATGCGATCGGCAGCGCGGTGACGGTGTATTACGGAGGGGGTCTTCAGAGTTACCAGGAGTGCATGCCGATGCGAGGCTTTGAATCGACGGTCGATAACCGGCTGAACTTCGGACTGGGCTCTCATGATCAGATCGATTCGGTAGTGGTTCAGTGGCCGGCAGGTCCGCGTCAGGTGTATGGAGCGATGAAGGCCGATCAGTGGGTGAAGTGGGAAGAACCGGAAATGGGAACGGAACAGAGAGCGGGAGTGGGAGTGGGAGCGGGTTTGCTCAAGACGACCGATGAACTGTACGGGATTGACTTTGTGCACCGGGAGAATGCATTTGTAGACTTTGACCGCGATAAACTGATCTATCATATGCTCTCCACCGAAGGCCCGCGGATGAGCAAGGGAGATGTGAACGGCGACGGAAGGGAAGATTTTTATATCTGCGGAGCGCGTGACCAGTCGGGAGCGTTGTATATACAGGATGGCCAGGGAAGGTTCCACCGCAGCAATGAAGCGCTGCTGGAAGCCGATAAGGGCAGCGAGGATACGGACGCGCTGTTTTTTGATGCCGATGGAGATGGCGACCAGGACCTGTTTGTATGCAGCGGTGGCAGTGAGTTCTCGCCGAACTCTACGGCGCTGATCAGCCGGCTGTATCTCAATGATGGCAAAGGCAGGTTCAGCAAGTCGGCGCAACTGCTTCCCTCGGCGCAGACCTTTGAGAGCGCCTCGTGCGTGAGTGCGGCCGATTACGATGGCGATGGAGATCAGGACCTGTTTGTGGGAGTCAGATCCAAACCGTTCCAGTATGGGTATCCCTGCAAGGGATATATATTGAAAAATGATGGCAAGGGCCAGTTTACGGACGCGACCCGTGAAGCGGGAGCAGGAGTACTGGAGCAGCTGGGCATGATCACCGATGGCAAGTGGGTGGACTACGACCGTGATGGAAAGAAAGACCTGGTGGTAACGGGTGAGTATATGCCGATAAGGTTGTTCCATAATGAGGGATCTGGCCGGTTAAAGGAAGTAACGGACCAGTCGGGACTGAAGGGTACGGAAGGCTGGTGGAAGAGATTGTTGATAGCGGACGTGAACGGGGATGGATATGAAGACATCATAGCGGGCAACCAGGGATACAACAGCCGCTTTAAGTGCAGTGAACAGAAGCCAGTGGAGTTGTGGGTGAGTGATTTTGATCAGAACGGGACGGTGGAGCAGGTGCTGACCTGTTACAATGGAGAGAAGAGCTACCCGATGGCGCTGCGTCATGACCTGGTGGAAGTGTTGCCGTATCTGAAGAAGAAGTACCTTAAGTACGAGAGCTACAAGGAGCAGACGATAACCGATATATTTACCAGGGAACAGTTGAGCCGTGCGGTGCATCTGCAGGCGCGTCAGATGGGCAGTGCGGTGTTCGTCAATACGGGCAAGGGAGGTTATGAACAGAAGGTGTTGCCGATGCTGGCGCAGGTGAGCCCGGTGTATGGGATGAGCGTGGAGGATTATGACGGCGATGGCAACAAGGACCTGCTGATCGGCGGGAACTTTTACGAGAGCAAACCGGAAGTGGGGGTGTATGATGCGAGCTACGGACTGCTGCTCAAAGGAGATGGAAAGGGTAACTTTACCCCACTCACTCCTTTCCAAAGCGGCTTCTTTGTAAAAGGCGCCATCAGGAATATTGAAACTGTGAAAGCAGGTAAAAAGAAACTGGTGCTGGTATTGAAAAATAATGGGAACCCTGAAATATTTGAACGATAGATGAAGAAGATCATGATAAACGCAGGATGGGTCATCGTGTTGATGGTGGCAATCTGTTCCTGCGAAGAAAAGACAAAGAGCTACAAGGAACTGGTTGAACAGGAAAAGGCAAGCGGAAAGAAAGTGGACAGCCTGTTCATGGGCTTTTATTTCGGAATGACCAGCAAAGACTTTTACGGTTATTGCTGGGAACTGAACAAGAAAGGAATCATCCGAGATGGCAACAACAATACCATGGTGCTGTATAAAATGGACACCGGGCTCAGTCACCCTGCCGAGATGAATTTCTACCCGGACTTCTATGAAAACAAGATCGCGAAAATGCGGGTGGAATATTCCTACGATGGCTGGGCCCCCTGGAATAAAAACCTCTATGCCGATTCATTGATACCACAGGTGTTGAAATTATACGAACGCTGGTATCCCGATGGAAACAAGTTTATCCGTATCACCAATCCCGACAAGGGAACCATCTACGTGAAAGTGGACGGCAACCGGCGGATTACCATCGGAGCTTTTAATGATAGGATTGTAAAAGTGGATTTTTCCGACCTGAACATTGAAGACAAGCTAAGAAAATAATATGAGCCGATTTCTGAGATATGGAGTAAGATCGTTTATCTGCCTTGGCCTGGCCGGTGCAGCAGCGTTGATGCTGCCCGCCTGCAACGAAAAGATGGGAAATGACAAGAGCCTGTTCGAACAGCTGGACAAATCGTCGACCCATATCGATTTCAACAACAAGCTTACCTATACCGACCAGTTCAACATCTTTACCTACCGCAATTATTACAATGGCGGAGGCGTAGCCCTGGGAGATGTAAATAACGACGGCCTGATCGATGTGTTTTTTACTTCGAACATGGAAAAAAACCGCCTTTATCTCAATAAAGGCAATTTCCAGTTTGAAGACATCACTGAAAAGGCAGGCATCCTCAAAAAGGGGAAATGGTCCACCGGCGTTAGTATGGCCGATGTAAATGGCGACGGATTGCTGGACATTTACGTTTGCAACAGCGGAGATATACAGGGAGATAACAAACAGAACGAGCTTTATATCAACGACGGGACTGCATCGGGCCAGGTTCATTTTACCGAAAAGGCACATGAATACGGTCTTGATGACCGCGGGTATTCCACCCACGCCGCTTTTTTCGATTTCGATCATGACGGGGACCTCGACATGTTTCTCCTCAACAATTCATTCAAGGCTATCGGAAGCTTCGACCTGAAGCAAAACCAACGTACCATACGCGATTCGCTGGGAGGGCACAAGTTCTTCCGCAATGATGGAAATCATTTTACCGATATCAGCGAGGCAGCCGGCATCTATGGAAGCATCATCGGATTTGGCCTGGGCGTAACCGTGGGCGATGTTAATGGCGACGGGTGGCAGGATATTTATGTTTCCAACGATTTCTTTGAAAGAGACTATCTCTATATCAACAACCGCAATGGCAGCTTCACCGAAGAGCTGGAGAATGAGATGTACAGCATCAGCAATGCTTCTATGGGAGCCGATATGGCAGACATCAACAATGACGGTCATCCCGACATATTTGTAACGGAGATGTTACCCGAACGGGAAGACCGGATCAAAATGAACACCACATTCGAGAACTGGGATAAGTACCAGGCCAATGTGCGGTACGGGTATTACCATCAGTTCACCCGCAATATGCTGCAGCTGAATAATGGTAACAATACATTCAGCGAGATCGGAAGACTGGCCGGTGTGCAGGCCACCGACTGGAGCTGGGGCGCGCTGATCACAGACCTGGACAACGATGGATATAAAGATATTTTTATCGCTAACGGTATTTACCAGGATCTCACCAACGAAGATTTTATCCATTATCTCTCCAATCAAAACGTGATGAGAGAGATACTCGGCAAGGCAGATAAAAGTTCGTACAAGAAGCTGATTGATCTGATGCCTTCGAATGCGGTATCGAACTATGCGTATCGCAACAATGGGGATCTGAGCTTTAGCAATAAGGCGATGGATTGGGGATTGGGGACACCGGGATTTTCGAATGGATCGGCCTATGGGGACCTGGACAATGACGGGGATCTTGATCTGGTGGTCAACAACGTGAACATGGAAGCGTTTGTGTACCGCAACCGCAGCCGTGAGCAGCATCCCGAGAATCATTATCTGAAGGTGGAGCTGCGGGGTCGAGGAGCCAACCGCTATGCGATCGGCAGCGCGGTGACGGTGTATTACGGAGGGGGTCTTCAGAGTTACCAGGAGTGCATGCCGATGCGAGGCTTTGAATCGACGGTCGATAACCGGCTGAACTTCGGACTGGGCTCTCATGATCAGATCGATTCGGTAGTGGTTCAGTGGCCGGCAGGTCCGCGTCAGGTGTATGGAGCGATGAAGGCCGATCAGTGGGTGAAGTGGGAAGAACCGGAAATGGGAACGGAACAGAGAGCGGGAGTGGGAGTGGGAGCGGGTTTGCTCAAGACGACCGATGAACTGTACGGGATTGACTTTGTGCACCGGGAGAATGCATTTGTAGACTTTGACCGCGATAAACTGATCTATCATATGCTCTCCACCGAAGGCCCGCGGATGAGCAAGGGAGATGTGAACGGCGACGGAAGGGAAGATTTTTATATCTGCGGAGCGCGTGACCAGTCGGGAGCGTTGTATATACAGGATGGCCAGGGAAGGTTCCACCGCAGCAATGAAGCGCTGCTGGAAGCCGATAAGGGCAGCGAGGATACGGACGCGCTGTTTTTTGATGCCGATGGAGATGGCGACCAGGACCTGTTTGTATGCAGCGGTGGCAGTGAGTTCTCGCCGAACTCTACGGCGCTGATCAGCCGGCTGTATCTCAATGATGGCAAAGGCAGGTTCAGCAAGTCGGCGCAACTGCTTCCCTCGGCGCAGACCTTTGAGAGCGCCTCGTGCGTGAGTGCGGCCGATTACGATGGCGATGGAGATCAGGACCTGTTTGTGGGAGTCAGATCCAAACCGTTCCAGTATGGGTATCCCTGCAAGGGATATATATTGAAAAATGATGGCAAGGGCCAGTTTACGGACGCGACCCGTGAAGCGGGAGCAGGAGTACTGGAGCAGCTGGGCATGATCACCGATGGCAAGTGGGTGGACTACGACCGTGATGGAAAGAAAGACCTGGTGGTAACGGGTGAGTATATGCCGATAAGGTTGTTCCATAATGAGGGATCTGGCCGGTTAAAGGAAGTAACGGACCAGTCGGGACTGAAGGGTACGGAAGGCTGGTGGAAGAGATTGTTGATAGCGGACGTGAACGGGGATGGATATGAAGACATCATAGCGGGCAACCAGGGATACAACAGCCGCTTTAAGTGCAGTGAACAGAAGCCAGTGGAGTTGTGGGTGAGTGATTTTGATCAGAACGGGACGGTGGAGCAGGTGCTGACCTGTTACAATGGAGAGAAGAGCTACCCGATGGCGCTGCGTCATGACCTGGTGGAAGTGTTGCCGTATCTGAAGAAGAAGTACCTTAAGTACGAGAGCTACAAGGAGCAGACGATAACCGATATATTTACCAGGGAACAGTTGAGCCGTGCGGTGCATCTGCAGGCGCGTCAGATGGGCAGTGCGGTGTTCGTCAATACGGGCAAGGGAGGTTATGAACAGAAGGTGTTGCCGATGCTGGCGCAGGTGAGCCCGGTGTATGGGATGAGCGTGGAGGATTATGACGGCGATGGCAACAAGGACCTGCTGATCGGCGGGAACTTTTACGAGAGCAAACCGGAAGTGGGGGTGTATGATGCGAGCTACGGACTGCTGCTCAAAGGAGATGGAAAGGGTAACTTTACCCCACTCACTCCTTTGCAAAGCGGTATTGAAATAAGAGGAGCGGTAAGGGATATGATGCGGATCAAAGTAGGCAGGGATAGTATTACTGTGATAGCTATCAACAATGCGGGGCCGGTGATCGTAAACGCCAACAGACAAAAAGAAAACAAGAAAGGGCTGATAAAAAAATAATCATCTTTCGGTTTTTCAATTAAACACACAACTATGCCAGACAATCAAAACACCTTCGATGCCATTGTAGTAGGATCAGGGATCAGTGGCGGATGGGCTGCCAAAGAACTATGTGAAAAAGGATTGAAAGTGATCATGCTCGAACGCGGGCGTGAATTCGAACACATCAAAGATTATAAAACGGCCGGCATGAACCCCTGGGATTTTAAACACAGAGGTCGTGCCCCGTTGCAATATAAAAAAGACAACCCCGTGATCTCGCGCGACTGGGCAATGTACGGAACCGCCGCGCAGGAACCCATTCTTGATTATTGGGTGAACGAAAAAGAATGCCCCTACGTCCAGGAAAAGCCATTTGCCTGGTGGCGCAGTTACCAGATGGGTGGAAGATCAATCTTATGGGGACGCCAGAGCTATCGCCTGAGTGATTTTGATTTTGAAGCCAATGCCAAAGAAGGAATTGGGGTTGATTGGCCAATCCGGTACAAAGATCTCGAACCATGGTATGGTTATGTTGAGAAGTTTGCAGGTATCAGCGGATCAAAAGAAGGGTTGGCTCATCTGCCGGATGGAAACTTTCTTCCACCAATGGAACTGAACTGTGTTGAAAAGGAAGTAGCAGACAGGATCAAAGCGCACTATAAAGAACAGCGGCACATGTTCATCGGTCGTGTCGCCAACCTCACGGCGCCTATACCCGGCCGCACCCAATGCCAGTTTCGCAATCGTTGCTGGGAAGGATGCCCCTTCGGTGGATATTTCAGTACGCAATCTTCCACCTTGCCGGCCGCCAAAGCCACGGGCAATCTCACCGTCAGACCCTGGAGTATTGTAACAAAAATTATCTACGACAAAGACACCAAAAAAGCAAAGGGTGTGGAAGTACTCGATGCGGAAAACAACAAAACGTATGAGTACTATGCAAAGGTCGTATTCCTCAATGCCTCCGCCCTCAACAGCGCCTGGGTACTGATGAACTCCGCAACCGATATCTGGCCCGATGGCTTGGGAAGCAGCAGCGGTGAACTGGGTCACAACATCATGGACCATCACTATATGCTCGGCGCACAAGGACTTGTTGAAGGACACGAAGACCAATATTACTTCGGAAGAAGAGCCAATGGATTTTACATTTCCCGCTTCGCCAACCTGTATGGAGACAAACGTGACTTTCTCAGGGGATACGGATACCAGGGTAGCGCAGGCAGACAGGGATGGAGCCGTGAAGTGGCTGAACTGAACATTGGCGCCGAATTCAAGGAAGCGCTCACCGAACCAGGGGCCTGGACCATCGGCGCAACCGGTTTTGGAGAAGTTCTACCCTATCACGATAATAAAATATCGCTCAATAAAAACGTAAAAGATAAATGGGGCCTGCCAGTTTTATCGATGGATGCCGAGCTTAAGGAAAATGAACTGAAGATGCGCAAAGACATCATCCGGGAACTTGTGGCGATGTTTGAAGCCGCCGGTGTAAAAAATATCACCACCTGGGATAAGGATTACGCAATCGGCCAGGGCATCCATGAAATGGGAACAGCGAGGATGGGAAGAGACGCCAAAACCTCGGTGCTGAACGGAAACAACCAGGTATGGGACGCGAAGAATGTATTTGTTACCGACGGCGCCTGCATGACCTCCAGTGCCTGCCAGAACCCGTCGTTAACTTATATGGCCCTGACAGCGAGAGCCGCTGACTTTGCCGTCAGCGAATTGAAAAAACGAAACCTTTAACCGGTTTTCATTTCCCAACAAACCAAATAATGGTTATGAAAATAAATCCGCTGATAGGAATTTTATTGGCAGTAACAGCCTGCCAGCAGCCAGTCCAGGAAAAACCGCAGACAGCCGGTACCGCGCCGGATAAAGCAGTCAGCTGGAGAATTCATGATATGACAAGACCGAGGCCTGCTGTTATCACCCCGCAAAAATTAGCATTGCCGGCTCCGGCACCCGAAGGAGCAGTAATCCTGTTTGACGGTAAGGGCCTGTCTAACTGGATGGGAAAAGATAACGGCACACCCGCCTGGAAAGTGGAAAACGGATACATGGAGATCGTTCCCGGAACGGGACCACTGCAATCAAGAGATAAATTCGGTGATGTATATCTGCATGTGGAATGGGCTTCACCCGACGATTCTACCCGCAAAGGGCAGGATCGCGGAAACAGCGGGATCTTCTTCATGAATCAATACGAACTACAGGTGCTCGACTCGTACCAGGCCAATACCTATGCCGACGGGCAGGCCGGTGCGCTGTACGGTCAAGCTCCGCCCCGTTTCAATGCCTGTGTACCAAGGGGACAATGGAATGCGTATGATATTTTTTTCCGGCGTCCGCGTTTTTCCACCACCGACAGCAGCCTGCTCAGCCCGGCGCGTATAACGGTATGGCATAATGGAGTTCTTATCCAGGACAATGAAGAATACAAAGGACCCACTTCCTGGTTGAAATACCTTCCTTATGTAAAGCATGCCGATGAAATGCCCATCACGCTCCAGGAACACAACGGTCGGGTAAAATTCAGAAACATCTGGGCGCTTCGGTTACCCGAATTGCAGGGACCTCCGGAAGGGTATGGAGTAACCACCATCACACTGCCCGAGTCTGACCTGGATAAATTCACCGGCACCTACGACCGACCCGGGCAAAACGCACCCATCATAGTTTCCCGGCAGGGCGCGAGTCTGATGGCTGATTTCTTCTGGCGGCCCGGCGCTCTTGAACTTCTTCCCTTATCAAAAAATGAATTTATATTAAAAGAAACCGCAGGAACAGTCAGCTTTCAGCAAGACGAAAAAGGTAATGTAACCGGGCTGGTGTTTCACCTCGGTGGAGATGACATGCCTGCTACCCGGAGAAACGGCAAATGAAAATAAATTTTTTCAAAGTCGGCGCAACCTGCTCATTGATGGCCTGCCTGTCGATGCCATTCGCCTGTTCTACCGGGGGTAAAAATGATAGAACTTCCCTGTTCCGTTTGCTGGATCCTGCCACAACAGGCATTACATTCCTAAACAAGATTGTTGATACCGCCTCGTTCAATATTCTCGACTATCTCTACTATTATAACGGCGGTGGAGTGGCCATCGGCGATGTCAATAATGATGGACTGGCTGATATATATTTCACTTCCAACCAGGGCAGCAATAAGCTCTACCTGAACAAAGGTCATTTGCAATTTGAAGACATTACAGAGAAGGCCGGAGTGAAAGGCACAGGCAACTGGAAGACCGGTGTAACAATGGCCGATGTTAACGGAGACGGACTGCTTGACATTTATGTATCTGAGGTTGGGAATTATAAATCATTACAGGGCCGCAATGAACTGTTCATCAACCTGGGTAACGAAAAATTCTCCGAACAGGCCCATGACTATGGCCTGGATATAACGGGCTTCAATACTCAGGCCGTATTTTTTGATTATGATCGCGATGGCGACCTCGATGTATTTATTGTAAACCATTCGGTTCATTCTACTGAAACCTACGGCGATTCTTCTCTGCGCAGTAAAACCAATCCGTATTCGGGTGACAAGCTGCTGAGAAATGATCGGGTGAATGGGCGGCATCATTATACCGATGTTACGGCTGGCTCCGGCATCTACAGCAGCGTGATCGGGTATGGACTGAATGCCATAGCCGCCGATCTTGACAACGACGGATGGCAGGACCTGTATGTAAGCAACGATTTCCACGAGAACGACTACTACTATCATAACAACGGCAACGGCACTTTTTCCGAAATCAATCGGGATGCCTTTGGTCATGAAAGCCGATTTTCAATGGGCAGCGATATTGCCGATGTCAACAACGACGGATGGCCGGATATCATCACGCTCGACATGCTCCCCGCATCTGAAGAACTGCTGAAGACAGCCATGGGCGATGATCCCCCGGATATCTACCAGTTCAAGCACGATCTGGGCTATCACCACCAGTTTTCAAGAAATTGCCTGCAGTTGAATATCGGAGAGGGAAAAAAATTCAGCGACATCGCTTTATATGCAGGGGTAGCCGCTACCGACTGGAGCTGGTCGCCCCTGCTGGCAGATTTTGATAATGACGGAATAAAGGATCTGTTCATCAGCAACGGAATTGTAAGAAGACCCAACGACATTGATTTTTTAAAGTTCAATTCGCGTACGGCCGATATGGAGCCCGGCCGCGCCGCCGATGTGAGGGCCATCCTGAGAATGCCGGAGGGAAAAGTCCGCAATGAAATTTTCAAAGGAACCGACAGCCTGCGTTTCCGGGAGGTTGCCACAGCCTGGGGTATGGATCAGCCATCGCTTTCCAATGGCGCGGCAACGGCCGATCTGGACAATGACGGAGATCTTGACCTGGTAGTGAACAATATCAATCAGCCGGCATTTGTTTACGAGAACCAATCGAATTCAATCGACTCCTCCTCTCACTGGCTCGAAGTAACATTGAAGGGCGACAGTGCTAACCTGTTTGCCATCGGCGCCAAAGTGCTGGTATCGTATCAAAATAAAATTCAGGTGGTGCTCAATACCGGCAGCAAAGGCTTTCAAAGCAGCTCGCTGCATGCCCTGCATTTCGGACTCGGAAAGGATTCGATAATAGATAAGCTAATCGTGCAATGGCCCGATGGCAGCACCGAAATGAGGAGGAATATTCGTTCCAACCAACTACTCGGGATACGGAAGGGAGATATTCCTTCACCGGCTCCTGATTTCAAAGAATCGGTTGCAGCCGCAGGCCAGGCGTACTTTGAAGACATCACCCGGCAACCCCCTATTCCTTATCAGCATAAGGAGAATATTTTTTCCGATTTCAGCGCGCAGCCATTGATACCACACGAACTGTCTGTGCGCGGACCCCGCCTGGCCGTTGCCGATGTAAATGGAGACGGGCTCGATGATTTTTTTGTGGGCGGCTCCAGCGCTCAGCCCGGAAAATTGCTGGTACAAACAAGAACTGCCGGTTTCATCAGCACCAATGAAATAATATTTCAGCAGGACTGGACATCCGAAGACGTGGATGCGATCTTCTTTGATGCCGACGGCGATGGGGATTCGGATCTGTATGTAGTTAGCGGAGGCAATCAATACCTCAAAGGGGCGCCGGAGTTACAGGACAGGTTATACATCAATGATGGCAAAGGCAATTTCAGCCGCTCAAAGGCGTTGCCCGTTATCCTGGAGAACAAGAGTTGCGTGGCAGCCGCAGATATTGATGGTGATGGCGATCCCGACCTGTTTGTAGGGGCTACCGCTTCCGAAGGTAAGTATGGCATCACCCCGGTTTGCTACCTGCTGATCAATAACAAAGGCACTTTTACCCTGGCCGATTCCACTCTTTTCCCCTTCAACCGCCCCGGAATGGTCACTGCCTGCGCATTTATTGATTTCGACCAGGACAAGGATCCTGACCTGTTGCTTGCCGGCGAATGGATGCCTCCTGTTATTTTGGAAAACCGAAAGGGAAGTTTTACCGTGGCGCCCCGGTCAGCAGGGCCTTCCGGTTTATGGCAATCGCTGCTGGTAACCGATATCAATGCAGATGGCTATCCCGATTTCGTTGCGGGCAACTATGGACTTAACTCAAAGTTGCAAGCAGGAGAACAAGCTCCCTTGAAATTGTTCGACTTTGACTACGATAAGAACGGAACCAGCGAACTGGTTGTGGCGTATAATAAATCGGGAAAGTATTATCCCTTCCTGGGTAAGGATGAGCTGGAGAAACAAATGCCTTCTATCCGGAAGAAATATTTGCAGTACCATGATTTCGCTGGTAAAACTGTTGAAGAAGCCTTTGGGAAGTCACTCGAGCAGGCAATGGTTAGGGAAGCCGCTCACCTTTCGTCTGCAGTTTTTATAAACGATCGGAAGGGGTATTTTACCAGGGTGAACCTTCCGCTGCCCTCTCAGATGGCTCCGGTTTTTGGATTGTTTGCCGGGGATATCAATAAGGACGGACAGATGGATATCATCACTGCCGGTAACTTTTCCGGGGTACTTCCTTTCGAAGGAAATTACGACGCATCTGTTCCTGCTTTATTGACCGGGGATGGCAACGGGGCATTTAAATCCCGCTGGTTACCGGAGCCGGCCCTGCTGATAGAGGGAGAGATTCGCGATATCCGCCTCATTCGACTGTCCAATGGAAAGGAATGCCTGTTGATTTCCAGGAATAACAGTTCCCTGGTTGTTCTCGAAAAAAAATAACTTACTCCACCGAAGGTTGCACGGTAAGAATAAACGCGATCAGCTCTTCCAGCGGGATATTGATCCGGGAAAGCGCGTCGTTGATATCCTCGCGGCTGACCTGTGCCGCGAAAGAAGGTGTTTTCAATTTCTTCATCACCGATTTTACATCCATTCCTTCATATTTTGTGGGGCGAATCAGTGCCGCCGCATGGATAAAGCCCGATAGTTCGTCGAAGGCGTAGATCATTCTGTCCATATTATTCAGGGGCTCTACGCCGAAGTAACGCGGGCCGTGCGAAGCAATGCAATGGATGACGTCGGGGTCAATATTTCGTCTTTCCAGTTCTTCAATGATCACCCGGCAATGATCGTCAGGATATTTTTCCCAGTCCGCGTCATGGAGCAGCCCGGCCAGTTCCCATTTGCGGGCGGTCTGTTCGTCTGCCCCTTCTTTACTGATGGCCCAGGCTTTCATGACTGCGGCAACCTGTTTCATGTGAAGGCGAAGCCGTTCATTGGGTACCCATTCATTCAATAAAGCATGGGCTTCGTCCAGGGAGAGGAGGTTTCCCTGATGGGCGGGATCACCGAATTGCTGGCGGTTGAGAAGGTGGAGAGACATGAGGGTTGGAGGGTTTGCTGTTTGCGGTTTGAAGTTTGAGGTAAAAATAATTTCTTTTGGATGTTTCTCAGCTTTAAAAATACTGCCAGTGCGTCATTTTTTTTTGAACGCTGAAGACGCTGAAAGCGCAGAGGAACGCTGAACGACAAACTATAACGTGAAACGATAAACCTGAAACGATAAACGAGTAAACCGTAAACTCCAAACTTCAAACCTCAAACCCAACTTAAACCATTTCCAAAAAAAGTTAAAATTTTTATTGATTTTCAATTTATTATAAAGGAGAGATAAAAAATTAGTTCCAAAACCCTTGGGTAGTACACTAAAAACGGGGTATCTTTGCGACCCTTTTGGTGATGGAAATTGCCAGGGGGGAACGGAGGCGGGATGGCGCTCTGTTCATTTTCAAAACCTGCCATGGAGCGATTTATGGCTAAATCACATTTCAATGAGCAAATTACATTTCACAACGAAACATGCTAATGCGGCTACCGTGCAGCGCAACTGGTACGTTGTAGACGGTACCAATCAAACCGTGGGACGCATGTGTGCGAGGATAGCTTCTGTTCTTCGTGGTAAGAACAAGGCTTATTATACGCCACATGTTGATTGCGGAGACTATGTTATTATTATTAATGCAGACAAGGTAAAATTCACTGGTAACAAACTGGATGAGAAGGAATACTTGACGTTTTCAGGTTATCCCGGCGGTTTGAAATCTGAGATTGCCAAGGATTTGCTGAAGCGCAGACCCGACGCCCTGCTGGAAAGAGCAGTAAAAGGGATGCTTCCCAAGAATCGTCTCGGTCGCAAAATGATCAAGAAATTATTTGTATATGCCGGTAGCGAACACCAGCATACAGCTCAGCAACCCAAAGAACTCAAATTCTAAAACTTCGCTTGGCCCGATCCTGGCAATAGCAGGGGAAGGCTAAAAGCTTAAAGCAAATAAAATGGAAAAGCAAAAAACTGGCGTCGGTCGTCGTAAAGAAGCTGTGACAAGAGTATTCCTTTCAAAAGGAAACGGAAAGATCACAGTGAACGATAAAGACTATAAAGAATATTTCTCCCTGGTATATCTGCAGAACCAGGTTGAGCTGCCTTTGAAAGCGGTTCAGTCGCTCGATAAGTTTGATGTAAAAATCAATGCAGCGGGTGGTGGTATCAAAGGGCAGGCTGAAGCAGCCAAGCTCGGTATCGGTCGTGCACTGGTAGAGTTGAATCCTGAATTGCGTCCGGCGCTGAAAGCGGCAGGTGTACTGAAACGTGACCCCCGTGCTGTTGAACGTAAGAAATTCGGTCATAAGAAAGCTCGTCGCAGCTTCCAGTTCAGCAAACGTTAATGGATTCAGTTACCGGTTAGCCTGCCTGTTCAGGCTTCCGGTGCAGCAAATAAAATTTTTAACTGGCTAGCAGCCCCGGGCTAATAGCTAAAAGCTTAAAATAAATGGAAAACAACACTTCACTTCAACAACAACTCCTGGACGCCGGTGTACACTTTGGTCACCTGCGTAAGAAGTGGAATCCTAAGATGCTGCCTTACATCTTTGCAGAGAAAAAAGGCATCCACATCATCGATCTTAACAAAACCACTGAAAGCCTCCAGGAAGCAGCAGCTGCCCTGAAACAAATGGCACGCAGCGGTAAAAAGATCATGTTCGTGGGAACAAAAAAACAAGCTAAGGAAATCGTTACCGAGTGCGCACGCAAAGTGAACATGCCTTACGCTACTGAAAGATGGCTGGGTGGAATGCTCACCAACTTCAATACGGTTCGCAAGAGCGTTAAAAAAATGCAGAGCATCGATAAAATGCTGAGCGATGGCAGTGCAGACAGCCTCACCAAAAAGGAAAAGCTGACCCTGGCTCGCGATCGTGATAAAATGGATAAGGTGCTGGGTGGTATCTCCCAGCTGGGTCGTGTTCCGGCCGCCCTGTTCATCATCGATATCGGGCATGAACACATCGCCCTGGCGGAAGCAAAAAGACTGGGCATTACCACATTCGGAATGGTTGACACCAACTGCGATCCGAACAGGGTTGATTTCCCGATCCCTTCCAATGACGATGCAACCAAGTCTATCGCCATCATCACTCAGTATATCACTGCAGCGATCGCGGAAGGACTGGCTGAAAGACAAGCTGCGAAAGAAGAAGAAGTTGAAGACAATGTAGACGACGACAAGGAGAAGAAAGCAGCCCGTCTGCAGGCAGAAGCTGAAGCAGAAGGTGGCCGTGGTGGCCGTGGTGGTCGTGGCGGCAGCGCCGGTGGCGCACAAAAACGCCGTGTACCAGGCGGAGCCAGCCGCAGAACCAATGCAGGTGGCAGCCGCTAATACCGGCCATCAGCCAAACCATTGCTGAGAGGAGAAGAGATGACTGGTTCATTATTCATAAAACTTAATTACTATAAACATGTCTACAGTAACTATATCTGCAGCTGATATTAATAAACTCCGCCAGGCTACTGGCGCGGGAATGATGGATTGTCGTAAAGCTCTTACCGAGTCTAACGGCGATTTCGAAGCGGCTATCGACTGGTTGCGCAAGAAAGGAGCGAAAGTGGCTGCCCTCCGCGGCGACCGTGAAGCAAAAGAAGGGGTGGTGATCGCTCAGACAACGCCGGACAATAAAACCGGTATCGCACTCTGCGTAAGCTGCGAAACAGACTTCGTAAGCAAAAACGCTGATTTCGTTGCCTTCGCTCAGTCTATCGCCGACGCAGCCATCGCCAATAACGTAAAAAATATTGACGAACTGAATAACGTTACCATCAACGGCGCGAAAGTGGCCGATATGGTAAATGATAAACTGGCTTCCATCGGAGAAAAGATCGGCATCACCAAATTCGAAAGAGTAGATGCTCCTTACGTATCTTCCTACATCCACGGCGCTTATCGCCTGGGTGTACTGGTAGGTCTCGATAAAGAAGCTGCCCAGGCAGGTAAAGACGTGGCTATGCAAATCGCCGCCCTGAACCCGGTAGCGATCGATGCTTCTTCTGTTCCGGCTGCAACCGTGGAAAGAGAAAGAGCGATCGTTACAGAACAGATCCAGGCAGATCCCAAAATGGCTGGTAAACCGGCTGAAATGATTGCCAAGATCGCCGATGGCAAACTGAACGCCTTCTTCAAAGAAAGCACCCTGCTGAGCCAGGCATTTGTGAAAGACGGAGGCATCTCTGTTGCTGACTACCTGAAAAGCAATGGTGATGTAAAAGTGCTGTCGTTCAAAAGAGTTTCTTTAGGATAATTATCCCACTGAACTTCTCATAATAAAAAGAGGCTGTCCCGAAAGAGACAGCCTCTTTTTTATCGTTCAATGGCACTCAGGCGGCAATTTTTCTTACAATACCTTTCTTGCGTTTGCTGATCTGCAATCGCTCGCCGTTGTAAAGCGTCACTATCTTGTCGCAGGACAGCCCCTTGATAAACCTCCTGTTTACAATATGCCCGCGATGGATCCGGTAAAAACTATCGGTGGGCAACTTCTCCTCAAACCACTTAAGCACCTTGGCCACCGTCAGCGGTCCGTCGTTATCAAAGTAGATCTTGCAGTAATTGCTGCTGGCTTCCACTCTCACGATGTTCTCAGGCCAAACAGCCTTGAAGCCTTTATTGGTGGGGATGAATAGTTGTACCATAATGATATTTTTCAGTGTTGAATGTTTGATTACTTTTTAAGAGTCAGGGTAAACCCTCCATTGACACTGGCAGTAGCGCCATTGTTCAACCGGAGTGTTCTGATAGTGGCATTGGAATTTAAAACGGGAAAGTTCACCTTGCCGCCGTTGACAACCACATCGGTGTTTTCGTCGGGGGTAGCATTACAGCTCCAGTTGGCCGGGTTCTCCCACTGACTGCTCACGGTACCATTCCAGCTCACTTCAAATTTCAGCAGGAATATATTGCTGTACCGGAATCCGTTTACGACGCAGCGATATACGTAACCATACATGGAAGTAGGCGCGTTGTTGAGCGAGAGTATCGCGGTATTGGCTCCTGAGTACATGCCATTGTTGCTGATATTCACAAACCCGCTTCCGGTGTTAACCTGCCATTGATAATGGGAGCCGTTGAGTTTGGAATCAAACACAGTGCTTCCGCCGGGGCATATCTTGGTTTCGCCGGAAAGGATTTGGGTACTGTCCACGAGTTTCAGCACTTCCTTATTGCCCACACTATCTGTGGCCGATACATAAAACTTATAGGTGTGACCGGCAACGCCGATGAAGCTGGTATCGGTTCCGCGGAAATCAGCGATGTATAATTCCGGCGCGGCATTGTTGTCAGATACATAAACCGAATACCATTTCAGTCCTGAACCATTGGGATCATCCGCACCGGTAAAGTGAAGATTAACCTCCGTATTCGGCGTGCTCTTTACCAGTGATTGAATGGAGCTGGCAGGCGCCACGGCATCAATGGTATTGCGGGCAACATTGGTAGGTATGGTATCGTTCGCATCAAACAGGATATCGGCACGCGCCAGTATGCTGTCGAGTGTTTGTGCCGTAGAAACAGGTTTCACGCTGAAGTTTACAAATCCATGCCCGCTCACCACATTGTTGCTATCCTGCCTGAGCAGGAACCCTTTCAAAGGATCTGCCGGCGGCAGCAGGGTGGTGGGATCGATCGATTGAAACTCCCAGAAGGCCTGGTGCTTTACGGGATCGTAACCGGCTATTACATCTACAAACAGGCTGAGCGAATCCCTGCAATCGAGGCGCTGGTAGTAAGCGGCTGTCCCTGCAGGAATGGTAAAGGTCAGGCTGTTGAACCCGAAACTTCCCAATTGAAATGTGGCCGGATCGATCTTGTCGGGCACGGGGGCGATAATCTTCACGAACTTGGCAGGAGCGGTAGCGGACTTGTCGTTCTCATAATTGATCGTGTAGGGCAGGCGGTCGTTCACACTCACCCAGGCCTTATCGGGCATGCCTTCGGGTCCGATGATTTCATTGGGATCAAGCGAATTGATGATTTCGGCGATAATGGCTCCCTCAGCAGCGCCAGGTTTTGGCTTTTTCCTGGAGCCTTTGTTTCCGTTTTCAGGACAATCCTCTTCAGGGCCGGTATACCTGAAACCTACTTCATAGGCATTACGGTGGATCTCGTCGATCTCCAGCCACTCTTCTCTCCATTTTGATTTGTCTTTTCCATATTTTTTCGAAATATGGCGAAGAAAGCGCTCATGATTGTTGAACCTTCTCTGGTTGCCGGGCATTTTCAAAGCCATCTCTCTGCCCTTTGCCTGCGCGGCATCGTCCAGTTCAGAGTACATCCGGGAAAGGGATTTACCGGTTCTTTCCTGGGCGTAAGCATCGATCTTGCCGATCGTTTGAACCGTTGTAAGGGCGGGCTTCATAAAAGTCTTGCCACCACCCGCATCACTGACTACATCGGCTCCGAGATAGATCAGGTTGGCTTCTATTTCCGCAGCGCGGATATTAAACTCTTCCTGGCTGATGTTATCACAATCTTCAGCGAGCAGGTTGATATTAAGACCAATATTGGCAACGGCAGAGGTATAGTTCAATGCTTTGAACTTTTTGTTGTCACCGAGCGGCTGATGGATGCTGGCGAGGTTCATGATATTTCCGAAGTGACCGTTATAGAAATTGACGAACTCTTTAATTTTTTTCCAGCGGCTGGGGTCTTTCTTCAACTCATCGGGGCAGTCTTTCAGGCCGAGCAAATCGATGCCATTGGCGGGGTCATCATGTACATACTGATACATGCCCATTCCATCTGTATAATAGATCGGATCACGCTGGTTGAACAATCCGGTAGAAGGATCATAGTCCCTGTAATAGAAGCGGTATACACCGGTGCTGGTATCGAACAACTGACCGGTAAAGCCATAGGGGTTTCCTGCCAGCGAACGGGTGATCGGGTTGCCCAGCGAATCATAAATGCTGGTTTTTCCATATGGATCATATTCGTATTTCTCCAGCAATCTTCCCTGGGCGGTACTGATGGCCTCTACCGAATACATATCATTGGAATGATAATAATACACGCCACTGCCGTTTTCGCGGCTGACGGGCTGGAGGTAGGAAGCAAAAAAAGTTTTGTTCATCAGCACGCCGCTGCTGGCGAGTCTTTCTTCGATCTGGCTCAGCCCGGAATAGGTAAAAAGAGTCTTTACGCCATTCACGGATCTGGCAGTTCTTCTGTTGAGGGCATCGTATTCATATACGATCACATTGAGCGGCGAAGAGGAATCTTTTACAATCCTGCCTTCTGCATCATAGGTTTTATAATACTGACCGTCATAAGTGAGATTGCCGTTATTGTCGTAGGTGCGGTTAATGGTCTGGCTGCCATTATTAACCTGTGTGAGTTGATTGAGGGAATTGTTGGTATAAGTATATGAGATACCGTTTACCTGGGCGGTTACCCGGTTGCCCAACGCATCATATTGGTAAGCATGAAGCTGGCTGCCTTTCTGATAGCCGGTAAGCCGGTTGCCATTGTCGTAATTGAATTGCTCCGATTGGGCGGGTGTGCTGCGGGTAACAGACAGTTTGCGGTGTTCTTTGCTGAAAGTGAAATTGGCCGATTGAATGCCGGTTCCGGTAGTGATTGAACTAAGGCGGTTGGCAAAATCATACTGGCGGATGCTGGTCAGGCCGTTGCCAAATTGCGTATTGGTCAGCTGCCCAACGAGGTTGTAATTGTAAGATACCAGCGGAGAATTATTTCGGGTGATGCCGGTGATGCGATTTCGGGTATCAAAGGTCTTTACGATACGCGTACTGTCGGGGTAGATGATGGTTTTGCGCCGACCGGCAACATCATATTGATAAGTAACCTTTCGTCCGTTATAAGATTCAGAGATCACCCGGTTCATCACGTCGTACTCCAGCAGAACTGTACCGCCGGCATTGGTGGCGGCAATCATGCGGTTGGCATCGTCGTACTGGTATTGGTAAGTGATGCCTCCCGGAAGCGTTTTGCCGGTGAGCCTGTTAAGTGAATCATACACGAACTGGATGCTGGTGCCGTCTGCGAGTCGTTTATTGATGATATTGCTTTTCACATCATACGTGTACTCGATATATTTTCCATCCGGAAAAGTGAGGCGCGTTACGCGGTCGAGATTGTCATAGATATAACTCGTGGTCTGGTTGTTCTGATCTTTTAAGGAGGTGATATTTCCCTGCAGATCATAAGTAACGGTTATTACCGATCCGTTCTCATCAGTATAAGTCTTGATCCGGTCCAGGCTGTCGAAACTCAGCAGCGCCTGCTTTCCGTTCCGGTCTGTCATGGACACAATATTATCGCGTGCATCAAAGACCATGCTGTAGGAATTTCCGAGCGGATCGGTCAGTTTTTTCATCCGGTTCAGACTATCATATTCCGCGGAATAAGTGGCGTTTGAACCCAGAGAAACGCTCAGGATGTTTCCGTTCTTGTCGTACGTGTATTCGGCGAGTTTACCCACCTGGTCCTCCACCCTTGTGATCCTGTTCAATGCGTCGTAAGAGTAAGTGATCACAGAACCGTTCGGATAGCGGGCACTGGTAAGATTGCCGCTGCCATCGTAATCCATCGTGATCCTGTTTCCTTCTGCATTGGTGATCGAGACCATCCGGTTTTTACTGTCGTAGCCAAAGGAGAGGGTATTGCCCACTTCATCGGTAAGGCTGGCGAGGTTATCCATCGCATCATAGCTGGCAAAGTTCTTTTTACCGGTAGGACCGGTAATCTGTACCAACCGGTGTGAGGCATCATAACTCTTGTAACGTGTTTCCGAGGCTTCGTTGGTGATGGATGTGGTATTGCCAGAGGCATCATAAGTAAAGTTGGTTTGCTGGTTCAGCGGATCGGTGATTTTCTTGATCCGGTCCAGGATGTCGTATTCGAAGCTGGTGTTGTTGTTTCTCGAATCAGCCAGGCTGAGCAGGTTGCCACGTCCATCAAAGCTGAGGGTGGCCTTACTGCCGGAAGGACCGGTAACGAGGGTAGGGTTTCCGTAACTGTCGTAGGTGTATGTGATCACATTGCCTGCAGGGTCGGTACTGGTCAGCAGATCGCCCTGCGAATTATAAGTGGCGGTGGAAACACGATTGCCCGGTTCTGTGAGATTGATAAGATTTTGCCTGCCATCATATTCCATGGTGGTAACAAATCCTTTGGGGTCGGTATAGCTGGTGATCTTGTTGAAGGAAGGAGAATACGTGTATTTATATACATTATTGAGAGGATCAGTCACGGTAGTCACATTGCCCCGGTTGTCGTAAGCGTATTGGGTCACCTGCCCGTTTCCATCTGTTTCCCTGATCTTGTTGCCATGATCATCAAATTCAAACGACAGATCGAAGCCACAGCAGTTGCCGGAGATAGAAGACAACCAGAAACGATCGCCATACTTTTTAAACTGGTACTTCGTCACCTGGTTGGGCCCGGAAGACATATAATCCGTAACGTAGCTGGTCATCGAGGCGCTGTCGTACGTGAAGCTCATCCGTTTGTTACATCCTATCAGCTCGCTGATGCTGAGATCGGAGAAATAAGTGATGTTGACCTTATTCTGATTTTTGTCCTTCACTGATTTTATGGGCCCGTTTACGATATACTCATATTCGAAGCTGTTGTTGAGCGGGTCCGTTACTTTTACCAGGTTACCTGCGTCGTCATAACTGTATTGATAAGACCTCACCGGGCTGGCGGTCTGGTCGTTGATGGCGCTCAGCAGCCCGTTGGTATATACAAACTGAACCGTTTGACCGGCCGCATTGGACATCGAGGTCAGCAGGCTGTCTGTATAGTTGAACAACAGGTAATTGCCGTTGGGTTCTTCAATACGGGTTACTTTCCGGTGAGTGGCATTGTCGAAGAAGAAAGTAGTGCCATCCGTAATCCGCAGCCGCAATTTTCCCGGCTGGTATTCTGCGAGTGTGTCGAAGAATCCTGTGGGAGATTGAAAACTTCCATTTCCCTGCGATATGTAGTGATCTTCTCTTCCTTCGCCCCAATTGATGAATTTAGAATTGCCGGTGTCGTTGACATAGTAAATACAATAGTTGAAACGCCAGCCTTTTCCGTATTGAATTTGTTCGCTGTACAAGGCACTGTTGTAATAGAACGACAGATCGATCGGAATGCCGCGGCTGAAAACATAGGCATCGGTCCGGGGAAGGAATAAATTTCCCGTCAGCGTATTTACTTCCAATCCAAGCGGGCCTGTTCTGTTGGGCGAATTGATCTTCTGCGCTGTGGCGGTGACCACAAGAACAATCGAGGCGATCGCGGTGAATAATTTCTTTGTTACCATATAATTTGATTGCTCGGTGTTGATCGAATGTTTACTGAATTACTTTAGGATGAATTTGACAAAGCTGTGCCCTGGCGTATTCTGCGGCGCTTTTCCGTACAGGATGATGGTTCCGCTGGCTCCGGCCCTGATGATACCGGGCGGACCGCCGGGTTCGGTAATATTGAGATATATGCTTGCCGTTCCTGTGGGCAGATCAGCTTGCGTCAGTGCCACCGGTATATTCAGATCGTTGTACAATATGCGAACCTGTGCAGGCAGATCCATATTGGTTGGGTTGGCAAAGTTGATCTGTATCGCGAATGGCCATCCGGCAAAGATTTTCTTCGGAATAATCACTTCGGTTACCAGCAGGGAGTTCAATCCTGCTTCGGCGCCGGGATCACAACCGGGCTCGTTACCGGTTCCAGACGGGCCGTTGTTAACGAACCCGTTTCCGAGCCCTCCGTTGTCGGCATTCACCACCTGGAAGGAGGCTGCGAGCGATGTTTCGGCTGAATCGGGTTTTTTCAGGAACACATCATACACACCCAACGTTTTTCCTTTAAGATTGAAAGTGGCATATACTGTGGTGCTGTTGACATAATAAATGCTGTGAGCAAATATCTCTCCGCCATTATTCGACAATCTTGCGCTCATTCCCGGAACAAAAAGGGATCCGCCGATCTTGACGGTTACGTTGCCGCCATTGCCGCCCGAGTTGGATTGAACCGTAAGAATGGCGAAAGGCAATTTAACGGCAGATACGGTTATGTTTTGAACCGGCGGCGTGGGCGACACAGTTCTGATATAGACATAATAATCGCCGGCGCTCACCGATGTCATCACAATGCGCTGGTTACCGAAATTGGGCGTTTCAAATTTGTAGTCATACTGTGCAGGACCGGGTACATAACCCCTGGCAGCAAACATCTCATTCCTCAAAACCAGCGAATCGTTGGTAGCAAGCGTAATGCCGATCGTACTTCCGGCCAGCGAGTCGGGTATATTGATCTTGTAGATACGCGCTACGTTCTGCAGCGTATTCAATTCAGAAATTCCGAGCTTGATTTCTTTGGCCCTTACCACGACCCTGCCGGCCGCTACGCCCGTATTATTATCCTTATTGTTCTCGTATATATTGTTAAGTAAATCGGTTTTCACCAGCAGGTAGTATTGGCCTTCGCTGTTCACGTTGGCTAAAGCTGTGAGGCCAACATTGCTCGCACTCAGCGGGGCCATGGCAATTATCTTGTTCAGCACACCCTGCAGGAGCGCAGTGGAATCAAGGAAATTGTTTTTTGAAAGATAAACGCCGTCTGATGAAATGCCATTGGCGGCATTGGACGACTGGTTACTGACGGTCCATTGCAGCGGACTTATCGGATAACCCATCCATATGGTATCAGGTTTTACAATATTCTGCACGGTCAGATCCGCAGGCGCGGGGTTGTAGATGTTCAGGTAAGCAAATGCCAGGTTATTGCTGTCTGCTTCTTCAATCACCACATTGGTGGCATCGGTTCTGGATATCAGCACGTAGTTGCCGGCAGGGGTATTCAGGTTCAGTACCACGGAAACAGTATCGTTGAGGTGCTCGCCAGCCTGAAGATTGGAAACAATGTTTTTCGAAGAGAGCAACACATCTCCTGCATTACCCGGAATGAAATCCTGCGACAGCCACAATTCATTCACCCATTTGCCCGGATAACTTACGCCGGTGCCTGTGTTGGTGAGGCGATGGGTAGCTACCAGCAACTGCCCGCTGGCTACCGAAGAAGGAGCAACCACGAAGCTGTCTACAAGATCAGGCAACAGGGGTTGAATGACATGCACCAGCCGGGCATTTCCGGAAGCATCTCTGAGCAGGCGGCTGTTGTTGGTCAGGTTCTTTTCGAGGGAGATTTCATTGAGCGCATTGGTGACCATAAACAAGTAATAATCGCCTGTGGCCAGTTTGGGCGTGATCGATTGTTTGCTGTCTGAATAGGTCTGACCGTTACCCAGCCGGAAGTCTTCATAAAACTGGTTGCCGGCAACGTCATTGGCGTCGAGGATACTGTCTGTTGAATAATAGACGCCATCTCTCCAGCTATAATAGAATCCCAAACCAGGGTTGAAGCCGATATTTTTTACGGTCCAGCTACTGGTAAAGGGTCTGCCTACGGTAATTGTATCAGCAGCGGTAAAGCTTGTTACAACATGATCCACCAATGGATTCTTCAGAATTCGTACTCCCGAGGCAGCCTGGTTATTCCCTGTATTGCTTCCTTCATAAACGATGTTTCCTCCGTTTGTCCGTACAAAGAAGTAAGCGGGGTGATTGGCCGACTGCGGGAAACAGGAACTGATCTGCCAGCTGAGAGGAAGACTCAGCGCAAACGAATCGGAATAGGAATCGTTGGTGGCCAGGTTCCGGGTCTGTGAGCGAACTCCTATGAAATTAGCCGTAGTGTAGTTGAATGTGGGCACGCAGCTGACGAACAGGGAGTCTTTCCAGGTTCCCTCGGCAGTGCCTGCCCCGGTATTCTGAACAGTATATTGGATGGTATTTCCAAAAATGGTTAGTACCGTATCCGGAACTGTAAGGGTAGTGAGGAGCAGGTCGGCCGGTATGGCAGGACTCACCAGTAAGCTGGATCCGGCGATATTGTTAACATAGCTCAGTTCACGGATGCTGCTGTCGTAGTTGGTTTGAACATACACATACCAGGTTCCGGATAAGGAAGCGGGAAGCGTATAAGCAAAACTGTGAGAAACGGTTCCGTTGGCAGGTATGTTTTCTGTAAACTGCTGCGTGCTGATCAATTGCGCCGTCAGTGCATTGAAGCTGGGGCTGTTGCTCAGGAATACCTTGTCCTTGCGGAGGTGATTGAATACAGATCCTGGTCCGTTGTTAACCACATTCCACTGAATGTTGACAGGCTGTCCTCCGGTTGCCGTTGCCGGTAATGTTACGGAAGAAACTGCCAGGTCGGGTCTTTGAATGGATATGGGTAACGCGCTGCGTTTGATCTGCGGGGCACCGGGGTATTCAAAAACGGTCTTGGTGGCATTTGCCAATACATAAACAAAATAGTTGCCCTGAGGAAGATTATCCGGGATAACAAAATTGATGGTGCCGGGGTGACTGGATCCGGGCCTGATCACATTATCCGCATTCACATTTTCAGAGGCGGGATCGGTTCCGTTGGGCACGCATTTCTCGGCAGGTGCAAAGTCGGCGGTCGTTCCGCTTCCCTGCACGCCATGCGTTATTTCGCCAACCTGTATGGCAGCGCCGTTGATACCGGTAGAGTCTGTACTGAGATAAACGCGATCGATCCAGTAGCTCGAACCCGATCCGGCGCTGTCGGTCAGCCTGAGCAAACCATTCACGCAGGTTCCATTCGGCAAATAGTAATGGCCTTTGTTTTTTTCCAGGTTATCGCTGAATCCGATATTGAGTATGGTCCAGTTGAGTCCGAGCGGTTGTGTGGTGCTGGCCTGCGATAGCGGCACCTGCAAATTGGAAACCGTTAACTGGGGAGTGGGGGTAAGGAAGACCTGCAGCCCGCTCTTCGTTACGTTATTGCCGGACAATAACCCCTCAAAAAGGGTGTTGCCGGTATTGGTTACTACATATACAAAATAATTGCCTGAAATAAAGTTGGGGATAACGGCTTGCACTGAACGGGTGTAGGAACTATCCTGCAACAGTTGTCCGTTGAAACCAAACACTGCTTCGGGGGCATTGTCGTAGTAGGTTCCGTTGGCTTTGGCCAGTTTGAGCGGGATGGCTGTATTGATATTGAAGAACGGGTTTTGCGACAAGTAAATCCTGTCTGTCCAGGAAGAAGCGGCAGGAGTGAGTACTCCAAAGTTTTTCACTTTATAAGTAATGTTCACAGTGCTGCCGGAGAATACAGAAGCCGGCGTGAGAACCGTATCCACTCTTAAGTCAGGCGTAGGGGCCAATGTAACGGTCATGGCTTGAGGAGCCCTCGCAGTATCATTGGCATAATTCATCTGTAAGGGTGTATACGAGGTGACCGGGAAATTGGTGATTACATACAGGTATAATGGCTGCGCATAGCTGGGAGGTAAAGTAAAGCTGATGCTGTTGTCGTAGTGTTGCCCGCTGTCAAGCGCCGATACATTGGGTTTGGTGCCCACCAGTAATGGACGAACGGGAAAATCAAGCATGCTCCAGGCAGCAGGATTGGTATTGGGCGGAATATTAAACTGAGGGATCGTATCAAAGGAAAGGAATACGGCATCATACCAGCTTTGATTGGTTAGCGTATTGCCGGGTCCGATGTTGGTTACCCTCCAGCTGAAATTGACGGTCTGACCGGAAACAGCCGAAGGAGGTATCTGTATATTGGAAACGATCAGATCTGGCAATGGGCGTAAACGGAATTTTTGAATGGGTCCGTCAGCAGTCAAACACGCGTTGCGCGAAACGACTCTCCAGTTATATGTTTTATTATAAGCAAGCTGACCAGCTGCCACGGCATACGAAACCGCTGTGATATTGGTAGCAAAGGGAATTCCGGGCTGTACATCGGCAGAATCCCAGATGTAGAGATCGTAAGTCAACGCATTATTGCCCGGAATCCAGGACAAGGTCAATGGTAATGATAATCCTGTTGAACCGTTTGCCGGCAGCATGTTTGAAACCAAACCTGGTGTAACGGGTGTAATTACATTTACGATCAGCGTATCGTTGGCGCTCTCCAAACCACAGGGACCTGTTGCGGAAACCAGCAGGGTGTAGGTGCCCGAACTGTTCCAGGTAATGTTTACGCTGTCTGCGGAAGAGCCATAATTGGTTCCGTTACTCAAACGCCAGTGATAAGTTAGGCCGGCATACTTGCCGGTTTTATAAGTGGCGGTTTGTCCCGGGCAGGCATAGATCGGACCACTGATTGTGCCCAGATCGCCTACTCTGGCGCAGATGGTACGAATCAGGTCGGTGGCTGGCAGATAGTTGGTGTCTCCGGCCTGCGTAGCCTTAAGGGTGATAGTGCCCGGAGCATTCGCTGTCAGTTGTGTACCCAACAGCGTAGCTGGTCCGGATTGCAAGGTAACCGATACAGGCAAGCCCGAGTTGGAAACGGCCGAAACAGCAAGGGTGGCAGGTATAACGGTTGTTTCTGCAGGAAGATTAAAGCTGATGGTCTGCGGCGCTTTATTGATGGTGAACGTTACGTAGACGAACGCGGCAGTATCATAGATGTCGTCGCCGGGTTGGGTGGCAAGTATCGTTACTGTTCCCGAATTGGTGATGCTGTAAACATTTCCGTTCAGTGTACCCGGCCCGCTAACAAGGGAGAGGGAAACGGGGAAACCGGAACTGGCATTAACCGGAATCGTAAAGGCCGAGTCGCCATAAGTTTTTGTGGCGATAGCGGGGAAATCGATCGTTTGTGAAGAGGAGTTGACCGCAAATACAGTGATAGACGATGCGGGACCGTCGCCACAGGAATTGAAATAGGTGACTTTATAGGATCCGGCTTCATTGGCGTAGTAGGAAGAGCCCGTTGCACCGGTGATCAGTACATCATTTTTGTACCAATGGTAACCACTCGAATGCTGGCCGGCATCCGGGGCAGAGGCATACAGCCATCTTCCGGTTTTATTGAGTGCCGGAGTGGCTACAGGAGCGGGATAACCCACCGTAATAGACCTGCTAACGGTACCACCCGATCCGCAGATATTGGAAGGCGTTACACTCAGATTAAACGAATTGGAAGTATTCCAGGTAATATAGGCAGTATCCTGGTTGGTGGTCATCGTGCCGCCACCGGTAAGATTCCAGGTATACGTAACACCGGGTTGTTTCTGGCTTACATAATATTTGGTAACACTGCCAATACAACCCGGGTTGGGCCCCTGTATGGTGAATGCAGCTGATGGAATGGTCCGGATCGACAGGTCAAGCGTGTTGATGCTGGTATCCGGAGGTGAATTGCCAACGATTCTCACCCGGTAGTGTTCTGATAATTTCAGCGAAGAAGAAATGAATACATCAATTGAATCGGAATTGGTTTTATCAGTAAGTGTACCGAGTATGGTTGGCGTAGCAAAGCTTCCGGCCGAATCGGAGAGCTGAACCTGGAAATCATTTCCGGAGAACATAAGGGTGTCTACTGTAAAAGATATTCTCAGAGTGCTGTTGCGGCAGGCAACACTGTCCATTTTGGTGAGCGTAATTTTCGGAATGATGGGCGGCTCGATATAGCCGAGGGTAAGGGGTTGACTGTAATCGGTAACAGACGAAGAAGTGGTCAGAGAGGCATTCGCCAGGTTGCCGGAGAGGAAAATGGCTCCCTTGTTCTGCCAAAGACTTCCGTTCCACTGGCTGGTTCGAAGACTGTAGATGGAAGCGGTTTTGTCGCTGCGGGTACTGTCATAAATAAGAGATACGCCAACATCCGAACTACCGGGATCCTTCTGTATTCTCCAGAATTCTTTTGTGGATATTCTGCTGAGACTGGATTCCTTTTGATTGGAATTGTATCCAAATAAAGAGGGATTGGCGTGGAAATACTGAGCGGTATAGGCATCGCTGGCGTTTTCTCGAGAAAGGATGGTGAGTACGCCCTGATAGTTATCGTCGCCAATGGGGAATGTAAATTGCGCGCTTCCTATCTTCTTCATGGGGCCCGATACCCAACTGGAACTGGAGTATTGCGATACTTCCGCGTTCTCATTCATGATCAGCAGATTGGTAGCCGTAGTTTTAATGAGGCCGGTAAACGGATGCAACTCGCTGTTTACATATACCGGTTGATCCAGGATGATCTGCGCACCGACATATTTTTCAGTAAACAACCGCTCGATGGTAACAGGAGCAGAGCCCTGCTGGGTGATATGTGCCCAGGTGCCTCCTGTAAAACTGACTTTCCAGAATTTGATAATGGCAGGATCAAGGTCACTGTTCAAAATCAAATCCTGATCAATTCTCAACCCGTTACCGCTGGGCCCGGCATGGAAATTCGACTGGCCCTGCAGGTTGAAAGTGGCATTGCCGGCAATCTCATCGTCTCCGTTTTCAGCCATACTGAACTGTGCATTGTCTGCTATCGTTGTCAACGAAAAATTCCCCTCTATCCGGTTGCCACCCATATGACTGTCTCCTATGCGGTTGCTGCTATCGGAGATCGAGAGGTTTCCCTGGAAATTGTTGTCCTGAACAATCATGGAGCCCTTGAACCCGGTTATAAAAATATTGCTCGCTTGCAGGAAGGAGTTCTCGATGACGGGATCTTCGGGTCCCACAAAATTGATGCTGTTGTTATTTTGATACGAATTGATTTCGGCATTGGACAAATTCAACACACCTCGGCTGATCAGGCTGTAATCCTGGAGCTGGAGCAAAGTGGAAGATTCCATCGTCAGTCCATGAATGGAAATATTGGAACTGGCCACCGGGTAATTGAACAATCCTTGTGGAATCAATACCGTATCGCAATTGGCCGGCACTCCCATGGGGGTCCAGTTGTTGGGGTTGGACCACTGGTCGTCTTCATTACCGGTCCAGGTTTTCAACACTCCTCCGGTACAGGAACCGCAAGTAGCATTCACTTCAGAGATATCCGCACATCCCGGAGCATTGCCGCTGATTAAATAAGGCTTGCCGGAAGAGATATAATTGCAAATGGCCGGTGAAGAACAAAAAGATAAAACCAGGTTGTCCTGGAGTTTCAGCTGATCGTTGTTGTTATTGTCAATTACCAGGGAGCTATTCAGGGCGTTAAGGCTGGTGATTTGTTTGTTGTACGTGAACCACAAGCCACCCCCGATATGTGTAATGTTATTCAAGCCTGTCAGGTCTGCCAGCAGCAAGTGGTCATTGAATTCCAGGGTGCCGTCATCTATAGAGGTAACACCACTTAAGGCAGAGATGTCTGTGAGGCTGTTGTTGTACCATAATGAAATACCTCCTCCGATATTTCCCGATAACCCCTGAAGGCCATTCAGCGAAGTAAGGTTGGGGTTGATCCATATATAAAAGTTGGAGACCGAGGTGATATGGCTCAGGCCGCTCAGGTCGCTGATGCCTGTATTGATAAACCAGAATGTGCCAATACTGGTATTGGTAAGGTGATCCGAAAGTCCGTTTACATTGCTGAGATTCGGCAATGTTCCGAATAGAAACCCGAAGGCAGTCTGAAGATTGCTGAGGCCGATGCTGGTCATGTCCGGGTTGCTTTCCAGCCTGATGTACCCTCCTACACTAGCCAGGTTGGTAATGCCACTCAGGCTCGTGATAGCGGAATGGCTTACCGACAAACCATCAAACTCTGTAATCGTGGCCATATTCTCCAGCCCGGTCAGAGAAGTAAGTCCAACGGAGTCGATCACAATAGAGCCGGTTGTAGAGAGATTGTTGGTGAGACCGGCAATGCTGTTGAGTGCAGGCAGGTCGGTGAGTTTTATTCTGCCCAGTACTTCAAGATTATTTAACCCCAGGGAAGTGATGCTGTGATCATGGTCTACCTGGAAGGTGCCACCGATATAGGTGATCGCAGACAATCCGCCCAGGTTGTTCAGGGAGGTGTGGCTGATGATCAGGTCCTGCGTAACCGCTACTACATTGGAAAGGCCGTTGAGGTTGTTGATGCCGGCTCCGTTGATGATCAGTTTGCGAATGGTGTCGCAATCGGGATGTGCTGTTGAGAAATTATCTACATCGGTCTGGTTGTCGAGATACACGGAATCACATCCCGGTGCGATATCGTTCCGGGAGAATACACTTTTGGCGGATATCAGGCGGCTGGAAGCTTTTGCCAGCGGCTGCACCTTCGGTGGCAGCACGCGCAGCCGCTCCACCGGGATCCGTTGTTGTTTCTGTGCCGACAGATTTCCGATACCGAGTACTAACCATCCAAGTACGAGTAGAATAATTCTTGACATTACATGAATTTTTAAAAAGCGGATGCCGCCTGCTGCAGACAGGTGGTAAAAATGCCTTTCAGACCTTCTTGGCAGAAGCTGTCAGGATGTTGCGATCAATTGGATTCGGGTGGTTTTACAGGAATGTTCGATTCGGGGGTTATAGTAGAAGCGGGTCTGTACAGTTTAATAGCATCCATGCTTAACCGAGGATGCCGCGAAATATTTTGCGATCAATGCGTACAGCATCGGATCGTAAGTTTGCAATTCCGTTCTGGTGTTAATGGAATTATGCACGCCATTGGCGGGAGATGCTTCCAGGTTGCAGTTGAACCAGTCCTGCACGCCTTCGGCCCAGTATTCCCTGATATCACTGATGGCATACGTATTGGTCCAGAGTCCTTTGGTTTTGGCATTGTTGAAAGCCGTCTGCAAGTCGCTATCGAAACTGGGATCTGAAAATCTCAATCCCAGCTCGTGAATGGCATGGGAGAATTCGTGTGTCAGGATCTCTTCCCCTTTATACCGGTCATTTGCCTGGCAAAGCATGTTCTCTTCGCAATTAGTGGTCAGCGGGCGATCTTTGGTTGCGCCATAAGCGCGGGCGCGATTGTCCCAGTCGGTTCCCGGAAATGCGGTATACAGGTCATTGTACTCGGGCATTTGAGTGGGCTTTTCATTTTTACCGATGATGCCTACGCGGAGATGATTGAGGATCATTTTTGCTTTGGCCGCACCCAGGTTCGTCAGCATGTCTTTCATGATGGCCTGCGCATTCAGCAGGGCCTGGTCGGGAACACTGGCCGAGCTGACAACCGGAATGCCGTCTACATCCACATATTTTTTGTAATAAGAAGACAGACCCAGGGAAGCCGGAGGGGCGCCCAGTCCGCCGGTGCCGCCTGTTGCGGGATCATCACTGCCGGATTTTTTACAGGAAACAGCGAACAGAACTATCGCGGGAAAGAGGAGAGAAAAATATTTTTTCATAACAGTTATTTTGGTTTACACGAGGTGGTCGTTCTGCCAGATCGTCCCTGTAAAACAATCTCATTATACAGGCTCAGGCAATACTCCATTTGGATAGAACGGAGTGGAAGAAGCAAGGAACAACCGGATGCAGGGTAAAACTGTTCCATAACGGGTGAATCTTCAATAATCCATTTGGATAGTGGAGAAATGAGCGGTTGTTTGTTAAATTTACCTGATGAGATTCCGCCATTTTTGTATAACAGGGTTGCTGCTGCTCACCGGATATTTTTGTTCGGGACAATCGAGGCAGATCGACAGCCTGCGGAAAACGATCCGGGAAACAAGCGATCCGCTACAAAAATACCAGGCGATCATCCAGCTCTGCGGCGGCGGAGGAAATGTGACGTCGGATACCCTTTACTATTACCTGCAGCTTGGCGAGAAGCTAAAACAGCGGTTGAACAGCGATACCGTCAATGCAAGGCTGGCCGTTTTACGCAGCGTTTATTATACGCGGATTTCCAGGAACGATTCCGCCATGCTGCTCATCAATCATTACATAAGACTCTATAAAAACAATCCGGACCGCATCAGGCTCTATATTGATTTTCTGATGCTTCGGGCCAGGATACTCGACAGGGGGAATAACTATACCGCCACCCTCAACCAATTATATGATGTTCTGAAGCTGGCCACTCAATACAACGACACTCTCAATCTGCTCGCCGCGCAAACAGGCATCGGCTGGGTACAGATGGAAATGGAACAATACCGGGAATCCCTGACATGGTTTTTCCGCTCTCTGAAGCTGATCGATAACACAGCATTTGCCACCCACTACAGCGCCCTTTATTCCAATATTGCGGCGGCTTATAACAAGCTGGGAAAAAATGATTCCGCTGAAATGTTTATTACGCGGGCCATTCAATATGGCCGGGAAACAGAGATGTTTACCTTTCTGGCCACCTCTCTCAACATCGCAGCGGATATCTACATCGACACCAGGCAGAATGAGAAAGCCGAAGCTGCATTAAAGGAGGCCATCGAAACAAGAAGAAAAGTGTCGGACCCTTTCTATGTGGTTTATGATATGAGCCGGCTCGCCAACTGGTATGCGCACAATGGAAAGCCGGCAGAGGGCATTGAACTGGCCAGAAAAGGCATTGAACAGGCAAGAGCCTGGGGCCTTTCTTCGCAGGAGCAACTGATGTACCGTGCCCTGGCAGAATGCTACAAAGTGTCCGGGAACAACGAAAAATACAGCGAAACACTCGAACGGATCATTGCCCTCAAAGATTCTTTCAGTGATATCAATTCGTCAAAACTACTCACCGAGCTGCAAAACGATTATGAACGGCAGAAACAGGAGAACGTGATCATGCAGCAAAAATTTACGCTCGCCCGCCAGAATTACTTCTTGTATGGATCGCTCGTGATTATTTTACTGGTGATCGGGATTGCTTATCTGTTTTTCAGGGATTACAGGCGCCGGCAACTGGCCAAGGAACAGCAACTCGTGGAATCCGAAAAGAAAAGGATCGCCGCCGATCTGCATGATAACCTGGGTGCTTATGCCAATGCCGTGCTGTACAATACCGAACTGCTGCAGGTAGAAACCGATTCGGGCGCCCGCAACAACCTGATGAGCGACTTGAAGTATGCTTCCAAAGACATCATTGTGTCACTTCGGGAAACCATCTGGGCCCTAAAGAAAGATCAGTATACTGCGGAAGACTGCCTGTTGCGTATCCGCAATTTCATTCAACCCTTTATCCGGTACTACCCACATATACAGTTCCTGGTGGAAGGCCCCGCACCGGATATGATCCTGAACGGATCGAGGGCGCTTCACCTGGTACGGATGGTACAGGAAAGCGTAAACAATGCCATCAAACATGCCGATGCCCGGCATATTCTCGTAAAAAGTTCGTGGGATGAGGAGGGTTGGAAAATCGTGGTATCCGATGATGGTAAAGGATTTTCCAGAGATGCCGCAGTAATTCCAGGCTCAGAGCAAAACGGCCTGGCCAACCTGAGGGAACGGGCCGCGGCTGCCAGCATTGATCTGGGAATTGAATCCAACGGTACCAGCGGCACAGCCATCCAACTGGTGGTGGGACGGGAGTAGTAATCCAAAAGTAGTATTGCCGGTAAAAGCCCATTGCCGACATTTACAGCAATTCTTTATTATGATCAGTATCGGAATAGTGGACGATAAAGCAAGCAACAGGAACATCATTCGGGACAAACTCGAAAGAACAGGCATGTTTACCGTTTCGCTGATGGCTTGCGACGGGGGCGATTTCCTGGAGAAAATGAAATATGCCGAAGAGAAGCCTCAGGTAGTGCTGATGGATCTCGAGATGCCGAATATGGATGGAGTGGCAGCCATAGCCGCCGGATCCTCCATTTATCCCGATACGCGTTTTGTGGTGCTGACCATCTATGACGACGAAGAAAAAATTTTCAAGGCCATCAAGGCAGGCGCTTTCGGCTACCTGTTGAAAGACGAGAGCGGGCCGCAGATTGCCGATATGCTCTGGCAGATGTATGAAAGTGGCGCCGGTCCCATTTCTCCGGGCATCGCCCATAAAATATTGCAACTGGTTCAGAAAAACCAGCTCACGCTCGTGGCGAAAGAAACCGCTACCGCAAATACAGACTCCTTCTTTGATCTTAGCGATAGAGAGCAGGAAATTCTTCGCCTGCTGGTACAGGGGCTCGTTTATAAGGAAATCGGCGCCCGACTCAATATCAGCCCCAATACCGCCAAGAAACATGTGATCAACATCTACCAGAAACTGCATGTAAACAGCAAGGCCCAGGCCATCAAGCTGGCTTACGAGAAAGGAATGCTGTAGTCAGTACCTCCGGCGCGTATTTATATTATTCATTTCTCCCTCGCCTTCGTATATTGCGCGGCAAATACAGTTCATGTTGCCCAAATACAAAAGAATCCTGCTCAAGCTGTCCGGTGAATCATTGATGGGTGATAAATCATTTGGTCTGGACCCGGTCGTCATTGAAAAATACGCAAGAGATATCAAGGAAGTGGTTGACCTGGGAGTCCAGGTTGCCATTGTTATCGGGGGCGGGAATATCTACCGCGGTATGAATGAAGGAGATACCGGTATTGAAAGGGCACATGGAGACTATATGGGCATGCTGGCCACTGTGATCAATGGAATGGCCCTCCAGGCCATGCTGGAAAAAGTGGGTGTGTATACGAGACTGCAGAGTGCCATTAAAATGGAACAGATCGCCGAACCTTATATTCGCCGCCGTGCCATCCGCCACGTTGAAAAGGGTAGGGTGGTCATTTTCGGAGCCGGTACAGGCAATCCGTATTTCACCACCGATACCGCCGGTTCGCTGCGGGCCATCGAAATACAGGCAGACGTAATCCTCAAAGGAACCCGGGTTGATGGCATCTATACTGCCGACCCCGAAAAAGACCCCGCCGCCCAAAAATTTGAAACCATCAGCTTCCAGGAATGCATCTCCAAAAACCTCCGGGTAATGGACATGACCGCCTTTACCCTTTGCATGGAAAACGACCTGCCCATCATTGTTTTCGATATGAACAAACCCGGAAACCTGATGAAAGTAGTTACAGGCGAGAGAGTCGGAACCCTTGTAAAGGGGTGATAATCAGCCGCTGAAAATTAAAACGCAGCCGGGGCTTGCATTTTCCGCCAACGCATATTATTTTTCGAAGATGAAAAACCACCCCCAACCGGTGGTTTTTTGATTTCCCCTAAGTCATTCAAATCCCTTGAAGAACGGTTTCCATTAATCGCGAAAAACCGGATTAATGCTTATTTCCGAACCGTTATGAATGCACACTTCTTCTTATTAGCCATCCAGATCAGCCTTGCGGAGATCATCATCTTCCAGATAGGAGCGATCATTTTTGGCTTTGCCATACACTTCTTCATTACCAGCAAGAAAAATATCAAGGTAGAACAACCCGTGGCCGAGTCAGGCATCAGCGAAGCTGATGAATGGAAGCTGAAATATTACGAAGAACTGGATATGCAGGAAAAGCGCCAGGAAGAAATGAAGCGACAGGTAGAGGAAGCCAGGCAGAATGAACAGGAAATGGAAGAAGAGCTGATGGAGATGCGAAGCGAAGCCCGCAGATTGTTACAGGAACAATCCAACCGCCCGCATGAAATTCCTTCTCTCGATTACATAGAACAACTGAAACAGGCCCAGCACAACCTGGTAGATCATTCTCAGCGGATCACCCGCCTGCTGGAGCAGATTGATGTGCTGAAAGATGCGGAACAAAAGCAACTGGAAGCAGTTCGTGAAAATGAAAACCTCAATAACCAGCTCAGGGAACTTCGTAAACTGCTTACTGAAAAAGAAAGCGAGATCAAACAGATCCGCCAGCAACAGAGTCTTTCCCGGGAAATGAATGAACGATTGAACAAAGCCTATGGTGAATTCAATTACCTGCAGGAAAAGATACAGAAAGTAGAAACACACCTGGTGCAACCGCAGAACAGGAATTTTGAGTTTGATGAATTGCAGCAGGCTTATTTTAAACTGACCAAGGACTTCGACGAACAAAAACTTCGCTACCTCTCCATGATGGAAGAGAACCAGCGGCTCACCCGCCTGCTGGCCGATGCGGAAGATAAACTGAGAGAAGCCAACTTCCAGCGTCAGCAACTGATGAAGAAAGTAACCTTCCTCGAAGAACTGAACAGCGATCTGCAACAGGTGGCCGAACACAACAAGAAACTGGAAAGTCAGCTGCGCAGGATCAATGAAATTGAGAACCTGCTGGCAAAAGTATCCGGACAGAAACCGGATCAGTCATCCGGCGAGTCCCTGTGAGACTGACGGCCGGCATTCCCCGCCTCCCACATTTTTTTATGGGCTTTCCCGTTAGGGAAAGCTTTGTCACTTTCCGGTGTTGCCGTAATTTTGTGGCCCGATTCCTCACACAAAAAAGAGCGCTATGTCTTCTGTGGCCGATATTCGAAAAGATTATGTTTTGCAGTCATTGAGCGAACAGGATACTGCCGGCAATCCCATCAGTCAGTTTGACAAATGGTTCCGGGAAGCCCTTCATGCTTCCATCGATGAAGTGAATGCAATGACACTGGCCACCGCTTCTGCGGAAGGAGTGCCTTCTGCCCGCATTGTATTGTTAAAAGGATTTGATGAGTACGGGTTCGTTTTTTTTACCAATTACAATAGCTATAAAGGAAAGGATCTGCTGGAAAACCCGAGGGCCTGCCTGGTTTTCTTCTGGAAAGAACTGGAGCGGCAGGTGCGCATCACCGGCCTGGTGCAAAAAGTAGCCGGAAAGGAGAGCGATGAGTATTTCAACAGCCGGCCCGAAGGCAGCCGCATCGGAGCCTGGGCTTCGCCCCAAAGTGAAGTGATCGAAAGCCGCGAATGGCTGGAAGAAAATGAAAAGAAATGGAAAGAAACATTTAACGATAAAGAACTCAGCAGACCCGATCATTGGGGAGGGTACCGGGTAAAGCCGGTAACGGTGGAGTTCTGGCAGGGACGTGCAAGCCGCCTGCACGACCGCATTCAGTATTCGCTCGATGAAAGCGGCAATTGGAAGAAAGAGAGACTGGCCCCCTAGGACGTTTATGGTTTATTGTTTATCGTTTCACGGTTGAGTTGACTCTTATATGCTTACTGTTAATTGATAACAATTAACCCATCAACGCTCAATAGTAACGTGAAACGATAAACCATAAACGATAAACCGCTCTTACTTCTTCTTCGCCACTTTCTTTGCTCTGGCAGGGCGGCTTTTGCCGAATGATCCTTTGAATGTTTTTCCTTTTTTGGTTTTTTTATCTCCTCTTCCCATAAATTTTTTTTGAGAGTATTGTGAAAAATAATGTTTCAGAAATGAAACAGCTCCGGGTGTTGCCCCGAAGCTGTCAATGCATTGGGGATAATGTTATAATTTGCTCGCGAGTTCTTTACCTGATTTGAAACGAGCTACTTTTTTAGCTTTGATTTTGATCACAGCACCCGTTTGCGGGTTGCGGCCGTTGCGGGCGGCTCTTTTCGATACCGTGAATGTTCCAAAACCAACCAGAGTTACTTTACCACCGCCTTTCAAAGTTTTGGTCACTGCCTCAACAAATGAATCAAGAGCAGCATTGCTCTGAGTCTTTGTAATGCCAGCGTCCTCAGCAATTTTGGCGATTAATTCAGCTTTGTTCATAGTGTAATTTTTAAAAAATTAAGAGCAACAAAATTAGCCGCTTTTACATACCCGCAAAATTTTTTTGAATATTATTCGACGAAGATAATTTCGTTAAAACCCGCATGGGGTAAGGGTTGTATCAGAACCAATAAAACCGGCTGCGGAGGCCGAAAATTGCAAAAATGCATGAAACCCATGCGGGTACAGCGTTTCACGGAATGCGCTGAAAGTCGCTGCTGGCAAGGCTTTCACAGGAAAGCTAAACAAAAAGCCGGAAAATGCAAATGGTAATGGATGTTTTCCACAATCACTGCACAACTTCCATCAGCGATCGGAAAGCAATGAACCGGTCACCCCATTTTCGGATATTTTCCTCCCGGAGAGCGGGGGCGTACTGTTCAATATAGCGATCATAGTCGGCGCGTGTGTTGGCAGTATATTGCAAGGAATAAGTAGGCCCGTCTTCTTCTTCCACTTCCAGTAAACGGCAAAAAGTATTTTTCACAAAGCATCCTGTTCCCAGTACCTGCGGTATGTGATAATCACGCATCCAGTCGATCCATTGCTGGTGAATACTCCAATCGACCTTCCAGGTTACATTGTAAATGATCATATGGCGAAGTTAGGGATTGGATGGCTTATGATTGTCTAATGTAGTCTGGTGATCTGTAATTGACAATTAAAATCCATTTGCAGTATAAATGAATGCAGATCCTTTTCGAGAGCTGAGATCGCTGTAAGAAGCAATTTATCGTTCTAAATATCCACTTCCAGATATACCGGGCAGTGATCGCTGTGTTTGACATCGGGAAATATCTCCGCATCCCTGATTTTCTTTTTAAGCGGTTCTGTTACATTGATATAGTCAATACGCCAGCCTTTGTTCTGTAAACGAACGGAAGGGAATCGCTGGCTCCACCAGCTGTAGCGATGTGGTTCGGGATGAACATGACGAAAACTATCCACCCACCCGTTCTCCATTAATTTATCCATCCACATCCGCTCTTCGGGAAGAAACCCGGATGAGTTTTTATTGCCCTTCGGATCATGAATATCGATCTCCTTATGAGCAATGTTATAGTCGCCGCAAAGGATCAGGTTGGGCGTTTTCTTTCTCAGGTCTTCCTGGTAAGCAAAGAATTCATCGAGCCACTGGTATTTATAGGTCTGACGAATATCACCGGAAGTTCCCGAAGGAAAATAGGCGTTGATGAGCCTTGTCTTGCCAAAATCGAGCTGTATCACTCTTCCCTCCTCATCACTTATCGCATGACCGGTACCGATCTGAACATGATCCGCTTTTCGTTTTGAGAACACCGCCACTCCGCTATACCCTTTTTTCTGTGCACTGAACCAGTAGTCGTGAAAACCGAGTTCCTGCAATAATTTATGATCCACATCATCACGATGGGCCTTGGTTTCCTGCAGGCAGATGATATCGGCGGGATCTGTCTTTAACCAATCAATAAAACCTTTTTTGATGGCGGCCCGGATTCCATTGACATTATAACTGATAATGCGCATACCTTTATTCTTTATTTTCACAGGCAATTTACTGCATGATATGGAAGCGAGCCAAACAAAACCGGAAATAGAACGATTAGTCCCCCCCAAAGAACATGTTTTCCTGGAAGGCCCCAAAAGCAGGAGTTACGAATTAGGGTTTGCCTGGAGAGTATTCAGGGAGTTTATCAGGGGTTTTCGAACCCTTCACTTCGTTGGGCCCTGTATCACGGTATTCGGTTCGGCCCGTTTCAAGGAAGATCACCCCTTCTACAAGGATGCGGAAACCTTTGGTAAAAAGATCGCTCAGCTCGGATTCACCACCATGACCGGTGGCGGACCAGGAGTAATGGAAGCGGCCAACAAAGGAGCTTTCGAAAACGGGGGAACTTCGATCGGTTGCAATATTCAGCTTCCTTTTGAACAGAAGCCCAATCCATACGTTCAGAAATCCATCACCTTCGAACATTTCTTCGTCAGAAAAACACTGCTGATCAAATATTCTTACGCTTTCATCATCATGCCGGGTGGATTTGGAACGATGGACGAATTTTTTGAAACACTCACTCTCATCCAGACCAAAACGATCACGCAATTTCCGGTGGTGCTGTTCGGAAAGGAATACTACAAGGAATTATGGGAATATATTTTGTATATGCAGAGCCAGGGAATGATCAGCCCTGAAGATATCGACCTGGTGCTTTTAACCGATGACATCGAGGAAGCCATGCGTCATATACATGTGTACATCAGCAAAAACTATACGATCAAACCCAGACGCAAGCTCTGGTGGCTGTTTGAGAAAAGATAAAGGCCCGTTTTCAAACAGGCCCGTATCAAAAAATGCTATCGGAAAGAAATCAATTCCACATCGAAGATGAGTGTGCTGTTCGGACCGATCACGGCGCTCACCTGGCGGTCGCCATAGGCAAGCTGCGGCGGAATGAAGAATCGGTACTTGCTGCCCGCAGGCATCAGCTGCAGGCCTTCGATCCAGCCTTTGATCACGGCATTCAAAGGAAAACTGGCGGGTTGCCCACGCTTTACGGAACTGTCGAATACTTCGCCGCTGATCACGGTTCCGTGATAATGACAGGTAACCGTATGGTGTACTTTGGGTTTCTCCCCTGTTCCTTCGGTAAGCACTTCATATTGCAGTCCGCTCGGAAGCGCTACCACTCCCGGCTTCTTTGCGTTCTCCGCCAGGAAATCCTGGCCTGCTTTCAAATTGGCGGCTGATTTTTCGGCCATCATCGCTTTGATCTTATCGGCTGCTGACATGATAAATTTATTTTGATGAATTGAATTCTGAACGATTACTCAAGCACAGGTCTCAGCCATCTCCTGGCTTCTTCCAGGGGCATATTCTTTCTCCGGCTGTAACTCTCCAGCTGATCTTCCAGGATCTTGCCCACGCCAAAGTATTGGCTTCTGGGGTTGCTGAAATACCAGCCACATACCGAAGCGGCAGGATACATCGCCAGCGATTCTGTCAAATGAATACCGGTGTTTTTTTCTCCGCCGAGCAGTTCGAACAATTTGTATTTCTCGGTATGGTCGGGACAGGCGGGATAGCCGGGCGCCGGGCGTATACCCAGGTATTCTTCCCTGATCAGTTGCTCATTGCTCAACCCTTCTTCCCTGGCATATCCCCAGTATTGCTTCCTGACTTTTTCGTGCAGGCATTCCGCAAAGGCTTCAGCCAACCGGTCGGCCAAAGCCTGGAGCATGATCTTATTGTAGTCATCGTGTGCTGCCTCAAATTTCTTCAGGTGCGGCTCGATGCCTTTGATCGTTACTGAAAACGCGCCGATATAGTCTTTGCTTCCCTCAGCCGCAGGGCGAATAAAATCGGCCAGGCTCAGGTTGGGCTGGTCGGCAGCCTTCTTGATCTGCTGACGAAGAAATTCGAGACGAATATTTTTATCGCCCTTCACTTCCACACTGTCGGTATCCTGGCGGGATGCTTCCCAGAAACCGATCACTCCCTGTGCGGTAAGCCATTTCTCCCTGATCAGCTGATCGAGGAGCGCATTGGCATCATTGAATAATTTGGTGGCCTCCTTGCCGACTTTTTCATCTGTAAGGATAGCAGGATAATTTCCATGCAGTTCCCAGGAAATGAAGAAGGGCTTCCAGTCGATGTATTTCCGGATCTCCGATAGATCAAAATCGCCCATTACTTTCGGGCCGGTAAATTCGGGAGTTGCCGTTTCCTGCTTTTTCCAATCGATGACAGTCTGGTTCTTTTGCGCTTCCGCGTAAGGGATGTATTGTTTGGTTGATTTGCGATTGGCAAAGTCTTCCTGCAATTTCCGGTATTCCTGTTTGACGGAATGGAGAAAATCCGGCTTTTGTTCTTTGTTGAGCAGCGTGCCGGCAACGGTAACGCTTCTCGAGGCATCGAGTACATGCACCACGCCATGCTCGTATTGCGGGGCGATCTTTACGGCCGTATGCATCCGGGATGTGGTGGCACCGCCGATCAGCAAAGGAAGATTCATGTCGCGGCGTTTCATCTCATGCGCCACATGTACCATCTCATCGAGTGAGGGCGTAATGAGGCCGCTCAGTCCGATGATGTCGGCTTTTTCTTTCACAGCGGCCTCCAGGATCTTATCGGCGGGCACCATTACACCGAGATCAACAATATCATATCCGTTACATCCCAGCACCACACCCACGATATTCTTTCCGATATCATGCACATCTCCTTTCACCGTGGCAAGTAATATTTTCGGAACGGAACCGCTTTGCGCGGCGGGGTTGTTTTTCTTTTCCTCTTCGATGTAAGGAGTAAGCCAGGCCACGCTTTTTTTCATTACCCGCGCGCTCTTGACCACCTGGGGTAAAAACATCTTGCCGGCTCCAAACAAATCACCTACTACATTCATGCCGTCCATCAGCGGCCCTTCGATGACGTCGAGGGGTTTGGAATATTTCAAACGGGCTTCTTCCGTATCCACCTCTATGTAATCGGTGATGCCGTTTACCAGCGCATGCTTGAGTCTTTCTTCCACGGGCGTTTTGCGCCAGGCATCATCCTGCTTTTCTTCTTTTCCTTTGCTTTTTACCGTTTCTGCAAAAGCGATCAGTTTTTCTGTTGCTTCGTTATTGGTATTATGACGGTTGAGAATTACATCTTCACAAAGCTCGCGCAGCTTCGGCTCGATCTCGTCATACACCACCAGTTGCCCCGCGTTTACGATACCCATATCCATTCCGGCCCTGATGGCATGTAAGAGAAATACACTGTGCATGGCTTCCCGTACATGATCGTTGCCCCGGAAAGAGAAGGAAAGGTTGCTGACGCCACCGCTGATCTTTGTCAGCGGCATCAATGCCTTGATTTCACGGGTGGCCTCGATAAAATCAACCCCGTAATTATTATGTTCTTCGAGGCCGGTTGCCACGGCGAAAATATTAGGGTCGAAGATGATGTCCTGCGGATCGTATCCTACCTGTTCGGTAAGTATCTTATAGGCACGGTGACAGATCTCCACTTTGCGGGTCCTGGTATCTGCCTGGCCTTTTTCATCAAATGCCATCACGATCACTGCCGCGCCATAAGACTGGCAAATGATGGCCTGCTCGACGAACTTGGCTTCACCTTCCTTGAGGGAAATGGAATTGACAATGCATTTTCCCTGCACACATTTAAGCCCTGCCTCAATGATCTCAAACTTGGAACTGTCGATCATGATCGGGATACGGGCAATGTCCGGTTCCGACTGCAGCAGGTTCAGAAAAGTGGTCATGGCCTGCACGCCATCGAGAAGGGCGTCGTCCATATTTACATCGAGTACCTGGGCGCCGTTCTCCACCTGCTGGCGGGCAACACTCAGGGCTTCTTCGTATTTGTTCTCTTTGATCAGCCGCGCAAATTTCTTGGAACCGGTTACATTGGTTCTTTCACCAACGTTTACAAAATTGGTTTCGGGCCTCACCACCAGTGGTTCGAGTCCTGCCAGTCGCAGATAGGGTTTAATGTAGATCATTTCACTCATGATGTTATGCCAGTGTCGTTTCGGTAACAGGAAGCGGACGCGGGCGAACGTTTTTCACCTGTTCGGCAATATGCCTGATATGATCGGGAGTGGTGCCGCAGCAGCCTCCTACAATATTTACAAAGCCTTCTTTGGCCCATTCTTCCAGGTAATGACCGGTATCTTCCGGTTTTTCGTCGTATTCTCCCATGGCATTCGGAAGGCCGGCATTGGGATAGGCCGATACGAAACAGTTGGCCAGCTGGGAGAGTTCTTCAATATGCGGTCTCATTTCACGGGCGCCTAAAGCGCAATTGAGACCTATGCTCAGGGGCCTGACATGCATTACCGAAGTATAAAATGCTTCCAGTGTCTGGCCGCTGAGGGTCCTTCCGGAGGCATCGGTAATAGTACCGCTGATCATTACGGGCAGCATCGGTTTGCGGGTATCCCTGAAATATTTTTTGATGGCGAAGATGGCAGCCTTTGCATTGAGCGTGTCGAAAATCGTTTCGATGAGCAGGAGATCGGAACCGCCTTCCACCAATCCTTTCACCTGTTCGTAATAGGCGTCTACCACTTCATCGAAGGTGACCGCCCGGTAACCGGGATTGTTGACGTCCGGCGACAGGGAAAGGGTTTTGTTCAGTGGCCCGATGGAACCCGCCACGAACCGGGGTTTGGAGGGATCTTTGGCCATGAATTCATCCACTGCTTTGCGGGCAATCCGGGCGCCTTCCACATTCATTTCATAAGCGTATTCTTCCAGTCCGAAATCTGCCTGCGGAATCCTTGTGGCCGCGAAGGTGTTGGTTTCGATGATATCTGCGCCGGCCTCGAGATACTGGCGATGAATGCCTTCGATCATTTCCGGCTGCGTAAGGTTCAATATGTCGCTGTTGTTCCTGACTTCAATCTTCCAGTCTTTGAAACGCTCACCCCTGTAAGTCTCTTCCGTAGGTTTATGACGCTGGATCATGGTTCCCATCGCGCCATCAATAACAAGTATTCGCTTTTCCAGTTCACTTCTTATGTCCATATATAACATTTTAAGGCGACCCCTTCCAGGTAGTACACCATTCAATAACTGAACTATAAACGTTGGAAAACCTGTGAGGGAGTTTCGATACGTTTATTAGTTCTATTTGATTCGCCGAAGGCGAACAGGCTGAACAATAAACAAATCCGCCTGTTTAGAGGGCAAAGGTAGTTATTTTGATCTTTTCCACCGAAGGGATTTGACCAGGTAAAAGCCCCGGCCATCCCATTATTTTTTGGCTACATAGTTTTCAACGGGCATCCGGTTCTGGAGGCTGCGTCCTAGTGTCAGCTCATCGGCGTATTCGAGCTCGCCTCCAAATGCGATGCCCCTGGCAATGGTGGTAACCCTGACAGACTTGCCGGCCAGTTTCTTCTGAATATAATAAATGGTAGTGTCTCCCTGGATGTTGGGATTAAGCGCGAAGATCACTTCTTCTATACCGTCTTTCTGTATCCTTTGTACCAGTGATTCGATATTCAGCTGGTCCGGCCCAATGCCATCGAGCGGTGAAATGATACCGCCCAGCACATGATACACTCCGTTGAATTGCTGCGTACTCTCAATGGCGATCACATCCCTGATATTTTCCACCACACAAACGATCTCCTGGCGACGAAGACTGTTGGCACAGATGGAACAGATATCGGCATCGGCCACATTGAAACAACGCTGGCAGAATTTGATTTCATGCCGCATCTTCAGCAAAGCCTCAGACAACTGGTCTGTCTTTTCTTCTTCAATCTTTAAAAGATGCAATACCAGCCGGAGGGCCGTCTTTTTTCCGATACCCGGCAGCCTGGCAAATTCATTAACCGCCTTTTCCAGAAGGGAAGAAGAGAATTGCATGCGGCAAAGATAGTGTCTTTAAAGGTTTGCTGTTTGCGGTTTACGGTTTACGGTTTCCTGCCTTGATTTGTTTAACCAGCACATTGTTCCCTTACCCATTCAGAATAAAGGAGGGTCGGGAGATCCACAGGAACCTCAATTTGAAACCGTAAACCGTAAACAGCAAACCGAGCTCGCAAACTATAAACTGAAATCCACCTCATTCACCCATTTCGGCTTAATGGTGATTTTGCGCGGGATGATCTGTACTTTTTCGGGCTGCTTTCGATCTTTAAAGAAACTGCCCGGATCCCATTTGCCGTTCTGGTTAGCATCGTACAAGATCCGGAGATCATAATCGCCCGGGGGGAAAAGACTGGAATTGAATTCGCGGGTTACGAATACATAACTGTATTTTATTTCATCGCCCTGTACCAGTTGCAGCACCGGATGACGCGAAAGATCAAGGTTCAGGAATCGCCACTTTATAGAGCCATACATGCTCTCTTTCTTCGCCCGAAACTGAAGGGTATCATTGCGGGTGAGCGCGCGGTTGGCAGTATCTGTGGCAAAATCTTTGTCGACGATAAGGCTATAAGCCTTTCCTTCTTCCCATTTGTATTGCAGCGTGAGTTTCGTTTTGCTGGTATCCAGTGTCAGGGAATACTGGCTGATGGGTTGTTTCTCTTCATTGAGAAACCGGACTTTGCTGCTGTCAAAAGTTTTGAGCGGAGCAAGCCTGAAGACCACTTCCAGCGGTTTTAGCAGATCCTGCTCACCATTGTCCAGGTTGGTTTCAATTCTGAGGCGTTTATCGGCCTGGGTGTTATTTCTTCCGCCGGCCGAGCGGCCACCCGCCGCGGCAGAAGGCTTCTTCTCTACATCATCTTCATAAGCATAGAGCGTGTCGGCCCGGTTTGTTTCCGATACAGGATAAGGTTTGCCGGCAAAACCAAAGAGTTTGCCGCGCTGGTAACGGGGCACGCCATCCCCGGGAAAAACATACAGGTAAAAACTCTCTCCGGGCAGGTTTTGAAAACGGAAACGACCGCTCTTGTCCAGCCGGGCGATGTATCTTGGATTCTTCTTAATAAGGGAAGAGTCGTCCCCATCGCGGTAGAGAACCGCTATCAGGGTGCTGTCAGTTTTTCCATTTTCGGCAATGATCACCTGGCCGGAAAGGGAAAAAGTATCAATACTTTCTCCGGTAGAGAAAATGTAACGAAAGCCTTTCATCACATTACCCTCATTGATATCCTTGATGCTGTTGCCGAAATTCAGGGAATAAGTGGTATTGGGTTCAAGCGTATCGGCAATGGTTACGGTAACGGTACGAAGCCTGGCTTCCACCCTCGGCTGTATCTTGGGAGTGGGCGATACCAGCAGGTTCTGGCTGGGGTTATCGAGCTGAACATATTCGTTGAACTCAAACACGATTTTTTTGGCATTGAAATTCCTGCTGGAATCCAGGGGCCGTACCTGTATCAATACGGGTGGCAGAGAGTCGCGCGCACCTCCCAACGGTGGGATCTGGTTGGCGCAACCGGCGGGTAAAATGAATTGCAATGCCAATAACACAATCGCCATTGCGGTCCCTAAGAATTTGCCTGTTTGCTTCCTGGTCATATGAAGAACCGCAAACTTAGCTTCTTTGCGGTATAAAGCGACGGTTTATTTGCTAAGGAAGGGCTAAATCAGCAAGGATCGAAGGCTAATTATCGGTTTCCTCCTCTTCCATTTCGTGCAACGCGATGGCAAGCTGGTTGGTTTTTACAAATTCACACCAATGACAATCGGATTGCCCGCAGCCTGTATAAAAATCGCGGGCCTGTATCTTCTGCCACACTTCACCGATCTGCTGCGTAACCGTGGTGATATCGGCATCTGTGATCACCAGCCTCTCCTTGCGGTAGTTTTTCTTTTTATCAGGCTCTACAAAATCAAACTCGGCACTAACAACCCGCCAGTCTCTGCCCGAATGATCCACGAGTATCTTGTAAAAAACTGCCTGTCTCCAGTAATCACCCCCTTTCGGGTCTTTTTCATGGGGGCCTTTCAGCTTGGGAAGCGCCTTATCGGGATCGCCGGTCTTATAGTCCACAACATTCACGGATTTGCCGTCAAATTCAAGCTTGTCCAGCTTGCCTTTCAGCGGAACACCGTTGATCACCACATTGCGAATGTTTCTTTCGATGGCTACGATCTTATTGAACTGGTGAATGTATTTGTCGTAGTAGTTGGAAAGGATCTCATGACCGTACTCGATCCTGCGATTGAACTGTTCCTGGGTAAAACTTTCCCGGTGACGATGCATGTACCAGTCGAAATCGGAAACAAACTGCTCCTTGGAATGGAACTCGTTTTGCGCATGGTCCTGCATCTTCCGGAATAATTGTTCCAGGGCGAAGTGTACGGAAGAACCAAATTCTGTGGCTTCATTTTTCGGTGAGGGAATCCTTACCAGGTTCCTGAAATAAAATTCGAGCGGGCATTTGAGGTAATTGTTGAGGGCGGTCACATTCATCACAAATTTCTCCAGCAGCTGGCTCACGAAATCTTCTTCCAGCCGCGCAATCTCAGGTGCCATTTCACCAAATGGCAGGCTTGCGAAGAAAGATTGCTGCTCTTCGGTAACGACCCTGTTTTCGACGGCAATTTCCGGATGCTGGTCCATAATCTCGGCAATGAACATCGAAGGCTCGAGCTCCTTGTTTTCGTTCGTAAACCGGCTGAATGAAATATAAAGGTACTTCTCGGCTCTTGTCAGCGCCACATAAAACAAACGCCTGAGCTCTTCTTCCTCGCTTCCATTGGCGGCTTGGCCGAACAAGGTGTCGGGAAAACGGTACCCTCCTCCGGGTTTCCTTTTCTTCTCCCAGGTGGAGGCATTGCATCCCGCCAGGAAAACGTATTCGTATTCGAGACCCTTGGAACCATGGGCTGTAAGCAGGTTGACGCCTTTGTCGGTACCGCTGACCTGTACCAGCGGCAACGGAATCGATTCCTTTTCCATCAATTCAATATTGGCGATCAAACCCTGCAAAGTGAGTAACGGATTTCTCCGGGTTTCTTCTTTGATAAAATCCAACAGCGCTGTGAGCATGCGCAGTTGCCAGTGCTTGTCGGCGGCTTTCATGATCGAACCGAGTACGCCGGCTTCTCTTATCATGTTTTCGAATAGCTGCTGGAGGGTGAGATTGGGAACCTCGCCAATCAATTTTTCCAGCAGGGCCGAAGCTTTTTTTAATGGTTCGGGCAAGCCGGGTGTAAACAGGTCTTTCGGAACAGCATGTGCCTTTTCCACGAGCAATGCCCGCATCGAGGTCTTTTTGTCGCCGAATTGCCGTTCGGCTACTTCAATACTGATCCTGGCAATATCGATGGGCTCAATTCCGAACCAGTCGAAGTGCAGCAGTTCAAACAGCATTTCATCCCCTCCGTAAGGAACATCATGTTCAGCTGCCAGGTATTTTAACAGCAGGATGATTTTCCTTCCCAGAGGTATTTGCAGGATATCGAGACTGCGCTTGCTGTAAACCGGGATATTCAGTTGCTTGAAGTATTGCCCCAGTTCCTCACCATATCTGTTTTCGCGGTAAATGACCGCGATACGACCAGGCTCCACTTTTTCTTCTTCCACCAGCCGGCGGATGTCGGCAGCAATGCCAATCATTTCCAAACGCTGCGATTCGTACTGGCGAATAGAGGGCGGGTGAAGGAGGTGTTTGATCTTTTCGTTCTCCGAAACAAGGTCCTTGGTCAGCTTCAGTTCAGGACTGGAATGAATGAGCCGCTCCCTGTTGCCGCCGATCAGCGATTTGGAAATATCCAGGATCGGTTGTGTGGAGCGATAGTTCTTTTCAAGCACCACTACCAGCAGATCATTGTAGTTGTTCATGAACTGGCTCATGTTCTCGATATTCGCTCCCTGGAAACGATAGATGCTCTGATCGTCATCTCCCACCACAAAAACATTGGGCTTGTCCCAGTAACTCACCAGTAACTCAACGATGCGGTTCTGTGTACCGCTGGTATCCTGGTATTCGTCCACAAGTATGTACTGAAACCTTTCCTGGTAACTGGCCAGCAGGTTCTTGTTTTCTTCAAAGGCCCGGATCACCCAGTTGATCATGTCATCAAAATCATAACGGTTGCGCTGGCGCATCATTTCCTGGAAACGATCAAATTCGTTGACCGCTGCCCGCAACTTTTCCATTTTTTCCGTTACTTCCTCCACCTTGTCTTTCTTGACATCGCCGGCATTGAACTCCTTGTACTTTCTCTTGTAAACAAATTCCTCTCTTTCAAGCAGGCTTTTGAGGTATTCATCGATCTTCTGGTTCACAAAAGCCGGTGTCCAGCCCTCTTTTTTCATGGTGCTGAACAGAGAGGCCAGATTTTTTGTCTCGTAATACACATCACCCCGATACCTCTTCAGCGGGTGATTTTTGGGAAAGGAATCGATCAGTTGCTTGGACAACTCCACCCGCTCCAGTTCAGAGATGGGATCCAGTGATGTTTTCTCAAACATCGACAGGTTTTCCTGGATCACTTCATTGCAAAAAGCATGGAAAGTATAGATGCCTACTTTGTAAGCATCGGGGCCGATGAACTGCAGCAGGCGGCGGCGCATGGCTACCACGCCGGCATCGGTATAGGTAAGACAAAGAATATTTTCGGGCGATACGTCCGTATCGAGCAGGATCTTGCCGATCCGGCTGGCCAGGATCTGGGTCTTGCCCGTTCCCGGGCCGGCGATGACCATAACAGGGCCTTCGATGGTGTTCACTGCTTTCTTTTGCTGCTCATTCAACCGGTCGAATTCCTGTAAAAACTTCTGATTCAGCTTTTCCCTGTTTATGCTCATCTCTCAAAGATAACATCTGACACCCTTGATTGATCGGTTGAAACAAATCTCCGCAGCAGGATTATAACGGCTGCCAAAGGGTGATTTTCGGACGCAGCAGCCTGGTTTGCGTCAGTCAAAAGTCGCTGATTCCACTAAGTGGAAACTATTACTATCTGATAATGAATATCTTGGCTTTTTAAAAAATGTGCATAAGAGCAGACGGGAAAGATTCTTTTTTTGGGAATAAAATCGACTGATATGCGTTATAAGTCCAAGTAATCCATTCTCATGAAGAACGCGAACAGTTTGAAAATTTTCATCCTGGAGGATGATACCTGGTACGGCTCCATGCTCCAGCATTATCTTTCCCTGAATCCGGATTTCGACGTCAAGCGCTTCGAAAATTCCAAGGATTTTTTCAGCAGATTATATGAACAGCCAGACGTGGTAACGCTCGACTATTCCATGCCTGATATGGACGGAAGCGAAGTGCTGAAGCGGATCAAGGATGCTCATCCCAATATCCAGGTGATTGTCATTTCCGGCCAGGAAGATGTAAGAACGGCCATCAATCTGCTCAAGAACGGTGCCTTCGATTACATTGTAAAAGACGACGATACCAAGGATCGCCTGTGGACCTCCCTGATGCACCTCAATGAGATCAATGGTCTCAAAAAGGAAGTCGAACATCTCAAAGAACAGGTGGGCAAGAAATATGATTTCTCAAAATTCCTCATAGGAAACAGCCCTGCTATTTCAAGAGTATTTTCATTGATCGAAAAAGCTTCGAAGAGCAATATCACGGTTTCCGTTACCGGGGAAACCGGAACGGGAAAGGAAATGGTAGCCAAAGCGATTCATTATAATTCGGAGCGACATAAGAAGCCCTTTGTGGCGGTGAATGTGGCGGCCATCCCGCGCGACCTGATCGAAAGTGAATTGTTTGGTCACGAAAAAGGCGCCTTTACTGGGGCGGTAACGAGAAGGATCGGAAAATTCGAAGAAGCCAACAACGGAACACTCTTCCTCGACGAAATCGGGGAGCTGGATATCAACCTGCAGGCTAAATTGCTGAGGGTATTGCAGGAAAGAGAAATTACGCGCATCGGCGGAAACGAAGTGGTGCCGATTAATGTGCGTATCATTGTAGCCACACACCGCAACCTGCTGGATGAGGTGCAGAACAAAACTTTCCGAGAGGATTTGTATTATCGCCTGATCGGGTTGCCGATTCAGCTGCCGCCATTGCGGGAAAGAGGTACTGATATCATTTTGCTTGCCAAATACTTCATGGATGCATTTTGCAAGGAAAATGGCGGAGAAAAGAAAACCCTTTCTCCCGAGGCACAACAGAAGCTGCAGTCCTATGCCTTTCCCGGCAACGTTCGTGAATTGAAATCGGTGATGGAACTGGCGGTGGTAATGAGTGATGACAACATGGTTGCCCCCGAACATATTTCCATACATAGCGGAACATCTATCAATAATATCATGAGTCATGAGAAATCGCTGAAAGAATATGAAACGCAGATCATCCAGCATTTCCTTGACAAGTATAACAAGGATGTATTGCTGGTAGCCAAAAAGCTCGATGTCGGAAAGTCAACAATTTACCGCATGATCCAGGCGGGAGAACTAAAAACAAAATAAGTTATGCCAACAGCAGAAAAGTTGTACGATCTAAGCATGGTGATAGAAATTTCCGGCGGAGACGAGGGATTTATCAAGAAGATGGTTCAATTGTTTATCGATACCATGCCGCAAAACATGAACGACCTGAACAATGCCTTGCAGTCGCAGAACTGGGAGATGGTAGGAAAGCAGGCCCATAAAATGAAATCGACCATCGACTCAATGGGAATTTCCAGTCTTAAAGAAGATATTCGTGCCGTTGAATCCAATGGTAAGCATCAGTCGAGCCTCGATGTGGTGCCTTCGCTGGTGGCAAAGGTCAATGATACTCTCGACCAATGCATCGCCCAATTAAAAAATGATTTCGCCCTTTAAACTTCCGGCCCGGTTTGGGGTTATTGTAGAAAGTTTATTGAGTCATGGCGATTTATTCTATCAAAAGAGTGCAAATCATCCCGGTTGATCTCGATACAGCCTGGGATTTTTTCTCCAGCCCCTCGAACCTGGCTGCCATTACGCCCGCGTCGATGGGCTTTCATATTATTTCCCAACATCACGGCACCCAAATGTATGCCGGCCAGATCATTGAATACAAGGTCCGGCCTTTGTGGAACATTCCCCTTTACTGGATGACAGAAATCACGCATGTGGTGGACCGGAAGTATTTTATTGACGAACAAAGATTCGGGCCTTACAGTCTCTGGCATCACCAGCATCATTTCCGCGAGGTAGAAGGAGGAGTGGAAATGACCGACATCATTCACTATAAAGTTCCGGGATGGGTATTGGGAGATATCGCCAATAGCCTTTATGTAAAGAAGGAGTTGGCGAAAATTTTCGATTATCGCTTTAAAAAAGTAGAAGAGTTATTTCCGGCGAAGAAAAAGTAAACGGATTAACCGGGTATCCGGGTAATATATTTCTCTATCTCTTTGATCTGACCCACGATTTCCGGATTGGTAGGTTTGAGGGCTTTCGTTTTACGGAAGAATTCCTTGGCCGCTCTGAATTCTCTCTTATTCATCATGATGCTGCACATCTGTAAATAGGCAGCGGCTTCATTTTCTTTGTCGGGCAAACCTTCGCGGATGGCCTGGCGGATATAACTCTCCGCCTGCTTGAGGTTTCCTTTCTGAAGGGAGATCATTCCCATCTGCAACAAGCTCGCTCCCTTTACTTCCTTCATGGGGGTACCTAGGTCCAGGCCTTTCTTCATCATTTTCTCCGCACCGTCAAAATCCTGCTTCATCATTGCCAGCTGACCTTTTACAGTATAATAGGCCGAGCGGACAGGCTTGTATAATAATCCCGGAAAACGGATGGAGTTCAGTACTTTCTCTGCGCCGTCCATATCTCCTGATTCCAGGTGCTCCTGGATGAGTCGGAGCGGACCGATAAAGAAATGACCGGCAATGAGGATCAGCCCGATGAAATAAGCGGGAAAGGCGGGCCAGAAGCTGGACAAAACATTGGTAACTACTCCGATAGCAATCAAAAGCAAACCCAGCGCCAGCCTGTATCTTATCAAAAAGTTGTAGAATTTCATATAAAAACTTGGACGGCGAAGGTCGTAAATGCCCCGGATTTACAAAAAGGCATTTTTAAAACAGGCTTTTTGCGGTTTTCTGCCTGTTTTTGCAGATCATCCTTATTTTCCGGCAGCCTGTGTTCCCGCCACTCCCAATTACATAAAACGGCTTTCTCTGCTGGGTGGTCCGGTCTACATTTGTGAACCAACCATCCAATCATGCTGACTATATCCGAGAATATATTCGCATTCATTTGCGGAATCGGGATCTTTCAGGGATTCCTGCTGGCAGGATTGATCGGTTTTCACCGGAAAGGTGATTGCTCGATCAATAAATTTCTGGCGCTTTTCATTGCCACGATGTCGATCGTGATGATGGGGCCATTGATCCTTAAAATAATCCCCTGGCATAATGGATATGTGGTAGCGCCGTTCCCGGTGTTGTTAGGTCCTTTGATGTTTTTTTATGTAAGAAGTTTTCGCCGCAAAATAACCTGGAAAGAAGCGATCCCTCACTTAATGCCCTTCGTTATACTTTTCATCGTTTCCTGGTTCTGGCTGAATTATATTCACAACCGGCATCCCTACGAAACCGGTTTTCCGAGGGAAGCATTCCGTTCACCCAGCGGAATGGCCATATTCATACTGCGATACATTCACCTGCTCGCCTATTATTTCATCACCCGTAATGAGTTGAAGAAGCACCAGCGTTCGGTCCGCCAATATTATTCCGAAACAAGCCGCATCGACCTTGACTGGGCTAAACTGTTGATCAATGGATACCTGTTGCTCACAATAATTGCGATTCTCTTTTTTGGGTACATCACCAGCTATCCCGAGCATTTTTATATTTCTTACCTGGTGAATATATCGGTCGCCGCTCCTTATATATACCTCATTACTTACAAGGGAATTATTCAATCCGCCATCTGGGGTAAAACGACGCTGGCCAAAGAAGTTCAGCTTGATGAGGTCAGGGCAGACAGCAGGAATGCCGCTTCCCTCACCGAAACTGCGCCGCAGCAAGTGGAAGTAAATACGGAAGTGGTGCAGGCCATTACCAACCTGATGGAAAGGGAAAAGCTATACCAGGAAACCGAACTCACTCTGCAGGATATTGCTGAGAGGATCGGGATACCTTCCTACCAGGTTTCGCAGGTGATCAATAGCCATATGGGTAAAAACTTTTATGAGCTGGTGAACGGTTACCGGGTGGAAGAAGCCAAGCGACTGCTGCGTCATCCCGACAATTCAAACTATACCATTCTCTCTATCGGATTCGAAGCGGGTTTCAATTCCAAAACCACCTTCAATACTGTCTTTAAAAAATTCACGGGCAAAACACCTACTGAGTACAGATCGGTTACGAACGACAGAGTATTGACTGTGTTGGCATAAGAGAATAAGATCGGATTTATTCACTCCCGCTCTCACTCTCACTCCCGCTCTCACTCCCGCTCCCGCTCCAGCACTCGCCCTCATTCTCTCTTTCCCTTTCTCGTTCTCTTTCTCTTTCTCCCTTCCGCTTCCCAGTAAGCTTATTGTTTTAAATGCAAAACAATGATGGCGTCGTTCGGTATTTTCGGTCAACTAAGGCACGGGTAGGCTGTAAAACCCCGGAAATGTATAACCCTGTTAGCCATACCCGCGCCAGCGGAATTTATTCCCTTCCGCTCCCGCCCTCATTCTCTCTTTCCCATTCTCTTTCTCTTTCTCGTTCTCCTTCTCCTTCTCCGTTCCGCCCTCATTCTCTCTTTCCCTTTCCCTTTCTCTTTCTCTTTCTCGTTTTCCTTCTCCTTCTCCGTTCCGCCCTCATTCTCTCTTTCCCTTTCCCTTTCCCTTTCTCTTTCTCTTTCTCGTTTTCCTTCTCCTTCTCCGTTCC
>CAZSAQ010000002.1:204938-514873 GCA_964605065.1 uncultured Chitinophagaceae bacterium
TTCTCCGTTCCGCCCTCATTCTCTCTTTCCCTTTCCCTTTCCCTTTCTCTTTCTCCTTTTCCTTCTCCTTCTCCGTTCCGCCCTCATTCTCTCTTTCCCTTTCCCTTTCTCTTTCTCCTTCTCGTTCTCCCTTCCGCTCTCGCTCCCGAATTCCCTAACTCATTGATTTCACATTCTTTAGTTTTTCCGAACGTTCACATTTTTAAATCCGAACACCTAGTGCTGGTTCCGATTTGTGTATCTGAACATTTTCGCTTCTGTGAGATCGCATTTTTGCTCCGTCATCAAAAATTTAAATCAAACTCACATTTATGCAACAACATTCCAGGCGGATTTGCAGGTTGGTCATACTCGTAGCGGGTTGCCTGGCCACTGTATCATCCTCCGCCCAGCAAGGGCCCATTTCATTAAAACAGGCAATCGACCTGGCTTTTACAAACAATCGTTCATTGCGCGCAGATAGCCTGAACCTGTCCATTACCGACAGCCGCAACAGGGAGATCGCTTCGCAATACAAACCGCACCTTAAATACTATAGTACCACAGAATACAATCCGGCAGTTCCTTCACAAATGCTTCCGGGTAAAGTAGTGGGAGAACCGGCCAAAGACCTCGTAGCGGTTGAATTTGGTACCAACTATAATATACGCAATGGGGTAGAGCTCAACCAGGCCCTGTTTCGCAAAGACTGGCTGATCCAGATCAAAGCGGCGGGTTTGTACAACGATATCGCCAGAACAAAATACACCTTGAGCCGTGAAGAACTGGTTTACCAGGTAGCAGCGGTTTATTACAGCCTTCAGGCTACCGCTGAATACATCAGCTCCACCCGTCATGACTATAACAATATGAAAGAAGTGGTGGGTATCGCCCAGGCGCAGGTAGAACAAGGGGTATTGAAGAGAGTCGATTTCGAATCGCTCCAGATCAACCTGGCGAATACGGATTCAAAACTGCAACAGCTGGAAACACAATACACAGATCAGTTAACCTACCTCAATTACCTCCTTGGTATGCAGGCTTCCCTTCCTACGAAAATATCGCCGGTAGATGAAACCTCACTGAAAGCGGATGACGCCGTGAAGAATCTTCAGCAACGGGAAGATATCCGGCTTAGCTACCAGATGATCGCTTCCAAAGAAGTAGAACTGAAAATGATCGACGCCGAGAAGAAACCTCAATACAGTAGCTACTTCCGGTACAATTACAACGGTTCTTTCAACAACGTTGGCGATGCGTTCAAGAGCGATTATTACTACAACGCAGCCACCATCGGCGTATCCATGAACCTGTCGTTGTTCGACGGAGGCAACCGCCGACACCGGGCACAGTCAACCAGGCTGCAACTGGATCAGCTCAGGCAACAAAGCCTGGACCTGCAGGACAGGGCGCAACGGGAACTGGTCAGCGCTTCCGCAACACTGAGCAGCTATCGCACTCAATACAGCATCAGCCGTTCCAACCGTGACCTTGCCGAGAAGGTATTCAACAGCCGAAAAGCGTTGTATGCAGAAGGAGTGACTACCCTCATCGAACTGCTCGATGCCGAACGCGAACTCACACAGGCCAGGAACAACTATGTACAGGCGCTCATCAACCTGCAATCGGGTCAACTGAGCCTGCACAAAGCCAATGGAACCTTGTTATCAGAATTCATCAACAAATTATAATCATGAAAATGATCATGTGCATCAGCCTTTATGGCGAATTCTTCCTCGATCCATCAGTGATCAGGCTCAACAGCGCGCACTCGCAGGAAGTGGCTTACGAGAATTTTTTTATCAACAGCCTTAACCTGATCGTATCAGTAAATCTTTCTTAAACAGTACACAACAAGCAACATCATTATTATGAAAAAGACAATAGTAACCATTACCGTAACAGTAGCCATCGCCGCCGGTATCGGCGTAGTGCTGGCCAACAACAAAGCAAAGATCAACAAAGCAGCCAACCCGGAAAAACACGTGCCCGTGGTGCCGGTAAAAACAGCCGAAGTGATGGCTGATTCTTTCAGCTCTTCATTTGTATTGAATGGAGCTACCCTTCCGGCAAAAGAAGTGAAAGTAGCATCTGAAGTGCAGGGCAAGCTGGTTCACCTGTTCATCAAAAATGGCGATATGGTACATGCCGGGCAACCCATCGCCCAACTGGATGCATCTGTGCTGCGGGTGCAGCTCGCCAGCATTGATGCTTCGATCCGTAAATCGCTGCTGGATCTGCAGAGATTCAACAAGCTTATCGAGATGGGCGGCGCTACACCCATGCAGGCCGAATCTGTACAGTTGCAGATCAACGCCTACGTGGCGCAGAAGCAGGAAATACTGGAGCAGATCTCTCATATGCAGATCAGGGCTCCGTTCACCGGCAAAGTGGAAAACCTCGCCGTGGAACTGGGATCCTTTGTCAGCTTCGGCACCATCCTCTGTCAGTTGATTGACAATTCCACACTCAAGATCAATACCTATCTCTCCGAGCAGGAAGCGCTCGACTTGAAGAAAGGGACAAAGGTGAGCATCACCAATGCAGCGCTCAAAAACAGGAAGCAGGGTAAAGTAACCATGATCAGCGACAAGGCCGATGCCTCCGGCAAGTTCCTGGTGGAGGTGTCATTCGAGAACAGAGAAAAAGAAGCCATGAAAGCGGGCATGATAGCCGACGTGCATTTTTCACTGGACGAGAACATTAAAGGCCTGTCTGTGCCGGTTGGCGCGATCCTGGGTACTACCCAAGATGCGAAAGTGTATGTGGTGCATAACGGCATCGCTCACCTGAGAACGGTAAAAACCGGCGTAGCCACACCGACCCGCATCCAGATTACCGGGGGCCTGAACGAAAAAGACCTGGTGGTCATTTCCGGGCAGGTAAGCCTCGAGAACGGAATGAAAGTAAAAACAAATTAAAGCCACCCATACGACAGCCAGTCGATTCTAAATTGAGCGGCAAACCGTAAACAGCAAACAGCAAACAGTAAACCATTATAAGAGTCATTTATGTCATTAACCTCCACTTCCATCAAGCGACCCACCCTGATCGTGGTGATATTCACCGTGCTGGGTCTGCTGGGTATAGCGAGCTATTTCTCGATAGGATACGAGCTGCTGCCCAAGATGTCAAAACAGATTATTACCGTTACCACTTCCTACCCGGGCGCCGCGCCTTCGGAAGTGGAAAATTCGGTCACCAAAAAAATAGAAGACGCGATCTCTTCATTGGAGAAACTGGATAATATCAAATCCAATTCATTGGAAGGAAATTCAAAAATCATCATCGAATTCAAGTCGGATGTGGATCTGGACCAGGCCATGCAGGATGCCCAGCAAAAGATCAACAAGATCGCTTCCGATCTTCCGGAGGATGCCAAGGACCCGGAAATTTCAAAGTTTTCGGTAGACGAGGCGCCGATCATGAAAATGTCGGTGAGTGCCAACATGGACAACCGCGTGTTGTATGAAATTGTAGAACAACGCATCGTTCCGGTCTTATCGAAACTCAATGGAGTGGCCAATGTGGGAATGATGGGTGGTGAAGAACGCCAGGTAAGAGTCAATATTGACCGTAAGAAACTGGAATCATTCGGTATCGATGCCCAGCAGGTATTGAAGGCGATTGAAAGCTCCAATGTGGACTTTCCCGCGGGTTCATTGAAAAATGAATCAACGGAAACCACGATCCGGTTGGCGGGCAAATTCACCTCACCGGAAGAAATGGCCAACCTGGCAGTGACTTACCGGGATGGACGCACCATCTATCTGAAAGATATTGCCGTAGTGATCGATGGCGTAAAAGAATTGGAAACCATCAGCCGTTACAATTCAAAAACGGCAATCGGCCTGCTGATGTACAAGCAAACAGATGCCAATGCGGTGGAAGTTAGCGAGCAGGTGAGAACGGAGATCACCAAGATTGAAAAGCAATACAGTGCGGAATCCCTGAAGTTCGCCATCGCCCAGGATTCATCCGAATTTACATTGGCGGCTGCGGAAGCGGTCAATCATGACCTCCTGCTGGCTATTGTGCTGGTAGCGCTGGTGATGCTGGTATTCCTTCACAGCATGCGTAACGCCATCATCGTTATGGTGGCCATTCCGGCCTCGCTGGTGAGCACCTACATTGCCATCTATGCTTTTGGATTTACGTTTAACCTGATGACCCTGCTGGCCCTTTCACTGGTGATCGGCATCCTCGTAGACGACAGCATCGTGGTACTGGAAAACATACAGCGTCACATGGAAATGGGAAAAGAGCGCAGGAAAGCGGCCCTGGAAGGCCGTGAAGAAATCGGATTCACTGCCATGTCGATCACACTTGTGGATGTGGTGGTATTTCTGCCCATCACCATGGTAGATGGTTTGATCGCGGACATTCTCCGCCAGTTTTCACTGGTAGTGGTTGTGTCCACCCTGATGAGTCTCTTTGTTTGTTTCACTCTTACGCCTTTGCTGGTATCCCGATTCGGAAAACTCACGCACCCCAGTCCGAAGAAGCTGGGTGGCCGCCTGATTCTTTGGGTAGAAGCGCGCATCAATAAACTGATTGAAAGCTATACCGGACTGCTGAAGTGGAGTCTTCGTCATAAAAGATGGGTACTCGGAACCACCCTCGTATTGCTGTTCAGCTCGATGTTGCTTGTTGGCTTCGGATTCATCGGCAACGAGTTTGTCAACATGGGTGATCGTGGCGAAATGGTCATCAAGGTGGAATTGCCAAAAGATGCCAACATCGAACAAACCAACCTCAAGACGCAGGAAGTGGAACAATATATTATGTCCAAACCCGAAGTGATTAATGTGTTTTCGTCGATGGGAAAGAGTAAAGATCAGTTTTCCAGCCAGGGTGAAAGACATATTGCAGAGATCAGTGTGAAGCTGGTCGACAAACAGGAAAGAAGATTCAGTACCGAGCAGTTTTCGCAGATACTCAAAAAAGAGCTGGAAGAGAACGTAACCGGTGCCAAGATTACCACCAGCCAGGTGGATATCATGGGCAGCACCAGTGAAGCGCCGATTCAGCTGGTATTAAACGGAAACAGTGTGGATACGCTCCTGCAGTATGCAGACAGTATTCTCGCAAAAATGAAAACCGTACCTGGCACTTCCAGCCAGAAAGTATCTATCGAAAACAACAAACCCGAAATCAGTATCCATATTGATAAGGATAAGATGACTGCGCTGGGATTGCGCATGGACCAGGTAGGAGCAGTATTGCAGCTCGCCTTCAGCGGCAACACCGACTCCAAGCTCACCCAGGGTCAGTATGACTATGATATCAGCGTCCGGCTGGACCAGTTCAACAGGCAATCGGTGGATGAATTGAAACAACTGTCCTTCGCTTCGGCTAATGGAACCATGATCAGGCTGGAGCAGTTTGCGAGTATTGAAAGAACACTCGGCCCTGCCAAACTGGAAAGGAAAGACAGGATCAGCTCTGTAACTGTTTCCTGTGAGGTGGTTGGTCGCCCGCAGGGTACTGTAGGCGCCGAAATCAAAGCGTTGGTCGACAAAGATCCGCTTCCCGCCGGAATCAGTGTTTCTTATGAGGGGAACATGAAACAGCAGGCAGAAGCTTTTGGAAGTATGGGTCTGGCCCTGATTGCGTCTATCATATTTGTATATCTCATCATGGTGGCGCTGTACAATTCCTATATCTATCCTTTCGTGGTATTGTTCTCGATTCCCGTAGCGATCGTGGGAGCATTGCTGGCCCTGGCTATGAATATGCAGTCGCTGAATATCTTTTCGCTGCTCGGTATCATTATGCTGATCGGGCTGGTGGCAAAGAATGCGATCCTGCTGGTGGATTATACCAATCAGCTCAAGGAAAAAGGTTATTCAACAACCGATGCGCTGATTGAATCAGGACGTACCCGTCTGAGACCCATTCTCATGACCACCATCGCCATGGTGATCGGCATGCTGCCACTCGCATTGGCCAGCGGCGCCGGTGCCGAATGGAAGAACGGGATGGCCTGGGCGCTCATCGGGGGCCTTACCAGCTCGATGCTGCTGACGCTGGTAGTAGTGCCGGTTATGTATTATATCATTGATAAAATCAAAGATAAGTTTACGCGAAAGCAACCTGAGCAGGGGGAAATATTATTGCTTCCCGCCACAGGCGCTGCTCAGTAGCGTGGTTTATGGTTGGTGATGGGAGGGGGCTTCGGTCTCCTCCCTTTTAAAACAAACTGATTTAACAAAAGGAAACAATATTTCCCTGGAAGGAAAGTACGAACAACAACAGAGAGGAATAAAAATCGCAGGAAAGGCTCTCGTTAGTAGCATGGTTGATGATTGGTGATAGGAGGGGACTTCGGTCGCCTCCTTTTTAAAAAATCGCCGGGTTAGCCGGATTTAAAAAGTATAGTTATGGAATTAATAGCATTGATATTACTGCTCATCCCGCTCGGGTTTCCCATTCTCGGCGGACTGATGGCTAAAAGTTTTGGAAGGAATTTCTGGGTCTGGTTTGCCATTTCCTGTTTCCTTCCTTTTATATCCTGTTTCATCATTGTGTGTCTTCCTTACAAGAAGAGAGAAGCAAAAAAACTTGGGTTACCGGTGCAGAACGAGGAATTGTTTGATCACCTGTTTGAAGAACGGGAGCAAAAAATGCAGCGGGCATGAATAAGTTATTTGAACATCAGCTGGACCAGCAATTGCTTCGCAGCGAAAAGAGAAGAACCATTATGTTGATGGTCATCTTTGTGGCGGCGATCTGCATCAGGCTGATCAAACTGGCTGTTGTGGGAGATGGAGATACCAGCCAGGCCGAATCGTTTTCCACGATCTGGTTCTTTCCGGTATCGGTGATGCTGTTCGAGCTTTTTTGTTACCTGTACATCAGGAAAAGAATACGAAGAAGCGGCAAGCGAATCCCTTTGCGGCTGCAGTTTATCAATACGGTTTTTGAAATCCTGCTCCCTTCCTGTATTATTTTCCTGATCGCGAAAGAATACCCGGGTTTCGACATCCTTCAATCGCCCATTATTTATATTTATTTCATATTTATCATTCTGTCTACGCTGCGGTTGAATTTTCTGCTATCATTCAGCTGTGGTTTGATCGCGTCGGCAGCTTACCTGTTGTTCAGTGTGTGCATCTACCACAGGTTTGGTACCAATGATGCCGCCAGGTGTTTTACGCTGCTGGCAGCCGGCATCGCTGCCGGAATGGTGGCTTCGCAGATCCGGAATAGCATCAATCATTCGCTGCGTGAATCGGAGAAAAGGCAGAAGGCCGAGCACCTGTTCGGTCAGCAGATATCCCCGGAAATTGCCAGGCGTATGCTGGATGAAGAGGGAAGAATGGAGAGCCGCCGCATGTATGTTGCCATCATGTTTATAGACATTCGAAACTTTACAGCATTCGCGTCCCGAAAGGCTCCCGAAGAGATTGTACAATACCAGAATGATTTCTTTTCCCTGGTCATCGGGGTGGTGATCCGACATCATGGCGTGGTGAACCAGATCCTGGGCGATGGTTGTATGATTAGCTTTGGCGCGCCCCTGCCGATGCAGAACCCTGCAAAAACAGCCGCCCTGGCTGCCCGGGAAATCATCCATGAACTGGAAGTGGCCATGGAAGAAGGCAAATTGCCCGAAACACGGGTCGGTATCGGCATACATACAGGAGATGCCGTTACCGGTAATATCGGAACAGACCTGAGAAGACAATATTCCATAACCGGAAATGTAGTGATCGCGGCTTCCCGCATCGAACAGCTCAATAAAGAATTTGATTCCCAACTCCTGGTATCGGAAGAAGTGGCCTTGTCACTTGACGGACTGCCGCTGCCTTCCGAACTTCTTGGAACGTTTTCCCTGAAAGGGATGGAGAATCTTTACCGGATCTATAAACTGGCCTGAAAGCTCAATCCATACCATTAAAAGATCAATTCGGCAATATTGATGATTCTTTAACAGGTTCTATGCCCAGTTTTGTGTCAGATACAAAACGACCAGATGAACAAAACCTTTTTAGCGGCGATTGGAATAGTGTTGTTGACACAATGCAGACCTGCCAGGATGGCCTTGCAACAGGAAGGATGGGAAAGCAAAGAGGAATATGCGGTGGCAGGTAAGCGAGGGCTTTTTACCAGGGAACGGCTGAGCTTCGGTGATTACTATACCACAGAAGTAAAGCGTTCCTGGGTGAAAGGTTCCGGCAGCCGGTTTGGACTCGGTACCGGTGTCATGATCAACAACGACTATACAAACCTGATCTCTGTTGAACAGGTTAAACGAAACCAGACAATACGCTTCAAAATGAGCGGGCCGATGAACGGCCTGTCGGAAGTGTATTGCGTTTCAAAATTTCAATCATCTGATCTCACCGTAGGGCCCAACCCCAATAGCGTATTCAACATCGGTCTCGACATCGTGGAGGCGATCCGCAACCGGCCGAATGATAAATATTATGTTCAGGTATATACGGCAGCCGGTCAGAAGCCCTGGGAAATGATGGTAGATAATGTCGAATCTCAGCTCAAGCCTGCGTCCTATACAGGATATCTGATAAAAGATGCGGAACATTACTACAAAATTGTGCCGGTGAGGCATATGGAAGGGAAAGACGGCAAGCCTGCCAAAATATTGATGGGCTTGATTGGATTCGAATTCAGGGATAAGAACGACAAGCCTATGGCGGCTGTATCATTGATCGATAAAGGAGTAGTCTATCTCACAAAGATCAGGGAAGAAGAAAGATTTTTACTTGCCAACGCCTGCGCCGCCTTATTGATGAGAGAAGAAATTGGGCAATGAGGCAATGCAATTACGAATGGCGAATAACGAATGACGAATTACGAATGGCGAATTACGAATGGCGAATGAATCCAAGACCAGCACTCAACGCGAAACTCATCTGCCATCAGAGACCTGCCCCGGCAACAAAGCCTACAATACGTACTCATTAGCTCCCGCTCCATGGAGGCCAATGACTTTAACCGTACAACAGTGATTTGTTAATTGACAAATTGACTGACATGCACTCCGGCATTCGCCATTCGTAATTGAATTTCTATTGGCCCATTAACTAATTATCACGTTGCTAATTATTTTCTCTCCCCGACCAGGGAACGCAAAGCCCGCCAAGAACCGCAAAGCCCGCAAAGAATTCGTTATTCGTAATTGCATTTGTATTGGCCCATTAACTAATTATCACATTGCTGATTGTTTTGCTCCCCGAGCAAGGAACGCAAAGCCCGCCAAGAACCGCAAAGCCCGCAAAGAATTCGTCATTCGCCATTCGTAATTCGTAATTGCATTGGCTCATTGGCAAATTGCATTCGTCATTCGCCATTCGTAATTGAATTTGTATTGGCTCATTTACCAATTGGCTCATTGGCAAATTGCATTCGTCATTCGCCATTCGGAATTGTATTTGCATTGGCTCATTTACCAATTGGCTCATTGGCAAATTGCTTTCCTGTTTTCTGCTATTCCAAAGTCACTACTATCGCTTCATATTTTTCTTTCTTTACCGGATCTGTTTCTTCATTATAAAAGTGGCGGGCCCAGTCGAGGGGTGTGCCCTGGTGAATATTGTCTTTGATTGCTTTATTGGCTCCTGCCTGAATAAGCGCTTTTACAGCATCAATACTGGCCGACTGTACCGCCTGGTGAAGCGGTGTGGCATGGTGATGAAAACCTCCTTCACCGGCAAGGTCGGGATGAACCCCTTCGGCCAGCATCCAGGTAATCATATCGGTTCTTCCATAGAAGCTGGCAACGGTTAGGGAAACCTGTCTTTCATTTTGTTCCGAACGGGACCACAATTTTTTTGCTTCGGCAAGCCGGCCGGTTGCCGCAGCCATGGGCAAATTCAGTTTCGCCCCTTTTTTCAATAACAGCTCTGCCGCATCAATCCTGCTGTTTGCCAGGGCGGTGAGCAGTTGATTGACATTGGCACCGGCTTCTGCAAACACTTCTATTAATTCTTTCTGCACTCCCGAATCAGCGGCAGTTTTTCCGGATACAACCAGTCCCAGGCCATAATTGAGAATATCTTTGAATCCCTCCACTTTTTCCGACTTCGACAGCTTTATGATCACCTTTGCCATGGCGGCGATGTTGGAGGGTAACTTTCCTGTCCGGATGGGATTATCTGCCACAAACCATAGTAAATACGGATACCTGAAATAACCTTCCGCAGGTTCATCCAGCTGCTGATGCACGATCTTGGGGTAGGTTGACAACAATTTTTTCAAAGCGTCCATATCTCCCTTAGCCAAAGCATCAGTACCTTTCTTGAATAGAGGGTCGGTAATTTCGATCATAGAAGAGAGAGGTTGTAATCATTGTTATTCCGTAAAATTAATGATTTGCTGTTTGTTGTTTACGGTTTACCGTTTACAGTTTGCAGAATTTTAATCGAAAATTATAGTATAATCGCCATTTCTATAACTGCAAACAGTAAACAGCAAACCTCAAACCAGCAGGAAGCCACAATAAGCAACTGAAAGAAAAAAAGTCCCGCCAGGACTGGCGGGACGAGGACATGCAAAACCACGCGCTATAGGATTACGTGGCCAGCTATTTTACCTAACCATTGATGAGACCTGTTTTCTTCAATAACTTCCGGTTTTCCCTGTTATGAATGAATTTATATACCAGCGAGTACATCACCGGCAGAATCAGCAGTGTCAATATCGTGGAAGTAATCAGTCCGCCGATCACTACACGCGCCAGCGGTTTCTGGGTTTCACTGCCAATACCGGTTGCAATAGCGGCGGGTAAAAGTCCGATGGCCGCCATCAGTGCCGTCATCACAACGGGCCGAACCCGGCTGATCACTCCTTTTTTGATGGCGTCATCGAGATGCATACCGCTTTCCAGGTTCTTTCTGAAAACACTGATCAGGATGACTCCGTTTTGGATGCATACACCAAAAAGGGCGATAAAGCCAATACCGGCACTGATGCTGAAGTTCATACCCGTAATATGGAGCGCCAAGATACCTCCTATGAGGGCAAATGGCACATTCAGGATGGTCAGTAACGCATCCTTAACATTCCCGAAGGTGATGAAGAGAATCAGGAAGATGACGAGCAGGCAAATGGGTACTACCCTGGCAAGCGTATTATTGGCTCTCTGCTGGTTCTCAAACTCACCGTTCCAGGTGCAGGAGTATCCGTGCGGAAACTGAATGGCCGCAGCCACTTTTTGTTGCGCCTCGGCAATGGTGCTTCCCAGGTCTCTCTCGCGGACAGAAAATTTTACGGCGATATATCGGGTGTTATTATCCCGGTAAATGAACGCCGGACCCGTGAGCGTTTCCATTTTAGCGATCTCTTTGAGCGGGATCTTCGCCCCATCATCGGTGGGTACCATGATCTGTTCAATAGCCGACTGGGTACTGCGGTAGTCTTTTTGGTACCGAACCCTGATATCGAACTTGCGTTCTCCTTCGTATAGTTCACTGGCTGCCTTTCCGCCGATGGCCATTTCAATGGCTGCATTGGCATCATTGGTATTCACCCCATACATGGCCATCTTCTGCTGATCGAGCTGTATGCGAAATTCAGGCTGACCGAGGTTCTTTAGAATACCCAGGTCCTGGACACCTCTTACGGTCTCCAGCTGATGCAGCGTTAACTTGCTCAGACTGTCCAGCGTTTCAAAATCGGGTCCGAATATCTTTACAGCCAGGGCGGCATTTACACCGGCCACCGCCTCTTCCACATTATCGCGGATCGGTTGGGAGTAGTTGAGCACGAGCCCGGGAATGATATTCAATTGCTGATCCATCTGATCGATCAGTTGATCTTCGGTGATCTTGCGCGTCCACTCTTTCTTTGGTTTGAGATCCACCTGTATCTGTACATTGAAAAAGCCTTTCGGGTCGGTACCATCATTGGTTCTTCCGATCTGTGACAATACCTGCTTCACTTCAGGAAAAGAACTCAGGATGCCGATCATCTTCTGCGAAACACTGTCGGCTTCGTTCAATGATACACTCATGGGCAATTCGGCCTCCACCCAAAGTGCGCCCTCGTTCAGTTCGGGCAGGAATTCCGTTCCCAGGAATTTTGCCGAGAAGAAGGCAAGGATCATGATGGCAAAAGCGATCAGGACGCTCTTCTTCTGGTTGCGGTAAACAATATTGAGCATCCTGCCTACCGACTTTTCAAAGAAGGTAACGACCGGGTTATGCTTCTCCCGCACATTCTTTCTTAACAAGATACTCGACAGGGCCGGCACGAGGGTCAGGGTAAACAACAGCGCTCCCAGTAAGGCAAATCCAAGGGTATAGGCCAGCGGCGAGAACATCTTTCCTTCCACTTTTTGAAAAGAGAAGATCGGCACGAGACAGGTAAGAATGATGATCTTCGAAAAGAAGATGGCCTTGCCCATTTCGGTTCCGGTGGCTTTGAACAATCCCAGTTTCGCCAGCTTGTTGAATTTCTCCATGCCTACTTCGCGGGCCCGGTGATCCAGCGCCACAAACAAGCCTTCCACCATCACCACCGCACCGTCGATGATAATTCCGAAGTCGATCGCGCCCATCGAAAGCAGGTTGGCGCTCATGCCTTTCAGACGCATCAGCATGAAGGCGAAGAGAAGCGACAGCGGAATAATGATCGCCACGGTAACCGTAGTTCGCCAGTCGGCCATGAAGATTAATACAATAACGGTGACCAGTACGATTCCTTCGAACAGGTTATGCAGTACGGTTTCCTGTGCATAATCCATCAGGTTGGTACGGTCGTAAAACGTATCGATTTTTACATCTTTGGGTAGCACGTTTTCATTGAGATCTTTTACTTTCTCCCTGACCCTTTCCAGTACCTCGCTCGGGTTTTCGCCTTTGCGCATCACAATGATCCCTTCAATTACATCCGGCTGGTTCCGGTCTCTCGATACTTTCCCCAGTCTCGGTTTGCCACCTTCCACCACATCGGCCACATTACCTACCAGCAAGGGTACTCCATTTCGTTTATCGATAAAGATGTTCCGGATGTCGTCGATATTTTTTAAGATACCAATTCCTCTTACCACATAGCTCTGGCCGTTTCTTTCGATCACATCGCCCCCCACATTGATATTGCTTTTGGCAATCGCGTTGTATACGTCCAGCGAAGAGAGGTTGTATTTGCTTAACAATTCGGGGTTCACACTGACTTCAAATATTTTTTCTTCCCCGCCAAAACTATTTACATCCGCAACGCCGGGCACACTCTTGAAAGCGCGGTCGAGCACCCAGTTCTGAATGGTGGTCAGGTCTCGGATGGAGCGGGTATTGCTTTTTAAAGTGTACCGGAATATCTCTCCGGTGGGTCCATAGGGTGGCTGTACGTCCGGCTTCACGCCGTCGGGAAGATCGGCATTGCCGAGACGGCCGAGTACCTGCTGCCTCGCGAACGCGTCATCGACATCATCGTCGAAAATGATCCTGGTATAGCTGAGTCCGAATGCGGAAGTGGTGCGCAGGTTGGATTTCTTCTGCACACTGTTAAGGGCAACCTCCAGCGGAATGGTCACAAATTTCTCCACTTCCTCGGCACTCCGGCCGGGCCATTGGGCAATGATGACGATCTGCGTATTGGTAACGTCGGGAAATGTTTCCACCGGCGTATTCTTGTAACTGATAAAACCGATTACTCCGAGCACGCCTGTCATAAAGAAGACAAAGTATCGGTGCTGCAGACTGAACCGGATGATGCGCTGTATTAACTTATTCATGCTCGTGTCTTTGTTTGTAAGGGTAGTTGGGGTTCCGGAAAAGAATTAGCGGTCCATCAGTTTTCTGTAAACGAGGATCTGGTTTTGGGTGATGAGTTGCTGACCGGCACTGACGCCACTGTTTAAAAAAGTGTAGCCTCCGGTAGATTTCATTACGGATACCTCCTGCACTTTCACATCATCCCGGCTGTTAAAGAGAACTACATAATTGCGGCCGCTTTCACTGATGACAGCACTGCTGGGTACTGCCAGCCCTTTCTTCCGTTCACTGTTACAAATCAGAATATTGGCAAACATTTCAGGTTTTAACAGTCCGCCTTTATTGGGAAGGACTATTTTCACTTTCATCACCTTCGTAACCGGATCCAATACCTGGTTGACCTTATCGACCTTACCCACAAAAACGGAATCGGGGTAGGCAACGGTTGTCACTTTGGCTACATATCCTTCCTTCACCCGCGCGATGTCCGTTTCAAATACATTCGCCCATATCCATACATCATCAATATCACCGATGGTGAACAGGTTGCTGTTATTGTCGTTGCGGATGAAATTGCCGGGGTTGATCAGCTTCTCAACTACATATCCATTGCGGGGAGCGGTGATGACATAGGTGCCGTTAGGGGTAGTCTTACCGCCCCCATTGATCTGTATCTGTTCCTGAATTTTTTGCTGACTGGCTACCGCCTTATTATAATTCTCTTTCGCTTCGATGTATTCTCTTTCGCTGGCAATACCGTTCTTGAACAGGTGATCTGCGTTCTCCATCGCTCTTTTGGCAATAACCACATCGTTACCGGCAACAGACAGGTCGGCATAATTACCTGCGATATCGGCGCTTTTGATGACAGCCAGGGTTTGGCCTGCCTTCACATAATCACCCAGGCTGACAGTCACGCTTTGTACCTGGCCGCTGCTGAAGGGATATACTTTTACTACTTTGTTTTCATCAAAACTGACCTCGCCGGTGAGTTTGACCTCGTTGTCGATACTGCGCCAGCCCGCCGTGTCGATCTTCAGAATTTTGAGTGTGCTGTCGCTGAGGAGCGGTTCTTTCTTTTCATTGGACGGCCCTGCGGCTTCCCGGTTGCAGGAAGCGATCGCAGTTATCAGTATAGAGGAAATAAATGTATGGGTGATGAACTGTTTCATGACAGGTTAGAGTTTGATGATATTTTGATTGATGGAATAGTTCAGTTCGGCGGCGGCATTGCGCTGGTCGTTGACCAGCTTGATTTGCCGAAGCCGGGTTTCGCGATAGGCGTCAAAGAAATCCGTGAACTCGATCAGGCTCACTTTTCTTTCGCGATAGCTATTGAGCATGTTCTTCATCAGGGATTCGTATGAAGACTGGAACAGGTTGTTGTTCTGATCAAGCATCCGGGTGGTGTTCAGTAATTTTTGATAGGCGCCAAGGGTTTCCCTGTCAACCTGCAGTTTAACCTGCTCCATGCCCGTCACGCTTTGTTTGATCGACAGATCCGCGGCCCGGATGTTTCCCTTGTTGCGGTTAAAAAGAGGAAGCGGAATGGAAAGATCCAATCCCCAATATCTCGGTACATAACTATTGAGGCGATCATATTGGATACCGGCAGTCAGGTCGGGATACACCAGCGCTTTTTGAAAGGCGAGGTTGTGCTGCTGGAATAGCACCTGGTTTTCGGCCAGCGCGAGATCGGGCCGGTTCCGGAAGGCAGAGTCCCTGAGAGATTGCAGCACAAGGGATCTGACCTCATCACTACCCGGCATGCGGTTGATATCGGCAACGATCCAGACACTGTCTTTCAGTTGTAATAAGGTGCCCAGTTCTTTTTGCAGCTCTATCTGTGCGCGGAGGTTTTCATTGTAATCGGAATTCAGGGAGAACAATAATGATTTGATGCGGAGGTTGTCTTTTTGAGAAACATCCCCTGTTTTCAGCATTTCATCCATACCATGCGAAAGGAATTCCATATTTCCGATCTGCTGCCGGAAGAGAACGGCATTTTCCTGCAGCATGGCCAGGTCATTGAGGTCCGTGGTGAGGGCGTATTTCAAGTTTCTCATCAGGTCGTTGAATTGTGCCTGCGCCCCCTCTACATTGTCTTCGGCCATCCTGGTTTGCTTTTTGATCTTTCCCGCCGTACGTATCAGTTGCTGAACCTGGGCGAATACTTCACCATAGTACTGTCCGTTAACGGTGCCGTGCCGGAAAAATTTGCCATCATATAATGTCTGATCGGTATTAACAACCGGATTATCCCAAACCTTTGCCTGTTGTACCAGCGCCTTGTTGATGTCGATATTGTAGTGACTGGAAAGGAGAGCCAGGTTTTTTTGCAGGAATATCTCCTCTGCCTTTGAAACTGTCAGGTGAAGAGTGTCTGCAGCAGCCTGGGAAAAGCTGTCATTGCTTCCGAGAGTAAATAAGAGGAAAAGCCAAACATACGTGCGGCGACGAAATAGTTTTTGTTGCATGTCCTGAACAAATTGATCTGCCGCAAAACTGTATCAGGAATGGATTTTCTGCAAGCGCAGATCGTTGAGAAGGCAAAAACAGTCGGTGAAAAGAAAACAAGCAGCAATGGGCCAATGGGCCAATTGGTAAATGGGCCAATGCAATTAGGAATTACGAATGGCGAATGACGAATGACGAATGCAATTTGCCAATGAGCCAATTAGTCAATTGGTCAATGCAATTACGAATGACGAATTCTTTGCGGGCTTTGCGGTTCTTTGCGGGCTTTGCGTTCCTTGGTCGGGGAGCAAAAACAATTAGTCAATGAGCCAATTGGTAAATGGGCCAATACAAATGCAATTACGAATGGCGAATGACGAATGACGAATGCAATTTGCCAATGAGTCACTACATACGCTTCGCGAGCGATTCTAAAAAATTCCTCGCTTCTGTCAGCGAATGGTTACAAATTTCAGATAGCTGATGGAAGTTTTCCTGAAAGCTGGCAGGAGTAAGATCAAGGTATTCGAGATTGTCGAGAAAGGGTCTTAACTGATCGGTCAGGCCCATTACCGAAACCGATGTTTTCATATTGTGGGCGATCTGCTTCAGGGTTACCAGATCATTGCTTTTCCAGCAGGCTTCGAGCTGGTGCAGGTCTTCTGGTATTGCTTCCAGGAATTGTTTGGTGACCTCCATTTCGTAGCCGGCATTTCCCTGGCTCACTTCTTTCATATAACCAAGATCGATCCATTGATAATCCAAAGAGGAGTTCGATGGGCCCGTTTGCCTGGATGTCAATACTGGTTTTTCGGAAAAGCGGTTCAATAAAGCCAGTAGTTCCTCTTCGCGGAGGGGTTTCGACAGGTATTCATTCATCCCATTTCCCAGGCATTTTTCTTTTTCACCTGCCATGGCGTGGGCCGTCATCGCGATGACAGGAATATCCATTTTCAGTTCCTGGCGGATATGACGGGTGGCCGTGTATCCGTCCATCCCCGGCATTTGTATATCCATCAGCACCAGGTCGTAGTTATTTTTTTGCAGGAGGTCGAGCGCCTCCAGGCCGGTTGAGGCAATATCATAAGAGACATTCCATTCTTTGAACAGGTGACGAAGAAAGGTCTGGTTGATCTCATTGTCTTCGGCAATCAAGATATGCAGGGCCTGTTGGGGAGCCGGGGCTTTTATCTTGCCAGCGCTACTGACTGGCTGAAGCGCGGCCTCCGAGCTAATCCGGTAGGGGATAGAAAAGTGGAACGAGGTTCCTTTGCCGGGTGTGCTTTCCACGAATATGTTTCCCTGTTGCAGTTGTACCAGGTCTTTTACGATCGAGAGACCCAGTCCGGTTCCGCCAAACTTTCGGGTAAGCGTTTCTTCAGCCTGGTGAAAGCGCTCGAATACCCGCCCCAGCTGATCGCTGGCAATACCGATGCCGCTATCGGCCACCGTGAACTGAAGGACGATTTTTTCGTCAGTCCCCGCTTCGCCCTTAACGGTAATATTTATTTTTCCCTTGTCTGTAAACTTGAGGGCATTGCCTACCAGGTTGACCAGTATCTGCGATAATCTTATTGCATCACCTTCGAGATGATCCGGAATACGATCTTCTACTGTCCATTCGAACGCAATTTTCTTTTCAGCCACTTTTTCCCGGAAAAGTGTTTCTATGGAATACAGCAGGCCGCGGAGACTGAAAGGCGCGTTTTCGATGCGCATCATTCCTGCTTCTATTTTTGAGAGGTCCAGGATATCGTTGATGATCATCAGGAGGTTTTCGCCCGAGCGTTCGATCGTGTCTACATATTCTTTCGATTCCGTATCCAGCGGTTTTCTCTTCAGTAATTTGGTGAAGCCAAGTACGGCGTTCATGGGAGTGCGGATTTCATGACTCATATTCGCCATAAAATTTTCCTTGATGGTGACCGCTTCTTTTAATTTTTTCTCCGAAGTATTAAGCCGGTCGATCAGTAGGTTTTGGCGTCGGATTGTATTGATGATAAACCAGAAAAGAACCGCCCCGCTGCTGAGCACTATTACGATGAGGATGGTGCCGAATTGAAGCGCTTTTTCACCGCTTTCGTCAATCGAAGCCGTCACCGTTTCCAGAAGTCGTTCCCGTGAATCTTCCAGCTGGCGGGTGATCATGATGATGGAGTCTGTCAGCACCTTCCCCCATTGCGTGGCGATCACATTTTCTGCGGCCACCTTTCCCGAAAATTGAAATGAGTCAATGATTCGTCGGCTATGAAGCAGTTTCTGACCTACCAGGCGGCGGAGCTGGTCAATATAAATGACGGAGCTGTCGTTATCGGTGATTTTTTGTAATCTTCCCAGGTCTTCTTCCACTTCCCGGATCTGTGAAGACATCGAGCTCAGCAGACCCGAATCGCGCATCGTAACCGAACCCCGGATATTGCTTTCGACGGAGATGATGTCTTTTTCCAGTTCTTTCAGGTCATTGCTCGCCTTGAATTCGGTGAGCAGTATCTGGTTTTCGCGAATAAGTGTATTGGTATTTTTAGCGGAGTTGTACTGAATATAGATCAGTACAAGATTACCGATAATAAAAGCAAAGAGGAGGTATATGGAAACTTTTCGCCCGCTCATGATACGAATTTCGGCAATTAAAGGAATTATTGCTGGTTTTCGTGTTGCTGTTTGAAGTTTGCTGTTTGCAGTTTACGGTTTGTCTTTAATATGCCAGTCATAATTCCTTTTTGTATTGGCCCATTTACTAATTGGCACATTGGCAAATTGCATTCGTCATTCGCCATTCGGAATTCGTAATTGCATTTGTATTGGCCCATTTACTAATTGGCTCATTGCTGATTGTTTTTGCTCCCCGACCAAGGAACGCAAAGCCCGCCAAGAACCGCAAAGCCCGCAAAGAATTCGTCATTCGGAATTCGTAATTCGCAATTGCATTGACCAATCGACTAATTGGCTCATTGGCAAATTTCATTCGTCATTCGTCATTCGGAATTCGTAATTGTATTGGCTCATTGACCAATTGTCACATTGGCAAATTTCATTCGTCATTCGTCATTCGGAATTCGTAATTGCATTTGTATTGGCCCATTGGCAAATTGCATTCGTCGCTCTTTTTCCCTTTTTGGCCGACAGATTTTCCGCAAAGGGCTTTTAGGGGCACGGAGGGGTTACCATGCAGTATACCTTTAGGTCGTCAGTTCAGATACTGATAATTCTTTTCTCATAGCAGTTAGTTTGGTTACGGCCTCCGATTCTTCGGAGGCCCTTTGTGAATATGAAAATATTATACACGATATTATTCTTTTTGGATACCACCTTACTCGCCTTCCTGGCATACTGGTTTCTCAGGACCCTCGATTCGGGTACTACGCCACTTTCGCTGATAGCTATGGCAAGCGCCATCCTTGTTTGTATAGGTTTTCTTGTTTATCTCTTTGTAGGGTACTTAAAACTTCCCCCCAACCAGAATAAGCACTAATTCGTGCAATTCGTGTAATTCGTATAATTCGTGTAATTCGCGTCACAAAATGTTCAACCTCTTATTCAGCGCCGCTCTGAAAGCGTCGGCTACCGGAACCACTTTATTTCCCAGTACCAGTGCTCCGTCCTGGAGAGTATCTATTTTGTGGATGGCGACAATATAGGATCGGTGAACTCTTAGAAACCGGGAAGCCGGCAATCTTTCTTCCACTGCTTTGAGGGTATTGTGGATCGCATAGAATTTCTGTGCCGTATGTAGTTTTACATAATCTCCCATTGCTTCAGCAAACAGGATATCATCAATCGCCAGTCTCTTTACGATATTCGAGTCGCGGATGAAGATCACCGATTCTTCACCCAGCGTAACTTCCTGTTGCTGGCTTTCCAGGATCTCACGGGCTTTGTCGATCGCCTGGATAAAGCGGGCAGGGGTCACCGGCTTCACGATATAATCCACCACATTTAATTCAAAAGCCTCAGCCGCATATTCTTTTTTGGATGTGGTGAAGATGATCAATGGTTTTTTAGAGCCCAGGTTACGCGTCAGTTCCAGGCCGGTCATGCCCGGCATCTCGATATCCAGTAACAAAAGATCGATCGGGTTTTCCTGCAATATATTATAGGCTTCCATGGCTGTGGCGCATTCTCCTGCAACTTCCAGGTTCTTAACCTGGCTCGCCAGTTGTTTTAAAGTGGTGCGGGCTATCTTATTATCATCGATGATCAGGCAATTCATGTTTTAAAGATATAAAATGGCCCGGTTTGCCGCTCATCCCGTGATGCCGCCTTTTACTCTTTGTTCGAAATTTCGCTGAAAGCCAATACCAGGCTGCATTTGAGAGGATATCAGGACCCACCCGCCCCCAGCTTCCTAAAAAATTAGTTGCACTACTAATGAATTAGTAGTAGTATTGTGCAAACATTCGAATTATGATAAAACTGGCCAAAAGGGAAGAGCAGATCATGCAGGTGTTTTGGGAATTGGAGAAGGCATTCATCAAGGAGGTGATTCCGCACTTGCCCGATCCGAAGCCGCATTATAACAGTGTGGCCACGATTGTGAAGATCCTGGAAGAAAAGGGATTTCTCAGTCATGAAACCGTGGGCAATGTGTACCAGTATTACCCGCTGATCTCGAGGGAGGATTACCAGCAACATTTCATGAAAGATATCGTCAGTCAGTATTTTGATAATTCCTATCCGCGCATGCTGGCATTTTTTGCCAGGCAGCAGAATTTATCGGATACCGAACTGAACGAGATTGTACAAATGATTAAATCGAATAAAAAATGACCACATATCTCCTGCAGGTAGCGGTGATCATTGGCGGCTGCCTGGCCTTTTACAAGATATTTCTCCAGAAAGAAACGTTCTATCGTATCAACCGGTATGTGTTGCTGTGCTGCCTGCTGGCGGCATTTGCCTTGCCGACGGTGAGAATACCGGAGAAATTTTCTTTCCGACAGGCGGAAATCGTGAATGTAAAGCCGGACATTCCTTCGCCGATATCGATGCAGGATGGGTCTGCGCCCGCGAAAAATACCATTTCGAAGCAGGAGCCGGTTGGACAAAGCAGGCAGGAAACGGTGGGTAAGGAGTCGGTGCTCAATGCAAAGTTCATCCTCACCTGGGCGATGTACCTGTATTGGATCGGGGTGGCGGTATTCGGCATTAACCTGCTGGTGCAAATCGTGGTGCTGATGTGGCGTGCCTACCGGAGTCCGGTCATCATCGACGGACAATACCGCATCGTAGAAATCAGCGGGGATATGGCTCCCTGCTCCTTCGGAAACAACATCTTTATCAATCCTGAAAAGTACGAATGGGAAACCTATAACCAGATTATCCAGCATGAGAAGATCCACGTGCGCCAGAAGCACAGTATGGATCTGTTGCTGGCAGAGATCGCGCTGGTTTTTCAGTGGTTCAATCCCTTTGCCTGGATCTACCGCAAGGAAATTGAAAACAACCTGGAATTTTTAACTGATGCGCAGATGGTGGAGAAAGAATCGGTGGAAGTGCAGCAATACCAGTTCAGCCTGCTGAAAGTATCGACACCGCAACTGCCATTGAAACTGACAACGAACTATAACCAGTCACTACTTAAAAAACGTATAGCCATGATGAACGCCAAGAAATCAAATCTGCATACCGCGTGGAAGTATCTTTTCCTCCTTCCACTGCTGGTATTATTTGTGAGCCTGTTGAATGAGCCTCTAGCCCGCGCACAGTCGCCGCATGCCAACAGTTCCCCGGATCACCAATCCACCAAGGAGACCGTAAAGCATGACAACAAAAAGGAGCTCGACCTCGAAGGATCCTGGTTTGCCACCATCAAGGGAGACAAGATCGATCTTCAGTTCAAGAGCGATGACGACGAGCACGGTTCATTCAACACCAGCTCATTCAAACTGTCGGAGTTTTCCGGCAACCTTCCGAAAGGAACAGCCGGTACCTTTAAACTCACCCGTGACGCCGGTACCATGGAACTCACCGGAAAATTTGAGGGCGACCAGGGAATGGGCAAGTATAAATTCATTCCTAATAAAGACTATGGCGCCGACATGAAAAAAGAAACAGGAGAGTCCTTGTCGGATCGCGACCTGATGGTGTATTTCTTCGTCGATGTGAAGAAATCTTATGTAGCCATGCTGAAGGCAGAAGGGTACAAAGGTTTTGGGAAAGATGAACTGATACCCCTGGCCGCGCTCAAGATCGACCAGGCCTATATCTCTTCCATGAGGGCAAGCGGAATCGGCCGTCTCGAACTGAACGATTTCATCCCCCTGAAATCATTGAAAATCGATAAGGCCTATGTTGAGGAAATCAGGAATGCCGGGTATAAGGACATCACTTCCGATCGCCTGATCACATTCAAGGCGCAGGGCATCGATGGCGATTACATCCGTAAGATGCGCAAAGCCGGTAAGGGCGACGACATCGATGAGAAAGCGGCCAACGACCTGGTGGCTTTTAAGTCTCTGAAGATCGATGATGAGTATGTCAATTCATTCAAATCTGTGGGATACGATAATGTGGACAGGGGCGAGCTGATCGCCTTAAAATCACTGAATGTAACACCCGAATATATCAAAGGGTTCCAGGACAATGGATATAAGAACACTAAACTTTCCGAGTTTATCGGTCTTAAATCACAAAATGTTACTCCTGAATATGTGAAATCATTTGAGGCGCTTGGATACAAGGAACAAAAACTTGATGAATTCATCGCTCTGAAAGCGCTGAACATAACAGCAGAATATGTCAAGGAGATGAAGGAAAAGGGTTTTGACTATTCCAAACTGAGTAAGTATATCACCTTAAAGAGTCTGCATTGATTGTTTCCTGGTGAAAAGATTTTCGAAAAGGGCGGGGGCTATGCGTGATGCGTAGCCCTTGTTTTTTTTTTGAACGCGGAGTACACAGAAGACGCAGAAGACGCAGAAAACGCAGAGTACGCAGAATACTAAAGCCGCCCATCTTCATTCCCGATTTTCCTTTCACGACAACCTGGTCTTTATATTGAATTACTATCTTATATTTGAATCCCCACATTTTTAATCTTTACCGGTTGATTTTTCATGGGAAAGAAAGCCGGTCCTGGCCTGATCAATAGCACAAATATTACGGAGCCGATTAGTAATTAAAACCAGTCATGCGGATTAGGCGTATATCTTTTGCAATATATGATCAGACGGATACTATTGATAGATGACGATGGGGACGATCGTGATTTATTCCGGGAAGCACTGGAGAAGGTGAGTCCGGGCACGGGTTATATTACCGCATCCGATTGGGAGGAGGCTCTTTTGTTGTTGCGGGGTACCCTGCCCGATATTATTTTCCTCGATATCAATATGCCGATTGTGAATGGATGGGATTGTTTGCGCCGTTTGAAGTCGGATCATCACTGGCGGCACATCCCGGTGGCCTTGTATTCCACTTCTTCAGACTTACATGATCTGCAGGCAGCCCGTGCCAGTGGTGCCCAGGTATTTTACACCAAGCCTAACAGTTTCCAGGAGCTTAAGCGGCTTCTCCAGAAAGTTGTTTTTCATTTGGAGAATGGGTCGCTTGGCGAGTTATAACCCGATCTTTTGCAGGTAGCCGGTATATGAAAGATATTTGTCGCGGCGGGGCATCAGGCAGGTTTCTGACTCCCGTCATCCTTTTTTACCCTTGTTCCCGAGTATCTTCAGTCTTCAAAATTGATTAAAATGGCACCCAATAGAATTTGCCAGAGTTGCACCATGCCTCTGGATACCGATGAAATGTGCGGCACCGAGCGGGATGGCGAGCGCAGCCATGAATATTGTATGTATTGTTACCAGCACGGGCAATTTACCAAGCCCGACATGACACTGAACGAAATGAGTGCCATGGTCAGGATGCAGATGCAGCGCCAGAAGATTGAAGAGCCCATTATCCAGTTAGCCCTCCAGACCTTGCCCACGCTCAAGCGGTGGGTGAAGTAGGTCGGGCAGGAGAGATTATTGTAAATACTAAAAACCTGCTTTTTGTATTTCCGATTGCTCTTTACAAAAAGCATTTTTTGACTTATTTGCTCTTTATAGAGAGCAAATATGATCTTCTGTGTTGTCCGGGAAAAGGCTGATTGCTTGATTTGGTCAATGAAGAATGACGGATTGGGAGGCATAAACGAAAATGGCTGGCTCCTGATCTGACTTTTTCCCATTCAACGATAACAACCCCGTTTTTTATAGACCGGAGTTAGTTCTTCGGTAGTGAACAGCTGCAGGATAAATCCGTGCAATAAATCAAAAACCTTAAAAGCTGAATACCGGCAACGCCGATCGTTCTATCAATTTTTTATCACCATCGTTCTGTGCACAGCACCATCGTTATTCCATTGCAGAAAGTACACGCCACTCTGTAATTGACCTGTATTGATCACCAACCCGTTAACGGCATATGATACAGTTACCGGATACAATCTTCCTGCAACATCCAACAATTGCAAACCTTTTAGGTTGCTGCTGTTCGTGTTTTTTAGTTCAACAAATAATCTGTTTGTAAACGGATTGGGATAGGCATGCAAACCCGCTCCCGCTCCCTGCGCCCTCCTGATAAACACAATAGGCGAGTAACTGAAGCTTCCGTTTTCATCCACCTGCTTCAACCTGTAATAGGCCGTTGCTGGCACAGCATATTTGTCATCATAATGATATTCCTGCCGGCTGGTACTGTTTCCTCTGCCGTGTACCATTCCAATTTTTTCAAAATATACCCCATCTTTACTGCGTTCGATTTCAAAACCGGTATTATCAACTTCGTTTTCCGAAATCCAGGAGAGAGCGTTTCCGGCCACTTCTGCTTTTCCTTTAAAGCCAGACAATTTAACGGGGACTGAACCCGTCCCGTAATAGAGCCTAATGTTATCAATCGCCCATTCTTCTGAAGTTCCATTCGAGTGTGCCCTCAGTCTCAGGTCAAGAGTTGTACCTGTTCCGGAAATGTTAAACGTGAATTCTGAAAAGACAGCTGAGTTAAGCAGCACAACACCATCGCCAACGGAATCCTGACCTGCACCTGTGCCCGGGTTACTGTTAATACTTAGCGGTGTTGAAATGGCTGGATTTGATGCCATAAAACAAATTCCGTTTTGCCAGGCTCCGCCATCAATCCTGTATTCCACTCCAACAAAATCGTTATAAGGACTGTTGGGTTTAATATCCCAGTTGTTTCCTGCAGCGCTTCCCGATGCAAACAGTGCCTTGAAAGCAATATTCGTCTTTCCCGCGATATTAATGCTGCTCCATGTTATGCTTTGTTCGGCAGGTTGTGTTAACGGGGAAAGGCGGTGATCTTCTCCTGCCCAGAATTTACTTCCCTCAAAACCCGAATAAACGTTTATAGTAGAAATATTTGACGTACCACAGCGCCAGAAATACCTGGTGGCAGGAGGGCCTCCGCTGCTGACATTGGAGGAAGGAGTTCTGCTACCGCTTGAAGGAGCGCCGGCATCTTCGAACGTATCACTCCAGAACTGTGTTTGACCATAAGTGCTGTTGAAAGCAAAGCAAACGAAGGCTGCTAAGATTAGTCGCATGGTTAGTAATGGGTTTGTATAAAATTGATCCGGGAAATCTGGTCAGCCTCAAGCAAAAAACTACTATATACAAGGGGTTAGCCCGCTGATAGTTAATTTTTGATTGATACTGGATTCATGGTGTGTAAAAATACTGTATTAAAATAGGAATATGTGATCCAGAAATTGATTATCAATATTATATAAGTGTTATTATGTATTTTTCGAGGGCTAGAAAATAGTCTTGCGTCCCCTGTTTGCATCGTTGTAGTCGTTTCCGATCTGGGGGTCTATTAAGTTTTTGGGGTTCGGAGTGACCGTAATAAAATCGAACATAATCGTATCATTAAGCCAGGAACCCGCAGACATATACCTTAAACCTTGTCCCGGAATGGAGCTCACTAACCAGATCTACGTTATAGAACGTTTTGGCGGCTCCTGGGCTGTTATTGAAGTAGTCTTATAGGCTTTCGGGATTTAATAACCCCTACCTTTTTCGGCCGGTATTTTCATTCTCGCAATCTATCAGTATCCAAAAATCCATGGTTTCTGATGATCTGTATGAAATACACTACTCTCCGAAAGTTAGTGTGGAACTTTTGGGCTCTGTTGAACAGTTTGGTTTTGATGTGTTAGTGGGGGTATAACGAGGCATAATGAAATTTTTTCATTAAAATCAATAAAGTGGGGTATGTTGGTTTTATGAACCTTGCAACAGAAGGAATAACCCGAAGAAAACAGCTACGACTACATTGATCGACATCAACCCCTTTTCATCGTTCAAACAATTTAAGATAATCACTAAACACAAAAACCCTGTTTCTTTTAAATCCTGTTTGCTCTTTTAGTATGCCCAGTTTATAAAAATCATTTATCAAAACATTCGCTGTGGATTTTGTTACGGCCAGGTTGTTGATAACATCAGCCAGGCTAATTACGGGCTTATTGTATAGATAGTTGAGTAACGCTCTGGCATTAGGTGCACGCTTTCCAAGGCCAGGAATTGTCTCTTTTTCCAGCCTGTCACGCAAAGCAATGATCCGGTTAAATGTATCTATAGCAACGGTGGATGTTTCGACAATCCCAATCAGGAAGAAGCGAAGCCATTGTTCCATGTTATTTTTTTCAGAAACATTGACAAGGTTATCATAGTAAATTGACCGGTTTTTTTCAATGAAATCTGATAAATAAAGCGTTGGTTTCGCCAACAACTGGTTATTCACCAAATAGAGAGTAATTAACAACCGGCCAATTCTGCCGTTACCGTCTAAAAAAGGGTGAATGGCCTCGAATTGATAATGAGCCATTCCAATTTTTATAAGGTGAGGTACTTTAATTTCCTGGTTGTTCAAAAATTTCTCCAGGTCAGCAATGAGTTCTGGCACCAGGCTGTGATGAGGAGGTACGAATACCGCATCATTAATAGTCGCCCCACCGATCCAATTCTGGCTTGACCTGAATTCTCCCGGCATTTTATTTTTTCCTCTCACTCCCTTCATCAAAATTTTATGTGCTTCGCGGATCAGCCGGGATGAAAGTGGCAGCTCTGCAAGCCGGTTTATAGAGTAATTCATGGCTTCGATATAGTTCTGGACCTCCTGCCAATCATCTTTTGCCTCCGGCAGAATATCTCTTTCTTCCAGCAGCGCCTCTTCTATGTTGGTTCTTGTTCCTTCTATTCTGCTGGATTGCGTAGCCTCTTTCAAGATATGCATTCTGATAAATACTTCAACATTTGGAATGAAAGTCGAGAAAGCGTTTAACTGGCCGAGTTTGTAGTTAGCCTCTTCCAGCAAACTATTTATTTGGGGACTCTCCAATACCCATTCATGGTTTAAATAGTTTGGGTGGTAGCTGCGATATCCATGCTGTTTTGTAAATGTCCCGGCCTTGTAGTCTTTCAGTTTCATCATAGTCAAAGTTAACTATGATTTTTTATAGTATGCGATAGTGTCTTATCTCGGACTATAAATATTTGTGGTGCGACTTATTTCTTCTTGCATTCAGCAGGGCAGGTGATTAGCGGCGGATAGAGGGCTTGTTTTCCGCAAACAATGCGGCCAAACCTGGTGAGTATTAATCATTTTCACCACATAACATTGATTTTCAGGAGATTTTAATTTCGTTTGAAATTTCAGACTGGCTTTTGTGATATTTTCATTGCTAAAGAGTTTTTCGCCTGCATATCTCATCCCATGATGGGTGTTGCCAGTACTGGCACGGGGGCAACAGATTTTTTGGCTTTTTATTGTTCCTCCTCTTGTAAGTTCCCCTGTTATATAGCAACTCGAAGCGGAAAGGAGACCACAGGTATCAACTAACAGAAATTACATGCAATGCCCTGACTTCGGCTTCAATCTCATCCAGGACATAGGTTGGGTATATCTTTCGGGCAATACACCAATTAAATCATAAATATTGTGTTCGACACAGGCAGAAAAACTGGATTAGAAAAAACCTATCGAACTTTTGTCTCGGGCCAGTATCAGAATTTAAGCCCGGCCCCTGCGGAATATTCTATCCATTGAACTACGGGAAGAGATAAAAAGAGAAAGCAACTATTCAAACTGTCCGGTCTCATAGGCACCTAAGTGCAGGTGTATAAGAAATTTTGTAGAACCAGGGCGCATAAAGTCGAACTCTTTCATAGCCGGGCTAAGGCAAATAGAGAATTATATTAGAAGGCTCTAATTGCTCAATTTTCCATTATTTTTCTTTCCGGCTTGGTTAGGGTTAAGTTGTTTTCCCCTATTACCTTGACTTTGAGAATACTGCTTATTTGTCCCAACTGAACCCTTATTTGGGTTTTGCTGATTGACTTGATTTTGCTTTGGAGTAATTTTTTTGCTCATAATAAATGGAATTATATTAAAACATTATGATAAAATTATCAAACGCCAAAATTATGAAAAATAGGGAGTCAATACGGAGCCTCAATTTCCTTTTAGAGGCTCAACCCTTTCGTTCTGAACACCTCTCTTCTCAAAATTAATATGCGTTCTGTTCCTTTTTGGAGCTTCCCAACACCAATCTTTACCGGTATGCGTTGAGGCGTATAGAAAAAACAAACCCAGAAGTAATAAAGCCGAGAAAATGGAATAGAAGAAAATATCGGATAAAAAATATTGCTGATACTCGTACAAAGTATATGTAAATAGGCCAATCCAGAAGGCCATAACCATAAGATTCAGAATTTGATTAACCTTTGATACGCTGAAAGGGAAAGGGGCTATTAAATTTCTGAACCTCTTAAAATAGTATTCTGTCGAAATATTTGTCTTATACAACGGGCCGATAACTGAAGACTCGAGTACATCAAGGTGCTTTTCCCAGTTTACTTGCCAGAACTTACTGCCTCTATTCACGAAATACCATCCTGTTGAAAACAAAATACCTAGGCAGTTTAAAACGAATAAAATCTTCAGCTTATTGGGCTCACTTGAGAAGTTTGCAAAGGTTACAAAATAACCCGTAAAAATAGCAGCAATTAATGTCCAATAGTAAGTTGATCGTTTCCAATAGAGTTCGATTTCAAATTTCCTTATATCTAGAATCTGTTTTACAGTTTCGTTTCGTATGCTTTCAGGAAATAATTTTAAATATTCCTCCTGTGTAGTGACTGAAAAATAATTAAAATCATCTTTGATCAGATTTGGCTCTATTTTACTTTCCATAAACAGCGGTTTATTCTACTTTAAAGTACATTCTTGAAAATACACCCAGAAAAATCAAAGGGACGGGATAAGTATTATTAACTAATACAATTTTGTGGAATAATTTGACTACAAGCTTTTTTGAATGTATTGGGAAGCCTTCTTCCGCTTCCTAAGTTAAAAATTTTTTTGACCCGCTTGAAAAGCAAATAATAATTAATTCAAATAGCCTACGATAACCTTTCCTCTAACAAATCTTTCCAGACAACGAATCCCTTTTGCTCATTGGAATAATCATGCAGAATACGGCTGAAATTTTCCGGCGGCGAGGTGAGAAATACCTGCCGACCCTTGTTACGGATAATGTCCAAATGCCTGTCTATCTCCTTCAGCCGGGATGGTAATGTAGATAGGGCTTTTTCAAAATGCCACAGATATGTGGCCTCTTCCGTATCAAGTGTCTCCAGAACGATATGAAATTGTTCCGTGCCTTCAAGAAGAAAGACAAAGGGCTGAGCACAAAGCGGATTTTGAGTACGTCCCCTGCATGTTTTCCCGCCAGGTAGCGAAGTTGCCGGTGATGTTTGAATCGATTATGCTTTAATACATCTGCCAGTAACTCTTCGCCCGATTCGTATAATGAATGACCGGACTGAACCTGCCTTATATCAAGTAGATTTTCCGACCCCGCTAAAGCCCCTTTGCTAATGATATTTTTAGTAACGAATCGGAACCGTACTCCTTCAATTACCTCCCTGTTAATTTTATTAAGGTCCTCTGACGTTGCCGATTGAGCAACCAATTGACCATTTTCCAATTCTGCATAGATGGTAACCTTAATATACTTTGTCTGTAAAGCTTTTTCAAAATAAGGCTTCAGGACTTCAAATTCAGGGCGAATGTCATCATTCTCTATCTCAAACTCTAAGTACGTTTTGATTTCATTACCTGGGTACTTAAAAGCCACCATACCATATTTGAACTCGAGAGATTCAATGGCTACTCTTATTTCCTTATTAATATCCGAGATTTTACTTTCTTCATTTTCTTTAGCAGGTTCCTCAATAGGGTCATCAAATAATGTTGCTTGCTTTGTCAATTTCCTGTAATATACATTTCGCTTCAGGAATAACTTATTCAGGTAGTCGATCTTAATATCCCGGTAGTCGTAAATAATAGGCGTGATCTCCGAACGTTGTACACGTCCAATGTACTGGATCAACTTTCCTTCAAGGGAAAAAGGGTACACAAGAAACAAACAGATAGCGTTTTGCAAATCTGTGCCTTCCCCAAAGAACTGGCCGGTAGTAATGAGTGCCTGGTAATTCCCCGCTTTCAGTATCTTCCATTTGGCAACACGACTGCCTTCGGCATCTTCTCCGCTTAAAGTAATTACTTCGTAAGATTGTTTCAAATATTGGTATAATGAATCTATATGTTCTTTGCGCTCAGTAATGACAACAACTCTCTTCCCTGCGTTCAGTTCGGCTGTTATGTCCTCAAGAATCAGTTTATTCCTCGCTGAATCATGCACCAATATCTTTGACAGGGTTTCAAACCGGTCTGTTTTGGCATTGAACGGAACATCCAGTTCTGTATTCCGGATAATAATTGTTGCCTGCCTTGATATTCCTGTCTGCTGCGGTATTATTTCAGAAATGATTTCACCCAAGTGAATAAAAATCAGTTTGCCATCATTGTACATCCTGAAAGGTGTTGCGGTCAACCCATACAAGTAATAACTGTTGAATTGCTGGATTGTATTCCTGTAGCTTTCGGCAGGTATGTGATGGCATTCATCCATCAGGATTGTTCCAAAAGCGTTTGTTAGTTTAGTATAGCCGGGTTTTTCTATTTCTTTTGCAAGGCTTTGGATGGAGGCGATTGTAATAAATTTTTCCTGGTTTCGATTTACCCTGTCCTATCTTTCCAATTTCATGTTTGGGGATTCCCAAGAAAGTTTGTATTCTTTCTATCCATTGCTCCATTAATTGTTTGCGGTGTACCACTATAAGCGCCGGTTGTTGTTTATCTGCAATTATCTTCAGGCCGATAATGGTCTTGCCCGATCCGGGTGGAGCAACAATTACTCCCATATCTTTTTTTGAAGATGCGGCAAGAGCAGTAGTTTGGTACTCTTTCAAAGCTGTTTGAAATTGAAAAGGAATTTCCGGCTTCTTCTTCCTTTCATCATTGAACTCAAAAGGAATGTTGGCTTCCTTACAAAATCTTAATAGTTTACCGGCAAACCCCTTTGGTAATATCACTTTACTATCTGTTTCCTCAACAAGCCTGAAATAACGTTCTGTACCGAATGTATTTCTGCTGCTTTTCTTTTTGACAATAAATTCCGTATTTGCAAAATTCAATTCTTCATTAAGGAAGTTGACAAGTGAAATAGGTATGGCTGACCGATTTAACTGTATAGTATTATTCAGGGAAACGATTAGTTTGTTGCCTTCCCCGTTATGTGGTTGTGCTATCTTCTCTGACTTAGCGCCGGAAATAGTACGCAAGACTTCTCCTAATTTACTGATGCTTGTTCTGTCTATGGCTGACAGAAAAGTCCATTGATCTGGAAATGGCTGTAAATTGTCCGGATCAATAAAACAACTATTTCCCTGATCCAATGCGGGTTTATGCAATGGTAGCGCAATCAGGTTGCCCAGTCCTTTCCCGGAAAGTGTGTCCTGGTTGGGGAATAACCGGTCAAAGCTGGAATTTTTATCGAAAACCGAAACAATGCCTGATTCAGTTAATAATGTTAATACAATTTTCCTGCTTTTAATGGCTGGATAAGGTCGCTCAAAAAAAATCCACACATGGCCGCCCTTTCCGGAACGAGAACGTTCAAGGTAGGCAGGAATATTTTTTGACTTGCAACATTCAAGGAACTTCCGGCTATCTGCTATCCAGTTTTGTTCATCAAAATCTGCTGCAATGAACCACGAGGTATTGTCCTGCAATAGTGGGTAGATACCTATAAACTGATGACCATTCAAATGTTTTATAATTTGATCATCCGTAAGTGGCAGATAAGTCTTGTCTGTGTAGCTGGCGAAACTACCGCCCTTTATTTTGTGCGCCCGGTATCGGTATGGGTCGAAATGATAGGCAGGCATATAACCACTTTTGCCTCCCTTTTCCCATCTTGTGGCAAATACGTCTTCACGACCTTTGAAAAGGGAGTTGAATAGTAAGAGTTTATTATTCGGATATAGATCTGTCACTTTTCGACTTTATGGGAATTTGGCCTTTCTCAGAAGATAAAACTTAATGGCTATCTGCCTTTAATAAGGTCTTATTTCAAGTATTCGCTAGGTATCAGGCTCTAATATCTCTCTTAATTCCTGATTTATTATAGAGTTATAAAAGAGAATCAATATTTAGATTTTCAATTATTTGTATAATAGCCTCTATTTGGCGCCTCTATTATTCTCTATTTTCTCCCAATACCCACTTTGGCCTTGTATCTGAACCAACGTTCTTTATCCTTCCCTCAATTCTCATAGCTGAAATCAGGTTGTTCATTTTAGACCTCTTTTGCTTTTCCAACAGCACTGCCGACAGCTTCTCTATTACCAGGTCGTCCAACTCCTTCCTGGACGCAGACCCAAATTTCTCAATATATGCTTCAATCATTTTCTTGTAATGCTCATCGTCGAAAGCCCTATTCCTGATATAAGCCGCTTTATCATCAGTAGCGGCGGCGACAGTTGCCTCTACATAGAAATTGGGTTTACGGCCTGAAATCAATTTATCCTTTTTCAGGATTCACAGCCGATGGCCCATAACTTTTCAGCCGCAGGCCATTTAGCGGGATCGCCAACAATATCTTCGATTACTTTTAACGGACAGGAATATTCAGGTGTGAGTGCGAGATCACAGGCAGTTACCCGAGATTTTTCAAAAAAGAGCTGAAGTTCCGTATTAACGTTATTCCGGTTACCGATCCGGGCATTATCGGCATGAAGTGATCCCTCATGCTGGTACATAAGAATCGAATGCCGCTGCGTATTTCGCCGGAGTATAGACAGGTTGATACCAATGCCATTGCCAAGATTCTCAGCATAGAGAAAATCCATAGGTAAGAAGTAGTAAAGGTGTACTTGCGCTATTGAAAATAATAAAATCCTGAAAATATACCAGTTGATCATCAATGCGACAATGAATCTATCGACCGTACCGGCAACATTTACTTGAACTAATTAATTGAATAGTAGTAAATTCGGTTGAGATTACATTTTTTTGCCTGAATCTAAACCAATTAAATTCAATGGCTAGGACGATACGTGTTTATAAAGATGGGCAGGTATGGGTGGCCAAGAAAGACGGAACCAACAGGGCTTCTGCTGTCAGGAATACACAACGGGAGGCTTACCTGGCCGCAAGGACTATTGCAATAAACCAGGGGCTGACTATCACTGTATATTACCCGACAGGAGGAATCAAAGCGGTAATCAATCCCAGAAATAAAGGAGAGGAGAGTGATTGTTTTATTACCACTTCCTGTGTGAAGTATTTCGGATTGCCAGATAATTGTTATGAACTCCAAACTTTAAGAAAATTCCGGGATAACCATCTTTTAAAGTCGAAAAAGGGACAGGAATTAGTTTTTCAGTATTACTTACTTGCCCCGGTAATTGTAACGAAGATGGAACAGACAAGGCAAAGACAATTTCTTTTTAAAGAAGTTTTTTTACAGATCGGGGAAGCCTGCAACGCTATCGAGATGAAGAAATTCAGCAAGGCCACCCGTATTTACACGAATGCCGTATTGTACCTGGTTAATTATTTAAAAGTAAAGTGAATGGCGATCAGTGCGAATACTCTATTTCACTTTACAAAAATTGAAGGACTGCAAGGTATTCTTCGCTCAATGGGCTTTTATTGTCAATATTCAGATGAGCATTTTGAAAATATCCTCCCTCATGGCAGTAATTATCGTTTTTGTTATGTTCCCATGACAAGTTTTTGCGATCTCACTATTATGCAATTATGCAATGACTCGGTACATCGCAAGAGTTTTGGTGAGTTCGGAGTCGGGTTGACTAAAGAATGGGGTAATCGCAATGGTGTTTCTCCAGTTATGTATGTGCATAGAAATTCTCAGCAAACCAAGCGGTTAAATAATTTAATAAAGGAACTAAACCTTTTAAGAAAGAAAACGACTGATGATTCCGCTTTATTTAATCTGGAGAATGAACTGATTGATTCATTCAAAAATATAAAGCCTTATAAAGGCTATTGGCACCGCGGAAGAAAAATCAAAAGAGAACTTACTTATTATAATGAACGAGAATGGCGCTATTGTCCTTCTTGGAAAAAGAGTAGTGTACTGTCCGCCGCATTCAAGGAAAACAAAACTGAAAAGGAGAAGCTTAATACGATTTTGAAAAAAAAATTATTGTCATTTAAGCCAGAAGATGTAAAATTTATCTTGATTAAGGATAATCAAAGTATCGGGAAAATTGCTGCTACCATAAAAAAAATGCCGATCAACCAGAGCCAAAAGAATGAACTGATAACCAAGATCATTACATTCGAGGAACTTCGAGAAGATTTCTAAAACGGTTTTATGCCTTATTATTTATATGAGTGGCTTTTTTATACATTGTTTTATTAAGTTCGGCGGCAAGGAAACTATAAATGATTTGTTTGAGAACGGGACTATTTATTGCAATCCCGTCCATTATTTCAGAACGCTGGAGGATAGTTATCGTGGAGATAATTATGAAGGAGCTGCTTATATTAAAAACTATTCGCCGGGGCAGTTTTCAGTTTCTATTTCAGGAAAGCCAATAGGTGAGCAATTCAGTTTCATGAATTTGCATTTGAAAGGATCTTATGACAAAGTATTGGGAAATATTTACAGTCTTTTTTGGTTATCCTCAAAAGTATTGCGGGGTGATCAGCCTGTCAGGCTCGACAAACGATTAAAAAATTTTGGTGAATATGTACTGCTTGTGCGGGATAACCCTGTGTTCCTGGAGCGTATCGAAAAAGCAATTCAAAGAAAGCGGCTTTATTATGAAATGGGATTGGTGGAATATTATGACAAGCGCATTTACACAGGCGCAGTTGATGTGTTCAATAAACCTTCCGAATACTCCTACCAGAACGAATTCCGCCTTTATATTCGAAGAAGAAGCGATGAGCCAATTATATTTCATATTGGTAACCTGAAAGACATTGCGGAAATTTACCCAAGCCACGAGTTCATAGATGGTTTTGAGGCAACAGAAGCCAAATAGTCCTCTGACTAAATTTCCTTATTCACCCAATGTGAATAATTCCAGTTCCTAATAAATTTAGTAAAAAGCTAAATTTACAGACCCCTCAAAATCAGATAATACTATGAAGCGAATAACGTCAACCCACCTGTCGAACTGGGCCCCTACGCGCGATTGCCAGGAACATCTGCCCTTATTGATCCGGAAGCTGATAAGAGCAAGTGCCGTAAATGTTCAGCGGCTGCTGATCCCAGTTGGAGATAATATCATCCTTCCCGGATTTGACGGGACGGTAGAATTAATCGACGGTATAGAATATTTACCTGCCGGTCATTCGGTTTGGGAAATTGGCAGCGGAAGAGATTTCGAAGAAAAGGCAGAAAAAGAGTTTACTAAGAGAAGCAGTGCGATTAATAAAACGGAGGCAGCCAGCATCAGTTTTGTTTTTGTTACACCTTATATCTGGCGCAGTAAGGAAGAATGGGTCCGCGAAAAGAAAGCAGTCGGAACCTGGAAGAATGTCATGGTAATCGACGGGCTGACACTGGAAGAGTGGATGGAACAATGCCAAAGCGTGGGTGTATGGCTGAGCAAGTACCTGCAGCTTCCGTTGGGCAGCGTTCAACCACTGGAGCAATTCTGGCAAGAATGGAGCAAGAGTCTCAAATACTCTATCTCCCCGACACTCGTAGTAGCAGGACGGGAAAAAGGGGTTGGGAGCTTTACTGACTTTTTACTCAACCTGCCTTCGATAGTTTCTGTAAAGGCATATACCGTTCAGGAAGCAATTGCTTTTTGCAGTGCTGTCATCGAGCGAATGGATGCGGATCTGCAAGAGCGATTTTATTCAAGAGCCGTCATCGTTCAAAGCGAAGAAGATTTTCGCGTGCTTTCCTCTCATAAAAACCCGCTTATCCTTGTCGTCAACTTCGAAGCAGGCTCCCTGGCTGACCAGGCTGTACGTAACGGCCACCATGTTATTGTACCGGTAGGCAATGATATTACTGCAACCGTTGCGGATATCGAACTGCCGCGCATCAAGCGAACAGGATTTGAAAAAGGGCTTGAAGAAATGGGTTTTACCAATGATGAAACGCAACAATTGACGCGTGACTCAGGTCAAAGCCTGTCGGTCTTGCGAAGGTTACTTTCATTTGAGAAAAATATGCAGCCTGCTTGGGCCAAGAACGGAAGCCATACGACAATCATACCGGCACTTCTGGCCGGTATGTGGGATGAGCAAAAGGAAGAAGACAAGGCGTTGATCAGCCTGCTTGCGGGTGAACCTTATGAGAATTATATCAAAAAACTATCTAGATGGAAGGTCGAAAAAGACCCGCCGGTATTCCAGGTACGTTCTATCTGGCGGCTGACATCTGCTTTTGACGCATGGTCCGTTTTGACGCCGTTTGTAACCAAGGCTGATCTTGCCAATTTCAGCACCGCATTCCTGGCCGCATTGCCTGAGATCAACCCTGCGCTTGAACTCTATCCGGATAAGCGTTACCTGGCATCATTATATGGCAAGACCCCGAAATTTTCTTATTCTTTAAAGGAAGGACTTTGCCAATCGCTGATCCTGGTAGCCGTATTCGGTGAGCGCTTTAAACTGAATGCGGATATTTCATCCCAGCATTTCGCTGATGGTTTGGTGAGGGATCTATTATCTAACGCCACAGGCGACAGGTGGTGTACATTGTATCGGTTGCTTCCCCTGCTGGCAGAAGCTTCCCCGGCTTCCTTTTTATCCGCTGTAGAAGAATCGCTCAAACAGGCCGAGCCGCCGGTGATGAAAATGTTCGATGAAACTACTCACTTTTTCAGTTCAACCAGTTACTATACTGGATTATTGTGGGCACTGGAGAACCTACTGGTTTCGCCCGATCATCTTTTAAGGACCACTCTTGTACTTGGCCGGTTAACAGGACTTGATCCAGGCGGTAACCTTATAAATCGTCCCAGTAATTCACTGCGGGCTGCCTACATGCCGTGGTATAATCAGACAGGAGCTGATTTCACGCTCCGAAAACATGTTCTGCGAAAGCTGGCGGCCAATGAACCTGAGGTTGCGTGGAAACTTTTTTTGAGTATTTCACCTCAAGATCACGTCACAGTTTCGCCGATACACCAATGCAAATGGCGCTTTGATCCCCAGCACCTGGAACGATCGGTAAAGTATGAGCAGGTATGGGATTTTAATTCTTTCCTGTTTGGGCAGCAGCTATTATTAGCAAAAGATGATCCTAAAAAAGTAGCGGTACTCGTCAACTGCTATCCTGATATTAGTCCTGTCGAAAGAGGAAAACTGTTGTATTTTTTAAATGACTTTAAAGCCACCCATAACAGTGGTCACGAACTGATCTGGGATAACCTGCGTGAGTTGTTATCCAATCACAGGGAGCATAGCGAGCAATCCTGGGCATTACCGGAAACTGAGCTAACTAAGATTGATGAACTGTATCAATCGTATTTGCCGAAAGACCTTAAATACAGGTATAGATTTCTTTTTGAAGATAGCTGGCCTTATTTTCCCGAAGGCTTCAAAATAAAAAAAATGTCCCATGAGGAAAAAGAAGAATTGTTCGGACAAAGACGCAGCGAAGCATTTAACGAGATCTATGAGTCTGAAGGGCTTGATGGTATTCTGGCGCTGCTGAAATTGACAAAAAACACATATGAACTATCTAAAGAAGCTGCTGCGTTCCCTTTTTCAGATGAAGAAGAAAAAGGGATTTTAAGCCTGTTGGATTCGGAAGCCAGAAGTAACGAATTATATTTTACGCAAGGATATATTTTTCATAAAACCCTTACCGATGAAAGGTGGCCGGCAAAAGCCTGGGAGGTGGTCAGGGGTTATCAAGACGAAAAGCCGGCTTTCTTTTTCCTTGGCTTACCGCAAAAATGTTTTTGCTGGAATCTGCTGGAATTAGCAGCACCCGGTGTTCAAAGTATTTACTGGCAACAGATCAATCCTTTATTTTACAAGGACAGCACTGAAGACAACCTCTATGTCATCCAAAAACTGAAGGAGCAAGGACGCTACACTACCCTAATTGATAAGATTGGCTATATCTGTGACGAGTTTTCATCAACGGTACTTTTCTCCATATTATCGGAGGGCGGCGCAGCCACGCCAGAAAAAGACGTGAGACTCGACGTTTATAACGTTGGAAGAATTTTCAAAGAACTGCATACCCGCAATGATCTGCCTGAAGAAGAAATAGCAAGACTTGAATGGATGTATCTGCCCTTTCTCAGCACTGCGCGTAGTGAGCATAAACCCCAACACCTGCTCAAAGCACTCACGGAAAGCCCCGCCTTTTTTGTGGATGTCGTCAGTTACGTTTACTGCCAGGGTGACGGAACAGAAGAGGAATATTCGGAGGAGGAAGTTGCCAAAAGATACCAGCAGATCACAAGCGCCAGGAATCTGCTTGAAGCATGGAGGTCCATTCCCGGCATGAAAGAGGACGGAAGCATTGAGAAAGCGATACTACGCAACTGGATCACTGAAGCCCGCATAAAGGCTGTGGAAAAAAACAGAGTGTACGGAGTGGATAGTGAAATTGGTAATTTACTGGCCTGCTGCTCCAGGCAAAAAGACAACTGGCCACCAGAAGAAATATGCGAGATCATTGATGATATTCACAGCGATGTGATCCTATCGCATTTCCGGACCGAAATTTTCAACAGCAGAGGTGTGTCCGTTCGTTCTCCTTATGCAGGCGGTGAACAGGAGCGGTCACTTGCACAATTTTTTAAAAATGCTGCTACCAAAACGCAGCCACGGTTTCCGTTTACGGCCTCTGCCTTGTTGGATCTCGCAAAGGGTTACGAATATGACGCAAAGGATGAAGATGAAAGAGCACATTTAGATGAGCTGCGATAAGATTAACTAAAATAAGAAGTAGATCAATGGTTACTAGTCAGCAAGGAGACGGATAAGTGCAGATGGAATTATTTTGATATTATAGAAACTGAACTAACATTTAGACCATATGCAGGAACCCCAAAAGCGCATCATCCCTGTTAATAATGTAAGAAAACTTCGGCCTGTCGGGATGATTTCGAAAAAGCATAACAGGCTTGTTGCATTTGAATTTAATCTTACCCAAGAGGTAAACGGAAAGGAGTTTTCTTTCAGAACGCCTAATAATATTGCCGTTTGCCTGAATGTTGGAAACCGTGAGTATGAAATGGCAAAGCGGCTTTATTCAGTGCTTATATTTCCGAAAATAACAACTGAAAAAACCAAGATCATATTCGACGATTCCGAATTGGGAATGCTGTATAATTATTTTGAACACATACAAACCAGTCTGATCTTCATTTATACAGCCGTGGAAGCTTTTGCCAATGTTGCTATCCCCGAAACCTTTACACACGAAAAGCTCAATAATAAGAAAGTAAAGGAAACCTGGGGTAAGGAGCAAATTGAACGATGGCTTTCAACGACAGAGAAAATTTGCGACATACTGCCAGTAGTCCTCGATGTTGACTCGCCTAAAGGGGAATCATTTTGGAGGGATTTCAAGAAACTGGAAGATATCCGTAATAATATTATCCACCAGAAGACCATTTCAAATGAAAAAAATATCAACTCAAAATTCTTATCAGATTTTTTCAACGAGAATATTTTTGATGTAATACGGTCGGGATACCTTGTAATTGAATACTTCTGCAATAAGAGTGCTATACCGCATATTTATTTTCCCCTCGGAATGGGAAGTTTGGATCTCCGACCCCAAGAAGTAGATAATATCGAAGATTATTTTGACGATATTCCTGGTTTAAAAAGCTTTTTTAACCAGCAGTAGCTTTCGTTAGCTTTCCTTCCCCGAACCTTTTCTTACTATGATCGATGGACTGGTATAGTTTGATCGTTTTATCATTGTTGACGGTCAGTGGGTGTAGCCTTGATGGTCTTAGATGTAAGGTGCTGTTTCACCAGCCAGTGGAGCAGAAAATTATCTGTAACTGATTGTAGGCTAGTCATTTTTGTAAATTAGCCTGTAAAATGAGCAATCTATGAGCCCTGTTCCCTATATATTGATCGATAATTGCATATTGATAAACCTGGTATCTCCCAATACCTACAGCGAATTGTTAAAGTGGTTGAAGCAACTGGCAGATGAAAAGAAAATAGTCCTGCTGGCACCAGATACGTTGCTACCGGAATGGAACCGGCACAAAGGCGACAAAAGGAAAAAGGTTGTGGAAGGCCTGTCATCGGAGGCAGACATTCAAAGCTCTGTACAGAAAGTAGACGAGGTATATGTTATCGCAATCCCTCTCTGAAAAAACAAGTGCTGTGTTCGATGTATGCCGAAAATTTAATTTTTGACGAAAATAAATATCGAACACCAATATATCACGAGGCCCTTGCGCTTTTACTCAATACAGTCAAGGGTTTTAGCGGAAATGAAAAAGGACAAAATCAAAATAAACTGACTTTGTCCTCTCAAGTAGCCCCAACAGAAATCGAACCCGTATCAGAAGTTAGTCCCGCCCCGGCGGGATATTCTATCCATTGTATTAAGGGAAGGGAAATAAAAAGAGAAAGCAACTATTCAAACTGTCCGGCCTCAAAGGCGCCTAAGTGCAGGAATATAAACAATTGTATAGCCCCGAAAGGAACCGAACCTGTATCAAAAGTTAGTCCCGCCCCAGCGGGATATTCTATCCATTGAATTAAGGGAAGGGAGATAATAAGAGAAAGCAACTATTCAAACTGTCCAGTCTCAAAGGCACCTAAGTGCGGGTATATAAGAAATTGAGTAGTCCCGACAGGAATCGAACCTGTATCAAAAGTTTAGGAAACTTCTATTCTATCCATTGAACTACGGGACCGGCTATAAAGCGGACGCAAATATACATTTCCCGGCCGATTCATGAAAATGAAACCCAAAGGTAAAATTCCATGAAGATCCTCATCCTGAAACCCCAAAAGAAAGGCAGGACTGAAAGCCAATCGGCCAATCCCACCCAGACAAATAGTGCTAATTTCACGGCAATGAAGGAATGGATCGAATATATTTCACAGTTTGGCCACCTGAAGAAAGAAGAAATTGACCTCATAACAAGCCAAGCCACAGTATGGAAACTTCGGAAAGGTGAGTACTTTTCGGAAGCCGGAAAAGTCCCGAAGCAGGTCGGTTTTGTGGTTAAAGGAGTGATCCGCATTGGCTGCTATGACAACCAGGGCTCAGAAATCACCAAATATTTTATTGATGAAAACAGGCTGGTTGTTGACTACGAAAATTTTGAGGCCAGCCTCACCTCTTCCGACTACCTGCAGGCTGTCACCGACTGCCGACTTATCGTGTTCTCCAAGCGGGATTGGGAAAAACTATACAGTCAAATTGCTGACTGGGACAAAATTGTATCGAAAGCGGTTCAGAAAGCATTCCAGGTACACCTGGAAAGAAGAACCGCATTGGTTTCGGAAGATGCTGTTACACGATACCTATCGTTCCTGGAAAAATTCCCCAACATCGCGAATCGTGTTCCACAAGCCTATATCGCTTCCTACCTGGGTATTACCAGATACTCGCTAAGCCGGATAAGAAAAAACCTTCGCTAATTTTTTGTTGCCAAATGGCAACCGCTATGGATATTAGACGCACCACCTTTGCGGTTCATTTCAATTAAAATCGTTATGAACATTTCGTTAAAAGGACAGGTAGCCCTGGTAACAGGCGGAACAAAAGGCATTGGTAAAGCCATCGCAGACAAATTAAGCAGTGCAGGTGCGCAGGTAATTGTAACCGCCCGTCAAACACCAAAAGACAAGATGAGCGAACAACATTTCATTGCATCTGACCTGACGCTGCCGGAGAGTGCGGAAATGATAGCGGCAGAAATCTTAGCAAAATATGGCACCATAGATATAATTGTCAACAATGCAGGAGCCAACTTAAGTCCGGGCGGTGGCTTCAGCACACTTTTGGACGAACACTGGTATAACGACTGGCAACTGAACTTCATGTCGGCAGTACGCCTTAATAAAGCCCTGTTGCCTGCGATGATTGAACAGAAGAGCGGCGTGATCATCCACATTTCAACAGGCGCCGCAAAACAACCTTTCTGGGAAATGACCATGTCCTATTCTTCGGCAAAAGCCGCCCTTAATATCTACAGTAAAGCGCTGGCCAATGAGGTGGGCGTAAAGGGAATACGTGTGAACGTAGTCTCGCCCGGTGTAGTAAGAACCCCGTTGATGCTTGAATTTATTGAAGGCATGGCAAAAGCATCCAATATCTCTGCGGAGGAAGCAGCGAAGCTTGTTATGGACAAAGTGGGTGTGCCGTTAGGCAGAATGGCTGAACCCGAAGAAGTTGCCAACCTGGTTGCGTTTATTGCTTCTTCCGAGGGAAAATACATTACAGGCTCCAACTACTCGGTCGACGGAGGTGCATTGCCTGTTGTTTAAATGGTGGCTAATATCAATTCATAAAAGGAACCGCCTGATGGCGGTTTTTTTATGCCTGAACCTGTTGACGCTTTTAATAAAACGCTGCCCGCATTTGCTTTTTGCCAAAAGGCAAATGTTTCAACTCTTTGGCGAAGCAACTTTGTTTCATCACTTAATAATAAATGAAGAGTATGAACAAGTTCCTTTCCTCAACAGGTAACTTAAAAAAATTCAGGCTTTCCGCACTAACGATAGGTTTATTGCTTTTGAGCCTTCCGATGGTTGCCCAATTGTCAAAAAGTTCTATCGTAGGCACCTGGCTCAACGAAGACAAAACCGCCAAAATTCAAATCTATGAACAAGGGGAGAAGTTCTTTGGTAAGATCGTTTGGCTCAAAGAACCCAATGAAAGCGGTAAACCTAAAACGGATCACAAAAACCCCGACAAAGCCCGGCACGCAGATCCAATCATTGGCCTGGTGATGCTAAAGAATTTTGTGTACGACGGAAAATTAACCTGGGAAGACGGAAAAATCTACGATGCCAGAACTGGCAAAACCTATAGCTCTTACATGACACTACAGGCTGACAAAACCTTAAAAGTCCGGGGGTATGCCGGTATTACCTTGTTCGGTCAAACCAACATTTGGACAAGGAGTAACTAACCATAAAAATGATAAAAATGAAACAAGTATTCGTAACAGGCGGTTCTGGATTTGTAGGACAAAACCTGATCCCTATGCTCCTGGAGCAAGGCTACGAGGTAAAGGCACTGGCTCGATCGGCGCAAGCCATTCGCAAAGTAGAAGCGTTGGGAGCGATAGCCGTTGAAGGAGATTTGAATGATATCCAGGCTTTAACAAAAGGAGTGAATGATTGCGCAACCGTTTTCCATTTGGCCGCCTCGGTTGATTTTTTTGCATCTGACAAGGAACTCAAAAAATTACACGTGGAGGCAACAGAAAAGTTGTTGTCTGCTGCCAAAAGCTCAGGTGTTCAAAAGTTTGTATACCTAAGTGCGGCTTCTGTAATAATGAATGGCAAACCTATCGGCCACGCCGACGAAACGTTTGTGTCTGATAACATCGTGGACGGCTATTCAAGAACAAAATTACAGGCCGAGAAACTGGTTTTGCAGGCCAATACCCGAACCTTTCAGACTATTGCAGTCAGGCCACCGATGATTTGGGGGAAAGGCGACCCCAATACCTTGCCGGGTGTTATCGATGCCGTAAAAAAAGGACGCATGCAATTCATTGATGGTGGCAAACACCGTTTTGTAACCTGCCACGTTCTTAATGTTTGTCATGCCTTGATCCTGGCCGACACGTCCGAAGAAAGCGGGAAGACTTATTTTATTACGGATGGAGAAACGCCAGTTTTTAAAGACTTCATAAGAAAATATGCAGGCACGCAAGGTGTAACCGTTCCGGATAAAGCTGTTTCTTTGACAACGGCAAAACGGCTTGCTTCAATGATGGAGTTTGTTTGGAGAGCTTTCAGACTGAAAGGGCATCCACCCCTTTACAAAGGCTTTGTGAATATCTTAGGGTTGGAGTTTATCACCACGGACGAAAAAGCAAGAACGGAACTTGGTTACAGAACTTTTGTGACTATTGAACAAGGCCTGAACCTGATGAGCAAATAGAAATTTATGGAAGCACTTATTAACTACTTATTGCAATTCGGCAACTTGAATCAGTTTCAGATTGACCTGATAAAAAGCAAAGTAGTGTCCCGGGAAATTAACAAGGATGAGTGGTATCATAAGGCGGGAAGAATACCCCAGGAAGTTATTTTTCTAACCGAAGGGGTGATGAGAGCTTGTTACTACAACAACCAGGGCGATGAAGTGACGAAGTTCTTTTTCGAAGAAAACAATTTCGTTGTGGATATAAACAACTATAATCAAGGCATACCCTCTACCGAATACCTTCAGGCTGTTACTGATTGCAAGTATGTTGCTTTGTCCAAGGCGGCTATGAATGAATTGTCCATGACGATTATTGACTGGGATAAAATGGTGTCAAAAATAACTGCCAAAGGATTAGCCGAAAAGGTAAACAAGATCAGTTCGATGATGCCTGAAGATGCTACAGAACGCTATCTTAAATTTCTCACTAATTTCCCAACGCTTGCCAATAGAATACCGTTGTCTTACATTGCTTCCTATCTGGGAATGACACAATCTTCCTTAAGCAGAATAAGAAAAAATATTCGCTAGGATCTACCGCATACTAAGAGGTTTTTTTGCGATATTTATGAGCTTAGCCCGTTCATTACCCAGCCCGGACTACCAATCCGCACTCCCTGTCTTGGACAGGGGGACGGCTTGTAGATTTTCATAAATGCCGATTCGGATCAGCCATTAATGAAAACGACCCATTCTCGAAACATGCTGTAACAGCCACCGTTCTTCGGAGAAATACCCGATCGCAGTCCAAAAAATGGTAATGCATCGTAAACATTTTAGACCTGCTGGTAGTATTTGTTCTGTTTTGTATTTTAGTGTAAAAGCGCCGCTATGGTAAACTTCCAGGAACGCCTGTTAAGCTATCCCCAGTATTGCCGTCAGTTTACCTGCGGAGAATCGTTGATCACGATGTTTAGTTGTCCGCCCGAAGCCAGGCTCATGAAAGCGAAGATGGCGGAATTGTGGTGCCAGGAAAACTACATTTTGTTTGTGCTGGAGGGAAAAAAGATCTGGCATACAGCCGATAAGGTTTACGAAGTGAGCGACGGATCCTGTGTGCTGGTGAGAAAGGGCGCCTGTCTGCTCGAACAGTTTTTCGATATTGATTTCTGCATGGTTCTGTTTTTTCTCCCCGATGAGTTTATCTGCGATACTTTACAAAAAAGAAATTCCCCCATTGTTGTCAAAAGCAAAACATACGAACCGATCATTCATTTGCAGGTAACGGAGACGCTCAAATCATTTTTTACCTCTATGTATGCCTACTTCAGCAGCACCACAGACCCTGATAAATCGTTGCTTGAACTGAAGTTTCGCGAACTCATCCTGAACATTTCCGACAATCCGCAAAACGAAGAGGTGCTCGCTTTTTTCTGTTCGCTGATGAGCGAACCTCAGGCTGTTTCGCTGGAGCGGGTAATGAAAGAAAACTATTGTTTTAATTTGAAACTGGAGCAATACGCTACTCTCTGCAATCGAAGCCTGTCGGTATTCAAACGCGATTTCGGTAAATACTTTAATACCACACCAGGCAAATGGCTGCTCGAAAACCGACTGCAGAGGGCAAATGTGCTGCTTAGTCACCATGGCCGTAGCGTGGCAGAAGCCGCTTTTGAAAGCGGATTTGAAAATCTGTCCCATTTCAGCCGATGTTTTAAAGCCCGCTTTGGCATCCCGCCAATGGCAGCGAAGCAGGTTAAAGCCGTCTGAACCTCTCAGCAAAATCTCCGGCCTTTTCAGCAAAGGCCCTTTCCCGGCTGCCAGATATTTTTGAACTCATAAACAACAAATATTATGGTAGACCAAACAATCACCAACCCCAATAAAGCTCTTTGGGAAAAGGGCGACTTTACACAGATCGCCGATACGATGCGGGAAAGCGGTACTGCTTTCGCCGGCTCATTAGGAATTAAACCTGGCATGGCGGTGCTTGATCTGGGCTGCGGCGATGGAACAACAGCCATTCCGGAAGCCAAACTTGGCGCTAACGTGTTGGGGGTGGACATTGCCCGAAACCTGGTTGAAGCAGGCAACCGACGGGCTCAAAAGGAGGGACTCACCAACATCAAAATTCAGGAAGGCGATGCCTCCGATCTGCATGAACTGGCCGACGAAAGTTTCGATCTTACCGTAAGCGTTTTCGGGGCCATGTTCGCGCCAAAACCCTACAACGTAGCCAGGGAAATGGTACGCGTAACCCGCCGCGGTGGCCGGATAGTGATGGGTAACTGGATACCCGGCGATCCCACACTTGTTGCACAGATATTAAAGATCTCTTCCGCATACACTCCACCACCCCCGGAGGGTTTTATCAGCCCGATGCTGTGGGGAATGCAGGATGAAGTGATCAAACGTTTTACAGAAGCTGGCATTGCCGGAGAAAACATCTCTTTTGCCAAAGAAACTTTCACATTCAGGGCAAACTATTCACCTTCTGAATTCCTGCAACGTTTTCGGCGCTACTATGGACCAACGATGAACGCATTTGACGCAGCCGAAAAAGAAGGGAAGGCCACCGCGCTGCAAAGTGAACTGGAACAACTCTTCATTGCCCAGAACCAGGGTTCTTCGGGCGATGTTACTTCTATTCCCGCTACCTTTTTAAGGGTTACGGTGCTCCGCTGACAGAAATAATTCATACGTTCAGTCTTCACATACCCTCCGGCCCTAACTTCCCGGAGGGTATTTTAGTAAACGATTTCCTTGTGAGTGGCCTTTTTATGACGGAGGCAGGTTATCTTACCTGAAACATACCCTAAGGCCAGAGCCAGGGGATAGTCTGAAATCCAATGAACCTCCGTATTGATCATAGCCCAGGCTGTGAGACCCGTAAGAGTATAGCCAACAAATCCAATCCATTTTTTCTCCGGATAGTTGGTGGTCAGTACGGTCACGGTGGCCATCATTGTAGCCAGATGACCCGATGGGAACGCGTCATAGTTGGAGGTGTTACGCTGATATTCCTTAAACGAGGGAAATGGATGCCAGGCGCCGCCGCTTTGGGTACTCATAAACGGGCTTTGTCTGCCCGATATCCGTTTCAACACCTGGGTGGTAATTCCCATCGTAATAAACGTTTCTGTAAGGTCACCCGCCGTTTGCAAAGCCCTTTTATCATCATTTAGTTTACCATAGATAAAAAGACCGCCGCTGATCAGCATGGAAGTGCTTCCCAGGCCCAATTGGTACAAACCCGTATTGATATTTTTGGGCAGTCTGATAACCTTGGTATCACCCACCTTGAGCGCTACGTGGTAATCCGTTTCCGGATGAAGATGGATTTGCCGGGAGGCATCCTTAACTCCATCCAATATTTTTTGATCAAAAGGCAGCAATAATGCGGTTGATACCACTACCAGGCCAGTGACTTTCAAATTAGTTTTTCTGAATGGAGATTTTGCTATTTGCAGCATGTCGGCTGGCACGTTAGTAATAAATCCCCATTTTTTTGGCTTGTCGACCTGAGGGGTAACGGATTGAAGCGGGACAATCGAAGCCGTATCCTGTGCGGTTGCGGCGGCACTTATGCAAACGATCAATAGAAGTTGCAGGGTTTTGCGAAACATGTACCAATTTAAAAATTAACTATCTATTTTATATAGATGTTTGATGTTTTGCTAACCATTAACCATATTGATTAGGCTTTTATTTGAAGTGTTGTGTTCCCGGTATTGGCAACCGACTATGGGTCGAAAATTTATTTTGAAGCGGTAATCCAGTCAGTTACTATCTCCATCAGTTCGGATTTGGCATGGTCAATCTCCTGAAGACTCTTAAATGTAATAATGGCGCGGTCATTTTCTTTCCATACCAATATTTTGCTTTTGGTAGCAATCAGTTTGCTTTTAGGTTGCGCCTGTTTGGCCGCTCCCCTGTGAAATATCAGTTGTACTTGTTTGGCGGGGGGTTGAATTTTCATCGTAATTCTGTCTGCATCATGCCAGCAATAGTTGGGCCCGTTCCACTTTATGTTTTCCGTCAGTTCCGGGTTCGCTTCCAATATATAATTTCTTAACTGTTCAATTTCCTTTCTGAAGGGATGTTTTTGCCCGTCAAGGAATGTAGTGACTTCTTTATTTTTCATGTTGCATAGGCTTTTGAATGCTTGTTAATGAACGTTTCCTTCTTTGCTTTTCTTACCACCATTCTTTCATCCAGGCCTCCGAAATATCTTTGGCTTTCTCAAAGTTATCTGGAATGATGATCAGTTGATTGGAGTGGTCGCTGTATTGAACCAAGATGTTTACATTCGCGTCAGCAAGACGTTTGCAAAACATTCCCAACTGACCGGGCACATCCTGCCGAAGTTTTTGAATGATCACGTCATTTATTTTAGACACTGTGATGCCGGCATGTGCCAGTACTTCTTTTGCCTGTTCGGCCTCTGCTACCAGGAAATGAGCGATTGAAAAGTTGCCATGGCCAAACACGCCGCCACCTTCCAGGCTGATTTGGTTTTTTCCAAGGGTTTCACCCAGTAATGCCAGTTGCCCGGTTTTATTTTTTAAAATGATCTCCAGATCTTTCATGCTTATAAAAATTAAGGGTGAATTAATTGGCTGTCGGCCGGGGCTTGTTCTCTTTCGTTCATTCCATAGTCTCTCACTACCGCAGCAACCCGCAATCGGTAATCGTCGAAGATGCTTTTTCTTCCGTGCGATTGCGCTTGCCGGTGAAGTTCAATATTTCTCCATTGCCGGATACTGCTTTCATCTTTCCAGAATGAAAGGGAGAGTACTTTGTTGGGATTGCTTACACTCTGAAACCGCTCTATTGAAATAAAGCCATCCATCTTACTCAGTTCTGGTTTCAGGGTGGCGGCGATGTCCAGGTATTCGTCCCATTTTCCTGGTGCGGGCATCGCCTCAAAAATTACTGCTACCATTTGAAAGGTGATTTTGTTTGGACAAATTTATTCCGCGGTTTACATTTACATTTCATTTTATAATGAAGTATGGAAGATCTCGATAAGTTTTCAAAAATGGCTGCGTTGATCGGCGAACCGGTCAGGTCGAAAATGCTGTGGTCGCTGCTCGATGGAAAGGCTTATACCGCAACTGAGCTGGCGGTGTTTGCAGAGGTTACCTCCTCCGCTGCCAGCAATCATCTGTCTAAATTACTCGAGGCAGAATTAATAAAAGTGGAAGTACAGGGTCGTCACCGCTATTACACTTTCGCTAACGCGGAAGTGGCTTATGCCGTGGAAGCGCTGGCTCATTTATCAAAAATGCCTTCCAGGGTAGCTGTTGAAAAGCCGACAGGCATTAAATATTGCAGAACCTGTTATGACCACCTGGCCGGTTTCGTGGGCGTTCAGCTCGTGGAAGCCATGGAAAAAAGGGGATACGTAAGAAAAGAGGGTAAGCACTATTTGGTAACGAAGAAGGGATGGCCATTTTTGATGAGCCTGGGTATCAATCAAACGGGTGATAATGATAATCGTCGCCCGCTAACCAGGCAGTGCCTCGACTGGTCTGAACGCCGTCCGCACCTGGCAGGACAGCTTGGCGCCGATTTGCTGGAAGCGACTCTTCATCGAAAGTGGTTCAAGAAAGCCCGGCATACGAGAGAGCTGATCGTTACAACGAAAGGAAGACAGGAAATGGAGGAGTTATTGGGGCTTTCCTTGTGATCACTACCAAAGAGTAGCTGCTGGTGATGAGGAGGGTACACTATCAACCAAAGGGCCGCGATCCTCCATTTTTGCAGCCTTTTTTGTTTAGGTAAAACACCTATAAGTCGAAAAAAAGTTGTCCTTCATTACAGCAAAGCATCGTGTCCTGGAAATTAATCGGGAACTTTGCGGGTTTTAGCGTACATTATATAGCATTCAGTACGATCACCGAACCAAAACTGCTTTGCAGGCAAGATGGCTGCTCATTCACCGATCATTACATTTTTCAAAAGGCCTGCCGTCATCGGGTGGCTGGTGTTTTTTATTCTGATCTCGACCGTAACCACTTTATCCTACCAACGATACCTCCTTTTTAAAGAAACCCGTAAAGGCGTTCTGACTAATGCGGCCATGAATGCCAGGGATAAACTCAAATCAACACTCGACTACAGCGCGACGGCTACCAAAACCATGGGATTTATCCTCCAACGAAATGCTGGTAAAATAGACTTCGATACTGTAGCCAGAAAGTTGCTCGATAATTATCAATATGTGGATGCGCTCGAACTGGTGGAAGGAGGAACCATTACGAAAGTGTACCCCCTGTCAGAAAATGCCGCTGCCATCGGATACGATATTCTGAAAGACACCCTGGTAAACAAGGAAGCAGAACGGGCCATCAAAGAAAAAAAGCTGTTCTACGCCGGGCCCATCATGCTGAAACAGGGATACCTGGCCGTTGTGGGTCGCCTGCCAATATTCTCTGATGGAAAGTTTGTGGGATTTTCCGCAGCTATCGTAAAGTTGTCGACCCTGATCAAAGCCGCAGAGCTGGATAGTGGTCAGAACAAGGATTTTGTTTTCCAGTTGTCAAAAATAGATCCCAATACCGGGCAAGAACGATTTTTTCTGAAGAATACCGGTAAATGGGTCGAAAGCGACTGGGTGTCGATGGCCGTCGCGGAGGGTGATTGGAAAATTTACGCGCGTTTCATCAACCGGAAACTCGCCATCGCGCTGGTGCCTTTTTTCATCCTCGGCTTCCTGTTTTCTGTGTCGGGAGCGCTTTTTGCCTGGTATGGAGCCCGGCAACCCTACCGGTTGCGACAATTGGTAGAAGAAAAAACCAGGCAGTTAAAAACCAGCGAGGAAAAGTATTTTTCCTTTTTTGAAAAAGCTTCCGATACCATCATTGTCATCAACCCGCAGGGCCTTATTACCGAGGTCAATAACAGTGTGTGCAGGTTACTCGGGTATACGAGGGAGGAGTTGATCGGCAAGAGTTTCTCCGAACTCGTGGAGCCCGCACAACTGGCTACCGATCCTGTTAATCTGAATTTCCAGCAGCAGGGAAAAGAACTGGTGCGAGAGAGAAGATTGCTGAAGAAAAATGGAGATATAGTCGAGCTTGAGATCAGTGTTAAAAAAATAGACGGCGATCACAACCTCGCCATCGGTCGCGACCTGACCGGAATCCGGGAGGCGCAAAAGCAGGTGGCTATCAGCGAATCGACCCTGCGGGGAGCATTCGAAAATTCGGCAATGGGTATGGCACTCGTCAGCCCGGAAGGGAAATGGTTTAAAGTCAACCGGGCATTATGTACCATGCTTGGCTATTCACCGGAAGAAATGAAAGACCTCAGTTTCCGCGACATTACCCATAGGGAGGACCCCGAAGATGGTATTGAGTTTATGAAAGAGGCGATGCTTACCGATGCCAATGTTTACCGAGCCGAAAAAAGATATATAAAGAAAGGTGGTGAACAGATATGGGTCAATGTAAATGTATCTTCCGTAAGGGATGCCCGGGGTCAGCTGCTTTATTTTGTTACGCAGACCGAAGATATTACCGAGAAGAAAAAACTCACCGAGCAATTACAGGTGAGAGAAGAACAGTTACGACTGTTTATAGAATACAGTCCCGCCGCGCTTGCCATGTTCGACCGGGAGATGCGCTACCTCATCACCAGCAAGCGATGGCTCAGTGATTATGGACTCGAAGGAAAGGAAGTGATCGGCCAGGTGCATTACGATTTGTTTCCCGACAATCCCCAGCGCTGGCGTGATATTCATCAGAAATGCCTGTTGGGAGAGTCCGCCAAAAGCGAAGAGGATAGTTATATAGATGAACAGGGCAATACCATCTGGCTGCGATGGGAAGTGCATCCCTGGAGGCATTATAATGGCGAGATCGGCGGTATTATTTTATTTACCGAGATCATCACTCAATTAAAAGAGGCAGAGATCAAATTCCGTAACCTGGTAGAGAAGAGTCTCGCCGGAGTTTATATCCTCCGGGATGGAAAAGTGCTGTACATCAATCCCGCCCATCAGAAGATCATGGGGTATTCATTAGAGGAACTCCAGCAAATAGACAGTGTGGAATCGCTCGTATATGAGGCAGATATTCCGGTGTTCCGGGCATATCACCAGTCTTCGGTCTCCGGCAATAATTCCAATCAATACCGGTTAAGGGCTATCCGTAAGGGTGGGGCGATGGTCTATCTCGAGATCACGACCTCTGAGATTATTTTCGAAGGAAAGCCTGCCCTGATCGGCACCATGCTCGACATCACCGATCAGGTAGAGGAGGAGAAAAGAATCAGCAGGGCTGTCAATGAAGCGCAGGAACGGGAGCGCATGCAGATCGGCATGGAGCTGCACGACAATGTGAAGCAGATCATGGCCGCCGCTTTGATCACCGTCGACTTTATCAAGGATCATTTGTCAGACGCCGAGATTGCCAGGGCCAGCCTGAACAACCTGAAAGAATATACCAGAGAGGCCATTGATGAGCTGAGACGATTGTCTCACCAGCTCGCCCCCGAGGTAGATAAAACAGAGTCATTCCGCGACCAGGTCGAAAATCTCGCTGCCACCATGAAGGCGGATACCTTGTTCGACCTGACGATAGAGGTACCGGAGAAAGACCACTCCCTCCCCATGGAAGTGCGCACTGCTTTTTACCGGATACTCCAGGAGCAGATCAATAATATCATCAAGCATGCCCATGCCAGATCGGTGTATATACAGGTCCAGGCCGACTCCAATGACTTTGTACTCGTCATCCGCGACGACGGCCGGGGATTTACTCCGTCACTTCATCAGGAGGGCATTGGCCTCGAAAATATCCGCCGCCGCGCCTTTGTACTCGGCGGCACCGCCAGGATTGTCTCCAGTCCCGGCCAGGGATGTGAGGTGAAGGTGACTATTCCCCGGTCTTTGAGGTAGGGTGATCATTAATTCGTAAAAATTCGCCCCATTCGTGTCCCCGGATTTGGATCAAAAAATTACCAGAAAGAGCGGATTTGGGTGAAAAAATTGCCAAATGGATTATATCGGGGCCATAAAGAAGCTTACCAATCAGCGGGAGAGTGATCCGTACATACGCATGCTTCTCCGCGCCTGGGAATTCAGCAGCCAGGTTTACGGTGATAATCTCGACTAGATGCAACAGTATTTGAAGGACTGCAATGCTTTCTTATCTCACAAGGAGGGGTATTTGAAGATTGCGGGGAGGTAGCAAACCCTATATAAAAACTTAGCAAACTGGATTTCAAATCATCCCCCTAAAATACTCCTCAGTTTCCTTATCCGTAAAATACACATAACAGCCCTTCATGCCCCGGGTAAATAAGGTGCGATAGGTGTTCTTGATTATACTTCGCAAGGTTGCCTTGGCATTGTCAGGATCTTTTTCTATCAGCTTCTTATAACCGCGGATGGATCTGTCGGATTTGGCGCGGGCATTAGGCTGGCACAACAACTTCCCGTTTCTGGCTATTAAATCCGGTCCAACGATCACACCAATATAATCAACTTCCAGTCCCTGGCAGGTGTGGATACAGCCGATTTCATTAACTGAATCCGGACTTATTATCCATAAGCTTCCATCGGTCGTCAGGTTCCATTTCATTTTAAAGTCGAAGTCCGGAATAACTACATCATATTGGTCTTTGTATTTCTTACTATTCCATTCCCAGCAATACCCGGCGACCATCCTGGACCGGTTATTGACTTTATTTTTTTCAGTGATTGCATCCCTGAGTTCATTGGGAGAAGAAAATATCCGGAAATCATATTGGGTTTTATCCAACGTGGTATTGGCAGTCTCCCGGATCTGTAAGGTATTATCCAGCCAGGCCAGGTACCCATCAGATCCATTGCAACGGAACTGAGAACTCAGCTCCACCTCCTGAATATCGGCATCACTTCTCCTGGCCCATTTCCGGATTTCATCGATGGTTCCGATATCATTCAATGTCACCCGCTGGTCCTCGTCTATAAAGAATATAGTACAGCAGGAAGCATTGATTATTTCTTTTATCTGATTGTCGCCAAGGTTGGAATACAAACCGGATTTCTCGTTCAGTCGGTGGGCTTCATCTACGACAAGGGTGTCAAAAAGATTGGCTTTGGTATTTACAAACGATCCAGACCCTTTGAACAAGTTTCCAATCACTGTTTTATTGAAACTGCCGGTCAATTTACTTTCATAAACAGATCGGGGTGCAGCATTCTTGGAAACATACTGAACATTCAACCCAAGTTTAGTGAGCGAAGCAAGCAGGTTAATAGCCACAACTGATTTTCCGGTACCGGGACCTCCCTTTACAATCATTACTTTTTTATTAGAAGGGCCAGCCCTCCTTGCTAACGCTATGCCCGTTTCGTAGACAATCTTCTGCTCATCAATCATCACAAATTCAGGATTGCCCTTAAGCATACTCGTGATACTATCAGCCAGCATTTTTGAAGGCCTGATTCTTCCCTGCTCAATCCGGTACAGTATTTTGGTCCGGTCCCCTTCGCGGACATAAGACTTGATAAAATTTCGAAGTTTTACAGCCTCCCCCCTTAGAAAGACGGGGGCTTTTTCTATGTAGTCTTTATAATGATCGTTTCTGATTACCTCATCCGGAACGTAGTTGTGTAAATAAGCACAGGGTCTTAAAACGATTTGATTGGTGTAAACGGTCTCGTTAAAATTTTCCAGTAACGTTGCATACGACCATGCCTGGTAGGAGGGATGGGGCAGTTCACGTATACTCTTTCCGACAAACGAATTGATGACTCCGTCTTTTTCAGATAGCGTTGCCTCAGACCACTGCTTCAATTCCACTACAATGGCATATTCTTTGGAATTTTCACCCAGGCCAGTTAGGATGAAGTCAAGCCTTTTCCCTGATTGTGGGAGCTGATACTCGATAGCAATACCACAACTATCCGGAATTTCCGGATCGTTCAATACACGATCCATATACATCATGGAGTTTTTCCAGGATTCTATCTCGGGTTTGTTGGTGCTTCTTTTCAGTTTTTTTTTGAAGAACTCCAATATCCGGTGTTCAATCCGATCACTTAACACATCCTCTGAAAATTCGGCTTTGGTAGCGTGATAGACGATCATGAAATAAACCGCTTTTTTCTAAAGTTCGTTGTATTTAGTCGCATTACCCTTTGATTTATTTATCGGGTATTTGACTGCGTTAATGGCAAGTTTTTCGCGGACAATCTCAGCAATGTCCAGGTTGTATTTGTGAGCCAGCAGTATCGCGTAATTGAAAACATCTGCCAGTTCCTCCTTTATTTTTTCTTTATTGGCTTCCTCTGCGGTTTTCCAGAGAAAAAGTTCGTTTAATTCTGCAGCTTCAATCGAAAGAGCCAGAGATAGGTCTTTTGAGTTATGAAACTGCTCCCAGTCGCGCTCCTCTCTGAATTTGACAACTTCAGCTGTCAGGATTTCCAACGTATCCATAATATAAATTGAAAGATGGGAGAAAATAGTCGATTGTCAAATATAATTACATTGGAGGTCAAATCAATAGGCGTACGCCTTTGGTAAATTTATTTTCAAACTTCGCGTCATTCCCCGAAATCCGCCTCTGCGGCAAATGGCTGCAGGAGATGGGTTTCCAACATGGACAAACGATCAAAGTGAAACAGGAAATGAATAGGATCACGATCACAGTGGAAGAAGGTGGTGTGGCAAATGACGCATAAGATCACGCTAATACCATGCCTTCCCACCCCCTCTCTTCGCCGCAATAACCCCCTGTGCCGGTGGACGAATAGCGTTATTTTCGCTGCCTACTTAAAAATGGCTATACCCATATGACCCGAAAGATGAATTCGGCTGAATTTATTGTTTTGTCGGCCTGCACGATGATGCTCACGGCCCTGGGGATCGATATCATGCTGCCGGTTTTCGATCAGATCCGAACAGCCTTCGGTCTGACACGCCAGTCCACAGACCCGGCGCGGATCATCAGCTTCTTCTTCATGGGACAAGTGGCCCAGATCATCTTCGGTACCCTGTCGGATCGCTACGGGCGACTGGCGATCCTCCGGCTGGGATTTCCTTTATATATCATCGGGGGAGTAGCGGCGGCCTTTGCACCCAGCCTGCCAGTGATGTACGCCTGCCGGTTCATAGCAGGAGTAGGGGCTTCGGCGGTATTCATGACGACCATCGCCAGCGTGCGTGATCATTTCGTAGGCGATCAAATGGCGAGAACCATGTCGCTCATCTTATCGATCTTCCTGTTCACCCCGATCTATGCACCCTTTCTGGGTATCGCGATATTGAAAATCTCGTCCTGGCAAATGGTCTTCCTGACGCCGCCGATTTTTGGGGCCATCATTTTTATCTGGTCATTCCGCCTGGAAGAATCCCTTCCTCCGGAAAAGAGAATCCACTTTAACGGAAAAATATTCCGGCAGACAGTAGCATCAGTATTGGGTAACCGTACTTTCCTTAGATATGTAACCATCACAACCCTGCTGTTTGTGGCGCTGAGTTCGTATGTGTCGAGCTCGGAGCACATCGTGGGGGTGATCTATGGTAAGCCGCAACTGTTCATCTGGATATTTGCCGGCATCGGCGCGCTGATGAGCCTGGTGGCTTTTCTGAATTCAAAGTTCTCTTCTAAATACGGAGCCCGATGGGCGATCAAAACATTATTGATAATCTATACGTCGCTGGCTGGAGTTTTGATGATTGTCACCTTCATGATGGATGGCCGCCCGAATATGACGGTCTTTTTCATTTTTATTTCGCTGCTGCTGGCGATCAACCTGGCGATTGAGCCGAATAGCAGCGCACTGGCGCTGGAACCGATGGGGGAGAAGGCAGGAGTGGCGTCTTCAGTATATGGCACCTGTTTTTTCTTTTTCGGAGCGACACTCGGTTCGCTGATCAGTTATTTAATGGTGAATACGGTCACGCCACTGGTCATCAGCATGACGGCGATTGGATTGGTGTCGGTGATGTTGGCGAGACGAAAATAGAGACGTTTATCGTTTTTCGTTTTGCGTTTCATGTTTTATTGTGACTTTGCTTCTGCAAGAGGTTATTCGTGTTGTTCGGAATGCGTCCCTCACCCCCTGCCCCTCTCCCGGCGGGAGAGGGGAGCATGATCTGTGTAATCTGCGTCTTCAGCGAAATCTGCGTCTTCAGCCTACTCAGCGTATTTTTCCGTTTACCAACGCCCTATTTCCATCCTCCACCCAATCCGCGGTAAATATTCACTACGGCGTTCAGTTGTTCTTTTTTGGTTTCTATCAGCTCCAGCTTGGATTCCAGCGCGTCACGCTGGGTCATCAACACTTCGAGATAATCGGCGCGGGCCGATCTGAACAGGTCTTGCGAGATCTCGATGGATCGGGTAAGGGCATTTACCTGCTGTGTTTTTAAACCGTAACTCTTTTCGAGGTTGTCGATCCTGGACAATTGGGTCGAAACTTCCAGGTAGGCATTCAACACGGTTTTCTCATAATTGTACAGGGCCTGCAACTGGCGGGCATTGGCATTCCTGAATTCGGCTTCGATGGCTCTGCGATTAATCAACGGACCGGCAAGGTCACCGGCCAGCGACATCAACATGGATTCGGGAAGCCGGAAAAGATAGGAAGGCTTGAACGCCTGTAATCCGAGTCCGGCAGAGATACCAAGGGAAGGGAAGAACTCGGCTCTTGCCACTTTTACATCGAGCCTGGCTGCTGCGAGCTCCAGCTCTGCCTGCCTGATATCTGGCCTGTTGAGGAGAAGTTGAGATGGAATACCGGTTTTTACTGTTGCCGGCACAAGGTCGATCAGGGCCGACTGACTACGGACAATTGGTTGGGGAAAACGGCCGAGGAGGTAATTGATCCGGTTCTCTGTCTCTTTGATTCGCTGCGCGATATCATACTCCAGGCTTTGCGAGCCCAATACTTCGGCCTCAAACTTTTTTACAGCCAGTTCTGTGGCGCGCGCGGCATCCTTCTGCACCTTCACGATCTCGAGCGCGTTCTTCTGCAGCTCGATATTCTGTTTTACAATCTGCAACTGGTTGTCGAGGGCCAGCAGTTCGTAATAGGAACTGGCGATCTCGGCAACCAGGTTAGTAACAACAAAGTTCCTTCCCTCCAGGGTAGAGAAAAAGCGGGTGATGGCCGCTTTTTTGGCATTGCGGAGCTTGTGCCAGATATCCACTTCCCAGTTCGCATAAGCCATTACGGTATAGTCCATCAGGTATTCGGGTACTTCTTTGCCTGGAGTGATATCAGTGGAAGCATCACCGGCGCCCTGGCTGGTGTACAATCCCACTTTTTCCAGGCCGATGCCTCCTCTCACTCCCACCGAAGGGAGAATGGCACCCTCCCGAAAGCGGATATCGTTTTTGGCGATCTGTACTTCCTGGAGCGTAATCATCAATTCCTGGTTCTTCACCAGGGCAGAATCAATAAGCGTTACCAGGTTGGGATCGGTGAAAAACTCCCGCCACCGGAGCGAAGCGCTGTTGACGGTATCCTTATTATTATAAGTATCCGGAGTCGACCGGTTTTCGTTGACATTGGTAACGGCCGGTACTTTACAGGCTACAGCAAAAAGCGTGGCCGTGCTCACCAAAAAGACAAATTTGAAATTCTTAGACATTATGATCAATTTCTTCTGTTAATGGATTTTCTTCTTCATCCTTGACGAATGGATTGCGCTCAGAGATCTTTCCAAACACATAATATAATCCGGGAATGACGATCACCCCGAACACCGTTCCCATGATCATCCCTCCGGCGGAAGCGGAACCAATGGTGCGGTTACCAATGGCACCAGGACCGGAGGCCAGCACGAGCGGAATCAGCCCGGCAATGAACGCGAACGAGGTCATGAGGATAGGTCGGAAACGGGCAACAGATCCTTCGATGGCGGCCTTGAACACCGATTGACCGGCCCGATGTCGCTGTACGGCGAATTCAACGATCAGCACGGCATTCTTACCCAACAACCCAATCAGCATGATCACCCCCACCTGTGCATAGATGTTGTTTTCAAGTCCCAGTAACTTCAGCAGCAGAAATGCGCCGAGGATACCGGTAGGCAGGGAAAGGATTACAGACAGTGGCAGCACGAAACTTTCATACTGCGCGGCCAGGATGAGGTACACAAAGCCAAGACAAATCAGGAAGATGAAAATAGCTTCGTTGCCACGGGCCACTTCATCTTTCGAAATACCGGCCCAGTCGATGCCATATCCTCTCGGCAGCACTTTTGCAGCCACTTCGTTGATTACTTCAATGGCCTGACCGCTGCTATAGCCGGGAGCGGAGGAACCGCTGATCTCCGAAGCGGTGTACATGTTCTGCCTGGTGATTTCCGACAAACCATACACCTTTTCCATTTTCATGAAAGCGGAAAAGGGAACCATCTCCTCACGGTTGTTTTTGACATACAGTTTCAGGATATCTTCCGGAAGCGCCCGATACTGGGGGGAAGCCTGGACGATCACCTTGTACTGCCGGCCGAATTTGATGAAGCTGATCTCATAGTTACTGCCCACCAGCGTAGAGAGGGTGTTCATCGCATTCTCGATACTTACACCTTTCTGCTGCGCAATTTCATTATCGACCTTGATCATATATTGGGGAAAACTGGCGCTGTAGAAGCTGAATACAGAAGAAAGCTCGGGCCGTTTGTTCAGGGCCGCCACAAATTCATTGCTCACGGTTTCCAGCTTGTGATAGTCGCCCGATCCTGTCATATCCAGCAATCGGAGTTCAAATCCTCCTGCAGCACCATATCCGGGTACGGCGGGCGGCTGGAAGAATTCAATGGTGGCACCGGTGATGTCTTTCGCTTTTTCTTCAATCTCTTTGATAATCTCCAGCGAAGAATGTTTTCTTTCACTCCAGGTCTTCAGGTTGATCAGGCAGGTTCCGGAGTTCGCGCCTGTTCCTTCGGTAAGAATTTCATAACCTGCCAGGGATGATACCGATTGAACATCCGGAATTCCTTCTGCAATTTTCTGCAGTCTTTCCGCCACTTCGTTGGTTCGTTCCAGCGACGAACCGGGCGGCGTCTGAATCACCGCGTAGAACATACCCTGGTCTTCGTTGGGTATAAATCCCGAAGGAAGACTGTTGTTTAGCAACCAGGTTCCTGCGCAAAACAAAAGCAGGATGACAAAAGTGAGCACGCGTTTGTTCACGATCTTGCCCAGCAAACCCTGGTAGCGACCGGTAACACCGGCAAACCATTTATTGAAGCCATCGAGGAGGCGATTGACAATTGTTTTCTTTCGGGGTTGGCCATGCGTATTCTTCAGCATCATGGCGCAGAGTGCCGGCGTGAGGGTCAGCGCTACCAACCCCGACAAAATGATCGAGGTGGCCATGGTGATCGAGAACTGGCGGTAGAAGATCCCGACCGGTCCCGACATGAACGCCACCGGTATAAACACCGCTGCCATCACCAGGGTGATCGCAATAACCGCCCCGCTGATTTCATGCATGACTTCTTCGGTAGCCTTCAATGGCGAAAGATGCTTGCTTTCCATCTTGGCGTGTACCGCTTCAATAACAACAATCGCGTTGTCCACCACAATGCCGATCGCCAGTACCAGTGCGAAGAGAGTGATCAGGTTCAGCGTGATGTTGAAATACTGCATGAACACGAAGGTTCCGATCAGCGAAACCGGTACCGCAATGGCGGGGATCAGGGTCGATCGCCAGTCGCCCAGGAATATAAACACCACAATCCCTACCAGGATGAACGCCTCTACCAGCGTATGGATTACTTTTTCAATGGAAGCATCCAGGAACTTGGATACGTCATAGCTGATCTCGTAGTCCATTCCCGGCGGAAAACTTTTTGCCTTGATCTCTTTCAGCTTTGCCTTCACATCTTCAATCACCTGGCTGGCATTGGAACCATAGGACTGCTTCAATACAATGGCCGCCGACGGCTTGCCGTTGAGGTTGGAATAGATGTCGTACATCGAGCTGCCGAACTCAACATCTGCAACGTCTTTCAGGCGGAGTATTTCACCATCTGCATTGGAGCGAAGAACCACGTTCTCGTACTGCTCGCGTGTGGTGAAACGCCCCGAATATTTTAAAACGTATTCGAAGGATTGAGAACGTTTGCCGGAGCTCTCACCCGTTTTTCCGGGAGAAGCTTCCAGGCTCTGGTCGTTCAGGGCCTCCATTACTTCATCGGCCGATATCTTGTAGGCCAGCATCCGATCGGGTTTCAGCCAGATCCGCATCGCATATTCCCTGTTGCCGAGGATGTCGGCATATCCCACGCCATCCACGCGCTTCAGTTCAGAGAGGATATTGATATCGGCGAAGTTGAACAGGAATTTCTGATCGGATTTCGGATCATTGCTGTACAGGTTCACATACATGAGCATGTTCGACTCTTCCCTCGATATTTTCACCCCTTCCCGTACAACCAGGGGCGGCAGTTTGTTGATCACCGAGGCTACGCGGTTCTGCACGTTCAGGGAGGCCTGGTTGGGATCGGTACCCAAATTAAATACAACCTGGATGGTTGCTTCCCCGTCGTTGCCCGCATCGGCGGCCATGTATTTCATTCCGGGCACGCCATTGATGGCACGTTCGAGCGGGATGATGACCGATTTGATCATCAGCTCGTTGTTGGCGCCGGGGTATTCGGCCACCACATTTACTTTAGGGGGCGAAATAGAGGGGAACTGGGTAACCGGTAGTTTGATGATAGCCAATATCCCCAGGAAAACGATGATCAGAGAAATGACGATAGACAGGACCGGTCTGTGTATAAACTTATTGAACATTATTCAAAACAATTAGGGATGAATGACTATTCGGCTTTCAGACGTAAATGATAAATGACATCGGCAGGCTGCAGGAATTCGAAGCTGATCTTTTCATTGTCTTTCACTTTCTGTACGCCTTCCAATACGATTTTTTCATCGGGCGATAAGCCTGCTTCGATTACATAGAGATCGGGCAGTTCTCCCGCTACCGTTATCTCGCGCGACTTCACCACATTGTTTTTATCGACGACGAATACATATTTCTTATCCTGTATTTCGTAGGTGGCTTTTTGAGGAATCACCATCGCTTTTCGCAGCGGAATGGTCATCAGCACCTTTCCTGTTTCGCCGTTGCGCAGGAGTTTGTCGGGATTGGCGAACCTGGCCCGAAAGGCAATATTGCCGGTTTCATTGTTGAATTCACTTTCGATCACTTCCACCTCTCCTTTTTGCGAAAGAATATGATTGTTGGCCAGCAGGAGTTGCACCCGCTTGTCGCCCCGCGTTTTGATATTGGTCTGGTATTCGAGATACTCCGGCTCAGACACATTGAAGTAGACAAACATTTGACTATTGTCGGAGAGACTGGTGAGTAATTCGCCTTCATCGATCAGGCTTCCCAGTTTTTTGGGGATGCGATCGATGGTGCCGCTGAAGGCAGCACGGATCTCTGTAAACGACAAATGCAATTTGGCCAGTGCCATTTCAGCTTTTGCCTGGTCGAGCTTGGCTTCTGCCATTGCTTGTTCGTTGCGGGAGACAACGTTCTTTTCTACCAGCGCCCTGGTATTTTGCAATTCGATTTCAGCAGCTTTCGCTTCGGCTTCCGCTTTCAGCAACTCGGCTTCATAAATTTTCGGCATGATACGAAACAGGAGCTGACCCGCCTGCACAAACTGACCTTCGTCTACATAGATATCCTGCAGGTAGCCTTTTTCCTGGGCGCGGATCTCGATATTCCGTACAGAACGGATTTGTGCTACATACTCTTTGGTAAAGGAAGTGTCTACACTCAATGGACTGGTAACGGTGTATTTCAGGGCTTCTTCTTTCTCTTCTTTCTTAGAGGAAGTGCAGCCATACACTAAAAGAAACAGCAGCGCAGTGCTGGTAGTAGAAAATAGTTTCATGATATGTTTAAACGATTAAATGCTTGAAAGGCTAATGTGAAGTAACCGGATGGAGAAGACCGGTTGCGGAAAATCCCTCCGTCCGCCACGGCTCTTCAACCTGGAAGAGGAAGGGTGGAAGGATCAGAATTTCCGTAGTGGGTAAACTAAATGCGTAGAGTTCGCTGCCACAGGTATAGGCAGGTTGCAGAAAACCGGGAGAATGTTGTTGGAAGGTAATGCCGGGTAGATCTGTTGATGACAAATAAAAAAAGGAGTACAAAGAAATAAGCCGCGATTAACCTGAATCGGGACCCCGGCATGGTTTCGTCGTCGTCTTCTTCCATCAGCTCGGCAAATACAGGGTATTCGACCTGTTCCTCAGCCAGCCAGCTGCTTTCCTTTGGAATGCTGGCGGTTGGTATAACATGGTGAGGAGCGACCCGGGTCACACAGTTATGCGCCGCGGATATTTCCGGGCGATTAATGGTGGCGGTTACACCCGGCCATACCGCCAGGCAACCCAAAAATGTCAAAAGAAAGGCCGCTATTTTCATTCGGGGAGCAAATCTAATTAAAGATTAATATCAAAAAAACTTGCAAGCGATTGAAGCTGGAAATAGTTGAGTTAAATGATGAGCGGGATTTTAACCGGATAGAAAAAATCAGCGGTTCCCGGTAATTTTCAGGCTTCTTTCGCCGCTAAAAATAAACGAAGCTCACCCGCTGTTATTTTATTGGCTGCTGCCTGTGTCTGCGGCTGGAATGAAATAAACGACTACTGGTTGTTAGTATCTTCTGATAAATGCCTGACCAATAATTTCGAGGGAAGAATTTTCCGGTGGCTCGTTTTGCATTTGATTGTCGGCCACCGGGTTGATGGGATGATACTGGAAAATTGGCAACGCTGCTAATTATTTATCATCGATGCTGTGGCCGAAGTGCCCCGCCCGGTGTTTTGTTATTTAGTTGTTATCAATCGACCGGGGCAGAATTAGATGCGCCCGGCCGAATGCTCCCGACCGGAAAAGCCGAGTTAAAGCACCGTCTGATCCGGGGAAAAAATCTTCTTTCCGGCACGGAGCGAACCATATCTTGCACAAGAATATAATCCGTTCAAAATTCAATTTTCAGACTATTAACAAAGGAATGAACCTGACCGACGAACAAAAGGCGATCATCGGCTCTGCCGGAAACATCAAGATCAATGCAGTAGCCGGGTCGGGAAAAACGACCACCATTATTCAATATGCCGCCAGCAAGCCGGCCGACGCAAAAATTCTCTACCTGGCCTTTAATAAATCCGTCAGGCTGGAGGCCCGAAAGAAGTTCAATGAACTAGGCCTGCACAACGTACAGGTGGAGACCGCCCATTCCCTGGCATACAAACATGTGGTGGCAAAGAACGGTTACCAGGTTTGCCAGTCTAATTACAGCATTTACCAGCTTGCCGGTATCCTGGGACTGAAAGCGATGGGCGAAAAACATGGCGAATTCATCCTGGCCAGTCACATTCAAAAGTTTTTTAGCTATTTCTGCAACAGTCCCGCCGCCCGGGTGCAGGATTTGAACTATCTCGATATTGTAACAGAAGAAAATGCGAGGGCCTTTGCCAGAAATTTTTACCGGTCGATAGAGCAGGGAACACGCATTTTGCTGGCTAAGATGCACAAAGGCACCATAGAGGTGACGCATGATTTCTACCTGAAGATGTTTCAGCATTCGCAACCCCGGCTGCCTTTTGATTTTATCCTTTTTGATGAAGGACAGGATGCTTCGCCGGCCATGCTCGACATCTTTCTTCATCAGCAGGCAACCAAAGTAATTGTGGGCGATACCCACCAGCAAATTTATTCCTGGCGTCATGCAGTCAATTCTCTCGGGAAAGTGGACTTTCCTGTTTTCCATTTAACCGCCAGCTTCCGGTTTGGAGAGGACATCGCCCGGCTGGCAAAGGCGATAGTTGGATGGAAAACTCATCTTGACCCATTGGCGACAGCCTCCATCACCGGTTTGGGCAAGGCCGTAAAGCTGTCAGCAAAGGCCATCATCGCCCGAACCAACCTGGGCCTGCTGCTGAATGCGATTACCTATATAACGGAAAACCAGAAGGTCAAAAAGATATATTTCGAGGGCAATATTCATTCATATACCTATGCCGATGATGGCGCCTCCCTGTATGATGTGTTGAACCTGTATAATGGAAAAAAGGAAAGGATCAGGGATCCATTAATTGCGTCGATGCAAACGATCGATGACCTGGAAGAGTATATCGGGAAAACGGAAGATGTGCAGCTGGGCATGATGCTCGACATCGTGAAGGAATATGAGAATGAAATTCCGGCTCTGATCAAATCGCTGAAAAGCAAACACGTCGGCGATGAGGAAAAAGCAACCGCCGAGGTCATCTTCTCAACCGTTCACCGCGCAAAAGGCATGGAGTATGATTCGGTGCAGCTGGCAGACGACTTTGTGTCAGAGGCAAAACTGGAACGAGCGAAATTTGACAACGCCCAGAAAGAACCCGCCAACCTGGCCAAGTGGATGGAGGAGATCAATCTTCTATACGTAGCCATCACCCGGACCAGGTCACAACTGATCATCCCGGAGTTATTACTCCCGAAAAATTTTCATTCTTCCCCAAACATACAGGTCATCAAAACGGTGAATGAAAAAACCGCAAACGATACAGCGGGCCTCGAAATCTTCAAGGTTAACAATCAGAGGAGAAAGTCCGGCCGGGCCCAAAAGGAAAAGCCGGAAAAGACCTATTCCTACGCCGAGAAAAGGCTGACACAAAAGAACGCCTATGAGCGATGGACGGAAGAGGATGAATGGATGCTGAGAATGATGTTCGAGAGCGGAGAAAAATTAAGCGCCATAGCCAATCATTTTCACCGAAACCGGGGCGCCATTCTTTCCCGCCTGAGAAAACTGGGCTTGGAGTATGAGGAGTAACGGGCTACCTGGAAAATAATTATCCTGACACTTTATTTCTCCCGAAACTCCAAAATATCGGCAGGCTGGCAATCCAGCGCCTTGCAGATCGCTTCCAGGGTACTGAAGCGAATGGCCTTGGCCTTGCCCGTTTTTAAGATAGACAGATTGGACAGCGTGATGTCTACTTTTTCAGACAACTCGTTGAGCGACATTTTTCGCTTTGCCATCATCACATCCAGGTTTACTATGATCGGCATGATTAAACAGTTAAATCGTTTTCAGACTGAAGATCAATTCCTTTTTTGAATATAAATGCGATCACGAACATAATCACCCCCATGAACAACCATACATCCGGCCCGCCGATCTTTAGCTCAGAGCTGTCGGGCATATTGACACCCGATTTGGCAAAATTCGTAGCCAGCCTGATGGCCCAGAAAGAAAAGAGCCCGATACCCAGTGACAGATACCCCAGGTTCAACAAAAACCTTTCCATGGCGAAACTGAAAGGCTTTGAAAAATCAATCTGTCTGGAGTGAATCAGTTTTATGATCACATAAAACAGGATGGCTTTCAATACAGCCACTATAATAATCAGCGAGAGCATTTGCACAAAACCGCCTTCATGGAAATGATAGAGAGCCGTTAAATCAACTTCCTTCCAAAGTTTGGATACAATCTCGGGCTTGTTAGCCAGTGTAAAAGCCAGGTTGGTGATCAGGGCGCCGGCTTGTATGCCCAAACCAATAAAGATGATCCAGGAAATAACATATAAAACCTGCAGCACCCGTGAAGAATTCAATGACATAATTCTGTGTTTTAAGATGACCCGACAAAAGTAACATATTTATCGAAAAACAATAAAAAAAGAGTGAAAAACATGAAATATTTTTTGAATAAGCGGTATTTCGGTGGCTAACTTCCTGATCGCCACCGAACTGGTTCCTCCGTAACCGGCGCGGTTTTTTTTTCGTCAAATCCTTCAAAATCATGCGAACAACAACGCTTTTTATAGTGCTGGCGCTTATGGCGGGCTGCAAACCGGAAAAGGCGGAACAGGAGCGAACCATCCCACTCAGGCTGAGTACCTCTGTGGAAGCAGTTATTTCCGGATACCAGGGTAATATCATGGAACCTTTTCTGAGTCGCGATGGGAAAATTCTGTTGTTCAATAATCTTAACTCACAGCCCGAAAACACCAATCTTCATTGGGCAACCCGGATAAACGACAGCAGCTTTCAATATGAAGGAGAAATAGAAGGGGTCAATACCTCCGAACTGGAAGGAGTACCCAGCCTCGACCTCTCCGGAAACCTGTTTCTTGTTTCCACCAGGAATTATGCGAGCAGCTTGTCGACTTTATTCACGGGAAAATTTACTGACGGGAAGGTTACAGGGGTTGAATTGCTTGAAACCATTTCCCGGCATCAACCAGGCATCGTCAATTTTGACGCGGAGGTAAGTGCCAGCGGGCAGACCTTATATTTTGTGGATGGGTTATTTGGACCCGCGGCCGAATTGAAAACTGCCGACCTGGTATATGCACGGCAAACAAACCAGGTGTTCAGGCGCGCCGGCGACAGCAGGGATATTTTTAAAGAGATCAATACCGACGACCTTGAATATGCCCCCTGCATTTCCAGCGATGAGCTGACACTGTTCTTTACCCGGATACAATTGCCCTTTACGACTGCATCCGTACCGGAGATCTGGGTGTCGACCCGGAGAAATATACAGTCGCCCTTTTCCATTCCTTCGAAGCTGACCGATATTACCGGATTTGCAGAAGCCATTGCCATCGCGCCCGATCAGCGAACCCTTTATTATCACAAAAGAGTAGAAGGAAGGTTCAGGCTTTATATGACGCGCATCATTCCGTAAAACGGTCGGGATAATCAGGCATGCCTGGAAACAGGACCTGCTTTTTTTGTAGCTTTCCGATCAGCCGGTGCCGGCGCTCTCTTCACCTTAAAATGATACGATGACCTACTGCCATAAGATACTTCGCAAACTAGCCGGCGTTTTGCTGCTGACTGCGATCAATATCGCTACCGGTATTGCATACGCGCAAAATGCTAAACCCAGAATTGTTATTACCGCCGATCCTGAGCTGGATGATAACAATTCGATGATCCGCTTTTTATTATACAGCAGTGATGTAAAAGTTGAAGGACTGATCTATGCCAGCAGCGGTTTTCACTGGAAAGGTGATGGAAAGGGAACAAAATGGTCGGTACCGGGACGCGAATACAATCGGTTTGGGCTGAATCTTTGTCCGTGCGAATCCTGGAGATGGGCCAAAGATGAACGGTTCATACATGATATTGTAGAAGCCTATGCGAAAGTGTACCCCAATCTGAAAGTGCATGATGCACAGTATCCCAGTCCGCAAGAGCTGCTGTCGAAGGTGCGGTATGGAAATGTTGAATTTGACGGAGACATATCAAAGGATTCGCCGGGCTCGGACCTTATCCGTTCGCTGATCCTCGATAATAAGCCCGGCCGCCTGTTTATAACGGCCTGGGGTGGACAGAGTACCATTGCCCGTGCATTGAAATCGATCGAGGAGCAATACCAGTTCACTTCAGAATGGGAAAGCCTAAAGAAAAAAATTGCCCGAAAGCTGGTGTTGTTGCCATCTGGTGATCAGGACGATATGTATGCGAAGTATATCAAGCCCCATTGGCCTGAAATCGAGTATCGCCAGTTCCGTCAGGGACCGAACTATGGCTATGGTGCGCAATTGCGGGCCAATCCGGAGGATGCGCCTTTGCTTACACCGGCATGGATGAAAGAAAATGTGAGTGGTCGCGGTCCGCTGGGGTCGCTCTACCGGGTTTGGGGAGATGGAAAACAAATGGTGAAGGGAGACAAACTCGATTATTTCGGCCTGTCGGGCTATTCCAATGAGGAATTGAAGAAAATGGGGTATGTGGTGTGGATGCCGGTGCAGGAAAAAGGCTCCTGGCTGGGAGAAGGCGACAATCATACCTTCATGAATATGCCGGCCAATGGGCTGCGCGCTGAGGAAGAGGCTTCCTATGGTGGATGGGGTGGCCGGTCCATTGAGAATTCATCGCAGGCAGTAAATTTCGGAGCGCCGGTTTCGGATACCAGTGCCGCGGCCATGGCCAATCTCATCGGCAGTGCAGGGAATCGTTCCGACAGTTGGTCGTACCCCAATTTTTTTCCGGCGGCCCAGCAAGATTTCGCGGCAAGAATGAAGTGGTCTGTAACACCCCGCTATGCCGATGCGAATCATCCGCCGGTTGTAAAAATAGAAGGGCCCCTGCATATCCTGGCCAATGCCGGAGAAAAGATCCGTTTAAACGGAGTGGTAACGGACCCGGATCATGACCAGGTTCAGTCGAAATGGTGGTATTTCAAAGTGGGAAGCTTTCCGGGTGAGGTTTTAATCGGTCAGCCGGAGGCGCTGCAAACCGAGGTAACGATTCCCAAAGAAGCCAAGAGCGGCCAAACCATTCATATCATTTTCGAAGCCGCCGACAAGGGCAGCCCTTCGCTGACCCGTTATCAGCGAGTAGTGATAACAGTTAGGTAATGGATCGGTTCTTAAAGAATGATATTGTTTTTTGTTGGCAGGGGAGAATGTAAATAACGCGCAAATACCAAGCCGCTTATCTAGTTGTAACCATTTAGGAATGGTGTCGTTGTTGTGTATTGCGGCATCCGGTATGGATTATTATTTGTTTATCGATACGGCAGCCAGGAATTCATTTGCACTCAAGAGGGCATGGCCGTATGCGGGGAAATTGATTCTTATGGTAGCGTCAATTTCTTCCCAGGAAAAGGCAGCGATGCCATCTTTGATCAGGGTGGTGTGGTACCCCAGCTCAACCGCATAACGGGCTGTCGAATCAATGCAGGTATTGGCACGCATACCGGCAATGGCAACATGAGTGATACCTCTTGTTTTTAAAATAAAATCGAGATCCGTATTGGCAGAACCGCTTGCTGTCCAGTGATTCAAAGCAATGATGTCTCCGGAAGCGGGCAGTAGCTCCTGGTGGAATTCTGCCCCCCAGCTGTTTTTTTCAAAAGAAAGCGTTGCCCGGTTGCCGGCATGCGAAGGGGCCAGGAATTTCCAATCCTGGTAGTCCTTTTTTTCGGTATGATGATGAGGAGCATAGATAATGCGAACCCCTTTGGCCCTGGCAGAGGTGATCAGGTGGCTGAGCGTAGCCACCAGGTTGGTGCCGGTTACGGTTTCCTTTGTATAGGGCCATAGTTTTCCCTCCTCGGACAGGAAATCGTTGAAAGGATCAACAACAATTAACGCGGTAACAGTAGATGGATACTCTTGCATAGGCAATAATTTTCTGCCTCGTAAAATTATTGACAGGGCTAACCATTACCCATAGACAATTGCGGTCATCCGTTGTATAATTGGAAAGGGAATGACAGTTGTTACGGCTTTTTTTTCCCGGGAGATTCGGAAACGCCATTTTCCTTCATCAGTTTCAGGCCGTACTCCCTGAAAATTTCAATAACAGGAATCGCTTCTTTTCCTTTTGGGGTAATGCTGTATTCCACCTTGGGCGGCACAACGGGGTAGGCTTTCCGGGAAATAAACCCATGTTCTTCCAGTTCTTTCAATTGAGAGGAAAGCATTTTATGCGTGATATGAGGCAGTGACTTCTTCAGCTCGGTATACCGAAGGGTATTTTTGTTCAATCGCCACAGGATAGGCATCTTCCAGGTGCCTCCCAGAAAATGAATCGCGAATTCAACCGGGCTGTAAAATACTTTGTGCCGGTAGATGAAATCAGGCATGTCCAGGCATTTGTATCCGCAAATTAATACATTCTATCTCCTAACCCCGCACATACTATCCAAAGAGAAAGTATCTATCTATTGGGTGATATACATGGGAGGGCAGCCCGGAGGGATCAAATTTGTGGTCTAAAAACCTTCCAGCATATGAGCCTGAAAGATCCCAATGTGGTGAACACCAAAAAAAAGAAAAAGATTGCCCTCGTTATTTCCAACCCGGCTATTTCCACCACTACCGGTTGGCCGGTAGGTTTCTGGTGGAGTGAATTAACGCATCCCTATTATGAATTCACAGAAAAAGGATTTGAAGTAGATATCTTTTCTCCGCAGGGAGGAAAATGTGAACCCGATGCGATGAGTGATCCTGAAGATTCCACGGGATATTCGTCAACAGACCTGATCAGCCGGGGTTTTATTCATACTCCTGCACTTCGCGCGCTCATCGAAAATACAAAGGCGATCCAAGAGCTGGCGGTTGACCAGTACGATGCGCTGGTGGTGGCTGGCGGACAGGCACCGATGTTCACATTCGAAAAGGAGGAAGCGCTGCACAGGCAGTTTGCCGCTTTTTACGAAAGCGGAAAAGTAACCGCTGCCCTTTGCCATGGCACGGCCATTCTGCGATACGCCCGGCTCGCCAATGGGGAATACCTGGTAAAAGGCAAAACCGTCACCGGCTTCGCCAATGTGGAAGAAGACTTCGCGGATAATGCGGTATGGCAGTACAACCTGTTGAGCCGCGACAAACACATAATGCCCTGGCGTATTGAAGAGGAACTGAAAAAGCTGGGAGCCAATTTCATCCAGGCGGGATTGTGGCGAGGCTTTGCGGTCCGGGACGGCAACCTGGTTACCGGGCAGCAAAACTTCAGTGGTGCCGAAACCGCCAGGCTGGTGATACAAGCTCTCGGTGAATAATTGATTGACCTTTGTTGAAATGAAAATGAACAACTCTTTACTGTTCCTGCTGCTGTCGCTGACCGCGGGCATGATGATCCCTTTTCAAAGCGCCCTGAATGCCCGCTTGGGAAAGGCCCTGCAAAGCCCGTATTATGCCGCGCTGATCGTGTTTTTGATAGCCTTTACCGGCTTGGTGATCTACATCCTGCTGGCCAGGCTTCCGCTGCCTTCCGTCACACAAATCAGGTCGGCGCCAGCCACCAGTTATCTTGGTGGAATACTGGGCGGAGCGTATATTTTACTCATCGTTATCTGTGCGCCGAAGCTCGGTATCGGAAATGTAACGGTACTTGTTTTGCTCGGACAGATTCTGTCGGCAATGATCATCGATCATTGGGGATGGATGAATACACCCGTACACCCCATCAATTGGCAAAGATTGCTGGGGGTAATGCTGGTAATTGCGGGTGTCTGGCTGGTAAAGAAATTTTGAAGACCACCCTTCTGATTAATCATTACAAACCTTCCTTGTTTTCTTACCTTCGGTTGGCAGAACCAAATCTGGCAGGTGTATGGCTGCCGCAAAGAAGGTAGTTTTCGGGGATTCACTTCCCGAATTTCCCGGCAGAAGGAGCTTGTCCCTAAAATCTCCGTTTCGCGGGAATTACTAAAAACTGCTTTTCAACAGGTATATACACTTCCATTTATTCCAAAGGAAAATACTCCTGCCACTCAACAAATGGCGTAACTAAATAGTTATTGAAAACGCGCTGATGGGTCTTTTGCTTAATAGTGGCTCGTCGGCCGGACAAATAAAGCACTTTTTGCCTGAAGGCCGTATTCAAATTGATACAATAAAAACTAACACGATGAGTCAAACCAAGGTTAAAGCATTTGGAAACAACGCTGCGGAACTTCCCCTCCAGCAGTTAGCAATTGGCAGAAGAAATCCGACACCCCATGATGTAGAGATCGATATTCTTTATTGCGGTGTTTGTCATTCAGATCTGCATACCGCCCGTAATGAATGGCATGGAACGGTTTATCCCTGTGTACCGGGTCATGAAATCGTAGGAAAGATCACCCGGGTGGGAGAGCATGTAAAAAAATTTAAAGTGGGAGACCTGGCTGCGGTAGGTTGCCTGGTAGACAGTTGCCGCGAATGTGAATATTGCCAGGAAGGCCTGGAACAATATTGCGAAACCGGTAATACCGGCACTTACAATTCACCAGACAAGCACCTGGGCGGTCATACTTTCGGCGGTTATTCCGAAAGAGTGGTGGTAGATGAAAACTATGTACTGCGCGTTCCTGAAAATCTCGACCTGGCAGCAACTGCTCCTCTGTTGTGTGCCGGTATTACAACTTATTCGCCCCTGAAACACTGGAAAGTGGGCCCCGGTCAGAAGGTTGGGATCGTGGGACTCGGCGGACTGGGTCATATGGCTGTAAAGCTGGCTAACGCAATGGGAGCCGAAGTGATCGTGTTTACGACCTCCACATCGAAGGTAGAAGATGCCAAACGCCTGGGTGCGCATGATGTAGTATTGTCTACCGATCCGGCTCAGATGAAAAAGTACAAAGGGAAATTGCATTTTGTGCTCGATGCGGTATCGGCACAGCACAATATCAACGATTACCTGGCATTACTGAAGGTAGATGGTTCTTTGGCCCTGGTAGGTGCGCCGGAGCATCCTTTACCTGTAGCGGCTTTTAGCCTCATCCCGAAAAGAAAAACCTTCGCCGGATCGATGATCGGCGGCATCGCAGAAACACAGGAGATGCTGGATTTCTGCAGCAAACACAATATTGTCTCCGATATTGAACTGATCAGTATCAGCCAGATCAATGAGGCCTACGAACGATTGTTGAAAGGAGACGTAAAGTATCGTTTTGTTATTGACATGGCGTCGCTGAAAAAATTGTCGTGAGGCGCCGGACCGAAGGCTGCATTGATTTTACGTCAACACTCCGGGATAATTGATGAATGGTTAAAAATTCAACTCACATACAGTCAATCTGATTTATCTTGCGTATCTGCCGGCCTGTGCCGGCAGATTTTTTTACCAACTAATCAATAATAGAAATGAAGAAAGGATCTTTTGGTTTATTATTAGCCGCACTGGCTTTGACAGCCACAACCGGTTTCCGTAAACCCGTTGCAAACGATCGTCATCAGACTCTGAAAGACACGCTTCCTTCTGTGGAAACAAAAAACCCCAACAGCGATTATAAACCTGCGTTTAAAGGACAAACCCGGGTAGCCGGTGTAGCTACCACCACCCCATACCAGGTGGATAAGCTCACCAATAACCTCGGCAGCCCTTTTGCCATTGTCACGATGCCCGATGGCAGACTGATGGTGACTTTCAAAGCGGGTTATGTGGAAATTCATGACAAGACCGGGGCATTGATAAAAAAGATCACCGGGTTTCCGGAGGTGGTGAATGCCGGTCAGGGTGGCCTGCTCGATGTAGCCTTCGACCCTGCCTATGCCAGCAACAAAACCATCTATTGGAGTTTTTCTGAAAAAAATCCTCCGGGCAACCTTACCGCAGTGGGAAAGGGAACACTCAATGAAGCAAAAGGAACGGTAGAAAATGTTTCTGTTATCTTCCGCGCTACACCTGCTCTCGACAGCTATCTACATTTCGGATCGAGGCTGGTATTCGGCAGTGATGGTAACCTGTTTGTAAGCACTGGTGAGCGCTCCAACCTCGACGGACGCGTGCAGGCACAGAAGCTGGGTGCTGGCCTGGGTAAAGTATTCCGTATCACCACCAGCGGGAAACCCGCGCCGGGCAATCCTTTCCTGAATACTGCCGGAGCCATGAAAGAGTTGTATTCCGTGGGTCATCGCAATCCACAAGGTCTCGACATCAATCCGGCTACCGGCGAATTATGGGAAGCCGAGTTTGGCCCGCGCGGAGGAGATGAGATCAACATAGTCAAGTCTGGTAAGGATTACGGATGGCCTACCATCACTTACGGAATAGAATACAATGGAAAGAAGATAGGAGACGGTATCCAGCAGAAAGCCGGCATGGAACAACCGGTTTACTATTGGGATCCCTCCGTATCTCCCAGCGGAATCTGTTTTTATAAAGGAAATGCCATTCCGGAGTGGAAAAATAACCTGTTTGTAGCTACCCTGAGTGGTCAGCACATCGCCCGGCTGGTAATAAAAAATAATAAAGTAGTAGGGGAAGAAAGACTGCTGGTTGATAAGAATCAGCGTTTCCGTGATATTACCTATTTAGACGATGCCCTGTATGCGATTTCCGATGCCGGAGCGATCTACAGGATTGGAAAAAATTAAAAAATGATTTCTTACTTTGCAAGACCCTGCCCACGCAGGGTCTTTTTTAGCTTTGTGTACTCAGCGTACTCAGCGTAATCAGTGTTCAAAGTGATTCAAAAGAAGAAACCAGACGTAGACATTGTAAAAAATATACTGGAAGCTGCAAAGAAGGCTTACCCGGCATCCGAGTTCGTGCACAGTCTTGCCCACCAGTATGAAGAACGGGGCGGACTAAGTGCCCGGCAGCTGGAAGGGTTGCTGGGAAAGGCCAGTAAGATCGAAGACATTCCTGTCAATTGGCTGGCCACTCTCGAGGCATTAATACTCAAGAAACCCAGGAAACATCGCTCGGCGCTTCCGGAGAACAAACCACTCTATTCAAAGCAGGAGAAGGAGGCTGAGCAGGTAGAAGAAATCTTGCAAAAGTATCCCGAACATAAACGGGTTCTTTATTTCAAATCAATGATTGACAACAACCAGACACTGTCTCCCGCCGACATCACCGAACTCAACCGGTTTCATAAATTAGTGAAGAAATAGAACCTGCCTCTCCATAGCCAGCTCAGTTCCCGTTATTGACCTTGGTCAGCGTTTTTAGTAACGCCCATCATTGTATGCCCCTTTCCCGGCTGCATAATTTTATGCCGGTATTTTATTGCTGAAACCCAAACATGAAATTATGAAGCGTCGTTTATTGATGTTAGCAATCCTGGCAGGAGTGGCTACCAGTGTTTATTCCCAAAACACACTTCCGGAAATTATTGTAAGAGCTGTCAGATATAAATATCTGTCGGCCGTAACGAAAGAGGAGGTATCCCAGCCTGTTAAGATGTTACAAAGAAAGGCTGCGGAGTACAATGTAAAAAGTACAGACTATTACGAAGAGGATAATGATGTCTATTTTGTTTCCTTCTATATTCCGGAAGGTCAGATTCTCGCTTCCTATGACAAAGAGGGAAAGCTGGTGAGTACGGTCGAAAAGTACAAAGACATTGAACTGCCGAAGAATATTTCCATGGCGGTTGGAAAAAGATATCCGAACTGGTCCATTAACAAAGATGTATACTTTGTTAACTATCATCAAACAGATACGGAAGTCAATAAATACTACAAGCTCACCCTGCGCAATGGAGATAAACGTTTGCAGGTGAAGTTGAATGCGGTGGGGGAATTTATGGACTAATCCATGGACGGTTGCCGGAAGCAAGGTTGAACGCTGATCATTTTTTCCGATGGGTTCAAGAGGGCGATTTGATCATTCCTCCAGCAAACCCATTAGTTTTTCATGTGCCGCACGGGCGGTTTGGTATCCGATCGCAAAAACTTCTTCTGCTCTTTTAGTATCGAACATGCCAAATCCCGGAAGAGGCGGATCAAAAAACACGTCACATCGGGATGACTTGGCATAGACATCTCTGGCAATAGCCAGGTGAAAGCATCTTTCGATAGTATGTATCGCGGGAAGTTTTTGACCAGCCTGCAGGTCTTTCTCTATCCTGTTGACATGAGAACCGATGATGATTTCACAAATCCCCTCCAGGGGTTCTACCGGAAAATTATTGGTCAGCCCTCCATCAACGAGTATCCGTTGTTCCCGAACAACAGGTTCGAATATTACCGGTACGGAAGCGGAAGCCACAATGGCACTGAATAACTCACCCGTTGAGAAGACTACAGGATCTCCGCTGTTCAGATCGGTGGCGGAGACAAACAATTTTACAGGCAGCGATTCGAATTTATTTTGGGGAATGGCATATTGAAGAGCCTTTGTCAACACATCCATCGAAAAAAAGCCCGATTTGTTCCAGAGCAGTGTGCTCCATCCGAAATACCGGTTTTTCATCATCATTTCAAGGATCTCCCGGGGAGAGCGTCCGGCGGCATAAAGCACGCCTACAATGGCGCCGGCACTGGTGCCCGAGATGGCGAAAGGGCGAATCTTCAGTTCCTCGAGGTATTGCAACATTCCGAGATGCGCATATCCGCGTACCCCACCACCCGATAACACTAGGCCGATCTTTTTCATGATCCTGATTTTGAGAATGCAAGTTTAGTCAATTATTCAGCCTTCCGGCGATTGAGAAGTGCTCTTTCCTCCTTCAACGCCCCACGTAATACAAAATAACGGATGTCTCTTTTTTACATCATGGCCGGTTTGCAGTCTTGTCTGCTTCGGTCAGGGAGGTTGTGGCCACCTTCTGTCATTTTTGACCGATGCTGGCGGGCGCTAAAAAATACATTTGGCCCGATAACAACCTGGTGGTCGGCAAAGCCCAACAGCTATGAATCGAAGTAAAAATGACAATAGTAAGTTCTTCCTTGTTTTCCATCTGCTTCTGGCGGCACTAATGTTGTTGCTTACACCTGCCGTATTCAGCCAGAAGTACTATTTCCAGAATTATAATGTAGAACAGGGATTGGTGCAATCGCAGGCACAGGGCATCAGCCAGGATGAATTCGGGTATATATGGATAGCCACACTGGGAGGCATCAGTCGATTCGATGGGTTCTCTTTTCGCAACTATGATAAGAATGACGGACTCAGCTCGCTGATTTGTTTTGAGTTGCAGCTTCTTCATCATAACCTGTATGTATCCACACAATCCGGGCTGCAGGTCTTCGATGGCCGTTTGTTTAAAGAGCAGGCAGGATCAAGGGCAATGCCTGGCTTTCTACAACAAATGATGTTTGCATCGGATGAGTTCTTTTGCCGTGCCAATAACCAACTATTCAGAAAGACAGGTGACGAATTCAAATCGGTTGATGCCTTCGTTGGAGAAAACGTAACAGCACTCTCTGCCGACAGCGACGAGCGGTTGCTCGTGGCAGTATGGAAAAAGGGAATATTCAGGAAAGAAGGTAAAGGCTGGAAGCTTCTCATACCAATGGTAGATCCGCAGGAAGCCGTAAAAGATATTATATGCACCGCCGGTAACGAACTGGTGCTGCTGTTAAATAATTCGGTGGTTAGATACTCCGGCGGTGTTCGAACGACTTTGGTGGCAACAGATATGATCAAGTCTGTGTTTACTACTATTGCCACGGATCGGCGAGGGCGGATTTGGCTGGGCACCACCAAAGGATGTTATATTATTCAGGAAGGGGACGATCCGGAATACGTTGGCGAGAAAGCGGGATTAACAGATAACGCGGTGAGCGATATACTTCCCGACCGGGAAGGAAACCTCTGGTTTGCCACCGATGGTGACGGTATTTACATGTTGAACAACGCGCCACTCTACACACTGTCAGCAGCTAACGGGATGAAAGGACATGTTGTGATGGGGCTTGCCACAGGAATGCAGGACACCTGGCTGGGAACTTCTGATGGGGGGTTGCAAAAATATAGGAACGGTCAGTTCGCGGCTATCCCGATACCTTCCCTTAACCCCGAGGCGCAGAAATCCAATTCGCTACTAATGGACGCAGACGGAAATCTTTGGGTGGGAACGCAGGGTGGAGGATTGTGGGTCAAGGAAAAATCCGGATTCCGGGAAATTAAAAAAGAATCGGGGCAATCCTTTCACGAAGTCATCTCTATCTACGAAACCACCGATCGTAAAATTTGGATTTGCACTTCCGACGGGGTTTATTTCTTCGAGAATGGCCTGATGAAAAAGGCCCGTGGCATCGATCAACCCTGCTTTACCGTTTTAGAAAGCTCGCCGGGAAATATGCTGGTAGCCAGTACCGCAGGCCTGTTCCTCTTGTCCGCAAAGACGGGAGCAGCACTCATCGATCTTCCTGGTAAAGCGCCTGGTGTAGTGAATTGTATTAAAAGATGGAACAGCTATTTTGTATTGGGGACAGAAGACGCGGGACTGGTGTGCTGGAAACCCGAAACCAACGAGAGGATTGATTTTACCATGAAAGAAGGACTCTCCTCCAATTTTATTTTTAGTATTTATGCGGGCGATTCATCCTGTTTGTATGTAGGAACCGGCCACGGTATTAGCAGGATTGAATGGAATCCGGGTAAGAGCACCCGGATTAAGAATTATTCAGCTTCCGGTAATCCCTTTGGTCCTGAATGTAACCTGAATGCCGTACAACGTGCCCCGGATGGGAAATTGTGGTTCGGCACGACCAAGGGAATCATAGTATACGACCCGAACGATACGCTGCAAACCCATGCGGCTCCTTCTATTTACCTGACCGGTGTCAGGCTTTTTTCACGCGAGCTGCCATCAGGCACGCAGGACAGTACATATGCCTGGGTGCCATTACCCCGAAGACTATCAATGGCTCCCCGGCAGAATCAACTCAGCTTTGCCTTCACTGCATTGTGGTATAGTCACCCGTCCGCCGTTAAGTATTGGTATAAGTTACAAGGTGCGGATACCGGCTATACTTTGCTGACCACAAACCGGGAAGTTGTTTTTTCCAACCTTGCTCCTGGCAGCTATCGCTTCCAGGCCTACGCAGAAACAGAAGATGGAACCGTTTCCTCCAACCGCATCGATTACCCTTTTGAAATCAGGGCACCATTTTTCCAGCAAACCTGGTTTCGTGTATTGGTAATTGTTATTTTATTGGCAATTGGAGCAGGAATTCAATATATAAGAGCTTTTATTAAATCCCGCCGGGAAAAGATGATCGATCAAATACGAAAGGAAGAACAACAAAGAATCCAGGAAAGAACTTCCGAAGACCTGCATGATGATCTTGGCAACAAGATAACCAGGATTACCGTATTGACAGATGTATTGAAGAATAAGCTGGAGCCGCAGGAACCGTCAAACCGGAAATTGCTGGAAGAAATAAGATCCAATGCCGCCTCTCTCTACCTGGGTACCAAAGATATCATCTGGTCACTAACCCCCGGAAACGACAGCCTTTATGCAGTACTCGAACGTTGCCAGTTATTCGCCAGTCATCTTTTTGAAGAAACCGGAATCGATTTCCGGCTGACCGGCCTGCGTGAATACTGGAAAGAGATTCCGTTGCCGGTGGAGATCAACCGCAACCTGATGATGATTGTTAAGGAAGCGCTGAATAATACCCTTAAACACTCCGGAGCTTCATTATCCTGCATAGTCGTTGAAAAGCTGAGCGAATCCCGCATCCGGTTATCTATTTGCGACAATGGCGTCGGAATCATGGATCCTCAAAAGGTACATGGAAACGGCCTGGCAAATATTCGTAAGCGAACCGAACGCATACAGGGTAGGCTCGAAATGGTAAATGAAACGCCCGGAGGTCTTATTTTAACAATCGAGTTCAATATCCCCCTGAAAGCGGGAGTGGAAAGCCTTTGAATAAAATCAACTTTGCTATGGCACACCGAAAAAGAAAAGAGAAACCGACAGATATGAATATCAGGATTGTTTTGATTGAGGATGACCGTACGATCCGCGAAGGAATTGCTTATTTACTGAGTAATGAACCCGGCTTCTCTGTCGTGAACCAATACAATAGTGTAGAAGATGCCCGAGCTTCCCTGGAGCAGGATCAGCCGGATGTAGTGTTACTCGATATCGAGTTACCGGGTACTGATGGGGTGTCTTCCATTCCCTGGATTAAGAAAACACTGCCGGAAGTATGGGTGTTGATGCTGACCGTATACGAAAAGGAAGAAACAGTATTTCGTTGCCTGGCCAATGGCGCTTCGGGGTACCTCACTAAGAACAGCAGCTCTGCGAAAATCATTGAGTCAATCCGGGAAGTGATGGATGGAGGCGGGCCTATGAGTGCCGGTATTGCCCGGCTGGTTATTAAGTCATTTCAGCGCAATACCAATACGCCGCTCACCAAGCGGGAAACAGAAGTGATCGAAGGAATCGCCAACGGAAAGAGCCGAAGTAAAATCGCGCTCGAATTGTTTATCGACATGGAAACAGTGAAAACCCATATCAAGAATATCTATTTTAAGCTCAATGTAAACTCCAAAGAAGAGGCGCTGCGGGTAGCTCGTCAGCAAAAACTGATCTGAACAGGTAAAGCACTTCTACTACCGCTCATCCATATCACCCTATAGGCGGGATAAATCAGAAATACAGCCGGGATAGATTTACGAAAATTTATTTTGATGAGTAGAAGCTGTATTTCCCTATTTATATTGTTGTTGTGTTCGGCGGGTTTGCAGGCGCAGACAAAAATCTTCGGACGGGTGTTGCTGGAAGACGATCGTCCTGCCAGCCAGGCCACCGTCTCTCTTCTTCGCCAGAAAGATTCGTCCACATTGAAACTGGCCATTCCTGACGATAAGGGCGGTTACGAGTTTGATAATCTTTTGGCCGGCAGGTACCTGATTGCTGTCAGTTTCACCGGGTACCAGAAATTTTACAGTTCCGAATTGCTGGTAGATGGCATCGCTCTCACTAAAGAAATAACGGATATCAGGTTACAGGTACAGCCCTCCTCTTTGAATGAAGTTACGGTGCAGGCCAGGAAGCCATTTCTGGAAAGAAAACTCGACAGGCTTGTCATGAACGTCGAAAACAGCATCGTCAATACAGGAACCACTGCCCTGGAAGTACTGGAGAAAGCCCCGGGAGTATTAATCAACCAGGAAAACGGGATCAACCTGAAAGGTAAATCAGGAGTAACCATCATGATTGATGGAAAGCCTTCGCCGTTGTCGGGATCCGACCTGATCACTTATCTGAAAGGCATGCCTTCCGGAAATATTGAACGGATTGAGATCATTACCAATCCTTCCGCTCGCTATGATGCTCAGGGCAACGCGGGTATAATTGATATCAGGTTCAAAAAAGATAAAAGGGAAGGATATAATGGAAGCCTTACCGCAGGATTCGGCCAGGGGGTATATGCCAAGCCATCAGGAAGCCTCTCCCTCAATTACCGAAGAAAAAAATGGAATGTATTCACCTCTCAGGCGATGAATGCACCAAAAAGCTTTACCAATTTTTATATCAACAGAAAGTTTTTCGCAGGAGGTAATGGCCCTGTTGAATCCGTGTTTGATCAGAATACCTTTACCCGGCAACCCCAGAAAAGTTGGAACAGCCGTGTGGGTGTAGATTATTACCTGGGGTCCAGAACCGTGATAGGCCTGTTGTTTAACGGAACTTTCTATCAGGGGAAAAGAGATGGCCTCAGCGTTGCTGACATTGACAACGCGCAGGGTGACCTGCAATTCAACAACATCACGTCTAACCTGGTAAATGACAAACGTTACAACATTCTCACTAATCTCAATTTCAAACATACTTTTGACAGTACCGGAAGAGAACTCAATATCGATGCCGACCTGGGTCGTTTCAAGGCAAGGCCCCGGCAGGATATCTACATCAATACTTACGACGCGACCGGTTCGCCACTTAACCAGGAGCAACAGAAAAGTGATCAGCAGAGTGCTATCTATGTGAAATCCTTCAAGGCTGATTACGTACATCCGCTTCGAAAAGGAATTCGTTTCGAAGCCGGCCTGAAAACCAGTTTCATCAAAACTGATAACGACCTGAAATTTTTTAAAGTAGAAAATGGCACCGAGCAGCCGGACCTCAACCGCAGCAACCATTTTATCTATACAGAAAACGTGAATGCGGCATACATCAATTACTCCCAGGAATTCGCCAAAGGGAGCATTCAGGCAGGCTTGAGGATGGAGCATACCCACTCAAGCGGTGATCAACTGACTACCGGGCAGAACCTGAATCGAAACTATGTTCAATTATTCCCAAGTATCTTTCTTAACCGGAAGCTGGGTGCCAATCATGAACTGGGGCTCTCCTACAGCCGTCGTATCGACCGGCCCACCTATCGCCAGCTAAATCCTTTTAAACTACTGGTGGATAACTATACCTATGTAACAGGCGACCCATTTTTGTATCCTGTACTCACCAATTCCTACCAGTTGAGTTACACCCTGCAATCAAAATATAACGCTACACTCAGTTACCTGAAAAGCCGTAAGACCATTACAGATGTATTCGTGCAAGACGATGTCACCAAAATTTCCACACAAATACCAGCCAACTTGCAGGATTTTGTTCAATATGATCTGGCTGTGAATATTCCTTTGACAATAGGGAACTGGATGAACACCAACATCAATGCGAGTGTTTACTACAACCATTATAAAAGTTCCCTGCTAGGCGGGCAGCTTGATCTGGACTTCGTATCCTGGGATATCACGATGAACAATTCATTTATATTGGGCAAGAAGGGATGGAGCGCGGAGATGAGTAGTTTTTATCAATCTAAGAATGTCTGGGGGCAATTCATTATCCGCGATCTGGCGCAGGTAACCGCAGGTATCCAGAAGATTTCCCGAAACAAGAAGTCAACCTTCAAGCTCTCTGTATCAGATATCTTCAAAACAAACCATATAGCCGTAATTGTTCAATACCTCAACCAGGACTGGCATACAGATCGTACCTGGGATTCCAGGTATGTGACCTTCACCTATACCTATCGGTTTGGTAAGAATACTGTGGCAAGGGCAAGACAACGAAATACCGGTGTGGAAGATGAAAAACGACGAGCCAATTAATTACCTGTTAAACGTTCTTGCATGAAAGTAGTATCCTTAATAGGTTGTTTCATTGTTCTGCTGCAACCCAGGGTAAGTTCACAGCAAACCGATTCTGTTAGACAGTTGGTTGAATCGTATTTGAAAGCCGTGGGAAGTTTCGGCAGTGCAGGGCAAGTCATATTAGGCAGAGGAGATCAACCGATAGTCAGTACCTGCTATGGATGGGCGCGCATCGAAGAGCGGGTTTCGGTGACTCCGGAAACAATTTTCGAGCTTGCTTCGACCTCAAAAATGTTTACAGCCCTGGCGATTTTGAAACTGGAGATGCAATCAAAGCTGGATGTGAGAGATAGCCTCGGCCTGTTTTTTCCGAACGTGCCCGAAGATAAACGGGGCCTGACCATACATCAGCTGCTTACTCACACTTCGGGATTGCCAGGAGGGGATATTGTAGAGGATTTCGAAAAGATTGGCAGGCAGGAACTCGTGGAGAAGATACTGGCGATTCCTTTGAGAGCTAAACCGGCTAGCCGGTTTATTTATTCCAATGCCGGGTACAATCTTTTGGCTGCGATCATTGAGAAACAGAGCGGGAAAGAGTATGGCGACTATTTAAAAGAAGCGATTTTCGATCCTGCGGGCATGTCACATAGCTTCACTAATGGCACTGCTGAATTAAGCACTCTGGCAACGGCACATGCATACCAGGGGGTGAAAAATAATGGCGGGCCGGAACGCCCTGTTTTCAATGTACGAACCTGGGGAGGCGGATCAATATGTTCCAACGCTTCCGATTTATGGAAACTAAAACTTGCCCTTGACAGGAACCAGATCATAGATGAAAATGCGAAAGAGAAGATGTTTAAAGTTCAGGTGAGGATAGCGGAAGATAATAATTATGGATATGGATGTTTTGTATACTGGAGTTCAGGCAGAAAAGTGATTGATTTCATCGGGGAGACTGAAAGAGGATTCAATTGTACCTTCCGGAACTTCATTGACGATCAGCTAACGCTGATCTCTTTATCCAACGCAAGTCAACCCAATGAACGGCACAACCGCTGGTTCCTGGATGCTCATCTTAAAAATTGTTGGTTGGAAAGCAGGCATTTCGGGTTGCCTCCCGTAACTATTGTTCAGCCTTATGATGTCCTCACAAGATTGTCTGGCCGGTTCAAATTGAATCAGTCAAATATAAACGTTACGTCCAGGGGAGATAACCTGATTTTGGAAGCAGAGGGTCAGGAGGCCGTTGATTTCTTATACGCGTTGAATGAGTCTCAGAAATTGCGTGTTACGGAAGTTATCCGCAAAGTGGATAGCCTGATGACTGGCTTTATTCATCAGAACAGGAGCGGGTTTAGTTTGATCGTGAACGAGAATGCCATGTCGGAACTGGAAACAGAGCGAGATGAATTGATCAGGCAGCATGGAAAAATCATTCGCTTCAGGTTGAAAGGGGTGATTCCGGACAGGGACCCGAATTTCATGATTGCTTCGATTGAGTTGCAGTGTGAAAAGAAGACACTGCCTTTTTTTACCATGTGGAACCTGGAAGATTCAACCAATGCCACATTGGATTATTATGCCTCAGGATTGGAAACCCGTTTTCAAAAAATATTTGCCTCTCTCGGTTCAACGCAATGGATCAGCTATGATTTTTTTAATGACCGCATTTCAAAAGAGATCATTTTCGAACAACATAACAAGGTATTGACTGATAGGAAACGTAAACATTTGTTCGGAAGAATCGGGAAATGAAACCTGTTTGGCAAAACAGGATCCGTAACCAGTAGATCGGTTTCTGCAAATAAAGGGTCCGGCCAGGAAGGTGACTGATTTGCAACATGGCTAATGAAAGTCACTGACATGGTTTGCGACCCTTTTCCGTTCATCCATTCCCCCCATTTAGGGGGAGGAAGACGCAAGGTCGTTCCTTTATTTTTATTCGGGCGCTCAGGAAGCAGAATTGGAAAGCTTGAATTCTAAACTTTAAATAAATGAAGGCTGTTTTAATTTTTCTATCGTTTTGTTTTTGTTTTATTTCTTCCATTGGCCAACAGGGTAAACCGACTGCTGCAAATGGTGCTGATAGTACCCGACGGCAGGCAATCAAACCGGAGCCCAAAGCCTTTAAAGACCTGATTAACGAAAGAGCCGTTAGCAGTAAAGGGCTTTTTACGGTTTACAAGCAGGATGAAAAATATTACTTTGAAATACCCGATTCGCTGGTGGGCAGATTGTTTATGGCCATCACCCGGATCAGTAAAGCTCCCACCAGCCTGGAATATGGCGGCAAGGAGGTAAACCGGGAAGTGTTACAATGGGAGAAATCAACCGATGGACGGCTCCTGTTGCGTTGTGTAGGCTTTATCAATCGAAGCAAGGATTCTACGCAAAGTATTTTCCAGGCGGTTCGAAATTCCAATGTGGACCCAATTGTCGGGGCCTTTGAAATAAAAGCAGTAAAACGCGATACCAGCTCAATCCTTGATATGACCGATTTTTTCAAAGCGGATAACCAGGTTGTCAGCCTTCCTCCGGAGCTTAAACAGCAATTCCGGCTCACCGGACTGGCTGGCGACCGGAGTTTCATCGCCTCAATCCGGTCTTTTCCAATCAATACAGAAATAAAAACCATCAAGACTTACGGCGTCATGCAGGGGCCACCTCCTCCGGGTGCCAATGTGATTACTTTACCCGGCGGTTCTGATGCGGGTGTGGTAAGCATGGAGTTAAACACCTCGATGATCTTGCTGCCAGCGACACCTATGAGAAAGCGATTTGGCGACTATCGCGTCGGATATTTTTTTGATACTAACAATAGCTATGCCGATGCCTCTCAGAAAGTTGTTGGCGAGTTTTTTATACAGCGATTCCGGCTGGAACCGAAAAGCCGGGAAGACGAGGAAAGGTCCAGAAAAGGGGAGTTGATCGAACCGGCGAAACCCATTATCTTTTATATTGACCCAGCCACACCTAAACAGTGGCGAAAATATTTTATCCAGGGAATCAACGACTGGCAACGTTGTTTCGAAAAAGCAGGATGGAAGAACGCGATCCAGGGTAAGGAATGGCCTGAGAACGATAGCACGATGAGCCTGGATGATGCCCGCTTCAATGTAATCAGGTATTTCGCTTCGGATGTAGAAAATGCAGAAGGTCCGCGCATTCATGATCCACGCAGCGGGGAGATCATTGAAAGCCATATTTACTGGTATCACAACGTTATCAATATTTTCAAACACCTGTACGCCATCCAGATCGGACATCTTGATCGCAGAGCGCAACAACCGGTTTTTGAAGAAGACCTGGTGGGCAGGATCATTCGCTATGTATCCTGTCATGAAGTGGGTCATACCATTGGTTTGCTGCACAACCATATTGCCAGTAACGCTATACCAGTAGAAAAATACAGGGATAAAGAGTTTCAGAAGCAATATGGCCTAACACCTTCCATCATGGAGTATGCCCGGTTGAATTATATAGCACAGCCGGAAGATGGTATCGAGCTTGAAGATCTGTGGTCTAAAATAGGAGTGTATGATGATTGGGCGATTCAGTTTGGATATAAGTTGGTATTTGATGTAAAAGATGAATGGGAAGAAAAAAAAGTGATCAACAACTGGATCGTGGAGGCTCAAAAAAATCCGATGCTTCGCTTCGGATTGCAGGAGCATCCGTTTGATCCGCGTATCAACAATGAAGACCTGGGCGATAACCAGATGAAAGCAAACGAGTACGGTATTAAGAACATGAAACGTATCCTGGCGCAACAACCCGAATGGACCAAAGAAGAGGGCCGGTTTAGTGATTTGTTGAGAGAGCGATACAGTATCATGCTGGTTCAGCTCAACTGGTATTTTAACCATGTTGTAAAATATATTGGCGGGGTATACGATCTGCTGAAAACATCAGATCAGCAGGGAGCCATGTATGAGGTAGTCCCGAAGGCTTTGCAGAAAGAGGCTGTAGGATTCATGATCCGCAATTTGTTCGACACTCCCGAATGGTTGTTAAATCGGGAAGTGATCGGAAGGATGCGACCAGATGCAGGCGTAAACCGTATCAGGGCCATGCAGGAATCTTACCTGTACAATATATTTTCTTTTGCCAGGATGCAAAGGCTGATTGAAAATGCAGCCATCGATAAGGCTACTTATACTCTTAATGATTTATTCTCAGATATACAGAAAGGAATCTGGAATGAGCTCGAAATGCACAAACCCATTGACGTTTACCGAAGGGATCTTCAAAAAGTGTACATACAAACCATGGCGGCGATACTTGAGCAGAAAACGCCAGCGCCTGGCGTGTCGAGCTACTACAGCGTGATCACACCAGGAGGCTCTGCTCCGCTCAAGGCAGATACTTATTCGGAAGCCAAAGCGAGTTTAAGATGGGTTCAATCCAGGATCCGATCGGCACTGCCGCTGGTTACTGATATGGCGACGCGCAATCACCTGCTGGATGTACAGGACAGGATCAAAAATTTATTGGAACCCAGATGACGCAACCATTTCTGTTCCATCAAATGCAAGGGGCTTTAGCCCCTGCATTTTCTATCGAGGTAAAAGGTAGTCACTCACGAAATCAAAAGCAATGAAAAAGTCCACGTTACAGGTATTGTTGTTATTCCCGGTTTTATTCCTGTCGTTTGCGGTTAGCGAGGCGCAAACGGAAACCGGTTTTGAGATCAGCTTTAATAGCGAGAAAAGCGTACTTCCTATATCCTATCGTAATGGTTCAAACCCGATAATCCCGGTAATGATCAATGGCAAAGGCCCATTTCGTTTCATGTTTGATACTGGCAGTCCCGGTTTGATCAAGGTAGATGAATCAGTGGCGCAACAATTGAATATGACGGTAGTTGATTCGGTCAGGGCGGATGATGGTAGCCGGAAAAACCTCAGAGTGTTCCCGGTTGTTCAACTGGAAACCGTCCAATTGGGAAACTACCAGATCCGACACCCGCGGGCAATGGTACGCAATTACAACCTGAAAAAGGGAACAGACCGTATTGATGGCGTAATTGGAGTCAGCTATTTTCCTGAGGTTTGTGTGGAAGTGAATTTCGGTACGAATCTATTGACCATTAGCAACGTCACTCTTGAAAAGGATGAAGATGCTTTTTCCATCAACATGAATAATGGCGTCCCGCAAGCTAAAGTAAGCATTGGAAGCAAAGAAGTGGCCGCTGTGTTTGATACTGGTAATATGGGACTATTTACTTTGCATTCCTCGCAGATATCAAAAGACATGATGATTGGCGATCCGGTAGTTGTTGGCACAGCCAGAACTGTTAATAATGAATTTGAGGTCCGTCAGGTGCAATTAAAAGATAATGTTCGCCTCGGCAACCTGAGTTTTGAGAGACCTACAGTGGTCATTAATGACCTGTTACCCCAGGCAAACCTGGGAATGGGATTTTTGAGACAAATGGATATTGCTTTTGATCTTAAAAATAATCTCGCACGGTTAAAAAAAGTAAACCTCTCTTCAGCCGGTTCAGGGCTTAACGGTAGTAATGAGTTGACCGGAAAGTACGGCGATCGAACCATTACCTCCGATAATGAAGGTAATTTATATGTTCAGCGTCCCGGGGGGATGTTGTTGAAGATGGTCGCCAGGGCCAAAGATGAATTTGGGCTTGAACGCGTACCTGCCGCTATCCTGAAATTTGAACGAGACCAGTCGGGAAATGTAGTGGCCCTCCTGGTTAGCGCTTCCGGGCAAACCTGGGAAAGAGTGTTGAGATCCTAACGGCAAAGACTGATTTCCGGGCCAGCAAGATCAGGTCTTAACAATCAGGTAATAAAAAACTGATGGCCGGTACCCTGTCATTTGGCGCATCCTGTTAGATTTGTGTAAGAAGTGTAGTGACATTATTTATTCAAATCGAAACACAGTTACATGAAATCTTTTTTCTTTTTGGTGATTACCTCGTTTGCTGCGGGCGTTGCGTTTTCGCAGGATCTCTATAAACCGCGCGATATCGCCGGCGCCTATCAGAAAGGAACCAGAAGCCCGGACGGTAAACCCGGAACTAAGTACTGGCAAAACAAAGCCACTTATGCTATTTCGCTGTCCGTGGCCCCGCCCGACAGAACGGTGAAAGGAACAGAAACCATCACCTATACAAATAACAGCACCGATACATTAAGATTCCTGATCACCAAACTGTTCCTGAATATCCATAAGCCGGGAGCGGCGAGGGAATATGGCGTGGGCGAAGATTACCTGACCGACGGAGTAACCGTTGACTCCTATAAAGTGAATGGAAAAGACGTCCCCTACAGAAAGGACCCTTATGTATTTACAAACCTGCGTTCAGCATTGCCGGAGCCATTGCTGCCTGGCCAATCTGTTCAGTTGCAGTTCAACTGGCATTATGAAATTTCCCTGCAAAGCAACAGGGAAGGAATGATTGATTCCACAACTTTCTATCTCGCCTATTTTTATCCACGCATTGCGGTTTATGACGACTATGCCGGCTGGGATGTTACGGAGTTTATCGATTCCAGGGAATTTTACAACGACTTCTGTGATTACGATGTAACCATCAATGTACCGGCCAATTATATAGTTTGGGGTACCGGCACGCTTCAACAGCCCGAGAAATTACTGCAGCCTGCCGTTTTACAACGTTACCAGCAGTCACTGAATTCTGCCAGTACGGTCAACATCGTAACCGCTGCGGACCTTAAATCAAAATCGGTAACTGCCCGCAATCCGGTCAATAGCTGGCGCTTCACCTCTTCCAATATCCCGGATGTTGCCTTTGGCATCAGCGATCATTATGTATGGGATGGTTGCAGCGTGGTCGTAGACGATCAATCCAATCGAAGAGTAAGCGCCCAGGCTGCCTACAATGACACCGCACAGGATTTTCATCATATGGCCCGATTTGCACAACATGCTTTGAACTGGCTTTCTCACAATTGGCCGGGAGTACCCTATCCCTATGAAAAATCAACCGTTTTTCAGGGATATGCCGACATGGAATATCCCATGATGGTGAATGACAATACCACCGACGATACTGCTTTTTCAAAGTTCGTGGCCGAACATGAGATCGCCCACACCTGGTTTCCATTCTACATGGGCATCAACGAAAGCAGATACGGATTCATGGACGAGGGTTGGGCCACTACCTTTGAACTCCTGATCGGCCGTGCCGACCAGGGAGTGGAAAGAGCGGAAATGCTCTATAAACAATTTCGCGTGAACGGATGGATCAATGACGATTTCGCCGGGGAAGATATTCCGATCATCACCCCCGCTAATTCACTGGTAGGCGCCGGACTCGGTAACAATGAATATGGAAAAGCCTCGCTTGGGTACCTCGCGGCCAAAGACCTGCTGGGCGACGATCTGTTCAGAAAATGCCTGAAAGAATTTATGGCGCGATGGAACGGCAAACATCCTACCCCCTGGGATTTCTTTTACACGTTCAATAATGTTTCCGGAAAAGATTGGAACTGGTTCTGGGGCAATTGGTTCTTCACCAACGGTTACATTGACTTTGCGATTACTTCGGTAAAACCCGGCACCCTGGGAACAACGATCGGCCTGGAAAACAAAGGAGGATTCTTTGCACCGGCCGACCTGTTTATCACCTATTCGGACGGAAGCAAGGAAACCAGGCACCTGTCACCGGAAGTATGGAAGGCAAATGCCAAAAAAGTAGATATCGTAATAAAAAACAATAAAAAAGTGCAGTCGCTGAAGCTTGATGGGGGCATTTTTATGGATGCGAATACTGCCGATAACAGCTGGGAAAAATAATTGTCAGTGACAGGTAAGTAAGGCGGAAGAAGAACCGCCGGGAGCGAAGAATTTTAAATCTTCGCTCTCTTTTTTTTCTCCGCTCGCACGCTCACTCCCGCTCTCTTGAAGCCTGGACGCAAAGAACCGCAACGAAGCGCAAAGAAATTCCAACTCTAAGAAAGTACTGCTCACTCTTTAAGGTCTACAGTTTACGGAAGTCTTTCATTACTCTCTCTCTTGCCATTCCCGCGCCAGCGGCAAATTCAAGTCCTCACTCTCATCCATTTCTCTTTCTCTATCCGTTTCCCTTTCTCTTTCTCTCTCCAAAAAAATCGATCATTCCCTGTTTTCGGTCATCTTAGGCACGGGTAGGCTGTAAGATTTCCGTTAGTTGATCAGACTGTTAGCCATACCCGCGCCAGCGGCAAATTCAAGTTCTCACTCTCATCCATTTCTCTTTCTCTATCCGTTTCCCTTTCTCTTTCTGTTTTTCTTTCTCTTTCTCTCTCCAAAAAAATCGATCATTCCCTGTTTTCGGTCATCTTGGGCACGGGTAGGCTGTAAGATTTTTGATAATAGAACAGGCTGTTAGCCATACCCGCGCCAGCGATAGGCTGTAAGATTTCCGTTAGTTGATCAGACTGTTAGCCATTCCCGCGCCAGCGATAAATTCAAATCTTCACTCTCATCCATTTCTCTTTCTCTATCCATTTCTCTTTCTCTTTCCCTTTCTCTTTCTGTTTCTATACCGCTCCCGCTCCCGCTCTGCTTATCGTTGTTTCCACGCTACTTTCTGGTCGCTGTGATGGGGCTGACCGATGATGTCGCGATACAGGTCAGGTTTTCTGGCTTTGATGTATCTGCTTCCTCCGGCCTTTGAAAGTTTATCACGGGTCAGTTCCGCCAGTACAAAGCCATCACCCAGTTCCCGGCACTCGGCTATGATTTCACCAAATGGATCAATGATCATGGAACAGCCGTTGCGTAGCTGGTCGTCGTCCATTCCAATAGGGTTGGAAAAGATTGCATAGATGCCGTTGTCATAGGCTCGGGCGGGGAGCCATTTCATCAGCCAGGCCCTTCCTTTCAAGCCATCGAATTCCTGCCGGAGCATTTTTTCATTGGCAACCCGGTCTGTCCAGAGTGCCGGATCCACAAAACCCGCACCGGGTCTGGGCGAAGGAGTGCCCATGGTTACATGCGGCATGAAAATGATTTCAGCACCCAGTAAAGCAGTCGCTCTGACGTTCTCGATAATATTGTTATCATAACAAATCAGGATGCCGCATTTCCAACCATCGATCTCAAATACCGTATATTGATTTCCCGGATGGATATGCGGATTGATGAACGGGTGAATTTTACGGTGTTTGGCGATCAGCCCCTGTCCGTTCACACAAACCTGTGCTTTATAAACCCGACCGTCATCACCCCTTTCAAACAGACCGGCCAGCAGGGTAATACCCGCTTCTTGGGCAATCCGGATGAGCTGCTGAACAGAAGGGCCATCCGGGATTGGTTCCGACATCGCCTTCAATTCTTCTTCGTTTAATTTCTGGGCGAAAGTGTAACCCGTTACGGAACATTCGTGAAAGGCAACTACAGAAGCGCCTTTCATCGCGGCTTCCCGGCTAAGATGCCGGATGCGGGATAGATTGAAATTTTTATCTCCGCTTTTGTGTTCAAACTGAACGGTAGCAACGATAATATTGTTCGTCATGATAGTATGGTAGTGCTGGTATAAGGATGCGAAGGTAGAGGCGACCCCTAAAATAAAATAGGAAGAAACCGACAAAATCAGCGGGGGCCTACTTCCAGGAAGTTGACCGCCAGCAGCGATTGTTTTTGACGGTATTGAAGAGGAGTGATGCCGGTCAATTTCCTGAAGTAACCATTGAAATGTGAAGGATCGTAGTATCCGCAATCGTAAGCGGTAGAGGAGACCGAACCAGACTTTCCGGGTTGCAGCTGGTTTAATGCTCCGTGAAATTGTACGATCTCGCAGAATTTTTTTGGAGTGAACCCCACAAATTGTTTGAATTTCCTTTCGAGTTGCCGCTCCGACAGGGGAACCGATTTTAACAAACGGGCGATCTCGATGGATCCCTGCTGGTGATAAACCTGCTCGAGCGTGTCGAGGATAACGGGATCTACTTTGCTGAACCGTTCCAGCCGTTGAAGAAAGAAATTTTCCACCAGCCTGATCAGCATTGGCAGATCTTGAGCGAATGTCATTTGCTCCATAAGCTGATCAGTCTCCTTCCCAAAGATATCACCGAGCGGAATCGTCTGGTTGTTCCATTCGAACGCGGGCAATCCCAGCAACCTGTATAGTGAACAAGGGCGGAGAACGATGACGAATATCTTCAGCTTTCCTGCTGCCATCACGTCGGAATAGTGATGAATCTGACCATAAAGAAAAGAGGGAGACTGAAGGGAGGGTGTCCCCTGCAGCGAGTTGGCCAATAAAAATGGATCTCCAAAATTAAAAACGATCCCGGGGTTGCCATCCGTAAACAGCCGGTAGTGGCCGGCACCGGCTTCCAGATGCAGGTAATGTTTGATCAGGCTGGATAATATGTTGGATGGCGGGATCTGCATTTGATCGAACGAAACCTGAAGGTAACAAAATCCAGGTGCATGAATTTTTGTCCTGTTCTTCTTCATCGTTGTCCTGTAGCACGGTCCGGACTCGGATTAATTTTGAAGTCGGAAACAAACAAAAGATTTCCTCCGGTTGGATCAGAAGCGTTCAATTAATCAAATAAATACATAAAAATGAAAATTGTTATGGTGGGTGCCAATGGCACCATGGGAAAGTACCTCAGTGCAGCTTTTGAAAAAGAGCATGAGGTGATCCGTGTAGATTTCAAGAGCGGCGACTACCAGGTTGATATTACATCACCCGAATCGGTGGAGCGAATGTATCAGCAGATCGGCAGTTTCGATGCGTTGATCTGCACTGCCGGCCCGTCTTTTGTAGGTCCGTGGAAAAAGATGGGTCCGAAAGAATTTAAGGATGGGTTGCAGGGCAAGCTGATCGGGCAGGCAAACCTTGTATTGATCGGGCAGCATTATATCAACCCCAAAGGATCATTTACCCTGATTGCCGGGGCGCTGACACATGAACCGCAAAGGAATTTTTCCAATGCGTCTGCCTGCAATGGGGGAGTGGAAGCCTTTGTGAAGGCGGCAGCGATCGAACTGGAAAATGGTATCCGCATCAATGCCGTGAGTCCGACGGTAATTGAAAACTCGCCTCACTACTTTCCGTTCTTTCCGGGAGAAATACCGGTTACCATGAGGCAACTGGAATATGGATTTCGCAAAAGCGTGTTGGGAGCCGGTACAGGCCAGGTGATCAAACCTTATTGATCTTCTTTCACAAGCCGGACACACACTGATCCGGCTTGTGCCTGCCTTTATTTTTTGCCTTCCAGTATCTGGAACAGATTCTCCCGGTAAGTGTCGCCAATGGGAATGACCGTTTTTCCCAGGAAGATCCGGTTGCGTTCGATGGAGTCGATATGTTTGATATTGACGATATAGGATTTATGTACTCTCACAAATTGCTGGGCAGGCAGCAATTCTTCCATTTTTTTCATGGAATCCAGGGTAAGAATTTTTTCTGCTGACTTGTGAATAGCGACATATTCTTTCAGGCTTTCCAGGAACAATATTTCGTTCAGGAATACCTTGATCGTTTTGTATCCCGATTTCACAAAGATCAAATCCTGGCTGGGTATCTGAGCCGGAGCGGATTCAGAGCCGGTTTCGGTGAGTGCCTGCAATGCCTTGTTCGCGGCTTTTAAGAATCTGTCAAAAGGTATCGGCTTCAGCAGGTAATCCACCACATTCAGTTCATAACCCTGTAACGCATAGTTGGTATAGGCGGTAGTAAAGATGATCTTTGGTTTTTCACCTACGAGCTGCGTAAATTGAATGCCGTTCAGTTCGGGCATCTGGATATCGAGAAATATCAGGTCTACCGGCTGTTTCTTCAGAGAAACCAGGGCTTCCAGAGGATTGGTAAAGCTACCGGTCAGTTCAAGGAAGGGAGTTTTTCGAATATAGTCGGCCAGCAACTCAAGCGGAAGCGGTTCGTCGTCTACAATAAGGCATTTTAAAACAGGCATGTCAGGTTAGTTGTAAGGTTAGGTCAACATAAAAGGATTCTCCGTCCTGGGCCGCCACAAATTCATGCTTGCCGGGATACAGCAACTCCAGTCTTCTGCGCACATTTACCAGCCCGATTCCACCGGTACTGTCTTTCAAGGAATGATTGATCATATTCCTGCTTTGGAAGGAAAGCCCTCCCGGAATATTTTTCAGGCTGATGCTGACCGGGCAAGCCGGTTCATTGATGCGGGCATGCTTGAAAATATTTTCAATAAAAGGAATCAGTAACAGCGGTGGAATCTGGTAGTCTCCCATATCGTCGTCCACGGTAAATGAGAGGGCCAGTGGTTCGCGGGTTCTCAACTGGTGCAGATCGATCATCTGCCGTATATAATGTATTTCCTTATCCAGGCTGATGCGTTCGTCATTGCTTTCATAGAGAAGGTATCGCATCATATCAGACAACTTCATAACGGCATCTGCAGTTTTGCCGGATTGCTGATAAGCAAGCACGTAGATATTATTGAGTGTGTTGAACAGGAAATGAGGATTGATCTGTGATTTCAGGAAAGCCAGTTCTGTCTTCAGATTTTGATTCTCGAGCCTTTGCTTGATTCGTTCGTTGACAAACCAGTCCCACACCAGTTTGTACACTGTACTCATGAACAGGAATATCCCTGTAAAGAACGTGCTTCGAACGACCGATACAAATACCAGCATCCAGAAACCTCTTTTCTGATGAGCGTCGAATGCATAATTAACTGGTACGAAAACGATGCCATACACAGCCAGCACCCCCAGCCAGGTGAGAATGAGGTAGTAGATGTTCCGGTGACGCAGCCAGTATGGAATGACAATAAAGAGGTTTACATAGAAAGCGCTGAGGTAGATCAAAAATGAGGTCAGTACATAGGGGATGGGTTGAAACACGCGAAAACGGATCATCGGAAACAGCACCAGCGCTGTTACAAACAACCAGAAGGCAATATGCCCGATTATCCATTTGGTTTTGTTCATGGACGTAAGGTAAAAAGAAAAGCCGCCCCGGAAGCCGTTGATCCACGAAACGTTATTTTAAGCCAATCAAACGGGCGTACTACCGGATGAAAAATGGTCAATCGGGCCGGTTGGAGGGGAAAATGGCTTGTTCGTTGAAGATATTTCTCTTAAAAAGGGTTTATCGCCAGCTTGCATTCACAAATTGAAAACATGAATAAACCGATTGTTTCCGTGGAAAACGTCACCCACCAGTTTGGCGGACAAACTGTATTGGATGACCTCACGCTTCACATTCCTCCGGGCAGCATTTATGGGTTCCTCGGCCCTAATGGGGCGGGTAAAACAACTACTCTCCGCCTGGTATTGGGTCTTTTACAGACACAGAAGGGGAAGATTTCAGTTTTTGGCCATAACATACGTACCGAGAGATTGTCCATCCTGCGCCAGATCGGGTCACTTATTGAACAGCCTTCTTTGTATGGTCACCTCAATGCCAGGGAAAACCTGGAGGTTTTCCGTCTTGCCTATCAATGCGAACCAAAACGCATCGATGAGGTGTTGGCCATTACCGGCCTTACGTCTGCGGCGCGCAAAAAAGTAAAGGCGTTTTCACTGGGTATGAAACAACGCCTGGGCGTGGCGATCGCCCTGCTTCATAATCCGGAACTGCTTATACTCGACGAACCGACCAACGGGCTCGACCCCAATGGCATCATCGAAACCCGCGACCTGATCAAACAATTGAACAAAGAGCACGGTAAAACAATCCTGGTGTCCAGTCACCTCCTGGATGAAATGGAGAAGATGGTCACCAACCTGGCGATCATTCATAAAGGGAAGAAACTATTTGAAGGCACCATCGAGCAACTACGCAACACCCGGGCCGGACAGTCTTCCATTGAACTGGAAGTGAGTGATACCGGTGCTGCCCTGAAAACACTTCGGCCCTCATTTCGTATAGAAGAGCAGGAGGGCCGGCTGCTGGTGGCTTTTGATCATCGCGAACAGGTTCCCCAGGTGGTGGAAATGCTGGTTCAGCAAAATATCAGGATCTACCAGTTGTCTGTACGGCAAAAAGATCTCGAAAAATTATTCGTTCAAATTATTTCAGAATAGTCATGACAAACGCATTTATACTCAATACCAAATCAGAATGGCTCAAAACAAGAAGAACGGCTGCCATCTGGTTCACCGTTTGCGCCGCCGGTTTTCTACCTGCCATCAATGTGCTGATTTTGCTCGGACGGCCCGATATATTTGTTCCCCGTCTCGAAAAAGATGCCTGGATGAACCTGTTTAATATGGTCTGGCGAAACAGTTCGGCCATCATCCTTCCCATATTCGTCATCATGATCAATAACCTGATCGTTCAGATCGAGTATCGCAACAATACCTGGAAGCAGGTATATGCCACTCCCCGCAGTTATGCCGATATTTATTATAGCCGCTTTCTGGTTGTTCATTTTTATCTGCTCAGTTTCTTTTTGCTGATGTTCGTATTCATGCTGCTGGCGGGATATTTTGTGGAGATGCTGAACGGTAAATATCATTTTACCCAACAATCCATTCCCGGTGTTCACATGCTCGAAGTAGCGGCTAGACTCTACGCGGGAGTATTGGGCATCAGCGCCATCCAATACTGGCTGAGCATGCGTTTCCGGAATTTTATTGTTCCCCTTGGCGTAGGAATCGGACTGTGGATTACCGGCTTGCTCATCGCCGATTGGGAGAATGTCGTTTACTATCCTTATATGTATTCCATGCTGTTGTTCTCTCCCGGCGCTCCCGGCACACGTATGAGTCTGTCACTACTTCTCACCAATTCATTCGTTTGTTTCGCATTGGCGGTAACACTCGGATTTGTGGACATTAGAATGAAAAAAGAAAGATAACAGGCGGCACGGAGCGAAGGAAGAGAAAGGGAAAGAGAATGAGAATGGGAAAGAGAATGAGAATGGGAAAGATAATGAGAAAGAGAATTGGAAAGAAAGAGTGATCTGGTAAGCAATAGTGTGTAACTAAAACAAACCGTAAACCTCAAACCCCAAACCTCAAACCACCCCAAACCCCAAACCCCAAACCTCAAACCACCCCAAACCCCCAACCCCAAACAATAAATCCCAAACCCTCTCCTTGTTCTTACATTTGTCTTTCAAATGAAGAAGATTCCTGTTCGCCAGCTCAAGGTTTTGTTGCCCAATCATGCTATGGGGCGATTCCATATTCGCGAGCTGCCACAGGTGTTGGCCGGGCAAGATTTGTGGCACGACCTTCACCGGCACGATTTCTTTTTCGTTCTCATAGTAAAAAAAGGAAAGGGCTTCCATTCGATTGATTTCAGGAAATTCGACATAAAAGATCGTTCCGTATTTATCCTGCGGCCGGGACAGGTGCACGAATTGAATCTGAAAGCGGGCACCTTGGGGTATCTGCTTGAATTCGATTCCGCCTTCTACCAGCCGGCAGATCAGGCAAAGCTCCATCGCCTGCGAAAGGCAACTTATAAGAACTATTGCCGACCCGATACCTCCCGATTCGACAGACTGATGAGTTTGCTACAAAAGATGTCGGAAGAAAGTCGTGAACAGCAGGACGGTTATGCGGATGCGATCAGGTCTTTGCTCGATGTATTTTTTATCGAGTACAATCGCCAAAGCGATCAGCCGCAGCAGGTGAAAAAGATTTCCCAGGAGTACAACAACGACCGCCTGGAGGAATTGTACGAGTTGTTGCAAAAAAACCTGTCGTCCGCCAGGCAACCCGGCGCCTATGCCACGCTGATGAATCTGTCCCTGTTTCAGCTAAACGCCATTACCAAGGCAACTGTCGGTAAGCCTGTATCGCACCTGATCAATGAGCACATCGTTCTGGAAGCGAAACGTCGGTTACTGGCTACTTCCAGCCAGGTAAAGGAGATCGCCGACGAACTGGGATATGAAGATATTTCCTACTTCAGCCGCTATTTCAAAAAACATACCGGCCTCACCCCGGAGGCTTTCCGCCAGAAACACCGGTAAGTCCTGTTCAATTGCATCTTTGTCCTAATCCAGCCAGTAAGCCAGCGGTAATTTTGTGTTTGGCTAACACGTAAAAAGCAAACACATGAAAATAAAAGCACGCCTGCTGGCATCCTTAAAAATCTGGATTGTTATTTATCCATCCATTACACTTTTCCTGGCACTGGCGGGAGAGTACCTTTCCGCCCTGCCGCTTTATCTCAGAACGATGATTCTAACCATTGTGCTGGTTCCGTGGATCGTTTTTGCCGGCGTTCCAATGGTTGAACTTTTGTTGAAGAAAATAATGACGGTAAAGAGCAGGGGTCGATAGTTACCGGAAGCTATCTTTGCTCCCGGCTTGCGAACAGGAGTGTTCGGGAAACTACATCATCAATTGAAATATTTAAGTCATGTCAGTACTGCAGCGGTATGAAGTAATCATTATCGGAGGAAGTTATTCGGGTTTGTCGGCAGCCATGGCGCTCGGCAGGGCCTTGCGTAAAGTGCTGGTGATCGATAGCGGACTGCCCTGCAACCGACAGACTCCTCATTCGCATAATTTCCTGACGAGGGACGGAAGCACGCCCGCCGACATAGCCGCCATCGGTAAAAGCCAGGTGGCTCAGTATGCCAGCGTATCGTTTCTTGACGCCGTGGTAACACATGGAAAAAGATCGGGCGAAGGCTTTGAATTGACCACATCCGCCGGACAGGTCATCCAGGCAGATCGCCTCATTTTTGCTTCGGGTATTCGGGATATTATGCCGGAGATTCCCGGGTTTGCTGAATGTTGGGGCATCTCTGTTTTACATTGCCCTTATTGCCACGGATATGAAGTCAGGAACCAGCCAACCGGTTTGTTTGGCAATGGCGACTGGGCCTACGAATTCGCCCTGATGCTCCTGCACTGGACTCCCCGGCTCATCCTGTTCACAAACGGACCCGCCCAATTTCGGCCGGAGCAATTGGAATTGTTTACAAAAAAAGAAGTCTCGATCATAGAAACGCCCGTCAAACAGATCAATCATCAGAAAGGACAGGTGGAGCATATACTTCTTACAGACGGTACTTTACACGAGGTTAAAGCCATCTATGCAAGGTGTGCTTTTGAACAGCACTGCCAGGTGCCCCTGCAATTGGGTTGCGAACTGACAGAAGACGGTTATATTAGTGTAGGCCCCACCCAGGAAACATCCATTGCCGGAGTGTATGCCTGCGGCGACAGTACCACCCGCCTCCGTACCGTATCCAATGTCGTTGCTCAGGGAACCGTTGCCGGTATGATGCTGAACAGGGAGATGATCTATGAGGCCATGCAATTATAAAAGCCGGCAACCGGTTCAGAACCGGGCCGGCATTGTGTAGGGACTAACTAAACATTCAATAGAATGTCTACCAGCTCATTTGGTTGACTGAAAAAAGGCGAATGACTCGTATTCATTTTGTAAACCTTCTCGCAGGGTGTTTCTGTGTACATTTTTTGCTGGATGAAAGGAGTGACTGCCCGGTCTTCGGTACACTCGATATATACTCTCGGAACTCTTCCCCAGTTTTCTTCCGACAAGGAAAGCGGAGCAATGCCTGATTCCACCGGCTCATGACCCAGTAATACTTTGGCCAGTTCGGTAATATCATCATCACAATCGTGGTACAGCCCTTCTTTGTAGATTTCAGGTTGTAAGGTGTGTGAACCGGTTTCCGGGTATTGAGTAACGTAGGGCTTCAGCCAGCCTTCCGTATCCTGGATGGAATATTCTCTTTGGGTTTTACCGTTTGGAACCAGGTAAGCGGCCAGGTAAACCAGTTTTTCGATTTTGTCGGGGCGATATTCGGCCGCCTGCGAGATCATGATGCCGTTTTTGCTGTGTCCAACGAGGATCACTTTTCCTTCTATACGGTCTATGAGATCCACGATTTTCTGAACCGTGCCTTTCATCGTTACCGTTTCAATGGGAGTTTTATCGCGCCCCATGCCCGGAAGGTCGATGGCAAATACGCGATGGCCGGCTTTTTCGAGAAGGGGAGTTACTTTATGCCAGTTCCAGGCACTGTGCCAGGAACCATGAATAAGAATGAATGTTTTCATATCATTTGTTTATGAGACAAAATTGCTATGAAAACAGGCTAACAACAACCCGAAACTTGCTATTTAAGAAGTTTTGATCCTGCTGGCCTGGCGCTGTGTCAGAAGATATCAATAGGCTTGCACCAACACCTGGGTCGGAATCCGCCATTCTTTATGAAGCTGACGGATCATGTCAAGGGATAGCTTTCTTTTACGATTGAGGATTTCACTCGCCCTGCTTTTCTGGCCAACTACATTTGCCAGGTCAGTCTGTGTTAATCCGGATTGCTCCATTCTGAATTTGATAGCTTCAACCGGGTCCGGAAAGTCTATGGGGAAATGGTCATCTTCATATTTTTCGATCAATATACTTAGAACCTCCAGTTCATCACCCCTGGGTGAACCCTTCTTTGCGTCAAAGACCTTTTCAAGACGAAGCATTGCTTCTTGGTAGTCTTTTTTTGATTTTATTGGTTTGATGTTCATGTCAAATCGTTTTAGCATCTATTTTATCATAGCTCGCATGAGTTCCGATAAACCTGATCCAGATTATTTGAAAATCATAATTAATTCTAACAATAAGCCGATAAGAGTTCCCTTTGATATTGAAAACTATCCTGTCTTTCGCCAGTATTCTCGCCCCAGGATATGCTCTCCGGATATGATTCGGATTTGACCATTCTGCCATTGCAGCCTCCTGAAACCATGCTTTCAATTGCTGCTCGCAATCATTATGCATCTCCCAAAAATCCCGAAGTGTTTTTTTAGCAATTACTCTCATTAGTACCGGTTTTCAAAATTAAACAATAGTTACCAAAATGGGAAATTTGGGTTTAATTCAATTCCTGCAAATAGTTGTTTTTTTTCTTTGGAAACACATTTATCTGACGGTTCAATGACCGAGCCTGTTCAATAAGGCTTCTTTATAGGTGATTCCTATGGGCAGCTCTTTATCCTGAATCCTGACGAAGTTGCCTTCCACAAACTGAATGTGGCGGAAATTGATGATGAAAGATTTATGAATCCGGATGAATTGTTGTTCCGGCAGCAACTCCTCCAGTTTGTTGAGGGATGAATACGAAATATGCGTGGTTTGTGAGGTGATTACCTTGATGTAATCGCCAAAACCTTCAATGTAAACGATATCGGGAAACGCGATCCTGACCAGTCTTTTGTTTACTTTGATGAATATCGCTTCCTCGCTGCCGGTAGCCGGCTGGTGCTGGGTGGGTTCTTTCGCAGAGCCAATTTTCTGAACCGCTTTCATGAACCGCTCGAAAGTAACAGGTTTCAATATATAATCCACTGCTTCCAGCTCAAATGCCTCAACAGCATATTCCATATAAGCAGTGGTGAATATCACTTCGGGTGGGTTTTTTAAAGACTTGAGAAAGTTGAGACCTGTTATTCCCGGCATCTGTATGTCGAGGAAGAGCAGGTCTATCGACTCCCGATGCAAAATTTCAAATGCCTCGATGGCCGTTTCGCAGGAGGCCACCAGGTGAAGCGATTTCACCTGCCGTACATGCGACTCCATCAGTTGCCGTGCCAGCGGCTCATCGTCTATGATCAGGCAGCGTGTCATCCGTTATTTGATAATTGTAAGGTTAATGTAACAATAAAGCGCGAATCTTCTTCCGTAACCACCAACTGGTGTTTTTTCGGATACAATAATTCCAGCCTTTTCCGGACATTGTACAATCCAATTCCTCCCTCCTGCCTGATAAATGAAGGGTCGGCTATTTTTAAATTGCTTGTTTGAAAGATAATCTCTTCCTCTTCAATATTAAGGAGGATTTGCACTTGATTTCGGGGTATTTTATGGTGGAGAGAATGCTTGAAACAATTTTCTATCAGCGGAAGAAATAGCAACGGCTCGATCATGATTCCGCTGGGGTTTCCCTGGACGCCGAACTGGATGAGATTTTCGTCGCTATGACGGATGCGTTCCAATCCCAGGTAGCTATGCATAAAAGCGATTTCTTTGGCGAGTAATACTTTCTCCTCCCTGGCCTCATACAACACATACCGCATGATGCTCGAGAGATTGGCAATGGAAACCGAGGTCTGCGGTGATCCCTGCAGGCTCAGCGCATAAAGATTATTCAGGGTGTTGAAGAAAAAATGAGGCTGGATCTGTGATTTCAGTTGATCCAGTTCGAGACGCAGTTTGTCGGACTGGAGTTGATCCACCTGGTGCTGCCTTTTAAATACTTCTCGAACAAACAGCAGCCCGATCGCGGATAGCATAATCAGGAGTGTATAATCCATATTCTGGATCAGCGAACCCGTCCAGGTCCAGGGTTTAACGGAAGACAGGTTGTTGCGGTAACCCTGCGGAACAAAGGGAAGATTGATGGCGATCATGAACGATAACCTCGCATTGATCTCGTAGACGAGCAGGTAGAAAGGTAATCCCAGTGCAAACCACCCGTATTTTTTTCGCAATAGCGTACGGGGCAAAAACCATTTGTACAGGAGAATGATGGAAGGAACCTGCAGTACATTTATGAGGATCAGGCTGAGCGTAAAGGAAAATTGACTGAAAATCTGCACCCCCACCGTAAAAGGAATGATGATGGAAAGAATCGCCAGGTAGAGAAGCTCTGCCAGTCTTACTTTCTTGCGATAGCTCCAGTTTTCGAACATGCTGCAAAATAACAGCCTTCCGGCTGACATCGCTTTTTCTTTCGCCCAACTCTCCATTTTGGCCGCTCAATTTCAGTCCGCTTGTTCAGCCTGCCAGAAAGCCAACCTGGCTAATTTTTTTTAACCAGCCCGCGGGCGGGTGCAATTTGCCGTCAAATTCGGGACATGAAAAAAATGCTGGTCGGGTTATTCTTTTTGCAGGTGCTGCTCTTTTTATTGATTTATTCCTCACAGGCCCAGACTCCCGTCAGCCATAAGCATTTGGCTGGATTTGGCAGAGTGTGGGGTTTCCTGAAATACTATCATCCTGATGCGGCATTGGGAAAACCCGACTGGGATTCTGCGCTTGTAAGAGTGATTCCTTTTATTGAAAATGCCGGAAATGAAGAAGGCTATCATAAAATCCTGGAAGAATGGTATCGGCAACTCCCCCGTGCAACAGCAACTTCAGGGAACATTAATACGAAGTCTGATTCGATCGACCGGGTATTCACGGAGGAAAATCTCAGGAGTTTTTTGTTGCCTGCCTTCTTGAAAAAGGAATTCGTTAGCTTATACCGGTTTCACCAGCCCGGAGCCAGCCGTTATATTACACGCCATTACCAGGGGTATTATTTTGATCATATCATTCATACCGAAGATGCTCATGAGCAGCCCGCCTATCCTTCCAGGGAGTTCCGGTTGCTGGCATTGTTCAGGTATTGGAACACTATTGAATACTTTTATCCTCACCGTAAAAGGATAAAAAACTGGAACCAGGTACTGGAAAAATACATTCCCATCTTTCTGCAGGCTGCCGACAGCACACAATACCGGCAGGCTGTTAAAGCGTTGATTCACGAGCTTCCCGACGCGCATTCCTTCCTGCAGGAACCCGGAGCAGTCTATTACTTTACCCCATTCCGGGTGGATTATATCGATGGAAAATTTCTCATTGGTCAGTGTGCTCCCCAAATTGCCAGGCAATGGGATTACCAGGTAGGGGATGAGATCGTGCGGATAGGCCAGCAGTCAGTCGAAGAAAGACTCCGGCAATTGCGAAACACCGTTACCGGAACCAATCAGGCATCACTTTACCGGAATTTTGCCGGTGAATTACTGAAAACCGGCGATTCGGTAATTACCGTTATGTTAAAGAGAAAGGGGGTATTCGTCGAAAGAACCGTAGAACTTCATTGCTGGGAAGTTTATCGAAACCTGACAAAGGCGCCCGCCCAACCCCTGTGGAGTCAAGTTGAACAGGGTATCTGGTATGTGCGATTCTGTGCCATCAGTAATCCTGATACTTTAAAATATCTTTTCAAAGAAGTGCAGAATGCCAGGGCGACCATCTGGGATATGAGGGGATATCCCAGTTTTCCCGTAACAACCCGTCTCGCCAATTTTCTTTTTGATCAGAAAACTCAACTTACAGAAGAGCGAAACGCTTCCGACTCGTTCCCCGGAACCTTTGTCAAATCACCTCTTTATTTTATTCCGGAAGCAGGCGGCGCAAATTTATATCGCGGGAAAATGATCGTATTGGTTGATGAGTATACTCAAAGCCTGGCTGAGTCTGTAGCAGCCATGTTACGACTCAGGCCCAACACCATTGTTATGGGCAGGCCTACTGCAGGTACAACCGGAAATATTACCTGGTTTAGTTTACCCGGAGATCTCGCTGTTAGTTATACCGGAGTAGGAGTTGCCGGTGCCAGGGGAACTTTCGAACAGGGTAAAGGGGTGAAACTGGACCGCCCCGTGCGGATTACACAGAAAGACCTGTTGCTAAAGGAAGATCCGATATTGGAATTAGCCACCCAATTGGCGAAGAAAAGCAGTCAATAAGGGTAACAGGGATAATATCTCCGTCGAATGGATTAATGGCCCTTTGAAAGGGCCTGTGCCGAGAATGCTGGCGCCCCTTACATTCTTTTTACTCGAATCCGTCGGCAAAAAATTCTCCCGGAGTCATGCCCAGTCCATCAATGATCTTCAACAAAGTACTCATGCGAATATCATCATAGTTTCCAGACTCATATTGCGACATGCCTACCCGAGAAATTTCAATGTCGTAGGCAAACAACTCAGCCGAGTTGAATCCTTTCTTTTTTCTCAATGTCTTGATCCTGGTTGTCAGCCTGCGGAAGAAATCATCGTGATTGAAATGCCCGAGGGTCGCTTTCCTGCGTTCCGTTTTTTTGGATTTCTTAGCCATACCGCAAGTAAACCGATGAGGATGCTATAAATAACTTGCTATAATAACCTCATTATAAAGAACATATTATAATGAAATCACTTTAGGAGCGGTGTTCGGCCTTCCCGCGTTGATCTTCCAGTACCCGTCTGAGAAACTTTTCTTTGTTCTTCTTCAACTCCTTCAGGTACTGTTTGGATTCCGCTGAAACCGGTAAATAGCTATCTGACCACAAAATCAATTCTACGATCGCTGGCAAAAGGTCAACTCCTTTCGCAGTCAGATGATAGAAAATTTTCGCTTTGCTGGCCGGGTGCTCGCCTGCGCGAATGATACCTGCGGCTTCGAGTTTACTCAACCTGTTGGCCAATACATTGGTGGCTATTTTCTCTTCAGATGCCAGGAACTCATTATAGGTATTCTTTCCTCGCATCAGTATATCCCGGATTATCAGCAATGTCCATTTGTCGCCCACCACGTCAAGCGCCTGGCTTAAGGGATCTCCCGACCGGTAAAAGTTGTCTGCCATAATTATCTTCTCTTAAAAATTAACTTGTAAAAAGCAAGTTAATTCATATCTTTGAGAAAATCATAAAAAATAAGCTATGCTGGTAGAAATACATCCCAAGCTGCCTATGCGCAACAAGGCCATCACGCAAGATTTTTATATTAACAAGCTGGGTTTTTCGAAATTCGGAGGGGATTATGAAGATTACCTGATGGTACAAAAAGACAAGATCCAGATCCATTTTTTTCAGTTCACTGATATTAACCCGCTTGAAAATGATGGCCAGGTATATATCAGGGTTGAGGACATCGATGGATTGTTCCAGGATCTCAAAAAAAGAGAAGTGAAGTGCAGCGGGTTGGAACATAAACCCTGGATGCAACGAGAATTTTCATTGCTCGATCCGGATCATAATTTGCTGACTTTTGGCGAGCCGGTATTTTAGAGAATGTGATTGAGATTATACCCGGTAGCAAGCCGCATTGATATTCATACCAGCTCCTACGGAGGCGAACACGATCAGATCGCCCTTATTCAAATGATGATCGGGTAACTGACCCCGTAGCACCAGGTCGTACAGGGTAGGCAGCGTGGCAACGGAACTATTTCCCAGCCATTGTATGCTCATGGGCATAATATGAGCCGGAGGCGAAGGCATTCCATACAGGTTATACAGCCGGCCGACGATTGAGTCATCCATTTTTTCATTGGCCTGGTGAATGAATATTTTTTTTACCTCTGCGATGCCGATCTTGCATTTATCCAGGCATGATCTGATGGCATCGGGAACTTTGGAAACAGCATACTCATAAACCTTTCTACCATTCATTTTGATAAATTGCTTGCTTTGATCGGCATCGGGGGAGTAAGAAAGGGACATATTGATATAATTGAATTCTTCCCGGGTATCAGACCGGCTGAGGGATCCCAGGAAACCCGAATCAGCTTCTCCTGATGGTAAATATTCAAGTACAACGGCGCCTGCGCCATCACTGAAGATCATGCTATCCCTGTCGGCATCATCAATGACCCTGGATAGTGTTTCGGTGCCAATAATAATTGCTTTTTGTGCCATTCCAGCCTTGAAAAAAGCATCTGCCTGAATAATACCCTGTAACCAGCCCGGGCAGCCGAAAATGATGTCATAGGCAATGCAGGAAGGGTTTTTTATACCCAGCCGGTGTTTTATGATGCTCGCCAGGGCGGGAACCATGACTCCCTGTGTTGAACCAGGCTGCAGGTTTCCAAAGTTATGGGCGACAATGATCTGATCAATTTCTTCTTGGCTGGTTCCCGATTTTTCAATAGCCTGTCTGGCAGCGAGGTAACCAATTTCAGCAGCCTGTAAGTCGTTACTCACATATCTCCGCTCCCGGATACCCGTAATCAACTCAAACTTCCTTACGATATTCTCCGGTTCCGGTAACGGCTTATGTTCATTAGAGAAGAATCGTTTCCCGGAAAATTGTTGATTTGAAATGACATGGGATGGAATATAACATCCGGATCCTGTAATAATTGAACGGTGCATACAAAAGAATTTTAGTTCGGGTGGAACCCGAATCAAATAAAGTGGCCGATTTTCCTGACATCAGGGAAGTAACCAGAAATAAGAAGTGGTTATCGTATGCGTAACCAATCAAGGATCATCTAATTATCCGATAGGTATTCATCACCGGCTATCCACCCCGGTATTGATCAATGCGATGAAAACTGTTATATCCGGCTGAATTCAAGTAAATGTATAGTAAAAATGTGATAAATAGGTTGATCACAAACCGAACCACCCGTTTTAACCGGAATTTCCCAAAAATCGAAAATTCATTTTTCAATAAAATGACCACCATTGGTACTTGTAGCCGCCTGACGGGTAAGACACTGGTCAATAGTAAATAAGGCAAGCATGATCTCGCAGAATCAAAATAAAAACCTGAATCATGATTTATTTGACTACCTTTCTACTGTATTATTGGGAATTGCGCCTCTGTAAGTGAACAGTATCTTCTTTCTCCCTACTTTATTTACTCCTGCGTTCTACTCAACTTTTTTATTTTTAAAATATTCTTTTATGAATTTGTACGTAGCAAATTTAAGTACGTCTGTTAATGACGAAGATCTGAAAAGCCTGTTCTCGGGGTATGGCAACGTAGTATCGGCAAAAGTGATTGTTGATAAATTCAGCGGTCGCAGCAGAGGATTTGGCTTTGTGGAAATGAACACTGATTCTGCTCAAAAAGCTATTGATAGTCTCAATGGAAAAATTCAGGATGGAAAGTCCATGAGTGTAAGCGAAGCCAGACAAAAACGAAGCTAATAACCGGTATCTAAAAGCATCGTCTTACTAATTAAGTGTGCGAATTTTCTGCTGATTCAAAGATCTTTTTTACAGGATACGATTGGGAAAGTGTAAAAAATACAATGCTTCAGACAGTTAATAGCACATTTTATTTTTTCATGGCAATCGATCGGGCACCGGTTAGATCGGTTTTCCGGTTTTCAAGGCAATTAGTTTCCCTACAAAAACCTATTGAATGAATTTTAAACAAAAAATAGAGCTGCTCAAGAAAAATTTTGCAAGAGTAGAAGAAAGACATGCGGATTTTTTTGCCAATGGAATTCCCCGGTGGCCGGGAGAAAAGCAGGATTTTCTGAGAAATCATCACCAAAATTTAGAGAATTTTCCTCTGCACCGGTTTGAATTTGAAAGGCTGGGTTTCAGAGACCTCCCGGATATCATCCTGGCGGATTTGAAAACAGCGTTCGCAGCTTCAGAAAACGGTCAGGAACACATTTTTCCACAAGACCCTTCTTAACAATACTCATGCATCTGGATAGTACCATACTATTCTCAAGGTTCAACGAAGAAGCCTCGGCAGCCTTTTTCTCGATTTTGAGTGAATTTCAATACAATGCCACCCTGATTGACAGGGATGGCGAGGAAAACTATTTTCAGTTGATAAAATCCCAGTTTCATGAAAAGCTAAGCAATCGCCTGAATGCAATTGCCAATGCTTTACTCAGTCAGTTTGGGCAAATTTCTCAGGAGAACTCCTTACAAGCCAACCTTTCTCAGAACATTGCCTATTATCTGGAAGAGTTTGTCAAAAAAGCAGAGAACGGGTAATGTTAATTTTTCATGCACCAGGCTGTATAAACGACATTTTTGCCGGATCAGCCACAAAAATTTGAAGTACCTTTATGCAAATTTACCCCTCTGTGACAAAAGTTTCTTTCAATAACAAAGAGGCTGGTTTTTACAAGGCGATCAATGCGGAAGCAGACTCGTATTTTAAAAGCCACCAGATCAAGAAAACCGGTAACGCTCAGCTCTATATTAAAACAGTCATACTGATTAGTGCGGCTTTGATGATATATCTATCTGTATTGTTGATCTCAACACCCTGGTATCTGACCCTCACCCTTGGACTTCTGTTAGGCATCGTAAGTGCCTGCATCGGGTTTAATGTAATGCACGATGCCAATCACGGCAGCTATTCTTCCAGGAAATGGATCAATGAAACACTTTCGCTCACCATGAATGCATTGGGAGGCAATAGTTTCATCTGGAAATACAAACACAATATCCTGCATCACACCTATCCCAATGTTGATGGCGTGGATGATGATATTGCCAAGAGCCCGCTCATAAGGATGTGTGAAACTCAACCCTGGAAGCCGGCTCACCGGATTCAGCATCTTTATACCCCCCTGCTCTATGCACTCAGTTCACTGATCTGGGTACTCTTCCAGGATTTTGAGAAATATTTCAAACCCAAACTCAGCGATGAAGCGATGTCGGACAGGATGAAGCCGGCCGATCATGTCATTTTCTGGATCAGCAAACTCCTCTACATTTTCTTCTACATAGTACTACCAATCTGGGTGACAGGCTGGTCGAACTGGCTGATTTTTTTCCTGGCCCTTCATGCGGGCCTGGGTTTTACTCTGGCCATTGTTTTCCAACTGGCACACGTGGTGGAGTCAACTATTTTCGAGTCTGTTTCGAAGGGAGAAACCAAGAAATTACCTAATGAATGGGCAATACACCAGGTATTGACAACCGCTAACTTTTCTCCCAGAAGCAAAGTGATTACCTGGCTGGCAGGTGGATTAAATTACCAGGTAGAACATCACCTCTTTCCGCGGGTCAGCCACATACATTACCCGGCCCTCAGTAAAATTGTAAAGGAAAAATGCGTTGAGTTTAATCTCCCTTACCATAGCATCCCCACATTGGGTTCGGCCATTTCTTCCCATTTTCGTTTCATAAAAATGCTGGGGAAAAAACCGGTCCAGGCGGCCTGATGTAACTTCGGAAGAAGTAAAACATAAAATCGAAATTGTAATGTCTTCCATCCGGCACTATTTTACTGCTATTGGATTCAATGGGGATGAGCTGGAGGCGATTACTTCTTCTTTTGAATTGAAAGCCTTTCAGAAAAATGAACTGGTTGTAACGGAAGGGAAAACAAGCAGGTATATGGGCTTGGTGGAAACAGGAATGTTTCAGTATTTCGTAAACAAGGAAGGCGAGGAAATTACCACTTATGTATCAGTAGCGGCAAGCTGGCTGGCTTCAGTCAGCAGTTTCATCAATGAAAAACCTTCGCTCGAAAACATCCGGGCGCTGACTGATGCGAGTATTTACCTGATCAGCCGGCAGCGACTTCGTAAACTCGTAGATACAATCCCAGCATTTAAAACATTTTACCTAAACCTGCTCGAACAGGCGATTAAAGGCATTGATGAAAGCAGGCATGACCTGATCGTGCTCTCAGCCGACCAACGGTATGCCAAACTCTTATCTAAAGAACCGCACCTGCTTCAGCAGATTCCGCTTCAACACCTGGCTTCCATGCTGGGAATCACCCCACGACACCTGAGCCGGATCAGAAAATCGATCCGGTAACGGAATTAGACAAATGTCCAGCAGAAGCTTTGACGGCTATCTCACTTTTGCATTCACAAAATCAAAACAACATGCAAAAGTTAGTATCATTTCTGTTCGTTATCCTCGTATCATTCGCCGCAAAATCGCAGTCAAGATTCTCCAAATCAGAATTAAGCATCAATGGTTTTCGAAACCCGTCTATTGGCGCGGAGTTCCGTTGGAAACTGGTTTCGCTGCATGCGGGGTACTATCCGACCGCTTTCAAAGCAGGGGAAAACACCAGTTTTTTCAAAACCGGATTGAGTATCTGGTATTTACCTGTCGGGAACAAAGAAAATCCCTCTTCCTTTTACTCTTCAGTGTCCTATTTGAGAGGCTTCAGCCGGGATTATAAAGGCAAGAACGCCCTGGGTGTCGAATCGGGTTTCAGATGGATGGTCTGGAAGGGTCTCAACCTGAGACTGGGAGCTATCATGGTGGCAGCCAAAGGCCAGTCTGTGAAAATCAACCCGACTCCAGGCATCTCCTATTCATTTTTTTATCGCTAAAAAACGGGATCAGGCCGAATTGGACAAATGTCCGGTGAAACGGCCGGGGACCGGTCTAATTTTACATCGTCAAAAACAACATATATGCAAAACAATCAACCTGGCTGGAAATTAACTGGAATACTCTTCCTCATCGGCTCCATTGCGGTCATGATCCCCTATACCATTCTTACCATCACCTTCAATTACCCTGGCATTCTCAGAGAAGATACTGCGGCAATTCTTACGAAATTTCATGAAGGCGGTTCCTCCCTGATCCTTACCTGGTTTGCTTTCGCCATTACCGGGCTTCCCCTGGTGGCTGCCTTTGTATTTACCGGTCAAAAATTGGAAAGCCGCAGTGCTTTCGCAAGACTGGCTACGATAGTAGGTGTGATCGGATTGCTGGTCCAGGTAGTGGGATTGCTCAGATGGACATTTGTAGTACCCGTACTGGCAAGGGATTTTGTGAGCGCTACCGATGCGGCCGCCAGGGACGCGGCGATCTCTTCCTTCAAAACCGTGCATCAGTATGGTGGCGTTTTACTAGGAGAACATCTTGGGCAATTATTTACCATCAGCTGGTCAATTATTGTTTCTTTGATCTTTATCCGTCATCGTATTTTACCTTCCTGGGTCAATATTCTCGGGTTGGTATCATCCTTTATCTATTTACTTGCGCAGGCTGAACTGTTTTCTACCGTTATCCCTGATTTTCCGGTTTGGCCCATGGCCGGTTTTTTAGGAAGCACGCTCTGGCTGTTGTGGATGATCGCTGCCGGCATCTGTTTGATCAAAAGATCCGGTAAGCTGACATCGAACGAACTGTCGGGTAAATAATCTGATAGGGATGCCTTGTAAGAAATAACCCTGATATCCTCGCCCGAAGCTCCGTGAAAATTATCTGTAACTTTCCTGAAGGAAAAGATGAAAAACTTCTATCAACTGGAATATGAAGAGACGCTTGAGCAACTGCACTCGAACAAACAGGGTTTGAAGAATGCGGATATTGATCAACTACAGGAAAAGTATGGAAGAAACCTGTTAAAAGAATCTCACCCCAGGACAAGACTTTCCATATTCCTGTCTCAATTTAAGGATCTGATGATCCTTATTTTGTTGGTGGCTGCAGGTGTGTCGCTGCTGGTAGGGGAGCACACAGACGCTATAGTAATTCTTGCTATCATATTGGCGAATGCCTGGATGGGATATTCGCAGGAATATGATGCCGAGCAATCGGTGAAAATGCTGCAGAAAATGTCTGCACCCTTTGCCATGGTTCGGCGTGACGGGCAATACCTGCGCATCGAATCTGCCGGACTGGTGCCGGGTGATATCATCATTTTGCAGGCAGGCGATATGGTACCGGCAGACGCCCGGATTCTCAGTCTGAATGCCTTGAAAATGGATGAGTCTTCTCTGACCGGAGAAAGCCTGACAACCGAGAAGAAAGTTGATTCTATACAGGAGGAAGACCTGGTGCCGGGCGATCAATTGAATATGTTGTTCAAGGGTACGGTGGTAACGAACGGAAACGCGGAAGCCGTAGTTACGGCAACCGGTATGCAAACCCAGCTGGGTAAAATTGCCGGCATGCTGGAACAGCCTTCTCAGAAAACACCTTTACAAAAAAGATTGCTGGTATTCAGCCGCCAACTCGCGATACTGGTTATCCTGATCTGCCTGGTTGTCTTCGGATTTGGCATTTGGAGGGGAGAGCCGGCCTTTCAGATGTTTCTTACTTCTCTTTCTTTGGCAGTAGCCGCTCTTCCCGAAGCGCTGCCCGCGGTTATCACGATTGCGCTGGCCCGCGGCGCCCGGCGGCTGGTGAACCAGAAAGCACTGATGCGGAATTTACCGGCTGTGGAAACGCTGGGCTCCGTCACTTATATCTGCACCGATAAAACCGGCACACTCACACAAAATGTAATGACGGTTGAAAAACATGAAGCAGCAGAAGATCATGAAACCATGCTTTACCAGGCCATGGCACTGAGTAACGATATCCGTTTTGCCGGCGAACAGATGTGGGGTGATTCTACTGAAACCGCTTTAGTAACATATGCAAGGAAAAAAGGAATATCGGTTGAAGAATCCCAGTTGAGCCTGCCCTTGCTTCAGAAATTACCTTTCGATTCGGAACGCATGCGGATGAGTACGCTACATGAAATGGGCGACCAGTGGGTTCTCTTCGTAAAAGGAGCGCCGGTTCGCATGGTGGAAGTATTGTCTGCCTCGGATAAAAAGCAAACCGACTTGCTGCTGGAGAAGAACAGGCAATGGGCCAGGCAGGGCTGGAGAGTGTTGTTTTTCGGATACCGGGTATTTGATCAAAAGCCTGCCGATTTAACTGTGGAAATGGAAACGGACTTTTCCTATCTCGGGATGGCCGCTCTCATCGATCCTCCCCGGCCTGAAGCCATTGAAGCGATCCGTCAATGCCATACAGCAGGAATTAATACCGTCATGATTACCGGCGATCAGCCACTTACTGCACAGGCGATCGCTGAAAGACTCGACATCCTCAATAATGAAGATCAAATCAAAACAGGAGCGGATCTGCAGAAGATGAGCCCCGAAGTGTTTCAGTCTGCGGTTGCTGACATTGCCGTATATGCAAGAGTTTCGCCCGAACAAAAACTGAGGATCGTAAAAGCATTGCAACAAAGGGGTGAATTTGTTGCCATGACAGGCGATGGAGTGAACGATGCGCCCTCCCTGCGTCAGGCGGATATTGGGGTGGCCATGGGAATTACCGGAACAGATGTATCGAAAGAGGCGGCAGACATGATTTTACTGGACGACAATTTTGCAACCATCGTAAAGGCTGTCAGGGAAGGAAGGCGCATCTATGAAAACATCCGCAAATTCATTCTGTATGTATTGTCTTGCAACCTCGGCGAGATAATGACACTTTTTACAGCTCCTTTGCTGGGGTTGCCGATACCTCTGCTACCCATACAGATTTTATGGATCAACCTGGTAACAGACGGATTGCCGGGAATTGCCCTGGTTGCTGAACCGGCTGAAAAGACAATCATGAAACAATCGCCCCGGCCACCACGTGAAAGTTTATTCGCCGGCGGGCTCGTTCCACGGATACTGGTTACGGCAGTGGTGATGGCATCCGGCGCCATTTTCATTCAATGGTGGACCATGAGCCAGGGATACGAACACCGGGTTCAGCAGACAGCCGTATTCTCGCTGCTCTGTTATGTGCAGCTGGTGAATGCGCTTTCCGTCCGCTCGCTGCATGAAAGCCTTTTCTCACGCCGGTTTTTTCAGAACCGTTTGATGTGGATGGCGATCGCGGCAACGATTGTACTTCAATGGATGATTGTAAACCTTGCCTTTCTTCAAAAAATATTCAAAACTGCTTCTCTGTCCTGGGAACTCAACGGCATGATGCTGGGCGTGATCGCGGTGTCGGGACTGATCTTCGAAGGCATGAAGCGTTTTGGAAAAAGATAACGGGCCAATCAGGGCTTGCCGTTAATCCAGTTCAGACAGGATCCTGAAAAGCATCTTTGTAACTTTGGCCCGCATCCGGGGAATCAATAAAAGCAACATGCACCTATTACCTGTTACAGACTATCACAAATTGCAGCACCTGTTAAAGCAGGTAACCTTCAACCAGCTTTTTGCCAGGGCGGTAATCGAGCACAAAGTTTCAGGAAGAGTATATGCAGACGATATCAGGAATCCTGCCGTAGCTTACATTGTTCATGCTTATGGGATGAGCCTGCTTTTGGGCGATCCCGGCCGCATTGATTTCAACCGGGCATTCGGAGCTTATGCGCTCAATAAAGATCATTCCCGAAATCACTTTGAATGGATGCAGGCCTTTCCTTCCGCATGGGAGGAAGTGCTGCCCCGGCTTTGTGGAGAGAAGCTCATCAGTTCCGGGAAAAACACGGATGGTGTGGAACAGGGTATAGTGGAACTGAACACGCGGGTTAATTTCGCCTTTGACAAAGAGCGCTATTTAGCCGGCAGAAATGTGTCTGTCGATCCTTCGGTGAAGATTGTCCGGCTTACACCGGAACTGTTTCATGAAATGAAAGGATCGGTGATACCATCCGTATTCTGGGATAGCGAAGAAGATTTCTTACGGGAAGGAACAGCTTTTTGTTTGCTCAAAAACGGAAGGCTGGCTTCCACCGCATTTTCTTCTTTTCGTTTTGATGACCTTCTTGAACTCGGTATCGAAACATTGCCGGAGTTTCGGGGACAAGGACTGGCCGAACTGGTATGTGCCGCATTGATTGATTATTGCCTGGAGCATGATCTTAATCCCATCTGGGCCTGCAGACTCGAAAATACCGGCTCCTTCAAACTTGCGCAGAAACTGGGTTTTGTTCCCTCTCTTTACATTCCCTATTACCGGCTGAGCCGCTAGAAAGTTATCGTTTCAGGAGAGGTGCCTGCCTTAAAGTGCAATTTAACAGGGTTCTTCTGTGGGCAACTCGTTATTTTTGGGTTCAACCAGCAAAAGACAGATTAGTGTATTGAAACCCACCAAAAAACATATTGCCGATAAAGCCCTGCTGCTGTTCAATGAAAGAGGCTTTGTAAATATACGACTGCAACACATAGCCGATGTGGCGTTTGTGAGTGTCGGTCATCTTGCCTATCATTTCAAAACCAAGGATGCCATCATTGAATATTTATATGATGAACTGGTAACCAGGCAGGAGGCTATGTTGAATCAATTCAGGGTGGTGCCTTTGTTTGAAGACCTGGATCGTTACTTTAATGCAGTGTATGAGTTGCAGCAGGAGTACATTTTTATATACCTGGACCTGCTGGAACTGTTAAGGGCGCACCAGTCGATCAGGGAAAAACACCAACAGCATTTGCAGTGGAAGGAGCAACAGATTCGCCTGATGATCGATTTCAATATTTCCCGGGGAGCTTTTGTTGACATGGAAACTTCCGTGAAACAACATCTTATCTTTCATCTAAGGGTTTGGCTCGACAGCTGGCCTTATTTGGCTTCCACCAGTTTGCAGCAAAAGCCGACCGGTCCACAATTCCTGGAAGAACTCTGGGCCGTGCTCGCTCCATATTTCAGTGAAATGGGCAAGATTGAATATCAACAGGTGAAGGCCGGCTATTAAATTTATTTTTTCCGACGGAAATGTTTTCGGTAGTTTTAGAAAAATTTTTCTAAATGCCTGCCCGTTTTTCCATGGATGAGACTGCCTACGAAGCCATGCTGGAATACCTGAATGGGATAGGGGTTACAGACAAACCCGGCCAAACAGCCGATGTTGATTTTATTAACAATGATTTCTGGCTTCAGGATACTGCGGTGATCGAGAACCTGGAACATCGCCACGGCGAATGGAATATTTACCTCGTATTTGCCCACCATTTGCTCCCGCTGAAATTTATTAAGAGAAAAATCGTCAATTTTGCCTGCCCCCGAAAAGCCCGGCTCACTGCTCATTACATGAGGCGACTGGCGGCAAAGGATCAACGGGGTACACTTGTTGTGAAAAGTAATTTGATCAATATTCATTTTAACTGAGATGCCCGACACAAAATCGCGAATACTGGATATCGCGGAGAAGATGTTTTTTTCAGAAGGAATCGCCAATATCCGCTTGCAGCAAATAGCGGATGCCACTGGTATCAGCGTGGGAAACCTGGCGTACCATTTCAAAAACAAGGAAGCCATCGTGGCGGCTGTTTATGACAACCTGTTCAGCGAACTGGGGCAAATCCTTTCGCGTTATATTGTTTACCAGCAGTTTTCGGGGTTCGATAAACAGTTCTCGGCTCTATACAGCTTTCATTCAAATAATACTTTCGTGTCCAATAACTCCTGGGAAATCGAAAGAGGATACCCCGATATTCAAAAGGAATGGCACCTGCTGAACAATAAAATACTATTGCAACTGAAGAAAAGAATTGAATACAATACAGAGAACGGATACTTCAGAAAAGAGCCCTATAAAGGAGCCTATGAAATGCTGGCTCAATCACTTCTGCTGACAATCAATTGCTGGATCCCCCAGCAAACCCTTCGCGGCAAACCGGTAAAGGAAGACCTGTACAAGCGTGCACTCTGGAACCTTCTTTACCCCAATTTTACAGACCGTGGCATCAAGGAGTTTGAACAGTCTATTGCTCCCATCATATATTAATACCTGCGTACCCTCTTTCGTAGAAAGGAATTTCAAAAATTTAGAAAATATTTTCTAAAATGTAAAAAAAGCCTATATTCGGCTAGCGAACAAAAAGTTCGCTCCCCTCAATTACTCACCTCAAACGCGATTGCTTATGGCAAATGTCCTCTGGTTGCAAGGTGGCGCCTGTAGCGGCAATACCATGTCTTTCCTGAATGCAGAAGAACCAACCGTAGTAGATCTCATTGTGGACTTTGGTGTCAATATCTTATGGCATCCTTCCATCGGCCTTGAAATAGGTCACCAGGTATCTGACCTCATGCAGGATATCCTCAAGGGAAAAGTGCAGATGGATATCCTGGTATATGAAGGTTCCATCATTGAGGGACCCAATGGCACTGGTACCATGAACTATTTCTGTGACCGCCCCATGAAAGACTGGGTAAAGGAATTGTCTGCGGTGGCAGGATATGTAGTGGCGATCGGCGATTGTGCTACCTGGGGAGGCATACCGGCGGTTCCGCCCAACCCAAGTGAAAGCACGGGGCTGCAGTTTCTTAAAAAGCAAAAGGGCGGCTTTCTTGGCGCCGACTATAAATCAAAAGGTGGTTTGCCCGTAATCAATATCCCCGGGTGCCCGGCACATCCAGACTGGATTTCCCAGATCCTGGTGGCGATCTCTACGGGACGCATCGGCGATGTGCTGATTGATGACTTCCATCGCCCGAAGACATTCTTCACCGATTTTGTACAGACAGGATGCACCAATGCCATTGCTTTTGCTCAGAAAGTAGATGGAGGTTTTGGTAAAAGAGGGGGATGCCTCTTTTATGAAGTAGGTTGCCGTGGGCCGATGACAAGAGCAAGCTGTAACCGGATATTATGGAATCGCACATCCAGTAAAACAAGAGCCAATCACCCCTGCCTTGGTTGTACCGAGCCAGGCTTTCCTCACCACGACCTGGCCAAAGGAAGCGTTTTCAAATCTCTGAAGTACCTGGGATTTCTTCCGCAGGAAGTACCCTCAGGAGTTTCCAAATTGGGCTACTATGCCCGTGCCGGCGTAGAGAAAGTAATGGGTGGAGTGGAGAAACTTCTTGGAACCGACCAGGAGCATTTTGAAACCTCCAAATAAACACGACCGCTATCATCAACTCATCCCAAAAGACTGTTCAAAAAATATCAATATGGCAACTGTTAAAGAATTGAATATATCACCGGTAGGTCGGGTGGAAGGCGACCTTGATGTTAAAGTGTACATGGAGAATGGAGTGGTAACCCGTGCACATACCCAGGCGGCTATGTTTCGGGGTTTTGAAAGAATTATGCAGGGCAAGGATCCGCAGAGCGGCCTGATCGTTACGCCCCGTATCTGCGGCATCTGTGGCGGCTCGCACCTGTATTGCGCCTCCTCGGCACTGGACACTGCCATGAAAACAACATTGCCTCCCAACGCGCTGCTGCTGCGGGCACTGGGTCAGGCAACCGAAACCATTCAAAGTATCCCGCGCTGGTTCTATGCCATCTTCGCTACCGATATGGCTAATAAAAAATTTGCCAATAAGAAATTGTACGGAGAAGTTGTAAAGCGATTCGCTGCCTATGTAGGCACTTCCTTTCAGTCTGGTGTAACCGCCAGTGCATTGCCGGTACAGGTGTATGCCCTCTTCGGAGGTCAGTGGCCGCACAGCAGCTATATGGTTCCGGGTGGCGTTATGTGTGCGCCGACATTGAAGGATATCACCCGCGCCCATTCAATTATGAATCATTTCAGAAACGACTGGCTCGAAACCACCTGGCTGGGTTGCTCGATCGACAAATACAGGCAGGTACAGTCGTGGAATGACCTGCTGGCATGGGTTGACGAAAACGAGAGTCAGCGTAACAGCGACCTGGGTCTTTTCATCAGGGCTTCTCTTGAATTTGGTCTCGATAAATTTGGCCAGGGATGCGGCAACTATGTTGCCTATGGCACCTATCTTCATAAAGACAGGTATAATAAACCTACTGTGGAAGGCAGGAACCAGGCGCTGATCAGTCCTTCTGGTTTCTACAACAGCCACACCCGCCAGTACAACGATTTTGACCATATGCAGATCAAGGAACATGTAACACATAGCTGGTACCAGGATTATAAAGCCGCTCACCCCTGGGATGAACCCATTCCAACTCCGGTTACCTCCCAGAACCTGGAGCATACTGATTTCAACAGCAAGTACAGCTGGGCGAAAGCGCCCCGTTACCTCGGGCACGCCGCGGAAGCCGGTCCATTGTCGCGCTGCCTGATGTATGCCAAACCCAATAACCTGGAACATCAGACAAAAGATTTTCTGATCAAGGATATCTTCGACAAAATGGGCCCGAGTGTGTTCGTTAGAACACTGGCCCGTGTGCATGAGGCGCCGATCCTTTACGATAATATCGATAATTGGCTTCGTGAAATCCGGCTGGATGATGAATTCTATATCAAGCCCGAAGAAAGGGATGGCAAGGGATTCGGAGCAACGGAAGCCGCCCGCGGAGCCCTGGCGCACTGGATCGAAATAGAAAACGGCGTTATCAAAAATTACCAGGTAATGGCCCCCACCACCTGGAACGTAGGCCCGAACGACGATGAAGGCAAAAGCGGACCCATTGAAGCGGCCCTCGAAGGAATTGAGATTGAGGATGCGAACGATCCGGTAGAAGTAGGCATGGTTGCTCGTTCTTTCGACAGTTGCCTGGTTTGTACGGTACATGCCCATGATGCAAAATCCGGAAAGCAATTGGCCCGGTTTAAACTATAATGAACAATAAATTGAGTGCACCCGCCCGGTATTTACCGGGCGGGTTTTTTATGCCCCTTATTCAGCGATACCAGACTTAGAAAATGTTTTCTAATTTTTTTGAGCCCTTCCCGTTTGAAAAGATTTATCATTGATTGATGAACGCAACGGAGCAGAAAACAGCAATCATGGGATTTGGCAATCCCTGCCGCAGCGATGACGCCATTGGTATTTATATTATTGAGGAGCTGCGCAGAACGATCGGCGCTGACACGGCCATTACTCTTTTCGATATGGGTACCAGCGCATTTGAAGTACTGTTTAATTTAAAAGGTCATCAACGTATTATTATCGCCGATGCAGTGATCAATTCCGGCGATCCGGAAGGAACGATTTATAAATTGCCGGCACAGGAGATCGAAGCGTCGATCCAGGACGACCCCATGGTATTTCTTCACAGCCTGAAGTGGGACCAGGCGCTGAGTTATGCAAGAAAGATTTTAAGAGAGGAGTATCCTGCAAACATTTCCGTTTTTCTCATTGCCGTAAAAGATACACGCCTGGAGATGCGGCTGAGCGATGCAGTAAAGCAGGCGGGGGATAAGGTTGTGGGGCTGATTCAACAGGAACTATCTTCTCCATCTCTCCAAAATGAGCCGGTATGGTAAGCCTGCAAAACGGTCATATTGTGGTAAGCAAAAATCTTGTGGACCAGGTATTGGATAACTGCGACCGCGCGGGCTGGGTGTATTATGCCAACAGGAACATAATGATGCTGGCTTCTTCTGCAGACGATCTGTTCAAATCGATTCACCAGTCAAAAATCAGTTTGTTCAAGCATCGCAACGAACAGGGCGACAGAAGCCTGTCGATCCAGGAACTGCTGCTGGATCATGAAATAGACGGAAAGAACAGGGAGTTGAAGTTTCGGGCAGATGAAATATTAAAAGTACTCACCATTTACCTGTAAAATGTTTGGCGGCCTATACAATATCGTATTTACAGACTATTCCGGCAGACAGGAAGATCTCATTTTCCTGAACCAGGATGCCTGGCTCAAAGATGCAGCTGTCTGCCCTTATGTATTCAAGGCTCATTGCGAATGGAGGATCGCTCTTACGTTTGCCTGGACAAAGAACCCGATGAGATTGATCTGCCGGTATATGCCCGATGGGTTTTCAGCGCTGGAAAAAGCGCAAACATTCGCCCGGTATTACCAGCGTACCATTCAAAAAGATGCCCGTGGATTTTTACAAATATCAGCCAATGATTTCCATATTAACTACAACTGAACGGATTGAAAACCTCCGGCAACTGATCGAAGCGGAATTCCGATTGACGGAACTGGTTTCCATTGCCACCGACTCTTCCATTCAGCCAGATATAATCGTAGACGACCGGATACAGGTGAACCCTGATTGGAAAAATAACCAGCCGCCTGTTCTGTTTCCGCGCCTGTCCTATTGCGATGAGGTATTGCTGGGACTGATATTTCTAAAGCTGGGCAATATGGAGAGGGCGTGGCCCCTGCTGGGGAAAGCCGAGAACCTGCTGGATATCGCCGACTGGCTTAACCGGCTTCAGATAGGCCTGCCGGTAGAGGAAGCCATTTCATGGGAGGCGGTGGATCCGGTTTCAATGCATAACAAGGCAATTGCCGTTCACTACGGGGTGGCGCAGGTGCCGGTTACTTTTGAGAAAGTGGCGCAATTGTATCAGGACGCGCTCAATTCGGGGCTTGATTCTGAAGAGGCGGCATTTACGGCAAAACATTACGCCATCCTGCTTGCGGATGCCGGTAACTTTGACGAGGCCGGGCGAATATTACAGGATCAGATGGCAGAGGATATTTCTCCGGCAGCCACGGTAGAAATGAAGTTCGCATTGTGCCAGACCTGGATGCAGCAACTGGTTGTTCCATACGATGACCGGCGGATGCAGGAATTGAAGTCAATGCTTTCGGATTGCCTTCAATTCTATGAACTTCATCAGCTACCTGAATCTGTAGCCGGTGTGTTATACGAATCTGCACAAGTGGCATTGCTCTGTTCCTCTTTTTCGGAATCACTCGGATATATCAATAAATGCATTGCTCTTTATGAGGAACTGGGACTGACTGAACTGGCAGCGCAGGCACAACTGCGAAAGGCACATGTTTTAAAGACCTGGGGGCAGCAGGATAATCCACAGTTTTACCGCCCTGCTGTACAGGCTTACCAGGAAGCTGTGAGGGTGTTCAACAGAACAGATGCCCCGGATGTTTTTGCGGAAATACAACACCAGCTTGGTATCCTCTATTCCGAAATACCAGACGAGATCAGCAGGAAAGGAATCTGGGCTTCGGTGTCCGTGTCTTCTTTCAAAGAAGCATTGAATTATTACAACAAGGTTGATTATCCTTACCAGTTTGGTATGGTCTGTAATGATTTCGGCCTGGCCTATCACCGCTTTCCCCAATCCCTTCATACGGATAATTTTGAGCGGTCATTGGACTGGTTCAGGGAAGCCCTGGATGTATTCGACGAGCATCAGCACCCGACAGAAAGGGCCGGCACGCTTCTCAACTATATAAATGCCAGTTGGTACGCGGGAAACCAGTCTGAGTTTGAAGAGACCCGTTATCAGGATATGCTGACCAAAGCAAAAGAGATTACGCGGATCACCGACAATAAGGAGATGTTGATTTCTGCAAAACTGCATCTTGAAAAATTGCTCGAATTGAAATCCCTGCAACAGGACCTGACCCTTTAACAGTAAACCATGCATGAAATCTCATTGGTAAGAAACATATTCAACACGCTGGAGGAAGAATTTCCCGGCCGCATGCAGGAAGTAAGGGGAATTTACCTGACAGTAGGTATCCTGAGCAACGTTCAACCCATTCTGATGCAGAACGCGTTTGAGGCAGTTGTGCTGGATGAACCCCGGTATGCTCTGACCAGCCTTCATGTGGAAGTGTTGCCGGTGAAAATATACTGCGAAAGTTGCGACCGGGAAACTGAAGTGGAGCAATATAAATTTATTTGTGGCCACTGTGGTAAACCCGGTAACCGCGTTGTTCAGGGCGAAGAAATGCTGATCACTAAAGTGGAATTTGAAAACTAGTCATACTATGTCACAACCCAAAAGCAATCGTGCTCCGGCCGGAAGTGTTCAATGCGAAAACACTTCGCTAAACCTGTTAAAGGCGAATGATTTTGTAGCCAGGGCCATCCGTGAAAAGCTGGCACCATGGAATATTCTTGTCATCAACATCTGCTCATCGCCCGGAAGCGGGAAAACAACGTTGATGCAGGAAACCGGAAGAAGACTGAAGGACAAACTGAAAATGGGTGTTTTAGTAGGCGATCCGGAAACAGAGAGAGATGCCATCCGTATTCGGGAAGCGGGGATCGATTGCCTGCAGATCGTTACAGGAGGAATGTGTCATATAGAAGCGCAAATGATCCTGCAAGCCCTGGAACATTTTGATTATGAAAATCTGGATATCCTCTTTATCGAGAATGTGGGCAACCTGGTGTGCCCGGCCGCCTTTGACCTGGGAGAAGACTACCGGGTTACGCTCATCGCCAGCACGGAAGGGGATGATAAACCGAAAAAATACCCGCGAATGTTTCTTACCAGTGAGCTGATGCTGGTAAGCAAAGCTGATCTGCTTCCTTACGTACCTTTCTCAGTAGAAGCGGTTACCCAAGATGCACGCGATATTAATCCTGGGTTGGAAGTGATCACGATCAGCAGTTTAAACGGTCAGGGTATCGATGATTGGTGCGAATGGCTGGAACAGAAAGTAAAGGAAAAGAAGATCGCCGCCCTGGAAATACAGAATCAATCATAGCAATGTCTTTTCTTCATACATATCATATTCATCTCGCCGGCATTGTGCAGGGAGTGGGTTTCCGGCCCTTCGTTTACCAGTTGGCCTCGGCGGAGCGGCTGAAAGGATATGTATGTAATTCGGGGGACGGGTTGCACTTCTGCTTCAACGCTTCGAAAGAAAAGGCTGATGACATCCTGAGAAAAGTGATAGCAGCCGCCCCTCCACGTGCGCAGATAGAACGTTTTTCGCTGGAAAGAACGGCAGATGAATTTTTTACCTCGTTTCAGATCCTGGAAAGCCGGGGAGCCAAAGACATTCAATCTCCGCTTACTCCTGATTTTGCCCTGTGCAACGAGTGCCGCAAAGAACTACATGACCCGCTTAACCGGAGATATCGGTACCCTTTCATAACCTGTACGCAATGCGGACCGCGATATTCCATTACACAACAGTTGCCCTTTGACAGGATCCACACTTCCATGTCTGCGTTTCGGATGTGTGACGAATGCCAGAAGGAATATCAGAATGTGAATGACCGGCGACACTATTCCCAAACCAACAGTTGCAGGAGTTGCGGGATACAGACGACCGCTTTCAACGATCAGAAATTGAAGGTTGCCGAAGGGCATGAAGATTGTCTTCTCCTGGCCCTTCAACACCTGCAGGAGGGAAAAATAGTTGCCGTTAAAGGAACAGGAGGATACTTGCTGCTGGCAGATGCCACCCGGGAGCAGGCAGTTTTGCGATTGAGAGCCAGGAAACACCGGCCATCAAAGCCGTTCGCGGTTCTTTGCAGGGACGAAGCAATGGTAAATGAACTTTCAGCAATCAGCACAGAAGAGAAGAGATGGCTGACCGGAGTGGCGGCACCGGTGGTGCTGGCAACAGCAAACAGGGACATCAGAAAGTACATCGCTTTCGATGCGGTAGCACCCGGACTGAACACGATTGGAGTCATGATACCGAGTATGCCATTGCTGGAACTCATCAGCAGCGATTTTGGCAAGCCACTCGTTTGTACCAGTGGCAATATCAGCGGATCGCCTGTTATTTTTAAAGACCGCGAAGCGATTGAGGTGTTTTCAAACATTGCCGACCTTGTCATCACTCATAATCGTGAGATCGTGAGTCCCGGCGATGACAGCGTTATCAGGATTACACAACCTTCCAACAGGGTTATGGTCCTCCGGCGATCGAGAGGCCTTTCCCCTTCCTGGTTCAGTTATATCCCGATTCACCTTCGGACCGTACTGGCAACGGGAGCGATGATGAAAAGTTCCATAACGATACAGCACGAGTTGAATTTTTCCATCAGCCAGTATCTCGGAAGTACAGATACGCTGGAAGCACAGGGCATATACCGGCAAACGTTGGCACACCTGACAAACGCCATGAATTGTGCTCCAACAGTGGTGATAGCAGACAAGCACCCGGAATACTTCTCCACAACCTTCGCAAAGGAATACGCGGCGCAGCATCAATGTGAGTTCCTTAGTGTTCAGCATCACAAAGCGCACTTTGCAGCAATCCTCGCAGAACATGACCTTGTGCATGTGCATGAACCGGTTTTGGGAGTGATATGGGATGGACTGGGTTGGGGCGATGATGGTCAGCTTTGGGGAGGAGAGTTTTTTCGGTATCAGCATTACCAGATGGAACACTGCTATCATATTGATGCATTTCCGTGGTTGCTGGGAGATAAAATGTCCAGGGAACCTAGGTTAAGTGCTTTGTCTATCTGCCACAGCCTGCCAGGCGCGGAGAAATTTTTACGGAATAAATTCTCTGAAACGGAATGGCATGTTTACACTGGTTTACTGGGTCAGCCACTATCGCTTTTCAGTCATTCTATGGGCAGGGTATTCGATGCGTTAGCTGCCTTGCTGGATCTGTGCAACCGGCAAAGTTATGAAGGAGAAGCGGCGTTATTGCTAGAACAACTGGCTAATGATTACTGGCAGAAGCAAAACAGGAGCATGCAGGATGGATACCTGGGCGATGAAGCAAATGCGTACGGATTGCCGGTATACTCGTTGTTCAGCTCCATCCTGAAAGATTTATCAGAAGGCGTGGAATCCTCCTGTATTGCGGCCAGGTTTCATTGGTCGCTGGCGCAAATGATAAGAAATACTGCACAGCACTACCGGATTCGCAAGATAGCATTCAGTGGTGGTGTGTTTCAGAATGCACTGCTGGCAGAAATGATTTCCTGCCTGATGGCAGATGAATATGAATTGTTTTTCCATCAGGCGCTGCCTCCGAACGACGAAAATATTTCTTTCGGTCAACTGGTGTATGCCGATCAGTTGATCGATCAGCCGCTGCTGCACCGTACGCAAACCTATGCTGATTCGGAACGTCGCCAGCGCACTATTTATTCATAAAAAAAAACGATCCATATGTGTTTAGCCATTCCGGGAAAAATTCAAAGTATACACACTCTTCATGAAGGGAGAGTAAAAATGGCGAAAGTTTCTTTTGGAGGTATCATTAAGGAAGCCTCCCTGGAAATGTTGCCTGAGGCCATCGTGGGAGATTATGTGCTGGTTCATGTAGGAGTAGCCATCAGTAGAATTGACGAAGCCGAAGCGGCCAGGACTTTTGAATACCTGCGCGAAATCGGGGAGATAGAAGAATTGATGGAACATACCCAAACAGATAAACCTTCCCAATCATGAAATACCTGAACGAATACAGGGATGCCGGGGTGGTTCGGCAATACCTGGACGAAATACACCGGATAGTTACCCGCCCCTGGACCATCATGGAGATATGCGGCGGACAAACACACAGCCTGGTCAAGAATGGCCTGCTGAGCCTGCTACCTGAAAAAATAAATATGGTTCATGGCCCCGGATGCCCGGTATGTGTTACTCCGGTACAACTGATAGATAAAGCAATTTATCTCGCCGAAGAGAAAGGGGTAATTCTTTGCAGCTATGGAGACATGCTGCGGGTTCCCGGAAGTAAGCGCAGCCTGCTCGAAGCAAAGGCCGGAGGGGCCGATGTTCGTATTCTGTATTCACCGTTGGAGGCTGTTAAACTGGCTGCTGAAAACCCGGACAAACAAGTTGTATTCTTTGCGGTAGGATTTGAAACGACTGCTCCTGCCAACGCATTGAGCGTATTGCACGCATACAGGCAGGGGTTGCAAAATTACTCCATACTTACTTCTCATGTGCTGGTTCCTCCCGCTATGGAGGCTTTGGTAAGTGATGAGCAGAACCAGGTACAGGGTTTCCTGGCTGCCGGGCATGTATGTACGATCATGGGCACGGAAGAATATTTCCCGCTGGTTGAAAAATTCAAATTACCCGTGGTGATAACAGGCTTCGAGCCGGTCGATCTGTTGCAGGGAATACTGATGCTGATCACGCAACTCGAAAAAGGGGAATACAAACTCGAGAACCAGTACGCCCGGGTGGTCAGGGAGGCAGGAAACATAGAGGCGAAAAAGGTGATCCATACGGTATTTGAAGTGAGTGACCGGGAATGGCGCGGAATTGGAAATATTCCTTTGAGCGGCTACGAAGTGAATGAATCCTTTTCCCTGTTCGATGCCAATAAAAAATTCAGGATCTCCGTAAGCCGGGAAGAAAAAAATAACGAATGTATCGCCGGTGAAATTCTGAGAGGCCTGAAGAAACCTGTTCAATGCCCGCAATTTGGGAAAAAATGCAATCCCCTGAACCCGCTGGGGGCACCTATGGTAAGCAGCGAAGGCGCCTGTGCGGCCTATTATCATTTCAGTAATCGGGAGGCATTGACAGAAATATGAGCGTAAAAAATAAAATCAGCATGCAGATGAGTTGCCCGGTACCGCCGCTTGAATTCAGCACAATCCATCTCGGTCATGGAAGCGGCGGCATACTCACCCATAAATTATTGAACTCAGGCGTATTTGACATTCTGAAAAATGACATGCTGAACGAAAAACACGACGGCGCAATTTTTCAGGCCAGTGGCCGATTGGCATTCAGCACGGATAGTTATGTGGTGAACCCGATTTTTTTTCCGGGGGGCAATATAGGAGAGCTCGCCATTAATGGAACAATCAATGACCTGGCCATGTGCGGAGCTATGGCAAAATACATTTCACTGGCTTTTATCATCGAAGAAGGTTTTCCCATCGCAGAGCTATGGCAAATACTTTACAGCATCAGGGCCTGCGCAGACAGGGCAGGAGTGGTTATAGTAACCGGTGATACAAAAGTGGTGGAAAAAGGAAAGGGCGACCGGATATTCATCAATACTTCAGGCATCGGGCAGGTGCATGAAAACTCATTGATCGGGTTGTCGCAAATTCAGGATGGAGACACCATCATTCTGAGCGGCCCGATTGCCAGTCATGGTATTGCGATCATGAGTCAACGGCAGGGACTCGAATTCGAAACCGACGTATGCAGCGATACCTGTCATCTCAACTATACCGTAAACCGGTTGCTTGATCGCTTTGGCAGCGACATCCATTTTCTTCGTGACGCCACCAGGGGTGGCGTTGCCAGCGTATTGAATGAAGTAGCCAAAGACGGCGGCTGGGGGGTAAACATCAGGCAGGCGGCTATTCCCGTTCCTGAACAAGTGAATGGAGCCTGCGAGATGCTGGGCCTCGACCCGTTATATGTTGCCAACGAAGGAGTATTCCTGGCATTGGTCAAATCAGCGCAGGCCGAAGCGATCCTTGAGGCATTGCGAAAAGATGAAAATGGGAAAGACGCCGTCATCATCGGAGAGATAACCCGGGAACATGCGGGGCAGGTAGTGATGCGGAGCAGTATCGGGGGAAAGAGGATCGTCAACATGCTTCCGGGAGAACAATTGCCACGAATATGCTGAATGGTTGCAGTAAATAAAAAAGTTATGATGGAAACACTGGAAGAAAGAATTCACTTCAAAACGCAAGCACGGTTTACCGGAGAACCAGGTAACCCGCTGCTGGCACCACGGGGTGTGTTTCTTCATGGAAACTTGCTGGTGGTTAGTGATACCGGACAGAACCGCGTCTTCATCTGGAATCGTTTCATGTCCGGCAACGAGCAGGCTGCGGATGTGGTACTTGGACAGGAATCTCCTGCTCATACTGGCCGAAACGCGGATGATCAGGTTAGCGCGTCTTCTCTTCAATATCCGTCGGGGATATGGACTAACGGGCAGTTGCTGATGGTGGCCGATGCCTGGAATCACCGGGTATTGATATGGAAACAAATTCCTTCACGTCACAACCAACCGGCAGATGTAGTAGTAGGACAAAAAGATTTTTGCAGCAATCAGCCGAATGTGGAAGGTCTCGGAAAGCCATGCTCGGCTCAATCGCTGTATTGGCCTTATGGCGTTTGGAGCGATGGTGTGCAAATGTGGATTGCCGACACGGGAAACAGGCGGGTGCTTTATTATAAGGATATCCCTTCTTCTTCCTTCGCAGCGGCTGATGAAGTGATCGGTCAGCCGGCGTTTACAGAACGGGACTTCGATCCGGCTAATGCGGTATGGCCCTATTCTGTCAAGATTAGTGCAGAAGGCGCGATGCTGATCACAGATACACAGTTTTATCGTGTTCTGTTCTGGAAACACTGGAAGAAATCCCTGTCGGGGACAGCTGACAGCATATTGGGTCAACCCGATCTTGCCGCAGCCGGTCAAAACCAGTACCAATTGAAGCCGGCAGCAAATACCCTGAACTGGTGCTACGATAGTTGCTTTTATAAGAACGGGCTGGCAATAGCAGATTCGGGAAATAGCCGGATACTGATTCATGAATCTATTCCCACTGTCAACAACTCTGTGGCAACGGGTCTGATCGGTCAGACGGACTTTGACATCAACGGAGAGAGTTCCTTGAGCCTCACTACCTCCCGTACCCATGAAATGTACTGGCCGTTTGCAGTCAATACCTGGCAGGATCTGCTGGTTGTGGCGGATACCGGAAACCATCGAATATTAATCTACAAAGAGGAAAAATAATGTTCAATCTTCCTTTTATAATGACATTGTATGCCGGCTTTACCCACGCTTTTGAAACAGACCATTTATTGGCTGTAAGTAATATGGTAACCCGTCGGAGCAAAACCATAAAGGCGGTCAAGGATGGTATGTACTGGGGATTGGGACACACCTCTACCATTCTGTTAACCGGTATCGGTGTGTTGCTGCTGAAGTTCCAGGTGAATGAAAACTATTTTGGATATTTTGAAGCCCTGGTGGGAGTGATGCTCATATTTCTCGGAGTATACCGGATCGTAAAATGGTATAAGGAAAGAAAGCCCTTTCTGCATACACACCCGCATTTACATGGCGACGGGCGCCAGCATTCCCATACACATTTACATTATGCGGGAAGACAGGGCCACCAGCATTCTCATTTGCCGGCCTACCAGGTAGGACTGGTACACGGACTGGCCGGAAGCGGAAGTTTAATGTTGCTGGTAATGAGCCAGTCGAAGTCGGTCAGTTATGGCCTCGGTTATCTTATTATTTTTGGTTTCGGATCCGTGCTGGGCATGATGATTGCCGCAGGTGTGTTTAGCCTCCCTTTCAGTCAGCAATTCTTCAGGAACCAAAAATATCAGATGGTGCTGGTGTTTTTATCGGCCACCTTGTGTATTGTTTATGGGGGATGGGTCATTTTCCAAAATCTGATAAAATGAATTCGCGTAAAGAAGAACTGGAGAAAGCACTGATGTACTATAATATTGAAATTCTGTCGGCAGAAGGCAATTTCTATCAAATCGCAAGGGGATATGAAATCGAGGTAGAACAAAACGGGATATTCAGGCTGAAAGACAATGGGATGGTAGTGGCTCCGTTTGCCGATCCGGAAGAGCTTTGCCGGTTTGTTTTATTATGAACAATCAATCAGGTGGGTCATGGAAAAAATTGAAGTACAAGTGGTGGCATTGAGCAGCAGCGAAACATCCCCTGGAAATTTCGTTGTTGTTCTGGAAGCGGTGGAAAGCAAGCAGCGCCTGCCGATCATTATCGGCTCCTTCGAAGCGCAGTCGATTGCGGTGCACCTGGAGCGGATGCAACTGCCAAGACCGCTTACTCACGATATTCTGCGAAGCGTTATACTCGAATTGGGGGGGAAGCTGAAGGAAGTGCTTCTGCATAACATCATCAATGGAATGTTTCATGCCTGGCTTATCCTTGAAACAGCCAGCGGGGAAGAAAGGAAAATTGATGTGCGGGCCAGTGATGGTCTTGCCCTTGCCATCCGGTTCGACTGCCCGGTGTATGTTTACGATTTTGTGTTGAATGAAGGCCGGATTGTCGATGAAATACCCAGAAAATCCATGCTCAAAGGGTCCATCGCAGAATATTCACTCGAACAATTGGAATCCCTCCTGGCTGATGTGCTGGCAAAGGAAGATTACGAAAGCGCAACCCGCATCAGGGACATGATCAGGAGAAGACAGGAAGGAGAATCCTGACCCCTTGTTTGTTCAGTATTATTCTGAAAAGGGAAATAATAGATCCTGCAATGAAAGTCAACAAGGACCGGCCATTCCTGCAAGCCCTCGCTGACGTCCAAAAAAGATATCTGGTGTATCCTCTTCTATCTCCCCTTATGCTTTGCCCGTTAATATTTTGTTCCAATACAGCCAGGGTAATATACGGCGCTTCAGGAAGTACATGCTCCATCTTTCTTTGCTCTGATCAAACGGGAAAGTTTCCTGCGGGTTGCCATCATAATCAAACTCGGCCAGCACCAGTTTACCATACGCAGTAACCAGCGGACAACTGGTATATCCGTTGTACCTGGCCTCCGGTTGCCGGTGATTGATCAGCGACAGCAGGTTTGATACCAGCACCGGTGCCTGCTTGCGTATCGCGGCGCCGGTTTTACTGGTGGGAAGTCCGGAAGAATCTCCCAGGGAAAATATATTGGCATACTTCACATGCTGCAAAGTGTTTTTGTCTACATCCACCCATCCCGCCGCATTGGCCAATGAACTGTTGCGGACAAAGTCGGGCGCGCTTTGCGGAGGTGTAACATGTATCATATCGAACTCCACCGTGTATTCTTTGTCCTTATTGTTTTCGCCGATGCCGGCGAAGGTGGCCTTATGGGCCGGTCCGTCAATGGCAACCAGCTTAACCAGGAAATTGAGTTTGATATTGGCCCTTTCACACACTTTCAACAACGTCTTTTCATATTTAGGCACCGCGAACAGTTTGCCTGCACCGCTCCAATATTGGATATCCGTCTTGGCCAGCACGCCATGCCGGCGGAAATAATCTGCCGCCAGATACATGATCTTGTGCGGCGCCCCTCCGCATTTCACCGGTGTGGTAGGGTTGTGAAATATCGCCTTTCCCCCTTTGAAGTTCTTAAGACATTCGTAAGTGTAGGAAGCATGCTGAAAACTGTAGTTGGAACAAACGTTGTTCTTGCCAAGGGTTTCTTTCAATCCCCTGATCTCATCCCAGTTCAATTGAATACCCGCGGCAACAACAAGGTATTCATACTGGAGCGTTTCACCCGACTCGAGCTGCACGGAATTTTCTTCGGGGTTAAAATGCGCAACTCTTTCCTTGATCCATATCGCGTGTTTCGGTATCACATCGGCTTCGTTGCGAACAGTGGCCTGTATATCGAATACGCCACCTCCTACAAGCGTCCAGGCAGGCTGATAGTAGTGTTTGTCTGCCGGGTCCACTATGGCGATGTCCAGGTGTTTATTCTTACGGAGTAATTGCGAGGCGACAGAGATGCCGGCATTACCACCTCCGATGATGAGTATTTGAAATTTCCTTCCCATATGACAAGTGTTTTAATGTTTGAATATGCACAGTTACGTCTGTTTTCAGGATGTATATGTGACTGTGATCACTTTTGCCACCTGGCAAACTGCGGTGAAACATGCGGAATAGGGTAAATACCGTCATTTGTGTTTGACCAGGAACCCGTTTGCATAAAGGAGAGGACTATCCGATTCGATAAAAAAAATCAGCAATGAAATACGTCAGCCAAATACCTGATTACAATCATCCGGCTTTGTAACAAAACATACAGATGTTGGTAAGAGAAATCTGATTTTTGATCTCAGATTTCAAACCCGGATTTAACATCCATAAAAATCTCCTGTTATGAAAGTTGAACAAATCTATACCGGTTGCCTGGCCGAAGCGGCCTACTACATCGAAAGTGATGGCGAAGCGCTGATCATTGATCCGCTCAGGGAAACGGCCCCTTATATTGAAAGGGCTGAAAGAAGCCATGCCAAAATCAAATATATTCTCGAAACACATTTTCACGCCGATTTTGTGAGCGGCCATGTAGAACTCGCCCGTAAAACAGGCGCTAAAATTGTATTCGGACCTACCGCTGCTCCGGGATACGAAGCTTATGTGGCAAAGGACGGAGAAGAACTAAAGCTGGGTAAGGTAACGATCAAAGTATTGCATACACCCGGTCACACGATGGAATCCACAACCTATCTTTTGAAAGATGAAAGCGGTAAGGACTATGCCCTGTTTACCGGCGACACCTTGTTTATCGGCGATGTAGGAAGACCGGATCTCGTGCAAAAGGTAAAAGCAGAGATCACACCGGATTTCCTGGCAGGACTGCTTTTTGATTCGCTGCGCAACAAGATCATGCCATTGGCCGATGAGGTGATCGTATATCCTGGCCATGGTGCCGGCAGCGCCTGCGGTAAGAACCTCAGCAAGGAGACTACCGATACACTCGGCCATCAGAAGAAGACCAACTATGCCCTGAGGCCCGATATGACCAAGGAAGAGTTTATTAAAGCAGTAACAGAAGGACTTGTGGAACCTCCGCAATATTTTCCTTTCAACGTGCTGATGAACCTGAAAGGCGGAATCGCTTCCATCGACGATATCGTGAAGCAGGGTACCCGGCCACTTTCCCCCAAAGAATTTCAAACTGTTTGGGAAGTGGAAGAAGCATTGGTAATCGACACACGCAACAAGGAAACTTTTCCGAAAGAATTTATACCCGGTACTATATTCATCGGAATCGATGACAATTTCGCTCCCTGGGTAGGTGCCCTGATCACAGACCTCAAGCAACCGGTTTTGCTGATTACCGACGCGGGCAGAGAAGAAGAAGCAGTCATCAGAATGGCACGGGTGGGTTATGACAATACACTGGGTTATCTGAAAGGAGGCCTTGCAACGTGGAAGGAAGCCGGCCTCGATACCGATCAGATCAGCGAAGTGAGCGCGGAAGAATTTGCAGATATGTACAGCGCCAACCCTTCGCTTCATTTGCTCGACGCCCGCAAACAAAGCGAGTATAAAAGTCAGCACCTGGTAGGCGCAGAAAATTTCCCGCTCGATTTTGTGAACAAGAACATGAGCTCGCTGAACAGATCTTACAAATATTATATCCATTGCGCCGGAGGCTACCGCTCCGTGATCATGGCCTCTATTCTGAAGGCCAGGGGTTTTGAGGTAGTAAATATCAAAGGAGGCTTCAAGGCACTGAGTGCAACCAGGCTGGCGAAAACCTCCTTCCAGCAACAGGAAACAATGCTTTGACAGGAATAGTCAGAATCAGAAACCACATCGCACCCCTTCGTCACCGGAGGGGTGCAGTTATTAATACCCGGGCGTAACAAAAGTCACGGTTCATCCCCGCTGACAACGCTAATTTTGTGAAAAAGTAAGTGATATGGCCACCATACAATTAACGACTGAAGAATTTAAATCCGGCATTTTCAATTATGAAACCGAAGCAGAGTGGAATTATAAGGGAACACTACCGGCCATTATTGATTTCTATGCAGACTGGTGCGGGCCCTGCAAAATGGTGGCTCCTGTTCTTGAACAGCTCTCCGAGGAGTATGCAGGAAAACTGCTGGTTTATAAAGTAGACACGGAAGTGGAATCGGAACTGGCAGCCGTATTCGGTATCCAGAGCATCCCCACTTTCCTGTTTATTCCCGCAGAAGGTCAGCCGATGATCCAGCCCGGCGCTCTTCCGAAGACCATGTTCCGAAAAGTAATCGAGGAACACCTGGTCAAACAGAATGCCGATCTGGAAAAATAGGACCGACATTCCGGCCCGTGTAACATTTGTTACAAAATAGGAACAGCCTCTGGCGATATATTGCGATATGACCGAACAAAAACCCATTCAGGAACTTTTCCCCGGCCTCGAACCCGGCCTCTACGAGGAAATGATGCAGTATGGCGAGATCCGCGAGATACCTGCCGGAACCACCATTCTCCGGATTGGTCAAACAATCCGTTCGACCATGCTGGTGCTCGAGGGAGTAGTGAAATTATACCAGGAGGACGAAGAAGGGAATGAGTTTTTCATCTACCATATCCAGCCCGGACAGGCCTGCGCGGTATCCATGGTTTGCACCTACCAATCGGAAAAAAGCCAGGTAATGGCCAAAACACTCACCGATGTTTCCCTGCTGACAATACCGCTCCAGTTCATGGATAAATGGCTCAGCCAGTACAAGAGCTGGCATTATTTTGTGATCAAGACCTACCGTGCCCGTTACGAGGAACTCCTGAAAACAGTCAACGAAATTGCCTTCAAGAATATGGATGAGCGACTGGAGTTTTATCTCAAAGGACAGGTGAAACAGTTTGGCAAGCTGGTAAAACTGACACACCAGGACATTGCCAATGATCTGAACTCTTCCAGGGAAGTGATCAGCCGACTCATGAAAAAAATGGAAAAGAACGGATGGATCCGGATCAACCGGAACTCCTTCGAATGGATAAAAGAATAAGGTTTTTTATGATGATGGTTATCTCAATCCTCCTCGCTGCGGCAGGAGGATTTTTTTGTATAACAAAGCAGTAAAAACCCTTCCAGTCGGGAGTAAGTGATTATCATCACAGAAAACAACCCCGAAGAGCAACATCTTTGCAGGCAAACAAAAGAGAATGGAAATAGCAGGATATATAGCCTCGTTAGTAATTGGTGTATCGCTTGGTTTGATTGGTGGAGGAGGCTCAATTTTGACCGTACCCGTTTTGGTGTATTTATTCGGGGTCAATCCTGTACTCGCCACCGCCTATTCGCTTTTCATTGTTGGAGCTACCAGCCTCGTCGGCACTTTTCCCAAATACAGGAACGGGGAAGTGAATATTAAAACCGCTATCATATTTGGTATACCCTCCATTGCCGCAGTATTCGCTACCAGGGCCTTTATCGTTCCTGCAATCCCGAAAGAAGTTTTTCATATTGGAGATTTTGTGATTACAAAAGCGCTGCTGATGATGATCCTGTTTGCAATACTGATGGTGTTCGCCTCGGTATCGATGATCAGGGATAAAAAGAAAGCGGAACTGTCTGAAGAGGGAAAACAAACATATAACTATCCGCTCATTCTGCTGGAAGGGGCCGTCGTTGGTACTCTCACCGGCCTGGTAGGTGCCGGAGGCGGATTCCTGATCATTCCCGCTCTGGTATTATTGAGCAAGCTTCCAATGAAACAGGCCGTGGGTACCTCACTGCTGATCATTGCGGCAAAATCGCTGATAGGATTCACCGGTGACCTGGGCAAGCAAACAATGGACTGGCAGTTGCTGTTGTCTGTAACCGGCCTGGCAATCATCGGTATTTTCATCGGGAATGTATTCAGTAAAAAAGTTTCGGCAGACGGACTCAAAAAAGGATTTGGCTGGTTTGTGCTGGTAATGGGTCTCTATATAATTGTTAAGGAGTTGTTCTTTCCCGGTGGGGGCCACTAATTGACACACACATAAAAAAACACAACGAATATATGGAAACTGTAAACGCATCTGAAAGCAAGGCCATCGCGGCTGCCAGCCTGATCCGGTTACCGGGTTGCAGCAAAGCCAGCCGGGTGATTCTCCTGGCTAAAATGGCCTTGTAAATCAATGCCGGCTGTGTGACTTATGTCATTGATGGCCCGGACCCTATGATACAATTTTGTACAACCAATCAAACTAAAATCAGAATATGAAAATCGAACAGATATATACCGGTTGCCTGGCGCAAGGAGCTTATTACATCGAAAGCGAAGGAGAAGCAGTGATCATTGATCCTCTGCGGGAGGTACAACCCTATATTGACAGGGCAGAACGCAACAACGCTACTATCAAATATGTGCTGGAAACACATTTCCATGCTGATTTTGTTTCCGGCCATCTGGATCTTTCAAAGAAAACAGGTGCACCCATTGTGTATGGTCCGAATGCGAGTCCCGAATTTGAGTTTTATGCGGCAAAGGATGGTGAAGTATTAAAGGTGGGTAAAGCAACCATTACTGTGCTGCACACACCGGGTCATACCATGGAGAGCACCTGTTATCTGTTGAAAGACGAGCATGGAAAAGCCATGGGCCTCTTTAGTGGCGATACCCTGTTTATCGGAGATGTAGGTCGCCCCGATCTGGCGCAGAAAGTAAAGTCTGACCTCACCCAGGAGAAACTGGCCAGTCATCTCTATGATTCCCTTCGAAACAAGATCATGCCACTGGCCGATGACATCATCGTGTATCCTGCGCATGGTGCCGGAAGCGCCTGCGGTAAAAACATGAGTAAGGAAACTACCGATACCCTCGGACATCAGAAACAAACCAATTACGCACTCCGGCCCGATATGACCCGTGAAGAATTCATCAAAGAAGTTACTGCAGGCCTGGTTGCACCGCCGGCTTATTTTCCGCTCAACGTCATGTTGAACATCAAGGGTTATGAAAGCATCGATACCGTATTGAAGCGCGGATTGCAGGGAATGACACCCGATGCCTTTGAAGCCGCTGCCAATGAAACCGGCGCGCTCTTGCTGGATGTCAGAAACGCGCAGGAGTTCGCAAAAGGATTCGTTCCCAATTCCATCAACATCGGGATAGACGGCTCCTTTGCCCCCTGGGTAGGCGCCATGATCCCCGACATCAGGCAGGAGATCCTATTGATTTGTGAACCGGGGCGGGAAGAGGAAGTAGTGACCAGGCTGAGCCGGGTGGGGTACGACCAGGTGATCGGATTTCTTGAAGGCGGTTTCGAAGCATGGCGCCATTCAGGAAAAGAAACAGATACCATTGAGAGCATCAGTGTGCAGGAGTTGGCCGCCAGGCAGGCGAAAAGCCCCGAATTGAATATCCTGGACGTTCGTAAAAAAAGCGAATTCCTCAGCGAACATATCGTGGAAGCCGAAAACGCACCACTCGATGTGATCAATGAATCCATGAGCCAGATCAATCGCAACCAGACATATTACGTTCATTGCGCCGGCGGATACCGCTCCATGATTTTCGTGTCGATCCTTCGCGCAAGAGGCTTTGAAAACCTGATAGATGTTAAAGGAGGGTTCAAGGCTATCAAGGAAAGCAATCTCTTTCCGGTAACTGATTATGTATGCCCGTCCACCCTGCTTTAAAAACGGAGTGGCTAATCAATAAAAAATAAAAAGATGACAATAAAAGAAATTCTGCAGGATCCGCAAACCAGTATTGTGGACGTGCGTTCGGTAATGGAGTTTAACAGCGGCCATATCGAAAAGGCCATCAATATTCCGCTCGATCAGTTGGTAAGCCGCTACAGAGAAATAAAAGACCTCGGCGAAAAGCCCGTGGTGTTTTATTGCAGAAGCGGAAACCGCAGCGCCCAGGCAGTAGCCTATCTCCTGCAGCAGGGAGTAAAACAGATCTATAACGGTGGCGGACTGGAAGATGTTTACTACGCCATGAATTGATCGGCTCTTGCCGCGAGAGGGAATGGGTTGAAAGAAGGTCTTCGGACAACAGTGAAATTCTAATGAACAAATAAATATTGCCGGAATGAAATCATTTGCGCTGAGTCAATGGAGTTTTATGCGTGTGCTGAGACTGATGACGGGCGTTGTAGGTGTTTTTATGGGAGTCAGAAACAATGACCCTTTACTCGGATTGGCCGGAGGCTTCCTGTTATTTATGGCGTTTACCAATACGGGCTGTTGCGGCGTTAACGGATGTAGTGTTCCGAACTACCGGCCACGTAAAACCGGATCCAATGCTGCGTCAGAAACCAGCTTCGAAGAGGTATCATCCCCAGAGCAGAATCCCAGCCGCCAGCGTTAGCTATCTCCAAATTGTGCTGGAGTCCTTCTAAAGTAGCTGAAAGGTAAACCGGCAGACATCCGTTCTGGTGGAGCGGGAATACCTTGCGCCCCTGAAACAGGTTCAACGACCTGAAAAGTAAACAGCAATGAAAAAAGCAATCATCCTTCTGATACTTTGGGTTTGGGCCATGGAAACGATGGCCCAGAATGAAATGTGGAAAGGAGCTAACCAGCGGGATCAAACCGACACGACTTCCCTCTTATATGCTTTTAAAAAAGGGAAAGTGAACGGGCATATCCGCTATTTTTTCATGGCCACCGACAACCAGCGCGGCCTGACAGATTATTATGCCAACGCGATTGGCGGAGGCATCAGATACGAGACAGCTCCATTTAAGCACTTTCAACTGGGGGTTTCCGGATTTATTGTATTTAATATCGGCTCCTCCAATCTGACAAAGCCGGATCCACATACTAACGTAAATAACAAATACGAGATCGGTTTATTCGATGTGCAGGATCCCGCCAACAAAAACGATATCGATCGCCTGGAAGAATTGTATCTTAAATACAGCTGGAAGAAATCACGGATAACTTTTGGACGACAATTAATCAATACGCCCTTTATCAATTTGCAGGATGGACGTATGCGTCCCTCAGAAGTGGGCGGATGGTATGCTGAGATCAATGAGATCAGGAAAACAAAAATAGAAGGAGGTTACCTGTACGAAATGTCACCGAGAGGCACCGTCAGATGGTTTCATGTGGGGGAATCAATAGGGATCTACCCACAGGGCGTAAACCCCGACGGAACAAAATCAGGATATGCAGGCAACCTCAACAGCCGGGGAATTGGTCTGTTGGGCATCACTCATCAGCTCAATACAATGGTTTCCATCAAGGCATATAATGTTTTCGTGGAGAATATATTCAATACCGCACTGCTGCAGACGGATATCGTTTACCCGCTCCGGAACAGCGACAAGCTGGTAGGCGGTTTGCAATACATCAGGCAGGATGCGGTAAAAGACGGCGGCAACACCGATCCTGCGAAAGCATATTTTGAAAAGGGCAGCCATGCCACCATTCTGGGCGCCCGGATCGGGTGGGAAAATAAACGCTGGCAAACATCCCTCAACTATACCAGGATAACAGATCACGGAAGATTTCTGATGCCGCGGGAATGGGGAAGAGAGCCTTTCTTCACTTTTCTCCCCCGGGAAAGAAACGATGGCGCCGGTGATGTGAATGCAGTGATGATGAAAGTTACTCACGCTATCCCGAAAGCAAGACTGCGTTTACAGGCCGCTGCCGGTTACTATGATTTACCGGATGTAACTAATTTTCGGCTAAACAAATTCGGGATGCCTTCTTACACTCAATTCAACTTCGATACGCGTTACGAATTCGAAGGTTTCCTGAAAGGATTGGACCTGCAATTGCTGTACGTGTACAAAGGAAAGGCGGGTAATGTTCATAATAATAACAAGTATGTCATCAACAAGGTGAACATGAGTCTCTGGAATATCGTATTCAATTATCATTTCTGAGGACTGCAGGTATTTTCGCTTTCACGATTAATTAAGACAGCAATAGCTTTAATGTGATCAAAATCACCGATGGTAAAACCTTCGCACTACATTTTTGATGCTCCAAATCAAAAAATATGTTCGAAGCCATCAAACAACCCTGGCCATGGTATGTGGCAGGAGCCATCATCGGTTTAATCGTACCCGCGCTGCTGATTCTGGGAAACAAACATTTTGGTATCTCAGCCAATCTGCGTCACGCCTGCGCAGCCTGTTTTCCCGCAAACATTCCCTTCTTTAAATATGAATGGAAAAAGGAGATCTGGAATTTCTTTTTTGTCGGGGGCATATTGACAGGGGCCATCGTGGCTTCACAATGGCTTACCGGAAACCAGCCGGTTTCCATTCATCCGGAGCTGGCATCGGAGTTAGAATCCTACGGCATTACAGACAACAGCCAGCTGCTTCCGAAAGAATTGTTTTCTCTCAGGGGGCTTTTTTCACTGAGAGGGATGGTGATGTTGATCGGAGGCGGTTTCCTGGTGGGATTTGGCGCCCGTTATGCGGGCGGCTGTACTTCGGGTCATGCCATCATGGGGTTAAGCGATCTGCAATGGCCCTCCCTGGTGGCCACGGTGATGTTCATGGCGGGCGGATTTCTGATGGCCAATTTCATTTTACCGCATATCCTTTCGCTGTAATCTGGCAACTATAGGAATTATTGACGTTTAACTTTTCAAATCAAGCAAGATGCAATCGATAAAAAAGCCGGCACCACTCGTGTCAAACCCTTCGGAAATTAGTGAGTCCAATACAGACTTTGAGATCAGGTCGCTCGATACCATGTGTGTGAACGAGTCGCAGCAGACGCATCCCTGGTGGTACAATTTCAAGTACCTTGCGGTAGGAGTGGTATTTGGAATTGTATTTGTAAAAGCCGAGATCATTTCCTGGTTCAGAATACAGGAAATGTTTCGTCTTCAGAGTTTTCATATGTATGGGGTGATTGGGACGGCGGTAGTGGTGGGCATCATATCGGTGTGGATAATCAAGAAGTTCAACATAAAAACTATTCACGGCGAAAGAATCGAATTTCATCCCAAGAAATTCAATAAGGGACAGGTTTACGGCGGTTTGCTGTTCGGCCTGGGATGGGCTGTAACCGGCGCTTGTCCTGGCCCGTTATTCGCGCAGATCGGTACCGGCGCGCTGGTGATACTGGTAGTTGTAGGGAGTGCCATTGCCGGAACATGGACCTATGGATATTTTCGTGAACGCCTTCCGCATTGATAAAAAGGGCGGTTTTGTTGTCAGGCAAAACCGCCCTTTATTTTAACAACCTTCCTTGATAATATTTTTAAGTTTCTTGCCTTCCAGCTGAAAAAGTCCTCCCTGGTAACCAAGCCAAATGGTTCCTTTTCTATCTATAAAAATGTGCTGCACTTTATTGTTGGTGATGCCATCCTTTTCCAGGATGTTTCCAAATTTGTTTCCTTCCCAATAGTTCAGACCTCCTCCCAGCGTACCCATCCAGATCGTTCCCTTGCTATCCTGGCGCAACGACCAGATATCATTGTCTGAAAGACCGTCATTCCGGGTATAGGTGGTGAACCGGCGGCCGTCGAACCTGCTGACTCCATTTCCCCAACTGCCCATCCAGATATTTCCGTCCTTGTCTTGCAGCAAAGACAAAATATTATCCCCTGCCAGCCCGTCTTTTTTTGAGAAGGCCGTAAATGTATGCCCGTCGTACCTGGTTACACCGCTGCCATCTGTTCCAAACCAGATATTCCCGGCCCGGTCTTCCATCATCGACCAAACCAGGTCAGGGTTGAACCTGGAACGGGAAGCGGCAGGATGGCTGAAGGAGAAATGCTGAAATTTTTTCCCGTCGAACCGGCTCGCACCTGCCGCTGTTCCCATCCAGATATTTCCATGGCTATCTGACAGCAGGCTCCACACATCATTGCTGGGCAGACCATCCTTATGGCTGTAGCTGGTGAAACGGTTGCCATCATATTTTGATACACCTGTATTGGTGGCCAGCCAGATATTACCTGAACGATCTTCTGTGATCGCCCGAACAGAATTGCCGGCCAGCCCATCGCTGGTATTGAAATAGTAAAACTGATTTCCTTTCATCCGGCATACCCCCTGGTCGTTGGTAGCCAGCCACAGCTGCCCTTTTCTGTCTTCAAATACCTGGCGGATCAACCGGCCATATTGAAGATCACCAGGGTTTTTGTGAAGATTCAATCGCGCCAGTACATGTAAAAATGACCAGTCGGGGTTAACCATGGGCTGCCCGTCGGGTATGCTGTTGGCGCGCTCATTATTAAATGTAGCGGCAACCATAGTACCTGAAGGGGGCTGCTGGCCATTACAGGCAACCAGCAGAACAATGAGGCTGATACAGATGGAATATTTCATAACAGTTATTGATTTCGTTTTTTATGAAAGTAAGATACGCTGCCAGGCAGCTGATATTGGTAAACAGCCAGTAAATAGATTGTAAACAGATGTAAAACGATTGTAAACCGCTGTTTTTGAGTGGGAATTGTTTTAATTTTAAAGATGAAATGGAAATGGCTGACCCTTTTGGCGACGGCCCTATTGCTGGTGGTTCTGGTAGCGTTTGTGTCGCGTCAGGACAAGAAAACCTCTTTTGACGGAGCCAGGGAGATGATCGTAATGCGCAAGATCGCTCATGAAGTATTATTATATACCGGCGACAGCATTTCCGTTGTACAGTCAATCGAAAAAATTTCCGCCAGCCAGTTCAAGATCCCGTTTGCCACCAGCTTTGGCTTCAAGCCCGATTCACTGGTAACCATCATCGGGCGGGTGATCAGGGAAAGCCGGCTGCCTTCACATTATATAGTAAATGTCTGGGAACCGAATTCGCAAAAGGTCATTTTCGGATACGCTATTCTCGGCACCAAACAGAACGATATTATCCCCTGCCAGGGCCGGGATCAGCCGCCAAGGCAATATTATATTATGATACAGTTCCAGGAACCGCCCTCCGATGCACGCACCTGGTACCTGGCTGGTATAGGGTTATTGGGCATATCGCTGATTGCCCTGTTTATCAAACTCAGCCGAAATAAGAACCTTACTTCCCCGATAAGCAGCCTGCCAACATCAGTGCCGGTATCCGAAACACCGAAAGTAAGTATTGCTATAGGCCCGTTCTCCTTCTTTCCTGCGGAACAATTTCTGCTCAGGGACCAAACAAGGACTGACCTTACCGCCAAAGAATCGAGGCTGCTCGAAATTTTTGCCGCTGCTCCCAACCAGGTTGTGGAAAGAAACCGTTTGCAAAAAGAAGTCTGGGAAGATGAGGGAGTCATCGTGGGCCGAAGCCTGGATGTATTCATCTCCAAACTGCGAAAGAAACTCGAAGGCGATGATCTGGTGCGGATCATCAATGTACACGGTAAAGGCTACAAGCTGGTGATCAGCGAAGCCGGCAATTTGTAATTTGCAGTTTGTACGGAGTATGCTAATTTTATAGCGCGTACTTAAGTTATCCATGTGATTTTTAAACCTTCCTTCATTCGTCACTGATTATATCTGGCCGGTAGTCCGCAACAATTCCCATGACTCTCTTTATTAAAAATATGGTATGTGAGCGATGTGTGATGGCGGTTCGCCAGCAATTGGAGGCCGTCGGGCTCGCTTACAAAAACGTTCAGTTAGGACAGGTCGAAATTTCAGCAGATCCTGGATCCGAGCAGCTAAACCAGCTCAGGAACCGGCTGAAAGACCTGGGTTTTGAGCTGCTGGACGATAAAAAATCCCAGATCGTTGAAAAGATCAAGAACGCCATAGTTTCGCTGATTCATGGCAACAAGGAAGAAGAGTTCAATCTGAAACTGTCGGCCCACCTGCAGGATAAACTACAGCTCGACTATCATTACCTGTCTTCCTTATTTTCCTCGGTCGAGGGAATTACGATTGAAAAATACGCCATCCTCCAGCGGATCGAGAAAGTGAAAGAATTGCTGATGTATGATGAGAAAACATTGAGCGAGATCGCGTACGAGTTGGGTTACAGTAGTGTACAACATCTTTCCCAGCAATTCAAAAAAGTAACAGGACTTACCCCCTCACACTTTAAGTCGCTGAAAGAGAACCGCCGCAAGCCACTCGACAAAATTTAAAGCTTTCCAGAAATTTTATACTTTATGATCAGAATCCTGTAACGGCCCCTCACCCGGTATGCTTCAACTTTGCCTCTCCTTTCCCATCGGGCAAAGGAGAACAACAATCAAAACCGGGAAATATGTACAACACACTGATCAGCACTTCTGACAAAACGATTTTCAACGAAACATTGTTTGAGCCTTTGCCTTTCCGGATGGCTGTGCTGGATGGCATTTCTGTATATATCGGGAAAGACATCCAGACCAATATTCATAGCCATCATCTGCTGGAGGTAGTTATAGCCATGGATGGTTCATTCCGGATATCAGACAGCATCGGGGAACAGGAAGGCCGATCATTCATTCTCGGATCAGATGTTCCGCACCGGTTCACCGGCAATGTTGGCGACTACCATATCTTCATTTTAATGGATCCGGAGACTGTTCAGGCCCGTTTGCTGCAACGCATATTTTCGCTTCCTCAAAACGGGATGCAGTTGCTGCCGTATGAAAAACTGAAACCGGTAGTGGCCGGTTTGAAAAAATGGTTTTACAGTCCCGATGAATCATTGGTAACCGTAAAGGATGCTATCGGACTACTCATGCAGATCCTGGCGCCTTTTCATCCCGGTCAATCCACCATTGATGCCAGGATTGCTCATTCCATTCGCATCATTAGCGAAAACCTCGAACAGGAACTCGATATTCAGTCGGTGGCGGGGCAGGTGTTCCTGTCGGAAAGCCGTTTCAGTCACCTCTTCAAGCACCAGATAGGCATCCCTTTCAAAAGATATGTATTATGGCGCCGGCTTGATCTCGCCATCCGGCTGATCTGTAAGGGCGCTTCTATAACGGAAGCAGCTTTCGAAAGCGGATTTTCCGATACGGCTCATTTAACCAGAACATTCCAGGACATGTTCGGCCTGAAGCCTTCACATTGCCTGAAGTACAGATAAGCATTCGATTTTTTTAATTAAGGGCAGGTACGCACGGCGTACCTGCTTTTTTATGGGTGATGGCTCAGCAAGAATAGCAGCATCATTCAACAGGATAGCTGGTACGTTCAATGGTTTCGTGGGAAGCCGGTCTAATTTGCAGTCATAATTAAACACCTGGTCGATTGACCGGATAACATTTAAAAAAAGTAAAATGAAAAAGCAAAACGTTGAAATCAGCAAATGTGGTAATGAAAATTGTACCTGTGAAATCTGCACCTGCGGCCCTACCTGCAATGGAAGTCAGTGTTCCTGTGGTTGCCAGTGCTGCCAGTAAAAGAACGGAGCTGTTCCGCGGATGCCCTTCTTCCGGGCAAACCGGAAAAATATCACCTGCCGGGACAGCCTCCTTTTTATCGACTCAAAAAAATGACTCCGGCTATGTTCAAAAAATATACAATCGAAAAACTGGCTCTTCTTGTGTTGCTGATTCTGATGTCGATCAGGTTGGGCCAGGTTGCTTACCTGTTATTGATGACTAATATCTAAACCAAAACTTCAAACCACGTGATATGGCAATCGCACTATTCAGCCGTGAAGACAAAATGGCTGTCCTGGAAAAACCACTCCAGGTAAAAATTGAAAAAACTTTTGATATCAGGATGCTGCATCTTCTGACCGGTCTGCCCAAAATGGAAATTGAACGCCGGTTCATGGAACAGAATGATGCCTGGGTACTGTGGGTTAAAGATATTCCGGCCGCCTTTGGCTGGGTGGCACACGCCTTCGCGCCTATCGGCGAACTGGAGAGATTTGTACAGGTCGGTAATGGGGAAGTGTACCTGTGGAATTTCCGCACAGCCGAACAATGGCGTGGAAGAGGGCTCTACCCACTGTTGCTTCAACATATTCTTCGCACACAAGTTTCGCAGGGAACACAACGAGTTTGGATCATCGCCAAGCCGGAAAACAAGGCTTCCGTACGGGGAATAGTAAAAGCCGGGTTTGATCTGATAGGAAATCTTTCCTTTGATCGCAGGAATGAACTCGTACTGTTGCCGAAAGAAAAAGGAGAAAGAGCAGATGATGCCGCCTCTTTCCTGAACGTAAGAATTTCTGATTATGAAATCGCTCCCTGCTGGTGCTGTTCCAGTCCGGCTATGTCACATGCCCGTAATGCCTGCGAATGCTTGTGTGGGCAGCCCGCAGCCGAACCCTGCTACTGTTAGTTTTGTCGCCGAATTATATACATCTCCCTGCTGAAACTATAACAAAAAGGCTCCAGGCCAATGGTAGTTTTGTACAAACTATTTTATGGAAGGAGCAGCTACAGAAAGAAAGGCGATTTCAGACAGGAAGCATCACTACATCAAAGAAATATACCCGGTATTGGAAATGACCTGTGCGGCTTGTGCGGTGAGTGTTGAATCCATGCTGAAATCCGTAGAAGGTGTGAAAGATGCCGGAGTAAATTTTGCCAACCAGGACGCATGGGTGGAATATGACCCCTGCTCGGTTACGCCGGAAAAATTACAGGAAACGGTCCGTTCTATCGGGTATGATATCATTATTGAAAAAGAGAACCAGCAGGAAATCAGGGAAACCGCGCAGAGAAAGCAACTGGAAGCCCTGCAGAAAAGAACCGTCTGGTCAACTCTTTTATCAGTTCCGGTGGTGATACTGGGTATGTTCTTCATGAACCTTCCCTATGTGAATGTGATCATGATGTTGCTGTCAGCCCCTGTGGTGTTCTATTTGGGAAGGGGCTTCTTCGTGAATGCCTGGAAGCAGGCAACCCATGGCAAAGCCAACATGGATACGCTGGTGGCTTTGAGTACCGGCGTAGCATGGATATTCAGTTTCTTCAATACTGTATTTCCGGGGTTCTGGCATCGCCGGGGTATTCACCCGCACGTTTATTTCGAAGCGGCAGCGGTAGTGATCGCCTTTATTTCTCTGGGTAAGCTATTGGAAGAAAAGGCGAAATCCAATACCTCTTCTGCCATTCGCAAACTGATGGGCTTGCAATCAAAAACCGTTACTTTATTTATCAGCGATGGGGAACTGAAAGAAATTCCGGTGAGCCAGGTGAAGCGAAACGATGTAGTGCTGGTAAAACCGGGCGAAAAAATACCGGTCGATGGATTGGTGGTGGCCGGCAGCTCTTATGTTGACGAAAGCATGATTACGGGCGAACCCATTCCGTTGCTGAAACAAAATGGCGCCAGGGTTTACGCGGGCACGCTCAATCAAAAGGGAAGTTTTCGTTTTGAAGCCGAAAAAGTGGGCTCGGAAACGCTGTTGTCTCAAATAATAAAAATGGTTCGTGAGGCGCAGGGCAGCAAGGCACCTGTGCAGAAGCTGGTAGACAAAATTGCGGGCATCTTTGTACCGGTGGTCATCGCTGTCTCCCTGCTCACCTTCGCGGTCTGGATGATCGCAGGGGGAGAACATGCCTTTACCCGGGCATTGCTCACTGCTGTTACCGTATTGGTAATCGCGTGTCCCTGCGCCCTGGGTCTGGCAACGCCTACCGCCATTATGGTGGGTGTTGGAAAAGGAGCGGAGAACAACATATTGATCAAAGACGCGGAAAGCCTTGAACTGGCACATAAGGTAAATGCGATCGTACTGGATAAAACAGGCACCATTACAGAGGGAAAACCGGCGGTTACTGACTTTGTGATCGATGGGCAACGATTCCCCGAACTGTCGTCAGTGCTAATGGCGATGGAGTCCCGTTCGGAACATCCGCTGGCGGAAGCAATTGTGCAGTATTTATCGGAGAGATCTGTAAAACTGGTGAAGCTTGATTCCTTCGAAAGCATAACCGGTAAAGGCATCAAAGCAATTTTTCAGGGCCGCGAATATTTTGCCGGCAACCTCAAATTGATGAAGGAATATGGCATTCAACTCGGGGAAGAAATGCAATCAGCTGTAGGGTCTATGATGGCTCAATCAAAAACGGTTACCCTGTTAGCCAATAAGCACCAGGTTCTGGGGTTGATTGCTATCGCAGATAAAATAAAATCAACTTCCCGGGAAGCAGTGTCCAGATTGCAGCAAGCCGGCATAGATGTCTATATGCTTACCGGTGACAACAACCAGACAGCAGCCGCTATTGCCAGAGAAGCAGGCATTACACAATACAAGGCTGAGCTGATGCCTGGCGATAAAGCAACATTCATAAAACAACTCCAGAGCCAGGGCAAGGTTGTGGCCATGGTGGGTGATGGCATCAATGATAGTCATGCGCTCGCGCAGGCAGATGTGAGCATCGCCATGGGAAAAGGCAGCGATATTGCCATGGATGTGGCAAAAATGACACTGATCACTTCCGATCTCACTAGTATCGTCAGGGCATTTCGATTGTCCAGGAAAACCGTTGCCACCATCAGACAAAACCTTTTCTGGGCATTTATATATAATATTATAGGGATTCCTGTTGCTGCCGGGGTACTCTATCCCCTCAACGGTTTCCTGCTGGATCCGATGATTGCTGGCGCCGCGATGGCGATGAGCAGCATCAGCGTTGTGAGCAATAGCTTACGGCTAAAATTCGCGAAGCTTTAACAGGTTAAACCAGGAGCTGCAATTGTCACGTAAATTTCGGACAGACCCAATCTGCCGGTCACGCACTATGGCCGCTTACATCTGAATAAACGCCTTCGTCTAACCTTGCATTTTTTTGCAACGATTCCTGTATCATCTTTGTCAAACAGTCGGATAGGAAGGCAAACAATATTGTCCGTCTGTATCTGCACAACCAACTACCGGAACACCGTTCCGGCAAACTACAAGACACTACTATCAGAATCAGGTATTGCTGGAAATCTTGGTATATGCCAAGAAAAAACCTGGACAATCACTTCATCTTTGTGATGACAATGCGGGCCGGTTTCCCCGGATACAGGCAATGTATTGGACAAGTGTATGTCCTTAAACCTGGAAACAGCAAAGAGGGTTGTGCGAATGGAAATTTATTTTATTGAACCTACTTACAAAACATAGAGTACCTGAAAGCACCTGTTTGAACAGGGTAACCATTATCATCAGAAATTAAAACAAAGGGTATGTTAAGAATGAAACTTCTTGCAACAGCAGGAATCGCTATTGCCATGTCTGCCATGTCGTGCAAAAAGACCGTAGACGAAATTATTAACGAACAACCACCGGTTGATCAAAGTAAATCTTATGTCCAATTCAAGCCGGCAGGAGTCAATCTCGATGGCAGGCAATATTATGCCGTTATCGATATCGAAGACAAGAACGGACAGTCTGTTCTAAGTAACAAGAAAGTAACCCTTGATTATATTCAGGGTGAGTACAAGACGGATAAAGTGGAACTGCTGAAGGGCGACTATAAGTTAACCAAGTTTCTGGTAGTCCGCTCATCAGATACAGCGGTATATGCCACTCCCAGGGCGGGTTCTCCCAAGGCGGCACTCATCAGTAAGCCGCTGGGATTTGACATCAAAGTGAGCACCGGAGGGGTGATGCTCGTAGCCACAGAAGCGCTTAAAGTGCTGGAATCCGAAGCAGCGGATGCTTTTGGATATACCAGCACAGATTTTGGATTCTATCCAAGCCTGGCGCTTAAGTTGAAATTAAATCTGACTATCGGCTCTGTGTTATTTGATAACCTGCCGGGAAAAATTGAGATCGATGCGGTAGACAACCTGAATAATCATTGGACAAAGCAGATAGATCTTGCTCCCGGTCAACTGAGTTTCAGAGTGCCGGAAAACTTTACTCAATACAAGTTCAGGGTGATTAAATGGAATAACACGATCGAAAAAATGCATTCAAGGGCCGAACTGAGCGACAACTTCGTGGTTGAAATGTCCGCTTCCAGAAATGCCAAAAAACTGGTAAAGGAATTTACCTATACGGAGGTACTTGGCGGACTCAGGGCAGACGGACGTGTGGAATACTCCTACAACGGTCTTGGGCTCTCTGACGTTCATTACTACCAGCGTTTGCCGCAATACCAGGATCTGCAGCTGACAATGGTGAACAAGTTTCACTATGTGTTCAACCAGGTCGATACGATCAAACGTTTTGACGGTACAGGAATGCAAACCGGTTTTACAGCCTTCAGTTATACTGCGGGAAAGATAACCTCCCTGCATAACACCAGTTATGATCAGCAGACCTTCGCCGCTGTTCATCATGGGGGAACAGCTACCGAGCCGGAACTCAATATTGACTACCTGTTCAGCAACGGACAGAGCATGGAGTATACTATGAAGTACAGGAACCAGAATAAGATCAGCTATACTGCCAGAAGTTCAACCGGGGCAGGTGGAGTAGGAGCCTACGAATACGACAGCAACATCAATCCCTACTACCTGATGCAATACCCCGACCTGTATTTCAGCAATACATCAAAGAACAACAAGATCATTGAGCAAACTGGTTCCGTGGGAGGTTTCCCGGTGGCGGTTCCTTATAAAATGGAGTATGAATACGACGAGGACGGCTATCCGACAGTTTTATATACCAGCTACAAAGGATACACCACCGGTGAACACCTGTATCGTACCAAAAAGGTTTTCCAGTATCAGCCATAGTAACGTTTAAAGCGCCGGACGTCATCCGGCGGCGAGCCGGGAAGGAGGTGGAGAGGAATGGAGTGCGTAGCGATACTCCTTATGCAAAGGATAGGTAGAAGAAGATAGTGTTCGAAGAAAAGTTTGGTGAACCATCAGAAAGGAATTCTAGTATCAGCAAGTGGCATGGCGATGGCTACGTACCCTTGAATGGAAATAAGACCCGCACAGCCGGGTCTTATTAATTTTATACAATAAGGGTAGGATTTTATAACAGTTTGGCCTCCGGCCAGATATAGTTTTGCCGTACCAAAAGCGAATGAATATGGTAACAACAAAGAATCTCGCTATACTGATGGCTGACCTCAGCGGATACACTGCCATGACTGAAATGCATGGCGCACAGGCAGCACTCGATGTCGTCAGCAGGTACCTCCGCATAGGCAGACAATCCCTCTACGGTTCTGCCCGGTTGCTGGAGAGAGTGGGCGACCAGCTGGTTTTTGTTTCGCAAAACCCCTATGATATAGCGCGGACTGCTGTTGAATTGATTCGCAGTTGCCAAAGGGAAGAACATTTCCTACAGGTGCATGCAGGTATTCATTATGGAACGATCCTTGAGCAGGACGGAAGCTGTTACGGACCTGCGATCAATTGTACGGCCCGGGTTGCTTCCCGCGCCAAAGCAGGCAGAATATCCTGTACAGAAGATTTTATCAGGCAACTGGAAGGTTGCACCGAATTCACCTTTACCACTCCCCGCCCCGTAGTATTTAAAAATATATGGAAACCCGTGATTACTGCCGACCTGGAGATCAATCAGGAAGTGCCTGTACCAGTATTTACAGACCCCGTTTGCCGGATGCAGGTAGGGAACGGAAGCATTTATCTCCACAGTCAAAACGGAGAGACGGTTCATTTCTGCTCAGAAGAATGCAGCCATATTTTTGCTGCCGGGCAAAACTGGAATTAAGAACGGACTCAAAAACAGTAGAACCATGGCAAAAACTGGAAATTATATAATCGGCCCTGATGATTCTATAACAACCTCGCTTAAGTACGGCGCTACCTTTGATTTCAGATCCGGAAGTAAGGATTAAAAGTCAGGCAGACAGTAACTAAAAATTGAATGAGTATGGAAACCTTGAAGTTTAAAACAACCATTAAATGTGCGGGATGTATCAGCAAAGTCACACCCTTTCTGAACCAGGCCGCCGGAGAAAATAACTGGGAAGTGGATATTACCAATCCCGACAAAATTTTAACAATCAAAAAGGACAAAGAGAACCGCGAACAGGAAGTGCTAAATGCTGTTCAAAAGGCAGGATATAAGGCGGAAAAGATTAGGTAAGGTAAGAGGTTTAATGGAAGGTTTTATTAGTGGCATGCCGGGTTCGCCCGGTATTTTTTTTGGCCTGTAAATTATATACATCCCGGTCGCAATTGTGTAAGTGCCGGGGATTGTTCCCATGGTAGCTTTGAGTCAAATTACCAGTTATGAAACAAATAGTAGCACTATGGTGCGTCCTTTTTTTGGCCGGTTACACGCAGGCACAGCCGGTGTCCGATCATTCTGCGTTGCTGAATAGTTACTACCAGCTCAAGAATTTACTGGTAGAAGGAAATGCCGGCAAAGCCTCCGCACAAGCCAAAGAACTGGCGCAAATGGCGGGCAAGTTGGATCCGTCGAAGCTGACTTCGGCGGACCAGAAGGTTTTTCTTTCCTTAAAAGATAAAATCCGGGACGACGCACAGGCGATTGCTTCCGCCAATGCCTTAGAAAAGCAACGAGATTTGTTCTCTGCTTTATCCAACAATATGATTGCTCTTGCCAAGGCCGTAAAACTATCGGTACAACCGGTATATGTGGATTATTGCCCGATGAAAAAAATGTATTGGCTCAGTGAAGACAAGAGTATCCGCAATCCATACTACGGTAATGCCATGTTAGCCTGCGGATCCATCAAGGAAACAATTCAATAATCAAACAGCCTGGATAGCGATGAAAGGAATCCTGATCTTACTGACGGGCCTGGCGATGACCCTTGCCGGTTACGCACAGCATATGAGAATGGAGCGGAGTGACCGGCAACCTTTTTACCAGCGTACTGGTAACCGGGTTGTCTATCACCTGTATATAACCGATACACTGGTTGAATACACCACAAAGAAAGCCCGGGCCATCGCCATCAATGGCACTATTCCGGCACCCACCCTGGAATTCACCGAAGGGGATACCGCAGAGATCCAGGTGCACAATGAAATGCATATGGAAACATCCATCCATTGGCACGGGCTGATTCTCGACAATTACCAGGATGGCGTTCCCTATCTCACCACCGCAGCCATTCAGCCGCACACCACGCTGGTGTACCGGTTTCCTATCGTTCAAAATGGTACTTATTGGTATCATTCTCACAGTATGCTACAGGAACAAAGCGGATTATACGGAGCATTTATCATTCATAAAAAGCAGCAAAATCCGCAGAAAGAATATACCGTTCTGCTGAGTGATTGGACAAATGAAAAGCCGGAACAGGTAGAACGATCGCTCCATTTTGCCACCGACTGGTACGCGATTGGCAAAGGAGCCACCCAGGATTACTGGCAGGCAGCAAAGGAAAAATACCTGGGCACCAAAGTGAAGAATGAGTGGAAACGCATGCTGGCCATGGATGTTAGCGACGTTTATTACGATCTGTTTACCACCAATGGCCAGAAAGCCGATCGGGCGGATGCATTTAAAGCCGGAGATAAGATCCGGTTGCGTATCATCAACGGCAGTTCCTCCACTTATTTCTGGTTGCGCTTTTCGGGTGGAAAGATGAAAGTGATTGCCAATGATGGGCAAGATGTTGTTCCCGTGGAGGTAGACCGCATGATCGTGGGCGTATCCGAAACCTATGATGTGGAAGTTACCCTGCCATCGGACAGCAGTTATGAACTGATGGCCACTTCGGAAGACAGGACCAGGAGTACCTCACTCTGGTTAGGCAAAGGGCCTGCCGTAAAGATGCCTCCCCTCCCAAGGCTGAAGTACTTTGAAGGCATGAAGATGATGAACGGTATGATGAAAATGGATGGAACGATGAACGATATGGGTATGAATATGAGCTTGCAGCAAATGGATATGAATACGGTGATGTACCCGGAGATCACCGACAGCAATCAATCGCCCGTAACCCTCAATTATTCCATGTTGCGCGCACCGGAAAAGACGACCTTGCCTGCGGCACATACACGAGAGCTGCGGTTTGAACTGACCGGTAATATGAACCGGTATGTCTGGACCATTAACAACAAAACGGTATCTGAAACAGACAAGATATTGATCCGGCAGGGTGAAAATATAAGAATTGTTATTTATAATAATTCCATGATGAGGCATCCGATGCACCTTCATGGTCATTTTTTCCGGGTATTGAACGGACAGGGAGATTATTCACCCTTGAAAACCGTGCTGGACATCATGCCAATGGAAACGGATACGATCGAGTTCAATGCCTCAGAAAAAGGGGGTGACTGGTATTTTCATTGTCACATCCTTTATCACATGATGGCAGGTATGGGAAGAATTTTTACTTATGAAAATACGGTTCCCAATCCCGCCCTCGGCGATCCTGCAAAGGCATTGAAAAAAGTGTATCGGGATGACAGGAGATATTATTTCTCTGTACAGGCAGGTCTCGAATCAAATGGAAGCGACGGAGAGATGATGCTTTCCAATACCAGGTGGCTGATCCAGACCGAATGGAGGTTGGGGCTTTCCCGCGAAAAGGGTTATGAAAGCGAAACGCATATCGGCCGGTTGATCGGCCGCAACCAATGGCTGATGCCCTATATCGGTTTCGATTGGCGATACCGGCATCACAGCGAGCCGGAAAAAAACCTTTTCGGACAAGCCAACACCAAAGATCAACGGGCAGTGGTGTGTATAGGTGTTCAATATCTGTTGCCGCTGCTCATCAGAGCCGATGCGCGCATAGACACCGAAGGAAAAATAAGGATGCAACTGGGTCGGGAAGACATCCCGCTGACCAAAAGACTACGCCTGAACGGATACTGGAATACCGACCGGGAATGGATGACAGGGCTTCGTTTCATTGCAACCAAATATCTGTCGCTATCCACTCACTACGACAGTGATATGGGGTGGGGAGCGGGGTTAACAGTGACTTATTGAAGTGAAAAGTCAAAAATAAAAAGTTCCAATTCAAAATAGATAGATCAGATTCCCTCTCTCCTGGGCGAGGTTTAGGTGAGGGGACCGTAGGGGAGCGCAAAGGGCGCGGAGCAAAAAGTCAAAAGTCAAAATTCAAAATTCAAAAGTCAAAAGTAAAAAGTTTTAATTCAAAATAGATTGATCAGATTCCCTCTCTCCTGGGAGAGGGTTAGGGTGAGGGTCCGTAGAGGAGCGCAACGGTCGCGGAGTCAAAATTCAAAAGTAAAAAGTTTTAATTCAAAATAGATTGATCAGATACCCTCTCCCCTGGGAGAAGGTTAGGGTGAGGGTTTGTTGATCAGGCGAAATGACAACGTGAAACATTAAACGATAAACGTTAAACCACTTCAGCGTCTTCTGCGTAATCCGCGCCTTCTGCGTTATCAATAACTCATTTCATCCAGTTTTACTTTTCCTTTAAACGTCCAGAATACAAAGGTTGTATAGATGCCAACCAGTGGCGTGCCGATCAGGGCGATGATCAGCAGCGTCTTCATCGTTTTTGGAGAGGCGGCGGCATTGGCGATGGTGATGCTGTTTGCCGGGTCATTGGTGGCGTAAACAAGATGCGGAAACACTTCTATGGCGATCGTTACCAATAGTGCCGCGATGGTAAGCGCAGAACTGATAAAGGCAATACGGTAGTTGCCTTTCTTCAATTGCCTGGGTATATTGGCAATGGCCAAAAACATCAATACCGGAAATATGAAATATGGAGGATTACTTTTAAAAGTATCACTAAGGTGTGGTATATAGAGGAGCGTGTACACGGTGGTTAGTGCGAACGACAGCAGGAAAAAAATATTGAAGTTCTTGGCCAGAATGGTCAGTTTGGTATACAGGCGATTTTCGGTTTTCATGGCCAGGTAAATGGCACCATGCATCATGAACAAGGCAAGGGTGGTAATGGCCACCATGATGGCGAAGGGATTGAAGAATGTCAGGAAGCTGCCGGTAAATTCCTTTTGGTCATTGAGCGGCAAGCCCATCGCTACGTTTCCCAGCATCAACCCCAGCGACAAAGTCACGACTACACAGGCAAACGTGTAGATGATATCCCAGGTCAATCGCCAGACTTTTCCGGGCTCTTTGCTTCGGAATTCGATGGCGACTGCTCTCCAGATGAGGCCGATGAGAAAGATCATGACCGGCAAATAGAAAGCAGAAAATACTGCCGCGTAGGCAACCGGAAAGCCGGCAAACAGGGCCCCGCCGCCAATCACCAGCCATACTTCATTCCCATCCCATACCGGTCCGATGGCATTCAGTGCAATGCGACGGCTGCTTTCTTTTTTGAGAAATAAATGAAGCGCGCCGGCACCGAGGTCAAAGCCGTCCAGGATGGCATAGCCACTGATCACGGCGCCAAACACCAGGAACCACCAGGTATTATAATCAAGTCCTAAAAACATACATCCGTTTATTTATTCAGTGAATCGGATTAATTGGCTCAGGGTTTTTTCATCAATGGATTTTCGCGTATGCTGAAATGCTGACTATCTTCTTCGCCGGCTTTTTCATAAGCAACCGGCCCATGTTTGATCTTTTTATTGAGCAGGTACAGGAATAACACAAACAGGGTGGCATATACAAGGGTGAACAGGATCAGGGAGGTGAGCACCTGCTCGGCCTTAACTGTTTTTGACAACGCGTCTGAAGTTCTTAATAAGCCGTACACCACCCAGGGTTGTCTCCCCATCTCGGCAGTAAACCAGCCTGCCTGGTTGGCGATCTGGGGAAGAAGTACAGACCAAACAAATATTCCCATCAGCCACCTGTTGTCAAACAGTTTGCCCCGCTTCCATTGCCAGCACGCAAAAAGAGTCAATGCGATCATGAGCATGCCAAGGGCGATCATGATATGATAAAACTGGAAAATGGCATTCACCTGTGAAGGCCTGTCTTCAGGTTTGAAAGCATTCAGGCCGGGAATAGGTTTGTTGAAGTCCTGGTATACCAGGAAAGAAAGTCCTCCCGGGATTCTAAGACCGCTGGTGATTTGATTTTTCTTGTCAACACTCCCCAGAAGGTAAAGATCCGCCCTGGCACTGCTATCAAAATGACCTTCCATCGCCGCTAATTTGGCCGGTTGATGCCTCGCCACAACTTCTGCGCTTTTGTGACCAGTGAAGAGTTGTGAAAGGGAAAATACGGTAGCCACCACCAGTGCAATTTTGAAGGCCGGCCGGGCAATATCGGTAAACAGGTTTTTCCTGATGTAATAGGCACTCACGCTGAGTACAAGAAAAGCGCCGGCAAGAAAGGCTCCGATCCATACATGTAAAAGTCGTTCCACACTCGACGGATTGAATACCATCGCCCAGAAATCCGTTATCTCCGCGCGCGCATTCATTCCTTCTCCCACAATATGATAGCCCGCCGGTGTCTGCTGCCAGCTATTAGCAACCACAATCCAGACCGCGCTGAACAGCGATCCGACGAAAACCATCAGGGTTGACAGGAAATGTATTCTCGAACTGACCCGATTCCAGCCGAAGAGCAGGATGCCCAGGAACCCGCTCTCAAGGGCGAAAGCAAAAATCCCCTCGGCTGCCAGCGCGCTTCCAAAAATGTCTCCCACATATTTCGAGTAGGTGGCCCAGTTGGTTCCAAATTCAAATTCCATGATGATGCCGGTAGCCACACCCAGACCGAAGATCAATGCGAAGATCTTGATCCAGAAACGGGTCATGTCTTCGTAAATCTTCCTGCCGGTTTTCAGGTAGAGCCCTTCCATGATCACCAGGATCAAACCAAGCCCGATACTGAGAGGGGGATAGATATAATGAAAAGCGATCGTGAATGCGAATTGTACCCGGGATAAGATTTCGTGCTCCATAAAAACAATTTCAGTAAGGAGGGCAGGTATCAATGGGAAGCACAAAGATAGGGGAATAAAAGATCGGGTTTGGTGACATCGTTCTGCCTTTTGAACGATTAGCCCCAAACCCGACGGGACAATTATTGACTGATCACCAGTGTCACTCTTTCTTCGCCGCAAAGTAACTGGTATATGCCGGCAGCGAGTTCTTTTGTTTGAATAACGGTAACTCCCGGTAACAATGAACATCACAAAATGAATGTAAATTCTTTGCGTTCCGTTTCACTTTAATGATTTATGGTAACTGTCTTAAAAATGCCCCGCTTCGGGCGGGGCATAACGCTGCAAGATCATGAAACTGTTATTGAATCAACACCACATTGTGCCATCGCCTGTATTTTGAACAGTGTTTCAGGGTTGCCACGTTTGATAGCTTGGTATATATTGAATGGGTCAGTCGCGGGGTTTAATGATACTGCATATAACTCTTCATAGACAGATTGGAATCAACCTGCTTGTCGGAGGGAATGATCAATACGGGAATATCACTGCGTTTGATCAGCTCGCCGATCGTGTCTTCCATTACCCATCTTTCCAGTCCATGGTGATCCTGCCCGCCAATTACGATCAGGTCGGCTCCGAAATCGTTGGCAAAGTGAATGATGGTTTCCGGGATCGATCCTTCCAGGGCCCTGGTAATTACTTTGGGGTAGTGATACTTTTCTGCGATAGCATTCAGGAAGCCGATGGCCTCAGTTTCCTGTTCTTCCAGCTGTTTGAAAGCTACATCGGGACTGTAACCGGAAAACCCGGTGAGCGGAGAGTACTCCATCGAATAACAGGAAAAATCATGGATAACATGAACCAGGCAGGTCTCGGCCTGCAACCGGGTGGCAAGGGCCAGACCTTCTGCGGCCACTTTTTCGGCATACGGGCTGTAATCAAGGGCGATGACGATCTTTTTCATAACGATATTTTTTACAGAGTAATAAACTGGCGGGTGCGGAATCTGTATGCAGGATCGTTTTCGAAAGGGCCTATTCTTTCAAACTGATCGTTTTTTTCAACTGCCTGGCTGTAATGCCGAAATAAAGATAAGGCGGATGATGATCGGCAGTAATCTGTCTTAGCCCGCCGGGCAAAAACTGTCGGCAATGCAGGAATGTTGACCGGTCAATCTGCAATCAAAACTACCAACATTTACATTAAGCAGGTATGATTGTGATAAGCCTTTTGATTGATTCTCATACCAGGGAAGGAAAGGGTTGATTTAGCATCATTTATACAGCAAAGGGTCCGATTGGGGAAGGAGCTTTTCACTAAATTTGCCCGGTTATGGCCGATAAACGACCAATTCTCAGGCTGGGTAATAGCGATTCGGGTATTCCATTCGAGATACACAGTATGCAATGGATCGATCAGAACCGGCATGAGCAGAATGAAGCCCCTCACCGGCATAACTACTTCGTGATCGTGTGGGTAAAAAAGGGATCAGGGCTTCACTATATTGACCTGCAGAAGTTTGAGATCCGGGATCAGACAATATATAATATATCGCCCGGGCAGGTTCACCTACTTCAGGCAGCCGACGACACCGACGGGTTGGTCATTTCTTTCACCGCGGAGTTTCTGTGCCAGTATGAAGACAATTACCACTTGTTATACAATAGCGGGCTCTTCTACAATTTTGCGCAGCCATCGGTAGTTACCCTGGATCAGGAGCTGTCTGAAGAACTTGAAGATATCGGCCGCAAGATGACCAAAGAATACCAGAACTTCTTTTTGCTGCGCGCGGAAATACTGAGAAACTACCTTAAACTCTTTCTGCTCTACCTCAGCCGCCAGCATGAAAGCAGGATACCGGACGAATCTCAATCGGCCCACTCCCGGCTGGTCCGAAACTTTTTTTCACTTCTCGAGAAGAATTTTACCAGCCGTAAACAGGTGGCTGAATATGCAGGAGAACTGGCAGTAACTCCCAATTACCTCAACGAAACGGTTAAGAAAAGAACAGGACTGACCGCCAGCGAACACATCAGGCAACGGGTAATCCTGGAGGCCAAAAGAGAAGCGGCCTACTCAGATACAAGCATGAAAGAAATTGCGTACCAGTTGGGATTCGATGATGTAGCGCATTTCAGCAAGTATTTTAAAAACGCAACAGGTCTGAACTTCACGGAGTATAAAAAGGAAATTAAGTTGTAATCTATGATTGCGCAAACAACCGAGGCTGACTAACACTTCCCTTTTTCGTTTTCTTTCCCTATTCCTTTTCCGTTCTTCCCGGAATCGATAAAATGTACAACGATCGGACTTAATCATCAATTGACCCGGGCTTGTTACCGGGGTAGCTTTGTCATGTAAATCAAAAAAACAAACATAAAACCAGAAAATCATGAAAAAGTTACTGATTCAATTGACGTTACTACTGACAGGCGGTTTAATAGCATTTAATGGCTTTGCACAGAAGCCCTCCGCTGAGCTCCTTAATCCTTCCAACCATGCGCTGGTGCTGATTGATCATGAAAGCCAGATGGGTTTCGCCGTGAAGAATATCGACATCACCGAACTCCGCAACAACACTGCGATTGTGGCAGGCGCTTCCAAAATTTTTAACATTCCCACCGTGGTAACCACCGTTGCGGAAAAATCTTTCAGCGGACCGGTCTTCAGAGAAGTGTCCGAGTTCTATCCAGCCGGAACCTATATCGATCGTACCACAATGAATACCTGGGAAGATGTAAACGCTTACAAGGCGATCACCGGCAAAGGAAAAAAGAAAATCGTTCTGGCCGGACTTTGGACCAGTGTATGTATAGTAGGCCCCGCTTTATCAGCAAAGGCGGAAGGATATGATGTGTACGTGATTACCGATGCCAGCGGCGACGTCAGCAAAGAAGCGCATGATATGGCAATCAACAGGATGGTGCAGGCCGGCGTAAAAACCATGACCTCTATTCAGTATCTGCTCGAATTGCAGCGCGACTGGGCCAGGGGTGAAACCTATAAAGCAGTTACCGACCTGGTGAAGAAATATGGTGGGGCCTACGGAATAGGCATTCAATACGCTCACGAAATGCTGAAACACTAATCAGAAACATCCCGGAAAAGCAAGTCAGACAGTTAATAAACAAAGGTTGGGTGCTGTTTTACAGCCCCAATCTTACTTAAACAAAGTGTATGAGAAAGGTTCTAATCATTTTTTTCCTGTTGATGTTTTGGATCAGCAATCAGTTGAACGCACAAGGCGAGGTAAGCCTGATCGTTTACAATGCTAAACTGGTTACGCTGGACCAGGCGATGCCCTTGGCTCAGGCGATTGCTGTCAGCAAGGATAGAATAGTTCGGGTAGGAAGCAATGAGCAGGTAATGGCTTTACACTCACCCGCAACGACGCTTATTGATGCCCGCGGTAAAACGGTCATTCCCGGCTTATTTGATTCCCATTTGCACGTGATTCGGGGCGGTCGTTTTTTTAATACAGAACTGAGATGGGAAGGTGTAAAAACGCTGGCCCGCGCGTTGCAGATGTTAAGAGAACAGGCAGCCAGAACACCCAAGGGGCAGTGGGTTAGAGTGGTCGGTGGCTGGAATAAATACCAGTTTGCCGAAAAAAGACTGCCAACTCTACGTGAAATCAATGAAGCTACCGGAAATACGCCGACGTTCATTCTTCACCTATACAGCCAGGCCTATATTAATAAAGCCGGACTCAAGGCGCTTCAGATCGATGCCAACACTCCCAATCCTCCGGGAGGACTGATTCAAAAAGATGCTGACGGAAATCCAACAGGATTGTTAGTGGCAGAACCAAGCGCTTTCATTTTGTATTCTACCCTTGCCCGTCTCCCGGAGCTTTCGAATGCTGAAAAGGCAAATTCAACAAGGTTATTCATGAAAGAACTGAATCGCCTGGGTGTAACCAGCGTGATGGATGCCGGTGGTGGATTTCAGAATTTTCCGGACGACTATGGGATTACCGATTCACTGTCGAAGCTTGGACAGCTCACCGTTCGCCTGCCTTATTACCTCTATCCTCAAAAAGCAGGAGCGGAGCTCAACGACTTCCAACGCTGGACGGGCATGATTGATATCGACCACCAGCCGGGGCGCGAAGGCCAAACTGAATATTTTGTGGAAGGCGGAGGGGAAAGTATTGTAGCTGCCGGCGCCGACTTTGAAAATTTTGAAAAGCCCAGGCCCGATCTTCCGGCCGTGATGGAAAAGCAGTTTAAAGACGCGCTCACCCTTCTTATCAGGAACAAATGGCCATTTCGTTTGCATGCAACCTACAACGAATCCATTACCCGATTCCTCAACGTAATAGAAGAGGTCAACCGGGAAGTGCCATTCAATGGGCTGCCCTGGATGATAGATCACGCAGAAACAATAAGCGAAGCAAACCTCGCCAGGATTAAAGCACTGGGCGGTGGAATAGCCATCCAGGGACGCATGGCCTATCAGGGTGAAAGTTTCATTGAACGTTATGGCAGATCCGCGGCTCAGGAAGTGCCACCTGTAAAGAAGATGCTCGCTATGGGTCTCAAGGTAGGAGGCGGCACAGATGGAACACGGGTGGCCAGTTTCAATCCCTGGGTTGCGATCTATTGGCTGGTAACCGGAAAAACAGTCGGCGGAAAGCAGGTTACGGCCAAAGAAAACACGCTGGACCGGATCACAGCACTTCGGCTGTACACAACCGGTAGCGCCAGCCTGATAAACCTGGAAGCCGACCGGGGTGCCCTAACAGCGGGAAAACTGGCAGACCTGGTAATATTGAATGACGACTTCCTCCTCACAAATGAAGAAAACATCCGAAACATTCACTCGGTATTGACGGTGCTGGATGGTAAAGTAGTTTATGGACAAGACGGTTTTCAGTCTTTAGCTCCGGCATTACCAAAGGCCATACCGGCCTGGTCGCCTGTAAACTTTTATGGAGGATATCAATATAAATAACTACGGGAGTATGACCATCGAATCGGGCAAAGCCATCTCACTAAGCATAATATTAAGTATTACCGCGGGCTTCGCAGATACGGTCACTTTTACCGCGGCAGATAATCTTTTTTCTGCGCATGTAACGGGCAACTTCGTCGTGTTTGTCTATAACCTGGTAACACAGCAAGGAGCGGACAGCTGGTTAAAACTGATTTCATTTCCGGTTTTTATTGCAGCTGTTGCCTTTACTTTCAAAATCTTTTCCAAAGCGACATGGAGCCGAAAAGCATTTTTGGTGGAAGGATGTCTGCTTTTGCTGGGTGGATTATTGGCCTGGTGGCTGACAAACCATAAAGGCAATCATGCTATCACTGTATTGTTGATCTCTATGCTCATCGTTTTCGCGATGGGTATACAGAATGCTGCCGGTAAAATGTATTCAAAAGAAACCATAGCGCCCACAACCGTCATGACCGGAAATGTGACCCAGGTAGTGATGGATGTTACCAGGTATATGCTCAGCAAAAATGAAAAGCAGTCATTGGTGCCTGCAATACGAAAGCAGCTCCTGGTGATCGGCGGTTTCCTGTTTGGGTGTATAGCCGGAGGCTGGCTTGGCTTTTTTTATGGGTTGGAAGCCATGCTCATTCCGGGCCTTTTGCTGATATTTTTTTTCATACGCAAAAATAAACACGACGCTAAAGTAATGATATGAAATACCTGTTGATGCTGATATTGACAATAACAGCCATTCAGTCGCACGGCCAACGTCCCGGAAATTTTCAGGCGTTGAGGTATGACGAAGACTACCGTTACCTTGCTTCCGATAGTGTTCGCTCTTACTACGGTAAACTGAAGTACCTAGGGCTGTCAAAAAACAGGAACTCTTATCTCAGCCTGGGAGGAGAGTTGCGATATCAGTATTTTTTAGTGAAGAACGAAGATTGGGGCGATGCTCCGCGTGACAAGGATGGATACCTGTTGTCCAGATTTTTGTTGCACACTGATTGGCATGCGGGGCGCCATTTCCGGCTTTTTTTTCAAGTGCAGGGAAGTATGGCCAACGGGAAAGCTTCCGGAACCAGCCCTGTGGAAGAAAACCCGCTCGAGATTCACCAGGCGTTCGCTGACTTCAATGACGCGGAAAGGAAATTCATTTTTCGTGTCGGCAGACAGGAACTTTCTTATGGATCACAACGACTGATCTCCGTTCGGGAGCTTCCCAATAATCGCCAGGCTTTCGATGCAATGAAAGGAATGATAAGGGTGGGACCGCTTAAGGCAGATGTTTTTGCCGGGCAATACGTAGCGGCAAGAAAAGGATTGTTTGATGATGTGTCTGGAAGCGATATTCGATTGTGGGGCGCCTACCTGGTTTATGAAAAGCTTCCTCTCCTCAAAAATATTGACTGGTACTATCTCGGATTTCACCGGCAGACCAGCAGGTACCATGACGGAAATGGAAAAGAAGACCGGCATTCTCTTGGAACCAGGATTTGGGGAAAAGAAGGGAACTTCAGGTATGATCTGGAATCGTTATACCAGTTTGGCCGTTTTGAGGCAAAAACAATATCCGCATGGACGGCCTCGGCAAACCTGTCTTACCGATTGACAGGTATTTCGGGTCAGCCAGAAATCGGTTTGAAAACAGAGGTCATCAGCGGTGATCGGAAGGCAGGAGACAACCGTCTGCAAACCTTCAATCCATTGTTTCCGAAAGGCGCTTATTTCGGGTTGGCAGCCCTTATTGGTCCTTATAACCTTTTCGATATTCACCCTTCTGTAAGCGTGGATCTGCTGAAGAATAAATTAGTATGGTCGGTTGACAATGACATTTTCTGGAGACAATCTGTTGCTGATGGTATTTATGCCGTTAACGGGTCGTTACTTTATATGGCAGTTCCCGGTGACCACAAATATATAGGGAACCAGCTGGCCACCGATCTTACTTATACGCCGAATCGTTTTGTATTGATACGAATAGAGACCACCTGGTTCCATAGCGGTTCTTATTTAAAGGCTGTGAGCCAGGGCAGAGATATCCTGTTTTTAGGAGTGACTACACAGTTAAAATTTTGAATTGAATTATATTTGTTGCCAATGACAAGCGCTGATCACAAAAATACCTGGCTCATCGATCCGGTCCATACGAGGATCCGTTTCGAGGCAAAATACCTGGGGTTAAGTTCCGTGTCAGGTATGTTTACCCAGTTTGAAGGATCAGTGCAGGCAACCTCAGACAATTTTAACGATAGCCGGATACAGCTCACTGTTTATACCCAGTCTGTCAACACGGGTTATTCACTTCGGGATAATCACTTGCGGTCGGCTGATTTTTTCGATGTAAAAACTTTCCCTACTCTTTCCTTCTCTTCGGATTCCATAGAAGTCAACGGTTCAAAAGTGAAGGTCAATGGCCAGCTCCGCATAAAGAATGTTACCCGACCAATTGAGTTCCTCGCCGATTATGTCGGCTCCGTTCAGGACGACCTGGGAAATCTGAAGGCCGGCTTTGAAATGAGTATGACCATCAATCGCCGCGACTTCGATATCCTCTGGAACCAGGTACTGGATAACTCCTCCCTGCTCGTGTCCGATGAAATCAGGATCAGTTGCGAAATTCAGCTCCTCCGCCTCCCCTGATCCGTTAACAAAATCTTTCAATACCAGGGTTTTAGCGCTCTTCCGTGGAAATGTACAACAGTAGCCGCCAGATATCCATTGTATGGGGGTGATTTGAGGGGGACATTTGTGTCATCACAATCAAAAAACAAAACAAATGAAAAAGCAAACCTGGAAAATAGATAACATGCACTCTGAAGTGCTCTTTAAAGTAAAGCACCTGATGCTGACCACCGTTACCGGTTATTTCAGAAAGTTCGACCTGGAAGTGGAAAGCGATTCGGAAGATTTCAGATCCTCATCAAGAATAGACTTTACCGCGGATGTCCATTCGATAGATACCAACAACGAGCAACGCGACGGACACCTCAAATCAGCCGATTTCTTCAATGCCGATGAATACAGCGAAATTCGCTTTGCCGGAAGAAAACTGGAAGGAAACGGAGAGGAACTAACGCTGACCGGTGATCTGACGATACGTGGTATCACACGCCCTGTAAAGCTGAATGTTGAATTCGGAGGCATTGTGGTAGATCCATACGGACAAACAAAAGCAGGGTTTACGGTGAACGGAAAAATAAGCCGCAAGGAGTTCGGACTTGCCTGGAACGCTTTAACAGAAGCAGGCGGTGTAGTAGTAGGCGATGAAGTGAAAATCCATGCTGAAGTACAACTCATCAAACAGGCGGAATTGGTAAACGCATAATATCCACATCATGGAATCAAGAATTTTAGGGCTGCATCACATCACAGCCATCGCTAACAACGCACAACGTAATTACGATTTTTATACCAGGGTACTGGGTCTTCGCCTTGTAAAAAAGACGGTCAATTTCGATGACCCCGGAACCTACCACTTCTATTTCGGGAACGAATCCGGGACGCCCGGCACCATTCTCACTTTCTTCCCCTGGGAAGGAATCGGTTCGGGAAGACCGGGCATAGGAATGGCCACTGATATCGCTTATTCCGTGCCGGCGGGAGGCCTTGCCTTCTGGGCCGATCGGTTTAAGGCATTCAAAGTAGATGCCGACGAAGTGAAAGAGAAATTTGGAGAGAAGTACCTGTCGTTCCGCGATCCCGATGGACTTCGCATAGATCTCGTTGAATCATCTACTCCCGATAACAGGAAGCCGTGGACCACGGCAGCAATAAAAGAGGAAGTGGCGACGAAGGGATTTTATGGCATCACCCTGACGCTGAAAGAAAGCCAGCCCACGGCGGCTATACTTACAGAGGTGCTCGGGTATAAACTGGTTAAACAGGAAAATAACCTGTACCGTTTCCAGACCGATGCAATCGAAAACGCCTCCATCGTAGACATCCTTGAGTTACCCAATGGGCAGAAAGGCTACAATGCCGCAGGGACCAATCACCACGTCGCCTTCCGCGTTCGCAATGATGATATCCTGATGGAGTTCAGGGAAAAGGTATTGAGTAAGGGCCTGAGCATTACCCCCAAGATTGATCGCGATTATTTCTTTTCACTTTATTTCCGTGAGCCCGGAGGTGTATTATTTGAATTGGCTACTGACAATCCCGGTTTTACCAGAGATGAACCACTCAACGAGTTGGGATCTGCCCTTAAATTGCCCAGGCAATACGAGCCGTCCCGAGCCGACATTGAAAAGGTATTGCCCGTGTTGAAATAACCTGATTTTCTAACAACTAATGTTCTGATTATGGATGACGTTAAACTGGAATTGAACGAAAAAGGCAGAGGTCAGTTTTATATCGGCGACCCTGAAGACAAGCTGGCATTGATGGAAGTAGGCGTTTCAGGGAACAACCTGGTGGCCTATCACACCGAAGTTGCCCCACGGGGAGAAGGGAAAGGTCTCGCGAAACAGTTACTGGGAGCAATGGTAGAGTATGCCCGGAAACATCACCTGATGGTAACTCCCCTCTGCGCATTCGTTCATGCACAGTTTAACCGGCATCCAGAGCTATACGAAGATATCTGGAATAAAGAGAGCAGGTAGGTTTTATCAATCAAAAATTAACATGCCATGGGACCATTGATCACCGGGCTGCACCACGTAACTGCCATTGCGGCTCATACACAAAAAAATATTGATTTCTATATTGGCATTCTCGGCTTGCGTTTCATTAAGCGGACCGTCAATTTTGACGCACCCGAAGTGTATCACTTTTATTATGGTGACGAATCAGGCAATCCCGGAACCATTCTCACTTTTTTCCCCTACGATGGCCTTCAGCGAGGCAGGCATGGAAAAGGAATGCTCAACACAACCGCTTTCTCGGTACCCCTGTCGGCACTGAACTACTGGTTAACAAGACTGGATCATTTCAATATTCCTTACAAGACTCCTGCAGAAAGATTTGAAGGGGAACTGGTGGTTTATTTTGAAGATGCAGATGGCTTGGGACTGGAACTGGTGTTCAACGAAAAAGACAGCCGCCCCGGATTCAGTAAAGGCCCTGTTCCGGCAGAACATGCCATCCGCGGATTTTACAATGTGGAAATCTGGGAAGAAGGATACGAAAGAACAGCCGGCCTGCTGACCGCGCAGATGAATCATGTGCTGATCGCCGAGAAAGGCAACCGGTTCCGGTTCGCTGCCAATGATCAGCCTGGTCACTATGTGGATATTATTTGCACTCCGGATAGCCTGCGCGGACTGGCCGGAAGCGGAACGGTGCATCACCTCGCTTTCGCTACCGCCGACAAAGATTCACAATGGGAATTCAGAAAGAATATGGTGAACCTGAATACCAATATCACTCCCGTTCTCGACAGAAATTATTTCACCTCTGTTTACTTCCGGGAGCCGGGAGGGGTGTTGTTTGAAGTGGCTACCAAAGGACCCGGTTTCGCCGTCGATGAATCAATTGATCACCTGGGCGAGGAACTGAAATTGCCCAAACAGTTTGAACAACGGAGAGCTTCACTGGAAAAAATACTTCCGTCCCTGGTTTTACCTAACGAGTCTTATAAATAATTTATGCATTCAAAAAATATCATCTCCGCCGGACTGAAACCGGAAGAAGCAAAGAAAGTGTTGATCATGGTACATGGCCGCGGCGGTTCCGCGGAAGACATTCTTTCCCTTTCACAGTATCTTGAAGTGAAGGATTTTGCGCTGCTGGCGCCGCAAGCCAGCCAGCATACCTGGTACCCTTATTCCTTCCTGGCAGTGCCTGCGCAGAATGAACCTCATCTTTCATCGGCACTGGGTGTTTTAAAGGAGATGGTGGAAGACCTGGAATCAAAGGGAATCGCCAAAGAGAACATTTATTTTCTGGGGTTTTCGCAAGGCGCCTGCCTCACCTTGGAATTCGTTACGAGGAATGCGGCCCGGTATGGAGGAATAATTGCTTTTACGGGTGGATTGATCGGTGATCACATCTACCCGGAAAACTATAAAGGTGATTTTAACGGTACCCCGGTTTTCATCGGAACTTCCAACCCGGATCCCCATGTTCCTGTAGAAAGAGTATATGCCACCGCAAACATCCTGAGAGATAAAAATGCAAGCGTAACTGAAAAGGTATATCCCGGTATGGGCCATACCATTAATCAGGATGAAATTGAACAGGCGAATCTGGTGTTGGGTAAAAAGTAAAAAGTAATTTTTTTTAAAAACTTCTCTTCTTACTAAAATGCTACTTGCGGCAAAATTTTTCAGGAACGCAAAGATCGCTAGGAACCGCAAAGGACGCGAAGCTGGAGCGCTAACAGTAAACTTCAAACTGTAAACCTCAAACAGTAAACCTCAAACAGTAAACCTCAAATTTTAAACCCCAACTCAACCCTAAACCATAAACGGCACCGGCTATGCCGGTGGCACTCTTCCTATCTCTTCTGCCTGAACATCCTGGGCGACATCTCCGTATTGATCTTGAAAAACCGGCTGAAATAATATTCATCTTCATATCCCAGTTCGGCGGCGATTTGTTTGATGGGTTTGTCAGTCAGGAATAACTCACGTTTGGCTTCGGTAATTATTCTTTCAGTGATAAGACCGGATAATGGTTTCTTGAAAAAGCTTCTCGTCAGTTTACTCAGCGCTTTGGGGGTAATGTGTAATAACCCGGCGTAGTCGGCAGGACTGTGTATCCGGCGGAAATTGTCTTCGATGGTTGACTTGAGCCGTTGAAGAAGGAGAGGCTCCCGCGAAGAAGCGGTCTCCGGTTTTTCAGAAGGCTGATGCTCCCTCGCTCTGACTGCCTGTACCAGCAACAATTTCAAACAGGCAATCAAAGAATCTTCCCGACCCGTTTTAGGCTCCGCCAGTTCTTCTTTCATCTGGTCGCATAAAATTTGAAAGAGCAACGACGTGTCTCTGTTGATCGAAGTGAGCGGCGGATCATATATATTGTTATAGAGGATACCGTTGCAGGAGATTTCTTTGTGGTGACGATAGATGCAAAAGAAAGACGAATGAAAATAAATAGCCACTCCTTCGAGTGATTCCCCGGAGTCGATCTGGTAGGGCTCGGAGGGTCCGAAGCTGAGCAGGGTATCGGGTGGTACTTCATATTCCGCATACCCGGTTTTCAGTATGGCATTGCCTTTCCGGATCCATATCAGTGAATATAGTTCCTTTCGTTGTATGCCGGTAAAAGGCTGGAGTTCATCAAATTCCCGGATCATAAAATCGACTTTACCGGAAACTGGATTGAGAAGCTGCTCCCGTTGGGTGGTTGTATACATCGGATTGCGTTTTTGATTGACTTTAATTGCAGATGCTGTAATAAGGAGAAAAGAACCGGCGCCTTCACGCCGGTTCAACCATCACATCCTAATCATCCACACTTATATAGAGAATTGAAAACCCTGCCAGTCCGTATTTCTGTCCTTCTCTTCCAAAGCCTTCAGCACCGCATCCCACATGGTGTCGCCACATTCTTCATTGACAAAGGGAGTTTCAATAGTTGTTTCTTCAATTACCGGGGAAACAGTGACCGGATCGTTAATGGTGTGTGTCATATTGCTCGATTTTTATTCTGAGATTGAATTACCGGATACCTTTTTTTGAAAGGAACTGGTGGATCAGTTCGGCAACCTGGAGGTGATGCTCCTCGAGAACAAAATGCCCTCCATTCAACTGATGTACTTCCGCCTTGGGGTTGTCTTTTTTATAGGCTTCTCCTCCCGGAGCGGTAAACAGTTTATCATTGCGTCCCCACACAACGAGAGTGGGCGGCGTGTATTTTCTGAAGTACTCGTGCCAGGTTTCGTAAAGAGCCAGGTTGCTTCCGTAGTTGCGGAAAAGCGCCAGTTGAATTTCATCGTTACCTTTTCGGTCCAGATAAAACTGATCGGTGATGTAACTGTCGGGAGATATTCTTTCCACATTCTCCGCGCCGTCAGTATACTGCCAGCGGGTACCTTCCAGTGAAAGGATAAAGCGGGCTCCTTTTTCAGTTTCCGAATTAGGATTTTGTATATAAGCGACCAGGGGCGCCAGTGCTTCTCCCAGGCCATCTGTGTAGGCATTAGCGTTTTGAACGATCAGTGCCTGCACGAATTCAGGACGACGGGTGGCGATTCTTAAACCAATAGGCCCGCCATAATCCTGCAGATACAGACTTGCTTTCTTGATCCCGAGCACATCAATAAAATGCTCTACAAGGGAAGCCAGGTTGTCGAAGGTGTACGTATACTCCTTCACGCCGGGCGCGCTGCTTTGTCCAAATCCCGGATAATCGGGTGCTATCACATGATAGAAAGGAGCGAGGTCCCGGATCAGGTCGCGATACATACGGGAAGAGGAAGGAAAGCCATGAAGCAACAGAATTACCGGCTTGCTCTTGTCGCCGGCTTCCCGGTAAAAGATATCCAGTCCGTCCACTTTAACGGTTTTATGGGAGGTCGGATAACCGGCGGCTTTTTCAGTGTCGCCCGGATTGGTCCCTTCAGCCCGGCTTCCCAGCGCAAACAGGCCGGCTACACTGGCCATGATGATCGGGGCAATTGTCAATTTTTGTTTCATTTTTTTGTTGTTTTAAAAGATGTTATTAATAGACAAGTCTGTCTGTTCTGCTATAAAAAAAAGTCAAGCGATAATTTGTTATAGGCAAGTCCTGCCGCCAGTACGGCATACAACAGGATATATATCATTTGCAGGCTTACCGTTTGCCAGTCGGATTTAATGCTTTTGCCGGTAACGAGGAGCAGCATCAACAGGCTTCCGGCAATTACCACTGGCAAAGTGAAAAGACCGGATACCAGCAGCAACCCTAATAAAGTTTCAACAACAGGGAGCAAAAGCCCGAACTGTTTAACCAGGCGGCTGCCGAGCAGGGTACCTTCGAATTCTCTGGTCAAGGCACTGGCAAAAATGGCACGACCGTTTTTCCATCGCACCCAGCCATGAAGAAAAATATTCAGGCCGAGGGAAACCCTCAGGATGGTATACGCTATAATTATCGGATGACTCATGGTAATAGACAGACTTGTCTGATTATGGGTAAAAAAATTACAAAAGTTTTTCGGCTACGGATTTAGCTGTTTGTACCGGCCAGGAGCTGTTGTGCACTTTACTGGCCACCAGTGCCCCATCAAAAAGCAGGTAGAGCGAGCCAGCCAGATCCTGTTTACCTATTGGCTGCAGGATTTCTGCGAACAACTCTTTAATGGAATCTTTCTGCTTTTTAATGATTTCGCGAATGCGGACGTTATCAGTAGGGACCTCAGATACTACATTTAAAAAATTGCAACCTTCAAATTCGGCACTTTTGGTAAAGCGTAAAATGAAATCGAAGATAGCCATCACTTTTTCCTTCGGACTGTTGTAACGGGCTGCCATTTTGTTGAGCGCGATACCGGTTGACAGAGCGGTATTGTCGAGGTATTCGGCCAGCAGATCCTCTTTCGAAGGAAAATATTGGTAAAGGCTTGCCTTCGCCACCTTGGCTTCTTCAATGATCTGATTGATACCGGTTGAATTATATCCCTGCGTGTAAAACAAACGGGAAGCGGTATCAATGATCCGTTGCCTGGTTTCCGATATGTGCCCGTCTTTCATTTCCCAAAGATAGAACATATTTTAATAAAACAGACAAGTCTGTCTATGTTTTTATGGTTTGCTGTCGGGTAAGAGACAGCAAACCGGGTAATAGATTAGATTCCAATGGCTGGCGCAGCCGGAAAATCAACGGGCACCTGTGTAATATTATGGAGATAGTTCATGGCGATTTTTTCGCTTATCTGGAGAACAAGGTCTACCAGGCTTTCTTCGGTATATCCCTGGGCAAAGAACGTTTCGAGCGCGGCTTCATTAACTCTTCCGCGGTTCCGGGTGATATCCGCTGTCAGCGTAAGCAGCGAGTGGAGTTTGGGATCAGCGGAGCGACCCAGGCGGATCTGTAACAGCTGTTCGTCGGTGAACTGGTTCATTTTGCCGATAACTGTATGGGCGGCTTTGCAGTATTCGCATCCATTGATTTCGCTCACCAGGAGATTGATGGCTTCTTTCTCCTTGTTGCTGAGACTTGATTTCGCGTTTTGATAAGTCAGGTAACGGGTCAGGCCGTTTTTGGAGTATGCTATCGTAGCATACAGATTGGGAACAAAACCAAGTGCTTTATTCAAGGTATCGAAATGAGCCTGGTTTTCCGGGGCTACCGCTTCACGTGCGGGAACTGTAAACTTTTTCATATTTAATTTTTTTTGTGAGCACAAAATTGCGCCGCAACCGGGCGGTAAAGAATGGACGATTGGCGCCGGTTGATGGACTGATGGCCCCGGCTAAGAAAGGAGGGGTAATGGAGACTTTCTGAACGTTCGTAAAGGGGTTCGCATCGCAGCCATTCAGGGATTGTAAAATACAAGTTCAAACCGACCTATTTCAAACTATTGGAATAATCAATCAGTTGGCAAACATCTTCAGTATCGGGTAGATCTGCTCTCTGCTGCCGAAGTGGCGAAGAAAGGGCTGATAGTAATCGTCTGCCAGGAGTATGAAGCGATCGGCCGCTTTCGCTTCACTCCAGGCAGATTTTAAAGATTCGAATGAACTCTTGTCTGTTGCAGGTAAACTGAGTAAAACTTCTTCTATTTGTTGCTGTATTTTTAAGTTGAGTGTTGTACTGACCAAAGCGGGCCCGAGGGGTATTTCGGGAGAAAGGGCCACCAGGTTCAGTTTCTTTTTGTTTTCTTCCGACAACTTATCATATTCGGCGCTTCCCATCGCCGCCAGGTCGGCCGAATCGGTCAGTACCTGCGCAATGGCTCTGGCATGCGTGCCGGCATAATACACCGTTTTGAAATATTTTTCAGCTTCGGAGATGCCTGCTCCGCTGAGAGCAAGTCTGGGAACCAGGTTACCCGAAGTAGAACCGGCAAAAACGAGGGCGAGCCTGGTTTGCGAGGCTTTAGTGACCACCTCTTTCCAATCACGAATACCGGAGGCTGCACTGCTCACAAACGCTGTACGGTAATTGGCCCTGACCGAATCGGGAGTAACCAACACCAGCCTCGCTTTCATGGGATAGGGTCGGTTACTGGCCTCAAGCAGCAGATAACCGAAATTATTGATAAAGGCGAGATCGGTCTCGCCGTTCTGGATAGCCTCAATGAACAATTGAACGGTAGCATAACTCTTCACCTCGGTTTTCCATCTGAACTTCTGTGATAAATGATCAGCCAGCGGCTGAAGGTTTTTGATCCTGGGATTGTCAGCATACTGGTAAGTAGCAATACGAATGGTTTGCCCGCTTACCTGCTGGCAAAATAAAAGACCGATCAGTAACCATTTTTTCATGATCGTGCAAGGTACCCTTTGAAGCCAAATGAATCCCCCAAAATCGAATGAATTGCAGAATCCGGCGAATGAAATGGCTGATAAACACCTCAAAGGCGACCTGACCCTGAAAATAATCCTAAACACATTGTTATTTGAGGCCAAAAAACTTGCCTGTTTTTTCAGTCTTACTATTTTTGCCATCATGCTGAAAAAGCTGTTCGCCTTTACCGTTCTACTCGCGCATATTAACTATGCGATGTTCATCCCTCAACTGGAGGAGACGGATAGTTTTGACGATATGGGAGTACAGGTGGATGATATCAACTCTTTCTCGGAATTTGTTGATGAAGTAGTGCTGGGTAATAAGGATACTACTCCCGAAGATGAAGACAACGATAACGGTTTCTGGTTAAATACCGTTAAAGCGGAACAGTATTGCTTTGAACAAATTACGGTTGAGGTTATGAAGCCCGGCGAAGATACCGGCAGCAACCGCGAATACCCGGTTTTTAAATTGGGAAAACTGAAACCTATCTACCGGGAATTGATCTGCCCTCCTCCCGAAAAAGCCTGATCTCTCCCTTTTCTTATTGTTAATCCCGGCGCCATTGTTCATCTCGCGCCAGGGAAAGCTATTCTACTTAATATCTACCACAATGAACGCGATTATCAAAAAGCAATATTGCTTTTGGATAGTGATGGCGTGCAGTCTGGCTGTGTCCGCACAGGATAGTCTCACCTTGTCATTACCAAAGGCCGAACAACTATTTTTTCAAAGAAACCTATCCCTGCTGGCAGAACGCTATAACGTAAGCATTTCAGAAGCGCTGGTGGTGCAGGCCCGTTTATGGAACAATCCAAACATCGAATGGGATGGTAATCTTTATAATCCCGCACAGAAAAAGATTTTGGATCTCTCTAATCGAACCGGTCAGTATGCCATTACCGCGCAACAACTGATTCTGCTGGCGGGCAAACGTAATAAGCAGATACAACTGGCAAACACCAATACCCTGCGTGCAAGCGACCAGCTGTTTGAATTGATGAGAACACTTCGATTTTCATTAAGAAGTAATTTTTACCAGGCTTTCTTCCTGATCAATTCAATGAAATCATATAACAGGCAGATCGCTTCGCTTGAAAAACTCAATCAATCATACCAGGAGCTGGGAGCGAAAGGTGTGGTGACCATGAAGGAGGTCGTCAGGATACAGTCTCTCCTGTACTCGCTTCGTTCAGAGTGGACATTGTTACAAAACCAGTTTCATGAGATACAGGGCGATATACAGCTACTCCTGCAGGATAACAATCACCTGTACATCCCGCAGGTACCTGACGGGAAATCCCGTGGATTTGTATCATCATTGCAGTTGCAGGATCTGCTCGATTCGGCTTACAATAACCGTTATGATTTATCCCTCGCCCGTCATAACCTGTTATATAGTCGGCAGAACCTCTCCCTGCAGAAATCGCTGGCAGTACCCGATCTTACCCTTGGAGTGCAGTTTGATAAGAGAGGATCGTTTGTAGACAATGCCTCCTTCTTTACCATGGCCATAGATCTTCCCTTCTTTAACAGGAACCAGGGTAATATTAAAGCAGCTAAATGCGAAATAGAGCAGGCGACCATCTTGTCTCAACAAAAGCGGATGTCGGTGGAGAATGAAGTCGGTCGCGCATATGCCAGCGCCCTGGAAAATGAAAGGATGATGATGTCTGTTGATCCTTCTTTCAGAAGCCGGTTCGATGAGTTGATTACGCAGGTAACTCTCAATTTCGAAAAGAGAAACATCAGCCTGCTGGAGTTCGTGGATTTTTATGATTCTTACAAACAGACCATCCTGCAATTAAACCAGGTAGAAAACGCGCGATACCAGTCGCTCGAAAACCTCTATTTCGCGATCGGAAAACCCCTTCTCACCAACTAAACATGAACAAATGAAAACAAGATATTTATTATTCGCCATGATCGTTTTTTTGGTTTCCTGCGACAAGCCGGTTCCTGCGGTTAAAGACAATCCCGCCATTACCGACAGTCTTATTCGTTCGCTTCCGGCACAAGCGGTCTTGCAAACACCAAAAACAGATATCCTCCGCTTAAACGGAAAAGTGGCACCTGATGAAGCAAGGCTTATAAAAGTGTATTCTCTTGTCAGCGGACGCATTGAATCTCTAAAAGTCGAGTTGGGAGATTGTGTAAGGAAAGGGCAGGTTTTGGCAGTGCTCCGCAGTAGTGAGGTTGCCAATGCATCCAACGATGTTTCACAGGCCGAATCCAACCTGGAAATGGCCAGGAAATCGTATGAGTCGGTAAAAGATCTGTATGAAAGCAGGCTTGCCACGGAACAAGACTTTATCAACGCTAAATTGACTTTTTCGAAAGCGCAATCAGAGTTGAATAAGGCGCGCGAAATTTCAGCGATCACTGGCGGACAGCAGTCAACATCCACAATTGTTTCTCCCCTCGATGGATATGTAGTGGAAAAAAATATTACTGCTAGTTCATCAGTTCGTTCCGATAACAGCGCTGAACTATTTGCCGTTGCGGATTTAAGCCGGGTATGGGTGATCGCAAACGTATATGAACCCGATATGGTCAATCTGCACCTTGGCGATTCAGTAAAGGTGACTACCCTGGCCAGTCCCGATAAAGAGTACAGTGGAAAGATCGACAAGATTTATAATGTATTGGATGCCGCAACCCGCACCATGAAAATCAGGGTAAGCCTTCCTAACAATGATGGTGAATTGAAACCGGAAATGTTTGCAGTGGTCAGGGTGAATATTCAGCCTTCCGGGTCCTCCCTTTGTATTCCATCACAAGCCATTGTTATGGAGAACAGCAAAAATTATGTGGTGGTCAGAAACAATAACCAACTGACAGTCCGGGAGATTACCGTACAGAAGAGAATTGAAGACAAAGCCTATATCACCGGGCTGAACGCCGGCGAGCAGGTTGTTACCGGCTCACAGGTTTTCTTATACCAGGCACTCACCAATAAATAACCACCCCACATGAATAAGTTTATCAAAAGGATCCTGTCCTTCTCACTGAAGAACAGGCTCTTCATTTTCCTGGCAACACTGGTATTGATCTTATGGGGTATGATTGCGTTTAAGAATATCCCGGTGGAAGCTTTTCCGGATGTTACCAATACCCAGATTACCATCATCACCCAATGGCCCGGTCGAAGCGCCGAAGAAGTGGAGAAGTTTGTTACCGTTCCCATAGAAGTGGCGATGAACCCGATTCAACGCAAAACTTCCGTAAGATCAACTACCGTTTTCGGCTTATCAGTCGTAAAGGTGATTTTCGAAGATAACGTAGATGATCCCTTTGCCAGGCAGCAGGTAAATAATATGCTTCGGGATGTTGACCTGCCCGAGAACGCCGACCCGGATATCCAGCCACCCACGGGCCCTACGGGTGAAATATTTCGATATACCCTCACCAGCAACACCCGTTCGGTTCGCGAATTGAAAACCATACAAGACTGGATCATTGAAAGAAAACTTCTCGGAGTGGCAGGAGTAGGAGATGTGGTGAGTTTCGGAGGAGAAGTGAAGATTTTCGAGATAAAGGTTGACCCGCGCAAACTGGCCTCTTACGATATCAATCCGCTTGATGTGTACACGGCTGCTTCCAAGAGTAACATCAATGTAGGAGGGGATGTGATCATTGACAACTCGCAGGCCTATGTGGTAAGAGGTATTGGAGTGTTGAATAACGAAGACGAGATCGGAAACATCATCGTAACCAACATTAATGGTATGCCTGTGTTGATAAGAGATGTGGCTAGGGTTGAAATTTCCAGCTTACCACGTCTCGGACAGGTGGGAAGGGACCTGAAAGATGATATTGTTGAGGGAATCATTGTGATGCGTAAAGGTGAAAACCCCAGTGAAGTGATCAGTCGTGTGCAGAACCAGATCAATATCCTGAATGAAAAGGTTCTTCCTTCAGATGTAAAAATCAATACCTTTTATAACAGGAATGAGCTGATCAATTTTGCCACCCATACTGTGCTGCACAATATGGCGGAAGGAATCATCTTCGTAACGGTAATTGTATTGCTGTTTATGGCAGACTGGCGAACGACCCTCACCGTGGCCATTGTAATTCCCCTCGCCCTGCTTTTTGCTTTTATCTGCCTTACCCTGAAAGGGATGAGTGCCAACCTGCTTTCGATGGGTGCGATAGATTTTGGAATTATTATCGACGGGGCCGTGGTCATGGTAGAAGGTCTTTTCGTAGTGCTGGATCAGAAAGCACACCGCATGGGAATGGAGCGATTTAATAAACTATCGAAGCTGGGAATCATAAAAAATACCGGCTCCGAACTGGGAAAGGCAATATTCTTTAGCAAATTGATCATCATCGCGGCACTCCTGCCGGTGTTTTCTTTTCAGAAGGTGGAAGGAAAGATGTTTTCTCCGCTCGCATGGACGCTTGGCTTTGCGCTTTTAGGGGCTCTTTTGCTTACGCTCACTCTTGTTCCTTTACTGAGCAGTCTCCTGCTCCGGAAAAATGTGCGGGAAAAACACAACCTGTTCGTAGAAGCAATTACAAAAGGGGCGATGCGTTGCTTTAACTGGACCTATCACCATAAAAAGCTGACTTTGGTGTTTGCAGGAATACTGGTGTCGGGCGGGCTGTATCTTTTCAAGTTTCTTGGTACCGAGTTTCTGCCCGAATTGGACGAGGGCGCGATCTACATCAGGGCTACCTGCCCGCTGAGCATTTCGCTCGACGAATCGAGAGAAGTAGCCAATAAGATGCGACACCTCATCCGGGATTTTCCGGAAGTAAGACAGGTTATGTCGCAAACTGGCAGGCCTAACGATGGTACCGATGCGACCGGTTTTTATAATATCGAGTTTCATGTGGATATCTATCCAAAAAAGGAATGGAAGAGCAGGATCAGTAAAGATGAATTGATTGCAGCAATGTACAAGCGTCTCTCCGTGTTTCCGGGGGTAAACCTGAACTTCTCGCAACCTATTATGGACAATGTGGAGGAGGCAGTGTCTGGCGTGAAAGGCTCGCTGGTCGTAAAGATATATGGCGACAGCCTGCGGTATACGGAACAGAAGGCCAACGAAGTGTATGAGGCAATGAAAGGAATCAGGGGAGTAGAGGACCTGGGAGTGATCCGGAATATCGGCCAGCCTGAATTAAGAATAGACCTTGATGCTTACAAAATGGCTTTATACGGTGTAACTACCGCCGATGCCAATGCCATCATTGAAATGGCCATCGGAGGCAAAGCGGTATCGCAGATTTATGAAGGGGAGAAGAAATTTCAACTGCGTCTGCGATATGAAGAAGGGTACCGCAATAACGCGGAAGCAATCAGTAACCTGATGGTTCCAACCTCAAGAGGCTCGCAGGTGCCTATCAAAAATATCGCCAGCATTCAGCGCCTGAGCGGCCCCAGTATCGTATTCAGGGATGATAACCGGCGATACAGTGCCGTGAAGTTTTCTGTTCGTGGCCGCGATATGGGAAGCACCATTGCCGAGGCGCAGGAGAAAGTGGCAGAACAGGTAAAACTCAATAAAGGGTATGAAATGCAATGGGCCGGTGATTTTGAAAACCAGCAACGGGCTTCCAAACGATTGGGACAGGTAGTGCCTGGCAGCCTGCTGCTGATCTTCCTGATCCTGTTTATCATGTTTGGCAACGTGAAGGATGCCGGTATGGTTCTGTTCAATGTACCATTCGCCATCATTGGTGGTATCGCTGCTCTGCTGATTACCGGAACCAACTTCAGCATTTCGGCTGGTATTGGATTTATCGCGCTGTTTGGCATTTGCATACAAAATGGGGTGATACTGATTTCGGTATTCAAGAAAAACCTTCAAACGATCCGGCGAACAGAATTCAATGCTCACTCGCTGGAATGGGCCATCACCGAGGGAGTACGCTCGCGGGTAAGACCCGTTGTGATGACAGCCCTGATGGCAGCGATCGGTTTGTTACCGGCAGCTATTTCAACCGGCATAGGATCTGAAACTTCTAAACCACTCGCCATCGTGGTGATCGGCGGACTCATTACGGCAACGCTGCTGACCTTACTGGTATTTCCGTTGTTTTTCTATTGGGCATACCGGAAACTGGGACAAAAAATGGACTGATAGTTTCGAGTAGGCGTTGGAGTAGGAAATATGACAATTGTCAAATACTCTCAAAACTGTAGGAGTAAGTACTTAGCCAGGTATAGCAGGATTCTTCATTTATCCGAAAAAGCCATCCACTGTTTAAATATGTGGATGGCTTTTCAGTTATTAGGGGCGATCAATCACCAAACCCGCATCCATGAAAAATACTTGTACACCTGGCAAGACACTATTTCTATTTGTCTTTTTCACTCTTTTCTATCTGTCTTCTTTTTCCCAAACAACCCGTACGGTATGTTCCAGCGGTTGTAATTTTTCAACCATTGTAGCGGCAGTGGCAGCCGCCAATTCCGGCGATACCATTGTGCTTAACGTAAACGGAGCCTGGACAGAAAAGAACATCGTTCTTCCGGAAAAGAATCTTACCATCAGAGGGTTAGGTAAAACCACTACCACTCTACAATCTTTTGCCAGCAGAGCCAGCGCGTCTGGTGGACGGATATTCAGCTATCCTGTCCCTACCGTAGGTGGTAATACCCTTATGTTTGAAGATATGACCATTCGTTATGCGTACGCTCCTATAGACCAGGGTAGCAATACCCAGGCGATCGGCGGGGTGTTTCTGGCAACCGGTGCCCTGAAAGGACTGAAAGTGATCTGTAACCGGGTGAAATTTTATGCCAACGAAACCACTCCCGGTAATACCAATAATAGTGGCGGTGCTTGTTTTTACCTCTCTGCTTCCGGATCGGGCTATACTTACAATGCCGAACTGACCATTAACGATTGCGAGTTTGATGACAATAGAGTAGGAAACTCGTCGGGCACTTCTCTGTCAGACGGCCCCTGTTTCAATTTAGTGGGAAGCCCTGCCCGACTGACCGTTAACAACTCTACCTTTACCAACAATAATGGATATACGCGCGGAGGAGTGATCTATATGGGCTCCAACTGGAATACGGTTTTCAATAACTGTCTCTTCGAAAGTAATACCTGCAGAAACGGTGACGGCGGTGCGATTTATGCACGTTCCGGCCTAACCTGGGATTTTAACTACTGCTTATTTAAAAATAATACCGCCGCCTTTACTTCATCGGTTAACGGAAACAACGGCTGGGGCGGCGCTTACCTGGGTAAAGGAGCAAAGTTCAAGAGTTGTACTTTCTTTGGAAATACGGCGATAAAAGGAGGAGCTGTATACCGTTCAAACAACGGAACAGATACACTGCATTTGCTTAACTGTACATTTTATGGAAACTCAGCCAGCACCTCCGGCAAATCGCTGGTTTTCGGAACCTCCGGAACAGGGGCGATGCCGATGGCTATGGTAAATACCATCATCACCAATGGTGCGGGTGCGGCTGCCTCTGAAATTCATTTTCTCCTTCCTTATGCCAACATGGTGGTCAATTCGAAAAACTATTGCAACAGCATCACCACTGAAAACGCTTCGCCCGGTACAACCCCGGTATTTGATTTCACCTCGGGTAATACCACACTCAATATAAGCAGCGCCCTGGCGAATAACGGTGGTACTATGCAGTCGCTCGCCCTCCTGGCAGGAAGCACCCTCATCAACGCGGGAACAACGGCCAAAGGAACCACTTACGATATACCCATCAAGGACCAGCGGAATTATTCCCGAACCGATGGGGGCATCGATGTGGGTTCCTATGAGTACAATGGAGTGGTAGACGATGCGGTAAAACCGGTTATCAGTTTTACTGCGCTCGGAAATACCAATAATACAACAGATCGTACCCTCACGGCTACCATTACTGATGCCAATGGCGTGTACTGGTATTCGCAGCTTACCGATTATCGTCCTCGCATTTACTTCCGTAAAAACGGAGGCGCCTGGTTTAGCACGATAGGCACCCTCAGCAGCGGCGATGGTATTAATGGTACCTGGACATTCACCATTTCCAACGCGGCCATGGGTGGGGTAGTGGCCAATGACCAGATTCAGTATTTTGTGATTGCCCAGGATGTGTCTTCGTCACCCTCGATAGAAACAAGCCCTGCAGGGGTAACGGCAACATCTGTTCTCAATGTAACAACTCCTCCTACACCCTCCTCTTATCTTATTGCCAACACAGTTCCGGTAAAACTGATCAGTTTCACAGTTGTCAGATCAGGCAAAGATGCGCAGGTGAACTGGAAGGTAGGAGAGGAAGATAATGTATCTCATTACGAAGTGCAGCGCAGCCTGGATGGAATGAGTTGGGAATTGGCCGGTAAAGTAACCGCTGCCAGGCAGCCTTCCTATTCATTCACCGATAAAAACCTGTCGGCCAATCTTTACTATTACCGCCTTCGTTCGGTGGATGTTGATGAAAAATTCACTTATAGCCCGGTCAGACAAGTACGCTTCGACAATGCCGGACAGGTATTGATCTACCCAAATCCGGTAACGGGAGGACAATTCAATATTAAACTCGACAAAGCCGCTTCGGTGAGCCTGTATAATATGAATGGCACCTTGTTATGGACAAAAGAAATGGCGGCCGGTCTGCATAAAGTGCAAATAAATCAACCCACCCCCGGCACCTATCAGCTGGTATGTGATAAAGTGAGTTATGCGGTGGTAGTGAAGTAGGAGAGTTAATCGTTTCAGGTTTATCGTTTCACGTTCATTTAGGAAAGACTATCCATATTTGCCATTAAATCCTGATATGGAATACCATAAGCGCGAAACGATAAACCTGAAACGATAAACCCGAAACGAGTATCATTCATAAATCCTTTTCACAGCGTCGGCATATTTTTCCATGATCACCTTTCTTTTCAGGGAGAGCTTGGGAGTCATTTCGCCGGTTTCTACACTCCATTCGCGGGGAAGCAATTCGAATTTCTTGACCTGCTCCACATGGTTGAAGAATTTATTGAAGCTTTCGACGAGTTCTTTGTAGAAGTTCTGAACCTCCGGTTTATTGATCAGTTCTTCGGGTGCGGCATCCGGCACCTGGTTGTTTCTGCACCACTCGCGCAGGTTGGGAATGGAAGGAACGATCAACGCACCTACAAACTTTTGTTCAGATCCTACCACCATCACCTGTTCTATATACATTGATTCTTTCAGCTTGCTTTCGATGGGGAGAGGTGCTACATATTTACCACCACTCGTCTTGAATAGTTCTTTTTTCCGGTCGGTGATCTTCAGAAAACGGCTGTCAACCATCATTCCGATATCGCCGGTATAAAACCAGCCGTCTTTGATCACTTCTGAGGTAAGGTCGGGGCGCTTGTAGTAACCTACCATAACGTTAGGTCCTTTGCACAGGATCTCGCCGTCTTCAGCGATCTTCACGTCAACGCCATCGATGACAGGGCCTACGGTGCCGAATTTCCGGCCGGTTACTTCGTAGCGGTTGACAGACATAACCGGTGAAGTTTCCGTGAGGCCGTATCCTTCCATGATCGGGATCCTGGCGGCTGTAAATATCCGGATCAGCCTTACCTGGCAGGCGGCGCCCCCGGTAACAATGCAGAAAATATTATTGCCCAATGCTTCTCTCCATTTACTGAAGATCAGTTTATTGGCTATGGCTAACTGCATATTGTACCAGGCCCCCATATTGGTATTGATCTCGTATTTTTCTGCCAGCCCGTGAGCCCAGAAGAATAACTTCCTTTTTATACCGGTTAGCTCCGCTCCTTTCTGCATGATGCGATCGTATACCTTTTCCAGCAACCGTGGAACGGTCGTAAACATGTGTGGCTGCACTTCTTTCAGGTTGTCGCCAATGGTATCCAGGCTTTCTGCGTAATAAATAGCCGAATGCCTGAAGAGATAAAGAAAGGTGACCATCCTCTCAAAAATATGATTGAGAGGAAGAAAACTCAGCACCCGCATGCTTTGCCCCGGAGGGAAACAGGGTATGCAGGCCATTACATTGCTTAGAATATTTTCATGCGACAGCATAACCCCTTTGGGTTTGCCGGTTGTTCCGGATGTATAAATGATGGTGGCGATGTCGTTATTGCCGATACGGGAAGAATACTCACGTACTTTATCGAGATGTTCCGGTTTGGCCTGTTCGATCACCTCTTTCCAGTGACGTGCATTGGGAGTATGTTCGAAAGTAAAGATTTCCTTCAGGCTGGGCACCCTGTCCTTGACGCTGAGCACTTTCAGATAGAGATCTTCATCGTTGACGAATACCATCTTCACTTCCGCGTCATTGAGTACAAATTCCAGTTCATTCACATTGATGGTGGGATAGATGGGAGCAAGGATGGCCCCGGTCTGCTGTACTGCCAGGTCGAGTATCACCCACTCGGGTCGGTTCTTGGCAAGAAGGGCGATCTTATCCCTTTTTTCTACAGACATATCATTCGGGCCGATGCCCATACTCACCAGTCCGGCACTCAGTCGGTCTACCAGGTCCTTAACCTGCTGCGTACTGTATGTTTTCCACTGGCCGCTTTCTTTGGCGGCCAGCATATCCGGCAGGGGCTTGGTGCTTAGCTGATATTCTATGCAATCGAATAGTCGTTTAGGCTCCATATGTACAAGCAAAGTTTACGGGTAAAAATCGTCAGCTTCAATTGTCAAATTAACAAAATAAACAACGGAAAGCAAAAGAGATGCAAACGGCCGGAACCTTTCGAAAATCCGGCTGTCCCATAAAGCTATGCCTGATTAAATTCCCCTGGGTTTACCTGGGGCGGGTCTGGTAATACTGGAGGCCCGGCACCTTGAAAAGGCGGTTTTGCTGAAGACGGAGGAACTCCTTTTGAGCATCGGCGTGGATCTCCGTCCATTTTTTATAGGCTTCGGGATTGGTGGCCGACTGGAAAACCCACTGATTGTAGGCATCGAACAAACCCAGCTTCATCAGCTGCTCGTAGTGGTCGAATAGCCTGAATGGATATTTTCCGGCATATCGTTGAAACCAATCAAGGGTAAACCTCGCTCTCAGGGTGGTGAGCGATTCTGCCGTGATGCCGGTGGCGACGGATACACTGTTTTTCTCCATCAATTCCAGGTAATAGCGTACGAAATCGTTTTTCACATCCTGACCCTTCCTGATGTCGCTGGAACCGAATAATTTTTTGTACCCTTCAAAGAGTATTTTCTTGATTTCCTCAGTTCGGGCAGTGTAGCTTTCTATATTAATAAAAATCTCTCCGTATAATAATCCCCAAACTTTATCTGAGCTGAAGTAGTAGTATTTAGCCGCATTGTAATAATTGCCGGCATTGCCCGGATCACTTTCAATCCCTTTTTCCCAGGTCTTGATGGCCTCCTTGTATTCTTTATTGTCCCATTGCAGCTCACCATATTCATTGTAAAGCGGGCCGCTTTTCGGGAATTTCTTGAGAGCGGATTTATACATCTTTCCCAATTCCTTTTTTTCCTCCAGCGCTTTATATACCAGTCCCAATATCTGGTAAGCCTGAACATCGGCATCCGGTCTTTCAATGATGGGTTTGGCCGCTTCTATGGCTCTTGCGTAGTCTTTTTTCAGGTAATAGGTATAGGCAAGGTCTTTCTGAATGTCGATATTATCCCTGTCGGCCTGCAAAGCCCGGCTCAATACCACAATGGCATTGTTGAAATCGCCTTCTTTCAGATAGGCACGGGCTTTATCCCGGAGTTCATTGCTGTTTTGGGCATCGGCTATCCAGACAAATCCTGCCAGCAGGAGGACAGTGGTCAATAGTCTTTTCATATCAGCCAAAGGTATAGAAATGCCTATAGATGAATTGGCAATAAAATGTAAAAGGTTAGAACCTATTCGTAGATCAGGTGAGTCAGTAATCCGTCGCGTAATTTTGGTTCGAACCAGGTGCTTTTAGGCGGCATTACCTCGCCGGTGTCGGCTATATCGAACAATTGCTGGATCGATACAGGGTACAGGCTGAAGGCCACGGCCATTTCGCCGCTGTTCACTCTTTTTTCCAGTTCCTGCAATCCGCGGATGCCTCCCACAAAATCAACCCGCTTGTCTGTCCGCTGATCCCTGATGCCGAGTATTTTTGAAAGGATGGTCTGCGACAGTATCGTAACATCGAGTACACCGATGGGATCGGTTGAATAGCTATCGCGACGGGCGGTGAGTTTATACCATTTGTGATCGAGGTACATCCCGAAATCATGCAATCTTTCCGGGCGATAGGCCTCATCACCCATGAGCGTAACATCAAAGTCGTCGTGCAGGTTGCTGATCAGCTCTTCTTCATCCTGGCCGTTCAGGTCTTTGACCACCCGGTTATAGTCAAGAATGCGAAGTTCATCGGCAGGGAAAAGAGTCGTTAAAAAATAATTGGCCGCTTCAGGTGCTTTCTTGCCCAATGCCTTTCTCACTTTTGCGGCAGAGGCCGCGCGATGGTGGCCATCGGCAATATAAGTATGAGGAACCCTGCTGGCAAAAAGCTGAGTGATGCTGTCGATGGTCTTGATATCGTCTACCACCCAAATAGTATGACTGATCTGGTCATCGGCCACAAAATCGTAAGCGGGTGAATTAGATTTTTTCCAAAGTTCGATGAGGGCGTCTATCGCAGCTACATTTCTATAGGCCAGGAATACATTACCAGTTTGAGCCCCGCTGGTTTTGATATGATTGATCCGGTCCAGTTCTTTTTCGGGACGGGTAAACTCGTGTTTCCTGATGATTCCTTTTTCATAGTCGTTGACCGAGCTCGCGCAAACAAGCCCCGTCTGGCTTCTGCCATTCATCACCAGTTGATAAATATAATAGCAGGGGCTGGCTTCACGGAAAAGTTTACCCGCGCTTACAAAGGCTTCCAGGTTTTCTTTGGCCTTGTCATAAACCTGCTGCGAATGAATATCGATGGTTTCCGGCAGATCGATTTCGGATTTGGTAATATGCAGGAAAGAATCCGGGTTATTTTTCGCTTCCTCACGGGCTTCTGCAGAGTTCAGGACATCATAGGGGCGCGAAGCAACTTTGGAGGCCAGTGCTGGCTGTGGTCTGAGCGCCCGGAAAGGAGAGATAATCGCCATGCCGTTTCTAGAACATTTAATGAGGCTGCAAGTTAACGGATAGATTTAACATCCGCCACAGGAAATGGGCAGGCTTTTATGAACATTTGTTATTCCCCAAAAAAGGTAAGAAATGACACTGCTGTTCCACAAATCCGAGGATCCGTTAGCAGTTTTTCGTTTTTATCAGCCCTTTTTTGCCGCGAAATCCTTCATCAATCCTGTGATTGCCCGTACACTGTCTATGGTGAGTGCATTATACATGGATACCCGAAACCCGCCGACGCTTCTATGACCTTTTACTCCTACCATATTATTCTCCTTACACAATTGAAGGAATTCTTTCTCCAGCGAAGGATCGTTTAATACAAAAACGGCATTCATGGTACTGCGATCTTCCCGGGCCACCGGGCCCCTGAATACAGGCAGGCTGTCGAGCGTTGAATAGAAAAGAGCAGCTTTTTCGTTGTTCAGTTTTTCCATCGCAGGGATACCCCCGTTTCTTTTCAGCCATCTCATCGTCAGCATGGCCACATACACGGCGAATACCGGCGGAGTATTGAGCATGCTTCCTTCTTTGATATGATTGCGATAGTCGAGTATGGTCGGAATCTGGCGACTGATCTTTCCGAGGATATTTTTATCGACCACCACCAGGTTCACCCCGGCAGCACCCATATTCTTTTGCGCGCCGGCATAGATCAATCCGAAACGATTAAAATCCAAAGAACGGCTGAAAATATCACTGCTCATGTCTGCTACCAGGGAAGTGCCGCAGTCATAAGGAATATTTTTCCATTGAGTGCCCGCAATGGTTTCGTTGGTGGTGATATGCAGGTAAACAGACTGCGGATCTACGTTCAACTCTTTTGGAATACTGGTATAGTTGTTTTCTTTCGTTGATCCTGCCACGCACACCGCTCCGAAAAGTCGCGCTTCCTTGATCGCTTTCGAACCCCAGGTGCCGGTATCAGTATAGGAGGCCACCTGGCCCTCACCAAGCAGGTTCATGGGTATCTGCATGAACTGGGTGGTGGCACCGCCATGCAGAAACAATACTTCATGATCGTCGTCCAGATGCATGATCTCTTTCACCAGATCCCTCGCTTCATCCATCACTGCCTGGAACAATTCAGTTCTGTGCCCGATTTCGAGAATGGAAAGACCACTGTTATTAAAATCGAGTATCGCCTCGCTGGCCTGTTGATACACTTCCGCAGGCAATACGCTCGGTCCTGAATTGAAATTATGCACTACTTTTTTTTCTGTTAACACCACTATTGACTGTTTAATTGATTGGGAGAACAAAACTATCCAAAAAGACTCAATAACAGGCGCTAACCAGCTGGCAGTTTTCAACCGGTTCATTCACAGGTGTTCGCGGCTGGCTTGCGTGTCATCCAACTGAGGTTTAAAAAGGCCCATTCCAAAGAATCCGATTGGCTGAAAACCGGGGCTTCCATCATTCGGAGATCGGGTTTGCCTGCCTGTACCCAGGCGGTATACCAGTATGCTGCAATGGAGTATACAGATTTTCTCATGCGTCGTTCAACCATATTATTTAAAAGCCGGTTGTACTGCCTGGTATAACTATCAGAATACTGTCTGACCAGCATATTCGACTTCACCTCGATAGAATATTTACGATCTGCCGGAAATCTCCTGGATAGTTCCTTTTCCAGGATCAATACCGAATCGCTCATGGATGCGCTCTCGAGTACACAGGTCCAGGCATAACCCTCAATATCGGCGAGGTAGGAAACAGGGCCGATAAAAAAATCCCATTCCTGCTCTGCCATCAATTCGGGTATCCGGCTTTCCCAGAATCCATGTATACCCTGTTGCCCTGTTTTCTGACCGTTATGATTGGAACTCGTATGCAACGGTACATGGGCATCGGCCAAATAATGACCCAGTTCGGCGGAAAGTTTGAGTATCCGGGGGCCGTTTTTTTGACGGAATGCCTCCGTGAGGCGGTAATACATAACGGAAATATGCCAGGGAACGATGCCGTGGGCCTTGAGACTATCAATTCCAAAACGCTCGACCGCCGCCTTCCATCCACGGGGTAGCCCGGCAAAGGGATAGGCGCCATATCGGTCCAGGTCAATGAAATGCCTGGGGCCTTCATCCGGTACCGCATACCGTCGCCGGTCCGGATCAACCGCATGCTCGCTGATAAAGGCTATATTCTTTTTGTAAAAAGCAATCATCTCTGGCGGTAATAGAAAAGTTGCCAGGTAATTGATCCTTTTATGAGCATAGAACCCCCAGCCCTGGCATGACAGTGACACCACCAGTATAAAACCGGTTACGAAAATTCTTTTCATTTCCTCAGGTATTATGCTTTGTCGGAGGTAGTAGCGGCGGCTTTGTGCAGCTCTTCATCTATTTCGGCCACACCGCCCGATATGGCAAACTTCATGGCATCTGAAGGAGAGATATCGTTCAGCACTTTGATCCGTTCTTTTTTTACAAAATACAAATGCCCCGCGAAAGCGTAGGATTGAGGCAGATAGACCGCAACAAAATCCTTTAACCCGAACTTGTCCAGCTCTTCCTGCGTAATAAAGCCGATCCTCCACAAATCATTCCCTTCCACACTCACCAGCACCGGCCGATCGAATTTTCTTTTATTTCCGGCAAATGCCTCCACAAAATCTTTCACCGTGGTATATATCAGCTTGATGCCCGGCGTTCTTTCCAGGATCTTGTCGAACAGCTCCACCATGCGGCCCACCACAAAAGAAGAGGATACATAACCCACCCCGATCACGATCAGTACCACCAGCACAAACCCGATACCCGGTATCTTGACCGGCTGCCCGGTTTCATCGTTCTTCAGCAGGTTCGGCGCAATATGTTCGATAATCGTAGGAAGAATATTATCAACAAAATTAAAAAGACTGGTAACCGCCAGAACGGTAATGGCGATCGGAGCCAGTATGATCAATCCCTGCAGAAAATACTGAAATACCTTCCGAAGGAGAGATTTTGATTTCATGTTGACTGCTTATTTAGTTCAAAATTAAGGGAAAAGGAAATGAACGGCTCGGAGAGGAATTACGCAACGGTTAAGAATAAAACCGGGTCAAGTGGGCGACATTCGCGCATAAACGGGAATAAACAAACAATTGTTAATCGTGTTTTCTGGTATAAATGGCCGAAAAAAAGGATGGAAACTTTGACAACGAAAAAAGTTTCCATAGTTTTGTCCCGATTTTTCGATGAATATGGAAACACGCGAACGTATACAGGTTAAGGCACATGAACTGTTCATGCGCTACGGCGTCCGGTCAGTCTCAATGGATGATATAGCAGCCCAGTTGGGTATTTCCAAAAAAACCATATACCAGTTCTATGCCGACAAGGATGAGCTGGTGGATGCGGTTGTGGATGGGGAAGTCTCCAACCTGGAAAAGGATTGCGCCCGGTGCTCGGTAGAAGCAAAGGATGCCATCCATGAGATCTTTCTGACCATGGAAAAAATTGCCGAACAACTAAGGACGATCAACCCGATGGTGTTGTACGACCTGGAGAAATTTCACTTTAAGGCATTCCAGCGGTTTGAAAGACACAAGCACCAGTACCTGGGAAAGATCATCGCCGATAATATTGAAAGAGGGATCAGGGAAGAACTGTATCGACCGGAACTGAACGTGGATGTAATGGCAAAGTTCCGCCTGGAGACCATGATGATGACATTCAACCTGGACCTTTTCCCGGTACGGAAATACAACCCGGCTGAAGTAGCGATGGAGATCATCGAACACTATGTGTACGGATTGTCTACCATCAAAGGGCACAAACAGATACAGAAATACAAACAAGAATTTCATAAAAAAATAAGTTCTAATGAGAAATAGAAGAGTATATGTTGTTTGGATGATACTGATCGGATCATTTTCAGCGCTGTCAGCGACGGCACAGCAACAAACGGCCTTACCTAAGGAGAAATCAGACACGGCACAGGCGAAGCGCCATGAAATGTCTGTTCAGCAGGTCATTGACTATGCACGGAAAAATAACCTCCAGGTGCGCAGCGCCCTGCTCGATGTCAGGTACCAGGAAGCGCAGAACCGGGAAATTACGGCTGCCGCTTTTCCGAAACTGAACGGATCGTTGTCCACCACGTACAATCCCAATATCGCCACACAGGTGATCCCCAACTTCATTTCGCCGGCAACTTACCAGGTGCTGATCGATGAAGGCGTAAAAGATGGCAACGGCAATCCGATTACCATGCCCTCCGATTTCGGGTTCATCCCGGCTCAGTTCGGTACCAAATACAGCGCTACGGTAGGGGCCTCACTCACCCAGCTGCTGTTCGATGGCCAGGTATTCGTTGGCTTGCAGGCGCGACAAACATCCCTGGATTTCAGGAATGCCGCGGCCGATGTGGTGGATGAACAGATCCGCGCCAACATCTACAAAATATACTACCAGCTCATCGTAGGTAAAACGCAGATCGAGCTGCTGAACACCAATATCGACCGCATCACCAAATTGCAGAGCGATACCAGGGCCATCTTTGAAAATGGCTTTGCCGAAAAACTGGATCTCGACAAGGTAACCGTTCAGTTATCCAACCTGCAAACGGAAAAAAACCGTGCCCTGAGCCAGCTGTCAAATGGCTATTATGGCCTGAAAGTGCTGATGGGGATGCCGGTAAAAGATTTCCTGGTGCTCACCGACACACTCAGCGATGCGAAATTGCTGGAAGGAATGCTGGAAAACCAGGAATATTCTTACGACGACCGCAAAGACTATAAATACGCAAAGCTGGGGCAGAAACTGAATGAGTTTAATATCCGCCGGTACAAACTGAGCCTGATTCCTACCATATCGCTCAGCGGTAACTATGCCAAGAACGCGCAACGGAACAAATGGAACTTCTTCGGCAGCGGCGATTGGTTTACGATTTCTTCTGTCAATGCCAGTGTTCAGGTTCCCATCTTCAACGGGTTTTATACCCGCTCCAAGATCCAGCAGGCCAGGATCGACCTGGAAAGAACCAATTTCCAGCTCGAGAACATGCGCAATAACATCGACAACGAGATTGTAGTAGCTAAAAATAACTTCACTACTGCCATCGCCTCCCTGGATTACCAGAAGAAGAACATGGCCCTGGCGGAAAATGTGTACCAGCAGACCAAGAAAAAATATGAAGTAGGTACCGGCTCGCAAACAGAAATCAATACGGCACAGGCCGATCTGAAACTGGCACAAACCAACTATATCACCGCCATGTATGATGCCGTAGTGGCCAGGATCGATTACCTCAAAGCACTGGGAAAACTGTAAAACAATTGAATGATCAATAAAAACCATAGTATGTCGAACATTTTGAAACTAACCGGAACAGCTTTTATAGCAATATTGCTGCTGGCTGCCTGCGGAGGAAATAATGCGGAGAAAGGAAGCCTGGCTGACAAAAAAGCCTCCCTGCAAAAATTGAAAGGGGAGCAAACCAAACTCAGCGAACAAATCAAAACGCTGGAAGAAGAAATTGCCAAACTGGATACCACCGCAGCAGTAGCTTCGAAGGTTGTATCGGTAACCACGCTTACCCAGCAGAATTTTACTCACTATATTGATCTCAGGGGTAAAGTGGATGCGGAAGATGTATCGTATGTGGCTCCCCGTGGTATGGGCGGACAGGTAAAGTCCATTCATATCAAACTGGGCGATGTAGTACGAAAAGGGCAATTGCTCATAACTCTCGATGGCGCGCTGGCCCAGCAACAGGTGGCCGCAGCAGAGCAGGGAGCCAATACCGTAAGATCTCAGCTCAACGTAGCCAAAGACATTTACAATCGTAAGAAAAACCTGCTGGACCAGGGCATCGGTACCCAGGTGGATGTGATCAACACAAAGGGACAGGTAGACTATCTGGAAGGTCAGTTGTCAACTGCGCTTGAAAATGTGAGAATGGCCAAAGAACAACTCAGCCAGACACAGGTATATGCCGATGTGAGCGGAGTGGTAGATCAGTTAAACCTGAAAGTGGGAGAACTGTTCGCGCCCACAACGGCTGCACTCGGTGGCGGCCAGATCCGTATCGTCAATAACTCACGCCTGAAAGCGGTAGTGGATGTTCCGGAAAATTACCTGGCTTCCGTACAAAAAGGAACGCCGGTAGTGATTGAAGTAACCGATCTCGGAAAAACATTCAATTCCACCATTTCTTTTGTGGGGCAGTCTGTCAACGCCAACTCAAGAGCGATTACCGCCGAAGCCAGAATTCCGCAGGATGCTTCTCTGAAGCCCAACCTGCTGGCAACGGTAAAGATCCGCGACTATGCAGCCAGCAATACCATTGTAATCCCGATGACCACCCTGCAGAATGATGAAAAAGGAAAATTCGTGTATGTACTGGTGAGCGAAAAGGGTAAATCCATCGCCCGCAAACGCCCGGTTTCAGTGGGCAGCATCTACGGCGAACAGATTGAAGTGAAAGCGGGCCTGCAGGCAGGCGAAAAGCTGATCACGCAGGGATTTCAAAGTGTGTATGATGGTCAGCCGGTATCTGTTGAATAATTATTGCCGGAATTGAAAGCTAACAAAGGCAGGATTCAGTATAAAACACGATCAAAATGAGTAAAAAAAATATCATAATCGAACACCTTAAAAAGTTCAAGCCAACTGCCTGGGTGATCGATAATGCTACCGTAACATATGTAGCCACCATCATCATCACTTTGTGGGGGTTGAACATCTTCACTTCGTTGCCGAAGGAGAACTATCCCGATATCGTGATCCCGCAGATCTTTGTATCTACTATTTATGCGGGTACCTCTCCAAAAGATATGGAGAACCTGGTGACAAGACCCATCGAAAAACAGTTGAAAGGAATCAGCGGCGCCAAGATCCGCAACATCAAGAGCACCTCTATCCAGGATTTCAGCAGTATCCTCGTCGAGTTTGAAACGAGCGTGCCGGTTGACCTGGCGAAACAAAAAGTGAAGGACGCGGTCGATAAGGCCAAAACAGACCTGCCGCAAGACCTCACCCAGCAACCTGATGTAATAGAGGTGGCGTTTTCCGACTTCCCCGTAATGTTCGTTAACGTAGCGGGTAACTATGATCCGCTTAAACTCAAGAAGTATGCGGAAGACCTGCAGGACCGGATCGAAGAACTGCCGGAAATTACCCGTGCCGACCTGGCGGGTGCACCGGAAAGAGAAATTCAAATCAATGTAGACAAGTTCAAAATGGAAGCGGCAGGCATCGGTTTTACCGATATCTCCAATGCCATAGCTTACGAAAACCGGGATATCAGTGCCGGTAACATCAAGATCGGTACCATGCAGCCGACGATTCAGGTAAGAGGCCAGTTCGTACAGGCCCGGGACATCGAAGGCGTGGTGATCAAGAATATCTACGGTCAGCCGATCAACCTGAAAGATATCGCCAGCATTGTCGATACGGTTAAAGAACAGGAAAGCTACTCAAGAGTAAACGGAGTAAATACCATTACTCTTCAGATTGTGAAGCGCGCAGGAGAAAACCTGATCGCTACTTCTGAGAAGATCAATGCCATCATCACCGATATGAAAAAGACGCAGTTCCCCAAAGAATTGCAGGTTTCTATCAGCGGTGATCAGAGCACGCCTACCAAGACCAATTTCCGTGAACTGATCAATACGATCATTATCGGATTTCTGCTGGTATTGATCGTGCTGATGTTTTTCATGGGAGTGTCGAACGCTTTCTTTGTGGCATTGAGTGTGCCGCTGAGTGTGTTTGTGGCATTCATATTTATTCCCGCGGCCAATGTAATTGTGGGCACCACCATCACATTGAACTTTATCGTGCTGTTCGGGTTGCTGTTCGGGTTGGGTATCATTGTGGATGATGCGATCGTGGTTATCGAGAACACCCACCGCATATTCGCCAACGGGCGTGTTCCGGTGAAGCTGGCAGCCAAGGAAGCGGCTACGGAAGTATGGAAACCGGTGCTATCAGGTACGGTTACCACACTCGCGCCATTTGTTCCTTTGCTTTTCTGGCCCGGCATTATCGGTAAGTTCATGATCTACCTTCCGGCGATCCTGATCCTTACCCTGAGTGCTTCCCTGATCGTGGCCTTCCTGATCAACCCCGTATTCGCTACCACTTTCATGCGGCCGGAATACTACCCCGATCCGGAACCCAAGAGCAATCTGTTCCGGAAGAAATGGTTCTGGGGCTTTGTGATCGTTGGGGTGTTGTCGCACCTGTTTGCCGCGCATGCCTTTGGAAACTTCCTGCTGATTCTTTCGGCACTGTTTGTCTTCAACAGGTATGTTCTCAACGGTGTCATCCATCGCTTCCAGAATAAAGCGCTGCCCTGGCTGATGAGCCACTATGAATCTTCCCTCCGCTGGGCATTGAAAGGCAGGAGGCCGGGATGGCTGATCGTGGGTGTGTTCGTTCTGTTTATCATAGCAGCCGCTTCATTGGGGGCCTCCGTTTTCAGCGGGCGTACCAAAACCTCCTTCTTCCCAACTGGTGATCCTCCGATTGTATATGTGTATGTGAAAATGCCGGTGGGAACACAAACCAGGGTAACAGACAGTGTTACCAAGCTGATGGAAGACCGGGTATTTAAAGTATTGGGTAGAGACAATCCCATCGTTGAATCCATTATTTCCAACGTGGCTGTGGGGGCAACCGATCCCTTCCAGGGTGAGAAAGGTACACAGCCTCACCTGGGCCGCATTCAGATATCATTTGTAGAATATGAGAAACGGCATGGCCAACGAACTTCGGTCATTGTCGATTCGCTCCGGAAAGTGATCAAAGATATTCCGGGAGCAGAAATATCGCTGCAGGGGCAGCAGAACGGCCCCGCCTCCGGCGCGCCGGTGAATATCGAAGTAGTAGGCGATGATTTCGACCAGATCGTACACACTTCCGTAAATCTCAAAAACTATCTCGACAGCGTGAACGTGCCGGGTGTGGAGAAATTGAAGCTCGACGTGGATGTAACCAAGCCCGAACTGACACTCACCATCGACCGGGAAAGAGCCCTTCGCGAAGGCCTGAGTACTTCACAGATCGGGTCGGAATTGAGAACGGCTCTCTTCGGAAGGGAAGCCAGCAAGCTGAAAGATGGGGAAGATGAGTACAAGATCCAGATTCGCTATACCGACCAGGTGCGTAACAATATCAGCGACCTGCAAAGTATGAAGATCACTTATCGCGATTTCAGTACCGGCCAGATCCGCCAGGTGCCCATCAGCAACGTGGTGAAATTTGAATTTACCAATACATTGGGTGGCGTAAAGAGAAAGAACCTGAAGAGGATGATCACTATTTATTCAAACATTCCGGAGAATGCCGACCCCAACCGGATCAACCTGGATGTAACCAGGGCGATATCGGGATTCAAGGGAAAACCTGAGGGTGTGATCATTCGCCAGACCGGCCAGCAGGAAGAACAGCAGGAAACACTGAGCTTCCTCGGATCGGCCTTGTTTATTGCGTTGGGATTGATCTTCTTCATCCTGGTATTGCAGTTCAACTCATTGAGCAAGCCGTTTATCGTATTGACTGAAATTTTCTTCAGTGTAATCGGTGTATTGCTGGGCTTTGCGATAACAGGGATGACGATGTCTACCATCTTCGTAGCGCTCGGGGTAGTAGGTCTTGCGGGTATCGTGGTCAAAAACGCCATCCTGCTGATCGAGTTCACCGACGAACTTCGGTCGAGAGGCATGAGAACCAAAGAAGCGGTTATACAGGCGGGTAAGATCAGGATTATTCCGGTATTGCTGACGGCACTGGCCACCATCCTGGGTCTTCTCCCCCTGGCGATAGGCCTGAACGTAGACTGGATGAGCTTCCTGCAATCCTTCAATCCTAAGGTCTTCATCGGTGGCGACAGTGTGGTATTCTGGGGTCCGCTCTCCTGGACACTTATTTTTGGTCTCATCTTCGCGTTCTTTATGACGCTGTTGCTGGTGCCTTCGATGTACCTGGTGTCTGAGAGATTGCGCCGTCCCATGAGCAAATTCTTCGGAACCAAGTGGGTGGCGCTGCTAGGCTTCACCGGCCCGGTGTTCTTCCTGCTGATTCTGGTGATGCTGATCGTAAGACTGTTCCAGGGTAAGAAACTGTTCCCGAGATTATTGGGTGCGAAATAGCGGCGTTTAATGTTTCGCGTTTAACGTTTCACGCTCGTGAAAGTAAATGTTGAATGGAAAGCAGATGAAAAATAAATAGAGTTAAAAGCAAACAGCCCCGCCATCGCGGGGCTGTTTGCTTTTGTTGCTTCCTAATCTTTTCAAGAGTTTTGGTTGAACTTAATTCCTGGCAACGTGAAACGTCAAACGCAAAACGTGAAACGATTAAAACCCTTTCTTCTTCGCATTCACCTCTTTTCCTTCTGTATCGAGCTCAACGATCGGGTAACCCATTTTTTGCAGGCCGGGGAGGATTTTTGCTTTATCGCCCACCAGCAGCATGTTGAGTTTTTCGGGTTGTATCCATTTCTTCGCCAGCGCGTCAATTTCTTTTTTGGTGATCGCCTTTAGTATCTTGTTCTGGACCTGTACATAGTTGGCCGGCAGGTTGTAATCCAGGATTCTCGAAATAAAGGCGGCTTTCTGGGCGCCGGTTTCGTAGCGAAGGGCGTCGCGCTGGCCGATGGCGTTTTTCATAAAGAGCAGCTCTTCCTCATTGATGCCATTGGCGGCATAATTTTTCAGCTCACCAATAACTTCTTTCAAGGCACTGTCTGTAGCGTCTGCACGGATGCCACTGCTGAACTCAAAATCACCCCCCAGTTCATCTCCGTCCACCACAGAACGGGCACCGTAAGTCCAGCCCTTGTCTTCCCGCAGGTTGAGGTTAAGACGGCTGTTGAAGGATCCTCCCAGAGTATAGTTCATCAGTCCTGCTTTGTAAAACTCACCGGTGGCGTCATACTTCAGCCCGGTGGCATAGCCCACACGGAACTCGGTTTGAGCGGCCTTTGGTATATCAACCAGGTAAATCCTGGACTGATCAACCGCTTTCGGTTTGGCATCCACCACTGGCATGGCAATTTTTTTATTGGGAAGTTTTTTCAGGAATTCCAGCTGGGGCAGGATCTCCGTTTCCTTGATATCTCCCACGATCACCACTTTTGCATTATTGGAGCTGATGTTGTTCTTGTAATATTCTTCCACATCAGCCAGCGTAATGTTATTCAGTGTAATTTCTGTGCCTTCCGGGCTCAGCCCGAGGATATGATCTTCGCCATAGTTGATTTTGGCGATGATGTCGCTGGCTACAGCGGCAGGTTGCGATTTTGCCTGTTTCAAGCCTTCGAGCGACTGGCGTTTGCGGAGTTTGAAGGCGTCTTCTTTGAATACCGGGTTGAGCAGCCTTTCTTCCAGCAGAGCCAGCGTTTTCGGAAGATTTTTCTTCAGCGAAGTAACCGTGAACATGATCTCATTGGTACCACTCGCTACCCTTACGGAACTTCCCAGTTTCTGCAATTCCAGGGAGAATTGCTCAGCGGTGTAATTTTTGGTGTCTTCATTCATCATATCGGCAAACATATTGGCAAGCCCCACCTTGGTCTTGTTATTGGCTTGCAGAATATGACCACCCGGCATGGAAAGGGTGAGCGTGACCAATGGTACTTCGGTGTTTTCGGTACCTATGAACTTGATGCCATTTGCCCAGTCTTTTCTCCAGAATGCAGGAACATTCACCACGGGGTTGGCGCCATTGCCCGGCATCTTGGTGCGATCGAAATTGTCTTTCGCTTTTATGTATTTCAAACCGGCATACCCGTAATCAGGAGCTACGTATTTGCTGGGATCAATTTTGTAATTGTCGGGAGCTGCCACCAGTCCTTCCTGCCCTTTGGTAAGGATGCTCAATACCACGGCAGGTTTGTTTTTGATGTACTTTTCATATACACGCATCACCTCTTCCTTGGTGACTGACGTATACATCTTGAGCAGCTGACCTATCATATTTGGATTGCCTGCGAAAGTTTCGAAAGCCGCAAGCTGGGATACTTTACCGGAAACACTCGCCAATCCGTTGATGGCTCCGCTTTCGTAACCGCCCTTGAATTTTTCGATGTCCTCATCGGTTACTCCTCTCTTTTCAAATTCGGCAAGCGCGTATTTCACGAGATCTTCCATTTCCTTCAGCGATTTGCCCGGATAGGGGGTGATCGATACAGTGAATTCACCTGCCAGTTCACTCAATCCGCTGTTGGCACTGGCTTGCAAAGCTTTTTGCTCCTTGATGAGAAGTTGATAGAACACAGAATTGCGGTTGCCGCCACCGCCGCCGCCCCCGCGGCCACCACCACCTCCTCCACCCAGTACCTGGCTGAGACAGGCCAGGGCTGCCATATCGGGATGGTATTGCGGAACGGTTGGGAATACTATTCTCAATTGAGGAGTACGGGCATAATTGTCGGTATAGCTGACATAGCGTGAGCTCTCCAGCTGAACCGGCGCAAGTTTTACCGGACTTACCTCAGGTCCGCGGGGTATCGAACCAAAATACTTTTCGGCCAGTTTAACCACTTCCGAAGCTTTCACATCGCCACCAATGGTTAAGGTGGCATTGTTCGGACCATACCAGCGAAGGAAGAAATTCTTGAGGTCGTTCACATCCACTTTGTTCAGGTCTTCTACATACCCGATCGTAAGCCAGGAATAGGGGTGCCCATACGGATAAAGGTTCCTGGCCGCAATTTCTCCTGCCAGGCCGTAGGGTCGGTTGTCGTAGTTCTGACCCCTTTCGTTTTTTACGGTGGAACGCTGGATCTCGAATTTTTTCTGGGTTACCGCATCCAGCAGAAAGCCCATGCGGTCGGCTTCCAGCCATAACATTTTCTCCAGCTGGTTGCTCGGTACGGTTTCGTAATAGTTGGTCCGGTCGCGGTTAGTAGATCCGTTCAGGGTGCCGCCCGCATCGGTAACAATCTTGAAGTGCTGTTCATCACCCACATGGTCGCTTCCCTGGAACATCATATGTTCGAAGAAGTGTGCGAAGCCTGATTTGCCGATTTCTTCGCGGGCAGATCCTACATGGTAGGTGACGTCCACATGGATCACCGGGTCGCTATGGTCTTCATGTACGATCAGGGTCAGCCCGTTGGCGAGTTGGTACTTCTCGTAGGGAATCACCAGCTCGGAACCTGTTTTGGTAACCTTCTCGACCAGTTTGGTCTGCGCCAGTGTAAGGAGCGAAGGAAGGGTGAGCAACACTGCACCCAGGATTTTTCGTTTCATACAAGCAGTTTTTGTTTTGTTGGACTGTTAATTTACAGCGAATAGTGATTGGACGATAAACCGTTCGTCAACTTGTCTTCTATCGGCCCATATCTTTACTATCTTCATAAAAAAAACTCATATGAGAACGAATCACGAGATAGACTATAAAATCTATGGTGAAGAAATGCAATACGTAGAAGTGGAGCTGGATCCTCAGGAAACGGCGGTTGCCGAGAGTGGCGCCTTCATGATGATGGACGATGGCATCCAGATGGAGACCATTTTTGGCGATGGGTCGCGTCAGAATTCCGGATTCCTGGGAAAACTGATGTCGGCCGGAAAAAGGATGCTCACTGGCGAAAGCCTCTTCATGACGGCCTTCACCAACATGGGTAATGGCAAGAAAAGGGTCAGTTTCGCTTCTCCTTATCCCGGCAAGATCATCCCGCTGGATCTCCTGGTGCTGGGTGGCAAGGTCATTTGCCAGAAAGATGCCTTCCTCTGTGCCGCTAAAGGAGTAAGCGTAGGCATAGAATTTCAGCGCAAACTCGGAACCGGCCTGTTTGGCGGAGAAGGATTTATTATGGAAAAGCTCGAGGGCGACGGGATGGCATTTGTACATGCCGGCGGTCACGTATTTGAAAGAGAACTGCAGCCGGGCGAATTCCTCAGGATCGATACCGGTTGCCTGGTAGCCTACACGCATACCATCGACTATGATATCCAGTTTGTAGGAGGGATAAAAAATACCCTGTTTGGCGGAGAGGGACTGTTCTTTGCCACGCTCAGGGGGCCTGGTAAAATATGGATCCAAACCCTGCCTATCAGCAGGCTGGCCAGCAGGATCATTTCCTATGGCGGATTCCGCAGGAAAGAAGAAGGAAGCATACTCGGCGGTCTGGGCAACATGATGGACGGAGACGGATGGTGAGAGAGGAATGTGCCAATTTGCCAATTGGTAAATGAGCCAATGCAATGACGGATTACGAATGACGAATGGCGAATGAGATGCAATTTGTCAATTTGCCAATTGGTAAATGAGCCAATGCAATGACGGATTACGAATATCGAATGACGAATGAGATGCAATTTGTCAATGTGCCAATTGGTAAAAGAGCCAATGCAATGACGGGTTACGAATGTCGAATTAAATACGTCAGGTGAGTTGCTAATTTCTTTGCGCGCTCTGCGGTTCTTTGCGCACTTTGCGTTCCCCGGTCGGGGAGAGAAAACAAATAACAATGTGACAATTGATTAATGTGACAATGAGCCAATGCAATGACGGATTACGAATGACGAATGAGATGCAATTTGCCAATTTATCAATTGGTAAATGAGCCAATGCAATGACGGATTATAGATGCAGTGCAGGCATGAGCAAATTTACTAATAAGCTTAACCGCAAATCGTAAACAGTAAACCTCAAAAACAATAACCGTAAACTTCAAACCTCAAACGGCAAACCTGAATCAACAAAAAACGCGAAACTTCCTGAGTCTCGCGTTTTTTATATTGACTAATTGACTAGTCAACCAATTGACTAATTTCTTACCTACTTTCTTCCCGCAAATTTCGAGAGGAGACGGAGGATTTCGAGATAAAGCCACACAATGGTTACCAGCAATCCGAACGCGCCATACCATTCCATGTATTTGGGAGCGCCCATGGCAACTCCGTTCTCGATCATGTCAAAATCAAGGATCAGGTTCAGAGCGGCAATGCCTACCACTATCAGGGAGAAAACAATACCCATGGTAGTGCTTTCATGGATCAACGGCATATCGATACCGAATAAACGCAAGATCATACTTAATGCGTAAAAAAGACCGATACCGACCGTGGCGATGATCACAACCGATTTGAATTTTTCGGTGGCCTTGATAATTCCAAATCTGTAAAGGGCGAACATCGCAATCACAACGCCGAATGTCAATCCCACGGCCTGCATCACAATACCCGGCGCGGTTTTTTCAAATGCATTGTTGTAAATCGCCGAGATCGCTCCGAGGAAAAATCCTTCTGCCAGTGCATATAAAGGAGCCAGGAAGCTGGCGAGGTTGGGTTTGAAGGCCAGTACAATAGCAATGATCAAACCTACCACGGCACCGCCGAGTGCCCAGGGTAATACATTGGAACCCTGGTTAAACATTTTCCAGGTAATAGATGCCGCTGCAAACACAAGCAACATCAGCAGGCCGAATTTATTCAGCGTTCCTTTTTCAGACATGGTCTCTTCATACTGCGAAAGTCTGCTCTTCTCAAAAATCTTCTGGCTTAAAGATGGGTTGCCAGATTTAAACAATGAAGCCATTTTTTTGGGTTTTAGAACGGTAAGGTATAAAAAATTATTGGTTACTCATAGACGCATTTCCGGTAGAGGAAGTGCCGCTATCCAGCTTCAGCAGTACCTGTTTGATTTCCTGGTAGCGGGTCCAGGGAATAAAGTGATTTTCATCGTGAAAGATCGTTACTTCCAGTTTCCGGACATGCGTGAGCATCTTTTTCGCATAGTCTACGTTAGATACGGGCACCAGCTGATCTTTGTCGCCATGCAGGATATAAACCGGGCAACTGATTTTTGGAAAATCGTTCTGCAATTTCACCAGATCGGTTTTGAGATACCACAGTTCCTCATTGCTCGGACGCATGGCGCCTGGCACCAGCCAGTTGAGCGGGGTCTTGAACAGCCAGGGTCTCCATTTTTCCGGCTTTTCAGCCGCCGGATCTACAGAGCCCGCGAGGATTACCATCCCGGAAAAAAAATCGGGATTGTCGGCAACCAGTTTCACGATCATCGGACCTCCCAGCGAATGACCGGCAATATAGGCGGGCTGATGATTGCTGAGCTTGTAAAAAATAGGGCTGATCAACTCCGACTGGCGTTGCAGGTTGACGGCATCGCCAAAATCGCTGTACCCAAAACCCGGACGGTCAATAGAAACCAGCCTGAAATGTTTCAGCAGTTCTTTGTCACGCAGATACCCTGCAAAAGCATCCCAGCTTCCGGGTGTACCATGTATGAAATAAATAGTAGGAAGACTGTCTTCGCCTGTTCGGGCATAGTGTATATGTCTTCCATCGATCAACTCGGTTTGTGTTGTCAGCACTACTCCGGCCTGCTCGAAATCCTTTTTCATTTCAGCATCGGCCTTTCGGAAGGTCATGCATCCGGGAGCCAGGGCGATCCAGACGAGCAGGAATATTCCCAGCGCAAAAGATAATCTCATGATGAATTTTTTCACCTGTTGAATAAATGGCAAAAAAAGACCATTTCGTCTGATAAATTACGAAATGGTCCGTTATGAAGTCTGAATCGTTTGTTAACCTTTTTTAGGAGGGGGAGGATTTCTCCTGTCATCCCTTCTGGGCGGGGGAGGGCCCTGCCTTTGAGGCGGGCGTTGTTGTGCGCCGCCACCCTGCTGCGGAGGTCTTTGCGGACCGCCCCTCTGCTGCGGACCTGGTTTTCCCTGCTGCGACCGTTGTTTCTGGTCCTGGCGGCGTTTTTTGTCTGCTTTTTCCAGGCTTTTGAGGCTGATTTGTCCAACCACATCCACAAAGGCAGGCTCTGCTGCTTTGGGTTTCTGGCTGGTTACGTCTACAGCTTCCAGTTCTTCCGGAATGACGCCCTGTGAGTTCAGTTGTTTGATCTTCCTGACTCTTTCGATCGTCAGGGGGTATTGTTTGTTGCTGTCGGGCAACGTGTACCACATCAGGTTCTTGAAGATATCTTTCTTGATCAGGAAAGCATTGCCTTTTGCCACCTGTAGTGTGTCTGCGTTATCGGGGAAATGCTGAAGGGCATCCAGGTAAGTATCGAGTTCATAGTTCAGGCAGCATTTCAGCCTTCCGCACTGACCACTCAGTTTGGTCTGGTTGATAGACAGGTTCTGATACCTGGCCGCCGTGGTATTGACAGACTTGAAATCGGTAAGCCAGCTGCTGCAGCACAATTCGCGACCACAACTGCCGATACCGCCCACTTTCGCGGCTTCCTGGCGGGCACCGATCTGTCGCATCTCCACCTTTACCTTGAATTCACGCGCCAGTACCTTGATCAATTCCCTGAAGTCAACCCGGTCGTCGGCTATATAGAAAAAGGTAGCTTTTCTGCCGTCTGCCTGGATTTCCACCTCGCTGATCTTCATATCCAGGTTGAGCTGCTTGGTAATGGCTCTTGAACGGATAACCGCCTCGGCTTCCCGGGCCTTGTTCTGCTCCATCATTTCAAGGTCCTTGTCGCTGGCACGGCGGAGTACTTTTTTGATCTCGGGATCCATTTCATTCACCCCCGATTTCTTCAACTGAAGCCGCACGATTTCGCCCGTCAGGTTAACATAACCGACATCGAAACCAGCAACTCCTTCCACCGCGATCATATCGCCTTTCTCAAAGATTTGGGTAGTATTATTTCTGTAAAAATCTTTCCGGCTACCATGATTGAAGCTGACTTCAATGACCCGGCACATACTCTGCGGGTCGCTTATTGGCAGGTTCGCAAGCCAGTCATGCACATTCATCCGGTTGCAACCTCCGCTGCTACATCCCCCGTTGCTCTTGCAACCTGCTACTTTTCCCCCTGAGCCACATGAACTACAGCCCATTTGCTATGAATGTTTTGATGAATTAATAATTTGAAAATCAGGAAACAGCGGGAGCATCTGCAATCGTTGCATTACCTGGCGGCAGGCAGTATTTTATCTTTTAAGCATTGGTTATCAACGCATACTATGTTCAAAATTGAACAAATGAAATCTATATAAACAACCAATGATAGGCGATATTCAGCAACTTTCTTTCTCTCGGCCCCTCCAATCCGTTCCGGTCAACTCGTCAAAATTAGCGATTTATCGGCAATGATATGATAGAGTTTGATGGTTAACGCCTGGAATAACATTTTAGCATTGGCGTTGCGCTCAATATAATAGCCTGCCTTATCAAGCTCCTCAATAATATATTGCTGCTGGCTGATGGCAGCGATTTTATTCAGACGCTGGGCAAAATCCACTTCTGCCTGGGTGCCGGCAGCGGCCGCCTCACCCATTACCCTTACCCGGATGGCGAGTTCAAGGAGGTGGGTAAAATACCTCAGAAACTGTTTCTGCTTCTCCCGGCCCAGCTTCGCCATTTCTTCCACCCATTTAACCTGGGCCACCGGACCGGTCTTCAAAATAGCATTCAACCAGTCTCTCAGCATGCTTTGCCAATCCTCTTCGGCATGCTTCAGTAAATGCAGGGCTTCACGGAAATTGCCTTCCGCAATGGCCGCAGCCAGGCTGGCCTGCTCGGCACTTATATCCGACTGAATACCCAGGGCTTCGGCCACAGCAGCTACTGATGGCATGGGAACTTTCACCAGCTGGCAGCGGCTGACGATAGTGGGAAGAATCTGTGATTCATTTTCGGCTACCAGGATAAACAGCGTATTCGGCGGAGGCTCCTCTATGAGTTTGAGCAACTTGTTGCCCTCCTTGTCAAGATATTCCGGCATCCACAGGATCAGCACCTTGTAATCGCCTTCATAGCTCTTGAGGTTCAGCTTGCGGATGATATCATTACATTCCGCGGCTGTTATATTTCCCTGCTTGTTTTCAGCGCCGATAAACTGCAGCCAGTCGTACAAATTGCCATAGGCCTGCTGAACGATAAATTCCCTCCACTCGGTAATGTAGTCTGTACTAATCGGAGGAGTACCGGATTTCCTGGTAACAACCGGGTAAGAAAAGTGAATGTCGGGATGTATCAGCTGACGGGCTTTCTGACAGGAAGGACACAGCCCGCAGGAGTCGGTTAAAAAAGCCGCCGGCTCCGGGGCGTCTCCAAAAAGCGATGGACCGGGCTGCTCTTTCCGGTTTGCCTTTTCACACAAAAGGTATTGACTGAATGCCAGGGCCAGCGGTAATGCCCCTGAACCCTCCTTCCCCAAAAACAACAGGGCATGACTTAACCGGTTGTGCTGGATCATTTCCACCAGCCGGTGCTGGGTTTCCGATTGTCCTATAACCTGGCTGAACTGCATCGGGCGAAATTAAATTACCTGCCTCTGACGAAAAAATGAATTTAAAAGGGCGACAATGGCCGGGAGTATTTTATAACTGTCAGGTGTAGTTGAAAATAAAAAAAACCGCCCGGTTGGCAAGGGGCGGTTAATCAATTGGAGATGGGACGTAAGATTCGGTTTTCAGGGAAATTGGCGGTTTGAAAGCAGGGTTTGGAAGGTTCAGGGATTAACAACTTTCAAGCCTTAACGGTTTTCGGAAATCAGGATTAAAAAGGGTTTGGCTTTTCCAGGGTATCGGAGGATATTCAGGGATCTTGGATTGGATTTCTAAGGATATCGGCGTTGATGATGTAAAGATGCTCCGGATTTACAGGCTTTTGAAATATATTCGACATTTAACCATAAAGCTTCGATTTTTGGAAGAATTTCGACGATGGCCTGTTTCAGGGGAGGCACTGGGGTGACGGGATACAGGGTCAAGTTCAATAAAAAACCCCCGAAGCAATACTCCGGGGGTCGATGATTTAGTTGAACCGTATTATTTGAGGTATTTCAGTACATCCTCGCTCATGGGCTTGGTTTTGTGGAAGATAACGGTGATTAGTTTGCCATTTTCATCGAGCAGGAATTTGGTGAAATTCCATTTGATGGGGTCCTCAATACCCATCTTTTTGGCTTCGCTGGTCAGGTATTCAAAGAGGGGGTGAATATCAGCGCCTTTTACAGACACTTTTTCAGCCATCGGAAATTTCACCCCATAATTCTTTTTGCAGAACTCGGCGATCTCACCATTACTGCCAGGCTCCTGCTGGCCGAAATTGTTGGCCGGAAAACCGACAATAACCAGTTTGTCCTTGTATGCTTCGTATAATTTTTCGAGGTCTTCATACTGGGGAGTATTGCCACATTGAGAAGCCGTATTGACGATCATGATCTTTTTCCCCTTGTATTTAGAGAAATCTATCTGACCACCTTCCAGTCCGGGAACTTTAAAATCGTAGATAGAGGTAGCTGTCATGGTATAAAGGAATGCAGCCAGTAATGCAAAGCGTAACATGTTGTAAAGATTTTGATGATTGAGATAACTAATACAAATTTGGTGCTGAAATGGTTCAGCTGTTCCCCATAATTACGATTGGAAAGATAAATGGTTTCCCGGTGAAAAAGATTATTGTCTTTCATATGCGCCCAGGTCGGGCAGGCCGATGGCTCGCGTTTTCCCGTCCAGATCAAGGGGTAATCCGGTTACCAGGCCTTTGTTAAGCGCTGGTGAATCTTCACGTAGGCGAAAATTATAATATCTTTTCTGATTGTTAACACTATCGAATGAAGGCTCCTGGTTGGCAATGATATTATTCATGGAAATATTACCCGGATTGGTTTTCACTTTCCACAAACAGTTTTGAAATCCTACATTGAATACCGTGTTTCCCTGTTTGCTGGTGACCACTTCATCGTCTACCGTGCCATTGTCTCCCCAGAATATGCAGTTCAAAAATGCGGCCTGGGTATTGGCGGTTTGAAGGGTATTGTCCACTTTGATGAAATCGGTAACCAGCAGCGCAGGTTCCTTGTGCAATAAGAAATTATTTGAATAGGCGGCACTGGTGCAATGCGTGAAGGTGTAGTTGCCTCCATATACCAGTAGTATGTTTTTACCGCAATTACTCACCAGGCAATTGTCTGCCACCAGGCTGGTACCTACTCCAAAAATTCCTGCATCATAACAGTTGTCGATCTTGCATTGGGAAAGATGGAGCTTGGGGTTGGCATTGATCGAAGGCTTCTCGGCCACAATTCCCTGGTACGCATTAAGGATGCTGGCATAGCGGAGAATATTGTTCTTGCTCGTTCCCCTGAAATAGATTCCGGGCCAGGCAGCGGGGAATTCACGATAGGGCATATCCAGCCGATCGCCCTGGAAAACAACCCGCGTGCTGTCGAAATAGTCGCCATTTACCTGCAGGGTTCCATCGATGATCAGCGGCGCGTCGGCATGCACATATATCCGGCAACCTTCTTCGATAGTAAGGCTGGCGGTGGTGTCTACCCGCAACCCTCCCAGGATAACATAGGGTTTGTCGTTGGTCCAGGTTTCGGAACCGCTGACAACTTTATTCCTGAAAAAATGAGCATTCTGGCCCCATGCGTCCAATTGCACCCAGCGGGTATTGCCATTATACTGAATGCTGATACTGTCCTGGATCACGAAGGGCGTATTGGAGACAGTGGGATTGATGGTAACCGTTACAAAAACATAAAGACTATCGTTGGCTTCCAGTTCCAGGTCGTTCACTTCCGGACCGGTGAAGCCATCCACATTGATTCTGTAGGCTGAACCGGCTCCTCCCGCCAGCTGAACAGAAGAGATCCTTAATTTCTGATCGTTCTCGTTGAAAATTTTGATGAAGCGGGTGGTGGATCCGGTGCTGGTAAACAGTGTATCGAAATGAAGGGAATCAGCGGATACACCCAGGCTGGCATCCGCTCCGGTAATGAAAGTTTCTTTTTTACAGGCTCCCAGCAGAACAGCCACCACCAATATGAAAAGGAAAGAAGATTTCATTCGTTTCAAAAATAAACAGATGTATTGACTGAAAACGAATCATCTGTAAATTAATTGTCACTGTTGTCCTGTTAACATTTTGCCGTTCTTTAAATAATTACCCGCATTTCTTCCATCCGCATCCGCTCCCGCCATCACCCCCGGCCCCTCTCCCGCGGGTAGAGGGGAGTAATTCAGTAGTTAGACTTTTCCTGGACTAATTACTGTTGCCGGTTTTACAGTTTCGTGGTCTTTGAATATTTGCCCGGATTTATTCTACAGCTGTTCATCACCGAAGAACGGAAGCTGGGCGCTAGACGACGGAAACCGGGCTGTACATCGGTTTCCGTTCGCCTTTTTTTGTGGTACTTTTTTTGGCGAAACAAAAAAAGTACCATCAGCGACTTGCCCCGGCAACAATGCCGCAAAAATGCTCGCAAAAGCACTCGCTCCCGCTCCCTGGAGGCCAGCCAATTTTAACCAGACAACAAAAAATTAATGGTTAGCTAAGAGGAAGTATAGGCGAGCGTGGCGATGCTCACTGAAATTCCGGGAACTTCAAGCAGGCTACGACTGCAGGCTTCCAGCGTGGCTCCTGTTGTCAGTACATCATCGATCAGGAGTAATGATTTGCCTTTCAGTAAATGCGGGTCGGTCAATTCAAACCTCCCTTCCATATTCTGCCATCTCTCCATACGGGATTTGTGTGTTTGTGTAGCAGTGGCGCTGCGTCTGCGGATTACTTTCGGGTAAACCGGCAATCCGGTTGCTTTTGAATAGCCTTCCGCGAGGATGGCCGATTGGTTGTATCCTCTTTTTCTTTCTCTGGAACGGAAGAGCGGCAAGGGTACGATGGCATCGATATCGTTGAACCTCCCCGATTGTCTGAAATCTTCTCCCATCTTTTCTCCCAGAAACAAGCCTATCTGTTTGTTGCCGCGGTATTTGAGTTGATGCAATAGATGCTGCACCGGCGAATGTTTGGTAAAGTACAGGTAGCTCGCGGCTGATTGCACCGGAATCCGACCCCAGAAAATTTTTTCTACCGGGTTGCCCGCATGAAGATGAAATTGGGTGAAGGGCAGCCCGTGAACGCAGGAAAGACAAAGAGGTTTGGAATGATCGGTCATCTTTTCGGCGCATCCCGCGCAAACCGGCGGATAGAGCAGGTCCATCCAGCCTTCCCAAACTTCCCTTCCCAGGCTGATCATCCGAAAAGATATTGATACACTTCTTCCACTCTTCCCATGGCGATCACTTCAATATTGAATTTGCCGGTTGTAGCAGAGCGCGCAGCCGATTCGCGAAAGCCTACATTGTATTTGGAAACAATGATTTTTTCAAAACCCAGTTTTTCCGCTTCAGCAATTCGCTGATCGATGCGGTTAACCGCCCTGATCTCACCACTCAACCCCACTTCTCCGGCGAAACAGATGTTGGGAGACAATGGTGCATCGGCATAAGAGCTCAGCAGCGCACAAAGCACGGCCAGGTCGATGGAAGGATCTTCCACTTTCAATCCGCCCGCTATATTCAGGAATACATCCTTTACGCCAAAATGAAAGCCACCCCTTTTTTCAAGCACTGCCAGCAGGAGCTGTAATCGTCGCAGGTCAAAACCCGATACTGTTCTTTGCGGTGTACCATAAACGGATTGCGTTACCAGGGCCTGCACTTCAATAAGCAGCGGCCGAAGGCCCTCCATCGTTGCGGCAATGGCGATACCACTCAACACTTCGTCTTTCTGGGTAATCAGAATTTCGCTGGGATTGGTAACGGCCCTCATGCCTCCACCGGTCATTTCATAGATACCCAACTCGGCCGTACTGCCAAACCTGTTTTTCAATGTTCGCAGAATGCGATAAGCATAATGCCGGTCTCCTTCAAACTGAAGAACGGTATCCACCATATGCTCCAAAAGCTTGGGTCCTGCAATGGATCCGTCTTTTGTAATATGGCCAATCAGGAATACGGGCGTATTGGTTTCTTTGGCGAACCGTTGCAGCTCCGCAGCAGATTCACGTATCTGAGAAACAGTGCCAGGCGATGAATCGATATAGGGCGACTGCAGCGTTTGAATCGAATCCACAATCACCAGGTCGGGTTTCAGTTTTTTGATTTCCTGGAATATAACCTGTGTGGAAGTTTCAGTGAGCAGGTAAAAATTTTCATTGGAAGCCTGCAGGCGATCGGCACGCATCTTGATCTGCTGCTCGCTTTCTTCTCCGCTTACATACAAAGTAGTAAATCCTTTCAGCAATAATCCGGTTTGAAGAAACAGGGTCGATTTACCAATTCCCGGTTCACCCGCTACCAGTACAATGCTTCCCGGAACAATGCCTCCGCCCAACACCCTGTTCAACTCCTGGTCTGTAGTAATAATCCTTTCCTGCTCTTTGGTTTTTACTTCACTCAGTGCAATCGTTTTGACGGTTCTCTTCTCTTCATTATAATCTTTCCATCCATTGTCGTTTTTCAACTGGCCTTTTTGTATCACTTCTTCCACAAATGTGTTCCATTGATTACAGGAGGGGCATTTACCTAACCACTTGGCGCTTTCATATCCGCATTGGCTGCAAAAAAATGCCGTCTTCGTTTTACTCATCCGATAAAGGTAAGGTGTTCGCTAAAGTTGTTATTAAGTTGACAGGTAAAAAGCAAATTGAAAAAATAAGTGTGAGAATAAAAAAGTTGGAACACAAAAAGAAAATAGAAAATGAAGGTTGAGTGGATATAAAACAACAAAAAAATGGTGGAAAAAAACGTTGAAATGGTACAAAAGTAAAAGGGCCGGCATTGCTGCTGACCCTTTACTTACTAACCCATTAAATTCTGACACTAAATTACAAATTGAGCGCACATAACAAAATAAATTTTGGTCCTTGTTGATAAATTTTATGTTAACGGTCGGGGTGGGGGATGGTGAAGATTGGTTAGCTTTAAATAGATGATAATCATGTAAATATGCGCATTCGCCGGTTAGGCGGCTGCTAAAAATGATAAATTGTCAGCACCTGTCTTTCATGGTGTTATTTCATCCGGAAAATCACAAAAAATGGCAGCCAAAAAGGCCGGAAACAGGCCCTCTTTTTTTTGGTAGTTCTTTTGATATTAATCATAAAAAGTACTGAAATGTTACCTTCTTATTGGATGTTATTGATTTTTCTGGGACTGGCCGGATTGCTGGCTTCCGGGGCGCTGAAAAGCAAGTTTGCCCGCTACAGCAAGGTGCTGCTCAGGAAGGGTTTAAGCGGAAGGGAAATAGCGGAAAAAATGCTGGCCGAAAACGGCATTTACGATGTCAAAGTGGTATCCGTGGCCGGCTATCTGAGCGATCACTACAACCCTCTTACTAAAACTGTAAACCTGAGCGCGGAAGTGTACGAAGGGCGTTCCATTGCCGCGGCAGCGGTTGCCGCCCACGAATGCGGTCATGCGGTTCAGCACCAGACTGCCTACCAGTGGCTCACCCTGCGCAGCCGGATGGTTCCGGTGGTACAGTTCAGCTCCACCCTGGTGCCCTGGCTGCTGATGGGTGGGGTGATCCTGATCAATCGCTTTCCGGCCCTCCTGCTGGTGGGAATCATATTGTTCGCCATGACAACCCTTTTTTCACTCGTTACCCTGCCGGTCGAAATTGACGCCAGCCGCCGGGCTCTGGCCTGGCTGAACAGGTCTTCGGTAACCACCCAGGATGAATATCCCCAGGCTAAGGACGCCTTGAAATGGGCCGCACTCACCTATGTTGTCGCCGCCGTTTCCTCTATAATTACCCTGATATATTATATATCTATGTATAATAATCGCCGGCAATAACACAAACTGGTTCTTAAAAAACATCAAAAGCCATTCAATTTGTTGAATGGCTTTTTTATTTAATATTACTTAATACTACCTGTTGATATTAATTGTAGCCATTATCCTACATTTTATGTCATTATATAAAAAAATTTAAACTATTTTTTGTTTTGCGCAGCGCTCATATTAGACCATTTGTCCTTGATTTTGGCCGTTACTTGATTTTCTCCTAAATTTAACAGTATCTAAACTAACAGACATGAGAAAAATCGGATATCTCCTAGCGGGATTACTGGTACTCATTTGCAGTGCCGTTTACTCCCAGACAATTGAAGTTTCAGGAAAGGTTTTAGACCCGGCCGGCAATCCTGTAGCCGGCGCCAGCGTAAGGGTAAAGAACTCCAAAACCGGTACAAGCACCGGGTTGGATGGAGCCTTCAGGATTTCTGCTCCTGCAAATGGAGTCCTGGTAATTTCCTCCATCGGATTTGAGACCGCGGAGGTCAGCATCGCTTCCCAGAAAATTGTATCGGTTAAACTGATTCAGGACACCAAGGCCCTGAACGAAGTAATCGTTACCGGTACAGGTGCAGGAACCTCCCGGAAGAAAACATCCATCGCAGTTGAAAGCATCAGTGCAGACAAACTGCCTGCTGCTCCAACGGCTTCGATCGACCAGGCGCTGGTTGGTAAGATCGCGGGCGCTTACATTTCTTCTGTAAACGGAAACCCGGGTGCCCAGGCGCAAATTCTGCTGCGTGGTATCAACACTCTCAGAAGCGGTACTTCGCCCATGATCCTTCTGGATGGGGTGGAAGTAAAAGCAACAGACCTCAATTCGCTGGACCTTTCGTCCATTGAAAAAATTGAAGTGGTTCAGGGTGCTGCGGCAGCCACTTTCTATGGCGCCCAGGGTGCCAATGGTGTTATTCAGCTGTTCTCCAAAAAAGGAAAAGGCGGAAAGCTCAGCATCGATCTTTCCTCCAGCATTTCTCAAAACTCATTGATCAATGTGGGAGACTTTGGAAAAGCAAAATTCCATAGTCTTCAAACAGATGCCAGCGGGAATGTTACCGGAGGTGGTGGTGTTCCGCTGAGTTTTGATCCGGACTACAGCCACTATGCGCTGAACGTAACCTGGAACAGTCTTGACCCTACCAACAACAACAACAAACCTTACGACAAGAACCTGAAGTATTACGATCACTATGCTATGTTCTTTCAAAAGGCGCTTACTTACAACAACTCCGTTACCGTCAGTGGTTCCAAAGACCGCATGGATTTCTCCCTGTCTGGTTCCAATACCCAGCAGGAAAGTGTTTTCAGGGGTAACGGAAAATATCAGCGAAGCAACCTGGTCTCCAACCTGGGATTTGAGTTATTCAGGAATTTCCGGATCCGCTCCGTTACGCAGCTGGTGTATACCAAGAACAACCTGATGGATCAGTCTGGCCGTACCATCATGTACGCCCTGAACAACGCCAGGCCTTTTGCCGATTTCAACTTCAAGTCACCCGATGGCAGCTATGGCGCCTATTTTGGCGATGCGGTGGGTGTTAACCATTATAACCCGAACTATATGTTCCAGTACGGACATCCTGATAACAAAAGGATCGATGTGCTGCAGTCATTTAATGCCAATTATAAATTCCTGAAGTTCTTCGAAGCGGATGTGAAATACGGATTGAACTACCAGACAGATGATACCCGTTACCAGATCGATGACCAGTCTACCAACCTTAATGCAGACTACTGGCAGTACTGGCTCGAATATTATTCTCCCCGTTACAGTGCCGGCGCGCCCTCTACAGCTACGGAAACCGGTGAGATCAATACCCAGACTTACAAAACCACATTCCAGAACTTCCTGCCCTCTTTGACAGTAAGACTGGATGCGCAGAACGATCTCGGCATCAAACTCCCGATCCGTTCTACAACATATGGAGCTTTCGATTACCGGAAGAACGTATCAACTGCTTATGTTTCCTACGGAACAGATGCTCCTTCTTTCGCCCCTTACACAGCACAGAATATGCTGAACTATAAAATTGTAACCGACACCAAAACACCATTCATCACTTATGGTTATCTCTTCGACCAGAAATTCGAATGGGGCGACCTGGCAGGTGTTGCCGGTGGTTTCCGTACCGACTATTCTTCCGCATTCGGCCGGGGTTCGAAACCGTTTACCTTCCCGCACTATAACGGCTTCTTCCGCATCTCAGGATTGAATTTCTTCAGCGATTCTAAAGTGGGAGAGGTGATCACAGAGTGGAAACTGCGAGCGGCATATGGTAAAGCAGGTATCCAGCCCGGTCCCTTCGATCGCTACATCACACTAACCCCGCAGACAATGGGTGATAATGTGGCCTTCGTATTCAAAACTACCAACCCCAACCCAGACCTCAGCGTGGAGATCTCCAGGGAAATTGAATATGGAACAGATCTGACCATCAAAGGTCTTCGGGATAACTGGCTGAAAAATTTCAACCTGTCATTCTCTTATTGGGATCGCCGGACAGAAAACGCCATCTGGCCAACAGATGCGGCCCCTTCTACCGGAACCGGTAATGTAATAGACAATGCTTTCGGTCTCAAATCAAGCGGTATCCAGGCTTCACTGAATGTGAATGCCTATTCCGGTAAAAAACTGACCTGGAACTTCACTGCCAACTTCAGCAAGCAATCTTCCGAAATTTCTTTCGTGAAGGATAAGCCGATCGTTGTGCTATCCAATGCGGGTAGTTCAGGCTATGTGCTCGAAGCAGGTAAAAAGATCGGCCAGTTGTTTGGATATTTAATGTTGCATTCGGTTGACCAGGTAGATCCTACAACCGGACAGCCGTATATTCCTAAGGCCAACCAGGGCAATTTTGCAGTAGCTAGCAATGGATGGGTGGTATATTCCAATCCGAGTCTGCCTAACTACAAGCAACCTTATGTAACTCCGAACCAGTACAGCTTTGGAGACCCCAACCCCAAGTTCAACATCTCGTTCATCAACGACCTGAACTACGAAGGATGGCTGTCGCTTTCCATGCAGTGGGATTGGGTTTACAAGAGCCATCTGTACAACCAGACCAAAGAATGGATGTATCGTGACGGTATTCACCAGGATTATGATAAGTCCATTACCATCAATAATGAAACAGGAGCCTGGAGCGCTTTCTATCGTGGTGTTTACGCCCAGGTTTCTAGGAACGGTACCAAGAACTATTTCTACGAAGATGCCACTTTTGCCAGGCTGAGAAACCTGTCGCTGGCCATCGACCTCGCGCATTTCATTAAAGTGAACGGCGTTCGTAAGGTTCAGCTGGTATTCACCGGAAGAAACATAGTAACACTTACCAAGTATACCGGTATGGATCCCGAAATAAGTTCAGGATCTCTGAATTCAGCGTGGGATCGCGGTGTAGATCACAATACCGTTCCCAATATCAAGTCATACCAGTTTGGAATTAATCTCGGATTTTAATCAAACGAATTAAAACAGACACCATGAAGAAATTATTCATCATATCATCAACCATAATGCTGTTATCAGGTACGGCCTGTAAAAAACAGCTCGATGTAAAAAACCCGAACGAGCCGACACCCGAAGCTTCGACCACCGAGCAGGGTATTATTTCCCTGGCACAGGGCGGTGTGTATGTTAACGGATTCAAGAACCTGAAATACGGCGATGGCGTGTTTGGATTATTCTGGTCAGGCGCCATGGGCTTCCATGAATTATTGGGTGATGTGGTAGGCGCAGAAGCGGCCAACTCGTTCCTCAACCAGATCGGCTGCCCCAATACCGTAAAGCTCGACAATGGAAGTACCGTAGCCAACCCGAACAACCCCAACGTCTGGTATACGTTTTTCAGAACAGTAAACAAGAACGATCAGCAGGGATCCAACTTCATCTACTATGAGTGGTCATACATGTACAACATGATCAATGCCGCCAACACGATCCTGCAGATTGCCCCCAACGTGGAATTTACCGGCGACAAGGCTACCAAACTGGCAACTCTTCAGGCGTGGGCGCATTTCTGGAAAGGATTCGCCTATTCCAGGATCGGCTCCATTTACTATGCAGGTATCATCAACAACACGCCAAGTGCTACCAATGGCGATTATGTAACCAAGGAAGCCATCATTACTGAAGCAGCGGCTCAGTTGGACAATGCCATTGCCGACCTCGGTAAGGTAAGTTCAACCGGCGACTATGATGCGGTACTGGGCAAACTGATTCCTTCGTTCTGCCAGGTGGGTCTCGGTGCTCCTCCTACCAAAGACATGTGGATCCGCAATATCAATACCCTCAAGGCAAGGAATATCCTGGTGAATAAAACCACTTCTGCCATGACGGCTGCCGACTGGAACGCCATCATTACCCTTACCAACAATGGAATCAAGGACGGCGATTATATTTTCACCGGCAGAACCAATACCAATGGAGAATTCATTCCGGTCTCATCCGGCACCGTATCTGCAAAAGTACAGAGCTCTGCAGCGGGTGGCGGCACCTATAAGCTGAGCGAGCGTTGGGTACAGGATTTCAAGCCGGGTGACCTTAGAAAAACACAGAACGTGAAGCAGTCTGCTCAGCCCTGGATTGGAAACAGCGACCGTGGCAACACGTTCAATACCCGTTTTACGCTGTATAACGGCGGTAATGGAGTCAGCGGAACCTATATCTATGCCAATACAGCTATCGGTGGTTTTGAATTGCCCCTGGTAGGTTCTTATGAAGAAAATGAACTGATGAAGGCAGAAGCTACCATGTATGCCGGAGCGTTCAGCGCCGGTTCGATCAGTTCAGGCCTGGCTCTCATCGATGCAGTGAGGGACTACATGGGTGCCGGACTGGCGCATGTGTCTGGCGTGGTAACCACACAGGCCGGTGCGCTCGAAGAACTCAGGAGAGAAAGACGCATTGCGCTTGCGTTCCGTGGCTTGTCGTTCTATGATGCCCGCCGCTGGAAAGTGAGCGAACCCATTTCAGCAGGTGGCGGAAGAACCGGCTGCGTGGTGATCTCTACCGCAGGTGCCGTTAACACCAATGCTACCATTGACTACGGATACATTGACTATTGGGATGTTCCGGACAATGAACTGGCTTATAATCCGCCCTCAGCCAGCAGTGCACCGGTTAAGAACCCCAAATAAGTTGGTCCTTCTTTATATAGCCCGTATACCTGCCCTCCGGGGCAGGTATTTTTTTAGGTAACTACCCGATCATGCTAAAGGTTTTGAGTATGCCAGCCTGCACGATGCAGAGTAAAAGAAGACTATTGCCTGCGCGGTATTGTTTCCATCCCGCATGATCCATTTTGATTCTCCGGGGATCAGAAAAATGAAGTAACTTAAAAGACGATTTTACCCATGAGATCCATACTATTCATTACAATTTATTTGATGTCGGGTCTTTGTGCCCGGGCGCAATCCGCCACCACTACAGCGCCGCCGGCTGTATTGCCGGAAAACCCTTTCCTGGCGAAAAAGTTCGCGCAATATGTTACCACGGTCGACCAAAACGGAAGGCCCTTTGCCTCCAATGAAGAGGTGAGAGGGTTTCCCTATTTTATCAATGGATTTCGGCAGTCTAAGGTAACCTTAAGCGGCAACCGTGTTTATGGAGGTGTGGAAGTACTGATCGACTTCGAGCACCAGGAAATTCATGTCAGGTACGGGGGTTCAAAAGAAATAGTGGTGGAAGACGGTTTGATCAAAGAGATCTCTATGGTCGATACGGTTAGTTCCAGGCCTGCTTTTTACCTGTTCCGGACCGGGTATCCACCTATCGAACGCAATAATGAAAAGACTATTTATGAGGTAGTAGCCAATGGCAAGCTTTCCCTGATCAGGCAGATCCGGAAAGTGCTCGTCAAAGATAAAAACCCGGTTTCGGGAGAAGAGAATAATGAATATCGCGAGTACTCTTCTTATTATCTTTTCAAGGAAGGAAGCATTCTTTTACTCACAAAGGAAAATCTCGCGGCCTTAACGAAAGACAATGAGGAAAAGGTAAATGCATTTATCAAAGCAGAGAAGATCAGCGTAAAAAAAATAAGCTCAGTTGCTGAGCTTATTAATTATTATAATTCGTTGTAGGAATTAAAGTTTGATTTCTTCTTCATGAGCATCGAAGAAGTGGAATTCGGTGAGGTGGTAATTAGAATTTTCCTTCAGTTTTACTTTCTGACCAAATTTGAATCTCCATTTCCATTGTCTGGAATTGAACCAGGTTCCCTTGGTGAGGTAAGCGTACACGATAGGATGTACTACTACCGTGAGGTTTTTGTGCTTGTGGGTGATCAGGTAGCTCAGGTTCTTTTCGATTTCGTCTTCGAGGATCAGGGCGGAAGAGATTTTTCCGGTGCCGTTGCAGCTCGGGCAGATTTCCTGGGTGTTGATGTTTACTTCCGGTTTCATGCGCTGGCGCGTGATCTGCATCAGGCCAAATTTGGAAATAGGAAGTACCGCATGTTTGGCCCGGTCGGGCTTCATGAAATCTTCCATCGATTCCATCAGCTTGCGTTTGTTCTCCGGGAGTTTCATGTCGATGAAATCGACCACGATGATACCGCCCAGGTCACGCAGGCGAAGCTGGCGTGCGATTTCGGCAGCCGCTTCCATATTTGTTTCCAGGGCATTGAGCTCCTGGTTGTTGCCCACGCTTTTATAACCGCTGTTCACATCTATCACATGGAGCGCTTCGGTATGCTCGATAATGAGGTAGGCGCCGCTCGGAAGGTTTACCGTTTTGCCGAAGGCTGCTTTTACCTGTTTGGTGATGCCAAACTGATCGAAGATCGGCAGGCCGTTATGATAGAAAGAAACGATATCGCTTTTTTCGGGAGCGATCCGCTGGATGTAGCTGCGGGTATCGTTATAGATATTTTTATCGTTGACAACGATCTTGTTGAAACTTTCATTCAGCAGATCGCGCAACATACTTGTGGTCTTTGTCTGCTCGCTCAGTATTTTGGAAGGAGCCACGGAACCTTTGAGATTGCCCTGGATCATTTTCCAGGTTTCAACCAGCATGGAGAGGTCTTCATGCAGTTCAGCCGTGTTTTTTCCTTCTGCCGCTGTGCGTACGATCACCCCAAAGTTTTTTGGCTTGATGGCCTCCACTATTTTCTGAAGCCTTTTCCTTTCGTCGGAAGAGTGGATCTTTCGGGATACGGCAACGATATCATTGAAAGGGGTGATGACAACAAAGCGGCCGGGCAGTGAGATTTCACAACTCAGTCGGGGACCTTTGGCGGCAATGGGTTCTTTGAGGATCTGAACCAGGATGTTTGGCTTGCCACTCAGGACTTCATTGATCTTTCCTGTTTTGATGATTTCCGGCTCTACCTGGAAATGAGCAAAGTCAAATCCGGTGGGGCTGTTGTCGTTGATGGCGGCCTGGGTGAATTTGAGCAGCGAGCGGGCGTAGGGGCTCAGGTCGGTATAATGCAGAAACGCGTCTTTTTCGAAGCCGACGTCTACAAATGCTGCATTGAGGCCAGGGATGAGTTTTTTTACTTTTCCGAGATAAAGATCTCCCACGGCAAAACTGGCATCCGCTTTTTCGTGATGCAGTTCTACCAGCTTCTTATCCTCTAAAAGTGCAATTTCTACACCCTGGGGAGCGGCGTTTATTATTAGTTCCTTATTCAAGCGTATTCTTCTTTTTCCGTCAAACCATCATCACTACAAGGAAAGTTGCTGAGGTGGTATTGCTTGCTGATTATAGGCTTTATAGCAATCGTGCGCCATAAAGAGCAAACAATGTGTTCAGCCAAGAAGGAAGGAAACGGCCGGCTGTACAAGGAATTAAGCCGGCCGTTTGAAGAATTTACTTGCTCTTCTTCTTATGGCGGTTCTTTCTCAATCTCTTCTTACGCTTATGCGTCGCAATCTTATGACGCTTTCTTTTTTTACCACAAGGCATAATTCACCAAATGATTTTATAGTTAAACAATAATTTATTTCAACCACTGAGTGGGTAAAACCTATTTTTTCAATTCGCTGATACGATCATTGATGTCTTTCAGAATGGTCGCATCATCGGTAAAGAACGATTTGCTGGCTTCATACCATTTAATCGCCTCCTGTTTTTGTCCTGTTCTTTCACAGGCTTCTGCCAGCATCAGGATCGCTTCCACATTGTTGGGCTGCCTGGCCACCACTTTTCTCAATCGGTCGGCGGCTTTGTCAAACTGCCCCGACTGGATGCCTCCGAGTCCCAGCATGAACTGGGCGTAGACATTATTCGGGTCTCTGTCTGCCACCTCCCGGATCATCTGCAGGCCCTGCATGGGTGTTTCACTGATGCCTCCGAAGAGGTAGCAGCTTCCCAGTCCCACTTTCGACGAATCGTTGCCTGGATTGATTTTCAGTGCTTCTTCAAATAACTCTTTGGCCTGTGTGGCCATCCACGATTTCAGCGGCGGATCCTGCTGACGCCGAACCCCCTCTAAAAAATAGTGGGCAGCAAAGGTGAGGCTTTTTTCAGAATTTTCCAATTTAGAAGCCTCTCCCGTATAATATAAATAAGGAAGCAGGGAATGGGCCGTATCACGCCAAAAGTCAGCGAGCTTGTGGTATACTTTAATCTGCTGGTCTTTAACGTCTCCGCGCACAATTCCGGTTTCCAGCTTATTTACGTAAGAGAGCTGGCCTTCCGTCAATTCCTTTTTAGAATTGGCCAGGATGTACTGAAAGTCAATTTTTTCAGCTGGTTTCTCCTTGGCAGGAGCAGTTGCAGTCGATTTTCTGGCTGGAGGGATCGTGTTTCCGAAAAAATAAATAAGGCAGAAGAGGATGACTCCACTGCCAATTAAAATGTATTGTTGTTTTTTCACTGCTCAAATAAATTGAGCTGCGAAATTACATTTCATCTTCGGGGTTTGGCTGATCTTCTTTAACAGATTGCAATTTTTTCACTTCGGCAACAAATTCCTTGGCCGGTTTAAAGGCAGGAATGTAATGTTCGGGAATGTGTACTGCAATGTTCTTCTTGATATTCCGGCCGATCTTGGCTGCGCGTTTCTTGGTAATGAAACTTCCAAAGCCGCGGATGTAAATATTTTCGCCGGCAGATAAAGTATCCTTTACCTCCTTGAACATGGTTTCCAGCGTAACCAGAACATCAACCTTGGGAATACCTGTTTTTTCAGATATTTGGTTAACGAGGTCTGCTTTTCTCATACAATTGAATTTTTAAATGGGTTTAAAAAATCGTTTAAAATAATTCATGGCCAACACCCACATTATCAATTCATTATTGAAATTAGAACATTATTATCAAATAAGCAAGAAAATATAAACAATTGAAAATGACCCTGCAATCCCTGACTCCTGCTCTAATTCCAGTTAATTCATTTTCAAAACGTTAAACGCTCCGTATTATTATGAAATCTTCCTTTTCGACCCGGCTTTTACAGTGGAACCGTCAAAAAAATGACCGCAAAATGCCCTGGAAGGGCGAGAAAGACCCCTATAAAATATGGTTGTCCGAAATCATACTTCAGCAAACCAGGGTAGAACAGGGTTGGGCTTACTATGAACGATTCATCAAAAAATATCCCAACATAAAAAAACTGGCGAATGCGCCTGATCAGGAAGTATTCAAACTATGGGAAGGGCTCGGATATTATTCACGATGCAAGAATCTTCTTGAAACTGCCAGGCTGATCGCTTCCCGGTACAAGGGAAAATTTCCGAAGACTTACGATGAGATCCGTGCCCTGAAAGGAGTTGGACCCTATACTGCTGCGGCAATTGGTTCATTCGCTTTTAACTTACCCTATGCGGTAGTGGATGGAAATGTTCAAAGGGTCATCGCAAGATATTTTGGCATTACAACCGCTATTGACAGCACGGCGGGTAAGAAATTATTCAATGAACTGGCGGCAGCCCTGCTGCCAGCAGAACAGGCGGGTATTTATAACCAGGCGATCATGGATTTTGGAGCGACCATCTGCAAACCCCTGAACCCGCTTTGCGAGCAATGTGTGCAGCGTAAGGAATGCCAGGCTCTTGCCCTGGATGCTGTAAAAACGCTTCCCGTAAAAGAGAAAACCATTGCGCGCAGGGAGAGATGGTTGTATTATTTCATCGTGGAAGATGCCGGGCAGGTGCTGATCCGTCAAAGAACATCAAAAGATATCTGGGAAAATCTTTATGAATTCGTATTATATGAATCAATGAGTAAGGTTGAGCATCCCGAAAGCCTGGCCGCCGAAATTTTACCCGGTATCCCATACCGGCTGCTTTCCGTTAGCAGCATATTCCGCCAGCAGTTGACCCACCAGCAGGTGCATGGCTGTTTCATCAGGGTAAGCCTTTCCGCGTTGCCAGATATACCTGGGGGTTATGTGAAAATCAAAAAGAAGGATTTGGAAAAGTATGCATTTCCCCGGCTGATCAACGGGTTCCTGTCTGATCAGGAAGATCAAACTTCCAAAAGGGCTAAATAAAAACCCTCCTTATTTCGTCTGAAAAAGAGTTAACTTTAGAGAGACTTGATTCAATAGGCGATTACAAATCATCAAACTTTAATAGTATGAGAGGCGTAAACAGGGTAATACTCATCGGTAATTTGGGAAGAGATCCGGATGTTCAGTTCCTGGAAGGAAATATCGGAGTGGCAAAGTTTCCTCTCGCAACAACCGAAACGTTCAAAGACAGGGGCGGGAAGCTGATCTCACAAACTGAGTGGCATACGGTGGTGCTCTGGAGAGGATTGGCAGAGCTGGCCCAGAAGTATCTGCACAAAGGCAGCCTGGTATATATCGAGGGCCGTTTGAGAACCCGAAGCTGGGAAGACAAAGAGGGGAACAAAAAATTTGCTACAGAAGTGGTAGGCGACAACCTTATCATGCTGGATAAAAGAACAGATGGAGGCGGCCATTCGCATCAGAGTGGCGCACAGTCTGATAACATTGAAGGGTTTCACCAGGATATCCCGCCGATGGGAGAGTCTTCGGAAGACCTGCCGTTTTGATTCAATCTTGTATTATTTTTGCAGCCATAACTACCAGAGGGCAGGCCTTATGACCTGCCTTCATGATTAAGAGGGGGGCTGGTGAGGGTTGATCGTTTTTGAACCTAAATTGTTTATGTTGGATAACTATCCCGGTTTGTGTTTATTGGATCCTATTTTGCTGGCGGCCGGTATCCAGGCAACCACCACCATACTGGCCCTGCTGGTTTTGGTTTTGCTGATTCTTTCCTTCTTCATTTCCGGAGCGGAAATCGCCTTTTTCTCTCTCAATTACAGGGATATCAATACCCTTAAAACCAAACAGGACGCGGGCTGGAAGCGGATCGCCTCGCTGCTGGAACATCCCAAAACGCTGCTGGCCTCGCTGATGCTGGCCAATATATTTGTCAATATCGCCATCATCATTCTTTCCAACCTCCTGATCGATCAGTTGCTTCCGATGGCGGGAAAGGACAATATGCAGATGCTGAAACTGCTGATTAAAATCGTGGTCATCACCATTCTGATCCTGTTATTCGGTGAAGTACTTCCCAAAATAAGGGCGGCTAATAATAACCTTCGCACGGCCTACGAATCTTCCTACCTGGTGGAAGTGATCTATTACCTGTTCAAGAGAATGGCGCAGTCTATTCTCCGGTTTACCGACCGCATTGAAAAATTTTTCGGAGGAGGCACTTCGCGGGCCATTACCCAGCAGCAAATGGAAGAAACCATCCGCTCAACAGTAGAAGAAGTGGAAGAACAGCGGATCCTCACCGGCATTTATAAATTCGGGACCATTACCGTTAAGCAAATCATGAGAACGAGGCTCGATGTAAGCGGGATCGAGCACAACAGCCATTTTGGGCAGGTGAAACAACGCATACAGGAACTACACTATTCCAGGCTGCCGGTTTACAAGGCGAGTCTCGATGATATCAGCGGAATGTTGCAAACCAAGGACGTTCTTCCCTACCTCAACGAAGCGGACGATTTCAACTGGCACAGCCTCATGCGCCAACCTTATTTCGTGCATGAGCAGAAGTACATTGAAGACCTGCTGAAGGAGTTCCAGACAAGGCACATACATTTTGCCGTGGTAGTGGATGAGTTCGGAGGCACCTCCGGCATTGTAACGATGGAAGATATTCTGGAAGAAATCATAGGTGATATCAAGGATGAATTTGACGAAGATGAGAGCGGCCATCATAAAATGGAAGACGGAAGTTATGTTTTTGAAGGCCGGTTGATGATACACGAAGCCTGCGCCCTGATGGGCCTGCCGGTCAACACTTTCGATGAAGTGAGGGGCGACAGTGATTCCATTGCCGGGCTGATGCTGGAAGTGGCCGGTGAAATTCCGAAAGTAAATGACGTACTGACGGTGGGCGACTTTGTATTTACGATTCTCGAAGTGGACAGAAACCGTATCAGAAAAGTAAAAGTGGCCGTTCAGCCACATCAATCCTAAACATGAAAAGAATTCTCTGGCCTGCAGTCTTATCGGTGCTTGTATTCGCCGCTTGCAATAGTGAATATACCATCAAGCCCAAGGGCTATTTCAAAATCGATCTGCCGCGGCATGCGTACACCCGGTTTGACCGCCCCGGTTTTCCCTACACATTCGAATATCCTGTTTATGCACAAATATTGCAGGACAGTTCCGTTTTCAATGACAACGACACACCCTACTGGATCAATATTGATTTTCCGGGTTTCAACGGAAAAATTCATGTCAGTTACAAACAGATAGGCAAGGAGAATTTTGCCAAACTGGTAGATGATGCCTTCAAGATGACCTACAAGCATACCACCAAAGCGACAGAAATCGACGATTCGCTTTTTCATACTCCCCAGGGGTTAAGCGGAGTCTGGTTTAATGTGGGTGGAAATGCTGCTACAGCCAGGCAGTTCTTTATTACCGACAGTGTCCGGCATTTCCTGCGTGGCGCCCTCTATTTCGATACCACTCCCAATGAAGATTCGCTGAGCATTGTGAATAACTTTCTGCAGGAAGATATGAAACACCTGATCAATTCTCTCCGCTGGAAATAACCCGGTTGATCGGGAATAGCTTCCTGAGTTGTACATTTACTTTTAAATTATTTTCAAGTGATTATTATCGACGAAGTACTGGTTAGTGATGATGTGATCAGGAAGCAGTTTGTCTGCGATCTTTCCAAATGCAAGGGCGGATGCTGCGAGGAAGGGGATGCCGGCGCCCCCCTGGAAGAAAAGGAACTCGACCTGATGGTGGAATTGTATGAGAAGATAAAACCCTATCTGACCGAAGCCTCCATCCGGGAGATTGAAAAGAAGGGTAAATATGTTTATCACCGAGAGTTTGGATGGGTAACGCCCACACTCGGTTCCGATCATGAAATCTGTGTATACGGCACCCGGGACGAAAAAGGAATCATCAAATGCGCCTTTGAGCAGGCTTTCTACGATGGCGTGATAGAATGGAAGAAACCGATCAGCTGCCATCTTTTTCCCATTATTCATGAGAAAGGCAGGAACGGAAATTATGACCGCCTGAACTATGAACCGAGAGAAAAGCTGTGTAAGCCAGCCTGTGTACTCGGAGAGAAACTGAAGGTGCCGACCTACCAATTCCTGAAAGAACCACTCACCAGACTCTACGGAGAGGATTTTTATCAAGCTTTGGATAAAGCAGCACAGCTACATTCGGCAAAAGCTGAATAACCATGAGCTGGATACTGTCTTGTCCTGTCAACCTGTGAACACATGAGTGAAACTGCGTCTTCCTTTATTGCCAGAAGTACTATCAAGGCCGGCGACCTCGAACATCGCCGTACCGTTAACTTCAATATCGGCAAATACAATGCGGCGGTACCATTGGGTAAACAGCAATTCCTCGACGTGCACCTGGCCCGTGAAAAGGCCAAGAATCTCAAGTGGAAGGCCATCGAAAACCTCGATAAGAATCTCGAAAATTTTGAAGCACAGTTTATCCGCCGGGGAGGAAAAGTAATTTGGGCGGAAAATGCCGAACAGGCACTCGATGAAATTCTGAAAATCTGCCGCGACAAGAATTGCAAGACCATAGTGAAGAGTAAGAGTATGGTCACCGAAGAAATTCATCTCAATGACTTCCTGGAGAAAAATCAGATCGAGAGTGTGGAAACGGACCTCGGTGAGTATATACAGCAGCTCGACGGCGAACCTCCGTATCATATCGTTACGCCTGCCATGCATAAAAGCAAGGAGGATGTAGCAAAGCTCTTCTATGAAAAATTGCATACTGCTCCCAACCTGAGCCCCGAACAGCTTACCCAGGTGGCGAGAGAAAAACTCAGGGAGAAATATGTTCAGGCTGAAATCGGAATAACCGGCGCCAATTTCCTGATTGCTGATACCGGCAGTATAGCCGTAACAGAGAATGAGGGCAATGCCAGGCTGAGCTGTTCCTTTCCGAAAACGCATATTGTGATTGCCGGACTCGAAAAAATCATTCCCTCGCTTACTGACCTGGCCTTGTTCTGGCCGCTGCTGGCAACCTATGGAACCGGGCAGCGCCTGACGGTGTACAACAGCATACTTAGCGGACCCAGGCAGGCAGGCGAGCCAGACGGACCGGAAGATATGTACATCATTCTGCTTGACAACGGCCGTACCAATATCCTGGCCAATGAAAAATCGAGGGAGAGCCTTTATTGCATCCGCTGCGGAGCCTGTCTGAATGCCTGTCCTGTATATAAAAACATCGGAGGCCATGCCTATGAGGCAACCTATAGCGGTCCAATCGGTGCGGTAATTACCCCGCATCTGAAAGATATGGGCGAATGGAAGCACCTCAGCTTCGCTTCTTCCCTTTGCGGAAACTGTACCGAGGTATGTGCCGTGAAAATAAACCTGCACGAATTGCTGCTGGAAAACAGGAAAGAATCCGTAGAACAGGGAGAGGCCGGCTTCAGTGAAAAAATGGCCTGGAAGGCCTGGAAACAGGCCAGTCTCCGAAGAAGCTGGATGAACCTTGGCAATGCCAGCCTCAAGAACAAAGTGGTAAACCGCCTGTTCAAATCCTGGACAAAGCATCACCAGGAACTGGACTTCGCGCCCAAAACCTTCAACCAGCTCTGGCGCGAACAAAATAAAAAGCGGTAATGAGTTTGTTTCCGGCCAACTTTTTTATTTTGTGATTACATGCTATTGTATTCACCTCTTCAAAGCCCCCGCTTACAGTATATCGTTGATTTCATCAGCGGACAACTGTTCGATGAACCCATCAGGATCACAACCGATGCCGCACTGTTCCGAAATGAAGAGGGTCCCAAGATCAACTATTCAGATAAGGATTTCAGCGAGAATGAATTTTTTATACAGGCTCATGCGATCCTCTTTCAGCAAGACATCAGGGAGCAATGGATTGAGGTGTTCGAACTGAATTTCCACAAGGCTTTTTTTGCAACCAGGGGTGATTTTCCTTTCGATCTGCTGGCCGCTGCTTTTTATGTGTTAAGCCGTTACGAAGAATACCTGCCGCATGCAAAGGATGAATACGGACGTTTCGATCACCAGCAGTCGCTGGCATTCCGGAATGGTTTCCTGCACCAGCCTCTCGTCAATATCTGGCTGGAAGATTTCAGAAAGGCATTGAAGCGAAAATTTCCCTCGCTTACATTCAAGGGCCATGCCTTTAAATGCCTGCTTACTTATGATGTGGATATTGCCTATTCCTACCGCCACAAAGGATGGATCCGCAATGCCGGCGGATTCACACGCGAACTGCTGAAGGGTAACCTCGCCGGCCTGCGTGAAAGATACCGGGTGGTAACCGGCCGGCAAAAAGATCCTTTCGATTGCTTCGAATGGCTGGATGCCCTGCATCTCTATTGCCGCATCAAACCTTATTACTTCTTCCTGGTAGCGAAAAGAACAGGAGAGTACGACAAGAACATCTCCACCGGTGTAAAAGAATTCCAGGAGCTCATTGAATATTACGCGGATCAATACAAAGTAGGGATACATCCTTCCTGGCAAAGTGGCGACAACCCCAGGTTGTTTATGGAAGAACTGCAATGGCTGGAAGTAGTGATCGACAAACCCGTGAGGTATAGCCGGCAACACTATATCCGTATGGAATTGCCGGGTACGTACCGCCAGCTGATCTCTGCAGGCATCCAGAAAGATTTTTCGATGGGATACGGAAGTGTAAATGGATTCAGGGCATCTGTATGCTCCTCTTTCAACTGGTTCGATCTTGAAAAGAATAGCCCGACCTCCTTGCTGATCTATCCTTTCTGCTTCATGGATGCCAATGCTTTCTTTGAGGAGAAGCTGAGCCCGGCAGCGGCTTACCAGGAATTAATGGACTACTACAACCAGGTGAAAAAATACAACGGGCTGTTTATCTCTATCTGGCACAATCATATGCTGGGTGATTCGGAAAACTTCAAAGGCTGGCGCGAGCTCTTCGAACTCTTCATGCGAGAAACCGTTTACTGGGATGCGTATAGCGATGAGAGTTGAGGGAAGTGATGTAAAAAGTAAAAAGACGCAGAGGACGCAGAAAGGCGCAGATTACGCAGAACCGTAAACCGCAAACTTCAAACCCCAAACAAACAGTAAACCGTAAACTTCAAACCACAAACCCACCCTAAACTCTCCTCTACTTCCTGTACGCCTTATTAACAAGGTATACTCCGATGAGGGTGACGAGGCCTCCCATAATGATGTAGATGGTAAGTGGTTCGTTGAACAGTAATGCGCCAAGCGCTACGGCCACGATCGGATTGATATAGGCATAAACGGATACCTGTTCGGTGGGTAAATTCTGGAGAGCGTACAGGTAGGCTACAAAAGAAATGACCGAGCCGAATAAAAACAGGTAGCCAATAGAAGCCCAGCTTTGCCAGGGAATTTCCGTAACAGGAATATAGAGCCCGGTAGATTTTGCCACGATCAGCGAGGTTATTCCCGAGATCATCATTTGCAACCCGAGACTGAAATAAGGATTAAATGAGATCGCCTGTTTCTTGGTGTACAGGGTTCCAAAGGCCCAGGACCAGGTAGCCGCTATGGAAATCAGGATTCCTGCTATGAAAGAAGGATTGAAAAAATCCTGCAGGTGCTCGGCAAAAACGATACAAATGCCCGAGAAGCCTAGGGTAATGCCTGCGATGGCCAAACGAGGCATTTTCTGATTTGAGAAAAGTCCGATCACCACCAGCCACAATGGAAAGATGGCTCCTATGATAGAGCCTAGCCCGGCTGGGATGAATTTAAGGCCCCAGGTGGAGAGACCATTGCTCAGCAGGAAATTCAATGCGCTCAATACGAGTACGGGTATCCATTCTTTTCCGCGTGGCAATGCGCGGCCCTTGCTGAGGAAATAAATGACATAGGCCGTTCCGCCCAGCAATTGCCGTATGCCTGCCAGTTGCAGGGCGGGCATGTGTTTTACGCCCTGTTTGGAGGCGAGCCAGGTGGTACCCCAGAAAAAACAAACCATGGCCAGGGCAAAAAGCGCTTTTGCCTTTGTACCTTTTTTTCGGATAGTTGCCGGGTTGAAGACGGATAAACGCTTCAGCGTGTCGGTGGTTTGAATGATCGGCTTGCGAAGGTCAAATCTGCTCAATACTCGTTCGAAGTTTCTGTAGCGAAGGTAACCAGCTTATTCCACTTCGCCGGAGCTTTCCGGTAAATGATCATATTCATTTTTCCATGCGTAGTATCCGAATATTACCAGGCCGATGGCAATAGGCGTGAAAATAGTGATGATGATGATCCAGATAACCGGGTTATGAATTTCTTTACCGCCGGGCTGTATATAGGTGAGGGCGCCACGTACCTGGAAAAAAATAATCGCCGGTCCCAGCAGCATCCACACGATTCCCAGGTATTTTTTCAGCAGATTAATCATTGACATCCTGATCTATTTTATTGGTGAGATAAATGGTTCCGATTACCAGGCAAAGTGCGGCAACGCCGATGGGATACCATAGACCCGATAAAGGATATTTCGGGAACGCAGTGGTGATCAGTACCCCGAAAAACGGGACGAGCCCACCGAATACTCCGTTGCCGATATGATAGGGAAGACTCATAGACGTGTACCTGATTTTGGTCGGGAACATTTCGACCAGAAAGGCCGCGATGGGTCCGTATACCATCGTTACCAGTATGATCATCACCCAAACATAGAATACAAACAACCAGAAGGTGGAGGTATTCAGTTTGCGATCGATGATACTGATTGCCTTTCCGGAGTCGGCCGGTGTGGCTGACGCGCGGCTTCGGGAGATAGTATCCATTTTCTGTTTGGTGTACCCAAATCCGTCGTCCGTAGTGATATGCTGTTTGGTAATCATGATGGAATCCGACTTCACTACGTTCATGCTTACCTCATCCTGCACGGCGCTGATGTTTTTTGCCAGCAATGTCTGCGGGGCGGTATGATCCAGGAATTGCCGGAAAAGGGGAAGATAGAGCAGGATGCCACCCAGCATACCCAGCATCATGATCCATTTTCTTCCCACTCTGTCGCTCAGCCATCCGAAAAAGAGAAAGAAGGGCGTGGCCAATGCAATTGCCCAAAGTATGATAAAGCGACTCTGTTCGAATTCCAGTTTGCATTGGTTTTCCAGGAAACTTTGCGCATAAAACTGGCCTGTGTACCAGATCACCCCCTGCCCCATCACAGCGCCAAAGAGAGCCAGCAATACCATTTTGAAATTTCCTTTATGAACAAAACTTTCACGCAGGGGATTGGTGGATGTCTTCCCTTCTGTTTTCAGTTTCGCAAACAGGGGAGATTCGTTCATGCGAAGGCGGATATAAATAGAAACGATGACCAGCAGGATGGAAATCCAGAAAGGGTAACGCCAGCCGCCCCATTCGCGGTTGAACTGTTCTTCGCTCATATTGTGTTTTACCAGCAGGATAACACCGAGTGAAACAAAAAGGCCCAGGGTGGCCGTTGTCTGAATCCAGCTGGTGTAGTAGCCTCTTTTGCCTGCCGGCGCATGTTCGGCCACATAAGTGGCGGCGCCGCCGTATTCGCCTCCCAGCGCGAGCCCTTGCAGCAATCGCAGGAGCAGCACGATGAGTGGCGCGGCGATGCCGATACTCGAATAACCGGGCACACATCCGATCAGGAAAGTGGATCCGCCCATTATGATCAGGGTGAGCAGGAAAGTGTATTTGCGACCGATGAGATCACCGAGCCTGCCGAATACCAACGCGCCGAAGGGGCGAACGATGAACCCGGCAGCGAAGATCGCCAGCGTACTCAGCAAGGCGGCTGTGCTGTTGCCTTCCGGAAAAAACTGGGTGGCAATTGTTTTTGCCAGCATTCCAAAAATGTAGAAATCGTACCATTCAATAAGAGTGCCCACAGAAGAAGCCGCAATGACTTTTCCGATGGGACTGGCAGTGACGGGTTGGCTCATAAACAGATTGGTGAGTATTCAATGACAACGTAATTTACTAAAAGCCACAAGCACAAATCAATAGTTATGTGTATTTTTATTGCCTTCATTAAACACTAACAATTGTTATGTCTTATTCATTCCAGATTAAGTCGTTTGAAGAATACAAAGCAGCCTATCAGAAGAGCATAGAAGACCCGGAAACCTTCTGGTCTGAAGTGGCTTCTGCCTTTTACTGGAAGAAACCCTGGGAGAAAGTGTTGGATTGGAATTTTCGCGAGCCTTCGGTGAAGTGGTTTTCCGGAGGGAAACTCAATATCACTGAAAATTGTCTTGACCGTCACCTGACCAAATCAGGCGATCAGCCCGCCATCATCTGGGAGCCGAACAATCCGGAAGAGAAGAGTCGCGTACTGACCTATGCGGAACTGCACCGCAAGGTGATGCAGTTTTCACATGTATTAAAAAACATTGGCGTAAAAAAGGGCGATCGTGTTTGCATTTATATGGGAATGGTTCCTGAGCTGGCCATTGCTGTACTGGCCTGCGCAAGAATAGGAGCGATCCATTCTGTTGTATTCGGAGGATTCAGCGCGCAAAGCATTGCCGATCGCCTTCAGGATGCGCGGGCAGAGTTTGTGGTTACCTGCGACGGGGCTTTCAGGGGCAACAAGGAAATTCCTTTAAAATCGGTGATCGATGATGCCCTCGTTCAATGCCCTTTCGTGAAGAAAGTGGTTGTGCTTACCCGCACCAATACTCCGGTGTCGATGCTGAAGGGCCGCGACCTGTGGTGGGAAGATGAGATGGCGGCAGTGGAAGAATCCGGAAACATCGATTTCCCTGCAGAAGAAATGGATGCCGAAGACATGCTTTTCATTCTTTACACTTCAGGCTCTACCGGAAAGCCTAAGGGAGTGGTACATAGTTGCGCAGGCTACCTGATCTGGACTACTTACACGTTTGTGAATGTGTTTCAATATCAGCCGGGAGATATCCATTTCTGTACGGCCGATATCGGATGGATCACAGGACATAGCTATATCGTGTACGGACCGCTCAGTGCGGGCGCTACGTCACTCATGTTCGAGGGAATCCCTACCTGGCCGGACGCAGGTCGCTTCTGGGAAATAGTAGACAAATACCGGGTCAACATTCTGTACACCGCTCCCACCGCTATCAGGAGCCTGATGGGTTTTGGACTGGATCCCATCAAAGACAAGAAACTCGACTCGCTGAAGATATTGGGTACCGTGGGAGAACCGATCAATGAAGAAGCCTGGCATTGGTACGATGAACACATCGGAAAAAAGAAATGCCCTGTTGTAGATACCTGGTGGCAAACCGAAACCGGCGGTTGCCTCATCTCCAATCTGGCCGGCATTACTCCGGCTAAACCAGGCTGGGCTACGCTGCCGATGCCGGGAGTGGTACCGAGGATTGTAGATGACAAAGGACAGGAGGTGACGGAAAAAGAAGACGGGCTGATTAAAGGAAATCTCTGCATCGCCGCCCCCTGGCCCTCGATCTTAAGAACCACCTACGGCGATCACGACAGGTGCCGCACCAATTATTTTGCCACTTACCCCGACCTGTATTTCACCGGAGACGGCTGCCTGAAAGATGAGCAGGGCTTTTACCGGATAACGGGACGGGTAGATGATGTGTTGAATGTAAGCGGGCACAGGATCGGCACGGCCGAAGTGGAGAACGCGATCAATATGCATGCAGGTGTTGTGGAAAGCGCAGTTGTCGGATATCCGCATGATATCAAAGGACAGGGTATCTACGCGTATGTGATATTCCAGGGGCATGGCCACGATGAAAAATTGATGAAACAGGATATCATCTCTACGGTATCGAGGATCATTGGACCCATCGCGAAGCCGGATAAAATTCAATTTGTCAGCGGCCTGCCCAAAACAAGAAGTGGTAAGATCATGAGAAGAATTTTAAGAAAAATTGCAGAAGGAGAAACCTCCAACCTCGGAGATACTACCACCTTGCTTGACCCGGGAGTAGTGGAGGAGATTAAGAAAGGAAAGGTTTGATGGGGAATGGTTTATAGTTTATCGTTTAAGGTTTATCGTTTCAGGGAGGTTTGAAGTTTACAGTTTACGGTTTACTGTTTCAGAGAGGTTTGAAGTTTACTGTTTACGGTTTACTGTTTCAGAGAGGTTTGAAGTTTACTGTTTACGGTTTACGGTTCTGCTCCTTTCTGCGTTATCTGCGTTTTCTGCGCTATCTAGACCCTCTGCGCCCTTAGCGTTTCTTCGCGAACTCTGCGTTCAAAAAAAAATTGCGGTTTGAGGTTCGCGGCTTACTGTTTACAGTTTGTTGAATTGTCTGTAAACCTCAAATGGTAAACGGTAAACCAAGAGTAGAGGGTAGTGTGATCGGCCCAATTCGTCCAATTCGTGCAATTCGCATAATTCGTGCAATTCGCGTATAAAAAAAAGACCCCGCAGGCTGGAGAACGCAGGGTCTTTTGTTAAGTTCCATTCTACACCAACTACAATACTGCTACTACAGTTGTAGCCTTAGAGGATCAGCACACTCAATAATATATACGAATGAGGTGATAAAAAGGTTGGAGGAAACAGATCGCAATTCTACTTGCGGTTTTCCCTGTTCTCAATACTATCTTCTGATAATCACTTTTGTACCCACTTTGATATAAGAATCCAGGTCGTCGAGGTCTTCATTTTTGAGAGATACGCAGCCATTGGTCCAGTTGGTGTAGTCATCCACTACAATTTCATCATTGGGCCAGGTGCCGTGAATGGCGATGCCGCCACCGATCTTGGCAGACTGGGGTATTTGCCCCTTGGCTTTACGTTGTTTGAATTTGGACCAGCTCTCCTGGTTAGGATAGTCGAGCATCAGCATTTTATGCCATTTATCGTGTGGCCGTTTGGAAATGATCTTGAAGGTTCCTTCCGGAGTTTTTTTGTCGCCCTCGTACATTTTGTCTCCGAGGTCTTTATTGCCGAATACTACCGGATAGGTAGCATACCAGCCTTCATCGTCGTACACCTGCAATTCGTAGTCTGATTTGTCTACGATGATGTAGGCAACCCCTACCGGTTCGGAAGAACGGCGGTTCTTTTTGAAGAAGCTCTTGTTGTCAGAGCGGAAAGAAAAGGCAATTGCGGCAATCAGGACGATGAATACGCCAGGGAGTTTTGTTTTCATATCAATCTGCTTTTAAGTACAGACGAGTCGATCGGTTAAATGTTTAAGTGATAAATAATTTTAACAGCGGTTCCTCGGGATATTGGATCGACCTGCTAATAACGAGCAATAATTTAGCCGTATTTTGTTCTAAATGTTTTTTAACAGCCGCAAAATTGAAAAAGAAATCCACATCACCGTAAAGGGTCGTGAATTGTTAAGAGTTCTTAACGGAAAATTTTGAAAAGTCAGATTTTTGATTATAACGGCGGGAAGGGAATTTGCCTTTTTCGGAAATAGGCTATGGGTAATTTGCTGAAATTTGCCGGCAAATAAACTGTCAGATGAAGACACTCTTTTACATTTTACCCATATTGGCCGGGGTGGCTATGAGCATTCAGTCCGGAGTAAACAGCCAGTTACGGGCGGCCACGCAGCACCCTGTATTGTCTGCTTTCATTTCATTTGTGGGTGGTACACTTGCCCTGGCGGTATTGTTATTCCTTTCCAAACAACCCATTCCTTCCTCGCAGACATTTGGTTCTATCGAGTGGTATAAGTTCACCGGCGGTTTGCTGGGTGTGGCAGTGGTATATATTGTGTTGCTGTCGGTTCAGGAAGTGGGAGCGGCCAACCTGTTTGTGCTGATCGTGGCCGGCCAGTTGCTGACTGCCATACTGATGGATCATTTTGGTGTGCTGGGTATGAAACAAAGCCCGGTTAACCTGCAAAAGGTATTGGGGATACTGCTGGTAATTGCAGGAGCCTATCTTGTCAACCGCAAATAGCAGGGCAAAAAAAACCGGCATCCAAAAGGACGCCGGGGATTCTAAACATAAGAGAAATCGTAAATTCTTATAGTATCTATAATCAGTTGCTGAGACGGATACCGACGTTGTAAGGAGTCATATCCAGTCCTTTCGAGAACATGCTTTTGCTTCCCATGGAGCCGTAGAGTTTTACATATCCGAGTTGCAATTCGGCGATGTAAGAGATTTTCCAGGGTCTGAGATCGAAATCGTCCCAATGCTTTTCTTTTCCGTTGGCATCGCTCTTGGTCTTCTGACGGGCGCTGTAAAGATATCCTGCGCTGGCGCCGATGCTGAAGCCAAATCCGTGTTTACGTCCGGGTGTAAAGTTAAAGTTGAGCATCAACGGCGCGGTGAGATAATCGGCCGCGAGTTTGTTTTTGCTATAGCTGGTAGAAGAGTCGATTATTACCTGGGTAGGCTGGGTGTTGAAGATGACATTGTTGCGGAAATGATAGTTGTTCAATTCAACGCCCAGTCCGTATTTGAGGTTTACGACATGTTTAACGAGGTTTAATTCCTGCAGGAAAAACCAGATATTGACATTGAGAGATTTTCCATTGCGAAGTTTGAACCTGTCTTTGGAAAAGCCCGGAGCAAAGCCGGTAACCGGGTTCTGGATAGCTGATGAAGTATAGTCTGTTTTATCGCTGAACTGGCTTACACCCAGGTCAACTACCAGCCAGTTGGTAGATACATTCGAACGGTAGTAGGATCTGCGGCGATTGGTGATGGTCACTTCTTCGTCTTTACCCTGTTTGCCGTCATTACTTTTTATGATCAGCATATTTCCAACGCGGATGGTATCTGATTTGGCGGGTTGAGTAGTATCGTTCTGTGCCAGGCTGCTGAGTGCAAAACATATCCCTGCAAGGACAAATGCTATCCTTTTCATATTGATGATTTTTAAACTTGTTATCTGATTATTTTAATGCGATCTGAAAGCTGGCGATTCTTACGCCTTTCTTGTCAGATGCGGGTTGGTCATTGCCGCTTCCGAAATTGGTAGCCTTGTCGACTACGCGGCCCAATTTGCGGAAGAAACCACGGGCTTTCCCTTTGTTACTGACTGTTGTGTTAAGAACTTCGATCCGATCATCGTTGCTGGCAAACTGCGCATAATTATTTTCAGCGCGACGATCATTTGGAGCGAGCTCTTCGAAACTTTTCTCTACATCTATAGCGACCACTCTTCTGCCTTCCGTAGCGCTAACCGGGTTGTCAGCGGGGGTCTCTATATGTGCGAGCTCTATAGGTTTAACGGTTGTGCCTGTTGAAAGGTTACTCGGTGGTATGATTTTTTTTGCGGTTACAGCATCAGTCGAAGCAGGATCTTCTTCCTGTACCGGTTGTGTATTTACGGCCAGCAGGGTTTGACCGGGTTGCTCCTGCCGATGGGCGATGATTCGTTGCGGGAGGTTAGCCGGCTCCGGGTTAATGGCAGGTGCCTGTGCAACCTGCACTTCTTCCGGAGTGGAAGGATTGCCTGTAGCAGATTCTTTGGTCTGTGAATCCTTGCCGGGTTTGATTCCGTTGGTTTCGCTGCCTGGTTTGGTATGTGCAAAGCCGCCATTGCCAGGCTGTTCCTGTTTATCGCTGAACAGATAATACGCCGATCCGGTAAAGGCGAGGACAATGGCTGCAGCCACTGCAATTTTCCACCATCTCATTACAATTACACGATCGTCTTTTTCCTGGCGATAAAGCGATTCTTTATGGGGGAATACAATTTCTGAAGGGGTTTCCAGCCTGGCTGCCTGGAATAATTCGAAGGAAGCCTGGAATTGAGGGTGACGATAAACGAATTGTTCGACCCAGTCTTTTTCTTCGTTGGTCAGTTCGTTATCTCCGTATAAGATGAAGTATTCTTCGCAATTGATTTCATTAACTGGGTTAACCGGGCTGGCCGTTTTGATGAGAGAGGCTTTGTTGTCGAAGATCAGTTTTTTGTCTGGACGTATTACCGATTGCATCAACATCTCCAGCTCTTCGCGGAGGTCGGAGTTTTCCCGAACGAAGCTGTCGACCTCACGGCGCTCTTCCGTGCTCAGTTCGTTGTCAACGTAGAGCAGGAAATATTCCTCGTAGTTGAAGCGGTTGATGTTCATTTTACAATACGTTTTCCGGACTTACCAAAAAGCTTTTCAACTGCAGCCTGGCACGATGAAGATACACCTTGACCTGGCTTTCGTTGAGGCCTGTTATTTTACTGATCTCCTCATAAGAGTAACCCTCGTAATCCTTCAGAAGAACCAGGGAGCGCTGTGTGTCATTCAGCCGGCTCAGTGCTTCTTCGAGTATTTTCCGGGTGTTGGAAACCGGTCTGTCGCTGATCCTTGTTTCTTCGCTGAATTCATCCTTTAAGGTGACTCTTTTGACCTTTCTGATGTGATCAATCATCTGGTGATAAGCAACAGTGAACAGGTAACTTTTGCATTTGGCATTGTCTACCTCCGCCCGGTTCACCCATAATTTTTCGAATGCGGTCTGCACCACATCACGGGCATCCTCTTCATGCCTGAGATTTTTCAGGATGAAACGGTACACATTATCTGCGTACTGGTTCACACATTGATTGTACTCTTTCTCAGTCATAAGCAGGATGCTCTTACAGGTGATTTAATAGTTTTACGTTTGGAGGGACCAAATGTTACAGCTTCATCCAAAAAAAACGTATTTAAATAAAAAAGAGGCTTTTCAGGGGCCTCTGGAAAAATTTTATATTGAAAATCAATTGATTAATAAGCGGAAAGGCTCATCATACTCCGGCTGATGGTCTCCAGGATCATCCATTCCGTTCTCAGCCGGGGTTTGCCGCAATCTTTTCCATTGTCGCAACACTGTTCGTTATCGGCCGGCACAGGCCGGGTAAAGGCGAATACGAGCAGGGTGGTAAGGGCCACCATCATCACAAGGACCAGTCGTATAAAAGTTTTCCGAAACATAAGCGTTGCTTTGAAAGATTGGACGAAGGTATTTTGAAAATGTTACAGGGAAAGTGAAAATTCCCCCAATTGAGTCAAGTTACCGGCAAACAGTCGAAAATGCCGGATGAACTGTAAGGAGCGCGGGCGGAAAAACCGGCTTCCGGCCACCCCGGGGTTTACCGGGTTCTGTCTTTCTATTACATTTGCGAACTCAATCATTTATAAAAAAACTATTGCTCCATGAACGAAAATTTTGTCGGCAGGCTGGCTGCCGAGATAGAAGAGATCAGGAAGTCGGGTCTTTTCAAAACAGAACGAATCATTGAATCGCCCCAGGGGGCAGAGATCGTGGTGAGTGGGAAGAAAGTGTTGAATTTCTGTGCCAATAACTATCTCGGGCTGTCCTCACACCCTAAAGTGACCGAGGCTGCCAAAAAATACATCGACAAACGCGGCTTTGGCATGAGCAGTGTCCGTTTTATTTGCGGAACACAGGACATACACAAAGAACTGGAAGCGAAAATTTCTGCTTTCCTGGGTACCGAGGATACCATTCTGTATGCCGCGGCCTTCGACGCCAACGGAGGCGTATTTGAACCCTTGTTCAATGAGCAGGATGCGATCATCTCCGATGCCCTTAACCATGCTTCCATTATTGATGGAGTGCGGCTCTGCAAGGCTCAACGTTTTCGGTACGAGCACAACAATATGGAAGACCTGGAGGTCAAACTCAAAGAAACCAGGGATCTCCGCAGCCGTATCATTGTTACAGACGGGTCGTTCAGCATGGACGGCACAATTGCACAGCTCGACAAGATCGTGGTGCTTGCAGAAAAGTATGATGCGATCATCATGATCGATGAGTGCCATAGCAGTGGTTTTCTCGGAAAAACAGGCAGGGGAACCCATGAATACAGGGGCGTGATGGGCAAGATAGATATCATTACCGGAACCCTTGGCAAGGCTCTTGGTGGCGCTTCCGGAGGGTTTACCAGCGGACGTAAGGAAGTGATTGAAATACTTCGCCAGCGTTCAAGGCCTTATCTTTTTTCAAATACCCTTGCCCCCAGTATTGTGGGTGCTTCCATCGCAGTATTTGATTTGCTCAGCGAAACAACGGCCCTTCGCGACAAACTCGAACAGAACACCCAGTACTTCCGGAAGAAAATGAACGAAGCGGGTTTCGATATCAAACCCGGTGATCACCCGATTGTACCCATCATGTTGTATGATGCCGTGGTAGCCCAGCAATTCGCAGCGCGCCTCCTCGAGGAAGGCATCTATGTAATTGGATTTTTCTTCCCGGTTGTAGCGAAGGGGCAGGCGCGCATTCGTGTGCAACTCAGCGCAGCCCATGAAACCGCTCACCTGGATAAAGCAATAGCAGCCTTTACCAAGGTCGGAAAAGAAATGAAAGTGATCGGGTAGCAGGCATTCGCAAACCAGTTACCCGTTGAAACCTCAAACTTCAAACGGTAAACCCCAAACAGTAAACATCAATCATCAAAACACGCTTCCAATGGATAGAAAGATCATCAATACTACCAAGGCTCCCGCTCCGATTGGTCCCTACAGCCAGGCGGTAGAGGCCGGATCCATGCTTTTTATTTCAGGGCAGGTGGCCATTAATCCGGAAACCGGCGACCTTGAAATCAATGATATTCCTGCTGAAACAACAAGGGTGATGTCTAACCTGAAGGCCATTCTCACCGAGGCGGGTCTCGATTTCAGTCATGTGGTGAAGACAACTATTTTTCTCAGCGATATGTCTTTGTTTGCCGCGGTTAACGAGGTATATGGAAAATATTTTACCACCAACTTCCCTGCACGGGAAACTGTAGCCGTGAAAGGATTGCCCAAGAATGTTAATGTGGAGATCAGTATGATTGCGGTGAGGTAGATTTTTGTTGGAGGTTTGACGTTTACTGTTTGAGGTTTGATGTTTACGATTCAGGGTAAGGCAAGTTCAACAATTCAATGGATATGAAAATAGCAGTATTGGCTGATGCCACGATGAGGGCCTGCTGGCAGAAAAGGACTTTTCCGCCGGGAGTGGAAACGCTTTGGTGCGGATCGGTCAAGACCCTGGTAGCCACCGAGGCAGATGTGTATATAGATCTGCTGTTCACGCATGATCGGGAGAGAACAAAGGATCTGCTGATGCGGGCCGGCTTTCCTTTTTTTATCAATTCCGTTGACAATACCTGCGGCGAGATCGGGGGCGATTTTATCCGTATCAATGCCTGGCCGGGTTTCCTGGAGCGACCAATGCTTGAAATAGCTGCTGGTACAGAAACGGGCCTGTCCAGAGCTCGGACTGTATTGGATGCACTGCAATGGCAGTATAAAATAGCGCCCGATATTCCCGGAATGGTTACTGCCAGGGTGGTAGCCGGTATCATCAATGAAGCTTACTATACTTTCGGGGAAGGCATCAGCAGCCGCGAAGAAATCGATATTGCCATGAAACTCGGCACCAATTACCCCGATGGCCCTTTTGAATGGGCAGAGAAGATCGGGTTGGAAAGAGTGTATTCCCTCTTAAAGCAACTGTCGCGCACAGACAGCCGATACAGCGTAGCCCCTTCCCTGGAAAAAGAAATTTTACAGCGTCACAGCCAATAGTAACCATGAGCTTTATATTAAATATTGACACGTCAACAGACCAGGCCGGAATCTATCTCGGAAAAGAGGAGCTGTGCGTCGGCCAGAAGCAGAACAGCCATCAGGCTGACCATGCCACCTGGATGCAGCCGGCCATCCGGGAGTTGTTGTCAGACTGTTCCGTTAAGTTAAATGACCTGAAGGCAGTAGCCGTTACTGCCGGTCCGGGTTCCTATACGGGTTTACGCGTAGGCATGGCTACGGCTAAGGGTCTTTGTTATGCACTGGATATTCCGCTGATCACCGAGAGCACTTTGAAACTGATGGCGGCATCCGCTTTGGATTCCGGGGTGAAAACTCCACGACTCGCGCCCATGATCGATGCCCGGCGGATGGAGGTTTTTACCGCCGTTTATGATTCTAATCTTGTTTTAATGTTGGAGCCGGCGGCGATGCTGCTGGATTTGTCATCGTACAGTCAGTTTTTAGCTGCCGGAGAAGTTGGATTTTTCGGGTCAGGTTCCCTGAAATGGAAAAAACTGGTGGAGAGCAGCCAGGCGAAATTTTTTGACAGCAGTATTGAAGGAAAATCGTTTGTAGAACTTACTCATGAGAAATTTTTGAAAGGCGAATTCACCGTTCTTGCATATGCGGAACCCGTTTATCTTAAAGAATTCTACATTCATCCAAAATAATGACCAACGGCAACTTTTAATCTTATTCAAACCTTTGTTACCTGATTTGAAGTTAAATTTGATACTCAACCCTTCCTTATTTAAACTTCAAAATGATGAACCTGGTCAGTACTTACTCAATGGTGTTAAATGGAGACGAAAACTCGGTGAAAGTGGATTTTGTGAGTCTCAAGAAAGGAGCGATGATTCTCAGGGCGCTCAATCACAAGCTTCGACAGCAGATTGTGAGGCTGATTGATGAGAAAAAGAGAATCACGGTGACGGAGATCTATATCAATCTTCGCCTGGAACAGTCTGTGGCTTCGCAGCACCTGGCAATTTTAAGAAGAGCAGGCATTGTGAAAACGGACCGGGAAGGAAAGTTCATCTATTATTCCATCAATACAGAACGCATCGATCAGATTATGAAATGTGTGGACGAACTGATTTCCTGAGTATCATCACTTTAATACCGGGAGAAAGCGGAAACGGCGGTGCTGTTTCCGCTTTTCTTTTATAAAGGCTAAATTTGTCTTTTATTTCCGGCCCTGCCGGATAACAAATCTGATTTAAACATATGTATATCCGTCAATTATATACCGGCTGCCTGAGTGAGGCGGCTTATTATATCGAGAGTGAAGGAAAAGCGGCTGTTATAGACCCGTTGCGTGATATTGACGAATATCTTCAGCTGGCAACCGAACGGCACGCCCGGATCGAATATATCTTCGAAACACATTTCCATGCCGATTTCGTCAGCGGCCACCTGGACCTGAGCCAGGCAACGGGAGCCAGGATTGTATACGGTCCGCAGACTTCCACCAAATTTCCCGTGCATGTAGCCAGGGATGGTGAAACTTTTCAACTGGGCAAAATTTCCATCGAAGTATTACATACACCGGGGCACACGCTCGAATCCACCTGTTACCTGCTGAGGGATGAAGAAGGCAGGCAGCATGCCGTGTTTACGGGGGATACCTTGTTCGTGGGCGATGTGGGACGGCCCGACCTGGCTCAGAAGGGAGATAGCCTGACCGTGGCAGACCTGGCCGGAATGATGTATGACAGTCTTCACCGGAAGATTTTTCCCCTGGAGGATGGAGTTATCGTCTATCCTGCTCATGGTGCGGGAAGCAGTTGCGGAAAGAACATGGGACCTGAAACTTTCAGTACGATTGGGGAACAGAAAAAAACGAACTACGCGCTGCTGGCTCCCGGTAAGGATGAATTTATCAAAGTGGTTACCGACGGACTAACGGAACCGCCTCAATATTTTCCGGTCAATGCCCAAATTAATAAGGAAGGGTATGATAACCTCAATGAGATCATGGAGAAGGCGCTGACTCCCCTGAGTGCGGATTCATTCAGCCGGCAAAAGGAACAGGAAGACGTGATTGTACTGGATACCCGTCCGGGTGATCAGTTCACAGCGGGGTACATTCCGGGGTCCATATTTATCGGGCTGGAAGGAAGGTTTGCAGAATGGGCCGGAAGCCTGCTGCCCTTCGACAAGGATTTTTTGCTGGTAACTGAAGAAGGAAAGGAGAAGGAAACCATTGTTCGCCTTGCCAGGGTGGGTTTTTCAAAAATGAAAGGCTACCTGGATGGCGGCTTCGAAGCCTGGAAGAAGGCTGGACAGCCCATCGACATGATCGTCAATGTGGAGGCAGATGAACTGGCGATGGATATACCTTTCGATGATCAGCTGGTGATTGTGGATGTACGCCGCGAAACGGAATTTGCGGACGGTCATGCCGCAGGAGCCGTCAACATCCCCCTCACTGATCTCACAGACCCGGGTAGCATGGCGAATATCCAGGAAAAAGATAATTTATATGTTCATTGCGCCAGCGGCTATCGCAGTGTAATAGCTGCCTCTCTTCTGAAAAGACAGGGCATTCACAATCTTCGCAATGTTCTCGGAGGATGGAACGCGATCCGCGAGCAATCCAAGATCGAACAGGTGAAAGAAAAAAGCATATTGAACTGATCAGAGATTGACAATGCCATTCTTGATGGCATACATTACCAGCCCTACCCTGGTTTTGCAATTGAGTTTTTCAAAAAGCGAATCACGATAGCCGTCTACCGTTCGGGGGCTTACATACATCTTGTCTGCTATTTCTTTGTAGGTCATTTCCGTGCAGGCCAGTTTCAGAAATTCGAGCTCTCTTTCATTCAGGTTGGAAATGGCTTTGCCGGCGCCTTCCGATTCTTCAAAATTATTGACCGCGTGGATCAGCTTGCCGGTTACAAGGTCTGAGTAGTAAAATCCTTTTCTGACCAGCGAATCGAGTGCGGCCTTGAATTCAAGCGGGTCGATGTCTTTCAGGATATAGCCTTTCGCTCCATTCTTCAGCATCCGGATGATGGAGGCTTCGTTGTCATACATGGATAAGGCCAGTACTTTGATCTGGGGGTGATTCTTTTTTAACCAGAGAGAGGTTTCGTATCCGTCCATTTCCGGCATGTTGATGTCGAGCAGTACGATGTCGGGCAGGTTGGCAGCCCGCAGACTGGCCAGGAAGTCTTTTCCATTATTGGCTTCAAAAAGCACTTCGTATTTTTCGAAGCTGCTGATCAGGTTAGCCAGCCCGTTACGGAGTAATACATGATCATCTACCAGTACGACTTTTATTTTAGGTGTTACCATTTGTTGTTTGATTTGAGGTGACGGGTAATGATATTTTAACAGTGGTGCCATGTCCCGGATCACTGTGGAGTTCGAAATCTGCTCCAATCAGCCGGGCACGATTCTGCATATTGCGTAGTCCCATTCCTTTCGACAGGTTATTGGGGTCTGTATACACCTGCGGATCGAATCCGGATCCGTTGTCGTAGACCGTAAGGATCAGTTTTTGTTGAAAGAAATCTATGTTGACCAGTACATTGGTGGCATTGGCGTGCTTCATGATGTTGTTCAGGATCTCCTGGATCAGCCGGAAAAGAATCAGCTCTTTCTGGTTGTCGAGGCGGTAAGCTGCGCCGCTGGTGTGCAGGGCCGTTTCATGTTTGCCCGCTTTCTGTAACATCTCCAGTTCATATTCTATTGCCCTGTGCAAACCCATTTGAATGACATAATCCGTATTGAGGCTACGGCTCAGGTCGCGCAGATCCTGTATGGCTTTGGACACCAGCAGCCTCGAATCTTCCACTTTTTGCAACACTGCCTGGCTGTTGCCAAAATCGATGGTGCCCAGGTTGAGCTTGGTGAGGCTCAGCACCTGGCCAATGTTGTCATGAATTTCTTCTGAAATATTTTTCAGGGTCTGTTCCTGAATTTCCAATTGCGTTTGCAGCAGCTCCTGCTTATACCTGTTTTCGAGATTTTGGCGTTCCAACTGGTTTTCATGCTGTTTTCTTTTGTGAAAGAAAACAAACAGGATGATAAAAAAGCCCAGGCTTACCAGGGCAAGCGTCGCAGATATAATGGCAACGGTGATATCTATCTGATTCGATGGCATAGGAAAGCAACAGTGAATAATACATATCGTACAACGGCCGACGACTTGATCAGCAGTCTGAACAAGTCGCCGGTGGTGTCTATTCGCATTTCAAAGCAACACCAATAAATAAAGCTCATCAGGAAGGACAGGAATAGCCCGCTGACGATCCAGAAATTTCCATTGGTGAGCGTGATATTGGTCTGTTCACCGTTTTGGATGGCCTGTATGAAATACAGGCAGCTTAGCAGGATCAGGAAAAAGCTGCCCAGCATGTGTGAATAGGAATTGAACCGATCCATTTTCTGTATAAAAAGCAGGTTGATCAGCACGAAGGTGATGTAACTACCAGCCAGCGCGTATACCCATTTAGACAGCTTGGGCAGCAACTGGTAAAAGTAAACCAGATAAAAGATCATCCCGGTGGGGGCGGTGATATTATACAGTATATGATTTTTGCCCACCGTTCTGGCAATATAGGCCCCCGTGAGTTCTACCGTTACGACAAAAGCCAGAAAGGGTATGAAATAGAATAGAAAAGATGATCTCAGTCTTTTGAAACTGATGATGCTGGCAACAAGCGCCAGTATTTCGGAACAAAGAGAGAGATCGAATTTTATCATTTCTGTTGAATTTATTGTCGTGGCGGAAATATTTGAAAAAGCCGGTCGTCAAAAACCTGGTCGGGCTGGGGTTGAAAATTCAGAGAATCGGCCCGGTTCATCAGGATGGCACCTGTGTTGTGACATCCCGGATAGGGTGGCGGACACAACTGGGTTTCATCCAGCACCAGGACAGAGGTGTTGGCCTGGCTAACAATATCAATGCTGTTTTTGGTTGGTATGAACATGGCCATCAGTGAATTCCTGTATGGGTGTTGTATTGTGGGTGAATATACACCGAAATACAACCTCATGCTGTCTGCAGCCAGGTTGTTCCGGGCGTTTTGAAGATAATTGATCATTTCGTCGATCTCAAAATCAATATAACGGGTGTCTTCCTTGTCCGGCGATTTCAGGTACTGATCGATGCGGTGCTTCTTGTAGTAATAGATCAGGGTGGCCGCCTGGTCTTGTGAAATGGTACCGGCTACCCGGGGTGGATGGGTAATAAGTGGTTTTTTGACAGAGCTTTCACCATGATTCCGGATGCCATGATCCAGATCGTTGAATGCCACCAGTCCTGTCAAACCCAACAAAAATAAAAAGGGTTTCATGATTGACGTTTTTGGTGATGAATGGATGAAAGTAAATGCGTGAAGGTGGCTAAGGAATGGAAAGGATATTTTCGGTCATGTATTTCAGCGATTACCTCTGTAGAATTACCGTGTTTTCACCTTTGTTGCAAACAGGAATTTTTACCTGCAACACTTCTGAATGAAATGTTAAACACCCGAGATTTTTGCCACTCGTCAAGAGATAGCTGCATTTCGGATAAAATTAAACCTCCTCTGGCCGTTCGAACTTATTTTTAATTGGTGATTGTTCTTTAGCCGGACTGTCACCACCATTGCCACCAAACAAAAATGTTCTGTATGAACCAGAAAGGGCTGACCCTGTCAGCAATCCTGCTATGCATAGCCATCACCAGCCTGGCCCAAACTCCGGCACCTCTCCGGTTAGCGGCCAAAAGAACCAGGCTTCCCGTCAAAATAGATGGTTTGTTAAATGAGGCTGCCTGGAAAGACGCGGCCGCGATGACGAACCTGATCGCTTTTCGCCCCAAAATAGGAGCGCCGGAAGATTACGAAAACAGATCAGAGACCTATCTCATGTACGACGACCAGGGAATCTATTTCGGGGGATACCTGCATGAAAGAACACGCGACAGTATTTCGCGTGAACTCGCGGGCCGCGACGGATTCGGAATGAACGATTATATCGGAATTATTTTCGATACCTATCACGACAAGATCAACGGCTTTGAATATTTTGTAACTCCGCTGAACGAACAGTGGGATGCAAAAATGTCGCCCCCTACTATGGATAGCGACAATGGTGGAGAGGATTTCAGCTGGAATGCCGTATGGAAAAGCGGCGCGGTTATTCACAACGATGGCTGGAGTTTTGAAATGTTTATCCCGTATTCGGCTATACGATTCGGCAAGAAAGAGGTGCAGGACTGGGGCCTGAATATAACCCGCAGGCGAAGGAAAACAGAACAGCAATACACCTGGAATCCGATCAATCCAAACGTCAACGGTTTTCTGACCCAGGAAGGTGTTTGGACCGGGATCAGTAATATCAAACCACCTATCCGCCTTCAGTTCTCCCCCTATTTTTCCGTTTATGCCAATCATTTTCCCGCACAATTGCCCGGACAGAAAAGCTGGACGCAGCAGGTGAACGGAGGAATGGATGTGAAGTATGGGATCAACCAGGCATTTACACTTGATGCAACGCTTATTCCCGATTTCGGGCAGGTTCAGAGCGACAACCAGGTGTTGAACCTGAGCCCGTTTGAAGTTCGGTTCAATGAAAACAGAAGTTTCTTCACCGAAGGAACGGAGCTTTTCAGCAAGGGAAACCTGTTTTATTCCCGAAGAATCGGCGGAACACCACTTCACCTCTTCGATGTATACAACGGGTTGGATTCGATCCATTCGGTTATCAAAAATCCCACCGAATCAAAATTGATCAATGCTTCCAAGGTATCGGGCCGCACCCAGCACGGGCTGGGAATCGGGATTCTGAATGCCGTTACCAAACCCCAGTATGCAACCATTGAAAACATGGATAGCAAGGAGCAGCACAGGGTGCAGACCGATCCCCTGACCAACTATAATATCCTGGTACTCGATCAGACCTTCAGGCACAATTCGAGCATTTCGCTTGTAAACACCAACGTAATGCGCAGCGGATCCGACTATGATGCGAATGTGACCGCCGGGCTATTCGATTTTTACGACAAGACCAACACCTGGAACCTGAATGGAAAAATAGCCGTCAGCCAGCTTTTCAATTATACAGCCAATGGAGGCAATCGCAATGGGGTGAACTACCGTGTGGGATTTGGAAAGTCAAGCGGACGCTTTAATTTCAATGTTACCCAGGAGATGAGCGACACCAAGTATTCGCATAACGACCTCGGCTATTTTACCAATAACAACTACTTCGATCATAGCCTGTGGATGGGCTACCGGTGGACTGAGCCCAAGGGATGGTACAACCGCATCGGAATTAATTTCAACGCTTACCTCAGCCGCCTGCACGATGCGATTGGAAATATTTCGACCAAATATCAGCGCGCCAATTTGAACGTCAACGCAAATGTGCAAATGAAATCACTGAATTTCCTGGGCGTGTCGCTGACCTATCTGCCCTATCAGAACGACTTTTATGAACCCCGGCAGGTGGGATATTTTTTCCGCCGGGCCAGCAGTTTTTCATTTTCCTCCTGGTTCGAAAGCAATGCTGCCAGGAAATATTCCTTTTTCGCTGAAGTGTTCGCCAGAAAATTTTACAACGACTATGACCAGTTGACTATAGACTTTACACTCGGTCAGAATTACCGGTTCAACCAGAAATTTTCGATCAGTCACCGGATCAACCTGTCGCCTTCTTTTGATGGAATTGGTTTTGCGACTTTTGATGAAAACAATAAAATCGTGTTCGCAAAAAGAAGGATCAATACTGTAGAGAATGTATTAAGCCTGAAATATAGTTTTACGAACATGATGGGTCTGACGTTTCGCGCCAGGCATTACATGAGTACCGTCAGGAACCACGAGTATCTTTCGCTGGATCAGTTGACCGGGAAAGTTATACCGGGAAACAGTTATTCGGGAAATGCCGACCGGAACGTGAATTTCTTCAATATTGACATGGTGTATACCTGGCAGTTTGCTCCCGGCAGCTTCCTTAATGTGGTCTGGAAGGATGCGGCTGCTATTTCCCTGTCGAAAATAGAGAAGGGGTATTTCCGGAATTTCTATAAAACCATCGACACCGATCAAAACAACAATATTTCCCTCAAAGTGATTTATTTCCTGGATTATCTGCAGTTGACCCGGAGAAAGGCCCGCTGAGGAAGGCCTTGGGCGGCAGGGGTCTGCGATTTAGCCAACTTGTGTTAATTTCGCCGCCAAATCAAGCTGATCCTATGCAATCGGTGATCAAGGCCATTGAATCGTTGTATGTCCACTGGAGTGGTAAAACCCCTCAGCGAATTGAGCTGCTGCCGCAAGCAGGTTCAGACCGAAGGTATTTCCGGATTCATACAGGTGAAAAGCCTGTTATTGCCACTCATGGCGAGAATATCCAGGAGAATGAAGCCTTTCTGTATTTTTCAGGCCATTTTCGCGAGAGAAACCTGCCGGTTCCTGAGATCTTTGCCATAAGCGACGATCATAGCCTGTATTTACAGGAAGACCTGGGCGATCAGTCGTTGCTCAGCCATCTCGAAAAAGAAGGATTTACCGACCATATTTACCGGTTATTCCGCTTCAGCCTCGAAGAACTAGCCCGTTTGCAGGTAAAGGGTCATGATAAGTTAGACTATACTCGTTGCCTTACCAACCAGGAATTTGGCAAACAGGCGATACTTGCTGACCTGCTCTATTTCAAGTATTATTTTCTGGATGCCTTGCGAAAGCCCTACGACAAGCAGAAGCTGATCGATGACTTCGATGCGCTCAGCACCTATCTCACCCATACCGAGTACAAATATTTTATGTTCCGTGATTTTCAGAGCAGGAATATTATGGTCAGGGAGGATGAGTCCGTAGCGTTTATAGATTACCAGGGTGGGATGAAGGGTGCGCCGCAGTATGATGTGGCGAGTATGCTTTGGCAGGCCAGGGCCAACCTGCCCGACCAATGGAAAGAGAGCCTGCTCGAAGATTATATGAACTCCTTCGAAGATCTGATCGGCCATTCGTTGGACAGAACCATTTTCAGAAGCCAGTATAACGGATATGTGCTGATACGACTTTTACAGGTGCTGGGGGCTTATGGTTTCAGAGGATTGTTCGAACGCAAAGCCCAGTTTCTTACCAGCATCCCCCAGGCATTGAATAACCTCAAGGGATTTGTAGAAGATCAAAGTATTGGCATTGCCGTGCCGGAATTCAGGAAGGTGTTGAAAACCTGTATCAGCGAGGAGATCATCGACCGGTTTACCCCGCTAAGAGCTACCGAACACACTCCTCTCGTGGTTCATATCAGCAGCTTTAGCTACAGGAAAGGCATCCCTTCCGACGAAAGCGAAAATAATGGCGGATATGTATTTGACTGCCGTGGAATTTTAAACCCGGGGCGCATAGAACAATATAAATGGCAAACGGGCAGAGACAAGGCCGTGAAGGATTTCCTGGAACAACAGACCAGGATGCCTGAATTTCTGAATAGTGTATTCGATATTGTTGATATTACTGTAGAAGATTTCATCAGAAGAGACTTTGCGAGGCTGGTTGTCAATTTCGGATGTACCGGCGGTCAGCATAGAAGCGTCTATGCGGCAGATGCGCTGGCCCGGCATTTAAGAAACAAGTATCATGTCAGGATCGAATTGAAACACCTCATCCAGGACGAAAAAAACTGGATCAATGAACCACCCCATTCCAAATAACAGACATCGGTCAATATGTATTACCTGATCTATATCCCTCTTTACCTGATCTCGTTATTGCCGTTTCGCGTGTTGTATTTCCTGGGCGATTGCATTTACGGGTTGCTTTATTATATAATGAAGTACCGCAGAGAGGTGGTGATGAAAAATCTTACCATCGCCTTCCCGGAGAAAACGGATGAGGAAAGAAAGAAGATATCCAAGCAGTTCTACCATAATTTCGTCGACAATTTTATAGAGACCCTGAAGTTTCTTTCCTTAAGTAAAAAGGGTTTTGAGAAGAGACTGGAGTTTGATACAACCGGTGTGGATCAGTGCTATCCCTGTGGAAAGAGTGTCCAGATGTTTGTCATGCACAATTTTAGTTGGGAATTTGCCAATTGGGGCATGGCCCTTCGTGGCAAATATCCTTTTCTAGTGTTGTATATGCCGCTGTCGAACAAACACCTTGACAGGATTATACAGAAAATGCGCAGCCGGTATGGTTCTGTGTTAATTCCGGCTACCAATTTCCGCAGGCAGTATGTTCAGTATGCCCGCAAGCCACACCTGCTGGCTTCAGTGGCCGATCAAAGCCCGGGAAATGTGGAAACGGCCTGGTGGTTTACTTTTTTCGGCAAGCCCACCCCTTTTGTTGCCGGCCCTGAAAAAGGAGCGAAGGCAAACGATTCGGCCGTGGCATTTGTGAATTTTTATCGTGTTAAGCGGGGGCATTACAAAGTAGTTACTCATTTCGTCACAGACAATGTACGCAGCTATCCCGAAAAAGAAATTACCCGTCAATATATCCGATTCATGGAGAAGAGCCTTCGTGAACACCCGGCCAACTACCTGTGGAGCCACAGAAGATGGAAACACGAGTACCAGGAGAAGTATGGAGAAATAGTTGAATAATTTGCCAATGAACCAATGCAATTACGAATTACGAATGGCGAATGACGAATGGGGAATGCAATTTGCCAATGAGCCAATTGGTAAATGAGCCAATGCAATTACGAATGACGAATGCTCTTTGCGCGCTTTGCGGTACTTAGCGATCTTTGCGTTCCCTGGTCGGGGATCAAGAACAATCAGCCTATACTTTATTTTTTTCAATGGCCCAATGTGCCAATGCAATTACGAATGACGAGTTGCGAATGGCGAATGGGGAATGCAATTTGCCAATGTGGCAATTGGTAAATGAGCCAATGTAATTACGAATTACGAATGACGAATTACGAATGAATCGGAAATGTTAAATCACCCCAAACTCTTCGCGACCTCTGCGGTTCTTTGCGGGCTTTGCGTTCCCCTGCGGCAATTGAAGAAATAGACCAATGTGAAGTCAATTGCGAATGACGAATGGGGAATACAATTTGCCAATGTGGCAATTGGTAAATGAACCAATTAGTGAATCCAAACCCGCTTCAGAAACAGGTTAAGCCTTTAATTTGTTAGACTTTGCTATATAGAGTAACTTCCTTCAATTCGTCATCCGTCATTTGTAATTCGTAATCCGTCATTGTATCGCATTGGCTCATTTACCAATTGGCTCATTGGCAAATTACCTAGTCTTCTTCTTCTTTCACTTTTACAAACGCTGCTCTTCTTGGTCCGGGGAAGGGGATATGGTCTCCTTTAATGCCATGCCATAAAACGATATTGAACTCAAGGTCGGGAACGGCATCTTCTTTGGTGAGGTTGAAATTCTCGGAGCGGCGTTGCCATTCATTTCTGGCAACATTTTTTTCATTGATATCGGTTTGTGCGGATACCGATTGAAAAGGCCGCATATCGGGCGTGGAGGAAAAACATCTCCACATGGGGGTAGCGGCAGCATCGTACTGTGTCATTGGCGGCAGGCCGAGGATCAGCTCCATGGTTCTGAGCATGGAAGACGTAGAGTACATCGTATGATCTACGAATGCTCTTTTAACGAAACCGCCGGCAACAAAGGCAACGGTGCGGTGAGCATCCACATGATCAGGACCGTTTTGCGCGTCGTCTTCAACAATAAATACTACGCTTTCTTTCCAGACCGGACTTTTGCTGAGATATTCCACGAAGAGGCCTACTGCCCAATCGTTGTCGGCCACATGCGCGAAGGGAGTGGGCCTTCCCAGCCGCAACCCTTCGGTGTGATCGTTGATCAACCTGAGTGAATTGAATTGAGGCAGCTGATTGATGGCGACGAGTGAATCAAAATCGCGTTTCCACTGGTAAAAGCGGGTCGTATCCCTGACGGTTTCATCCCAGCTGGTATAATAAGGGCAATAGTGGCCTTTCAGCACGGGGATATTGGGTTTGTAGTCGTCTGCGAATTCGCCATAGGTACGGTAGCTGACCTTGTTTCTTTTGCAGAGGTCCCAGATGAAGCCACCTTTGTTGTTGGCGATGGCGCGATTTCCTTCGGCATCATAGGTTCCTCCGCGGTCGCCATAACCGGTGGGCCATGTTTTTTCGAGATAGTCGGTGGCATAGGCACCCATACTCCAGTTATGGCCATCGGCGCTCACTTCGCCATCTACATAAAAATTATCGAGCAGAACAAATTCGCGGGCGAGCTTATGAAGATTGGGCGTTATTTTTTCTCCAAACAGGCAGAGCGATGGATCACCGTTGCCTTCTTTCATATCACCCAGCACCTGGTCGTAGGTCCGGTTTTCTTTGATGATATAGAATACATGTTTGATCGGGGAGGGGTCGCCCACTTTCATCGGGATTGGGTTTCCTTTTTCTCCCTGGGTCGTCAATTCTTTTTCTTTCGTGTACGGGGTATTTTCGTACACCAATTGAGAATAGGCGGCCAGGTCTTTTTCTTTCGGCACCGGCACAATGCTCAGTGTGCCTTTGAAAAGCCCGGCGATATACTGAACATCTTTTGGTCTGCTGGAATCTCCGTGCTGATAAGCCACGTCTTCTTTTCGGGAAACGGGGTTGGGTCCCCAGGGATTGGCCATCGAAGAAAAGCCCTTGCCATTGGTTACAAATATTCTTTTATCTAATGCTTTGACGCTGGTAGGATACCATCCTACAGGGATAAATCCTTTGGCTACGCTGAATCCTTTCCTGTTCACATCGAATACCGCCAGGCAATTATTATCTGCATTGGCGATATACAGGGTTTTTTCATCGGGACTTAGCGCCAGTCCATTGCTGGTGGATCCACTGGGTGCATTTGGAAAGAGTGCCGCATTGAGGACTTCGAGTACTTTTCTGTGGCGAATGTCGATCACCGACACAGAGTTATCATTTGCATTGGCGACAAAAAGATATTGACCTGAACGGGTGAGACAAATATCATTGGGATTATCACCCACTTTGATGGAATCAATGATACGCATCTGCCCGGTATGGTATACAAGCACCTGGTCGCCTCCCCAGCTGGAGATGTAGAGTTCTTCGTTATCAGGAGAGAGCAGGCAGCTGAAAGCCTCATGACCAAGTGGCAGTCGCTGCAGTATTTTTTTATCGGCCAAACTCACCACATACAGGGAGTTGTTTTCTTTGGTTACTATATACATTTTTCGGCCGGTTTTATCCAGGCAGATACCGGAAGGAGATACTTTTTTTGGCCATTTCTTATCCAGGATGATGCTGTCTGACAGTAGCAGCTGATTATTTTTGATGGCGTATTGCAGGATCCAGTTGTCATTGCCCCCGGAAGCGTACAGGAATTTTTCGTCGGGGCTGAAGGCGAGCCCATACCAGCTTTTAGGGATTATAACGCTATGAAGAATTCTCTCCGTTTTGGCATCTATCAATTGGAGCGACTGCACGCTTTGACCGTTGTTGGTAACGGCCAGGAATTTTTTACTGGGAGAAACGACCAGGTTCAAGGGAAGGTCTCCCAGGGGAAGGGCACGGCCGGCCGGGCTCAGTTTCCATCCGTTGGGCAGGCCAACCTGTTTGGCTTTGAGTTGTTGATACAGTTGTGTGTAGGAGAGAACAGGCCATAAGAACAGCAGCAGGATGGTCAGCCTTTTCATACAGCGTATTTTACTAAAGGTAGGATAAGATTTTAGTAGCCTGCTGCGGATACAGAAAATTAATGTGTGCCCTGACCAGGATAAAGAACCAATAAGCAAACTATCAGAAGGTACCCTCCCGGAGTGACTGGGTAAAGCGTGCCCGTTGTTTAACAACCTCGGAGAAGCCGCCTGATATTTGGTAACTTTGTCTGGTGTTCTACAGGCGAAAAATAATACTCGCATTGATGGAAGCCTTTAGTGGTCATTTGCCGAAAATATCACTACAGAAGCTTCTCTTTTTGCTTACCATCAGGCAAGCAAAGCCTGAATATGAATTTATACCCTATTTATATGGGTGTTATTCTTTCTCTGCTGAGGCTGATTGGAAGGCGATGGTTAAGCGAGACTATTTAAAGGAAGAAGCTGATAGCTATTCTTTAAATGGAGCGGACGATTACATTCTGCAAATTAGCGAGTCTGATAGGGCAATAATTTTTTCTCTGACAGAAGAGTTTAAGGAATGTACTCCTGAATCGTTAATGAAGTTCACTTACCTCAATTATCAATATTATGCGATAAACAGCATCAAAGCACAGGATTTTCTGAACGAGTACCAATTTAAAGAAATCAAGGATGCCAGACCAATAGCTAACCAGATAGCGCTTTTTACAATCGGTTATGAAGGAATATCATTAGAGGAATATCTAAACAGGTTGATAAAAAATGATGTAAAAGTATTAGTGGATGTTCGAAGCAATCCACTTAGTATGAAATTTGGTTTTTCGAAATCAAAGTTAAAAAATTTTTGTTCTTCCTTAAATATTGAATATTTGCATATCCCGGAAGTGGGAATAAAATCAGATCAACGCAAAAATCTCCAAACGCAGGAAGACTACGATAGTTTATTTGAGATATATAAGGCAAGTAATCTTCAGCATACACTAAACCATCAACAGCGAATTCTCGGTTTGTTAAGAGACAAGAAAAGAATTGCTTTGACTTGTTTCGAGGCAAACGTTTGCCAATGCCATAGAAAGCATTTGGCAGAAGCAATTGTCAGACTTGCCCCGGGCGGGTTTGAACTAAAACATATTTGAGTATGTCTTTAACAAGAGTGCTGATCGCTGTTAAAACCTACCCCACTCTTTCAAGTAAATACGACGAACTGGTTTGCACTGCGGGTTTTTTGGAAGACGGAAGCTGGGTAAGGATTTATCCAATTCCATTCAGAAAGCTTGAGTATGACAAGCAGTATAGAAAGTATGATTGGGTTGAGGTGGATTTGGAACGAAATGCTTCGGACTTTCGCCTGGAGAGGTACAAGCCCAAATCTATTGATTCCACATTTAAAATTGTGGGTCATATCGGAACCGAAGAGGGGTGGAAACTTCGCAAAGAGATCATTCTTCGGAACGTTTACACCAACATGGCAGATTTGATTAAGGATTCAAAAGATCCGAAAAAGTACACGTCTCTGGCAGTGTTTAGGCCTAAAGAGATATTGGGATTCGAGGTCGAGCCTGCGGATCGCGAGTGGGACAAAGAGAAATTAAAACAACTCCAGGCGAATGCGCAGCAGCTTGCTCTGTTTAAAATTTCAGATATTCCTTTTGAAGTAGTAAAAAAGCTGCCGTACAAATTTTCATATAGATTTACAGGCGATGATGGCAAGGAACGAAAGCTTATGATTGAAGATTGGGAGATCGGTCAGCTTTTCTGGAACTGTTTAAAAAAGTACGAGGGCGATGAAGTAAAGGCTTGCCTGGATGTCAGAAGGAAATATTTCGATGACTTTGCGTTGACCAAAGACCTGCATTTTTACCTGGGGACAACAAGGGTGCATCACCTAATAGCTCCCAATCCTTTTGTTATCGTTGGAACTTTTCACCCCAAAAAGATGACGCAAATTTCCCTGTTTTGAAAAGATAGGCGAGCGCACAGGTTAAGGAAAAAGCTCTTCTGCAATTGCTACCGATTCGGGTTTGCCGACGTCCACAAACCGGCTACCTGAATGATCAAAAGAGCGGATTACATGCGTGCCTGAGAGTTCGAGGTAAACGTCTACAATTCCAAACTTGCCTTGCCGGTGCAGTAACGAAAGCAATTCATGACTGATGACATGAATGCCGCTGAAACCCCTTTCTTCCAGCATTCCGTTACCGGGCCGGCTGATGATCTCGTCGCCTGTTTTGGTGTTTCGCCATCCGCAAAGAACCTGGTGGTGATTGAATAAAAAATAGCGGGATGTTTTTCTTTTCCGGGTAGCCAGTGTCGCGAGGGGGCGATGTTGGTGGTGAAAGGCGATCATCTCACCCAGATTCAGATCGGTGAGGATATCGGCGTTGATGACTACAAAAGGATCGGAATTCAGCAGAGGCGCTGCTTTTTTCAGACCTCCCCCTGTTTCGAGCACAGCGTCACGCTCGTCGCTGATGAGAATATGGCTTCCCCAGCCTTTGTTCTCTTCGATGGCTTGGATCAGCTGATCGGCGAAATGATGGACATTGACGATTACTTCGGTAATTCCATGTCGTTGCAGGTATTCAATATTGCGTTGCAGTAACGATTTGCCATTGATCAGGGCCAGGGCTTTCGGATGACGATCCGTCCAGGGTTTGAACCGGGTTCCTAATCCGGCGGCGAAGATCATTGCTTGCATGAAAAACGTTTGTTCTTTTAATTCGGATGATTACAATACAATATTTTGTACCAGTGCGCTCTTGCCCGGGTAGTCGGTATTGTAATGGAGGCCGCGGCTTTCTTTTCTGAACATGGCGCATTTGATGATCAGGTAGCTCACCGTGATCATGTTTCTCAATTCACAAAGCTGCGGCGAAAGGGTGGTGGTTTCGTATAAGGCCTCGGTTTCTTCCCAAAGCAGGTCGATTCGTTTGCTGGCGCGGTGCAACCGCACATTGGTGCGAACAATACCGACGTAGTCGCTCATGATCTGTTGCACTTCCTTGAGGCTTTGTGTAATCAGGATCATCTCTTTGGGATCGGTAGTGCCTGCCGCGTTCCAGTCGGGCACCTGTCCCCAGCGTTCATGGATTTTTTTTCCTGATTCGATGAGGCCGGCCGCTTTCAGAAAGCTGCGGTGGGCAAACACCATCGCTTCGAGCAGCGAATTGCTGGCCAGCCGGTTAGCTCCGTGAAGCCCGGTACTGGCGCATTCGCCGGCGGCGAAAAGGTTGCTGATGGAGGTTTGTCCCCATTCATCGGTTTTTATTCCTCCGCAGCTATAATGTGCAGCAGGCGCTACGGGGATCATGTGTTTGGATACATCAATTCCCATGGAACGGCATTTTTCATGGATGTTGGGGAAATGTTCCAGGAATTTCTGCTGATCCATATGCCGGCAATCGAGGTATACGTGTTCGGTACCGGTTATTTTCATTTCACTGTCAATCGCCCTTGCCACGATGTCTCTGGGGGCCAGGTCTTTCCGGGAGTCATAGCGGACCATAAAAGCTTCCCCGTTCTTGTTTCGCAGGATGCCGCCATCCCCTCTCACGGCTTCGGTGATCAGGAAAGATTGGCCGCGTACGCCGGGCTCATAGAGGGCTGTGGGATGGAATTGTATGAACTCCATATTTTCAATTCGTCCCTTGGCACGATAAACCATGGCCACTCCATCGCCGGTGGCAATGTAAGGGTTGGTGGTTGAGCGATACACCTGTCCGTTTCCCCCGCTGGCCAGCAAGGTAACGTCGGAAAGAATTTTTTCGATCTGGTTGGTTTCGCGGTTGAGCACATATACGCCGAGACACTCGATGTCCGGAGTGGATTTGGTTACGAGGTAACCGAGATGGTGCTGAGTGATGAGGTCAACAACGAAACAATGTTTAATGATCTCGATATTGGCATAGCGGCCTACTTCTTCCAGCATCGCTCTTTCCATTTCGCGGCCGGTTACATCCTTGTGATGAAGGATCCGGTATTCGCTGTGGCCGCCTTCCTTGCCGAGTTTGTAATCGCCATCGGCTTCTTTATCGAAACGTGCACCCCATTCGATCAGCTCGCGAATGCGCTCAACGCCTTCTCTGACCACAATCTCCACTACCTCGCGGTTGCAAAGACCGTCGCCGGCAATCAGGGTATCTTCAATGTGCTTTTCGAAGCTGTCGTTTTCAGCATCCCATACACCCGCGATGCCGCCCTGGGCATACTTGGTATTCGTTTCGTCGGCCTGTGTTTTGGTGACGACGAGAATTTGTTTCCGGGGAAATTTTTTAGCGGCTTTCAGTGCAAAGGTCAGACCGGCAATGCCTGATCCGATCACGAGGAAATCGGTTTTATGCATAGTTGATAAACAATAACCAAAATTAACGTTTATTGATCGAAAGGCAGCAACGGATCGCGCTGCCGGCAATCAGCCATTGAGCCATGCCGTAGGTGAGCATGACAACGATCCCCGCGGAAGGAAACGGGGAGATAAATTTATTATATGCCAGAGAGCCATCTGAAATGATAAACAGAAGTCCACCTGCCAGAGCAGTCAGGCCAAAAGATGTGTTGCTGAGCGCAAACGCACGGGGAATCATCCATACCATGGTAACAAGGGTAGCCCCGTAAACGATTACCGGAACGGTCATCTTATCGAGTTGATGGCGGTATATCCAGGATACTGTTATCCAGGTGACTAGAGACACGGCATAATAGAACCATGCCAGGGGGGTAACAGGCCGATCCAGCAGCATCCGTATTTTCTGAAACAATAAGATATAACAAAGGTGTGCAATCAGAAAGCATACCAACCCGATCATAAAGTAGGAGTCACCGCTTCCCTCTAACATCAGAGCAACATCGCCGGCCAGTGAAAAAAACAGTGCGGCAGCGAGCATTGTTTTTAAATAGGAGACGCGTATCGGTTGTGCTAGTGCCAATATCAGCAGGATCAGCATGAGGGCCGGCTTGGTAAAATACCGTGCGTTGGACTGACCTCTATAGATAAAATACAGTTCCAGCAGCAGCACGAAAGGAAAGAGGTAATAAAGAAACTTCTTTTTCATATTACTGCCGGTATTGATCAATAGGTGATATTATATTCCAGTTTCTCCGGGGTTTCGAAGATGTCCAGGAAATTGAATTTGATCGTTACGGTTTTCTTATCGTCGGATAGTTTAATGGATGACCCGGTTGAACTGGTAACCGGCCGCGGTAATTTGATGACAGTGGTATACAGTACTTCCATGCCGGAGCTGCCCACCTGTTTCAGGTTTTCGATCTCGGGGTTCTCCATCATCTTATTGTATTTCTCTTTATTGAGTTTTTTGCTGATGGAACCATTGCTGATGACCACATCGAAAACATTTCCCAACTGGCCCATACTTGGATCCTTTGGTGCATCGGGCTGGTCTTCGCCTGACTTGTCTCCTGCCTTGTCAAACACTTTCTTCATCGCGTCGCCGATGGAAGAGAGCCCTCCGCCGCCTGCCAGCAGTACTTGAAGCTGGTTGAGACTGGAGAATTTGATATCTGTGTCTATCTTGAACACACTTTCCTTGAAGTTCATCTGAAATCTCATCTTACCCGTACTGAGAAGCGCCTTTTGTTCCGGGGTCAGGTCTTTGGCCGAATCGGTAAAGGATTTCATGCTGATCACCGTATCGATCACTTTGTCGAGACCTTCTTTGGCCAATTCATCCTGTCCCATTCCTTTCATCATCTCTAGGAGGGGGCCCATATCCATACGGCTGATATAGGTTCCGGTACCCGATTCTGAAATTTCAATGTTTTCATTCACTTCATAGCACCCCAGGGCCAGGAAACAGGCCAGGGTCAATGATATCCATTTCAACTTTTTCATGTACTGATCTTTTAATTGAGAGGTAGTGAAGGGTAGACGGGACGTCGGCCCTAAAGGTGGCAAGATAGCGGATTTTACTCCACCTCCACTTTATACCAAAGGGTAAATGTTTCTGTCTGGCGGGGGTTTAAAACAGTTACGCCGATTCCATTATTGAAACAGTCGGGCGCGCCGCTAAGGTTCTCGATGGCGATGCTCCGGCGGTGGTCGGGAGTATATATCTGCAGAAAGGGATAGTTGCGGCTGGCAAAGAATTGCAGCTGAACGCCGGTGGCTGGATTGCTGAAAATGCAGACCGGTTCGCCGTCGGTATGTTCAAGCTGGAAGCAGTTGTCCAGGAATCGGCTGCCCAGCAGTCCACCATTGCGGAGGCTGGGGTCATAAAGTACTTTGCCGGTAGGGATCAATTTTTCATTGAACTCCAGCATGGAGTCTGAAGCAACGGTCAGTTCGCAATCGTCGATGGGGCTTCCGAGGGTAAAATAGGGATGCCATCCGTCTGCAACTGGAATAGGGCATTCGTCGGCATTGTACACCTTGGTTTCCACCTGTAATACATTGCCCGGATGCAGGCTGTAGACCACTTCGCAGATATATTCAAAAGGATAGCCCCTGTCGTCTTTCTTATAGTGGTATTTAAGACGAAGCGAAGCCTGGTGGTCGTCGGTAAACTGATCGACCACCCTGAATGCTTTGTTATAAAGCAAACCATGAATGGCCGATCCATCCATGAATTTTTGTTCGAACTCCAGTTGTTCTCCCTTCCATTCCCATTTGCCCTCCGGAATGCGGCATACGAAAGGGGAGAGCTTAGAACTTTTATAGGAAGTAGCCAGTTGCTGATCGAGGGTTGAGGCATCCGGATAACCATCGATAATATTTATTGGCTGCCCGTGAGCCATTACCGTAAAGGCATGCAGGAGGGCGCCCTGTGAAGGCAGGATATCGGCAAAACTATTGTTCTGGTGATCGGTAAGTCGAAAGAGGGAAAGCCCGTTTTCCGATATTTTTCTGATCGAGAAATTCATGATTTACCACGGTGGGTTTTAAAGACTATTTCAATTAATTTGTGCGATGATCGAACAATTGCAACAGGAATTCATACGTCGCTTCGGCCGCGAGCCGCTGATCGTAGCAGCACCGGGCCGCATCAACCTCATAGGCGAACATACGGACTACAACAAAGGATTTGTGTTACCCGCCGCCATCGACAAACGAATATATGCAGCAATTGCTAAAAACGGAACCGGTACGGTCAACGTTTTCGCCCGCCAGCTCAACGAGCATGCATCCTTTTCCACTGGCGATCACCAAAAGCGGGAAGGCTGGATCAACTACCTGATCGGGGTAACTTATTTTCTGCAGGAAACCGGCAGCAGGATAGAAGGCATTGACGTGCTGATCGACGGGGATGTTCCGGTTGGAGCAGGCATGAGCTCTTCGGCCGCTCTCTGTTCGGCCTATGGATTTGCGCTTAATGAAATGTTCGGACTGGATTTTACCCGGATGGAACTGGCCCTGATCGGACAACGTACCGAACATGAATTCGCCGGCGTAAAATGTGGCATCATGGACCAGTTTGCCAGCCTCCATGGAAAGAAAGGATATGCCATCAAGCTCGATTGCAGAAGTATGGAATATGAATATGTGCCTTTTGATTTTCCCGACTACCGCATTGTTCTGGTAAATACCATGGTGAGTCATTCATTGGCAGGAACCGAATACAACCTGCGCCGCCAGCAATGTGAGGAAGGAGTGGCGCTGCTCAAAAAATACGACCCCGGTATCCAATCGCTGCGTGATGTAACGTATGAACTTCTCGTTCGTCACTGGAAAGAATTCAATACTACCGTTTACGATCGCTGCTCATATGTTGTCAACGAAAACCAGCGTTTGCTGGCCGCCTGTGATGCCCTGCGTCATAAAGACCTTTCGGGCCTGGGAGAAATGATGTACGCCTCGCATAAAGGACTGAGCAAGCGATATGAGGTCAGTTGCAAAGAGCTCGACTTCCTGGTGGAATGGGCCAAAACTACTGATGCCGTGATCGGTTCGCGAATGATGGGCGGCGGTTTTGGCGGATGCACTATCAATATCGTCCGCGCCGATTGCATAGATGAATTTACCAGCGCGGCAAAACGGGCCTACATGGATAAATTCCATGCAGACCCGCAAGTATATACCATGCAGCTGGAAGATGGAGCCAGGGTGGTTTAACCACTTACAAGAGCTCACCCATCAGTTCGCTGGTTGAATGCACCGGCAGCCCGGATTGAAGCCCGTTGATCAATATGCCCACCTGTACCTCCGTCAGATTATTCTCCGGGTTTTCCATGTCTATATTGAGGTAAACTTCCCTGAACTCGCCCGTTATCTGGTGATGATTGTGCGCGACGTATTGAAACACCTGGGCATAGGCGCCCCCCAGTTTTTCCCAGCCCGATTCATGAACATGTACTGCGGCTTTAAATGCCGGCAGGTCTTTGGTGGCAAAAGACGATTCCCTGATCGATCCCTGGATCGGAAGGGCGATGTCAAGGGTGAATACTGTTTCCGGCTGACCGTCCATTCCTTTGTAGATCCAGTAGCAGGGGCCGCTCACCAACACCTGGTTGCGGGCGGCTTCGGCATATAATTCCTTGACAACCACTCCGGCCAGTTGGCCCAGCTGTGATAAGGTGGTTTGATGGGTGCTGTACAGCACACGCATGGGCGGATGAGTCTTGATTTCCATTGTTTTGATTGTTTCAAACAAAGAAAACGACAGGTAGTGACAACGTTATGTCAGCAGGAAGAAGGAAAATAATTTGCCAATGAGCCAATGGGCCAATGAGCCTATGTGAAGCCGATTACGAATTCCGAATGACGAATTACGAATTGAAAGCAGATAGCTATTACAATTAAGGTTTGCGGTTTTGCTTTTTGCGGTTATATTCAAACTAGAGAGGTTGATTAGTTGGTAAATTGACCAATTTACTAATTGACCAATTGGCTCATTGGCAAAATGCATTCACCATTCGGAATCCGGATTTCGTAATCGGCTTCACATTGGTTCATTTGTTCGTTTGCCGTAGGAGGAACGCAAAGATTGCAAAGAACCGCAAAGATCGCGAAGAGTTTGAATTGATTTGACATCTCCGGTTTATTCGTCACTCGCCATTTGTATTTCAATTGGCCCATTGGCTCATTGGCAAATTGCATTCGCCATTCGTCATTCGCCATTCGTAATTGTCATTGGCCCATTATTCCCCATATTCTTCTCTCAATTCTTTCACCAGCTTTATCATGGCTTCTTTCAACTCAACAGGTGATTCTATTTTCACTTCATGGGTGAACATCAGCAGCCATCGGGCCATTCCTTCGAGGTGAGCCGTCAGGAATTTCATGCGGTAATAGTCGCCGTCTTTCTCTTCCGATACAAAGCCATGATAGTATCGTTGCTCTCCGATGAATCGAACTACAGATTTGTGGAACCGAATCACCACCTCTATCAATCCGGTTCGATGATCCGCTTTCATCCTGTCGAGGTATTGCTGAAGGGAGGGGTGACTGTCCGGATTGAATATTTCTTCCGCCACATGGAGGGTTTTCATCCGGTTGATCCGGAAGTCACGATAGTCGTTTCGAAGCCGGCACCAGGCAAACAGGTGCCAGGCCGAGGCGTAGTAACAAAGCCCGATCGGTTCTATCGGTCTTTCGGTAACTTCTTCGCTATAATTCGACTGATACCGGACCTTTACCACTTTCCGGTCTACGATGGCTTTTTGAAGAACGGCCATGTACTGCTGGGCGCCATCAGTCATCAGGTCTGTTCGGGGAGTAAATATGGCCACATGTTCATTCAGCAGGTCTACGTGATCTTTGTCGGCGCTTCGCAAAACTGCTTTTATTTTGAACAGGGCCGATTCAAACTGTTTTTGTACAGATTTGTCGGTGAATTGCGCGGCCAGTTTGGATCCCAATGTGAGGGCTACCGCTTCTTCCTGGTTGAACATTACCGGGGGAAGCCTGTATCCTTCCATGATCGAATAGCCCGATCCTGCTTCACCAATAACCGGCACGCCGCTTTCGTCGAGCGCTTTTACATCCCGGTATACCGTACGTAAGCTGATTTGGAACCGATCGGCGATCTCCTGGGCGGTTACCCTTTTTTTACTTTGGAGGTGGGTAAGAATGGCATGTAATCGATCAATTCGGTTCATGTTGGTTGGTTACAACACAGCTGCCGGATGATCTACCCAGGCTCCGTGTTCTTTTAAGAGATTGATCAATTCTTCGACGGCGATCTGGCTGTCAACATTTCTTTTGATCACTTCTTTTCCTTTGTAGAGGGTGATTTTTCCAGGACCGCTGCCTACATAACCAAAATCGGCGTCGGCCATTTCACCAGGGCCATTGACGATGCAGCCCATGATGGCAATCTTGATGCCTTTCAGGTGGTTGGTGACCGCCCTTATGCGGGCTGTAGTTTCCTGGAGATCGAATAGCGTGCGGCCGCAACTGGGGCAGCTGATGTATTCAGTTTTGGATATGCGGGTTCGCGTAGCCTGCAGGATTGAAAAAGCAGTATTGTTGGTAAATTGATAACTGTCCTTTACTTCCAGGTAGGTTCTTCCCGTTGTTTTTACATTGTTGATGCTGGCCTTTGAGGTATATCCCAGGCATAGGCCATCCCCGAATCCATCCAATAGCAAGGCGCCGGTTTCTGTGGCAAAATGAATGAGGTGTTCATCGGGAGTATTCCAGGGGCTATCGGTAATCAGGACAACAGGATTGCTGATGTTTTTTTCAGACAACTCCATGAACGCCCTTCTGACCGATTGCATGGCGTTGCTGTTGGTACTGCTGAAGCAAAGAACCACAGTGGGATCGTTCACCCATTTACCCTCCAGTTTTTCTGCAGACTGACTGTTGTAACAATCCGCCATTACGAAATTGAGCGATTTGCTTTTTTTGTCTGCCTGGTTAAAGGAAGCAGTATCAAATAGGGGGAAGCAGGTGGAATGGTCGTTTGTATTATTCCAGGTTCCCGGGTTTACGATCACTTTCAGGGTGCCCGGCAAGGCGAATGTCAGCAACTGATCAGCAGTATACACATAGTCGGCCGCGGCATCACTGATGGTCCATTTATCCGTGGTTTCGTCATAGGTGTAGCCGATGCTTTGCAGATGAGTGGGGGTAATGGTTTTGATCGACGACAGGTCGGCGATCACTACCGGTACCTGCTGCGCTCCGATATTACCGACGGCAAAACTGTTTCTTCTTTTATACTCGAAGGGATGAAATGCTCTGGCAAGTCCGTCTACCGAAGGAGGCACAATACCATCGTGGCTGTTATCGATGTTGGTATATCTTTTTACAAGGTCGCGGCAAACGGGGATCTCAAATTCAGGGTCTTCGGTAAGTGATACCCGGATGGTATCGCCGATGCCATCTTCCAGCAACGTACCGATACCGATGGCAGATTTGATACGGCCGTCTTCTCCGTCGCCTGCTTCCGTAACACCCAGGTGTAGCGGATAAATGATACCGAATTCATCCTGCATGGTTTTGATCAGCAGCCGGTAGGCCTGAACCATGACCTGCGGATTGCTGCTTTTCATGCTGAGTACAATGTTGTGGTAGCTTTCGCCCCGGGCAATCCGCAGAAATTCCATCGCGCTTTCCACCATGCCCATGGGGGTGTCGCCATAGCGACTCATAATTCTGTCGCTCAGCGACCCGTGATTGGTACCGATGCGCATAGCAGTACCATATTCCCTGCAGATCTTTACCAGGGGAGTGAATCGCTCCCGGATGCGGTCAATTTCTTCGGCATAATCCGCGTCGGTGTATTCAATCAGTTCAAATTTCTTTTTGTCGACATAATTCCCCGGGTTCACTCTTACTTTTTCAACAATGCGAGCGGCTATTTCAGCGGCATTGGGAGTGAAATGAATATCGGCCACCAGGGGAGTGCTGTATCCTCTCCTCCGTAATTCGTTTTTGATGTTTTGAAGGTTCTCCGCTTCTTTCTTGCTGGGAGCGGTGATGCGGACCAGTTCCGCGCCTGCCTCAATGCATCGGATGGATTGTTCAACGGTAGCGATCGTATCCATCGTATCCGTAGTGGTCATGGTTTGCACCCGGATGGGGTGATTATTGCCCAGCAGCAGACCACCGATATTTACTTCTGAGGTCTGGAGTCGCTTATATTGATAAACTGATGCTGCGTATAACTGCATAAATTGAACCGTTTTAAACCGCACAAAACCCTGTTTGTTTTTACAGGCTGGTATTGATGAGTTCACAAATGTAAGAAGGGATTGCGAACCGGTGTTTGACTGATGCGTACCACTAATTTATCGATCAATATCCCATTGCCGGCCGATTAATATTCAAATGGTAACGAGTACTTTTTAATTCTCCTGTTTTTGTCAATGCCTTTAATTCCACCAGTTCCTGCAAATCACGGGTGGCCGTTGCTCTCGAAGTTCCTGTAATGCTTATATAGTTTTCGGCACTGAGGCCACCCTTGAAACCATCCAGTCCTTCCCGGAATATTCTGGCCAGCGCTTTGTCCTGACGTGAATTTATTTTTTCCCGTAAACGATCATACAGCTTGGTTTTTTCGATGAGGAAATCAATCATTTTAATTGAATAATCCTGGGCATTTAGTATGGTTTTCGCAAAATAAACCAGCCAACCTGTAATTTCCATTGATTTGTTATTCTGCTCCAACGCTTCATAATAGTTCTTACGATCCCGTTCTATTGTTTGTGAAAGGGCAATGAGCGTGGGCTGTCCCAGATTTTCTGCCAGCGATTTTTCTGCAAGGGCACGACCTATTCTACCGTTTCCGTCTTCAAAAGGATGAATACAGACAAAATATAAATGCGCGATTCCCGATCTTGTCAATGGTGGCAAAGGAGAGGGTCCATTTCGCGACGAATTTTTCCACCATTGGAGAAATGCTTCCATTTCCCTATTTATTCGATCTGACGGTGGCGCCTCGAAATGTACCTGGGGCTTATCCAATCGACCTGAAATCACTTGCATCGGATCTTTATGAGTTCTGTAACCTCCAATATCCGTTAAATCCAACCTACCGCTGGTAATCATTTTGTGCCAGGTGAAAAGGATAGTATGAGATAATTGGATTTCAGCATGTACGTGCAGGTCGGTCATCATGTCTGCGATCCCCCGTTCCAATGGTTTCACGCGCCGATTGTCTGTATCCATCCCCAAATTGCGAAGTATGGATGATTGTACACTGTTTCGGTTCAGATATTCACCTTCTATTTCCGATGTTTTTACTGCTTCCTCCGTCATGAGTTCAACAGTAAACAGATTTTTCTCGTCCTTGTTAAAATGCCTGAGGGATCCCATCAAAATGCCCGATTTCAGCCAATATTGTTTTTCGGCTTCCACCAATGCATCGGAATCCCAGTTGAAATGAGGCCAGTTTTGCTGTTGCCAATTCCAAATCATGAGGTATTAAAACAAATTTTATAACTCAAAATATGCTATTTTCCTGAGTTATAAAAATTGCCTTTATAACTCAGAGCACCTGGCAGAACTGTAGGAGGGATCAACCGGATGTGGACCAATTTGTTATAAAAAATTGATTAACAATTAATTGCAAAATAGAGGGTCACGGAATATTCTCACCAGTCCTTATCAGGCTGGGAAGTGGTCCTTTTCTTCTGTTGCTGCACTTTTTGCTGAACTTCCTGTTCTTTTTGGCGGAGAGATTGCAGCCATTGCTCGATCTGCTTTTTGTTGGCAGGCGGGGGTGGTTGTTTTTGGTCCTGTTTTTTGTCCTTGTTCTTTTTCTGATCTTTTGGCTGGGGCTCTTTGGATTTGTTTTGTTTGCGGAGTTCTTCCAGGGCTTTTTGCAGGTTGAAACGGGTATCTTCATCCGTTGGGTTCATCCGCAATGCCTGTTTATAGGCCTCGATGCTTTCGGCCAGTTTTTTTTGCCTGGTGAGGGAAACACCTTCGTTATAAGTTGATTTTTGTTTGAGTGCTTCTTCTTTGCTGTCTTTTCCAACCGATTCATATGCTTTCTGCGCTTCTTCAAATTTGCCGGTCCGGAACCGGGCAGCTGCCAGGTTGTAGCGGGCGATGGCATTGTCGGGATTGAGCTGCAAAGCTTTGTTATAGGCTTCAATGGCCTTATCGTACTGTTTTTCCCTGTACAGTTTGTTGCCATTGGCAATGTCGGTGTTCTCTTTTTGCGCGAAAACGGCGGTTGCCAGCATCATGGAAACTAATATGGTCAGCCATTGTTTCATGCGGTTTTCCATTTTCTTTCGGGCCATACAAATTCCAGGACTACCAGCAGCAGCGCTACTCCAATAAACCAGTAAAAATAACTTTTATAATCGCGGAAGGCCGGATCGTCGACGGGAGATTTTTCAATGGTATCGATCTGTGCCCTGATCTTGCTGACGGCCTCGTTCACGTCTTCCAATCGCACATATATTCCCTTGGTGGTGGTCGACAGTTGCTGAAGGAGCGATTCGTTCAGCTTTGAAATGACGGGCTGACCATTGAGGTCCGTTTTCAGGTTTCCCGTAGCCGGGTCGGTGATATTGGAGCCTTCGGGCGAACCAATTCCAACGGTATTGATCATGATGCCGTTTTGAGCCATCCCCGCGGCGAGGCCAACGGCTTCGGCATCATGATCTTCGCCATCGCTGATCAGTATGATCGATTTGAATTTTCTTTCCTTGCTGTTGAAGGCGGTATTGCTCATCCGGAGCGCTTCGCTGAAAATGGTTCCCTGCGTTGGAACGATATCGGGTGAGGCGTTCTGAACATAGATCCTGGCGGCGCTGTGATCGGTGGTCAGGGGCATTTGGAGATAGGCGCGTCCCGCAAACAAAACCAGCCCGATCCGATCATCTTTCAGTTCATCGAGCAGTTTATATACCATTTGTCTCGCTCTCTCCAGGCGGCTGGGCTTAATATCGGTGGCCAGCATGCTTTTGCTAACATCCAGCGCAATCACCACATCTACACCTGATCTTTTCACATGGGCGATCTGACCCGGTTTCTGAAGATTCATGGCGGCCAGCACGATGGCAGATATCGCGATCAGCAGGAAAAGGAACTTGATGAGGTAGTTGAAAGAGGAATAATTGCCGGTCAGCGATTTCACGAGCTTCGAATCACCAATTTTTTTTGAAATGTATTTTTTTCGCTGCCAGGCGAAAATAAACAGCACTACCAGCAGTGGAATTACCGCCAGCCCGGGTAAGTATTCGATATGTTCGAAGCTGAAATTCAATTGATCGGCAAATTATCGAATTCGTTCTTCAATAATCGCACCAATCGGGGTAAAGTTTGCTTAAAAGAAGCCTTATTTACGGCCTTCAAAAAAGCCATATTGCTTTAGTATCCCTTTAAGCATGTTGAGGCGTATTTGCGGCATATTGACCGATGGGTCGGTACTCTCCACCTGTAGCACAAAGAAATAGGGATGCCTGTTCTCCTCGATCCAACCGATGATCCAGCCCAGCTGGTTTCCGGAAGGAGTGGTACCCCAACCGGTTTTATAGGCCAGGGTATAGTTGGCATTGCTTTCCCGGATCATCATGCGGCGAACGATCTGCTGGGTTCTCTTTTGAAAGGGGAGCTTCTCAAAGTAAAGTCTTTTTACAAGGCCCAGGTTTTCATCGGCAGTAACCTGCGCATGATTGTTGAGCCAGAAACTGTCGAGGTCGTTCTGTATCACGAATCGTCCGTTTTTTGCTGCATAATGCAGGGAGTCCAGGTAACGTTGCAGGGTGGGCTGGCCGATACGACGTGCCAGCTCGCGATACCAGGGAACGCAAGACAGTTCAAATGCCTTTGCCATGGTGAGGTCCGTTTCACATTCGCTACGGCCGCGAACCACACTGTCCCACCTGATGATGGTGCTGTCGTCCTTCACCGTACCTGATTCGATACCAATTAGAGAGTTGACGATTTTGAAAGTGGAAGCTGGCAAGTAGGTGCTGTCGCCGAATCTTTGCAGGTTATAAATGGAGAACTGTCCCTGGGCATTGTTGTACAAGCCAAAACAGCCGGTTACCTTGTTCTCCTCGAAGTATTTTTTCAGGGAATTATCTTCTGTAACATTATCGGGAGTACAGGCCGACCAGGTGAGCAGGGTCAGCATCAGCAACGTCAACAAGCGCATGTAGTTATTTTTTGCAAAGGTAGGGCGGAGGCGTTTATGGATTATGGTTTATTGTTTGCAGTTTGTTGAGGTTTGTTGTTTGGGGTTTGCGGTTTGAGGTTTGTTTTGCCGTTTACCGTTTTACGGTTTATGGCCTGGTTAAAGACATAAGAAACTGTAAACCGTAAACGGCAAACAGTAAACCCTCTCTCTATTCCTTCGGCATTCCATACTTTTTTACCAGTGCCAGCAGCACGCCATTGGTCCAGCCGAAGCCATCCTGCCCGGGATATTCTCCTCCTCCGGCTTCGAGGTGTGTGTCTGCCACATTGTATTTTTCCATCAGCTTTCCTGTTCTTGCATAAACGTCCACATTCAGTTTAATCCAGCGCTGGGCGATGTCGCGGGCGAGTTCGCGCTGCCCGCAGCGATCGAGCCCCCAGACGGCCATCCACTGCAATGGCGCCCATCCGTTGGGGGCATCCCATTGCTGACCGATCGCATTCATGGTAGTCGTAATACCTCCCGGTTGCAATAGTTTTGACTTTACCTGTTCGGCAGACTGCCTGGCCAGCAGGCTCAGGTAATCGGGTTTACCCTGAAATACACAGAAAGGGTACAGTCCAGCGGCGGTTACCATGTTAGATTGCCTGTTGTTCCTGAATTGATAGTCTACATAAAAACGAAGGGTTTTGTTCCAGCAATATTTGTCGATGGCCTTCCTTCTGTTATCGGCGAGTTTGCGAAAGAGATTGGCAGCCGAATCGTTTTTATCGATCAGCTGTCCTTTAACTATTACCTGTTCCAGTTTATAAAGCAGGCAGTTCAAATCCACGGGTATGAAATCGGTGGTTTGAATGCTGGTAATGTTTTTCCCGTCCTTAAACCAGCGACTGCTGAAATCGATGCCGCTCTCGGCGCCGGCCCGCAGGTGCTTATACATTTCCACTTTGTTGCGGCCTGACTTTTCCGCCGTTTCCAGATCTTCCCGGTAGCTCTCCTGCCTCGGAACCGTGTTGTCGTCCCAGTAACGATTCAGGATGGTGCCGTCTTTGAGTTTAACTACCCTGGCGGCCGCCTGACCCGGTTTTAGTTTGTCTGCTCCCTTCATCCAGAATTCGTGTTCCCTGATCAATTGCGGCAGGAAGGTTTTGTAGATGGAATCGCCTTTTATTTCGGCCAGCAATTCAACCATCAGCGCGAAGAAAGGCGGTTGGGAACGGCTGAGGTAGTAGGTCCGGTTTCCATTGGGGATATGTCCGTAGGTATCTATGAGAAAAGCGAAATTCCTGATCATGTTTTCAATCATCGCCGTTTCACCGCTCTCGCGCAGGCCGAGCATGGTAAAATAGGAATCCCAGTAGTACACTTCCCTGAACCGCCCGCCGGGAACGATATAAGGATAGGGCAATGGCAGCAGGGAAGAGCCTTCCACCACTTTGTCAGGTTCCCGCTTCAACACCGGCCAGAGGTTTCGGATATGCTGAAGTACATCTTTTTCCTGCTGAATATAATTCAGCTGTGGAATTTTCGGCTGCTCAAAATTGTCTTCTACAAACTTTTTAAGATCCAGCTTGGGTCCTTTCATCAGGCCATAATCGTACATGATGTCTTTTGGGTTGCGTTTAGGAATGCAATCCACAAATGTTTTTCCATCGGGAAAGATTCTGGCCATCTGCACATCATGAAATAGCTGCCCATACACCTGGTCGGGTGTATATACTTTGGTTTGTGCCCACAGGCAACCTGAAAGAAGGAATGCTGTCAGTAAATTGATAACCCTGGGATACATAGCTGAAGTTGTATACCAAATATAAGCCAATTCCAGGGCGGGTGATTATTGGTATTTGCGGCTCAGATCAAACAGTATTTTTCGATCCGCTTCTGTGAGGAGGCGGGTAGAATCCTGCGGTACGAAATGAATTTTGTAAGATTGGATCGCGATGCCGGTGTCTTTGATATTGTACCCGATAATACGAAGCGCCTGGATGGGGTTGAAATCGGCGGGTACAGCCAGGTTGGTGGTATCGTACCAGTAACCATAACCGTTTTCGGCCAGTTTTTGCCAGGGGAAGAAGCGACTGGGGTCCACTTTTCGGCCGGGTGCAACATCGGCATGTCCCATGAAGTTAGTCTGGGGAATGTTGTAAGTGCGTTTCAGCCGGCCCAGCAGATCGAGCAGTGAATTGATCTGCTGTTCTGAAAATGGCTCAAAGCCGTTGTTATCAACTTCTATTCCGATGCTGCTGCTGTTAAGGTCGGTATTGTTGCCCCAGCGACTCACACCGGCATGGTGCGCCCTGAAATAATCGTTCAGCATATGGAATACTACCCCTTCGCGGCAAACCACGTAGTGAGAACTGACCTGTGTGCGTGGCAGGGTGAAAGTGCGGAGTGTTTGCGCGCAGGAATCCTGCGCAGTATGATGGATCACCACAAAATTGGGTTTGCGAAGCGAAAAATTGGTAGTGCCCACAAACCAGGGTGAATTGGATACCGAGTCATTCAGCGGGTATTGCCGGAGAAGTTTTGCATATTCGCGCGCCTGTTTCCTGTATACTTTATTGGTTGCCTTGTAAGGGTTTCTCGAGCAGGCCAGCACAAGAAAAAACAGAAACGTTATCAGGCTGAAAGAAAGTCGGCGCATAGCAATGAATAAGTGGGTAAAGCTACTTCTTATTGTGGTTGTTATTTCTTCGGTTGGAGAAATGTCTTTTTTTGCCCGCTGCCGGCGGTCGTTTAGATCTGAAACGGGGTTGATAAGCCGGAGCCGGACCAAGAGAAGCGGGGATTTCGGCTTTTTCGACAGTTTTGTCAATGAGTTTTTCGATCATGGCGAAGCGTGACTGTTCCTGTTCGGAAACGAAGGTATACGCAATGCCGTCAGCTTCCGCCCGGGCTGTACGCCCGATCCGGTGAACATAATCTTCCCCGTCATGAGGAACATCGAAATTGATGACCAGGTCGATCGTATCTATGTCGATCCCCCTGCTGAGGATATCGGTGGCCACCAATATCGGTACCCGCCCGCTGGTAAAACCGATGATGACATCTTCCCTGACAGACTGTTCCAGGTCACTGTGCATTTCCGAAACCTTGAAGCCGGACTGTTGGAGGGTTCGGGCCAGTTGCTTTACATTATGTTTACGGCTGCAGAATATCAGCGCGCTTTTAAAAGGAGTGTTTTTCAGAATAAGTTTAAGCAGGGGAAGCTTCTGGGGTTCGTATACCACAAAGGCCTTCTGAACAATTTTTTCGGGAGGCCGGGAAATGGCAATGTTTATTTCAACGGGCTGATGTAAAATTCGGCGTGCCAGTGTTCTGATCTTTTCCGGCATGGTGGCCGAAAAGAGCAGGGTCTGTTTTTTTACCGGCAGCTTCTGAATGATGCGGTTGATATCATCCATGAATCCCATATCCAGCATGCGGTCGGCTTCGTCCAGCACCAGGAAGCGCAGGTGCTTCATGTCCACATATCCCATATTGAAGTGGGCTATCATTCTGCCGGGTGTGCAGATAACAATATCGGCACCCATTTGTAAAGCCTTTTTTTCATTGACGAAATTCTGGCCGTCATTGCCTCCGTAGATGGCGATGGAACTCAGGTTGGTAAAATAGGAAAGCCCTTCCAGGTGCTGGGCAATCTGGATCGCCAGCTCACGGGTTGGAACAATTACCAGCGCGGCTACCTGCCCATCGGTATGATCCTCCAGGATTCGGTCGATCATTGGCAGAAGAAAAGCCGCGGTTTTACCCGTCCCGGTCTGGGCGGAGGCAATCACATCTTTTCCTGCCAGGATGGGCGGGATCACCTGTTCCTGTACCGGAGTAGCATTCTCGTAGCCGGAAGCCTCTATTCCTTCCAGTAAAGCGGGGTGAAAATCAAATTCGTTAAAACGCATGATAGTTTGTAAAGATAGGCAGGAGCAGGGACAATTAACGAATTAGCTGCCAGGCTTCTCGTTTCTGCTTCGACCATATTCGCTGATTAATTCCGCAACCAGGGCTGTCCAGCCGGTTTGGTGGTTGGCGCCGAGGCCTCTTCCGCTATCGCCATGAAAATACTCATAGAAGAGCACCAGGTTTTCGTTTCCGGGTTGCTGGTAGAATTGATTGTACTCCCCATAGCACTTTCTCCTGCCTTCCGGATCTTTTTCAAACAGGCTGATCACACGCCTGGTTAATTCGTCGGCTACCTGACAAAGGTCAATTCGGTTTCCGGAGCCTTTTGGATATTCAACCAGGAGGTTGTCGCGATAGAATTCGCCATATTTCCTGATCGACTGAATAATGAGGAAGTTAATGGGCATCCATACCGGTCCGCGCCAGTTGCTGTTTCCACCGAACATATCGGAAGTGGAGTCCCCGGGATCGTACCGGATGGTATAATTCAGTCCATCCACCGTTACGGAATAGGGATGTGTTTCGTGATATTTGGACAAGGCGCGGATTCCTCCGGGTGATAGAAATCCGTCTTCGTCGAGGATCTTTTCCAGCAGAAACTCCAGTCGGTCTTTCCGAACCAGGGAGAGAAGTATCTGGTCGCCGGAACTTTTTTCTTCGTTGGGCCAGAATTTATTATTGCGTTTCCGGTAGTTTTCGAACCAGGTAATTCTTTTCTTGAAATCGTCGAGGCGATCGAGTGCTTTCTTATCGATGGTAGATACTGCAAAAAGTGGGGTCAGTCCTACTATCGACTGAATCCGGAGAGGAACGGGGTCGGCGCCGGCAACACACAGCACATCATAAAAGAATTTATCTTCCGCATTCCAGAGGTGATGTTCGTTCAATGCTTCCGCAATCAATACGAAGTGTTCGAAGAATTTGGTGGCGGTGTCTTCAAAGGAGCTGTCCTGCATGGCGATCTCGATGGCCATGTCCATCATGTCCAATGCATAGGTGCCCATCCAGCTCGTGCCATCAGCCTGCTCGAGTTGCATTTCTCCTTTATAGTGAAAACTGCGGTTGAACACCCCGATGTTATCCAGGCCCAGGAACCCGCCTTCGAATATACTGTCGCCCTTTACGTCTTTTCGGTTAATCCACCAGGTGAAATTGAGCAGCAGCTTATGGAAAACTTTCTTCAGAAATACGATATCGCCCTTTCCTGTATTCTTCTTTTCAATATAGTAAACCTGCAGCGCTGCCCAGGCATGGACGGGCGGGTTCACATCACCAAAATTCCATTCGTACGCCGGCAACTGACCGTCGGGTTTCATATACCATTCCCGCATGATGAGCAGCAGCTGATGTTTGGCAAAAGTAGGGTCCGCCACTGCCATGGAAATACACTGAAAGGCCAGGTCCCAGGCGGCGTACCAGGGATACTCCCATTTGTCGGGCATTGAAATGATGTCCTGGTTCTTCAGGTGCTTCCAGTCGTTGTTGCGGCCGGTCATCTTGGTATTGCTGACTGGTGTAATGCCATCGCTGGTGCTGAGCCAGCGTTCCACATCGAAATGATAATATTGCTTGCTCCATAGCAACCCCGCCAGGGCCTGCCGTTGTATCAATGCCATATCCTCATTCATTCCTTTGGGAAGAATGGCGGCATAATAATCATTTGCTTCCTGTTTGCGCGTAGTAAAAATTTCCTGGAAGCCACGTACAAAGGCATTGTCCATCAGCTGGCTGCTGAGGCGGCAATAGATTGTCTTCTTTTCACCGCCCGCCAGCTTCATTTTATACAATGGTGAAAACTTGGTGCCTGTTTTTCTTTTGCGAAGTTGTTCTATATTTTTCTTTTCAATCAACGCCTGGTGAAAAGCGTCTTTGGTAAATATGTTTTCATTGGGAGTACCGGTCACGATTTCCATATTAGTTTCGTTATCGGTAAACCAGGCATCATTGGGTTGCTGGAAATAGAAGTAATAGGTGCCCAGGCTTTCGTGGGTAGCCTTTACATGCGTTTTGCTGAGCCAGTCGATCGACGGCTTCTGTTTCATTTGCTTGTTTGACCAGCGATTGTAGAACCACAGGGTGGGGAGCACGTGCAATTCTGCCGCTTCTTCCGAACGATTGGTGAGATCGATGCGGATAAAGATATCATCGTCGTTCTGCTTGGCATAGGTTACCTGCACATCGAAATATTCATTTTTATCGAAGATGCCGGTATCAAGGATCTCGTATTCGGGATCCAATCGGCCGCGGCTCCGGTTTTCCTGTCGTAATTTATCATATGGAAATTCCTGCTGCGGATACTTGTACAGGTATTCCATGTAATAGTGTGTCGGAATATTATCGAGATAGTAATACAGTTCCTTTACATCTTCTCCATGGTTGCCTTCCGAATTGCCAACTCCGAAAAGCCGTTCTTTGAGTATCCGGTCTTTCCCGTTCCAGACTGCTACCGCAAAACAAAGATTTTGCAGATAGTCCGACAGGCCCGCCAGGCCATCTTCGCCCCATTTATAGGTGCGGCAGTGCGCATGATCAAATGGAAAATAATGCCAGGCATCGCCATAAGGGCTATAGTCTTCTCTCACCGTACCCCATTGGCGTTCGCTCAGATATGGTCCCCACTGTACTAATGGAACGGTCTTTAGTGCATTTACTGCCAGTCGTTGGTGTTCAGCCGTCATTCAAAAAGTTTGGTTCAGTAATTGGCAGGCAATCAGATATCATGTAAAATTAACACAACATATCCTAATGGGCGTTAGTAGTTGCCGCGATTCTGTGAACGCCAAGTCTATAATCACTGTTGTCCGGTTAAAGTCGGCTGGTCTCTCATCTTACACTTGCAACAACCCATTTGTCGAGCATTTTTAAAAGTAAGTCCCCCCCTTAACGGAGCGGGAGCGGGAGCGAGCGTATTGCAGGCTTTTTTGCCAGGGCAAGTCGCTGATGGTGGATGCGTTTATCGTTTCAGGTTTAACGTTTCACGTTGAATGCTGGTGTTGGATTCATTTGTCCTCCGTAATTCGTCATCCTTCACGACCATTTACTCATTGACTTATTGGCCCATTGGCTCATTCACCTGGCTTCCCTCTCCCCCGCGTGCCAGGGGTGAGGACGGAAGTAAGCGAGAATGTATGAAATGATGTGAAAGAAACTGGTGCCATTAATTAATGGTCTTCGAATTTTTAACCAGACAGCACTGATTCTGTAATGGCCGACCAGAGTGAATCACATATTCCTCCTGTACTGGCCACCTACTTCATAGAGGGCGTGAGTGATTTGTCCCAGCGAACAATATTTAACCGTTTCCATCAGCTCTTCGAAAATATTTCCATTGGCAACCGCAACCTGTTGCAGTTTTTTCAGGGCCTGTATGGAGTGATCGGCATTCCTGCGATGGAAAGCTTTCAGGTTTTCGATCTGCTGTTCTTTTTCTTCGGTGGTACTTCGTATCACTTCTCCGGGAATCACTGTAGGGCTTCCTTTTTTATTGAGGAAGGTATTAACACCCACGATGGGTAGTTCACCCGTATGTTTGAGGTGCTCGTAGTGAAGACTTTCTTCCTGGATCTTGTTTCGCTGGTACATTCTTTCCATCGCTCCCAGAACACCTCCGCGCTCCGTGATCCTGTTGAATTCGTTCATCACGGCTTCTTCCACCAGGTCCGTGAGCTCTTCAATAAGAAAAGATCCCTGGTTGGGGTTTTCGTTTTTGGCAGTTCCCAGTTCCCGGTTGATGATGAGCTGGATGGCCATGGCACGACGCACACTCTCTTCCGTAGGCGTGGTGATCGCCTCATCGTAGGCGTTGGTGTGAAGAGAATTGCAGTTATCATAAATGGCATACAGCGCCTGCAGGGTGGTACGGATGTCATTGAAGTCGATTTCCTGTGCATGCAGGCTGCGGCCCGATGTCTGGATATGATATTTCAGCATCTGGCTGCGTTTGTTGGCCTTGTATTTATGCTTCATAGCCTTAGACCAAATCCTCCTGGCAACGCGACCAATTACACTGTATTCCGGATCCATGCCGTTGCTGAAGAAGAAGCTCAGGTTGGGCGCGAAATCATCGATATTCATACCCCGGCTTAAGTAGTATTCCACATACGTAAAGCCATTGGCCAGGGTGAACGCCAGCTGGGAAATAGGGTTGGCTCCGGCTTCGGCAATGTGATAGCCGCTGATGGAAACCGAATAGAAATTGCGGACATTATTGCGGATGAAGTATTCCTGCACATCGCCCATGAGTTTGAGTGCGAATTCGGTGGAGAAGATGCAGGTATTCTGAGCCTGGTCTTCTTTCAATATGTCCGCCTGCACGGTGCCCCGAACCTGGGTGAGAGCCAGTTCTTTCAACTTCGCATAGGTATCGGCGCTAACCAGCTCATCGCCGCTCATTCCCAGGAAGGCTAGTCCCAATCCATTGTTTCCTTCCGGCAGCTCGCCGGCAGAAACGGTATTGTGGTAAACGGGCCTTGCTGTTTTATTGAATTTTCGAGTTAAAGATTCTTCAAAGGTTCGCTCTTCTTTTTGTGATCGCAGGTGTTTTTCCACCTGCTGATCGATGGCGGCATTCATGAAAAATGCCAGCAGGATGGGAGCCGGGCCGTTGATGGTCATGCTGACCGAAGTCTTCGGATCACAAAGATCGAACCCGCTGTAGAGTTTTTTGGCATCGTCGACTGTTGCCACGCTCACGCCGCTGTTGCCCACTTTTCCGTAGATATCCGGGCGATGTGCCGGATCTTCTCCATACAGGGTTACGGAGTCAAAAGCGGTGGAGAGCCGTTTTGCCGGCTGGTCGAGACTTACATAGTGAAATCTCCGGTTGGTTCGTTCCGGTCCGCCTTCGCCGGCGAACATCCGGGTGGGGTCTTCGCCTTCGCGTTTCAGGGGAAATACTCCGGCAGTAAACGGGAAGTGGCCCGGTACATTTTCCTGGGCCTGCCAGGTCAGCAGATCGCCCCAGTCCTTGTATTTTGGAAGCAGTACTTTCGGAATCCTGGTGCCGCTCAGGCTGGTGCTGAACATCGGCTGGCGGATGATCTTATCCCGCACAGCGTATTCATAATAGTCGGCCTGATAGGCTTTTTGTTTCTCCGGCCAGTTCTGGATCAGTTTGCGCGAAACGGGATTGAGTTTTTCCAGGTAGCTATTCAATAAGGTTTCGAGTGCCGGGAGAATATTGTCGGGAGAAACTGTTTTAGAATCTTTAATGGTTTGAATGGTGCCCTGCAACTGGTAAGCCTTGCTGGCCCAGGCAGACTGCTCTTCCACTTCTGAATTATAACTTTTAATCGTGTCTGCTATTTCACTCAGGTAACGAACTCGTGCCGGGGGAATGATCAGCGACTTACTGACGGTATCCTTATGTTCCTGGTGTGCCAGGGATCCGAAAGAGATGCCTGTTTTTTTCCCGATGGCCTGCATAATTTTCCCAAAGAGTTCATTGATGCCGGCATCATTGAACTGGGAGGCGATGGTGCCGATCACTGGCAATTCATCATCCTTTGCGGAAAATAGTTTGTGATTGCGCTTGTATTGTTTTTTTACATCGCTGAGCGCGTCGAGGGCGCCGGCTTTATCAAATTTGTTGATGGCGATCACATCGGCGTAATCGAGCATATTGATCTTTTCCAGCTGGGAGGCGGCGCCATATTCGGGAGTCATCACGTAAAGGCTCACCTCACAATAGTCGAGGATGCTGGCATCCGACTGGCCGACACCTGCACTTTCCAGGATGATGAAATCGAAATTTTCCTGGCGGCAAATGTCAATGGCTTCCTGCACATGTTCGCTCAGGGCCCGGTCGCTTTCGCGGGTGGCCAGGCTGCGCATATATGCCCGGGGATGGTGGATGGAGTTCATCCGGATCCGGTCTCCCAGCAGGGCGCCTCCGGTCTTTTTCTTGGAGGGGTCTACGCTGATCACCGCAATTGTTTTATCGGTAAAGTTGTTGAGATAACGTCGAACAATTTCATCGGTAACGCTACTTTTCCCTGCCCCACCGGTACCCGTAATTCCCAATACGGGCGCTTTGGAAGTAACGGAAGGAGTGATTGCTGACGGCTGACCGTTTTCGGCATTAGAAATCTGACGGGCAATTTTGCGAACATCTTTGATTTCTCCCAATGTCATTGCAGCAGGATAGTTCCCATTTCCATTGACGGAAAAGTCGCACTGACGGATCACATCTTCGATCATTCCTTCGAGCCCCATCTGTCGTCCGTCGTCGGGTGAATAGATGCGGGTGATACCATATTGATGCAGTTCCTTTATTTCTTCGGGGAGAATGGTTCCGCCGCCGCCACCGAATATTTTGATATGGCCGCAACCATTTTCGTCGAGCAGGTCTTTCATGTATTTGAAAAATTCCACATGGCCGCCCTGGTATGAGGTCACGGCGATTCCCTGCGCATCTTCCTCGATGGCGCATTCCACGATCTCCGCTACGGACCGGTTGTGCCCCAGGTGAATGATCTCTGCGCCCTGGCTTTGCATGATCCGGCGCATAATATTGATAGCGGCATCGTGGCCATCGAAAAGGCTGGCCGCGGTCACAATTCTTACTTTGTGAACGGGTTGATAACTCATGAGCTTGTTTATTTCAGACCCCGCAAAGGTAATCGAAAAAACTAATGGCTGTTAGCAGAGAGTTGTTTTGCCGAGAATCTCATAGGCTTTTTTGTGCTTGTCCGCGTTGAATGCTGGTTTTGGATTCATTCGCCATCCGTTATTCGTCATTCGTTAATGTATAGTATTTCTTGTCCCGAAGATCAAGAGCGATATCCTTATGTGCGGCAACATAGGTATGGTTTACTCTTACTGTGAGATTTGTAAAAAGTAGTAAACTGAGGTATTATTTAATTTTTGGTAAACCGGCTTTACCGAGGATTTCATTTGCTTTTTTGAGTTTGTCCTGAAACAGGGGTTTGTTCTTGAGTTTATTCAAGGACTCATCAATAGTCACCGCAGGAGACTTTTTATTGCCGAGATGCTTTCTGTTCATGGTATAAAAGTAAAATTATTTTCTCGTGGCAAGAAATGCTTCATAAGCTACCCCGTTGTTAAAAAGCTCCCAGCCTTCACCTTTTAGCCCAAAAAGATGAAAATCACTTTTAATTTCTGATAGATATTTATTGATTCCCATTCTGTAAAGCCTTGTTCTCGACTTTGTACTTCCCATCGCAAAACCCATGAGCCGGGATAATTGTCGGTAAATGTATATACCGTAGACACAACGGTCGCCAAAACCAATTGGCTGTCCCCGTTGTTTGAAATAGAAGTGTCATCTATTTCTCCAGTCGAACCATTCCAGTCGCCAAAGGCTATATTAAAAATGCCTTTCAGGTTCGTTTCACTGAATTTCACTATTTTTTTAATGGAACCTTTGGGGCCATGACTGGTAAATTCAAAAATCATCGATGATTCATCGGACTTTATAGGATATCGAGGAAGCTCCATAATTTGATTCAATCGGTATAGGTTCGGAAGTCCATTTGCCCGGCAAAATTTAGATATTGAGCTGGAGTGAACAGGTAGAGAAAACAACATTATTGAAGTCTTTTAACTGGTAATCGTAATATTTTAACCAGCAATTGTTGAGTAATTTTACAAGAGATAAATTTGAACAATCGGTTGACTAACTCAATCGATGTTCAAATTGCTTAGCTTAGACACATAAAAACAGCTTATGAAACTGATCAGGTTTGGGAACGACAGGATGGAAAGGCCGGGTATAGAATCAGCTACCGGCGACTGGCTGGATGTTTCCGCATTCGGAGAAGACTATTCGGAAGAATTCTTTGCCAGTAATGGGCCCGAAAGGCTGGAAAAATGGCTTAAGCAATACCAGTCTGCCTGTCCGAAAGTGCCGAAGGAAACCAGGCTGGGACCGCCGGTAAAGAAGCCATCCAAGATCATTTGCATCGGACTGAATTATTCGGATCACGCCACCGAAAGCAATATGCAGCTGCCGGCCGAACCGGTCGTTTTCTTCAAGGCCACAACAGCCCTTTGCGGCCCCAATGATGATCTGATCATTCCCCGTCATTCACGCAAAACCGATTGGGAAGTGGAGCTGGCCGTGGTGATGGGTAAAAAAGCGAGCTATGTAGAAGAAAATGAAGCGATGGACTATGTGGCAGGCTATTGTCTTCACAACGATTACAGCGAAAGAGAGTTTCAACTGGAAAGAAGCGGTCAGTGGGTGAAGGGAAAGAGCTGCGACAGTTTTGCGCCAATAGGCCCTTTTTTAGCCACAAAAGATGAAATAGAGAATATTGATGAACTGCGTCTCTGGCTGACTGTAAACGGCAAAACCATGCAGGACGGGAACACGAAAAATCTGGTATTCAAAATACCGTTTCTGGTATCGTATGTAAGCCAGTTCATGACCCTGCTCCCGGGAGATATCATAAGCACCGGAACACCTGCAGGAGTGGGGCTCGGACAAAAACCGGAGCCGGTGTATATCAAAGCCGGTGATGTAATAGAATTAGGTATTGACGGACTGGGCAGCAGTAGACAGGTAGCCAAAGACTATGGTTCCTGATCCATTACCTATGGCCGGCCGAGGATATTTCACAAAATGATCCTGTTTAACCCCCGGTTAACAGCGAAGACGATTTCAAAAACGAAAACTTGCCATATGAATCGCCATTGCCTCGCCCTCGACCTGGTAGATGATCCGGCACTAATTGCCGAATATGAGAAGTATCACACCAAAGTGTGGCCTGAAATCATCAAAAGCATCAAAGACTCCGGTATAGAGAATATGCAAATCTACCGAACCGGCAACCGCTTATTTATGATTATCGAAGCCAATGATGAGTTCAGCTTTAAAAAAAAGGCAGCGATGGACGCCGCCAATTCGAAAGTGCAGGCCTGGGAAGAACTCATGTGGACTTTTCAGCAATCGCTTCCCTGGGCAAAACCCGGAGAGAAATGGGTTGTGATGGAAAAGGTTTTTGAGACCTGAACGCGCCAACTGGCGTTATTTCTGCATAACCGTTGTTTTCAAACAGATAAAACAGTCAATTATGTTTAACGGTAAAATTGATTCACACGTTCATTTCTGGCAATACAACAAGAAGCGCGACAGTTGGATCACGAATGAAATGAAAGTGCTGAAAGAAGACTATCTGCCCGAACATCTTTCAGGCACCCTTAAAAGAAATGAGATTGACGGCGTGATAGCCGTACAGGCCGATCAGAGCGAAGTGGAAACCCGGTTTCTGGCCGAACTATCGCTTACCCATTCAATCATAAAAGGCGTAGTAGGATGGACAGACCTCAAATCGCCCAGGCTATCCGAACAACTCGACGAGTTCAAAAAATTTCCGGTCATTAAAGGATGGAGACATATTGTGCAGGCCGAACCTGCGGGTTTCCTGCTGCAGGATGATTTTATCAGAGGCGTTTCTCTGCTCAAAGAGTATGATTATACTTATGACATTCTGATCTATCATCACCAGATCCGGGATGCAGTAGCCTTTGCAGACCGATTGCCCGAACAAAAGCTCATCCTCGATCATTGCGGCAAACCTGATATCAGGAATAAAGAGATCAACGAATGGGCAAAAGGCATTCGCGACCTGGCTGCTCATCCCAATATCTATTGCAAGGTGTCCGGTCTTTTTACCGAAGCATACTGGAATGAATGGTCCACCGCTGATTTTTACCCCTACCTGGATGTTGTGTTCGATGCCTTTGGTACCGACAGGCTTATATTTGGCAGCGATTGGCCGGTGATTCTTCTTAGTGGTATCTATGTGCAATGGAAAAGTTTGCTGGAAAAATATATGGAAAAGCATACCGTGGAGCAACGCGAACAGGTTTTTGGACAAAATGCAGCGAACTTTTATAATATTGAGTAATAAAATTGCTCCTCATGGATCTGAACCTAACTAACAAAGTATTCATCGTAACCGGCGGTGCCAAAGGAATCGGCGCAGCCATCAGTAAAACCCTCGCCATGGAAGGCGCTCTCGTTATGATCGCCGGCAGAGACAAAGGCGATAACCAACGGATGGTAGATGAAATCGTCAGGCTGAAAGGAAAAGCCAGTGATCAGACGATTGAACTGGCCAATGTGGAAGCCTGTAAAGAGCTGGTGAATTTTACCATTGAAAAATACGGGCGCCTCGACGGACTGATCAACAATGCAGGAGTGAACGACAGCATCGACCTGGAGAACGGCAGCCCGCAGAAATTCATGGAATCCATTGAGCGTAACCTGCTTCATTATTACACGCTGGCGCACTATTCTCTTCCCCATCTTAAAAAAACCAAAGGGGTCATTATTAATATCGGTTCCAAAGTGGCCGTAACCGGACAGGGGCATACGTCTGCCTACGCGGCTTCCAAAGGAGGCATCAATGCACTCACCCGGGAATGGGCAGCCGAATTGTTGCCCTATTCAATAAGGGTGAACGCTGTAATTCCTGCCGAAGTGTGGACGCCGCTTTACGAAGACTGGATCAACAGCCTGCCCAATCCTAAAGAGAGACTGAATGCCATCGTCAATAATATTCCTTTCGAAAAAAGATTCACTACATCGGAAGAAATTGCCAATACGGTAGTGTTCATCGCCAGCGACCGTTCGTCGCACACAACAGGGCAGATCGTGTATGTAGATGGCGGTTACACCCATCTCGACAGGAGTTTGACCTGAGCAGGCCGTGTACGCGTATTACTCACCAAGAGTTTTTGATAAATTATGTTCAAGCTAGTTGATAAAATTACTTTCGTTACCGGCGGGGGTAGCGGTATAGGAAGAGCCATCTGCCAGGTTTTTGCCAGGCAGGGCGCAATCGTTTATATCGCAGACCTTGATGAAAAAGGAGGAAACGATACACAGGAAGAAATTACCAGAGAAGGAGGAAGGGCCACCTACCTGAAATGTGATGTTTCTTCACAAAATGAGGTGAAAGCGGCAATTGCCTTGATAACTGCCCACCATCCGCATATACATATTCTTGTCAACAATGCCGGGGTGGCCCATATAGGCAACGCCGAGAACACGGGCGAAGATGATTTCGACAGGCTGATGAGAATAAATGTGAAGGGAGCCTATAACTGCCTGCATGAGGTAATTCCCTTTATGAAAGAAAAGGGAGGCTCTATTGTAAATATGGCTTCGGTGGTTGCCACGGTTGGAATACCCGACCGCTTCGCCTACTCCACTACCAAAGGGGCGATAGCGGCGATGAGTATGTCAGTAGCCAAGGATTATATCCGGTACAATATACGCAGCAACAGTATTTCACCGGGACGGGTACATACGCCCTTTGTAGATGGTTTCCTCGCAAAAAATTATCCCGGCAAAGAACAGGAGATGTTTGAAAAATTGTCGAAAACACAACCGATTGGCCGGATGGCCCGGCCTGAGGAGATCGCTGCCCTGGCGCTTTACCTATGCAGCGAAGAAGCCTCCTTCATCACCGGCTGCGACTACCCGATAGATGGTGGATTTATCAGGTTGAATAACTAAGGTGGTTTGCGGTTTACGGTTTACTGTTTGAGGTTTGCTGTTTACTGTTTACAGAAACTCATATGTGTTTTCCAATGCCGATGCTGAATCGGCCGACTACAGTATTTATCTAACAGTAGACCTTAAAATAACTACCCCCAACAAAACATCGTCTTTTAAGCATGGACAATGGACAAACCGTAAACCGCAAACGGTAAACCTCAAACCTCTCTCAATACCCCTTCATCTTCTCTCTTCTTTTCTCCCTTTTTTGTGCGGGGGTGAGGCCTTTCTGGTAATCGTAAAGGGCGCTTTCCCATTCACCATAAGTGGAGTTGGGAAGTACGATAAAACGTTTGCCCCACTCATCTTTTGCCAGATCCGTTTCAGCAAACCGGTCGGCAATGGACTTTTTTTCAAAGGCCGAGGTGAAGTCGTTCAGGTTATCGCCCAACAGCATGATGATCTTGTAATGTACAGCCACTTTCAGGCGGCGTGATTCTTTGGAAGAAGTATTTTCCAGAAAAAGGAGGTGAGCGCTGTCGGCGTTTGGCAATCCTAATTTTTGCAGGTTAAGCAAGGTGCTTTGAATTTCGCCAGTATCGCGGTTGCTGATATAAAATATAGTGATGCCTTTTGCCCTGGCCGCATTCAGGAATTCAACCGCACCCGGCACTGCGGTGGCGGATGACTGGTCGGTCCAGTCTTTCCAGGACGCAGGCGTATATTCTTTTCCGTCTTTGATCAGTTTTGCTTCGCTATAGCTATTATCCAGGATGGTTTCATCCAGATCGGTGACGATGGCCAGCTGATTTTTTCGCAGCTCACGCCTCGACAGCTGATCGATCCTTAAACGGGCGATATTGAATGCCTGGTAGCACAATGCCCGGTATTCGGCCGCAGTTTGCTGAAACAATACAGGCAATTCCTTTACCGAAACAGGTGGCATTTCCTGGGTGTATCCTGTCAGCAGGAAGGAGGTTGACAAAACGAACAGCAAGATTTTTTTCATGAGATGGCTGAGATTGGTAGTGATTGCTTTTTTTATTGCAAACGCGGATTTGTAATTTGTGACAAATCGATTGCCCTGCAAATTACAAATCACCTCTCATAATTATCAAATTCCGCCATATGTTCAAGCGTATTGTTTTGCTGGTCCTGTTGTATGCAGTTTCATTTTCTCTGAGTGCCCAGGATCCCTGGAGAGTAACCGCCTCGCAGTTTGATACCCGTAATTATTATGGAATCACGGTAGCCAATGGCATGATTGGCATCGTCAGCGCTCCAGAGCCATTCAAAGTAAAAGATGTGGTACTGGCAGGCGCGTATGATCTATATGGCAGGGGAAGGGTGAGTAATTTTCTCAGAAGTTTCAACCTGTTGAATATGCGCATGGAGATAGATGGCCGTTCGCTTGACGCAAACGGCGCTTCCGGCCTGAAGCAGGAACTAAACATGAAGGAGGCGTCATTCACTACCAGTTTTGAGTACGGAGACAAAGCAAGCATATCCTACACCTATTACTCACTTCGTCAGCTTCCTTACACCGTTCTGATGGATGTTACCGTGAAAGCCAGAAAGGACATCAGCATCGGTGCCGCAAGTGTAATGGAGGCGCCGGATGCGTTGAAGGAAGTGCAAAACTTTTACAATGAAATTGACAGGCCGCATGTAGTGATCAGTCTGCTCACTTCGCAGGCCAAAAGCCCTACCGGCAAGCTGTTGATGTGTGCTTCCAATACATTTCTTTTTTCCGAAGCACATGGGTCGGAACCCCGGGTGATACATGAAATGTGGGACAACAACATGCACCTGATGAAGTTTTCCCGAAAGATGAAAGCCGGGGAATCCTACACATTTTCAATAGCCGGTTCTTCCATTACTTCGGCACATCACGACGATCCTTTGAACGAGGCTGAAAGACTTACCATCTACGCCAAACTGGAAGGCCGCGAGCGATTGCTGAAATTTCACCGCCAGCAATGGGAAGAATTATGGAAAAGCGATATACAGATCGAAGGCGATCCGCAAGCGCAGCAGGATGTGCACAGCATGTTGTATCATTTGTATTCTTTTACCCGCGAAGGAACAGCCCTGTCGCCATCGCCCATGGGTTTGAGTGGGCTTGGATACAATGGTCATGTGTTCTGGGATACCGAGTTGTGGATGTACCCTGCCGTGCTGGTGCTTCACCCCGAACTCGGGAAAAGCCTGGTGGAATACCGCTACCAGCGCCTGGATGCCGCCAAACGCAATGCTTTCAGCAAAGGATTTAAAGGGGCGATGTTTCCCTGGGAAAGTGCGGCCAGTGGGGTTGAGGAAACACCCGTATGGGCTTTGAGCGGTCCTTTCGAACATCATATTACCGCCTGTGTGGCGATCGCGGCCTGGAATTATTATTGCGTAACCCAGGACAAGAACTGGCTCCGTGAAAAGGGTTGGCCGATATTGTCGGCCACGGCCGATTTCTGGGCAAGCCGGGTAGAAAGGAATGGGCCCGGCCGATATGATATCAGAAACGTGGTGGCAGCAGATGAATGGGCCGAAAATGTAGACAATAACGCCTTTACCAATGCCGCTGCCAAAGCCAACCTGAATTATGCCACCGAAGCCGCTGGCCTGCTTGGGTTAACAGCCAATCCCGACTGGGCCAATGTTGCGGCCAACATACCAATTCTGAAAATGCCGGATGGCGTAACCCGCGAACATGCCAGCTATAACGGAGAAGGCATCAAGCAGGCAGATGTGAATTTATTATCGTACCCTTTAAAGGAAATTACAGACCCCAAAGCGATCCGTAAAGACCTGGAATATTACGAAACCAGGGTGCCTAATGAAGGCACACCCGCTATGACCCAGGCGGTGTTTACAACCTTATATGCCCGGCTGGGCGATGGAGAAAAAGCGTATCAATGGTTTCATGACGCCTATGTTCCCAATCTCAATCCGCCATTCCGCGTAATTGCTGAAACAAAGGGCGGTACCAATCCTTATTTTTCTACCGGTGCGGGTGGTATCATTCAAAGTGTGCTGATGGGTTTTGGCGGAATCGACATCACTCCAAAAGGTATTGTCCAGGTGAAATCAGCACTCCCTAAACAATGGAAAAGCCTGACAATAACCGGGGTGGGGCCCGAGAAAAAGACCTTCCGGGTGTCCAGATAAAAGGGAGAAACTGATTTTTTTTAAAGAAACTTTTCTATCCCGGATCGCTAAATCATTACAACATAATACCCTTCTGAACCGGGTTGTCGAATGGAAAAAAAATCCCGGACAGCACTTTCATTACCCGAATTGTCTTATTTTGTGCCAAGACTAACTGTTTTTGAAGAAACTTGCTGCCATATTATTACTCGCGCTATTACTATTCAACTGGTACGGATACCGTATTGTTTCCGCTTATTTATCGAATCGTTCTGATGAAAGAATGGAAGCCCGAGTGGACAGAAATGAGTACGACGAATCGCAGCTGATAGAGCTTCGTGTTCCTATTCACCTCCCTTATCATAATGACTGGTCAGACTGGGAAAGCTACAGTGGCGAAGTGGAAATTGAAGGAGTGCATTATAATTATGTGAAGAGAAAGGTGGAGAAGGACGAGCTGGTTCTGCTTTGTTTGCCCAATAAAGAGAAACAAATGGTGGAATCTGCCCGCGACAACTTTTTCAAACTCGTAAACGACCTGCAGCAAAATAACAGCGGAAAAAAATCCGATCACGGAAACTCTTTCGCATTCAAAAGCCTTTTTGCCGAGTATCAGCAGGAAAATAACAACTGGATAATCGATCAACCAGATAGGCTTGCGTCCGGTTTTGGTTCCGATGAACCCTTTTTCGTTTCTTCCAAGTTTGCCATTTCGCCTGAACAACCTCCCGATCAGGCCTGATATCTTTTCTCCTGTATTTTCTAACCCTCATTGTCATCTTTCTCTACAGGAAGATTGGCCTGATGTATTCTAAATAATAATTTGATGAGAGCAATTATGCTGGTTATGGCGTTTGCCATTGCCCTGGTATCCTGTAAACCGACAGGCGATTATAAGAAATTTACCGGCGATCCATTTCTGTACAACAAAACCGTCAAGAAACTGAATGAAGTTGTATTGCAGAACAGTTTTGCGCCGATGGTGGCTGCCCGCAATTACGCGTATGCCAACATAGCCGCTTACGAATGTATGGCCGCCGGCGACAGCAGCTACCAATCGCTGTCGGGTCAGATCCGTCATATGCCGGCAATGCCCAAACCCACGAACGGCAATATTGACTATCACCTTGCCGCCCTACTGGCCTTCACCAAGGTTGGCAATGCCGTTACTTTTCCCGAGGGAAGTATGATGGATTATTACCAGGAGCTGGTGAGAGGAGCCGATTCTGCGGGTATGCCTGAAGAAGTAAAGATCAGCACCATCGCATTTTCCGATACCATTGTTGCCAGCATCATGGCCTGGTCTGCAGGAGATAATTACAAGCAACTTCGCTCTGCTTCCCGGTTTACAGTAATCGATACACCCGGCCGCTGGGTACCCACGCCACCCTCTTATACTCCTGCCGTGGAGCCACACTGGATGGAAATGCGTACGATGGTGCTCGATTCAGCTTCCGAATGCAAACCGGTGAGACCGCCCGTATTCGATACCAAAAACAAGAACGGCGAATACATGAAGTCGCTGATGGAAGTAATGCAGGTGGGCGACAGTCTTACCGCAGAACAAAAAGCCATAGCGGATTTCTGGGACGACAATCCTTTCCGCGTAAATGTGGTGGGTCATGTAAGCCTGGTGACCAAGAAATTTTCCCCGGGTGGCCACTGGATGAATATAGTCGGTATTGCCGCCCATAAGGCCGGCGCTTCTTTCGGTGCTACCGTGGCAGCCTATACGCAAACATCCATTGCCATGTACGACGCGTTCATCAGCTGCTGGGACGAAAAATACAGGAGCAATTATGTGAGACCCGAGACAGTGATCGATAAAATGCTCAATCCGGACTGGAGACCCTATATTCAAACGCCGCCATTCCCATCCTACACCAGCGGCCACGCTACCGTGAGCGCTTCAGTAGCGGAGATCATGACTGCTCATTTCGGGGACAACCTGACATTCACCGATACCTCACTCGTTGAATTTGGCATACCCGCCCGGGAAATCAAATCGTTCCGGGGTGCGGCAGCCGAAGCCGCGATGTCGAGACTGTACGGCGGTATTCACTACCGGTTCGACAATGCAAACGGCGCAACAGCCGGCAGAAAAGTTGGCGAACTCGTCTTGCAACGTATCCATTTGAAAAAATAATCAGAGACCAACCTAACACTTAAAAAACAACAAATGAAAAAGTTATTCCTACTAGCAATTTTGATAACGGTAGTAACCCGTGCCGCTGTTTCACAGGGTTGCGTAGCGATCAGAAGCACCGGAGCCGTGTGCACCCGCCAGGATGCTACCAAAGATGAAGCACGGAGCTGGCAACTCAATACCTCTTATCGTTTCTTTAAATCATACAAGCATTTTGTGGGAACGGAGGAACAGAAGGAAAGAGTGGATTCCGGTACGGATGTGCGTAACTGGCAGCATGCTCTTAACCTGACGCTGGTGCGCCATTTCAGCAACCGCTTTTCGGTATCGCTGGATGTTCCTGTGCTTGCCAATGCGAGGTCGTCCAAATATGAACATTACGGAAATACCAGCAAAAACCCCAATGCCCGCCGAACCACCCATGCTTTTGGAGTAGGAGATATTCGTGTCTCTGCCGGCTACTGGCTGCTCGATCCTGTCAAACATGCAAAGGGTAATATTCAGCTTGCTTTGGGTATCAAACTGCCAACCGGCAATTACCGGGTGGAAGACTATTTCTGGAAAAACGATTCTGCTTACACACTCGGACCCGTTGACCAGTCGATCCAGCTGGGAGACGGCGGTACCGGCTTTACTGGTGAAGTGAATGCCTATTACAATTTCACCAGTCAGTTCGGGGTATATGGAAATTTCTACTATCTCTCCAATCCGGCCGAGCAAAATGGAGTATCTACAGGTCGTGGCACCGCTCCCAATGCTACCGCTGTAAAATATTTCACCAACACCATGAGCGTTCCGGATCAGTATATGATCCGTGGTGGATTTAACTACCTCAACAACCGTTTCTCCGCGTCTGCCGGCATCAGAATGGAATGCATTCCCTCTGAAGACCTGATCGGCGGAAGCAAGGGTTTCAGAAGACCCGGTTATGTTTTGTCGGTGGAACCCGGCGCCAGCTACAGTTTTAAAAAGCTGGTGGTGTTTGCAGCTGTACCCGTGGCTTTGGAGAGAAACCGGACACAAAGTTATTCAGACAAGCTGCGCTCTACCGGCAGCTCGAAAGTGCAGGGTGATGCCGCTTTTGCCGATTATTCCGTGAGCATTGGCTTCAGTTACAGATTTCATTGATCATATTCTCATTCCTACACACATATACCAAATATCAACCAATGACCAAGCCAAAACTGACACTTAAAATAGCTGCCCTTACCCTTTGCCTGAGTGGTGGAGGGAAGGTGTTTTCACAAACCGACCAGGATGGAATCATGATGAACAAATACCAGTTCTGTAACGGGTTTGTTTATACTCATTCTTCCTGGGATCATTACTGGGAAGGAACCCTGAAAAGAACCAACGAAAACCTGGGAACGGTTACTACCCAATCTGTGATGTACATGGCCAACTATGGAATAACCAACAATCTGAATGTTATGATCGGCGCTCCTTATGTTTTCACCAAGGCCAGCGCCGGCACGCTGCACGGGTTGAAGGGCGTGCAGGATCTCTCTTTGCTGGTTAAATACAGGGCGATTAAAGCCAGCTTCGGGAAAAGCAAACTAAGCCTGTTTGCTGTCGGAGGGTTTTCCACGCCCCTCACCAACTATGTAACCGATCTGCAACCACTCTCCATTGGGTTGGGTTCTACCAACCTGAGTATCCGCGGGCTGATCGATTATCAATACAGGAAATTATTTGCAACCGGTTCAGCCGCTTATATCCGCAGAAGCAATATCAAGCTCGACCGGGATGCTTATTACGATACCGAGTTTCATCTCACCAATGAAGTAAAGATGCCTAACGCGGCCACCTACCAGTTGAGAGTGGGCTATCGCGGTAAGTATCTTATCGGGGAAGCGATGGTAACCAATTTCACCACCCTCGGTGGTTTTGACATCACCCGCAACAACATGCCTTTCCCGAGTAACAAGATGAACGCTACCATGGTGGGCGCCGGGTTCAAGTATACCATTCCCACTTTTGTTAAACTTTCGTTGCTGGGTTCTTATAATTATACAGTTGCCGGAAGAAATATGGGCCAGGCCAGTGCTTTTTCAGTCGGGGCGTTTTACGCCTTCTACTTTAAAAAGAAACAAAATCCCTCTTCACCGGTTCAAAATAAATAATCATGAAAAAACTGATCTATATATCAACAGCCTTGTTTATGTCGGCGGTGGTTTATGTCGCCTGTTCCAAATCTATCGAGGGAGCTACTGATAATATCGCGCCCCTCGCGCCTGAAAAAACCGATATAGATGCCGGGTCCTGGAAACCGGTTTTGCTGACTGCTCCCAATGAATTTGCAGTGGCCGCGCCTGCCGCTACCACTACTCCGGATTATATCGCCCAGTTGAATGAAATCAAAACCTGGCAGCAAAACCTGAGCAGCGAAGAAAAACGAATCGTGAAATACTGGAGTGCCGGTGCGGTATTGAGATGGAATGAAATTATGAGAGAGCTGGTTTCTAAACACAACCTGCCTCCTTACCAGAATGCGGACGGTACTTACCCTTTTCCAAATGCCAATAACCCGCTGGCATACCCGCAGTTTCCATTTGCCAATCCGCCTTATGCAGCGCGGGCATATGCGTATGTAGCGGCCGCGCAGTACGACGCCCTGGTAGCCGCCTTCTATTACAAAAAGCAATACAATCGCCCGGCACCTTATACTGTAGATCCGACCATCAATGCGCTTATCCCCAAATCCGATCTGCCTTCCTATCCTTCGGAAGATGCCGTGGTAGCGGGCACAGCGGTAGAACTGTTGAAATTGCTGTTTCCCGGAGACCAGGATTTCATTCAGCAGAAAGCAGAAGAGCATAAGAGAGCCCGCCTCATTGCAGGAGCCAACGTGCGCAGCGATATTGAAGCAGGCGAAGCGCTGGGAAGAGCGGTTGCACAGAAATATGTAACCCGTGCCCGTGGCGACCGCGCAGGTGCCGCAGCGGGCAACCAGGCTGCGTGGACAAAATTGGAAACCGACTGTATCGCCCGGGGCGAAACTCCATGGTACAGTCTTGAAACGCCCCGTCGCCCGCCCATGCTTCCAGCTTTCGGTAAAGTGAAAACTTTCCTGTTCGATTCGCTGACAGCCATTTCTCTTCGCCCCGGTCCCCCCCCGGCAGTGAACAGCGATAAGATGAAACAGGAAACTGAAGAGATCTACCAGTTCATTAAAAATCCTAAAAGAGAACATATTGCCATCGTGCATTTCTGGGCCGATGGCGTTGGCACAGCCACTCCTCCCGGTCACTGGAATTCCATTGCGGCTGCAGATTTCATTGGTAAAAGATTCAGCGAAGTAAGATGGGCCCGTAACCTCGCCCTGCTGAATATGGCCTTGATGGACGCGGCCATCGTTTGCTGGGATACCAAATTCTTTTATTTCAACCCCCGCCCCACACAGCTGAACGATAAGATCAAAACGCTGACAGGGATACCGAATTTCCCCGCCTATATCTCGGGGCATTCCACCTTCAGCGGGGCGGCAGCCACCATACTGGGGCATATTGTACCCGAAAGAAAAGCAGATTACGAAGCCATGGCCAGAGAGGCTTCCCTGTCGAGAATGTATGGCGGTATACATTACCGCTCGGATTGCGAAGTGGGGCTGGTAGTAGGTAATAACATTGGCGGCTATGCGATCAGCAGGGCCCAGACAGACGGAGCGGGTAATTAAGAAACAGAAATAATGCGAATCGCTATAAATTTTTTGAGGGTTATATATGGTTATTCGATCAGACTACAGTCCTGGCCGTTCCCGGCCGGGACGGTTTGACGAATTCAACATTCAGGCGAAGAGTTCATTTATAACATAAAGCAAGAACGGAATGAAGATCAGAGGGATGATTACAATACTGTTGGCAGGGGCCTTTTACCTGCCTGCCTGGAGTCAGACAGATTCGGTCAAGGTCAGAACACTCGATAGTGTTAACATTACCTCATTTTACAAGCAGTTCAGCATACAGCCGCTGCCGGCTGTTCACGGAGCATTTATTGTAGGCGGAAAGAAATCTGAGGTGATAGATATGGCACTTTCTACGGCTGTATTACCGGAAAAAACCGGCCGGCAACTTTTTGCGCGGATACCCGGCGTATTTGTGTACGATATGGATGGAGCAGGCAACCAGGTCAATATCGCCACCCGTGGCCTGGATCCTCACAGGGGATGGGAGTTCAATATTCGTAAAGATGGGATGCTGACGAATTCTGATATGTACGGTTATCCGGCAAGTCACTATAGCATGCCGCTCGAAAGCATTGAACGGATTGAGATCGTACGGGGAACAGGATCGCTTCAATACGGCGCTCAATTCGGAGGCTTGCTGAACTATGTGACCAAGAAAGGAGATACAACACGCCCCATCAGTTTTGAAAGCATCAATACCGTGGGATCATACAACCTGCTCAGCTCCTACAATGCCATCGGAGGAAAAATAAACCGCTTCCGATATTATGCCTATTACAACAGGAAATCGCGCGATGGATACCGGGATAACGAACATACCCGCTCCGAATCGCACGATATCATACTTCAGTACGACTTCTCTTCTAAATTATCCGTAAGGGCCGAGTGGGCAAGGTCCATGTACATTTACCAGATGGCGGGTCCATTAACAGACGCGCAATTCAAAGAAAACCCGCGTCAGTCTACCCGTTCCAGAAACTATTTCAATCCTGATATTCATATTCCTTCCATTCAGCTTACCTGGAGACCTCGCGCCTCCACACAGATCGAACTCACGAGTTCGGCAGTCATCGGCAAACGAAACAGCGTTCTGTATGATAAGCCCACAAATATCAGGGACAGCATTAATCCGCTTACACTTCAATATAATAACCGCCAGGTTGACATTGATGCCTTTAACAGCTATACTTCTGAAATCAGGATACTGCAGCAATACAAAATACTGGAGCGAAGCCATTACCTCGTTGCCGGCGCGCAGATCATGAACAACGATCTTCACCGTACCCAATTAGGAAAAGGAACTACCGGAACCGATTTTGACCTGACACTGGTTCAGCCGGGCTGGGGACGTGATGTACACCTGAAAACAAAAAACATAGCCTTATATGCGGAGAACAACTGGCAACTGTTCAAAAACCTGACTATTACCGGTGGCGCGCGAATTGAATCCGGCGAAACCCGCATGAGCGGGGTGATCACATACTATCCATCAGATAAGATCCCGGTGAGCATAGGTCATCATTTTCCCTTATTCGGAGCAGGGTTCCTGTATAAGTTAGGGGAGCACCAGGTGTATGGCGGATGGTCGCAGTCCTATCACCCCATGTTATTCAAAGACCTGATCCCTTCCTCCACGCTGGAGAAAGTGGATCCCTCCATCCGGGATGCAGAGGGATATAATATGGAATTGGGTTTTCGTGGTAAATGGAAATTTCTTCGCTGGGATATAACTGCCTATATGCTTCGGATCAATAACAGGTTTGGAACTCTTGCACAAACCGACAACAATGGAGATTACTATGCCTATCGTACAAATATTGGAAACTCACTTAGCAAGGGTGTAGAGTTATTGCTGGAGGGAAACTGGCTCCTGGATAACAAAGTAATCCTGTCTGTTTTCACTTCTACTTCCTTTGCCCATGCGCGATACCTGGATGCGGTTGTAAAATCCGGAAACAACAATATTAACATCAGGGGTAATAAAGTGGAGAGCGCCCCGGATTTTACGACGAGAAATGGTGTCAGTCTCCGGGTGAGCAGGGTGGCTTTGTCTTTGTTGTGGAGCTATACTGCCGAAACCTATGCAGATGCATTGAATACCGAGCTTCCGCCCGCTACTTCAGCTGTAGGCAAGGTGCCAGGTTATGCGCTGACGGATCTGAGCGGTTCTGTCAGAGTAAATCAGCACATTTCGGTCAGGGCTGCTGTCAGCAACCTGTTCGATAAGCAATATTTTACCAAGCGTCCCATGTTTTATCCCGGTCCCGGCATCTGGCCATCAGATGGAAGAAGCATGAGCGCGACCATCAGCTTTAAATTTTAAAATATGTAAAAACCGTTTCCGTACCTGTATACCAACCAAAAAACGATTGCATGTCCTACATTCCTTTAGAAGCCCACCTGCCGGGTATCACCGGCTTGCTGGAGTATCGCAAAGATAGCGCCGCGCCGATTCGCGCGCTCACCCAGGTTTTGTTAAGAGGGGAGTCGACTCTCACCGAAGCAGAACGGGAACTCATCGCCACCGTTGTTTCATCCGGAAACGGATGCCGCTTTTGCACCCAGGCCCACACGGCGGCTGCGAATGTGTTGCTGGGAGAATCTGATACTACTTCCTGCGTACTCGCCGACATCTCTACCGCACCTGTAACCGAAAAAATGAAAGCGCTGCTGATCATTGCCGACCAGGTACGCCAGAGCGGCAAGGCCGTCACAGAAGCCTCCATCAAAACCGCCAAAGACGCCGGAGCGACCGACCTGGAGATCCATGACACCGTATTGATCGCCGCGCTGTTCTGCCTGTACAACAGGTATGTTGACGGATTGGCGACCGCTACCCCTGATCAGCCTGAATTTTATGATAACCTCGGAAAGCGATTGAAGGATAACGGGTACAACCGGCTGGCACAAGGATATGATCACCTGAAAAACCAGGTCCGATGAGTTCGGAAATAAAAAGCCGGTCGTACCGGCTGGCCTGGCTCTTCGCGATCTGTTTTCTCGGCACCGCTTTCGCCGGAACGATCTCTACATTGATGTCGGTGTATTTGCCGGTGGCGGTTAAAGATCTGCTGGGGGACCAGAGTGAAGATTCACTCAATACGATCAGCGCCTATATCAACAGCATTTTCATTTTTGGCGCTGCTGCCGGTGGTTTCAGTTGCGGATGGATCAGCGACCGGTTCGGCAGAAAAGCAGCCGTTATCATTTCCCTTCTTTTCCTGGGAATCTTCACCTGCCTCACCGGTGTGATGCCCAACTGGTGGCTGGTGGTCATTTGCCGTTTTTTCAGTGGCTTCGGATTGGGGGGCATACTGGTTAATACCACCACGCTTATGATGGAAGTGTGGCCAAGGAAATCGAGAGCTATTTTTGTGGGAATCCTGTCAATCGCCATTCCTGTCGGGATATTCTCCGCCGGAGTGATCGATTATTTTGTTTCTTCCTGGCGACAGGCATTTTACGCAGGTCTGGCCCCGTTATTGCTAGCTGTATTGTCTATCTGGTCTTTGACAGAATCAACACAATGGAAAAACAGCCGGTCGGCAGCACCCGTTCCGGGCGCTGACTCAAAAGAATTATTTCACGCCTCCAATTCCATCAACCTTTTCATCGGTTCGGTGATCTTCGGATCTATGCTCATCGGTCTCTGGGCGATATTTCTATGGCTGCCAACCTGGATACAAACGCTCATTGTACAGGGGGATGGACAGCAAGAAAGAGGACTCAGTATGATGGTACTGGGCATGGGTGGTTTACTGGGCGGTTTCATTTCCGGATGGCTCGTCAACGGGATCGGCATCCGGAAATCACTACTGCTCTGTTTCCTGGTATGCTCGATACTTTCCATTGTTCTTTTCAAAACAAATGACACATTCAATTACCTGATCTATGCCGAAATCGCATTCATGGCTCTTTTCTTCGGAGCCAGCCAAGGTGTATTGTCGGTGTTTATACCCGATCTCTTTCCCGTGTCGGTAAGAGGAATGGCCACCGGGTTCTGCTTCAATACCGGCAGGATATTAACCGGAGTGGCAGTCCTGTTCGTAGGAGTCATGGTCAACTTCCTGGGAGGATATGCCCATGCGTTGTTTGTTTTTTCATTTGTATTCGTGATCGGCCTGCTGTTTACTTTGTATGCGAAACCGAAGACAGTTGACGCTGCGCCAGAAACTGAAATACTGGTAAACGAGTCCTGATGGGATCAGTGTTTACCCTAAACAGATGATATGGCACATATTAATATAGATGAATCAATACCCGGCATCAGAAGCCTGGTAATTTTCAGACCCGAAACAGGAAGGCATTTGTACGAGCTGGCGCAGGTGCTTTTAAGGGATGAATCACCGCTTTTGCAGGCCGAACGTGAATTAATAGCGGCTTATGTGTCGCACCGGAATGGTTGTATGTTTTGCAGAAACAGTCATGCGGCAGCAGCAAGATGTTTGTTCGGTGCAGCACAACATACCGTTGATGCTGTCTTGGTTGATGTTGAACAGGCGGAGATCCCTTCCAAACTGAAGGCGCTATTGAATATTGCAGGGAAAGTACAGCAATCAGGAAAATCCGTTCAACCCGATGACATACAACGTGCAAGAAAGGAAGGTGCCAATGACCGTGAGATTCATGATACTGTACTGATCGCAGCGACATTCAGCATGTTTAACCGATATGTAGATGGATTGGCGAGTTTTACTCCTGACAATTCCATGACATACGAAGAAATGGGAAAAAGAATGGTGGCAGGATATCATTTTCCATCCTAGCTGCCGAAAATCGATTGCTATGCCCCATATTGACTTTGGAAACCAACTCCCCGGTATTCGGGGTGCCATGGCTTACCGGCCTGAGACTGCTGCTCCGTTGAGCGCGCTGGCGGAGGTCTTGTTAAGAACTGAACAAGGATTGACTATGCTTGAGCGTGAACTGATCGCTACGTATGTATCGTACCTGAATGATTGTTTTTATTGTCATCATTCCCATGGAGAAATAGCCTGTATTTATGCCGGAGAGGATCGCAGCCTGGTTGACCAGGTACGAAAGGATTTTTCAAATGCTCCGGTTTCAGAAAAGTTGAAATCACTGCTTCACATCGCCTCAAGGGTTCAGCAGGGTGGAAAAGCTGTACTTCCGGCCGATATTGAAGCAGCCCGCCAACAGGGAGCTTCCGACCTCGACATACATGATACCGTATTGATAGCGGCTGCCTTCTGCATGTATAACCGATATGTAGATGGATTGGCCACTATTGCACCTGCGGATATGTCTTCATACCCGTTGCGTGCCAGGCAGGTTGCGGAGAACGGATATGGTGCCCATATCTATTCTGCCAATCAGCCGAAAGCAGTGGTTCCCTGAACTGCCGTTTGGTTTGACCCTATAAGGACTACGCTATAATCATTTCTAAAACAAAAATCAATTTCAATGAGAAGATTCATGCTATGGATGGCAGGACTGATTTGTCTGTTCCTGTTGCCAGTTTCATTGCAAGCCCAGGAGAGGATGGTGTCCGGTCGGGTGACCGATGCCAACGGAACCGGATTAGCCGGTGTCAGCATCACGATCAAACAAACCAACCGGGGAACTACCACGGACGCCGAGGGCAAGTTCCAATTGACTGTTCCGGCCAATGCCACCCTGGTGATCAGTTCTACCGGTTACAAAACCCAAAGCATTAAAGTGGAGAGCAACACCGGAGACCTGCAGGTGAAACTGCAGGAAGATATCGCGCGGCTCGATGAAGTGGTGGTAACGGGTCTCGCTACTTCGGTTAAACGAAGAAACCTGTCGAACGCGGTGGCCACTATTTCCAGCAAACAACTTAGTGGTACAGCACCCGCACAGACATTTGATGCCGCGCTGAACGGTAAAATTCCCGGCGCTTACATCAATGCCAACAGCGGAGCACCCGGGGGTGGTTTGTCGGTAAAGCTTCGTGGGGTAACATCCGTATTCGGTAACACGCAGCCTCTGTATGTGGTAGATGGCGTGTTCATGGATAACTCCGCCACTTCCGGTGGATTGAATGCAGTTACCGGCGCGGCAGCGGGTGGTAACGCCTCCAACCAGGATAACCCAAGCAGCCGTATCGCAGATCTCCGCGCAGAAGATATTGAGAATATTGAAATCCTGAAAGGGGCTTCCGCCGCCGCGGTATACGGATCAAGAGCCGCCGCAGGGGTAATCATCATCACCACAAAAAGAGGTAAGCAGGGACCCACACGCGTGAGCTTTTCACAAGACCTCGGATTTGTAAAAGTGAGAAAGCTCCTCGGGGTACGTCAGTTCACTCCTGAAACAGCAGCTTCTCTCAGCAGCGACCCGGGTACCAGTGCGGCACTGAAACAACAGTTTCTCGACGCGCAGGCAGCCGGTAAACTGTACGACTACGAAAAAGAAGTTTACGGAAATACTGGGTTCACCCGCAACAGCGTGCTGAGCCTTACCGGTGGTGGCGATAAAACCAATTTTTATTTTTCTGCCGCTCAGAAAGATGAAGAGGGCATTGTGAAGAGCACCGGCTACCGCAACAGCAGTCTCAGATTGAACATCGATCACCGCATCAATGAGAACATCAAGATCGGCATCAGTACAAACTATGTGAACTCTTCTGCCGACCGCGGGCTGACCGGTAACGATAACAATGGAGTGACCTACAGCATTTCCTTGTCTTCTACTCCCAACTTTATTGAACTTCATCCCGATCAGTTCGGTAACTATCCTTCCAACCCGTTTGCCGCATCCAACGTTTTGCAAACAATCGCCCTGATGCGTAACAACGAATCAGTAAACCGTTTCGCTACCGGCTTCAACCTGGAAGCTATTTTGCAGAAAGGGTCAAGGTCAACTACCAGGCTGGTAGGCAGAGGCGGTGTGGATTTCTACAACCTGGTAACAACCGCGTTGTTCCCCCGCGAACTGCAGTTCCAGACCGTGAACAAAGGAACATCAATCCAGGGTTTTACCAAGAGCCTGAATACAAACTATATCCTGTCGCTGGTTAACAACTTCAATCCTAATGAAAACCTCGGATTCACTACATCCGCCGGTTTAACGCAGGAGCGTGGAGATTTCAATAACCTGTTAACAGTGGCCACACAGGTTGCTTCCGGGCAATCGAACGTTGACCAGGGAGGCGCCCTTACTGCTCAGCAGTTCAGAAACAAGTTCCAGAACGATGGAATATATGTTCAGGAAGAAGTAAGCATCAATGATGCCATCAACCTGAACGCAGGTATCCGTTTCGACCGTTCAACCAACAATGGCGATGTAAAGAGATACTACGCCTATCCGAAAGGCGGAGCCTCGATCAACCTGACCAAACTGAACTGGATCAACGATAAGGTGTTCGATAACGTAAAGGTTCGCGCTGCCTACGGTCAGTCTGCCAACTTCCCTGCATTCGGAAGTAAGTTCACCACACTGGTACCGTCCAATACAGGCGGCCTGCAGGGATCTATCGTGGCTATCCAGGGCGGTGATCCCAACATCAAGCCGGAAAGGCAAACCGAACTGGAGGCCGGTATCGACCTCAGTACCTTCAACAGCCGCCTCAACTTTGAACTTACCTTCTATAACAAGAAGATCTATGATTTCCTGATGCTGGCCACTGTTCCGCCATCTTCCGGATTCTCCACCAAGTTCATCAATGCCGGTGACCTTCGCAACCAGGGTATTGAGATCGGTGTAAATGCTACGCCGGTTTCAACAGCGAATGTGAAATGGACCAGCTCTGTTAACTTCTGGATGAACCGCTCCAAAGTTACCAGGCTGAGCATACCACCCGTTCGCCTCGGCTCATTCGGTACCAGCCTTGGTACATTCCAGATCGAAGAAGGAAAATCAGCTACCCAGATTGTAGGCACCGATGCTCCTAACAAAACCGGAGTAGTTGTATTAGGTGATCAGGAGCCCAGGTTCCAGATGAATACCTTCAACGAAGTGACTCTTTTCAACAAGCTCACCTTCCGTTTCCTTGTGCATTGGAAATACAAGGGCGATAACGTTAACCTGACGACGCTGCTTAACGACTTCGGAAGCACCAGCGCGGATTATGATGCCGACAAGGATGGTAACGGTGTACCAGACGGACCTCAGCGTATTGGTAACTTCCTCGGTGGAAGCGCACGCGGATTTGTGGAGAACGCAGGGTATATCAGGTTCCGTGAGATTGGAGTTTACTACACTTTCAACAAGATCCCGGGCCATATCGTTCGCGGAGTCCGCACCGGTATTTCGCTCAACAACTTCTTCACCATTACGAAGTATTCTGGTTATGATCCTGAAGTATCCAACTTCGGAACAGGATTTTCTACCGGTGTCGACGTGGATCCCTTCCCGGCTTCCAAACGTGCCACCTTCCACATAACCATCGATTTCTAAAATGAAAATGACAGAAACAATGAAAAGACTATTCAAATATAACATCGCACTGTTGTTGCTGGCGGCCGTTACGATTACTTCCTGCAAGAAAGAGTACGGCAACCTGAACAACCCGACCATCGAAGACTACCTGAAAAACGCTTCCAAAGACCAGCTCAACGGCCTGGTAATTGGAACCCTTTCAGGTATGCGCAACAACGAAGGAACCTATCTCGATGTGGTGGGTGTACTTGGCCGCGAAATGTATCGTTTCTCCGGCGCAGATCCCCGCTTCGTTACAGAACTCATGGGAACCTCTCCGCTCGATAACTCCGGGTTCTATATTACCAACCCATGGGCTTCCCGTTATCGTGCTGTAAAAAATGCCAACGTGCTGATCGAGGCCGCTACCAATTCCAGCAAGATCTCTCCCGAAGAGAAAAAGGGATATACCGGCTTTGGCAAAACACTGAAGGCCTATGAGCTGCTTCTTAACCTGAACCTGACTTACAACAACGGTATCAGGGTTGATGTGGCTGATCAGAATAACCTGGGCCCCATCCTCAGTTATGATGACGCCATTACCGCCATTGCGGCTCTCCTCGACGAAGGAAAGACCGATTTAACCGGCGCCACTATTTCGTTTACACTTACCAGTGGTTTCAGCGGGTTTTCAGATGCAGCCGGATTGGTCAAGTTCAATCGCGCCCTTGCTGCCCGTGTTGCGGTATATCGCAAACAGTGGGCTGCTGCATTGACTGCCCTGAACGAATCGTTCTTCGACCTGAATGGTGATTTCAATAAAGGAGTTTATCATGTATTCAGCACCGGCTCCGGAGATCAGCTGAACCCGGCTTTCTTCCCGCAAAACCAGAATGGAGAAGTACGCCTCGCTCACCCCAGCTTCACCACTGATATTGCCCTGACGGACGATCGCATTGGAAAGGCTACCCTTCGCAATGCCGCCGCCTCCACCGGAGGGCTCAGCAGCAATCGCGATGTTTGGGTGTACACTTCCAGCACCGCACCTATTCCCTTGATCCGTAATGAAGAGCTGATCCTGATCTATGCGGAAGCAAAGATTCAGACGAACAGCCTGCCCGATGCCGTTGTGGCCCTGAGCAAAATAAGGGTAACTCACAACGTTTCCCCCTACGCAGGTGCCGTTACGCAGGATGCGCTTATCAATGAAATGCTCTTCCAGAGGAGGTACTCCCTGTTCTTTGAAGGTCATCGCTGGGTAGATGCGCGCCGCAATGACAAGCTCGCTACCTTGCCTATCGACCGGCCCGGAGATAAAATCTGGTCCGCGCTCCCGATACCATTCGCAGAAAATTAATTTTTTAGCAGAAAGAAAGACGGCAACTGCCGTCTTTCTTCTTTAACTTGGTTACATGGCATATATTAATCTCGGAAATGATCTTCCCGGCATACGCGGACCAATGGCTTTCCGGCCCGAAACAGCCAAATATCTTAATGAACTGGCCGAAGTACTGTTGCGGGATGATAACAATACACTCAGCCGCGGCGAAAGAGAATTGATCGGCGCCTATGTATCTAACCTGAATAATTGCCAGTTCTGCCAAAGCATTCATGGTGCACTGGCCGAACACTATCTCCAATGTGATCTCGGTTTTTGGGACACCGTGAAAAAAAATATGGAGGAAGCCGATCTGAGTGAAAAGATGAAATCCCTGCTCCGTATCGCCGGCAGCGTTCAGCGAAGCGGAAAATCGGTTTCACCAGAACAGATCAGCAGCGCCAGAGACAACGGTGCAACCGACAGGGAAATTCACGACGCGGTGCTCATTGCTGCGGCGTTCTGCCTGTATAACCGTTATGTGGACGGACTCGGCACTTCCTCGCCCTCAGATATGGCATTCTACCGGGAAAGAGCACCAAGAAGGGCAGAAGAAGGCTATATTGATTTTGATCTGTACAAATAACTTTCCCCAAACCAACTACACCAACATGAAAAAATTTTTCTGGTTAGGACTGATCGGCCTGCTGTTGTTTGAGATCGCCAATGTGTATTTTATTATGCCCATGCCCGGCAGCCAGCAGATGAACAGCATCGATCTGGCCTATTTCCTGTATCGCTGGAGATGGGTCTTCCGGATATTTTTCGGCTTGTTGATCGTGGCAGGTCTTTTTAAACCCAGTTGGAAAAGAAAATGGCTGCTGGTATTTCCGCTGCTCCTCGTAGCAGCAGTGATCTATATGACCAATTTCGTCATGGCAGCCGATCATATGTTTTATCAGCCTTCTGCCGTTAATATGGTGACGGCCCAACAAAATAAAGTAGATACCAACCGCCTGGTGTTGGGAGTGGTGGAGAACGGAGAAGCCAGGGCTTATCCCATCCGGTTCCTGGGATATCATCACCAGGTGCAGGACAGCATCGGAGGCAAACCCGTAATAGTAACCTATTGTACCGTTTGCCGGACCGGCAGGGTATATGAACCCATCGTCAACGGAAAACACGAACATTTCAGGTTGGTTGGAATGGATCACTTCAATGCGATGTTTGAAGATTCGGAAACCGGTAGCTGGTGGAGGCAGGTCAGCGGAGAAGCGATTACCGGGAAGCTCAAAGGCGCCAGATTACCTGAACTATACAGCATGCAGACATCCCTTTCCAAATGGCTGGAACTGTATCCTTCTTCACGCATCATGCAAGCCGACCCGGCATTCATGGACTCTTACGATACAACGCTCAATTACGAAAGCGGCAAGAGCCGTAAATCACTCACGGGTACAGACACTCTTTCGTGGAAAGACAAATCATGGGTGATTGGCGTAAATGTGCGGGGTAAGAAGAAAGCATATGATTGGAACGAACTGATCAAAAACCGCGTAATTGTAGACAGCACTTTTAATCCGGCAGTGATGGTATTACTGGGGCAGGACAACAAAAGTTTTTTTGCTTTCGAAACAACAGGCGCCGCAGGGCTGCCCGAACTTCGCAATGATACTTTGTATTATCAAAATTATCGTTACCGGTTGAATGGTCTGGGGATAGATACTGCCGCCCAACTGAAAGCGTTACCGGCCTACCAGGAGTTCTGGCACAGTTGGAGAACATTCAATGGTAACTAACGAAGTTCAGGAATTTCATTCCACCGGGTAGTGTACCGGTTACTTCTTAGTTCCTGACGCATTTTCCAGTCGCGGCGTGTGCCACTGGCCGCGAATTTTAAAATGTCATCCCGCTGGCTGAAGTTGATATTATCGATCATATCCATGAGCAGGCGATGCTCATTTTTTTCCGGGCTTGCAAAAAGGTTTCCCTGTATGGAAGAATCGGGGCGGATCCCGCTTAACATGACTCCCGCTTTTTTGTATTCAGCGCCTTCTTCGTACAGTTCTTCCACCAATGCCATCGCCGGTTTGATCAGCTCCTGCGTGATGCTGGTAGCCGTTGGCAGTATCGTTTGCGTGGTAATCGTTCCACCCCTGCGGAAATTGAGTTGATAATCCTGGTCTTTTTTTACCACGAACACGCTGACGACACTTGCTGCGCTGTATTGCCTTCTTAATTTTTCCGCCGCTCGCGAGGTATAAGTAGCTACGGCTTCCTTGATCGAATCAATATCTTTCACGGCACTTCCGAACATACGGGTTGTGGCGATCATTTTTTTGGTCACCAGTTCTTCTTCCAGGTCTTTGGCAGGTTCTCCTTTCAATTCGCGGATCAGTCTCACCCCGGTTACGCCACCCAGGTGTTTGCTGCCAAAGGATTCGGACAGGTTTCGCAACTGCAGCGCATTAAAAATTCCCCATTGCTCTTCCAGTTTGCGTGCGTACTGGCGGCCCACTCCCCACACATCGCCCACCGGTGTTTTTTCCAGCGCGTCAAGAATTTCATCTTCCGTTTCCAGTACCGAGATGCAATTGGATTGCAGCTTGTTTTTTTTGGCGAGGCGGTTCGCCAGTTTGGCAAGAACTTTGGTGGGAGCAATACCTACGGAAACTTTAATGCCCGTCCATTCTTCCACCGTTTCTTTGATCTCCGAAGCGATTTGGGTCAGTGTTTTTTCTGTGTGGCTGTCGAGATGGATAAATGCTTCATCTACTGAGTACACTTCCACGTTTTTTTCGCCCATCAGCATTCGCAGTGTTTCCATTACCCTCCAGCTCAGATCACCGTACAGATTGTAATTGGAAGAGAATACCGCTATTTGATGCTTATCGAGCAGGGGCTTGGCCAGGAAATAGGGTCCGGCCATTTCGACGCCTAAAGCTTTTGCTTCATCACTACGGGAGATGATACAGCCGTCGTTGTTGCTGAGTACAACAACAGGTTTCTCTGCCAGTACCGGTTTAAAAAGCCTCTCGCAGGAGCAGTAAAAATTATTACAATCGACAATGGCTATCATGGGGATGAAGTAAAAAGTAAAAAGTAAAAAGTAAAAAGTAAAAAGTAAAAAGTAAAAAGTA
>CAZSAQ010000003.1:0-347492 GCA_964605065.1 uncultured Chitinophagaceae bacterium
TAAAGTTAAGATTTCTCTCTACTTTCAAAACGTACTATTTTTGGGGGAGCTTACAGAACATAAACCGGATTTTGAGAGAAAGGCCAAAAATAAAAAGCAGAATCCAAATCAATTTCAAGAGAAAATCCTTGCAAAGGAAAAGAACCTCAAGCAAGCCTGGCAGAAAAGTTTAGAGGATCAGATACATGATTTGCCAAACTTTGATGATGTATTTAGAGAGTCGAAGCGGTACTTTAAGTTTTAATTAAAGTATGCGAAGAGTATTAAATCTCCCCTTTTCATACCCGGATTCTATTCTTAGTTGAGGATCAAGGATAGAATGTATACTGCCACACACCCTATAAGTGTTCGTTTTGCGAGGAAGTGTTCTACTTGAACAGGTCAGCGATGGTAACTTCATTCTGTATCCGCCCGGAATAATAGCTGTTTTTTTTCACCCCATACGTGGTAATCATAGTCGGAAAAATGGTGCTTTTTGTTTTTGTTTCCTTTTGGAACACCAGTATTTTATTGTCCAATTCATCGGCATAGCTTTTGTCAATAACAAATTCATCTTTGTAAAATTTCATTTCGCATAGATTGATGATGCCATCATTGCGATCAAGTAACAAGTCAATCTGAGCTCCTTTCATTTTACTGCCTCGGGGTGGAGAATATCTCCACGTTGAAACATTGGTCCGTATACCAGACCCGATGTTGAGGGCTGCTTTTATCTGTGAAGTATGTTTCTGACAGACGGATTCAAAAGCGAAACCACTCCAACTAGTATAGGAAGGAGTGTTAAACTGGGCGAGCCAGGTTCCTTCACCGGTTGGTTTAACTCCATTGACAAACTTCAAATAGAAAAGAGAGTATTCATCGGAGAGTTTATAAATGCTCTCGTTTATCGTTTTTTGGAAGGGAATATTGGCGGTAATAAAACCGGATTCTTCCAACTCCTTTAATATGCGGCTCATACTTCCGCCGGAACTTAGTCCAGTTACATCAATGATCTCCTGCCGGGTATGACCTGTTCCTTTTTTCGCGAGAGCGCGAATCATGGTCTCATGCTGCGAGGAATGATCAAACAAGGATTCAAAAAGTAATGAAAATTCTCTTAGTAGCGGTCCATCTTTAGTAAAAAAGAGGCGGTCAATGATTTGGGCCGGGCTTTCTCCCGTTTTAATTTGTTGCAGGTAGTGGGGTATGCCTCCCATTGCCATGTAGAGCTGAAGTACTTTATAACGATCCAGGATTATACCTTCACTTTTGAGATACGCATCGGTTTCTGCAAGTGAGAAGGGAAGTAGCCGGATTGTTTGCGTTACCCTGTTGTGTAACCCGCCTTTCGATTCCACTACTTTATCTATCATCCAGGATGCCGCCGATCCGCAGATTACTACTTTGACATGCCCGTTTTTAGAAGCTGAACTGTTCCACCAATGATCGAATGCCTGTAGGAAATTAGATTTGTGGGTATGTAGCCAGGGAAACTCGTCGAGGAATATGACAGCTGGTTGGGTGGTTGGCAATGTTCCGATAAAGGAGTCAAGGATGGTGAAGGCTTCCAGCCAGTTAGAGGGAACAGAGGCTAGGATAGGACTTTTAGTCGCCTTTTGCATGGCGATTGTAAAGTTCTGCAACTGTACTTTTAGGGTGGCATCATGCATGCCGGTCAGTTCGAACACGATTTCTTTTTCAAAGTAATTCCGTATCAAGTAGGTTTTACCTACCCGGCGGCGGCCCAACACTGCTATGAGTTCTGCCTTGTTAGAGTTCCTTTTCTGATCTAGAATCTTTTGTTCTTCGACCCGTCCGATTATCTGCCCCATAACACGCTTTATTTCAGGCAAATATAATGAATGTCCGATTTTGGCCAGCAATAAAAATTATTAATGGCCAATTCGAGTTCCCATAAAAGGAATTTGGCCACAAATAAAAATTATTGGTAGCCAAAAATTTATCTCTCATGCCCAAACGTTACCACCGGTGCGTTTTTTAGATAGTTTCAGGAAATTGTTGCCCTCAACATAAACGACCTAGTGAGGTGGCCGAATTAATCTTCCGGTAGCGATTGACTGATTTGCCTTGCCTTGCCCCAGATTTATGATCAGTAAAAAAGCCGTTCACATAAACCTACAAATTCTCCAGTATATCCCTGTAAACTCTTCCGACGGGGAGGGAGGTGCCGTTGATGTCGATAGTGTCGGCGGAATAGGATTCAATCTTGCCGAGCGAAACAATAAAGGAGCGATGAATGCGCTTGAATAAATGGGCCGGTAACAGGCTCTCGATCTCATGGGTGCTCATCCGCGAAATGAATTCGGTTTTGGCGGTCACCACCTTGATATACTCCCGCTGGCTTTCAACATACAAAATATCGGTAAAATAGATCCTGACCTTTTTCTTATTAACGGTCAGAAACAAATGGTCTTTTGCTTCGGGATTGCTGGTTACGGATTGATGGGCTTCATTCTGTGATTGAACCTTGTTGACGGCAACCAGGAAACGCTCGAATTCAATGGGCTTTAATAGGTAATCTGTTACATTTTGCTCAAACCCTTCCACGGCATACTGGTGATAGGCGGTCGTGATGATAACGGCCGGCTTCTTCACGAGGGTCTTCAGAAATGCCATGCCTTTCAATTTGGGTAAGTGAATGTCGAGGAAGATCAACTGCACCTCATGGGTACGCAGCCATTCCGTGGCATGAATCGCATCCTTGAAAGTTCCTTCGAGTTGCAGGAAGGGTATCTGTGCAATATAATCCACCAGCACCTTCACGGCAAGCGGCTCATCCTCGATAACAATGCATTTCAGTTTAGACATGGCTGGACAGGTTGATTCTTAATTTGGAAAGAAAAAAATTATCCTCGCGCAGGGCCGACAACTCATAATCCTTATACAACAACTGCAGCTGCCTGCGCAGATTGGAAAGTCCGATATTTTCTTTTACGGCGGGGTTTTCAGAAAAAGGCTCAACGGAATTTTTTACAACAAACAGCAGTTGCTGCTGCTGCACCGATAAATTGATTTCCACAAACGGCTGTTCCCTGGTTTCAGATACTCCATGCTTGAAAGCATTTTCTACAAGAGGGATCAGCAACAAAGGGGGGAGCGCCTGTTTCGGGTTTTCGATTTGGGTGGTAAAGGTAACGCTCAGCGAATCGTCGTAACGCAGCCTTTCCAGGGCGATATAATCGCGCAGGAGCTTCAGCTCCTCGTCGATCAAAATGGAATCGCCCCCTGCTTCGTACAGCATGAAACGTAGAATTTTCGAGAGCCGCATGATGGACTCAGGGGCGAGATCGTTTTTGTCTCTGGCGAGGGAGTAGATGTTGTTGAGGGTATTGAACAGGAAATGGGGGTTAGTCTGGGCCTTCAGGTAACTCAGTTCCGCTTCCTTCTTTTCAAGGAGCAACTGGTGGTTTTTCTCCCGCAGGCGGATGTTGTTGTAAACGTTTCTGATGATCGCCAGGAAAATAAAAAAGGCGAGACTGAACTGGGAATGGATTAGAATACCTTTGCTTACCGACAACTCCGGCCGGTAATCTACATAGATACCCAACACGATCCAGCATTGCCGCCAGCCAAATAACCCAACGGTGGACAACAGGATGACGGCCAACAAAAGTAAAATTGCCTTGTAATTATCTAGATAGGGGGGCTTGAACAGGTCAAAAACCTTTTCGAAGAGAACATAGTTTACTGCGGTCAGGTAGCTGATCAGGAAAATGCTGTTGATCACCCTGCGTATAAAAGTGTCGCGGTATTCAAAATATTCGCCAAACGAATACAAAAACAGAAATCCCAGGGCGGTATATATATAGAACCTGACCAGCTTGTAATCTGTTTCTTTCTTCATCCCTGAGTTTGTCGGATGAAAATAGTTAAAACTTGACTATTCAGCCCGGTTTGCTACGAAATGATAGGAACTGTCAACCAACAACGGAGACCTGTCAATCAAATATTGTGTCGCCGCCCAGGCAAAGCATTTTTCTGCCTGATTGCAAAAAGAAGACTTTCTGTGCGGAACTATCCGGCATCCGTTGACGGAGCAGATTTTGGGCGGCTGATTTGCCCAGATTTGTAAAACGGGTGGCGGTGACGCTACCCGGAATATTCGCAACTCAACAGCAATTGAAAATTATGCAAGAACAAAAATGGATGGCAAGAATCGCTGGCTTACTGTACCTGGTGGTGGTGATCACCGGTATGTTCAGCCTTGCCTATGTGCCGAAGCAATTGGTTGTTGCGGGCAATCCCGCCCTCACTTTTGAAAACATCCAATCTCACACCCCATTATTCCGCGCGGGCATCTACAGCAGCGTGCTTTGTTATCTGGCATTTGCGATGCTACCACTGGTCTTGTACCGGCTTCTGAACCCGGTCGGCAAGCCTTGGGCCCTGGCGATGACAGTACTGGCACTGCTGTGTGTACCCTTATCGTTCAGTAATCTTTCTCACGAGTACACGATCCTGAACCTGGTAGGCTCCAGTCCTTATTTCAGGAGTTTCGGCATCGGGGAGTTACAATCCCTGGTGATGTTCTCCCTTCGCCAGTACAACAACGGTGTTTTCCTGGCGACGGTTTTCTGGGGACTATGGCTTTTCCCGTTTGGTATGCTGGTTTACCGGTCCGGATTTATACCCAAGCCTTTTGGTATTTTATTGATGATGGGTTGCATCGCTTACCTCGTAAATTTTACCGGTAATACATTGGTTGAAGGCTATTCAGCAACCGGGATCGGTGATTACCTGAGCTACTTGCCCGCAGTGGCGGAAATCAGTACCTGCTTTTGGCTGATCATTTTCGGCGTTAAAACAAAATCACATGGAAAGTAATCAAACTCAATACGAAGATTTCAAAGTAAATACCCGGCTGATGATCTCGGCCCTCTGGGTGTCGATCATGTTTCTGTACATCTACGGCGATTATTTTGAGTTATATGTTCCTGGCAAGGTCGAAGGCCTCATTAGCGGGAGGAACCTGCTGGATACTCCTTATCGATTATTGGCGGCCACCATTATCCTCGCGATCCCTTCCCTGATGATTTTTTGTACTCTCCTCCTGAAGCCGGGACTATGCCGGTTGTTGAATGTGATAGTGGCAACATTCCTGACGTTGTTCACACTCCTGGTAGGAATATCTTCCCTTTCTGAATGGAGGATATTTTACGTGATGCTGGCATTCCTGGAAAGCGTGCTGACCATACTGGTAGTGGTGTTTGCTGTGCGCTGGCCGAAAGAAAGCAAATAAAATGATCCGCTCAATTTTTATAAATGTAAAAACCATGAAACAATTATCTTTTTTTCTCGCGGTGAGCCTGTTTTCTGTTTTTTGTTTCTCGTGCAGCAAACCGCACCCGGGAACCGGTGGTTCGTACCCGAAAAATGTAAATATCCTGTATAAGGTTTCCAGTACAACTGCCAATAAACTGAATGTGATCAGCTATTCAAATGAATCTGGTACTTTAAACAGCCTGGATGCACCCACATTGCCTTTCAGCAAGACATTGTCCAAAACTGTTTCGAGGTATGAGATTGTTACGGTTGGCTTCCAAGCAAACCCTGCCCAGGATGTGAAGCTGGAGATTTATGTGGATGGGCAATTGGTGAAATCGCAGCAAAGTGTTTCCGTATTGAGCTCATTGGCCTATACCTTTCAGTAGTTCTATCTTTTTAGTAATTCACTTTTGTAAGGGTAAAACTTCGGCGGCGATTGAATAATTACACGGATTTCTTCCGCAACATTTCTTCCATTCGCACTGGCTCCGCCCTCATCCGCGGGGAGAGGGGCAATTCAGTGACTAAGTTCTTGAAAGAATAATTACAGTTGCCGGTTTAAGAAATAATGGTCTTTGATTAATTGCCCGGCTTTATTCTACAGCTGTTCACCACCGAAGATATAAAGCTGGGCATTAGACTACGGAAACCGGGCTGTACATCGGTTTCCGTTCGCCTTTTTTTGTGGTACTTTTTTTGGCGAAACAAAAAAAGTACCATCTGCGACTTGCCCTGACAACAAATCCACCAAAATACTCGCAACAACACCAGCACTCATATTTGCTTTCACGCCCTCTCACGCTCCCTTGAGGGGTGCTTGCTTTTCAAAAAGAGTGAAAAAGGGACATATTTCAACGTTAAATTGGAGGCCAAACGATTTTTACCGGACATCAGTGAATTAAGTTTAAGCCAATGTCGGCCGGGTCAGGATGTTGCAATACAGCATTCAACAAGTATAGTGGACGTTTTGTCGCATATACATCAGGGAATGGAAGTGACTATAAATAAATCATTTTCTGTTCTAATTAATCCAGTTGCTACAACCGGGAATTAAAATTCTATTTGGAGAATTAAAAATTACCGTATCTTCAATTTAAGTCAGTGCAAGATCTGCTAAGAACGAAAAAGAACAAACCCATTTCAAAAAAGCGGCGACTCGTTCTTGAAAGCCACGTGTGACTTCAATACCTGCCCCCCTTGTAAAACGCCGTATTTATTTTCAAGCGACTGGTTAATCTACTTGTTGTTCAGCAACCGGAGTGATGACTGATGTTATTGAAAACATCTGCATTTCTCTGAAGGTGCTGACAGGGACCCCCTTTTTTGAACCTAACTGCAGATCAAAGATGATTGAGTCATCTCAGACCGAGTCTTCGCCAGGAATTACTGTGAAGCAGATTACCCTTCCCAAAGGTGGCGGGGCCATCAGCAATATTGGAGATTCATTCAAGCCGGATATCTTTTCAGGAACCGGCAGCTATTCCATTCCCATTCCACTTACCCCCGCCAGGGGATTTGAACCTTCCCTGTCATTGGAATACAGTACCAGTTCCGGAAACAGTGAGTTTGGACTGGGATTTTCTGTGCCGGTCTCTTCCATTTCCCGGGAAACCGACCTGGGTATTCCTCGCTACGATACGACAGATCGTTTCATTGGGTCCGATCTTGGCAAGCTGGTTGTAAAGTCGGGCTTCCCCAACGAAGAGAACCCCAGAAAAGAGAAGAGGGGTGGCGAGAATGTAATGATTACCCGCTTTCTGCCCCGCATCGAAGAAAATTTTTCAAAGATTGAATTCGTTGTGAAAGAAGAGTCTGGAGAAAGCTATTGGGAAGTGACCTCTGCGGACAATGTATTGAGCAGTTATGGAAGCACACCCAATTCAAGAATTGCCAACCCCGAAAATGACAAGCAGGTATATGAATGGCTGATCGATCGCTCCACAGATTCCAAAGGCGATGAAATCGTTTACACCTATAAACCGGAGAATGACGAGAATGTTCCGGCAGGCATGAAGAATCCGAAAAGACTTTTTTCCGCCAACAGGTACCTGCAAAAAATTGAGTATGGAAAGTATTTAAATGAGGGAGGTGGTTTTGCCTTCCAGGTAATATTCGATTATGGAGAATACGATACGGTCAATCCGGCCAATGCCTATATACCGGTCAGAACCTGGCCATACAGAAGTGACGCATACTCTTCTTTTAAAAGCGGATTCGAGATCCGTACGAACAGGCTATGCAGGCAGGTTTTGCTGTTTCATTGCATTGCGAACAAACTGGGAGGGTCTTTTCTGGTACAAAAACTGACCCTGGCCCACCAGGAGAAACTGGACTATGGCGGGGTAACGTTGGACTCACTCGCCCTGCTGGTATCGGCTACCCTTACCGGTAACCGGATCAATGAAGATGAAACCATGGAAAGCGCCAGCCGGCCTCCCCTGGTTTTCAAGTATACCCGCTTTGATGTTCCTGCCAATCCTGCTTTTCAGCAACTGAAAATGGGGCAAGGCACTGTTCCAGGGTATATTGACGAAAGCGCCTATCTGCCTGTAGATTTGAATGCAGAAGGATTGCCAGGCTTGTTGTATGCCGGGAAGGATGCCACATTCTACCTGAATCCATTGGGAAACGGAGCCTTTTCATTACCGGAGCCTTTTACAGTTTTTCCTATCTATAAAGATGCGCAGGGAGGGCAGGCATTGCTTTCCGATATCGATGGAAATGGAGAGATAGAACTGGTTGTTCAGAAAGGGCCGGTTAAAGGGTTTTACGAAAGGACAAATAATGGCTGGGAAACATTTCAATCTTTCGATGGTTATCCCAATACCGTTTATGATCCGTTCGTTGAGAGTATTGATTTAACCGGCGATGGGAAAGAGGATTTGCTCCAGATAGACAGATCAAGTTCCCAGGTTTTTCTGTCTGATGGCAAGAAGGGTTACCTGCCATGCAGCGTTGTTCCCAATTCCTCAGAGGTGCCCATGATGATGGATTCCTTTCCGGGTGAATTGATCGGTTTTGCCGATGTATTCGGCGACGGATTGTCCCATCGGATAAGAGTAACCGGAAAGAGTTTTGAGGTGTGGCCCTGCCTGGGATATGGAAAGTTTGGCAGCAGTATTTCAATAAGCAATCCTCCAACTATACAGGGCGAATTTGATAAGTCGCGCGTATACTTTTCGGATATCGACGGCTCCGGTACAGCGGATATGATTTATGCCTATCCGGACCGAGTGGAAGTTTTCTTTAATTTATCCGGTAATTCCTTTTCGAAACCGGTTGTTGTAAATCTCCCCGAGTTGTTTGGTCTGCTTGACAGGATCAGCTTTCTTGACATTTATGGAACGGGAACAACCTGCCTGCTTTTTTCAAAGATGAACCAGGTTCCGGTGCACTACTGCTACAATTTTGTCAGTAGCGAAGTTCCTTCCGGGAGCACCAAGCCGTATTTGTTGAACGAAGTGGACAACAGCATGGGTCAGATTACCCGTGTGGAGTATAGTAGTTCCGTGAAGTTTGCACTGGAAGATAAACAGCAGGGTAAACCATGGATTACCCGCATCAGGTTCCCGGTCCAGGTCGTGGAAAAAATGACCGTAAAGGACCTGGTGAGCAATAATCAATCGGTTGTCACCTTCCGTTATCACGACGGATATTATAATCCGGTTGAAAAAGAATTTGCGGGATTTGGCTTTGTGGAGTCCTGGGATGCGGATATCGAAGAACAGTCAGACTACAGCGTGCCCCCGGTTTATACCAGATCATGGCAATATACCGGAGGTTACGAGCAATACGACAAGATAATCGAACGCTATAAGGACGAATACTACAAAGGAGATCCTCATGAACTCGATTTCCCCGGCTGCGATTTTGTCAAAGTAGATCTCCAAAAAAAGGAGGAGGCCAGACAGGCTTATTACGCATTGAAGGGATGGGTGATGCGAACAGAGGTCTACGGCTTGGACCACACAGCTGATGAAGTCAATCCCTATACCGTTGTACAGTCGAACAGAACGGTAGTGATGGTTCAGCCACCGGAAGCAGACAGGCCCGCTGTTTTCAGGGTCGACAACAATCAATCCATCAGTTATCAATACGAGAGAAATCCGGCGGATCCCAGAATTCAACAACAATTTACTTTGGAAACCGACCCGGGTAGCGGCAGCATTGTAAAATCCTGTACCATATATCTTCCCCAAAGAACTGATCCGGCTCGTACTGTAAAAGCGGTGGCAGAAAGAAATCGCTATGTCCAGTCTTTGCCAACCGATCCCTTTTACAGGCGAGGGGTTGCCGTTGAACAGTGGGAATTTGAAGTATTAGGTTTGCAGTTACCGGAATCAAGATATTTCACATTGAAGGAAATTCTTCCGGTAGGCGTGGCCATGGATCAGCCGATCCTTTACGGCGCCTCTCAAATTCCATCGGGAGTACAGGCGCAAACACTTCAATGGAGCCAGCAGTTTTTCTGGAACATGGCACAGGATAATCAGTTGCCTTTGGGTGACATCACTTCGAGATGCCTGTTGCATCACGTGGAAAACGCAGTGTTTTCTATCGACTGCACTTCAACCGGAGCCCTCAACCGGCTCTCCAATGAAATGGCCGGGCAACTGGGAGGATACCAGGTTGCGGCCGATAACCCGACAACTGATAAAGAGAAATATTACTGGAACCGGGGCCTGGTGCAATACTATCATCAATCGGACAAGCCCGGAGCATTTTATCTTCCCAGTTTTGCCCGCAACGACTACGCAGATGCCGGATCTCCCCTTTGTTGCCAATCATCGCTCGAGTATGATGTATATTATCTGGCCATCGTTAAATCAAAACAATGGATTGCTGATCTTCCGGAAGGACAAGTGCTGGAAAGTTGGGTAGCAGCATCGATCGATTATAATAACCTGCTGGCTTATGAACTTACCGATTCCAATGAAACGAAGTCGCAGGTGCTGTTTGATGCCTTGGGGCAGGTTGTTGTTACATCGGTGTTCGGCAATGAGGACGGAAAGCCTGCCGGCGCCGCTCCCTTGTATCCCCTCAATAAGTATTACCAGTATCCGAAGAATATTACAGTCGAGGGCCTTCTTACAGAACCCATGGATTATGTGAAGGGAGCCTGTACGTTTTTCTATTACGATTTGTTTGCTTTCAGCAAGAAGCAGGATCCTGTTTTTTATATACAAATTGAGCGGCAGAGTTTTCATAGTCAGGACCCGAACGGTACGCAGGCGCTTCCCAAAACAACCATACAATTTGAAGATGGTTTTGGCAGGAACACGGAAACGAAAGCCGCCATAGAAACAGGGACCGATGGAAAGATGCAATGGCTGGTTTCGGGTAAGACAATTTATAATTCGAAGGGAAAACCTTATAAGCAATACCTCCCTTATTTTTCCGATAATGGATTTTACGAAATGCAGCAGGAAGTGGGCAATCCTACCATCTTCCATTATGACCCTTTGATGAGAACCATCAGAACAGATACTCCGAAGGGGTTTTTCACCAAATCGGAGATCAGATCCTGGGAAACTGTTCAATACGATGAAGACGACACTGTTGTTGAGTCGACCTATTTCCAGCAATTCATGAGCAACTATCCAGTTAATCCTACTCCGGAGCAGAAAGCGGAAAAGGATGCATTGGAGAAAGCGGCTGTTTTTTACAATACTCCCGAAAAGCAGATCCTGGATAATTTAGGCAATCCTGCATACAGTATCGCTTGTAATCTGGGCGAAATAGCGAGCGACCGGTTTGAGCAGATCGAAGATGTAACCAGGGAGATGTCGGAAGAAATTTACCGGCAGCTCCTTGCTGATGGCTACCTGGTAGAGCGTACTCAGCAGCCGATAGGCACCTGGGTAACGAGCGACTACCAACCCTACCGGCCGGGATTTACACTGAAACTGACCGGAACGGTGGAAAAATTTTCGGGCGCGGTAAACACACTCCTGGTGCAGCACTGCCTCACTACGAAGATCGTTTGCGATGTTCTTGGCAGGGTGCTGCAATCTGTTGACCCAAGGTTATACTACGACAACCAGCAAAGTCAAAAGAACTATTTCAGCGTGCAGAACAGCTATTTCATGGGCGATGATACTCCCGTTGTGGCCACCACGCCAGACGGGGGCAGCCAGGTGCATGTAAACAACATCTTTGAAAATCAGTTCTGGTCGTGGAGTGCCCGAGATTTTTGCCAGGTGATCGGTTACGACCGGCTTCAGCGAAAGAAAGAAGTATTCGTCAAAAAAATAGAAGACGGCTCCAATCCGGTAAATACAAATGATTTTAACCTGGTGGAAGAAGTGACTTACGGAGAAGGGCAGCCGAATGCAACAGTGTTCAATCTCAATGGAGAGATATTTGAAATGAAAGACCTGGCCGGAAAACTTCAGTACAAGAGTTATAGCCTGACCGGCGACATCCTGTCGAGTCAGCGTTGGATTGCCGCGAAATATACAGAGGCAATCGACTGGCGTCAACCGGTTAACCTGGGTACGCCCTATCTTACGCAGTTCGCTTTCAATGCGGTTTCTGTTCCCACAAGTATCGTTTACCCCGATGGTTCCAAAGCCGGATACCGGTACAACCACGGAGGGTTGTTGAAATCAGTGTCCATGACGCCCTTGGGTCAACCCGAGCAGGCGCTAGTAACCGATATCCGGTATTATGCCAATATGGAGAAGGAGCTGGTGGTTTATGGCAACGGGGTAACTGCCCGTTACGACTATGAGCAGGCTACCCAGCGCCTGCAAAGCATTTTGACTACCAGGAAAGGAAACAATCGTGCTGCCGCCGGCGAATCGAATATTGTGCAGCAGATCCGCTATACATATGACCCGGTGGGCAATGTGACCTATGTGTATGATGACAGCGCTGAAAAGGTATTCAACGACAACCAGGCCGTGTTGCCGGAAACCTTATACGAGTATGATGCCCTGTACCGGCTTATTCATGCCAGGGGAAGGCAGCATCCCGGCATATTGCCTGATACCGATCCGACCGGTCCTTTCAAGCAATCGATATTTACGCAGCTTCCTTGTGTCAATGATGGTTGTAAGCTGCAAATCTACCGGGAACGATATGACTATGATAATTCCGGAAACCTGGTAGCCAAGCACCATACAGCTGATCCTTCTGGCAACTGGACCTATGATACCCCTGTTGATCCCGGCTCAAACCGGCTTAGCGGCATTGCGTATGACTTATCGGGTAATCAGAAAAATATTATTAAAGGGTCCACCGCCGAACTCACTTACAACTGTTGCGAGAACCTGGTGAGGTACATCACCGTGAAGAGAGGACAGGGTCAGGTGGATGATGGCGAGTATTATGTATATGACGGTGAGGAGCAACGCGTTCGAAAAGTGCAGCAGTTGCAACTTCAAAACGGGGGAAAGCGGTTGGTAGAAAAGGCCTATGTCGGCGACTATGAAGAAAAGAAAATATCAACCGTCAATTCCGATGGCGACGAAAATATAGAGTTGCTCAGCCATAGTATCCGGGTGATGAATGGCGATGAATGCATTGCCATATTGAATTACTGGACGAAAAAGGAAAGAAAAGCCGGGACGACCGGAACGGGTCAGTGGCAAACCCGGTATCAGCTGGACAACCTGCTCGGTTCTGTATGTGTTGAGCTGGATGAAACCGGCGGGTTATTGAGCTACGAAGAATATTTTCCCTATGGCGGCACTTCCATCATTGCCGGAGTGAACCAGGTAGATGTGTCGGAGAAAGTTTACCGGTATTCCGGCAAGGAGTGTGATGATTTCTCAGGCCTGTATTATTATGGGTTCCGGTATTACATACCCTGGATGGGGCGGTGGAGCAGCCCCGATCCGGCAGGTACAACGGATGGGTTGAACCTGTATGCTTTTGTGGGCGGTAATCCGGTAATATTTCAAGACGCCCGGGGCCTGAAGAAAGCTAAGAAAAGAACGCACCAGATGATTGATGAGGAAGTAAGGGACGCAGGTGCGGAATGGTCTTTGAGAAATTCGAAAGCCGTCAAAACAACAAAAAAAATCACGAACCCTACCGGACACAGGAACGATTTCGGCAACGAAGTGATCGCGGACCCTACTAAAACGGATGATAAGGCATCCTGGGGATCTTACTATCGAAATATTATGGATGGAATGGACGAACTGATATCTACTTCGTTCACGCGGGAGTTTGTGGCTGGGGCATTGAGTAAAACATTGACCAAGCAGCAACAGAACAATTTTGTCGCCATGATCAATGATATTTCAGTGATCCGTTTCCCTACAGAATGGTCAGGGTTTGCAAACACGAAAAACATGACGAGTGCCGAGAGGATGCAACACCCAACCGTTGGAATCTGGCGGAAGGCGCAAGTAAAAGGAAGTAAGGATCCCCATTATCATTTCGACCTCCAAAGAAAAGACGAAGTGTTGAAAACGCTTCAGTCGGGCTTGGCCGCGGGTCATACCGCAGAGCGGATCAAAAACGACATGATCATTACGGCAATTAGTTACACGCTGAACTTCTTTACCGCGCCGGCCATGGCAAGTGATCAGTTTCCAGAGGAAACAGACAAGAGTGTATTGAAAGCCCAGACCAAAGCAAGGGAGTTTTTGAAAGGAATCGCCATATCATTGGGAGTCAAAGAGGAGCCGGCCAGTTCTCAGGCCGCTACCAGACCCTGGGGCTCTCTGGCAGATCGGCAGAAAAGATATATGAAACGCTCCGTTAGCAAAACCCGATTAGTTTAAAAGTTAAAATCATTTTATGGATCACTCCAAAATCGCTTTATTGGATCCCTCGGTAAAAACATTTGTTGAACGAAATCCTGCTATCGATATCAGCTCGTTTAATTTTATGAAAAGCAGCTCCGTTCAGTCGGCCGGAATTTCAACAGAAGGAACGGAACAACTGGAAAAGGTTAAATCTCTGCAGCGGATACTAAGGGTTTGTGGCGACTGGCAGGATGCCGGCATATTATTGAACAACGGATTCGATTCAGCCCAAAGAATTACTTCACTTGCAGAGTCGCAGTTTGTGGGCGATATGGAAAGCAAACTGCCTGGCGGCAGGGCGCGGGCAAAGAAGATATATATCAATGCGGGGTTGATTAAATCGAGAATACAACATGCCTGGGCACATGTAAATCACCTGCGTAAATCGCCCTACCTGCAACAGGTGCCGTCTCTCGGAATGATGGCGGATATTGACCTGGGCCTGAAAGACATTCCCAGCTACCAGGATCTTTTCGGATCACTCAATTTTTGCGATTGCCCCGATTGTATGTCCATACTCGGGCCGGCGGCCTATCTCACCGATTTGTTAAGGCTGATTGATAAGGCAATTACCGCTCCCAATAAACTGGATACCTCGGCCCGGTCGTTCAATTCACGCCGGCCCGATATAGGCAAGCGGAAACTCACCTGCGCGAATACAAACAACCTGATTCCTTACCTGCAAATTGTAAATGAAATTTTGCAGACCAACCTGGAAAACCAACTCCAAGAGCAGGATATCATGAAGCGGCTTGACCAGACGTATTATCCATTGAATCTTCCGTTCAACTTACCGTTGTCACAGATCAGGCTTTATTTTGAGCAGAACCAGGTTGCTCTCGCAGATGTTTATTCGGTCTATAAAAAATCGGATGACTGGTCGCTGGCGATTGCGGCGGAAAGGCTTCACCTGTCGCCTACGGAATGGGAGAACCTGAAAGAACAGGATGCCGCCAAACTCCCTGAGGTGCTTACCAGGAATTTTGATCTGCCGATCAGCGAAGGGGACCTGGCTGGGCTTCAAAAAGTAGAGAAGTTTACCGCCCACACCGATATCCTGCTGACCGATTTGGAAGATCTGCTGACCCAGGGATTGGGGCCGGAAGAAATCTACTCGGTATCTGGTAAGTACAAGAATACCGTGACCGGCGACCTGTTTACTTTCGTACAACGAGGAAATAATATTACAGCGACCGGCATTTACGAAGGGGCAACGATAGCCATCACCGCCGTTGTTCACAAACGGATTGCGGAAGGCAGCTGGAAAACAGACAGCAAATCGGGGTATTGCCTGTTTGAATTTAATGCAAATGCTACCGCCTTCACCTCCTACTGGAATGACCGGATGGGTGAACCCTGGAAACCCGAAACGATCATAGGAGAACGGGAAAGCAGTTCGGTATCCACTGTTGGCCTCATACCGCATCAGTTTTTCATCAATTACAAACTGGCTCCGGCCAAATACCTGCATATTGAAAGTGGTGACGGCAATTTGGGTGATTTCACCGGTGACATTTCTGAGTTGAATATGTCGGCGCTCGATTGCGTGAACCGCTTTATGCGACTCTCACAGAAACTGGGATGGGACTATGCCACTTTCGATTGGCTGCTGTTAACCTTGCAAAAAGTAAGAAAGGACATCACCGAACCTACACTTGCCGACCTGGCCCTGGTAAAGCAACTCGAAACTGAATTCAAAGTTCCGTTGGATTTGCTGGTTATCCTGTGGTTTGATATCAAAACAACGGGAGTAGGCACCGGCCAGTATTCTTCCGCGCCCTTTGATGTGATCTTTAACGGTCCGGGAAGTCGCAAGCTGGAAGCTGGAGGACCGTATCATCCTGTTTATACCGGAGGTGATTTTATCAATCCATTGTATCAGTCGGAGGTGATCGACTGGAACCTCCAGGCCAGGAACCAGGGTACGGATAAGGGATATGTAATCGTTTCTTCCATTCCTGTATCGGTGAGCAGCCTGCGATTGATGGCCGATAAGGTGCTGGGCATTACGGACAAGGTGCCTTTGACGGTAAAAAATCTTTCCGCACTATACCGGCATTGTGTCTTTGCCAAATGGCTCGCCATTCTGCCTCAGGAGTATGTGGCATTGATGCAAATGCTGAATATCATAGATCCAAATTCAAAAAGGGTGGCCGAAGTATTGTCACCGGCACAGGTTAAGGCCATGCTGGAAGCGGTCGCATGGATCCGGGAAGCGAAAGTGAACGGCATGTTACTGCAATATTGCTGTAAAGGAGAACCCAGTCCTTTTGTTTCACCCGGTTATGAAGAGGGTCGTATCGGAGAGTTGCTGCAGGCAATCAACAAAGCAGTAACGCCACTACTGGTATCCGCCGGATCACTCAGGGGAGAAGGGGTTTCTGATGCACTATCCGATGAGCTATATACCTGGCTGATTGTACAGGAATATGTGCTTCAGTCGGGCCTGGTATCAAATAAGAAAACGCTGACGTCCGAGAAGATCACACTTGTGTTATCGGAACAACAAAAGACCAATATCGTAAATGTGCTGACGGATAGCCGCACCAGGCAAGGCTCGGCTTTTTCAGAGAGCCTGGCGGCCTTCTTGTCGTCGGAACTCACCACTACAGCAGCCGTAGCCCGGCAGGCGGGAGAAATTTATTCCGATGCTGATTTTCTGAATCGTTTCCTGCTGCCTCTCTTGTTTGAAACGCCTTCCGATGAGGTTATGACAAAGCCGCCCTCAACGCTCGACAAAGCAAAAGTAATCGCTGCTTTCAGGCAACATAATATGGAGCTGGCCGGAGAAGTAACCATTTTGGATGAGGCAGCCGGCAGCTGGACAATACGCGAACAGATATCGGTCGAGCCGAATTTATATGTTGAATACTACGCCTATCAGCCTGCCGGCAAACCATCTGTCTATTTTTATCACCGGCCCTTTTTTCACCAGGGACAGTTTTTTCCGTTTGTATTGCAATTTACAGATGCCTGCGCAAGATTATTGCTGATGTACAATTCGCTGGCAACGGAGGTTGCCACGATAAATAAGATTACTTCGGACAGGAATGCTTTCCACCTGACGTATGAATTGGATAATGGCAGGTTGAAGTTTCCGCTGGAGAATGTTGACTGGCTGTTTACCTTCCTGCAGTTCAAGAAGAAATTCCAGGACAATACCAACCAGATGGAAGAGCTGTTTGGGATGCACGGCGCAACCCCGGATCAGGTGGTAGAGAAGCTGGCAGGAATTACCGGTTGGGAAAAAAGCCAGTTAACCTTTGCAGTGGCTGATTTGTCGTTGGGGGATTGTAATAATATCGACAGTTTTTCCAGGCTTGTTAATGTGTTTTCCTGTGTGCAATCGTTCCAGTCTGATGTGCAGTTCGGCGCCGATCTGAGTCGTCTCGCGCTGGCTTATTCAAAGACGCCGGACACTACCATTGACCCTTCGGTATTGGCGGAAACCATTCTTCAGAACCTTAAACCTTCCATGTCCGAATCATCCTGGGCCACTACCTGGGCTGCTATTGACGGAAAGACCAACGAGATCAAACGGGACGCGATGCTTCCATTGGCGGTTTATGAAACGGGGAAAGCGGTCACTAATATTAAATCCGCCGAGGGTTTATATGAGTGGTTGCTGATAGATGTGAAGAAGTCGGGAGTGCAAACGGTCTCCTACGTTAAGGAGGCTTTGAATGCTGCTCAATTATATATCCAGCGATGCATTATGAGCCTTGAAGAAGGTGTTGTTGTAAAAAAATCGGACCTGCCGGAAAGCAATTGGGATTGGATGATGAGTTTTCAGACATGGGTCGCCAACAGACAGGTATTCCTTTATCCTGAAAATTTTGTTGATCCGGGCATCAGAAAATCCAAGACTGATTTGTTTGTAACACTGGAAAACGAATTGAGCCAATCGAATATTACGGATGAAACAGTGGAAGCGGCGTTTACCAAGTACATGGATGAGTTTCAAAGTATTGCCAATTTGAAATATGTGGACGCCTACCAATGCAACAAGGAAAACGAATCGGGAAATGTGGAGGAAGTATTGTTTTTGTTTGCCAGGACCAGGACCGTTCCTTACCAGTATTATTATATCACCCGGACCAATCAAAAATTGTGGTCTCAATGGAACGAGATCAATATCCCTATCAATGCAGAGAACATTACCGGGTTGTATGCTTTCAGCAAGCTGTATATTTTCTGGACAGAAATTAAAGACTGCCAGGAGTCGACAACAACCAATGACAAAATAAATATTTCAAAGCTGAGTATTTCCTGTTCGTATTATGACTTCAGCGGCAACTGGAAGCAGCCGCAGGTAATACTGGCCGATCAGACCATTTGTGTAGGGCTCGAGCAGCCTCAGGCCGAAGGCTTCGTGAATCCTTTTGGAAACGGGTTGTTCTTTGCTGATCAACCCTATTTTCACCGGTTGATGGCTTTGCCGGTATCCAGGAGTAATATACTGGACAATGAATGGAAAACCGGTATGCAGGAGAAGCTGGTGATTTTCTTCGGCCCGTTTGTCGATATTTCAAAGGTGTCCGCAGGCAAATCGCCCGGCTATGATAAGGGGGTTCCCCCTGTTGTCGCCAATTATGAAAAGAATATATGGGAGCAATACAACGAGATTGTGGCGATGAGTTCCACAAGCGAACAATACTGGCCTTTGTGCGCGCCGGTTGTTGTTAACTCGGATCTCTCCCATGATTATATTCTTAACCCGGAAGAGAACTTCCTCTTTGTTGACGACCGGGGCACCGGACAGGCGCTCAGCTTTTGCCCAAGCGAAACCCAATACACCATCTCGCATGTTACTACCGGTATTTTGAAGAAGCTTGAGTACCGATCGGTTAAAAATACGCTCTACACCAGTTATATCATGGGAGAAGGTGCCGGCCCCTCGCCAGTAGGGGAGGCGACGTTAATGCTGGCAGATGTCTCATTATTTCAGTCGGGTATTCTTCCGGTACACAATCAACCGGGCATGTTCCTATTCGAGAACAACGATGAAGTGTTCCTGTTTCAGAAGAATGTTTATAAAAACATCAACGAGTTGCTGGAAGTGACTGTTTTGAGTTCCAATGCTGAAAAAAAGGTTACCTCATTTTGTTACAACCCGAAAAATATAATCATTCTCGAGGAGAATTTTGTAACGGAACGTATCAGTACCGGAGCTCTTCCTGACCTGAGCAAGCGATTATTTATCGGGGGGCTCGACCGGCTGCTTGATCTTTCTGCGCAGCAGGTGCCTGTTGAAACGGATAGTTTGTTCGAAAACCTGAAACCGGCAGCGGTAGTGATGCCGCCCGCTCTACGCCTGGGAAACCAGGTTGATTTTTATGGCTGTTTTGGAAATTACTACTGGGAACTTTTCTTTTTTGCTCCCATGCTGGTGGCGCAACGCCTGGCCGGAAACCAACGTTTCCGGGAAGGGGAAGACTGGTTGCAGTATGTTTTCGATCCAACGCTGCATATCGACCTTGTTACATCGGAGTCGTTCAGAAGCGCTTCCATGGGTCCGGGAAGAGCTACGCTGTATTTTGACTTATGCGTGCAGAAGAATCTGATCAGCAAAGAAGGCCTGGTAACAGAAGAAGGAGGTAAAGTAACTCCGCAGGAGTTGTTGACACTTTTGGAGAACGAAAAAGACGCCGTTACCATTCAGATAGCCACCCATGTGTGGGCTGTGCTTCAAAATTTTTATCTCCCCAAATCCGGAACAACGCACTACTGGCGGTTTCAGCCGTTTCGCGCGGGTCAAATTCAGCCGCTATGGAAAATGCTGACCGATTCAGAAGAGATCAGGGTTTATGATAACGATCCTTTTGACCCCCATGCCATCGCGAGGCTTCGCCCCGGCGCTTACCCAAAAGCGGTGGTGATGAAATATATTGAAAATCTCACGAGCTGGGGAGACCAGGATTTCAGAAGATACACCTGGGAAACGATCAACTCGGCAATGATGCTCTATGAATACGCCAGAAACCTGCTGGGGCCAAGGCCGCTGAACATTGGCGACTGTCAGACACAGTTCCCTGTGAGTTTCCAGGAGATCAAGCAGGCTTATGCCAATACGACCGACGGAATCCCGCAGTTTTTGATTGACATGGAAAATGCCATCTCAGTATCGATACCTGTTAACCTGTATCCGACCAACCCGCCCAATGGCATGCCGTTTAACGACATCGATGCCTATTTCTGTGTACCGGAGAACGACAAGTTCATTTCCTGCTGGGATATCGTAGAAGGCCGGTTATTTAATATCCGTCACAGCCTGAATATCGATGGAGTGGCACAGCCATTGCCGCTCTTTGAGCCAGCCATCGATCCGATGGCGTTTGTAAAAGCCGCCGCAGCAGGTAGTAACCTGATGGATGTAGTTACATTGATGCAACCTGATATTCCCTCGCACCGGTTTCGTTACATGCTGGACCAGGCGAAAAATATAACTTCAACGCTCATGCAGCTGGGAGGAAATATTTTGTCCGCACTGGAAAAAGGGGATTCAGAGAGTTTTGCGCTCATGCAATCGGTTAATGAAATAAACATTCTTCAACTGACTACCCTGTCCAAACAGCAGGCCATCGAAGATTTACAGGAACAGTTAAACGGCCTTCAGCAGAACCTGGCCAGTGCCAATTACCGAAAGCAGTTTTACAGCGACCTCATCACTGCCGGATTGAATGCATTCGAGATCATGGATCTGGCGCTGAGAAATGGAGCGCTGATCCCAAGTGCTGTTGCCATGGGATTGCATGGCGGATCCATAGCGGCATACCTGGTGCCCGATATTTTCGGATTGGCCAACGGGGGCATGGACTATGGGCAGGCCGTATCGGCGGGTGCACAGATTTGTTCGGTGTCCACGGAAATATTGAACCAGGTGGCGGGGTTGGTATCCACTGCCGGAAGTTATGAGCGACGTATGGAAGATTGGCGGCTGCAACGCGACCTGGCGGACTATGATGCCAGCCAGATGGTTGCCCAGGTGAAAAGCACCCAGGTCAGAATCGCCATCGCACAACAGGATCTCATGATACATAAGAAGAGTATCGAACAATCCGTAATGGTCAACCAGTTTTTAAAAAGCAAGTTTACTTCCAAAGACCTGTATCAATGGATGACCAGTCGCTTGTCTACCCTCTATTTTCAAACTTACAATCTTGCGCTGACTGCTGCTCTTAAGGCGCAGGCAGCCTACCAGTTTGAAATGGATAATTCAGACCTGGTGATCAATTTCAACTACTGGGATAATTTATACAAAGGGCTGCTGGCAGGTGAATCCCTGATGTTGTCGCTGCAGCAATTGGAAGTGTCGCATGCGCAGAAAAACAGGCGCCGATTTGAGATAACCAAAACAATTTCGCTGAAAGGATTGAGCGAAGAAAAGTTTAATGAGTTCCGGGGAAATGGAGAGTTGGAGTTTGAACTCAGCGAGGAGTTGTTTACAGGAAATTATCCCGACAACTATTGCCTGAAGATCCATTCGGTTACCATCTCTATTCCGGCCATCATCGGCCCCTACAATAATATCTATGCGATTTTGACCCAGAATACCAACAAGATCATTATGGATAAAGATGGGAAGAACATCCGGGAAAACTGGATTCCCAGCCAGGCCATTGCGTTGTCTTCAGGAGTCAACGATTCTGGGTTGTTTCAATTGGATTTCAATGATGAGCGGTATTTACCCTTTGAAGGAACCGGCGCGATTTCCACCTGGAGGCTCAGCATGAATAAGACAATCAATAAGGATATCGATTTTGAAAAAATTCCGGATGTGATTGTTAACCTCCAATATACCGCCAGGCGGTAACAAACAGTAACAAAAAAAACAAATTATGAAAAGCACCTATTTTGAAAGAGCTGTTAAGCTGGGGTACGACCCTCATTCTTCCGGAAAGGATAAGACCACTACGCAGCATGTGGCATGCGATATCGACGAACTGCGTGACATCATCAGGATGGAACACGATAATAAGTTTCCAAAAAGATCTGCGGATAAGCCCTATTCCCTGGAAGAAAGGGCCTTCAACTTTGTATTTTTTGACGAGCCGCTCAGTGAAGAAGACCGGGCAGCCATCGCCCCGGCATTTCCGATGAAGTTTGTGAGCACCTCTCAGGAGAAGCGGGTGATGCAAGCGGGAGAAACATGGGACGCGAGCTCGGCGGAGGAATCTACTTTGATTAATTTGAAAGAATTGCATATGGAGGCCGGAAGTTCCATCGTAGTATACCATGCCGGCCTGGTGATGTATGTTGATCACCTGATCCTCAACGCACCGTTGGATAGCCCCAATAGCCCAGGCTATCATATCGGTATTTTCGGGCGTACAGGCGTTACTCCCGGCGCACCAGGTGAGCCGGGAGTTGCCGATCCCGGTGATGTTGGTTACAATGGAACCTGTATCGGTGGCGGCGGCGGACCTTCCACCAACGGAAAGGAAGGAGGAGTAGGGCAACCGGCGAACCCAGGTCTTCCCGGAACCAAAGGAGGTGACGGGTTGCCATCGATGTCGGCCAATATCTATATAAAAAAAATCAGCGGTCCCGTAGATCAGTTGGTGATTAGTACCAAGAGCGGTGACGGCGGACAGGGAGGCCAGGGAGGAAAAGGTGGCAGGGGAGGCGCCGGCGGTCAGGGCGGTAATGCCGTCAGTTGCGGCTGTACTTGCACCGAAGCTGGAAGAGGTGGCACGGGCAGCCAGGGCGGAAAAGGCGGACAAGGAGGCAGAGGGGGTGATTGCGTGGATGGAAACGATATCTATATATCAGTTTCGTGGGAGGATGAACGTAAGGTGAAAACCGTTTACACCCGTGCTATTCCGGGAGCAGGTGGACAAGGAGGCCCGGGAGGCGATGGTGGCGCCGGAGGACCTGGCGGTAATCCCAATTCCAACGGTAGCTGCCCAACAGCTTCCCGCGGGAAAGTTGGGACCGATGGCTTAGCCGGCCCTATCGGCGACGCCGGACAAAGCGGTGGCGGTACCGGAGCATGGGGTAAAATACATGTCATCACGGTCGATATATAGAAGGAGACCGCTTAATGGTAACTGCTTTATGTAAGATGAATAGAAATAATGATCCTTGTTTATCAAAAAAGGAGAGTATTGTTATGCTGGATTTTTATTTGAAAGAATACGATCCCCCGAAGTTGTTGCCTGAGTTCTTTCAGATTGCAGCGATGGGGAATCAGGACGTTGATAAACTAAAAAGGTTTATTCCTCAGTCTACCTATTTCCGGGTGAACACGGCCGAAGAAATGAGCCTTATTTCCAGAGCAACGGAGGCGTCTAAACGAAAAAGAAGCCTGACTTTTTTTGACGGAATTGAATACAGGGCCCGGCTCCCGCAAGGACTGCACGATCGGGGTGAAGCCTATGGTTTCGCCGGAATACCATTGGACAGAAAGAGAAACCAGGCCGGACTGGAGAACCATTTTCCTGTCTATGTCAGATTGATTTCGATTCCCGAAAAAATTGTTGAGGAAAACGAAGAGTGGGATGTCAGTGTGTATCCTTCCGAATGGAATGTGGACGAAAGAATTGAACTGTACAATATCGTCAACGTGGGCAGGCTGGTGCTTCATAAAAACGCATCGGTTGTTGTTAAAGGGAATGCCTTTGTTTTTACCTGCGGCTTACTGGAAAAACTGGCCGTCTCCGAAAATCAATTCGATCTCGGTATCCTTCCTACCAATCATGGTTTCGGGTTGAGACGGGGAGTGTTTAATGGAAATAATGGATCTGACGGAAGTAAAGGAGCAACTGGACGAGATGGAAAGTTTCCTTTGATAGGCAGAAATTTCCTGGGTGCGTTTGTCCCCGATGGTGTTACGCAAAACGATCTGGATGGAAAAAGCGGTTGCCCGGGGAGTGACGGCACCGAAGGGGAAGCGGGACTTACCGGCGGAGCTTGCCGGCTCGCAGAAATTAATATCCGGTCAATCGCCGGCGACATGCCGTTTGTTGTGGGTGTTGTTGCCGGAAATGGAGGCGATGGCGGCGATGGCGGAAAAGGCGGCGATGGTGGTGATGGAGGAAATGGAGCCGCAGCCATCAAAACCTTTGAAGGAAAATGGGTGGGCGGACTCGCTGGTAATGGCGGTAACGGAGGTAATGGAGGAACCGGTGGAAGAGCCGGTCATTCCGGAATGAGTTCTCATGTGTTCATCGACGTTCCCCTCGCACGCGAACAGCAGGTCTACTTTTTTTCGAGACCGGGAAAACCAGGTCGGCCGGGTCGCGGGGGCAGCCCCGGCAACGGAGGAGCCAGCGGACGATCAGACATCGGCGAGGCTTTGGCGGGAAAAGAGGGTAATGTGGGCAGTGATGGAAAACCAGGTCGCATTCTACCGGCGGCTAAAGTCTATCTGAACGATACGCCTTTTTGCAGCGAAGAGCCCATCAATAGTTTGGGTTTGAAATTATTTCCAGCGAAAGGATCCCTCTTTCCCGTAACAACACCCTGCGGGTGATCGGCGATTGCCTGCCGCCGCAATACAAGTTTCTAATCCCGACCCACTCGTTTGGGTTTGAACCCGAATGCGTCATGTAAAGAATTACGCAGAACCCAAACACAGGCCGCCACCCATCCGCGGTTTTCTATTGATCCTGTATTTTATCTTGTCGGATTGAATATAAATAGTCAACTTATGATATGACTTCTCCTGACATTCTCTCCAGACGCTTTCTACTGAAAAGCTCGGTGCTGGGCGCCCTGTCGGTTGCCTTGCCGAATTTGATATACGCGCGCGAGTGGAAAGAAATTCCACCTTCAACCCTTTTCGATGCTGCTATCCCGCATGATCGTTATCCCGCAATCCCGTTACCGGTTGCCGAAGAGGTAGTAGGCGTATCTCACTTCAACCTGGATCGGCTTAAGCAACTGGTCGATCCCAGACCCGAATTGGCCAAAGCCACGTGGGATTGGGCCTACGGTGATTGGGAGTCGGCCATTGCAGCTGCCACACATGTTGGACGTAAAGACATCGTTGACTATCTCCAATCAAAAGGGGCCGCCCCCACCATCTTTACTTATGCCATGACCGGGCAGTATGAACTCGTCCGGAATATGATTGAGTCCACGCCAGGTGTTCAGAAGGCTGAAGGTCCACACGGTATTTCGCTGCTTCAACATGCCCGAACCGGGTTGCAGACCGAAGGGGTAAATAAACTGAATGCTCAAAAATTGGTTGACTATCTCCAGGCATTGGGAGATGCGGACGGCAGAATCTTTCTTACGCTCGACGAAAATGAAAAGTCTAAATTCCTCGGCGATTATAAGTATGGAGAAGGTAAAGACGATGGGTTCACCATCAAGCTGAATATGAGAAAGATGATCTCTTTGGGTAAACTGGGTAAGAATGGCGGGGCTTTATGGAGGATCGGAGAAAATTCATTTAACTACCAGGGTGCTCCCTCTGTAGTCATTTCATTTGATATAAATGAAGGATTGGTTCACTCGCTCACTATTACCGAACCGGGGTTGCAGTTGAAGGCGATAAAAATCTAAATTCTATTTACTCCTGCAGGAAATCCTCTGGCAGAACACAATTGCTTATATTGCTTTTATCTAAGAAGCCATATGAAGCTGAACCGCCTATTTATAATAACTGTCAGTTTACTTTTTATTATTAGCTGTACGGAATCGACGAGGCAGTCTTCTAATTACTATTTTGATCCGGTAAACGGGAGCGATTCCAATGCGGGAACAGATTTGTTACGTCCCTTGAAATCTCTTTCGAAAATCAGGAGGCTGGCCTTGCATCCCGGCGACAGTATCCTGCTAAAGGCCGGTACCGTTTTTACAGAACCTTTTTATATTTCTGCCAAAGGCGACAAGAATCAACCCATCGTTATTGGTAAATATGGAATAGGAGAAAGGCCGCATATCAAGGGTGATGCGAGCCGGTTACAGTTTGTTCATGTGTTCAATTCGGAATATATCGTGGTGCGCGATCTCGAAATTTCCAATAAAGGTGATACGGCCGTTAACGGACTGAACGGGCTGCTGGTGGAATTGCTGAACTACGGTACTGCCAGGGATATCACCCTGGATAATCTTTATGTTCATGATGTATTCGGCGGACTGGTCAAGGATAAGCAGGGTGGAAACGCCATCCTGATACGCAATTTTCATGATGAAGAAACAGATACTGTTCTCTCCAGATTTGCAGGGCTTACGGTGCAGAATTGCCATGTGAAAGATTGCCAGCGAAACGGGATCATGATGTGGGGCAACTGGATACGACGACTCTGGTTACCCAGCCTCGGAGTTGTTTTCAGGAATAATCTTGTGGAGGGAGTGCCCGGCGACGGCATCGTTCCGGTAGGTTGCGAAAAGCCGCTGGTAGAATATAACATTATGCGAGATTGTCCGGGTATCCTGCCTCCTACAGAGGCTTGTGATGGTATATGGCCCTGGAGTTGCGACAATGCGCTTATTCAATTCAATATCGTCAGCAATCATCGTTCACAGGTAGATGGATATGGATTCGACGCCGATTGGAATTCCAACAATTCCATTTTTCAATTCAATCTCAGTCACGACAACGACGGAGGGTTTATGCTTGTCTGCAATTCCGGCGGATGGGAACCAGAATGGAGCATCGGTACCAATGGAACCATCATCCGGTATAATATCAGTATCAACGATGGACTTCGAAATTATTCAGTCCCTAAAAGCCGCCGACCTTTTTTCTCGCCTGTTATTCATATTACAGGGCCGGTGAAAAACACCCTCCTTGAAAACAACCTGTTTTATCTTCCCCGCAAATCCTCTCCTCTAATCGACAGAACACTGGTGAGTCTCGACGATTGGACCGGTTACCCGGATAGTACGCTGTTCAGCAGAAATTTTATTTATGTAGAAGAACCTTACTCCGCCTTCGAAGTCACTTCCTCCACAAATAATGTATACGAAAATAATCGATACATCGGCCCGCTAGCTGTGCCCGACAAAGGATTTGAACCTTATCACGGAGCATTTAACCGGCAGTTCTGGTACCAGTCTGCTGATACGAACTGGAACAGGATGATTGAGTTTGTAAAAGACAAAACCATATTAACTGGCGGTCAGCATAAAAAAGTCAGTGATATCATTGGCCTCTGACGAGGTTGCCAGCAAAAGAAACCCCGGAAGAATCCGGGGTTGTTAACCAAAAACCAACTGCTTATGAGAAAGATTGGCGTCAGAGACGCGCTGTATGTAGATACTTTGTTTGTTGATGACGATTCAAAAATACAATCGTTGCTAGTCGAAAGGAAGGGAGAATCTGTAGTCAGCGGAAATTGATCGATGGATGGGTGATTAATGTCGGTGAATGAAGACCTATTTCCCGGCCCTGATCCATTTATAAGAAACGACTGAGCCCTTGCGGGGTTGAAACCTGATGGGTATTTCCTTCCCTTCCCTGGTTACGGTAATGACAAGATAATTATCATAGCTGTTATAGGTATCGTTAATGGCGATCGTTTTGGCGATCACATCGCCCTCCTTTAATCCGGCCTTTGCGGCATTGGAAGCAGGATCCAGCCCTTCTATTTTTTCACCGGCACGAATTCTCAAGGGGTTCCTGAAACCCGGATCAAAAAGACCAGACTGAATTTTTACTGGTACAAATCCCGGAAAGCAGTCGCGGTCGGGAATCAGCAGGCGCCCGCTTTCCATCTCTTCAAAATCTTTGACCGCCCATTGACCCGCTTTCTCGGCCAGTAATTGACGCCAGCTGCTGTCGGAAACAGTTTTCCCTTCGCGGTTCCAGGTGGTTACCTGATTAACCAGGTCTGTTACACCAAGCTTGCCCCTGGTAATTCTTTTCAGCCGGGCATCGAGATTGGCAAAATAGAGCGCTCCCCGTGTATAACCCAGACTCCATGAGTTTCGGCCGAGCCATTTGATGGAGGCAATGTTTTTCTCTGGAGTTTCTCTGAGAGAATTTGTATAGTACATAGCGGCTTCTCCGTTGATCAATTGTTCATATTCGTCCATCGAATAGAGGCCAGCCTCATACGGGATTTTCAGGGCCAGATAATCAGCGATCCCCTCGTTATACCAATCGCACCTGCCTTCGTCTTCCATCAGCAGTCCTTCCACAAAAGCATGAACCATCTCGTGCGCCGTGAGCGATCTGATCTTTGTGGTAATGGCAGACATGCCAACGGGTAGGTAAATCGTAAAACAGCCTTTCACTGCCACTCCGCTCTGCAGCGGCCCGCCTTCATAGGATCGAATGAAGAAGCGAAAGGGTTTTTCTGCCTCACCCAATAGTTTCTTTCTTAGATTTTCGTAGGTTTTTACATTCCAGGGAAATGCTTTTTTCATCTCTGCCTCGCTTCTTCCAAGACTATGAACGCTCAATCCCTGTGAACTGCTATCGGAAGGATAGGATAACAGGGGACCTTCCATGACCTGGATGGTATAGAAATCGTTCCGGGTACCCTTGAAGCGGACATCGCCCGAACCAATACTGCTTACTACCCGGTGATGATCCGGAATTTTCCATAGCAGTCTGATGTCTACGGTATCTGCGAGTGGCGGCAGCAACAAAAAGCTCATCAGGGAACCGGACAGTCCGCCGCCTGCCTGTTGCAAATCAATATGAGGGCCACGCCTGAAGGGAAATGGAATGGAGGCTTCGATGCGATAGCTTACCTGCGCGGGTGACAGAACAGCTCTTGCTGTTTTCCAAACCTGGTATTTGTTCAGCCCGATCATGGTATCTCCTGAGGGGGTGGCTGAAATCCTGCCCAGTCGATCGGTGATCACCAATGCTGCAACGGTATCACGATTCCTGTCGAGCACGGGATGAAAAAGATCGAGCAGCAACACCAATGGTTCATCGTCCTTCATTCCGGTAACCTGGTAGGCGACTTCTACTCCTTTGGCCACCTGTTCGTTTTCCATCCAGGGGCTTAATCGGATGCTGAGGTTCGATGTCTGGCAATAGAGCAATGCGGACGAAAACGTCATCGCAAGCAGCAGCAGCGTTTTGATTTTTGGCATATCCGGCTTTTGGTCTTTACAAATAAAGGTCATTTTACACGCCTGGCCTGATTTTCCTTTCGAAGCCGGTTTTCAGCAGTATAACCGTTGGAAAGCCCTTTCTGTTTGCAGGCTGGTTTTAAGAAGGCAGCACTTTGTTATTTTGATACTTTAAACCCTATAAATTTCGCACGCACTATGAGGAAGTATCCTTTTCTGACAACTGTTCAATGGTTACTGGTTTTCCGGGTCCTGGTCGGCCTGATGATGGTGGCGCATGGAGCCATCCGCCTGATAAATTACAGTCTTCCCGGTTTTGGAGAATTCCTCGATGAGCAGGGATTTCATCCGGGTTTTGTGATAGCCTGGATAATTACTCTTGGGGATGTCATATTGGGCCTTTTGTTCGCGGCAGGAATCTTTCACCGGTGGATCAGCCTTTGGTTTATCGGGTTAATGATATCAGGTATCATACTGGTTCACGGTAAGAACGGCTGGTTCGTGGTCGGTCATCAGATTGGTGGCATTGAATTCAACGTATTGCTCATCTTCTGTTTTCTGTTACTGGCCTCCACATCGGCGAAGAGATCAAATAGTTAAGGAGGCTCTGGTTTGGTTGGCATGGCTTTCTGTCAGTGTGCCCCTTCCCATTCCCCGCAAAGACGGGGATGGGCGGGGGCTTTTTCTTAACAGTCACTAAAAAATCATAGGATATAATAATGCTTTTCCTGCCTGGGCACTGAAACAGGCACGCGTTCCTGCGCATCTGCTTCGTTAAACCTGTCCAGCAAGGCGTTTTTATTACTGCTTTGCCTGTTGGCCACGGGTTGATAGATCTCCAGAAGGTTGCGTTCAATACTGTTGGCGATGGTGGTCATGGGTGTATCGGTAGGTTTGTTTTCAAACGGATCCTGCAGGTGGATGGCCATCTTTTCAATTAACAGGAAACAGGCTGAAATGGCAACTACTAAAGGAACTTCGAGGAAGCCGAAATATTCAATTACACTAAATGGCAGCAACCCGATGAACAACAGGAGCGACAAGTGTATATACAGGCTGTACGTAACCGGAAACACGGTATTCTTGATTCGTTCACATTTGCCCATTGAATCGCAGAGGCGCGTCAGCGTGCGATCCAGTTCTACCTGCTGGTAACTGTTGATCCAGCCTTTGTCGAGGGCAACGTGCAGGTCTTTCCCCATCCGGTCGAGCAGGGCGGCCGGCACGTTGGCGGAAGATTTCAGTTGCTGATATTCCTGATTGCCCAGGTATTTTGGCAAACCTGCCAGGGTATTGCCGTTGCGGAGATGATTGCCCAGGCTATAGCACCAGCCGATCTGTCTTTTGATCATCCGGTCCCGGAACTCGCTGATCTCTTCACTGTGAAAACTGTTGTGAGTAAACGAAGTGATCTGGCGTGCCAGGGTGCGTGAATCATTGACGATCGCCCCCCAGATATGCCTGGCCTCCCACCAGCGATCATACGCCTGGTTGCTCCGAAATCCCAATAGCAGGGAGATAACCGTTCCCAATACTGCAGGAACGGCAAGCGGAATGGAGATCCTTACCGAATGGTAAAAATGATACACAACGGCGATAAGGATGGCATATCCGGCGATGGCCAGTATTTCATACTTTATCTTTCCGAATACATATTTGAAGGGGATATTCTTCTTTAATAACATAGTTCAAAATTTGAATCAGGATATTGGTACCACTAGTTCATATCGGCTGTCGACAAATGGGCCGATTGTTTCTCACGGATAATGGTCCAGTCTTCACGATGTTTTCTTGCCGGCGAAACAAGTTGCCTTACAACCGGCAGTGAAGAGGAGGTGAAGAACAGAGTCGGATCTATACTCCTGTTGTGTACTTTCTGAAACACGTACGATTCGGGCCATACCAGGGTATCGATTCGGTTTGCTTCTATATGATGATTGAACAAACTCTGTGAATGGCCGTGCATGAAAAGAAAGCTTACTTTCTTCAATTGCTCCGGGTATTTATCTTTCAGCTGTTTGCATCGAACCCTGAACTGGTCATTCAGCATGTCTGCATAAGGCGGCCTTGCTTTTTTGAGCAGATCGTTGTAGTTGTCGGGCAAATCGCAAACATGAAAAAGAAACAGGTTCATTTCACAGTTAAAATAGCGGACGGCCATTTCGGCCAGCCGGAATGAATCCGCAGTGAAATCAGTAGGTAATAGTATGTTCAGCATAAAAATATATTTATGCTGTAAAGATGCGAACCGGAACTTAGGAGCGCTTAAGGGTTGGTTTGGAAGAAGGTGAGAATGATATTAAAGAGGGATGAGAGTTGTTTAATCAATTCATCGGCATAAAGGCCGGCCGGATAAACAGGCAGGCTCAGGAATGTCTCTTATGATTTTTTAATGGCAATGATACGGATACCCTTGTTCCTTTCTGCAACTCGGTATCTACGGTCAGTTTGCCTTTGTGCAGCCGGATTATCTTTTCAGTAAGCGGCATGCCGATACCGTATCCTTCATAGCCACCGGTATTGGAGGCGCGGAAGAAAGGGTCGAAGATGTGTTCAATTTCTTCCGGCGGAATGCCGATGCCTTTGTCGCTAACGATCAGTCTCAGTTCGGTTTCCCTGGCTTCCAGTATTACGGTCACTTCCTGGTTATCGGAATATTTGCAGGCATTAAGAACAATATTATCCACGGCCATCTTCAGCAACTCGGGATTTCCTTCTACTGAAATTTCTTCTTCATTCTCCGGTAAATCGGGGAAATGAATCCTGACTTTATTACCGGGATAGATGGAATCGATATTTTCTTTTACTTCCATCAATAGTTCGTCGATCCGAATCGTTTCCCACCGTTGTTTTTTTCCGTCGAAACTTGTTTGGGCAAGCGAAAGCAGGCCAGCTGTCAGACGTTGTAACTTTTCCGCCTGCAGGCCGATCGAAGAGAGGCTCTGGCGGTATTCTTCCATGCTGCGGGGGCGGCTGAGGGCATAGTCGGTTTCGCCTACGATTGCCGTGAGTGGGGTTTTCAGTTCGTGCGAGGCATTGCTGATAAAATTATTTTGCGCTTCGAAAGCTGCCGACAAGCGATCCAGCATCTGGTTGAAGGTATTGACGAGCTCGCCAATCTCATCGGCGCCTGCGGGCTTTTCCAGGCGGAGATGCAGATTCTCTTCGCTGATGGCATTTACTTTGTGAATGATGGATCTGACGGGTTCAAACGTTTTGTTGGAGAAATAGCGTCCGATGCTATAGATGATCACCAGCGAAGCAATCCAGGCAACGATCAAAATGTTTCGCACCCGAGCCATGATATCCTGTCCGAACTGATTGGTAGCGGTTTGTATAACGAGGTAGTTGCCGCTTTCGTCGGGATAAAACAATCCTGCATAGTGCGTGGATCCCTTCTCATCGAACACGGTTTGCCCCTTCGCCTCGAAGATTTGGTTCAGGTAAGACTTGCGGATGCTTCGGGGGAAGGTAGTTGTCGGTTCTCCCCGCTCATTGACCCTGATAAAAAACGAATCTTCATCCGGCAGACTTTCGAGCAGTTCGTGTTTGATCTCCCGGATCGATTCGAGGGTATTGCGGTCAGCCTCAAATTTTAACCGCGTGGCCAGTCGCGCGCGCAGTTCGAGCCTTTTGAAAAAATCGTTGTGAACAAAACTGTTCTCCAGGTAATAAACGGTTGCAGAAAGGATGCTCAGGATGGCCACAGTGATGACCGTAAACCAGAGTGTGGTCTTGGTTTGAATGTTCATCTTACGGCGTTTTGAACATATAACCCATACCGACTACTGTTTGTATCAACCGATGCTGCGGATCCCTGTCGATCTTTTTCCTGAGGTAATTGATATACACATCCACCACATTGGTGCCCATATTGAAATCAATGCCCCACACCTGTTCCAGGATGTCTACCCTCGACAATACCTTATTGGGGTTGCGTACGAAATATTCAAGCAGGCGGAATTCGGTGGGGGTCAGGTTAACTCTGGATTCTCCCAGGTGTATGAGTTTGCTGCTAAGGTTGATGTTCAAATCACCAAAAACATATTCCTGGTCGGCGGTGTTGCCGGGTTGCCGGCGCCGCGCAAGCGTACGTAACCTGGCTTCGAGTTCGGCGAGTTTAAAAGGCTTCACCAAATAATCGTCGGCGCCCATGTTCAGACCGGCAACAATATTTTCGGTGGTGCCGAGCGCTGTCAGAAACAGAATGGGCGTATGGATATTTCGCTCACGAATGGATTTGCAAACCTGCAGGCCGTTGATACCCGGAAGCATGATGTCGAGGATGATGACGTCAAACTCGTGATGCAGGGCCATGTCCAATCCCAGTGTGCCATCAGGCGCTACCGACAGACCATAGCCACTTTCTGTAAGCCCTTTGTTGATAATAGTAGCCACAGAGGGTTCATCCTCGATTAATAAAATTTTCATCATGATAAGAGTTTAACCGCGTCAACGGCATGGTTGGAAAACACGCAATAAAACACAGGGTTCGTTCTTGTCAAAGAAAAATGAGGAAAAATTACCCTTTCTTAATTGGATTCTAATGAGTGTTATGAAAATGGTAAAAGAAGTGTACAGTTTGCGGTTTGCGGATTAGCTGCCGAATACTGTTGTGTTCAGGAAGTCGTTCCTGAATTTTCCATTGGGGTCGGTTTCGCGGCATAGATTTTTGAAATCTTCCATCTTCGCATAAGATTTTGCCAGTTGATCGGCGCTGAAGTTGAACAGTTTTGCCCAATGCGGCCGGATGGAAAAAGGAGCGAGTGTTTCCTGTACCAGCGGAATCAGTTCCTTCTCTACTTCCGGGTCCTGTTTCCAGGTGGTATGAATGGCTACCGAATTGCGCTGATAGCAGGGGCTCAGCCAATATTCATCTGCTTTAATGGTTCTTATTTCAGAGATAAAAAGATGCGGAGAAATTTTTTCATGTAAACTTTCCATAGCCATCATGGCCTCATATCCTTTTTCGAGTGGCAGAAAGAATTCCGATTGCAGTTCTTTGCCGGTGCTTGGCTTAAATCCCATTTTAAAGTGGGGAAGTCTTTCGTACCATAACCCGGGCTTGTCCATCTGATCGGTACAGGTTTCTGCGGATTGCGTTTCTACCGGGTGTAGATTCTGAGTGGCCAGCGATGCACCATACAAATCGCCTTTTGAATCAGGATCTGTCGACAGTTTCTTTATCCAGACTTCATTGACATTTTTATTTTTCCAATCGGTAAAGAAACTGACGCTGTATCCCATCGACATCACCTGTTGAAAGTTTTTCTCAAGAGCGGCAATAGGCAAGTTCCGGTAAACAACCTGTTTCATATTGAAAGACGGCAGCAATTCGAGTGTAACCTTTGTAACTATTCCCAATGCGCCGAGTCCGACAACGGCACCATAAAATTTCACCGGGTCTTTGGCTTTGTCGAATGTAACGAGCTCGCCACTGGCAGTAACAAGTTCGATGGCGGAGACGGCTGAGGACAGGTTGCCATTGCTGATGCCCGATCCATGTGTGGCGGTAGCGATGGCGCCACCGACACTGATATGTGGCAGCGAAGCGAGGTTATGAAGTGCCAACCCATTTTCCTGGAGGTATGGGGCCAATTGACCGTAAGTAATACCTGCTTCCACGGTAACAGTTCTTTTTTCTTTGTCCAGTGAAATGATCTTTTGCAATTCCCGGCTGGAGACCAGGTGCTGGTCGCTATCGGCAATTTTGCTAAAGGAATGTCTTGTACCGAGAGCCCTGACTTTTGTAAATTTTTTAACCAGTTGTTGAACTTCCAGGATGTTTTTGGGATAGTGTACATCAGTGGTGCTGTATTCCAGGTTTTCCGCCCAGTTCTTCAGGTGTGGTACTGCTTCCTGAGCGGGTTCATTATTACAGGAAATCCAATGTCCGGCTGCTACTCCGGTAGCCAGCATACCGGCCGATTGTAGAAAATTCCTGCGGTTCATAAGCGGGTTGTTTTGGTTGGATGGGAATGATCAGACAAGTTCTCTTAAAGTTAAAGTAGTTTTTCCGTTCCGGGGCTACCGTTTTTTCCTGCTCTCCAAACAGTCCTGCTACAATGCCGTGATCCTGAAATCACCCAAAAAACAGTTGCCTCCTGGTTACAACCCTCATGCCAACCGACAATACTGTTGCGAATTCTTTGTTCGGCCGAAAACTGTGTCGTCAGGGGAAGAAATATTCCCAATAGCCGGGAGCAGATCCGGATCCTGCGGGAAAATAAATGGATAAAAGTTACCTTCAACAGGGCGGCCGATTTTGCATCAGTTAATATCGGTCGCCTAAAATTGATGATTCACCCGTTCCGTTGTCCTCCCGGAAAACAAGGTTTTTTCCTGTTCACGTAAAATTCTTCGTCATGAAATGGATGATGATTCTGTTGTTGATAGTGGTGTCGCAATCCGGTCGTTCGCAGGGTTCACCGGCTGATCTGTCGATCCTGAACAGCCTGACCGGCACCTGGGAGCGCACCAATGGCCGGCCCGGTAAAACGTATGTTGAGAAATGGGAGCAGGTTCATGCCGGCGAATTCAGGGGGATGGGTTTTTTTATGCAGGCATCTGACACTACCATTACCGAACGACTGAGAATTGTATTATCCGGAAGCGATATCCATTACATCGCTGATGTGCCTGGTAACTCTGGTCCCACTTTTTTCCGGTTCACAAAATGGGAAACGAATCATTTTGTTTGTGAAAACCCTTCGCATGATTTTCCCAAAAAAATAGAGTATCAGTGGAATGACCGGGAACTGAAAGCGGTCATCTCCGGGGATGGCAAATCAATAGTGTACCTGTTTCGTAAAACATGATCCTTTTGATCTCTATTCGGTCTTGATGCTCTTGACCGGGTTGGCCAATGCTGCACGTATCGTTTGTATACCGATTGTCAACAGTGCGATAAACGCAGTGCCCAGGGAAACCGCCAGGAACAGCCACCACTGTATCTGGATCCGGTAAGCAAAATCCTGCAGCCACTTCGAGATGGCCAGCCAGGCGAGGGGAGATGCGACGATCGCGGCAATAAACACCAGTTTGAGAAAATCTTTGGAGATGAGTCCCATGATGCTTTCCACGGAGGCTCCCAATACTTTCCGGATGCCTATTTCCTTTTTCCTCGATTCAATGGAGTAGGTGGTCAGGCCGAAGAGTCCCAGGCAGGCGATCAGGATCGCCCAGATGGACGCTACCGAAAATATCTGACCGTATTGCTTTTCGGATAAATATTGTTTGTTGAAATTTTCATCTTCAAAAAAGAATTCAAAAGGATTTCCCGGGAAATATTGCTTGTACATCGATTCAATCCTTGCCACCGAAGATTTGACATCGCCGGTGCCGATCCGGATGGTAATATAACTGCCATTATTTTGAGGATAAAAGATCATGGGATCAATATTGCGTTGCAAGCCCAGGTGATTATAATCCTTTACCACCCCAATGATCTGCAGCGGACGCTCATCCCACTGGATGACTTTATTGACGGCTTCTTCAGCGGAAGAAAACCCGAGTTGACGAATGCCGCTTTCGTTCATCAGGACCTTGCTGTTTTGATCCCACTCAACAGCGGTTTCTGTTTCCGAAAAATTTCTTCCGGCTTTCAGGGGTATCTCAAAAGTGGAAAGATAACGGTCGTCGATAATGGCGAAAGAATAGGTTTTCAATTCATCTCCCTTAACGGACTTGGGTTGCGTAAACCCGCTGGTGACGAAATTGTAGAAATTGCCCGGGACGCTGCCCGTCTGGCAATAGGACTGTACAAAGCTTTGAGCGGCCAGGCCATCGAGATAGGCTTTCTTTCTTAAGCGATAGGTACTGTCTTTGCCCACTTCTGCACCTCTTACCACGATCAGTTGCTCGGGCTTTAAACCCAGCTGGCTGTTTTGCATGAAGTTCAGCTGCTGATAGATCATCACGGTAACCAGGATGAGTGCGATGGAAATAGCAAATTGTGATACTACCAGCGCTTTGCGGAAACCCGAGCCTTTGGAAGATTTAGCCAGTTTCCCTTTGAGCGTTTGCACCGGGTTGAACCCGGTAAGGGTATAGGAAGTATACAATCCCGCCAGCAAAGATCCTCCTACCATCAGCCCGAGCCCTATTATCCAGGTAGAGGTGGAGAGAATAGAAGAAAGCTTCAGCGTTCTTCCGATCAGCGTATTGAATAGCGGCTGACTGAGCCCGACCAGCAGCAGGGCCAGCAGAATACTCAGCAGGTAAACCAGAAATGATTCAGAAAGAAATTGAACGATCAGACGGCCCCGGGAAGCCCCCAGCACTTTTCTTACACCCACTTCACCCGCATTTCTGATGGCATTGGCAGTGGAGAGATTGATATAGTTGAACCAGGCGATCAGGAGGATCAGCATCGCCACGGCACTGAGAATGTAAACATATTTGAGATTGCCGGTAGTAGGGTAACGATCACTGAGCGAAGCAGGCAGGTGCATGTTGGATACCGGTTGCAAATGAAACATCACACCGTCTTTGTCTTCTTTTAATTCCCCTCTCAAAGCGGTCAGTTTTTTCTCGATCTGGCTGATGCTCGCATCCTGCCTGATCTTGAAGCAGGTATTGATAAATTGGGAACTGAGATTGTCGAGGCGGGCCCAACCGTTATCATTCAGGTTGGCAGGATTTCTTAGTGTTTCCAGCGAGAACACCATATCGAAGTTGATTCCCGAATTGACCGGGATGGTGAAGATGCCCTGTACCGTATAGATCGTTTGTCCGAACTGGTTAAACAAGGTCAGTGTTTTTCCAATGGGGTTTTCCTTTCCGAAATACTTGACGGCGGTAGCGGCGTTCAGATATACGGTATTGGGTTGCTGCAGTAATGCACCGTCACCTACCACTACAGGAAAACTGAAGAACGAGAAGAAATTCCCTTCGGCATACCCGATATTGCTTTCACGAAAAGCTTCGCTGTTGTTCAGGCTGGATCTTACAATACCATGCGCGATTCCTTCATCATACCGGCAGTAACTTTCAATTTCTGGAAATTTTTCCTTGGCCCGGCTTGCCCAGCCGGGTTCTGTTTCGGGCCACATTTTACCATCGGTACTTTCATTGATCAGGCGATACATTTTACCGAGATCCTTGTGGAATCCGTTTACGCTTTTTTCGAAACTCACATATTCCAGGATCAGCAGGAAAGCAGCGATACCCAATGCCAGGCCTCCAATCGTAAGAAGGGAAGTTCTGCCTTGACGTTTCAGCCTGCGGGCGGCGAGAGCAAAATGATGAAGCATGGTAGTAAGGTTGGTTATGGTTGATGCCAAAACAGGATGAAAAAGGGTGCCAAATCGCGAATTTTATGATTTTCAATGGGTTGTCGGAAAATATTTTCAGGAGCACTGTACGGTATTGATACGATTGAGCATGCTTTCGATACAAAGGACCGGGGTCAGAAATACTTTTCGAAACCCAGCCCGATACTGAACAACAGGTTCTCCCGGTTTGTTCGCGAAACATGATTATAGGTCAGGCCGCCAGACAATACCAGCCATTTTTTCAACCTGATCGAGAGCGTGGCATTGGAGCGAATGATATAATCGCCGATATCTTTCAGTGATGGCTGCCAGAAATGTGTTCCATTCAGAGTGATCATGTCATTGATCACCAGGCGATGTTTTATCCGTAATGAATTTCTTACGGTCTGGTAGTTTTTTCGATTCACCGAATCGAGTTTTAGCTGGCTGAATTCATAGAGCAGCCCGTCGCTGATGACCATCTCGAGTTTGTCTCTGTTCAACACGTTAAAGCCGACGCCCCCGCCCATCTGGGTTTGCTGCAGGATTTTAAGGGAATAACTGCTGGTGAAACTGGCCAGGGCCCAGTAATATACGCGGCGGGTATCTTTCAGGATATCCATATTGGCCACGGAGTTAAAATCATTGTTGCTGAGATTCCTGTTTTGTGTTCCGTAAATCCAACCGGAAGTACTGGTAAAAATGATGTGTTTCTTTTTCAGCGTAAAGGCAATCACATTATTCAATACAAAGGCACGATTATCGTTGGTGCGGTTCATAATACCAGTTATATCGTACTTAACAAGCTGGTGCGTACTGTCGTTGAATTGTCCATTCGTGTACAGGGAAAGCGCCATACAAACGATCCAGCATCCGCACATCATATCTTTCTTCATAAATCATAAGGTTTTGTTGAAATAGGTTTCATCGTACAGGGTGAACAAATATCAGAACTTCAGGCATTTGAGAAGAAAATACTTTTCATTTTTCTCTTGTGACACCAAATAGGGAGCTGGCCTGATTTATTTAGCGGTCTGCAATCCGATTCGTTGACCTATTTTTGTATGATTCCCGGTCGTATGCAGAATCTGTATGAAAATATTGTCAGCCATCCCCAGATGTTTCGCCAGTTTAATTGTGGTGAAACGCTGATCACTATGTACAACTGCCCGTTGCGCGACAAGTTTGTAGATATCTGGACTCAATACAACTACATCGTATACGTAAAGGAAGGCAGAAAAACATGGCATACCCCGGATGGTTCTTTCGAACTGAAGCAGGGGAGTTTTGTCCTTATCCGCAAGGGCGCTTATCTGGTAGAGCAGTTTTTCGATGCGGAGTTTTGCCTGATATTGTTTTTTGTTACCGACGAGTTTATCTGCAATGTGTTAAAGACCCGGTCGGTTCCGCTGGGGAAAGAAGGCAGAGAACAATTTGATCCGATCATGCCATTAGCCGTAAGCCCGGCCATCGAAGGGTTTTATGAGTTGATGCTGCACTATTTCAATGAAGATCATCAACCCGACCGGTCTCTGCTGGAGCTGAAGTTCAGGGAACTGGTATTGCTGATTGCGGAAAATAAAGCCAACGAACAGGCCATCTCTTTTTTCTGTTCTCTCGTTCGGGCGCCCCAGACAGTTTCTCTGCAGCGTATTATGGAAGAGAACTTCTCCTACAACCTGAAGCTGGAAGAATTTGCACGGCTAAGCTCCCGCAGTTTGTCGACATTCAAGCGTGATTTTCAAAAACATTTTCAAACAACGCCGGGAAAATGGTTAATGGAGAAGCGGCTTCAATTTGCGTTTCATTTGCTGACCAATGAAGGCAAAACCGTTTCGGAAGCTGCTTTTGACAGCGGTTTTGAAAATACTTCCCATTTTTCCCGTTCCTTCCGAAGCCGGTTTGGCTATCCCCCTGCGCAGGTGAAACTACTGACTGGCAGTTGAACCTTACAGTCATTAATCTGAACTTATCAATATCTGTCTTCGCCAGGCACCTGCTGTAGCTTTGCTCCCTCACTATTAAACCTTTTTTAAATGGGAACAAAAGCAATTCAGGGAAAATTATGGAGTGTTGCGCCACAGTATTGGTCGCAATTTTTTGAGCCCTGGTTTTCACCTATGTACAGGGTCGTGCTGGATGAACTGAAACTCGGCGGCGGAGATTCCGTTCTGGATGCCGGTTGCGGGTCCGGATTGTTCAGTTATATGGCCATCCGCCAGGGAGCCCAGCTGATCGGTATGGATGCAGCGCCCGGTTTGCTGGAAGTAGCCAGGCAAAGAAATCCTGACAATAACTTTCTCGAAGAAGACCTGGAAGCTATGCCCTTTGCCAACGAATCATTTGATGTGGTGACGGGTTTCAATTCATTTCAATATGCGGGCAGTTTTGACAATGCATTGAAGGAAGCCGCGAGGGTATTGAAGCCCGGAGGCCGGCTGGTGTTGGGCATCTGGGACAAGCCGGAGGCCAGTGATGCCACCAATGTGTTGAAGGCAATCGGATCATTATTGCCACCGCCGCCGCCTGGTACTCCGGGACCATTCGCGCTGTCGGAGGATGGCCGTATTGAGGCCGCCTGCAAGAAACACGGGCTTCAGGTGGTATTTCAACGCACTGTTCCGTGCCCGTTCCTGTACCGTAGCCGGGAAGAAGCCGTGAAGAGTTTTATGGGCACAGCTCCCGCTGCGGCAGCCATGAACAATCATCCGCAGGAAAAGGTGGAATCCGTTATTGCGGGTGCCATGAAACCGTATCAGCTTACCGGGGATTTGCATTTCCTTCAAAATCATTTCCTGGTCTTTATCGCTGTTAAATAATAATTTATGCTCTGCCGCTATTATAGCGGCGGAGCATGATTAAAATCATCTGTTGTTCTTAAATACCTCATGGTTCGGCAGTCCGTCGTTTTCGTACTTCGTGCCATGAATCCAGCACCAGCCTTTTCACTGGTAGAGAAATACAATCAGCCGGTTCCGCGGTATACCAGTTATCCTACAGTGCCCTTTTGGGACAATGGCATCGATACTGCGAAGTGGCAGGAAGAATTGAGCCGCCAGTTTGAAAAAAACAACAAAGACGGTATCAGCCTTTACCTACACTTACCTTTTTGTGAATCTCTCTGTACTTACTGCGGTTGTAATAAAAAGATCACCACCAATCACCAGGTGGAGGTAGAATACCTTAATGCCCTGATCCGCGAATGGTCTATTTACCGGTCGTTCATGAACCAACCTCCGTTGATCCGGGAAATCCATCTTGGCGGCGGAACCCCTACTTTCTTTTCTCCCGCCCGGCTGGAATTTCTGATCAGTCATATTCTGCGTCAATGCGAGGTTCATCCCGACGCTGCATTCAGCCTGGAAGGGCATCCCAATAATACCACCATCGAACACCTCGAAACACTTGCCCGCCTGGGATTTCAAAGAATCAGTTACGGTGTGCAGGACCACGATCCCGAGGTACAGCGGGTGATAAACAGGATCCAGCCCTTTGAAACCGTTCGGGCGGCTGTGGACAACGCACGGCACTTCGGATACCAGTCAGTGAATGTCGATCTCATCTACGGACTGCCCAGGCAAACACTGACCAGCATGGAAACAACCATCCGCCAGACACTGGAACTGTCGCCCGACCGCATCGCTTTTTATTCCTATGCACACGTGCCATGGACCAGCAAGGGCCAGCGCCTGTTCGATGAATCGGACCTGCCCGATGCGGAAATGAAGATGCAGTTGTACCAGCTGGGGAAAAAACTGTTCGGTGAGGCCGGTTATGAAGATGTGGGAATGGACCATTTTGCGTTGCCGACAGATGAATTGTTTGAAGTAAAAGAAAAAGGCACCCTGCACAGAAATTTCATGGGATATACCACGCAGGCTACCGGCCTGCTGCTTGGACTGGGGGTTTCGTCCATCAGCGATATCGGAACCGCCTATGCGCAGAACGAAAAGGTATTGCAGCATTACTACGACAGGATCGATCGGGAGGAACTGGCTGTTATGCGTGGATACTTTCTGACAGAAACCGATCAGCACTTCCGGAAATATATTCTCGATATCAGTTGCCGGGGACGAACCCGTTTCCTCCCGCAGGACCAGGAACTGCTCGAACAATACAGTTTCTCCGAGTTGAAAGAACTCGCCGGTGACGGGCTGGTTCAATTCAATGAAGAAGAGGCCGTTCTTACCCCACTGGGTCATCATTTTGTACGAAATGTTTGCCGCGCTTTCGATTTGCATCTTTTAGCTAATATTGACGGGCAATCCAGGCCTTTGTACAGCAAAGCCATCTGATCACCCACAACAAACCTGATATGAACATACCTTATTGTACAGCCGAAGAGGCCGTAAGCGTAATTGAATCCGGTAACCGGGTATTCATCCATGGAAGCGCTGCCACACCGGTCCATCTCATCCAGGCGATGCAGGACCGCTATGAGTCTCTTCACGATGTGGAGCTGGTCAGCATTACCAACCTGGGCGAAGTGGATTTCAATCAACCTAAATACAAGGGCCGTTTCTTTTTCAATTCTCTTTTTGTTTCGGGAAATACACGGGCCATCGCCAATAGCTCTGATGGCGACTACGTGCCCGTATTCCTCAGCCAGATCCCGCAATTGTTCAGGGAAAAAATACTGCCTATCGATGTTGCGCTGATACAGGTGTCTATCCCCGACCTGCATGGTTATTGTTCTCTCGGCACATCGGTTGATATTGCAAAGGCTGCCGTGGAAACCAGCAGGATCATCATCGCCCAGATAAATCCGCGAATGCCGCGCACCCATGGAGATGGTTTCCTGCACGTAAGCCAGATCGATAAGATGGTATGGTTCGAATCGGAACTTCCGGAGATCAATTATTCATCGGAGGTGAGCGACATTACGATTAATATTGGCAAACATGTGGCCGGACTGATTGAGGACGGAGCCACCCTCCAGATGGGTATCGGAAGCATTCCCGACCAGGTATTGAAGAATCTCGGTTCTCACAGGAACCTGGGAATACATACCGAGATGTTGTCGGATGGAGTGATACCGCTTATTGAGAGCGGCGTTGTCGATAACAGCAGGAAAGTATTGAATGTGGGGCGATGTGTAACCGGGTTTATGGTGGGAACGAGAAAGTTGTATGATTATGTAAACGACAACCCGGTAATGCGGGTGATGGATATCAGTTATGTGAACGATACCAGTGTAATCCGGCAGAATCCGCGCGCAACCGCGATCAACAGCGCGATCGAGATAGATATTACCGGTCAGGTGTGTGCCGATTCAATAGGCACCTTTCAGTATTCCGGCATCGGAGGACAGATGGATTTCATCCGGGGAGCTTCTTTGTCGGAAAAAGGCAAGCCCATTATCGCGATGCCATCCGTTACGTCTAAAGGACAATCGCGGATCGTGCCTTTTTTGCGCCAGGGAGCCGGTGTGGTGACCACACGCGGACACGTACACTGGGTAGTTACCGAATATGGCGCCGTTAATCTGTTCGGGAAAAACCTCAAACAGCGCGGACAGGCCCTGATCAGCCTGGCACATCCTGCTCACCGCGAAAGCCTCGAAAAGGCTTTTTATGAAAGATATTACCAGGCCGGACTGGCCGCACGTTAACGCAAGCGGATGTATTTCTCCACGTTCAGGCGGTTAACGTTGGTTCCCGCCACCTTTTCAATTCCCTGCTGAATGAGGGTATCGCCATGGAAAGAAATGGTGAACTCAAACTTGTTGTTTTCCCATTCCCTGGCACTGCAGTATTCCAGGAATTCTGTGTACAGGCTGTCCTTTAAGGTGTATTTACCTCCTCCGGAAGTATAAAATGCCGCGGAGTCTTTTCCTTTTACCAGGTCGTGCCCCATAAAGGAAAAATGATCCTCATTGATGATTTTGATAAAACTTTTATCATTCGTGTAGTCGGTAACGGTAGTTTTTCCGTTTTCTGTCAGCGATCCTGATAAAAGTTTCCAGGTTCCGGTCAAAGGATGGCCGGCCGGTTTTTGTTGCTGGCAGGCGGCTATTATTGATATAGTGAAGATGCCAATCCATATTTTTTTCATAAGCAGTTGATGACTTTTTTGTAAATGTATTTATTCCGGGATAAAAATAGGCCTCTCTTGTGGATTTGCCGGCATCGCGTATCTCAGATGAAAATTACTGTTATGGAAAAAAATAAAATCCTGCAAGCCGATTTCCTCGACATCCTTTTCGAAGGGAGGAACAAGGAGTATGGCGCTTATGATCTCCGGAAAACTTACAACCGCCGCATGCGGATCGCTCTCAGCGCAACCGCCCTGCTTTGCCTGTTGCTGCTGGGAGGGTACCTGCTGGCCAATACCATGGGGCAAAACCGGGTAGCCATGCAAGTAAAGGATAATATTCTGGCCAATGTAGAAATACCGGAGAAACAGCCTGAGCCGCCGCCTATTGAACCGCCCAAGCAAACACCTCCTCCCGTGGAAACGATCAAGAATCTCACTCCCCGTATCGTAAAGGACGACCAGGTGAAGGAGGATGAGATGCCTCCTCCCGTTGAGGACCTGGAAGACGCAAAGATTGGAAGCATCAACCAGGAGGGGATCAAGGACGATGGCATTGTAGCGCCTCCTGTAGAAACGGAGGGAAAAGGAATTATCGCAGCGCCCCAAAAGAAGGAAGAAGACTATGATGGCATTTTTACCAGTGTTCAGATAGAATCGGAGTATGCCGAAGGCAAGGCTGCCTGGGAAAGATTTCTGAACAAGAATCTCCGGTATCCGCAGGAAGCGATCGATCAGAATGTACAGGGAGATGTGTATGTACAGTTCCTCGTGGATGGGGAAGGAAATATCAGCAATATCGAAGCCGTCAGCGGGCCGGAAGAATTGAGAGCAGAAGCGGTGAGAGTGATCAGGAAAAGCGGCAAGTGGACAGCTGCCATTCAGAACGGACGGAAAGTGAAGTCGTGGAAAAGACAACCCATCAAGTTCAGGCTCGCTACAGAAGAATGAAAAAAGCAAGAAGCAAAAATGAGTGTTATAAGCGATACATACCACGAAGCGGGTATACGAGGCTGTTTTTAGTAAACCTGCGCTTCTTTGAAAGGGCTTTCTCAATTATTTGAGAAGGCCTCTTTCGTTTTTATGTCAGATCATTCCCGTCTTCCCTCAATTCATTTAACACGCCGTTTGAACAAGGCATTTCAGAATGTATACTTGTGGGATAAACACAAACTATTTTGATATGCAAAAAATCATAGAACACGTCCTGTTTGAGCTGTTCCAGTTTTGTTACAGGCGGTCGATCATCAGCTGAGTTGATTGAATGGATCCAGAAACGATATGTCAGGGCCGCCTCCCCGGAGCGCGGCCCTTTTTGTGGAGATCTTCTGCGTATTAATCGGTAATATTGTTTCAGGGTCACAAAACGCCCGGCTGCATATGAAAAAAATTCGCCAGGTACTCCCGGCCATCCTGCTGACGGCCATTTTTGCTTTTACAAACAGGTCCCCATTCCATAAAAATTTTCTCGAAGTCGTCAATACCGAAGCGGGCCAGGTTTCCGGTTCCGTTACCGGCAGCGGCATTCATGTGTTCAAGGGAATACCCTTTGCACGCCCACCCATTGGAGAGTATCGCTGGAAGGCCCCGCAGCCCGCCGTAAAATGGGAAGGGGTTAAATCATGCGTGGCATGGGGACCCAGTCCTATGCAGGGTAACCCGGCGCCATTCAGTATGTGGACCGAAGAGTTCCTGATCCCCAAAGAACCCATTGGAGAAGATTGCCTGTATTTGAATGTATGGACAGGCGCGAAGAACATCAAAGAAAAACGCCCGGTGCTGGTATGGATATATGGAGGTGGTTTTGTGAGCGGAGGCAGTGCCTGCCCGATCTATGATGGAGAAGCGATGGCCGGTAAAGGAATTGTATTTGTGAGTATCAACTACCGCGTGGGTATTTTCGGTTTTTTTGCGCATCCCGAACTGACGGCTGAATCCGGGCACCAGGCCAGCGGAAATTACGGACTCATGGACCAGATCGCCGCACTGCAATGGGTCAAAAAAAATATTACCGCCTTTGGCGGAGATCCCGACAACGTCACCATTGCCGGACAGTCGGCCGGTTCTATGAGCGTCAACTGCCTCGTCGCGTCTCCGCTGGCACGTGGCCTCTTTGGAAAAGCCATCGCCCAAAGCGGGGCCAGTGTTATGGGAAATGTAATGGGCGGTGCCAATACCCTGAAAGCAGCCGAACAGGAAGGCGAGCGGGTGGCCAGTATCCTTAAAGCCGGCTCCCTGGCAGAACTGAGAAGCAAAACCTCGGAAGAATTGATGAAAGTACCCGCCGGTATGCGGGGTCCTATCGAAGACGGATACGTATTGCCCTATTCCGTTTCAGAAATATTTGCCCGGGGTGAACAGAACAGGGTATCCCTGCTGACCGGGTGGAACCAGGATGAAGGTTTGTCCTTTGGGGAAGCGAAGAAAGCAGAAGACTACCGGAAAGATATCCAAAAACGTTATCCGGAACAGGCCGCTACTTTCCTGGGTTATTATCCTGGCAATACTGATGAGCAGGCTGCTCAGTCGCAGCTGGCTTTCTCCCGCGACATGATATTCGGTGTACAGAATTATACCTGGGCCAACATACAGGCGGCCGCCGGAGGTAAAGTGTATGTTTACCGGTTCACCCGGAAAGTGCCTGCCACCGGTGAATACGTAAAGTATGGAGCATTCCATACCGGTGAGGTGCCTTATGCATTCAATAATCTCTCGTTTGTCCGCAGGCCCTGGGAGCCCGTAGATTACCAACTGGCCGGATGGATGTCCGATTACTGGTCCAATTTTGTAAAAAACGGTAACCCCAACGGGAAGGGACTGCCTGAATGGCCCTTGTATCGCCAGAACGAAAAGATGATCATTGATCTTGGGGTCAGAACCCATGAAGTGTCTATGCCCGATTCCAGGGCACTGGACTTTGTTTACAGCCTGCTGAAATAGCGGAACAGGTAACAATAAAAAGAGGGCATCTTTCGATACCCCCTTTTTGAAATCCTTTTGCGTTCTTCTATTCGACCAATTTATCTACAAACAGTTAAGGTAAACAAGCTGGTTCATAGGATTTGCATTTTGAAGAACAAGGAACGGTTTTCTGGATTTGGACGTGCCTTCAATGGATACTGGATTTTAGGGACGGTTTGGTTTGCTATGGTTTTCACAGGAGGATCAATTGTCAATTGCAGAACAAAAATACGGCACCCCTCCGTCCTGTACCTGTAGTGCAGTTATGAATCTGTCGTCAATTAATCTACACGCCTTTTCAGGGAATTCATTAAAGTACATAAGTGATTCCCCGGTGTGTTAAAGAGAAGAGATTGATTACTTGAAATCTAGGAATGTGGCGGTTTTATGGGGTCTTGCATATTTTCGTAGAATTACGAATGTTTTTCACGTATTTTTCACCCGTAAAAAGATATGACATATATCAATAAATGAAAAATTCATGGTTTACCAGGAGGGTGTTTTTGAGAGGAGGCATCCGGGTAAAAAATATATAACGATAATGCATAGTTGATATAATTAAAGTAAAAACGGAAACTGCTATATGAAACTGGCGCTGATAGACTACCTGATAATTGCTTTGTATTTTCTTTTCGTAATTGGCATTGGTTGGCTGTTGAAGAAGAAAGTAAAAACCGGCAATGATTTTCTTATGAGTAACCGGAGTATTCCCTTGTGGATTACTTCACTTGCTTTCATCTCGGCCAACCTGGGCGCGCAGGAAGTATTGGGCATGGCAGCCAGTGGCGCCAAGTATGGTTTGTATACCACTCACTTTTACTGGCTCGGTGCAGCCTTTGCCATGATCTTCCTGGGAATTTATATGATGCCGTTCTATTATGGCAGCCGGGCGCGCAGTGTGCCTGAATACCTGAAGCTCCGGTTTGATGAAAAAACCAGAACCTTCAACGCGGTCACCTTTGCCGTAATGACCGTTTTCTCTTCCGGTATTTCGCTGTATGCACTGGCCATGCTTATGGAAAAGATCCTGAACTGGAATTTTGATGTTTCTATCTGGATCGCGGCGGGTATTGTACTTCTCTATACGTACCTCGGTGGACTGACCAGCGCTGTTTACAATGAAGTATTGCAATTCTTCCTGATCGTACTCGGTATTGCGCCGCTGGTTTATGTGGGGCTGCACCAGGTGGGTGGTTGGGAAGGAATAGTAAAGCATGTGGAAGATTCCAAGCTGCATTTGTGGAAAGGGTTGGACCGACCGCAAAACAACCCGTTGGGCATCGACGCATTCGGTATGATATTCGGACTGGGATTTGTACTGGCTTTTGGATATTGGTGTACTGATTTCCTGGTGGTGCAAAGGGCCATGATTTCCCGCAACCTGAATGACGCGCAGCGAACTCCCATCATCGCGGCCATTCCGAAAATTTTGATGCCGGTGATCGTGATATTGCCCGGATTGATCTTGCTGGCCCTGCAGCATCAGTTTTCCGGTTTCGAGCTGCCGCTTAATGCCAATGGAGATAAGGACTACAACATGACCCTGCCCTTATTGCTGTCGAAACTTTACCCCAATGGCATACTCGGCGTGGGTATAACAGCGCTGATCGCTTCCTTCATGTCGGGAATGGCGGGCAATGTAACCGCCTTTAACACCGTATGGACATTTGATATTTACCAGTCGCATATCCGAAAGCAGGCATCGCAGGAGCACTACCTGTGGGTGGGAAAGTTGACCACAGTTGTTGGTATCCTTTTATCGGTTTTGACGGCATATGTAGCGAAGGGTTACAACAGCATCATGGATTTGCTGCAGCTGGTCTTCTCTTTTGTAAACGCTCCGCTATTCGCCACATTTTTCCTGGGGATGTTCTGGAAAAGAACAACCGGGCACGGCGCTTTCTGGGGCTTGTTGTCCGGAACTTTTGCCGCAGCCCTCACACACGGGCTGACTACTGCTGAAGGGAAAGGAGGCTGGCTGGGGCAATTGTATAATTTTTATTCCGGCACCGGCCAGGCATTTACGATCGCCTGGATATCGTTCCTGGTTTGTTTTATCGTAACCGCGCTGATCAGCCTGGTAACAACACCCATGGCGGAAACAGAGCTCCGCGGGCTGGTATACAGTCTTACTCCCAAACAGACCGACAAAGCCAAGCAATGGTACAAGAACCCGCTTTGGCTGGGCATGATAGTGCTGGCTGTTACCATCATTCTGAATATTATTTTCTATTAAATCATCACCTCAATGAATAAGCTATTTGATCTTCGGTTTGTGATCGGATGTTTTTTTGGAATTGCCGGATTGCTGCTGCTGGGATATGGATTGTTGGAGGAGAAGGGTAGCAGCATCAACCAGGGAAGCGGTATCGGCTTCCTGCTGTTCAGTGCCGTTATGCTGTTTTTATCCTTTCGTTCAAAAAGTCAGGATTAGCCGCCGGATTTCTTTTTGAGTTTCTGAAAGTATTGGCAATCTTTTTTCATCAGGCACTCTTCGCAGAGAGGCCGGGGGCGACAGATCTCCCTGCCAAGAAAGGACAGGGCCATGCCGGCATCCCATTCAGAGGGAGGCAATTTTTTCATGATCTGTTCCTCTATTTTTTTGGCATCCGTTCCGGAAGCGATGCCCAGCCGGGGCGCTACTCTCACCACATGCAAATCAACGATCACTCCTTCGGCAGGTTTACCTGATTCTCTTAATATGACATTGGCAGACTTGCGTCCGATGCCAGGTAATTCCGTGAGTGTGTCCAGAGTTACCGGCAGGTTCTTGTCTTCCTTGATCGTTTGCGCCATTTTCAGCAGCCAGGCCGTTTTTTGATGAAATCCCCTGACTTTGCCGATCAAGGGCTGGAGTGATTTACTGCTTGCCGCGGAAAGGGAAGAGAGGGTGGGATATTTTTTAAAGAGTGCCGGCGCGAGATCATTAATGATTTGATCTGTATTTCTTGCCGAAAGAATCACCATCACGATCAGCTGGTAATAGTTGTGATATTCCAGCGGATGCTTACGTTTCCGGTATTTGCGCAATAACGGCTTTATAATAACGGCCCAGTCTTTTTTTGCCGGCATGAATGCCCGTATTTAAATTAATGGCATACAAGTTAAAAAATTGCTTTGTTAACGGGGCCGGAAAAATAAAGTGTAATTCAGAATAGCGTCATGCGCCCCATTTCACTGCCGATACTTTCATTTGCCCGTTTTTGAAATCGCAATTAGCGGTAGGGGTTGATGGTTTGAATGGTGCCATCGCTGTTATAATGCAACTCGGTCACCTTGATATTTCTCAGATGGGTTTTACCCGATAACTGCACATCGTGATAGAACAGCCAGGTGCGGCCGTTGACTTCCATGATGGAATGATGATTGGTCCATCCCTCCACCGGGTTCAGGATTACGCCGGCATATTGAAAGGGTCCGTATGGATTGTTGCCGATCGCGTAATTAATGAAGTGAGTGTCGCCGGTAGAATAGGAGAAATAATATTTACCCTGATGCCTGTGCATCCAGGAAGCTTCAAAGAAGCGCCGGTCGTTATTTTTCTCGAGGAAGTTTTTGCCGTTGCTGTCAACGATCCTGATTTCACGAACCGGTTCAGCGAGTGATTTCATGTCTGTAGACAGCCTGGCCACCCGGGGAAGGAATGCTTCCTGGTCGGGTTTTTTCAAAGCGGCCGCTGAATCATATTTGTTTTGATTCCAGCGTTGCAATTGCCCGCCCCAGATGCCCCCGAAATACAGATAGAATTGACCGTCGTCGTCTTTGAAAACAGCCGGATCAATGCTGTAACTTCCTTTGATCGGTTCAGGTTCGGCCACAAAGGGGCCTTCAGGTTTTCTGCTGGTGGCGACACCGATCCGAAAAACATCTTTTTTGTCCTTAACCGGGAAGTACAAATAGTATTGATCATTGGCGTAGGCCGCATCGGGCGCCCATAGTTGGCGACCCGCCCAGGGAATATCGCGGAGATGAAGGGCGATCCCATGATCGGTCACTTTTCCCCCAATGGAATCCATAGACAATACATGATAATCCATCATATTGAAATGACCTCCGTTGTCGTCTTCTGGTATACCTGTGGCGGTATCATGCGATGGGTAGATATAGATCCTTTCATTGAAGAAATGGGCCGAAGGATCGGCAGTGTAGATATGGGACACCAGGGGTTCCGAAACAGGAACTTTTTTTGAAGCCACCGGAGGTTGATTGTTAGCTGCTGTGTCGGATACTTTGGCTTCTCCGGAAGAACCATTTTCCCGGCAGGAAGAAAACCCGGCAAACAGAATGAGAAGGGCGAATGGCAGTTTCTTGACTGGCATATGGTTGTTTTGAAAATAGGTAACGATGTTATTGCTTCCTGTACCTCGTTTCCATCGGCCCCAGGAAGGGTTGACTGTCATTATTGAATTGAAGTACGATTTTCTGCAACACTAGACCCGGATCCACCATCCAGAATTTCAGCGTGTGCTTGCCCGGCTTCAATGGCGCATGATTGATTTCGGCAATATTGATATTCCTGGCCACCCATTTTTCCCAGGTCTTTGAATTGACGTCTGCGTTGTTGACAGGAACGATCAGGGGCTTTTCGTTGTCGATCGATACCGCAAATTGCATCCCTCCTGGCTTGTTCAGAAAATTGAGGGTAGGGGAGAAATAGAACTGAACCCGGACCGGTTCTTCGCTATAGTTATAGATGGAATATTCCAGGTGTGGCGACATCGAACCCGGTACCTGCGGGGAAACAGTAACCGGAATGGGAGTGATTCCGTTGCCCGTTTTGCCGATACCCGGAATCACCTGCCATTTGATGGAGTTGGTGCCGGCCTGCGCCGAAAAATGATCCGCTTCCATGGAAATGACTCCGCCGTATTCTATCATATTGTTTTCCGTCGTAAATGGTTTGTCCGGAATATAGCTTCGGATGGCGGTATCTGACGGAGGCGTTTCCTGTACGCCCGAGCTGAAAGCAATTTCACATAGTTCCGGCATCTTGTTATTCGGGGGTTGTTGCCAGCCCGTATACCCGATATGCGTTTGATCCATCAGGTGTGACCATTTGCCATTCGCGATCCGGTGATACTTGAGCGTGATGAGGGAATCGTTCCGGAAATACTCCCGGGCATTTTGCGCATAGTCTTTTACGGAAGTAAACTGGTTTTTGCAGGCCCAACGGTTCAACGCCACCTGGTGGTATAGGTGGTAAAGGTTCGAAAGTGCTTCTACCGGATGAAGCACCAGTTGATAGTAGGCATCCTGTGCCTGTGACGGAAGCCTCGCCTGGACGGTCTCCGCGTCGGATAACAGGTTCTCCCATTCCGAAATAACCTGCTGCCATTCGCCGTAGTATCCGAGGTCAAAAGTATTCTCATCCAGTAATTCCGGTTTGATCCGGGAACTATAACGCCCGTATCGGGATAAAATATCCGCAATTATTTTGGCGTTGGCCTGGCCAAACTGCTGAGCAGCCCATTTTTCCAGGTAGCCGGGTAAATCATCTGCCTGAATGCGGGTGGGGTTCCAGGCATAGTCCAGGAAAAAGGAAATGGGAAGTTCCATGGGCTTGAGGTCGCCCACATTCACGATCCAGATCTGCCGCGCTTTGTATTCCCAGGCGAGGTGCATCTGTTCCCATATGCGGGGCAGCGAGTTGGTGTTGATCCATTTGTAATTGCGGGGGCCGCCCACATAATCGAAGTGGTAATATATGCCATAGCCTCCTTTCCTTGCTTTTTCTTTCAGCGAGGGCAGCCTCCTGATGTTTCCCCAGTTGTCGTCGCACAGCAATAGGGTAACGTCATCGGGTACACGCATTCCTTTATCGTAATAATCCTGTACTTCTTTGTAAAGGGCCCAAAGCTGCGGAGTGGCAGAGGCAGGTTGCCGGGTTACGTCTTCAATGATCTTTCTCTGATCTTTCACTATTCTCTCCAGCAGGGCGGTGGCTGTTTCCCGGGTCATGGGTTCGTCTCCGTCTCCTCTCATTCCGATGCTCACTATTTTTTCATTGGCAGCTCTCTGCATTCCTGTTTTCCAGAATGATCTCAATTGAGTGGCGTTGCTGTCGTAGTTCCATTTACCCGAACCGTATCGTCTCCATTCGTCATGCGCACGCATCAGCGGCTCATGATGGGAGGTGCCGATAACAATGCCATATTCATCTGCGGTCCTGAGGTTCAGGGAATCATCGTCGTAAAAGGCGTGGCCCCACATGGCAGGCCACAGGTAATTCGCTTTGAGGCGGATCATCAGTTCGAATACTTTTTCGTAGAAGCGATGATTGAAGCCGCCGAATTTTTCCTGAGCCCATCCGCTCAGTGCGGGGGCTTCATCATTGATAAATATTCCCCGGTACCTGACCATGGGAGAATCGGTGAACTGGTAGGAGGGTGGCAGAAAGAGCCGGGTTCTGCGGGGAACCGGAACATCTGCCCACCAGTTCCAGGGCGATACACCCAACTGGCGGGAGAACTCGGCCACTGCATAGGCAACTCCGCGCCGGTCGCTGCCCAGCAGGAAAACAAGGTTCTGCGTCGCAGTCTTCAGGGTCTTTATCTGGTATGCTTCCCATTTGTTTGGAAGACTTGATGCAGACAATATTTTTTCACCGGAATACTGCCTGAACCATTTGGAGGAGGTGGTTGAAAGGATAATGACCAGGCCACTGCTGGAGGAAGGAGGCGCGGTGAGGAGGGTGGGTTTGACAGCGCATACATTTTCGATATCGCCCTGCAAGATCCTGGCAGCTGTTTGTACGAGAGCTGGATCGCCGGGATCTGTTACTATGGAAATATCGCGGAAGGGAATAAAACCTGGCTGGTCCTGATCGCTGAACAGGGCGGACTGGCCGTATCCCTGCCAGGGCAATAGCAATGCTGTTATTACCAGTATGAAACCAACAACCTTTCTGAGTTTGAGCATGACCATCGGGTTAAGATTCTCAATTGGCTAAAAGCCGACCGAATTACCTCCATCAACCGGCAGCACGATACCGGTTATGTATTTGGCTGCATCCGAAGCCAGAAACAGGGCGGCTTCGGCAATATCGGAAGGATGTCCCATATGTCCCACGGGAGTACGGCTGAAAACTTTCTTTTTTCTTTCCGGATCATTGTTGAGAGCCTGCGCAGTCATGTCCGTTTCGATGAATCCGGGCGCGATTGAGTTAGCACGGATGCATTCGGTCGACATTCCAAAATAAAATCCGGGTAACACCGGTCTGAAGATAAGGATATCGGAACTGGATGTGAAAACGGTGCTCGGCAGTGCCGCCGGTCAACCCACTCCTCAGTTGCTGGCCTGCCAGGCCGTCATGTTCCAATACGTGGTGAATTCCTGTCTCACATATATTCCCAAACCAAAGCAGGCGGGTATGACTGTATGGGGCGTCAATGATGCCAAGAGCTGGTTATACAACTGCGGTAAGGAGTTCCCGTTGCTGTACGATAACCACTACGAAAAAAAGCCCGCCTGTTCCGCGTTTTTACAGGCGCTCAAGGGCCTTTGATGATATTCGGAAAACCGGTTGCTTTCTCACCTGTCATCTTCAGAGGGTAGATGACGGCACCCGGGCAGCATTGCCCGGTTTTTTTATGCTCATAAAAACGGAAATGTTTTTTTAAACAGTTCGGCAATGAATTATATCTTTAGAGGACGCGGCCACCTGAACGATTGTTTGCCTGTACTTCGCAGGAAAACCATCGCATTGCGCGACCGAACAAACAACAAATCAAAACCAACTGACACATGAACAATCAATTCCTGGGAGCTACCGACTGGATTTTTGTCATTCTCTATTTAATCGTCATTGCCGGGGTATCCGTGTGGAGCATTCGCAAGAGCAAAGAAACCACGTCCGATTATTTCCTGGCCAACAGGAACCTGGGTTGGTTTGTCATCGGCGCTTCCATACTCGCCTCCAATGTAGGCTCCGAGCACATTGTGGGATTGGCCGGTTCGGCAGCCAAATCCGGAACCGTACTGGGTCACTACGAATTGCATTCATACCTCGTTCTGGTGCTGGGATGGGTTTTTGTTCCCTTTTACATGCGAAGCATGGTATATACGATGCCTGAATTCCTGGAGAAAAGATTCAATCCGCAGGCGAGACGTTTGCTGTCGATCATCCAGTTGCTGAGTTACGTCATCACCAAGGCGTCCGTTACCATTTTTGCCGGGGCGCTGGTATTCCAGCAATTCATGGATGTACCTTTCTGGACGGGTGCCATCATCCTGGTTGTGGTAACTGGCATCTATACGGTAATGGGTGGATTGCATGCGGTGATGTATACCGAAGCCATCCAGGCGATTGTTTTGTTGCTGGGTTCTGCGGTATTGCTCATGTTCGGATTAAGAGAAATCGGAGGATGGGATAACCTGATGTCTTCTCTTCCCAAAGAAAAACTCAATATGTTTCCACCGCTCAACGATCCTGAGTTTCCCTGGTTGGGTATTTTGTTTGCCTCGCCTATTGTGGGGTTGTGGTACTGGTGTACCGACCAGCATATCGTACAGCGTTGCCTGGCCGCCCGCAATGAGAAGGAAGCCCGCCGGGGAACCATCTTCGCAGCCTATCTCAAACTGCTGCCCTTTTTCATATTCCTGATTCCCGGTTTGATTGCCTATGCCCTGAAAGAACAGGGTAAGCTGCAACTGGATGATACCAATACCGCTTTTCCCACTATGGTAAAGGCGATCATGCCCGTGGGTTTAAGAGGCGTGCTGGCCGGTGGACTGCTGGCCGCGCTGATGAGTTCACTCGCTTCCGTATACAATGCCTGTTCCACTCTTTACACCATCGATATTTATAAGAAACAACATCCCAATGCATCCGAGAAACAACTGGTGAAGGTGGGAAGGATCGCTACGGGAATTGTGGTACTATTAGGAATGGTATGGATCCCGCTGATGGGTCGCATCAGCAGTGGCCTGTATGATTACCTGCAAACGGTACAGTCGTACCTGGCTCCTCCCATCGCGGCGGTATTCCTGCTGGGAGTATTCTTCAAGCGGCTGAATGCGAAGGGCGCTTATACGGCGATGGTAGTAGGGTTTATCCTGGGTATTCTGAAGCTGTCCCTTCAGATGTTTGCTTCGGATCTTACGGGTTTCCTGCACAGTTTCGCCACGATCAACTTCCTGTATTTCGCTATCTACCTGTTCCTGCTTTCGGTAGCCGTAATGGTAGTGGTAAGCCTGCTGACTCCCAAGCCGGATGAAGAGCATATCAAGGGCCTCACTTTCTCCACCACCGTAGCGGAAGATCGTGCAGCCAGCCGGGCAAGCTGGAATAAATGGGATGTGATTCTTTCCCTGATCGTTGTGGCCGTTATCGTGGCCGTATTTACCTACTTCTCTCCGTTGGGAGTGGCAGGTTAAATCACTTCCGAAAAAAATAGTTTATGAAATTCATGGAACAGACCATGCGTTGGTTTGGGCCGGCTGATCCCGTGAGTTTATCGGATATCCGCCAGGCCGGTTGCACGGGCGTAGTCACCGCCTTGCATCATATTGCCGCAGGAGAGGTATGGCCAATAGATGAAATACAAAAACGCCGATCGCAGATTGAAGCCGCAGGGATGACCTGGACGGTCATCGAAAGCCTGCCGGTTAGCGAAAGCATCAAACAGCAGACGGGCAGTTATCTTCAGCATATTGAAAATTACAAGACCAGTTTGCGCAATGTGGCAGCCTGCGGACTGAAAGTGATCACTTATAATTTCATGCCCATTCTCGACTGGGTGCGTACACAGATTGATTATGAAATGCCCGATGGAAGCAGGGCGCTGTACTTCGAAAGACTCGCTTTTGTTGCCTGCGATATCTGGCTGCTGCAACGGCCCGGGGCGGAAGCCGATTATTCGCCCGAAGAAGTAAGGAGGGCCCGTATTCATTTCGAAGCGATGTCCGAGCCGGAACGGCAAAAACTATACAGGAATGTATTGCTTGGACTGCCGGGAAGCCAGGAGCAGTTCACCGCGGCGCAAATTCTGGAAGCGCTCAAATCCTATCACCATATCAATGCTTCGCTGCTTAAAGAACATTTGTTTTATTTCCTGAGGGAAGTAGTGCCTGTTGCCGAATCGCTCGGATTGCAAATGGCTATTCATCCCGATGACCCTCCCTATCCGGTACTGGGATTGCCGCGGGTGGTCAGCACGGAACAGGATGTGGACGAACTGCTGGCAGCGGTACCGTCGCCCGCCAATGGTCTTTGCTTCTGTACAGGATCATTTGGGGCGAGGGCCGACAACAATATCCCGGCAATGCTGAAGAAGTTTGGCCACCGGGTGCATTTTCTTCACCTGCGGAACACGAGGCGCGATGACAAAGGCAATTTCTATGAAGCGGACCACCTTGCGGGAGATACGGATATGTACGAAGTGATCAGGGAGGTTGCCCGTATTCAACAGCAGCGGCAGGTATCCATTCCCATGCGGCCCGATCATGGTCACCAGATGCTTGATGATCTTAAGAAGAATACGTATCCCGGGTATTCCGCCATTGGCCGCCTCAAAGGCCTCGCCGAATTAAGGGGAGTGGAATATGCAGTGATGAGAGAGAAAGAATACGCAGAGGACGCTGAATTACGCAGAGGACGCTGAATAACGCAGAAGACGCTGAATACACAGAACCGTAAACTGCAAATTGTAAACCGCAAACCGTAGTTTTTTTGGAACGCAAAGCTCGCGAAGAACCGCTAAGTACGCAAAGGATGCGGATTATGCTCCACTCTCCCGCGGGGGAGGGGTTGGAGGTGAGGCCCGCAAACCGTAAACTTCAAACTGCATTCAACAACCGTAAACAGTAAACTGTAAACCTCAAACAGCGACCCCGGCTATGCCGGGGTCGCTTCTTGCTCTAATATTTTGCCGGTGTGCCTGCTTTCGGAATTGATTGTTTGATGAATTCGCGGATATGATCGTTGCTGCTGGCCAGATCTTCCTTTCTCAGGTACATCATGTGCCCGCTGCGGTATCCTTTCCAGCTGATCCTTTCTTTGAATTTCCCGGATGGATCGATCTGCCACATATTGAATTTTGCATTGAAATAATCGCAGGCGCCATCGTAATAACCGGATTGCACCATTACGTGTAAATAGGGATTGATGGCCATGGCACGGCCAAGATCTTCGCCGGTATGATTGTTTGTGCCATCCCAGGGATGCACGGGTCCGAACATGTTATAGGGGGCATCAGTCCGGTAATTGAGTTCCTCCCTGAGGTACATATTTATGGGAGGGGTGAAGGCATGCAGCCAGGCGGTCAGTTCTGCATTGAAATCCGGCCGCTCACCGCCATTTTTCTTATCGATGCCAAGGTAACGCGAATCAAGACGCCCTACGGTAAAGCCTTTGTCGCGCAGCAATTCTTTCCAGAACAGGGAAGTGGAGATGTCGAGGTTGTTTTGCAGAATGACCGATTCGGAAAGCCCGGAATAGCGGGCCATTTTAGCGGCAATGTTTTTCTTTTCCTGTTCACCCAGCAATCCGCCTTTGTTGAGGGCGGCTACGAGTTCGTTAAGGGTGAAGTTTTCCACTTCGGGTAACATATCAGTAAGGTCTTTCTGCTGCAAGTCTGCAGGCAGTTTTTTATGATACCAGGCCGTGGCGGCGAAATAGGGAAGGCGCAACGCGGCATCCTGTGGTTCACTTCTTTCGATGCCAAGATCGGTGGGCGAAACGAGAATGACTCCGTTCAGGTACATCCAATGCGATTCCTGTAGTTCAAGGGCAAGCCCCGATACGCGGGTGGTTCCATAACTTTCACCGATCAGGTATTTGGGAGACGCCCAGCGCTGGTAGCGGCTGATAAATGTATTGACCCAGTCTCCGAGGTATTTGATATCGGCATTGACGCCAAAGAATTTTGACTTCGGCACGTCTTTGTCAACTATCCGGGAGAAGCCGGTATTGACGGGATCGACATATACTATATCGGCCACATCGAGTATGGAATGAGGATTGTCTTTGAAACCGTAGGGCTGAACAGGATATCCTTCGTCATCGATATTGATCAGCGCCGGGCCGGTATAAGCAAGGTGCATCCATACAGAGGCAGAACCGGGACCTCCGTTAAAGGAAATCACGATGGGTCGGTTGCTGCGGTCTTTGACATCGGTGCGTTCGTAATAAATAAAAAACAGCCCGGCAATGGTTTTTCCATTCTCGTCCCATACGGGCATCGTACCGGTAGTGGTTTTGTAGGCAACCCTCTGACCCTTGATCGTCACCTCATGATTCGTAACAACTGCGGCATCGGGGTTGAATAGAATGTCTGTTGATTTTTTATCTTCTTTGACGACGGCCGGCGGATTGACGGGCGCCGGAGGAGCCTGTTTGTTCTGTGCAGGAAGAGAGGCGGCGAGGCATATACAGCAAATAACAGCCAGTAACTTTCGCATATGTTTGTTTTGGTTGACCAAACATACGTAAAAATCGTTCAGCATTTTTGCCCGGAATGGTTAACAGAAAACAGGAGAGGCCGGAAGGTGAACCCTTAATAACTTCTGAGTGTGGGGCAGAGTGATTGCCTTCTGTCGCCATTGTATTCGTCGTAGAATCCGTGGCGGAGCAGCGCAAATTCAAAGGCACCCCTCGAGTTGTTGAATTGTTTCAGCGAGGAAACGGTGGCATCGTAGGTAAAAGCCAGCCGGATGAAGTTCCATTCGAATCCAACCATGGGTATCACGGCATCGCCCGGTCGCATGTATAAGCCGCCCAGCAGTTGTGTTTCCCCGTCGCCCGACAAATCGAATTGAAGATTGGCGCCGAAAACAGTTTCGGACGAACCGGCCTGCCGGGAATAATATCCCATCGGGTTCACGATAAGGCCATCGTTGATCTTGTAACTGGCATTCACAAAACCGGTATAACGGGGAGCAATACGTGAATCAAAGCCGGTGGGATCGGAAGTGAAAAATGATTCGCGCGGCCGGTTGATATGCCAGGCAGCAATGCCACCGTTGATATACAGTTTATTGGTCGGGAAATAGGCGTAATTCAGTCCTACCTGCATGTCAAAGTAATTGATGCTGGGTACATCCAGCATCACACTGGTAGGAAGGGTATTGTCGAAGAAAGTGCCGTCGAACTGATCGGGAAATTTCAGCTTGGTATAGTCAATTCTTTTATTGGCCCAGCCTACATTGAAGCCGGCAGACAAGAGATGCGCTTCGCCGATCATCTGGTGGTAGGCCAGCGACAGATAAGCCTTGGTCGAGGTCAGTGATCCGCTGCCTGCCACATCCCGCAGAATCACACCACCTACTCCCAGCCATCCGCTCTCGATACGATCACGAAACAATTGCGCATCGCCCCAAACACTATAAGTTTTATAAGGAACCGCCATGATGGAAGACCATTGGTTGCGGTAATTGGCGCCAATCCGGTAGTCGGCATCGGGAATAAATCCCGTATTCGCCGGATTGGTTACAAGAGGGGCATTGAACCACTGGGAGAAATGAAGATCCTGCGCATGGGTGCTGCTGAGCAGGCCGAATGCAAAGGTTAAAGCCGCCAGGTATTTACCAGCGTTACCATACGATTTCCGGTATGTATTAGTTCCTTTCTCTTTCATCTGCTTCACTGTCTTTAAAATTAACATTTACCACGATGGGCAGGTTCTTCACAGGAAACATTTAACAAAGGTTAAATGTTCGTTAGCGGATCAAAGTGATGTCTCCGGTTTTTCGCGCCTTGTTGCCATCAAAAAATTCTACATCCAGTGTATAGGCATAAACATCCATCGGTTGCGGCTTGCCATTGAAAGTTCCGTCCCATCCGCCTTTCCGGTCGCCCGACTGGTACACGAGCTGACCCCAGCGGTTATAGATGCGCCAGGTCATTTTGGCGATTCCGAACCCGGCCACACGTATGATAGCATTGGTGCCAAACCGTCCCGGAGTAAATGCATTCGGCACATCGAATAAGGGTTGAATGAGTGCCGATACCGGCGCGCATACCGTATCTGTACAACCGAACTGATTATACACCACCAGGCAGGCATTGTAGGTACCAGTGGCGTTATATTGGTGAAGTACGGTGTCGGGGGTTGTTTTTATCGTACTGTCTCCGTCGCCAAACAACCATTTGAACCGCACTCCTCCCACCGAGGTATTGGTAAAGATGGTTGGTTTGTTCACCTGCGGGGTGGCCGGCGAGAAAGTAAAGCCTGCCACGGGCACAGGGTTCACGGTGATGGTTTTGGTGGTGGAATCAATAATATTACAGGTGGCCGAGTCAATGGCGACCAGTTTAATGGTATAGGTGCCGACGGAATTGTACAGGTGTGTCGGACTGAGCTGGCTGGATCCGGTGCCATCGCCAAAATCCCAGATGAAGGTGGTGCCTGCCAGTGATGTATTGTCGAAAACGGCATTGTAGGGAACACAGCCGGTGGCAGGAGTTTCAAATTGTGCTTTCACATTTGGCGCTATCCGTAAGTCTGCCGTGATGGAATCGGGCGAATTACAGTAAGCCGTATCGGTAAGTACCAGTCTTACCTTGTAAGATCCCGCAGCGGCATAGGAGTGTGTCACCGCTCCTGTACCTGCTGCCACACGGGTACCATCGCCAAAATCCCAGGTGAAACTGGCGGCGCCAAACGGTTTACCGGCAGGAGCAATGGACAGGTTATCGAAGCGATATGACAGCGACTGGCAGGGCGGCAATTTGACCATGTTGAAAGCCAGGCTTGCCTGGTCGTTACGGGCTATCACATGCAGATAGGCTGTATCCCGGATGTTACAGGTAGATGAATCGATGGCGATCATCATGATCCGGAAAGTACCGACCGTATTGTAAGTATGGCTGATTTGCGGGGTAACAGAATTTACGCGCGGGCTTCCATCGCCGAAATCCCATTCATAACTTTTTGCATTCAATACGGTATCCCTAAAATCAATTGTCAGCGGAACGCATCCCACCGAGTCGCGAACACCATTGAGGAAGGCCTTGGGGCCTGCGGCCACACCCGCAAAATTGAAGGCAATCTTGACTGCTGCCAGGTTGCACCCCTGGATGCCGGCGGCTCCATTCACCGGAGCCATTACACCCGGTGTGGTAGGGAACACAGAACCACCACCGCAATTGGCACAAATGGCCTGGTAGATGGCACCCTGCGCATCGAAACGGCTGGTACCTCCATCCACGTGCTCGCCATCACCTCCATCTTGTCCGAAATAACTGCCGTATAACAAACCCGCGGCGTTTTTCTGGATCACGATAAAGTACATATCCTTGTTATCGGTCAGTTTCTTGATGGCATCCGGGGTAATCGACATGCCTGCTACACCCGCCAGGTCGTAGGGGTCTACTCCCGGAAGCAGGTAACCACCCCATCCGGAAACATATACATTTTCGCAGCGGTCTACCAGGAAGGCAACCGGCGACATATTCGGCCTGTTGCCGGCGGTTCCAAACGTTGTCGAATACACGAAGCCTGAAAGATCGGGTTGCAGTTTGGAAACAAATTGTTTCGAGCCGGGATTGCTCCACACCCCGGCAGGTATCACCGGCCAGGAGGCGGTACCGCGGGTGGTTCCCATTACGTAGGGAAACCCGTTTCGGTCGAACTTGATCCCATAGATTACATCAATATTGGAGGTTCCGAGATAGGTAGAACGCCTGATCACCGAACCATCATTCGCAATTACGGTAACAAATCCATCAATAGAACCGGCATTGGTAGTTTGCATGGTGCCCGGAGTAACAGGGAAGTTGGTACTCGCCGTTGCGCCGGCTACATACACATCATTGTTGGCCGGATCGATCTCCATCACAAAAGCGCCATCATCGGCATTGCCTCCGAGATAAGTGCTCCACAAAAGATTATTACAGGTCGGATCGATCTTCAATACCACGCCATCCTGCGCGGCCCCTTTGGTGGGCTGAATAGGACTTGCAATGATGGGAAAATTATCGGAGGCAGTGGGAGCGGCCACATAAATATTTCCAGCAGCATCCATCACTACTTCACTCCTGGATTCATCTCCATAGTTTCTCAGCAGAGACTGGACTCCTCCGGTTGCATTGTACTGGTGGTCGTTGATGTTTACGCCGTCATTGGCAGCCCCGCCGATCCGAAGCGAGCCGATCAGTGCCGATCCTGCCGCGTTCAGTTTGGTAACGATGATATCGCAGGCGCCGCCGGAGCCCACGGTTGCCCTGGTGGTCGGATAATTGGAAGAATAGGATCTTCCCATGATCACCAGGTTACCCTGCGGATCTGAAAAGAGACTGTGCGGGTAATCGTTGTCATTTCCGCCAACATAGGTGGCGTATACGCGGGCAGTACCGTTGGGATTGAATTTCATGATGCCGATGTCCACGCCCCTGGAACGGCCGTTGCCGCCCCCGCCAAAATTGGACTGGAATGCACCGGGGGTAACCGGAAAGCCGAGACCAAACACGATACAGCCGGAGAACAGGCTGCCATCGGGGCCGGGCGTAGCGGTAAAGCCGTAGTTGTCTGCAGTACTTCCATTGAAAGTTGAGAAGATCAGCGTGGGGTCGATGATCAGCGTTGATTGCGGATCGTAGTTCTTTGCTTTGAAGCGAACTGTATTTCCGTTAGATAATTCATATTCGCAGGCCACTTCGGATCGTCCCTTGGCCGGGTTAAACTGGAAACTGTAGGGTGCCAGTTCCCGAACGGTACCCACCGTGGTGGTTACAACGAGTTCCTTATTTTTCAGCGCGAGTTTGCTTGCTCCTTCGTACTTCATGACGATATCTTCTACCCGGCCTCCGGGGTTTACCATGATATCATATTTCAAACGTCCGTTTTCCGAATAATACCGGACATCAATATTGGGATAAATATTCTTATAAACGACCGCCTGGAACAGCCGAACATCACTGGCCCATTTGGAGGGATCGTTTCCCAGGAAATAATTGTTGCGGGAGGGAATGATCTTGTCGGCGGTTATTTCGGGGTTGTCGCTTGCGCCTGCGAAAGTAACACGGTAAGCATGGGAATGAAGCGTGATCGGATCGGCGGGCTGGGGAATGCCACCGGATTTATCGTTGCCCTCAAAGCTGAGCCGGCTGGTTTCGTGAGAGGCTCTTACGATGCGGCGGAGTTCCGCCTGGTTGTGCTGGACAACCGTAAAGCCCTTATTGAGCAGCAGGAAAGCGCCCGAGGGAACATCTCCCTTGAACTTGATGGCAGATTCCCACTGGCCTTTATTTTCCGCAAATTCAAAACTGCTGACCTGTTGCGCCACCAGGGTTCGGGAGATGGCGATGAACACAAAGACTGTTGAAAGTAAGCGTATCCTGCCCAAAGTTTCTTTTTTACAAGTTAATACAAATAGAACGTTTATATCTGCGAATTCTTACCCAATCCTAAGGGTATTTACCAGCCTGGATGCAGTATAAGTTTGGTTTGCAGATGGGATATCTACGAAATTTTGCTCCAGGCCGTTTTGCCCTGGGAAAGTTTCAGGTATTCTTTAAGAGGCAAATTTTCGGCCGAATCCAGTTCGGGGTCCGTATCTGCGATGTCAAAAGCGAGTTTTTTTGCCAGGTCGACCAGCGGCCGGTCCTGTACGATATCCGCCAGTTTGAAGTTCAGCAGGCCACTCTGCCTGGTTCCCTCGATACTGCCCGGGCCCCGAAGTTCAAGATCTTTTTCGGCTATTTTAAACCCGTCGTTGGTTTCGCACATGATCTTTAACCTTTCTTTGGCATCAGTGCCCAGCTTGCTGCCGGTGAGCAGGATACAAAAGCTTTTTTCACTTCCTCTTCCCACGCGGCCCCTGAGCTGGTGCAATTGAGAGAGGCCGAATTTTTCCGCGCTTTCGATCACCATTACAGTCGCATTCGGCACATCAACACCCACTTCTATCACGGTTGTGGAAACCATGATTTGAGTATCGTGGTTTTTAAACCGTTGCATATTAGTTTCTTTTAATTCGGGAGTTTGTCGGCCATGCACCATACTGATCCAGTATTTGGGCTCCGGAAAATAGGCTTTCACATTTTCATACCCCTTCATCAGGTTTTCATAATCCAGCTTGTCGGATTCTTCGATCAGGGGAAAGATGACATATGCCTGTCGTCCATGTGAAATTTCAGCCTTGATAAAATCCATCACCTGGTGCCTCACAGTTTCATAACGATGTACGGTTAATACGGGTTTGCGGTTGGGGGGCAACTCGTCGATAATGCTGTAATCCAGGTCTCCATAGGCGGTCATGGCCAGTGTTCGCGGAATAGGGGTGGCCGTCATTACCAGTATATGAGGGGGTACCGAAGCCTTGTTCCACAATTGCGCCCGCTGGGCCACTCCGAACCGGTGTTGTTCGTCTACAATGGCCAGTCCCAGCCTGCTGAACTGCACGGCATCTTCCAGGAGTGCATGGGTACCTACCATCAGAGATAAACTTCCATCGGAAAGTGATTGCAGGATTTTCTTACGCTGCGCCTTTTTTGTGGAGCCGGTCAGCAGTTCAACCCGCACCGGCAAACCGGCAACCAGTTTGCTGATATTATTGAAATGTTGCTGGGCCAGGATTTCCGTGGGAGCCATCAAGCAGCTCTGGAACCCGTTGTCGGCTGCCAGCAGCATGATCAGCAAGGCCACAATGGTCTTGCCGCTTCCCACATCACCCTGCAACAAACGGTTCATCTGCTTGCCGCTGCCGCAATCATTTCTGATTTCCTTGATCACTCTTTTTTGCGCGCCGGTTAATGCGAAGGGCAGGTTGTTTTCATAGAAGCGATTGAAAATATCGCCGACCTGCGAAAAAACAACGCCTTTCGAATAGCGATGCCTCTTCGCCTTGAGCAAACCCATCCGCAATTGCGCGATAAACAATTCTTCAAACTTGAGCCGCTTTACTGCCTGCTGGTAAGCTTCCGGGTTGCCGGGAAAATGTATCTGCCTGAAGGCCTGGTAACGGTTGAGAAGATTCAGATTTTGAACGATGGGGGCCGGAAGAATTTCCGGCAGATCCTGTTCCCTGATCTGCTGAAATAGAGCCTCGGTCAGTTTTGCGATCTGGCGGCCTCCAAGGCTCCTGGCTTTTAACTTTTCGGTGGAAGGATAAACCGGTTCGAGATGACTGCGGGTATCTACTTTCTGCGGTTGAAATACTTCAATTTCCGGATGGGTGATCTGAGGCTGGCCCTGGAAAAAACTCACTTTCCCAAACACCAGGTAGTTCTCGGCCACGTGTAAACTTTTCTGGATCCAGTTGATGCCCTGGAACCATACCAGCTCCAGCGAGCCCGTGGCATCACGCAGTTCGCACACCAGCCTCTTGCCCCTGTTTTCTCCCACCAGCTCTTTACTGATCAGCCGGCCGGCAACCTGGATGAATTCGGTTTGCGGAGTAATATCCCGCACCAGGTTCAGCCGGGTTCTGTCTATATGGCGATGGGGGAATAATTCCAGCAGATCTTTAAACGTGAAGATCTCCAGTTCTTTTTTTAACAGGTCGGCACGCTGGGGCCCTACCCCTTTCAGGTATTCGATCGGCGTTAACCATATGTTCGGACTGGATCTCACGCTGCAAATTATTTTCTCACATACACTTCAACCCAGGCCTGCGCGGATGGATTGCGTGGAGCCGGAAAGCTATCTATTTTTTTGTAATGGGTGAGGAGGCTTTCCCTCACTTTTAAAGGATTAAAATTATTCAGATAAGGAATATACTCAAACAACACCACATCGTAATGGTTTTGTTCGATGCGGCTGGTAAACATCTGCAGTTCTTTATCGAAAAGGGCCACTCCTTTGTGAAACCACAACGGGTAATACGATCCTCTCTCGAGTTCAAAGGGTACCTCCGCTGCCAGCGGAGTCAGCTCGGTCATGTTAAGCACTTTCGGCTTTTCCTTTTTCAGCTGGTCGAGTTTCATGAACCGATCGATGCCGTCTACAGTTGGGCCGGGTAAAAGAATTTTATGAAAGGAGCGGAGATGGGGGGAACGCCACTGGCTGAGCGGAATGGCAGTGGTGTCCAGGTCTACCATGAATGTATTCTTGTTGACTACATCGGCATATTTATAGCCGGCATGTTCTGTATAGCTGTAAGAAGAAGGACCGGTTTTAATAAGGAACCTCTCCATGTATTTCCAGTAAACAGAGCTCCACCAGAGAAATACTCCGGCCACCGTGATCAGCAGGGGCTTCCAGTGATCAAAGGAAACAGAAAGCCTGCCGGCCAGCATCGACAGGATGAACGCGAAGGCGAAACTGTGAAAAAATATGTTGTTGTCTACAGGCACGTAACTGGTAACCTGGAAAATAGCCGCTTCAGCCAGGATGCCCAGGGTCAGTAGCGCGAATAGCATAAAGGGCCGGTCGTTCCAGCATTCCCTGAAGCTCCTTTTCTGGGTAAAGATCAACAGAACGGCCAGGAAGAGGTAGAACTTCAGCCATTGAGACGAGAGGAAGAATTCCCGGAGCAGATCGGCCGGTGAAATCCGGGAACTGTGCGGGGGCTGTCCATGATTGAACCAGTACCCAAACCCATAGCCGGTGAGGGGAAGGATCATCAGCAATCCCGTTACAACTGCGGAACCGGCGAATACAACAACGGGCATCGCTCTTTTTTTCTGAATGGCATCATAGGCCAGCAACGCCAGGCAGAGTAAAAAACCCAGTGCGCCGCCGTCCTGTTTGGTGAAGAAAGAAAAGAAGATGAATATACCCGCCAGCACCAGCTGCAAATAGTGCCAACGGCTGGTTTCTGCGGCCATCAGGTAGCGGAGCAGAAAGGCAATGGCCATGAATTCATATACAATTACCGAATGGTTGTACCAGGGCCAGTAATTGAAGAAGGTAAAGGAAAGACAATACACCACCACAGAAGCCAGTCTTACCCCATCGGGTACCCGAAGACTTTTGAGGATGGAGCGGAAGGCCAGCCCCGACAGGATGTTGATAAAAGCCTGGGCTTTTATCAGGGTGATCATTTGCGTTCCGAAGACCTTGAAAAAAACGGCCGGGATCACCCAGTACATATATCCCACCGGCATCCCGAAATCTTTATAAGGGATCTGCCCCTGCGACATCCGGTAGGCTCCTTCCCAGCTCAGGAAGATGTTGATCCGGTAGGGGAAACTGGCAAAAACAGGCGCCAGGGCAACCAAAACAATCAATCCGAGCTCGGCCAGGGGTATTATTTTTTTCATCGACATTATTTCAGGATAAGAATGAAGAATCGGGCGTTAAATTACTGATTGATTATCAAAACCCCAACACTTGCAAGTGCCGGGGTTTGAGCGTATATTAGCGGCCGGGTAAAACCGCCTTATGCCTGAAATCATTAAACTGTTACGTCCGAAAGACTGGGCCAAGAACCTCTTTCTTTTCATCCCGGCATTTTTTGCCCGGAAGTTTTTTGTGCTCGAGAACATAGAGTACCTCGTTGGCGGTTTTTTCTCTTTCAGTTTCCTGGCCAGCAGCATTTATATCATCAACGATTACCGCGATATCGAAGACGATCGCAAACATCCCAAAAAAAGCAAAAGACCTCTCGCCTCCGGCAAAGTGAAGAAATCGACAGGGTTGATCCTGGCAATTGTATTACTGCTGGCGGGGGTGCTTATCGGCTATATTGTCGACAATTCCGGCAAGTTCCTGTTTCTGCTGGGCATTTATTACCTGCTCAACCTTGGTTATTCATTCGGACTTAAGAATATTTCGATCGTTGATATCATGATCGTTGCGGCCGGCTTTGTATTGCGGGTAAAAGGCGGTGCGGTAATTGGTCATATCGATACCACCGAGTGGCTGATCATCATGACCTTCCTGCTGGCGCTTTTCATGGCCATCGGCAAAAGGAGAGATGATGTGATGCTGAAACAATCTACCGGAACCGATATGCGCAAGGCCATCAAAGGGTACACACTTGAATACCTCAACATCGTATTAGGGCTGGTATGTGCCATCATCATCGTGGCGTATATCAACTATACGGTTTCTGGCGCATTGTATAAAGAGTTCGGCCACCGTTTATATTACACTTCTCTTTTTGTAATTGCCGGTGTACTCAGATATCTTCAGATTATCTTTGTGCTGAATAATTCGGGATCGCCTACTGATATCCTCTATAAAGACAGATTTATCCAAATAACACTGCTGCTATGGATCGCCAGTTTCTTTTCGATTCTGTATTTAAAAGATCAAACTTTTTTTGGATAACATATGGAACACGCAATTGCCAACTGGGGTAACTACCCGGTGATGAACAGTGATGAAAGATTTTTCAGTTATGAAGATCAGCTTCGCCAGCTTGTAAAAGAAGGCAGGGATTTTATTCCCCGCGGTAACGGACGTTGTTATGGCGATGCTTCCCTGGCAAAAGAAACACTCAACTGCCTGAAGTTTGATAAGATACTATCATTCGATACCACACAGGGCATCCTTGAATGTCAGAGCGGACTTACCCTCGATGCGATCCTCGAAGTGATCGTTCCGAAAGGCTGGTTTCTGCCGGTTACTCCGGGAACCAAGTTCATCACCATAGGCGGAGCCGTGGGCAGCGATGTTCATGGCAAAAACCACCACGTAGATGGTTCTTTTTCCAATCATATTCTCCGGATGGATATCATACTGGCCAGCGGTGAAAAAGTGACCTGCTCGCCCGAGGAGAATGTGGACCTGTTTGAAGCCACCTGCGGAGGGATGGGCCTTACCGGGGTGATTGCCACCGTGACCTTCCAACTGAAGAAAATTGAAAGTTCCTATATCAGGCAAAAACAGATAAAAGCTTCCAACCTCGAAGAGATTATCGAACTGTTTGAAAAATATAAACACTATACCTATTCGGTAGCCTGGATCGACTGCCTGAAAAAGGGCGATCATTTTGGCAGGAGTATCCTGATACTGGGAGAACATGCCACCCAAGAAGAACTTCCCGAAAAATACAGGAAAGAGCCTTTGAAATTGCCTGTCAAAAAGGCCATCCCCTTTCCATTCAATCTTCCCTCATGGGTATTGAACAGTTTTACCGTGAAGATGTTCAACATGCTTTACTATGGGAAGAACCTGCACAAGGAAATCAATAATGTGGTCAGCTATGAACCTTTCTTTTATCCGCTCGATGCGTTCCTGAACTGGAATCGTGGTTATGGAAAGAAAGGTTTTGTGCAATACCAGTTCGTGCTGCCCATGGAAGCGAGGCAGGGATTGGTGGAGATCCTGAAAAAGATCAGCGACAAGGGACTGGGTTCCTTCCTGGCTGTACTGAAAGTATTCGGCAGGCAGGAGAGCATGATCTCCTTTCCCAAAGAAGGGTATACCCTGGCGCTCGATTTCCCCGTACGTCCCGACCTGTTTCCCTTTCTCGATGAACTGGACCAGATCGTGCTGCAATACGGGGGAAGATTGTACATGAGCAAAGATGCCCGCATGAAGCCCGAAGTATTGCAGAAAGGGTATCCCAGGCTGGAAGAATTCAAAAATATCGTTCGCCGGTACAACCCGGATAATCATATCCGTTCCGTTCAATCCGATCGGTTATTATTGACCACCCATTAATTGCTATAAATGCCCACTGCACTCATTCTTGGCGCTACTTCAGACATGGCCGTGGCGATTGCCCGCAAACTGGCTTCGGAAGGATACTCCCTTCAACTTGCCGCCCGCCGGCACGAGCGGCTTATTCCTCTTCAGTCAGATCTGAAGGTTCGTTATTCCATTGGTTGCAGCCTGCACGAATTTGACGCTGCCGATACAGGCGCTCACCAGGTTTTTTTTGATAGTCTTTCGGAAAAGCCACAGCTGGCTGTTTGCGTGTTCGGCTATATGAGCGACAATGAAGCCGCTCTTCACAACTGGTCTGAGGCCGAGAAAATGATCGTGACAAACTACACGGGAGCGGTATCCATCCTTAACATTATCGGAAATTATTACGCGTCCCGTAAAGAAGGAATTATTGTCGGGATCAGTTCGGTAGCGGGAGAGCGGGGACGGCAGAGTAATTTTATTTACGGAAGCGCCAAAGCCGGGTTCACCGCCTATCTGTCCGGGTTGCGCAACCGGCTTTTTCGGGAAGGAGTGCATGTTGCCAGCATTCAGCCTGGTTTTGTATATACCCGTATGACCGAACATCTCAGCCTGCCCGGCTTGTTAACCGCTACACCCGGACAGGTAGCCGAATCGGTTTTCAAAGCAATCACGCGCAGAAAAAACGTAGTGTATGTAAAATGGTTCTGGAGATGGATCATGCTCATCATTCGCTGCATTCCCGAATTCATGTTCAAAAAACTCAAGCTTTGAAGAAGATCGCTTTTTTCGATTTCGATGGCACGATCACCACAAAAGATACGTTGCTTGAGTTCATCAGGTTCTGCAAAGGCAGTACCCGTTTCTACCTGGGGTTCCTGCTCAACAGTCCTTTACTGGTTGCCTATAAAACCGGGATCATTTCCAATCAGAAAGCCAAAGAGCGCATCCTTGCACATTTTTTTGGCAAGATGCCGGCATCAGAGTTCAATAAATCGGGCAATGATTTCGCTGAAACAATGCTGGAAAAATATCTTCGCCCCAAAGCGATGCGGGAGATCAGCAAATTAAAGGAAGCAGGTTTTGAAGTGGTCGTTGTGTCTGCCTCGGCAGAGAACTGGCTGCGCCACTGGACGGAAAAGAACGGGCTTCAACTGATTGCTTCACGCATGGAAATCCGAAAGGAATGTGTAACCGGCAAACTGATCGACAGGAATTGTCATGGAGAGGAAAAGGTGCGTCGTATCCGGTCTCAGTTCGCTCTGGAAGATTATAAAGATATTTACTGTTATGGCGATACATCGGGTGATAAACCGATGCTTTCTGTTGGAACGATTTCTTTCTACAAGCCTTTCCGCTAGGCAACAAAATATTTAACCGGGGAAGATGAAAAGCAGCATAACTGTTTTACATCTTCCCCGGTTATTTTCAGGTAATTATTGTTTGATGATCTTCATTGTTTCGCGTGTTCCTTCGCCAACCTGAATTTCCAGGAAGTAAACTCCTTTCTTCAATGTTTGCATCGGAAGGCTTAGCGATAATTGATCCTGCTCTTTCAGCATCTGTTTTTGCAGATGCAATCTTCCATCTACACCTACCAGGCGAAGTGTTACCGTTCCTTTTTGTGTATTGTTCAGTGAAATGGTAACGATATCTCTTACAGGATTGGGGAAGTACTCGACCGATCCTTTGGCTACAGAGTTGGCAAGGCTTACAATGTTGCTGTAAGTACTGCTGCCATCACTGCTTACCTGTTTGAGGCGATAGTAGGATTTACCGTTTATTGCCTTGCCATCCGCAAAACTATATTGATGTTGTTGCAGGCTGGTTCCCTGGCCATCCACTTTGCCTATGTTGTAGAATTGCTTGCCGTCATCACTGCGCTGAACCTCGAAATAGCTGTTGTTGAGCTCTCCGTTGGTCGTCCAGTTCAGCCAGTTCCTGTTGTCGTCGAGGCGCGCAGTAAAGGAGATCCAGTTCACCGGCAGCAGGGCTGCACTGGAACGGATCGTTACTGTGTCGCGGGTACTGGCACCGGCATTATCGGTTGTTTTCAATTCAAATGCATAGTCGCCCAGCATCAGGAACGATAAAGAAGGATTGGCAACATTGGCATTGGAGATAGAATAGGAAACCGGGCCGGAGATTTTTGTCCACTGGTAAGTACTGATATTTCCGTCCGGGTCATAACTACCCGCGCCATCCAGGCTGGCTGTTGAAGTAATCGTAGCCTGGTCTGCACCTGCCTGTGTTACAGGAGGAATATTGCTGACGGCTCCATTGGTAACGGTAACGGTTACTGTGGCCGTTTTCCAGTTGGCCCTGTCGTCTACCACCTTCACTTCAAATACATAGGTTCCTGCAGTGTTGAGGTTGGTAATCTGTGTTAGGCCGGTGGTGGAAACCGGTGAAATAATATTGCCCACATTGGGTCCCGACACTTTTCTCCAGATAAATCGGCGTATCACTCCATCGGGGTCATAAGAAGCTGCGGCGCTCAGGTTCACTACACCGGGCGAACTGGAGATCGTAACATTCGATCCCGCATTGGCAACCGGGAAGATATCGGGAGGCAGACTCTTGTTTTGGGCGAGGAACCATTCGAAAATATTCGGGTTTTGCCAGTTGTAAAGCGTGTCATAGGCACGATCCCAGATAAAGTGGCCGCCATTGCTGAACAGGGTCATATACGGAGGTATCAGCGGATTGGCTGCATTTACATTACCTACCTGGCTGGTGGTACAACCTGCACCAACCACACCATCATCGAGCGCATGGAAGGCCCACAAAGGCAAGTTGGCATTGGCAATATTGGCCGGAGTAACTGCTGAACAGGTTCCGCAAACAGCGCCAATGGCGGCAAGCTTCTGGGCATTGGCGAGCGAACTGGTAGAATAATGCCAGGTACCTCCGCCACCAAGGCTCAGCCCTGTCAGGATGATCCTGTTGGTGTCGATCTGCAAATTTGCTTTCGCATACTTGATCATCTCTTCTACATAGAAATCCTGCCAGTCGCCATAGCTGGAACTCAATTGCGGCGACAGTACCAGGAAGGTTTCCCATTTGCCATTCCAGTAGAATCGCATCGGGTTACCCGCGTTAATATATTTTGGAATTCCGTTAGCGGCCACTGACGAAAGTTGAGTGGTTCCGTTTCCTCTTTCTCCGATCCCGTGAAGGAAGATGATCAGAGGATATTTGATCGTCGGATCCGCGTTGTAGTTGGTAGGTTTGTATTCAAGGAAACCAATAAACTGACTGTTGGAAGCGGTCAGACCTTTGGCTACCTGTTGGGCTGTGCCAGTGACGGTTAATAGCAACATGCCAAAACCAAATAACAGTTTTTTCATAGTGTACAGAATTTAGGTACTGGATAACAGGGTTAACAATTATCCTTTTGCTACGGCTACTAATAAACAATAAATGCGAGGGTGTGGGGGTCTGATACGGATAAAACTAAAGTGGTCAGGTTATATTTTGCCTGGTATGATGATTTTGCCAGATAAATTGGGAAACACCGAAATGCAGGTAAGTAGAATTATATGACTTCATAAGGACTGGATTTTGTCTTGTAGTATGGTACAAACTCTGTACCAGTGGGGGGTTAAACAGCGGCAGATTCGCTTAATACTGTAAAAACGAGTACTTGTTGGTGCAAAATCACGTAGATCTTCTAAGAGTTAACCACGGATGGCGGGAAATCCAATGTCGTAGAAAATAATCGTAATCTTCCTAATAAAAAAAGGGCTGTCTTTTGGAAAGACAGCCCCCGGGGGTTTTCATAGACCAATCATTTATTGCTTCACAAAGCGGCTCGATAATTTCCGGCTGCCGGTAATGACTTCGGCGTAATAAACACCGGCAGACAGGGAAGAAAGCGGAACGGTGATGTCGAATGTGGGCGACTGCTTCACAAACTGGTTGCTGAAAACCAGTTTGCCATTGATATCATACACATTCACTCTCGACTGACCGGTCAATGCACTGGTATATTTTAAGCTTACCTGTGTAATGGCCGGATTGGGATAGGCCGTGAGTTGTTCTGTTGCTGCTGCAGAGAGGCTGCTTTGTTCAGCAGCGGCGATTGTTTTGGCCGTTGTTCCGGCAACTGTACTGTTTACCGTAATCACCACCAGGTCGGTACTTACAATTCCATTGTTGTTGGTGATCTTTAATTGGAACTGGTAACTTCCCTGGGTAAGACCGCTGATTTGGGTAACCGCGTAGTTGGGACTGCTGATCACGGCTGTGCTGGGCCCGCTCACCTGCGACCAGTTCCATTGTGCGATAAATCCATTGCCATCGGTAGAACCAAGTCCATTGAGCTGCACGGAATTTACCGGCAGGTTGATGGTAACATCATTACCCGCGTTCGCCAGGGGCGCGCCCTGCTGAATCACATTTACCAGGATGGTATCTGCCGCAATATTGCCTGCATTGTCGGTAAGGGTTAGCTTAAAGGCGTATGTTCCGGGTGCGAGGTTGTTTACCTGAGTGGCATCCGAATTGGGACTTACGATGGTATAGGAAGTCGGGCCGCTGATCCTGCTCCAGTTCCAGACAGCAATGAAACCATCGGAGTCGTAGGAGCTGCTGCCACGCAAAACCACACTGTTAGCCGGCCATTGAACATTCTGATCGCTACCCGCATTGGCTACCGGGGGTTGACCATTGTTAACCGGGTAGGAGGGAGCGCTTCCATAAGCTACTGTGAGCATAACGGTATCGGCGGAGCTTGCTCCTGCATTATCTGTCACCTTCAGTTCAAACTGATAAACGCCCTGTACCAGGTTGCTTACGCTGGTACTGGCCACTGTCGTGTTGGCTATCGTTGGATTATTGGGTCCGGCAATACGGGTCCATTTCCAGGAACTGATGGTGCCATCCGGATCAGATGACGCCGATCCATTGAGCGTGGCCGTGCTCGTGGGCAGGGTAACCGATCCGTTTTGCCCGGCATTGGCAATGGGAGCCTGGTTGGCAGGAGCCGAAGTTCCTACGGTTATTTTTACCGTATCGCGGCTCAATGCTCCCTGTGCATCATTGACCGCCAGCGCAAACTCATAGGTGCCGGTCACCAGACCGCTGGCTGTAGGGCTTGCCTGTGTTGAATTGGAAATGGAATAAGAAGCCGGTCCGCTGATCTTGGTCCAGTAATAGGACTTGATACTGCCATCCGGATCATAGGAGCCGCTGCCATCGAGGATTGTGCTGCTACCGGTGATATTCTGATCGGAACCTGCTTTTGCCACCGGGAGCTGGTTGCCGCCGGAGGCTCCGCTTACTGTTACCAGTACCGTATCTTTTCCGGTTGCACCCGTGTTATCGGTTACTGTCAGAACAAAGGCGTAGGTTCCTTGTGAAAGGCTGGTTACGGTAGTGGTATAATATTGAGGACTGTTAATGCTCTCGCCCGAAGGCCCGCTGAGTTTGGTCCAGTTCCAGTTGGTGATGCTTCCTGCAGAAGCATAGGAAGAAGAGCCATTCAGGGTAACATTGTTGGTGGGTAAGGTAATGGCAATATCGCTACCTGCCTTGGCAACCGGCCCCTGGCTCGGTGGCGGTGGTGCAGGCTGCGCACTGGTGACAGTGATCTGAACCGTATCTCTTGCCGTAAGCCCCTGGTTGTCGTTCACCAGCAGCAGAAACTGGTAGGTACCTGCCACCAGGCTGCTGACCGTTGGATTGGCCAGTGTTGAATTGGAAATGGAATAGGAAGAGGGGCCTGATAGTTTTGTCCAGTTATACGAAGCTATGGATCCGTCCGGATCGCTGGAAGAACTTCCATTGAGGGTCGTGCTGCTTCCACTGATGGTCTGGTCAGGTCCTGCATTTGCCACCGGCGGTTTGTTGGTGTTGACGGCGGCATTGACAGTTACTCTTACATTGGCCGTGTTGGTGGCGCCGGCATTGTCGGTAACCGTTAAGGCAAATACATAACTGCCCTGCGTCAATCCGCTTACGGTAATGCCCGCGGTATTGGTAGCGCTGAAATTAGCGCTGCCACCACTGACTTTTGACCAGCTGTACCCGGTAATGTTTCCATCAGCATCAGATGATCCGGCGCCGCTCAGGTTAACGCTGCTGGTGGGCAGCGTGATCGTTTGATCTGCGCCGGCATTGGCTACCGGGGCCACATTGCCCGAGCCGCCACCTCCGGTCAGTGAAACAGTTACTACTACCTGGTCTTTTGCGATAGCGCCTCTGTTATCTACTACCGTTAATTCAAATACATAGGTGCCGGCGGTTAACAGGCCGGTTAAGCCTGTAATGCCGTTGGAAGTAACGGCTGAAAGAATATTTCCAACTGAAGGACCGGATACTTTGTTCCAGATATATCTTACGATGGTTCCGTCTGCATCATAGGAGGACGCGCCGATGAGCGTGGCCGATCCCAATATGCTGGAGATCGTTATATCGGCGCCGGCATTGGCAACGGGGAGGGTATTAACGGCCAGGCTTTTATTCTGACCCAGTAACCATTCGTAGAGATTGGGGTTCGCCCAATTGTATTCGGTATCGTAGGCACGGTCCCAGATCCAGTGACCGCCGTTTGAATATAAGGTCATCAGTGGGGCAACAGGATTGCCCGCGTTCTGAATGGCCTGTATCGAACTCGTGGTACATCCCACCCCTACCACACCATCATCCTGCGCATGAAAAGCCCATACCGGAAGTTTAGCTCCCGCGATGTTGGCCGCAGAAACCAGGTTGCAGGTGCCGCAAACAGGAGCAATCGCGGCCAGCTGACTCGCATTGCCCGATGACGAGGAAGCGTATTTCCATACCCCACCGCCTCCCAGGCTCAAACCGGTCAAGTAAATACGATTCGGATCCACACGCAGGTTGTTCTTCGCGTATTTGATCATTTCATCCACATAAAAATTCTGCCAGTCGCCATAAGCCGTACTCAGCTGCGGTGATAACACCAGGAATGTTTCCCATTTGCCATTCCAGAAGAAACGCATCGGGTGTCCATTCGCAATGTTCTTGGGAATTCCATTAGCCAGCACCAGGGGGAGGTTGGTTTGGCCATCGCCACGCTCTCCGATTCCATGGAGAAAAATAATCAGCGGGTATTGTGTGGTCGGGTTAGAACTGTAATCAGCGGGGGTGTACTGATAAAAACCAATAAATGTTCCATTCGACGCCGTCAGGCTTTTTGCTACCTGTTGGGTGAAAGCAAAAAGCGGGGCCAGCATGAAGCTGGCGATCAACAATCTTTTCATAGAGAATCAAAGCACTTTCCAGGGTGATAAAATAGTCGTTACTCACCGATGACCAGTCACCGGTTTTGAATTTCATTGCTAAAAAAATGGAAATGTTGGTTCGAAGAATTTAGCCCACGCATTCTCATTTTGTTAACGAAAATGCACACGGCGGGCAAAAGAATGTCCAGAACCTTCAGTAACCAGGGAGTTTAAACAGGGATTCGAAAAGATGATTTTTTTTTGCAATGACTATGCCAATTATTATAATGGCATTTTAATTTTCATCTGCGATAACGCATGTCGTGTTGTATAACAAATTCTGACGTTCGCAACCAACACGTTAACTGATTTTCGCAGTGGAAATCTTTTTTTCTTTCCTTGGGATAAATAAAAAAGTTAATCATGATATTGAATTTCCTCAAAGAAAAAAATCATCCAGGATTTTTCCTGTCAGGCAAATTCTTAGTGTTTTGTAGGTGCGGGAACTTTTTTTTGTAGTGAATAAAATCTAGTATAACTGTAGAGAATCTTGCACAATGTTTTATTTACTGTCAGTAAGGAAATAAAAAAAGGTGATTGAGAAGCTCAATCACCTTTTAGTTTCTTTTTAATATTGATCTACTGTTTTATCAGTTTGGTAATCATTCGTTTTTCTTTTTCAACCCAAACCTCAACATAGTACACGCCCGCTTTCAGGTCGGCCACACTCACCTTGATATCTGAGAGTGTTCGTCCTTTGTCGAACATGATTGTCTTCACAAGCACCCCATTCATGTCAATGAGATTGAGCTTGCATTGACCAACCAGGTCGGTCACGCACCTGATATTAACCATGCTGACAGCAGGGTTGGGATAAACGGTCAATCCTTCAGACAGGTTGAAATTGTCAACGATGGTGATACCCACAGTATCCTTGCGGCTCGCTCCGCCATTGTCGGTTACGGTCAGCTCAAAAACATAGTCGCCCACAGTAACCAGGTTGGCAACGGATGTGATTGACAGATTGGTGTTTCCGAGCACAGTGCTGGCAGGCCCGGAAATCTGTCTCCAGCGATAGCTGGTGATGGTTCCATCGGGATCATAAGAACCTGTACCATTGAGCACCGAAGTACTGGACGGTATGGCGATGGTAGTATCGTCGCCGGCATTGGCTACCGGCAACTGGTTAGGTGCGGCGTTGACGATGATGCTTACAAGGTCTTTCGCGCTGGCGCCTTTGTTATCTGTTACGGTCAGTTCAAACACATAGGTTCCGGCCTGCACACCAACCACGGTAGGTGTGGCGGTTGTGGAGTTGACGATGGTGATGGCACCGGGTCCTGAAATTTTCACCCAACTGTAAGAGGCGATCAGGCCATCTGGATCATAAGAGGCCGAACCATTCAGCTGAATTGCCGAAACAGGCAAGGTCACATTCTGGTCGGCGCCGGCATTGGCTACCGGTCCCTGGTTAGGAGCGGCATTCACGGTTACCACCACGGTATCAGCAGCGGTAGCTCCATTGTTATCAGTAACAACCAGCCTGAAACTGTAGGTTCCCTGCACCAGGTTGCTCAATGCCGTGCTGGAGGCAGCAGCATTGGCGATCGTAAACTGTGCAGGACCGCTGATCCTGCTCCAGCTATAGCTGGCAATAGAACCATCCGGATCATTGGAACCTGTTCCATTGAGGGTGGCGCTGTTAACAGGAAGTGTAATAGTAATGTCTGTTCCCGCATTGGCCAGCGGCGCCTGGTTGGCTGGAGGCGGCGGAGGCGGAGCAGCATTCACGGTTACATTTACCGTATCGGCATCCGTTGCACCATTGTTGTCTGTTACCACCAGTCTGAAGCTATATGTTCCCTGGGCCAGGTTAGACAAGCCGGTGCTGGATACATTGGCATTGGCAATGGTATACTGCGCAGGACCACTGAGCTTGCTCCAGCTGTAAGTGCTGATGGTTCCATCAGGATCGCTGGAAGCAGTTCCATTTAAAGTGGTACTGTTTGTCGGCAAAGTAATCACGATATCCGCACCTGCGTTGGCATTCGGTGCCTGGTTGGGCGGGGGAGGAGCAGGATTAACAGTTACCTGCATGGTATCGCTGTCAATAGCGCCACTATTGTCTGTTACCACCAGTCTGAACTGGTACACACCCTGCACCAGATTGCTCACACTGGTAGAAGCTGCGTTTACATTGGCGATATTGAACTGGGCAGGTCCGGCAATCTTCACCCAATTGTATGAAACAATGGTTCCGTCAGGATCCGAAGAAGCGCTGCCATTGAGGGTCGTATTGTTTACAGGCAGGGTAATGGTAACGTCATTGCCGGCTGCAGCTACAGGAGCTACGTTTGGCGGCGGAGGAGCGCCTCCCACAATTACCTGTATGGTATCGATGGCGGTAGCACCCTGGTTGTCTGTAACAGTCAGCGTAAACAGGTAAGTACCGGCCACAAGATTATTAACGATGGTCTGTCCGAAGTTCGGGCTTACAATGTTGTATTGCGAAGGGCCGCTGATCTTGGTCCATACCCAAAGCGCTACAATGCCATCAGGATCGTACGAGCCTGAACCATCGAAGGTAGTGCTGTTGGCAGGGGGCGTCAGCGAAACATCGGGGCCTGCTTTGGCTATAGGCAACTGGTTGGGAAGGGGAACACCATTGTTAACGGTTACCTGCACGGTATCGTCGTCAGTAGCTCCGTTATTATCGGTTACTACCAGTCTGAAAGTATATGTGCCGGCAACCAGGTTGGTAAGCGATGAGCTGGCCGATGCAGGACTGCCAATGGTATATTGAGCGGGGCCCGTCAGCTTGCTCCAGCTAAAGCTGGCAATGGTACCATCCGGATCGTTGGATCCGCTTCCGTTAAGCGTGGTACTGTTTACAGGCAGGGTAATCACAATATCTGCTCCTGCATTGGCTACCGGTGCCTGGTTTGCCGGTGGCGGCGGAGGCAGTGCGGCATTCACAGTAACAATGACCGTATCTTTTCCGGTGGCGCCATTGTTGTCGGTAACCTGCAATTCGAAACTATAGGTTCCCTGCGCCAGGTTGGTTAGTGTTGTTGTAGCGGCGGATGCATTTCCAATCGTATACTGCGCAGGGCCGCTGAGTTTGGTCCAGGCAAATGAACTGATCGTGCCATCGGCATCGCTGGAGGTAGCGCCATTGAGCGTAGTATTATTGGTTGGTAAGGTAAGGGTGATATCCGAACCGGCCCGGGCAATCGGTGCCTGGTTAGGTGGTGGCAGCCCCGGAAGATTAACGGTGATCTGAACCGTATCGCGTCCCACACCTCCGGCATTATCGGTTACACGAAGCTCGAATGTATATACACCGGTGATCATACCGTCGATACCGCAGGAAGCATAAATATTGTTCGGCATATTAAACGTGGCCGGTCCGCTCAGTTTGGTCCACAGATAGCCGGTAATTGAACCATCCGGATCCGAACTGCCCCAGGAGCTCAGAGTAATATTGTTAACGGTGATCGTCTGATCCGATCCTGCAACTGCAATCGGAAGCAGGTTAGTACCGGGAGGACCTGAGTTCACGGTTACTTTCACCGTATCACGGCGGGCGATTGCCCTGTTATCAACAACCATCAGCTGGAAAAAGTATGTTCCGGGAGTTGTCATCCCGGTCAGGTTGGAAGTAACATTGGCCGGGGTTTGAATGGTAGCATTCATCGGCCCGGAAATTTGCGACCAGCTATAACGGGCAATCGTTCCGTCAGGATCATTGGAAGAAGATCCGTTCAGAACGGTATTGGTTGTAGGATGTGTAATAACCTGGTCGGGTCCTGCATTCGCAACAGGAGGCAGGTTGGTGGTCGGTAAGTTACGTGCCTGGCCCAGGAACCATTCGAACAGGGAAGGGTTCTGCCAGGTGTACGACATATCATAGGCACGGTCCCAGATAAAGTGACCGCCATCGTTGTACAAAGTCATTAACGGCTTTACAGCGGGGTTACAGTTGTTGATGTTCTGAATGGCGCTGGTGGTACAGCCCACACCCACAACACCGTCATCCTGCGCGTGAAATGCCCAGATTGGTAAATTAGCGCTCGCCATATTGCAGGCGCTTACCACCGAACAGGTACCGCAAACCGGGGCAATGGCAGCAAATTTCTTCGCATTCGCCACAGAACCAGAGGCATAATGCCATACGCCACCGCCGCCAAGGCTCAAACCGGTGAGGTAAACCCGGTTGGTATCAATATTGAGATTGTTTCTTGCATACTTGTACATCTCATCCACGTAGAAGTCCTGCCAGTCCCCATAGCTCCGGCTCAATTGTGGAGAGAGAACGAGAAAGGTTTCATATTTGCCGTTCCACCAGAAGGTCATGGTGCTGCCATTGGCAATATATTTGGGAATCCCCTGGCCCAATACGTTGGGCAGTTCGGAGGTTCCATTGCCTCTTTCGCCAATGCCATGCAAAAAAATGATGATGGGAAACTTTTCGGAAGGACGTGCTGCGTAGTCAGTAGGCTTGTATTCGTAGAAGCCGATAAACTGACCATTCGATGCCGTCAGGCCTTTTGCAACCTGTTGGGCCAATCCCGACAGGGAAAGTGCCAGAAAAAAAACTAAAAAGACAGATGCCTTCCTACTCAAATAGGTAGAGTTTTTCATACGGGTGGATTTTCGGATTTAGGATATATGGAGATTTTCTCGAAAGCATGGAAAAAACCTCGCAACAACCTTACCAAAAAACGAATCAAACACATGTTCCTGTATATTTTCGAAAAAAATATTTTTCTGCTGAATCACAACGATTTAGGTTGTGTCGGCAGAGAGCTCCATTAAAAATATAGGGATGGGAAAGCTTGAAAGACAACAAAATAACATCCAAATTTTCTTCTGAAGGCCATAGTGAAAAAAATGTGGAAAAATCAGATGAAAATTAATTTTACATCAATTTATTTTCTGTGTGAAGGACTTAGGTGTATGAAGAAATTCCTTTCTGCTGACTTTCATCTTAAACAAAGCGCGTAGCATGGAGAACATCAATACAGGTATATATAATATAGCCCGGACTGTTTTCCAGTTATAGAAGCTGGAAGGAATGGCAATCAGGAAAGTGGAGAAATAGATAGCCGTAACCAGCAACCACCATTTCTGATCGGGTGCCAGAAAGAAGAGATGGAAGATGTTTTGCAGGGCAATCACGATCAGCAGCAAAACAAAAAAAGCCAGGAAGATCAATCGGGGCGGAATGAGGTTCAGGAAAAGTTTATTCCAGTAGTTGGCGTTTTTAACTACCGGTCCCTGATTCTTGTCGAAAAACAGTTTGAGGTGAATGATCTGGCTTTCGAGCCAGCGCGTGCGTTGTTTTTCGTACACGGCCCGGCTGGCTACTTTTTCGTCCAGCACATAGGCGTCTTCAATAAACTCTATATTGACGCCGGCCTTCATCACTTCAAAATCAACTTCCCGGTCGCAGGCGGGGTTGCCGAGGATACCCGGTTTATTGTAGATCTTTTTCAGGGTATCGAATTCAAAGGCCATACCCGAACCGATCACCGTGGAGGAAAACCCGAGCGCCCGCAGCCCTTTCCTGAAAAAATGATTGTTCACTTCTTCGCTCATCGCATCGAGAACGGCCACGGCTGTATTGCGGTTTTTGGCGACCCGGTGCACCTGTACGGCCCGGAATCCCTGCTGAAAGGCGTCATTGATCTGCTCCAGGCATCCGGGTTTCATGATATTGTCGGCATCGAGGATGAGTGCAACATCATATTTATTGTCGGGAATAAAGTTGAGTAGTTTATTGAGCGACCGGGCTTTTGAGCCGATCTCGAACTGCACCTCCAGCACATTAACTGGAATTTTTCGTAATTCTTCAATGGTTTCGGGCCGCAGCTGATCGGCAGCGAGGAACACATCGAAACTGGCGGCATCATAATCGTGCAGGCGGGCTTCGCGGGCGGTATGAATAATAATATCGTCTTCCTTATAAGAGGGAATCAATACCGCAATTCTCTTTTTACGGGCATTTACACCATAGCGGGGGCTGCGTTTCAACTTGCCGGCAACAGTAATCATAAAAAGGTACCCTACATTCAGGGCAACATAGGCGAAAAGTATCCAGGTGAAGATATGTACCGGCAGCAGCATGATTTCTCTAACGATTTATTGACAAAACTATTATGGATTGAGATGGATTCAAACGGGTGAATCCGTAGAAGAATACAGGTTCCAGGCCACCCCGCGTAAAAAATTCCCCAGGTGTTCGAACTGTCCTTTTACCAGGTAACCCAGAACGGACTTGGGAAGGGAGAAAAAGGAGAAGAACAGCGTAAATACGAAAAGCTGAAACCAGGTGGTGTTTCGACGCATGTAAAGTATTCGGTTTCGGGTATGATAGTAAGTCTTCATCGGGTTTGATTTGCCGACGCTGATAGACTCTTTGTGATAGATTTTGGCATCAGCCGTATACCAGATCTTGTATCCGGCTTTGATGATTCTTGCCGACCAGTCCCATTCCTCATAGTACAGGAAGAATTTTTCCGGGAACATGCCGGTTTTGGCGATGATCTCCTTTTTCACCAGCATGGCACAGCCATGCGAGCCTGCGGTTTCACGCGATGTATTGTACTGGCCTTTGTCTTCCTCTTTTTCTCCGATAATGGTTGTGCGGCCCGTGTACATGTTCATCGGATTAAAGCCGGCGTACTGGATGATATTCGGATGATCGAAATACATGATACGGGGGGAGGTGACGCCGATAGAAGCATCTTCGGAGAAGGGTTGAAGCAGTCTGTCGAGTATGTCTTCAGTCAGGACCGTATCGTTATTAACGATAAAAAAGTAATCGCCCTTTGCCTGGCGCATGCCCCAGTTGTTTCCTCCGGCGAAGCCGAGGTTTTCAGGGCTCAGCAGCAGACGGGTATTGGGGTACAATTCCGGTTTGATGATCGAGGCCACATCCTCGTGGGAAGCCATATCACATACCAGGATCTCAAAATTTCGGTAATGAAGATGCCGGGCCGATTCCAGGAAATCGAGAGTTACCGCCGACTGGTTATAATTTAAAGTGATGATGGATATAAGAGGGGTGGAGCTTGGCACGTCGGTTTGTTATGAAATCAGGGAAAAGGTATAAAGATAATCCCGCTTCTGAAAGCGGGATTATTAAATTATACGGTAAAAGTAGAAAAAATCAGGCGTTGGTTTTCTGGATCAGTGCAGACGGTGTGTTGGCCATGATCCAGAGATCGTACATGAAATTGCATTTTTCGGCGTAGTCGATGTCGAGGCTCAGTCTCTCTTCGGTAGACATATCATCCTGTCCTCTTTTCTTGATCTGCCACAGGCCCGTAATTCCTGCCGGTGCCATGAAGCGCATCGCCCATTCGTCGGTGGTCAGTGCAGAAGCCTCATACAGAGGCAGGGGGCGGTTACCCACCAGCGACATATCACCTTTCAGCACATTCACCAGCTGAGGAATTTCGTCGAGGCTGGTTTTGCGAAGAAACAGACCAACCTTGGTGATACGCGGGTCGTTATTGATCTTGAAGAAAACAGGGTCCGCTGCAGATGCCGAATCGGCCTGGTACTGGTTCATGTGCTTCAGTTCCTTAACCTGCAGGTCGGCTCCGGTGTACATGGTACGGAACTTGAAAAAGTTGAATACCTTATATCCGCGGCCGGCTCTTTTGGAAATATAAAACACAGGGCCTTTTGATTCCAGTTTGATGGCGATCGCAATGAGGATCAGGATCGGGCTGGCGGCCAGTAAAATCAGGGATGAGGCGAGAATATCAAATACTCTCTTGGCATAGCTCTTCGTTACGCCCAGCCCTCTGGCAGAGGTTTCCACCTGCTGTTTGAAGTTCAGGGTGCTGCTGCGCTGCTTTACTTTCTTGAGAAAGGCGATCTTGGCAAACAGTTTCTGGCTGTTCAGATCGTTCAGGAAAATAATTTCATCCACGAACTCCAGCTTGCGCAGGGATTCAATTTCATCTGCACTCGAATAAGAAGCGTCAATGATGAAAGGAATGGCAGACATGTCGGCCATCTGGCTCACAAAACTGAAAATCTCGGCGATTTCCTTACGGCTGATGGAGGCGTCTACTATGAATAATTCGGGAATGGTATTTTCTTTGGAGGCCAGGCGATTCAGGATGAAACGTGCATTTTCCGTGTTCTCGGCAGCATAACCGGTTTCAAATGACTTGATCAGGCAGTCGATGCTGGTTGTTTTACGGCCGATATAAAAGAAATCTGCTTTCTTCCGGTCGGCTATTTCAGCGTTGGTTTTGGAAGAAATGGAGAAATGTCGGTATGTCTTCTTAATGGTCTTTTCTTCGGGTGTAAACGTAAGTTCCATAAAGTAAGGTTTGAGGTTTTTTTTAGATCTTCATATTGTACGTAAGATTAACTGGCTTGAACGCTCACTTCCTGGAATTTGGCCACTTTGTTGACAGCCTCCAGCAGTTCGATCGGATTAAATGGTTTGGTGAAGTGTTCGGCTACACCATATTGCAAACATTTTGCTTTCGTTTCGTTTTTGCTGAGAGAAGACAGTACGATCATGGGGATATCCCTGTACAGTCCGCTCATTGAAAGTTGTTCGATCAGTTCCCAATTCTCCATGTCCGGCAGTTGCGCATCAGCGATAATCAAATCCGGCAGGTTCTTTTTGGACAGCCAATACATAGCTGAACAACCATCGGGTGCGGTAATAACCTGGTAGTCTTTTCCGAGTACAGTTTGAAGCAAAAAGCGTATTGCCTTACTGTCATCAATTGCGAGGATCTTCTTTTTCATGGGCAGAAAAATTTTTTAAGTGAACAATTCGCAATTTTTCAACAGGCTTGCATTTGGACAAAGGCTTCGACAGAGGTATTGGTTCTCACTATGATGAAAAAAATAAATGATATAAACTCCTTGAACGGGTTTATACAATAGTTATGGATTAACTAACCAGGTATTTTACAGGTAGCAGCGGCTATTCGAAGGATTTGTGGGAATCAGTATAAGCCAATCAGAGAGAACCAGAATATTCAGAGGATTTTGAATGGAGCGCCTTTTTGGCATCGTAAAAATAGTAACAATCTTCAATAAACCAAACACCCCACTATTATATTTTTATTAGGACAAAGATACCTCTTCGCAAGTGGTCGGAAATACCTGTTTAGTGGTATTTTAATGCTGGTGAGTTGGTAGTTTCTGTCTTCCGGCCTTTTCCCACAGTACGGTCTGTTTATTACGGATGAATCGCCTGAAACCCAGGAACACAGCGAGGTTCATGAAAAGGAAATAAAAAGGAATATACAATACTTTCACCTTGATTTCCCTGTTGGCAAGTATCCATCCGGTTATGGCCATCGCATAAAATACCAGCTGCGCGAGTAAGACGAGCCTGAAGAATAAACCGTTGTCAAGCCAGGCCAGAAAAAGGTTAGAAACTAGTAAAACTACGATAGCCACGGGGCAGATGGTCCATCTGAGAATCCGGTGTGATATGAACTGAAACGAAAGAACGGGATGCCGTAACGGGTTGAACAGTTCTTTCAATAATATCATCGCCTGGAAGGCGCCGGCACAGATCCTTACCTTTCTTTTCATTTCATCCCTGATGGAGGCGGAGGGGGCCTCTGCCGCATAGGCACCGGGTTCATATTTTAGAACATAACCTTTGGTACAGACTTTCAGCGACTGAACAAAATCCTCAATGATGGTGCCTTCGGGAGCGGGTTCAAACAATTCCTTTCGCACCGAAAAAAGCTCTCCGGCGGCGCCCATCGTACTTAACAGGTCCGAATCCAGTTTTTTCAGAAACGACTCATACTTCCAGTACAGGCCTTCGCCGGTGGCGGCAGCCGTATTGATCCCTTCGGTCAGGATCTTCTTCTCGCCGGCCACTCCTCCCACCTTGGGGTCCGCATAGTGCTTCACGATCTCCCGTACGCAATCGGCGTTTAAAAGGGTATTCGCGTCGCAAAATATGATGTAGGGAGACTTAATAAAGGCCAGGCTGCGATTCATAGCCGCCGATTTACCCCTTCTTTCCGGCTCATGCAAGAGATGAATACGGGGATATTTGCGGATGATATCGGGAGTCCGGTCTGTGGAACCGTCGGTTACAAAAATGATCTCCAGCTTATCGGCCGGATAGTTCAACTGAAAGCTGTTCTTTATCTTCTCTTCTATATAATCTTCTTCATTGTAGGCGGCCACTACCAGCGCTACCGCAGGAAGAAATTCAGGGTTAGTGGGGATTTTTCGGCTGAATAACTGTTTAATCTTTACAAGGAACCACAAAATGATTCCATACCCGATATAACTATAGAATACAATGGAGAAACTTACCCAAAAAATGATCTTTGCTATCAGGATGGTTGTCATGATGAAACTGAATGGGTAGGTTAAGGGTATTTTGTGCGAAGAAAATCAAAAGAAAGTATAATTGAAAGTGGCTGGCTAAAATTCATACCACTTTTTTGGTATACGACATACCTCAACTTATTTCTACAAGAATTTCACTTTTTAAAAATTATTATTATTTTTGAGCTTCTTGACAAAACCTATCCAACCATCCTCCTGGATTTCCTTCGTGCTATTACCTCATTATCTTGCGATAAGACCAGCCTTGTAACACCTCCAATATACCTTCCCTAACAGCTAAAGGTGCCTCGTAATATCCTGATTTAAAACCCTTAGTTAGGCTATAGGTAGTTTTAAAAGTTATAATTGTCGCGCATTATGAAGAAAGTATTACTTCTTACCACAATTGGAGTACTATGTCTGGTTGCCCTCTCGAAAGCTCAAAACGTTTTCAACCCCGCGGATAAAAACCGTCGTTGGGTCAACAATGGCACCACTTACAGCAACGACTCCACCGCACTAACGGCAAACCCTAACCCAAACATCGCGGGTTTGCAGAAATGGGTATCAGTCAAAACATCGGGTGTTGATAGTAACGCCTGGGGAAAAGACTATAAAGCCTACTTCATCAACTACAATGGAGTGAAGCTGGCTTTTCGTATGAAATACCCGAAAAGTTTCAGCAACCCCGACAGTGCCGGGAAAAAATATCCCATCATGCTCTTCTTCCATGGAGCAGGGGAGCCGGGCTGCCCTACCAACGGCGGTATATATAATAACGAAAAGCAGATGGTGCACGGAGGCCAGCGCTTCCGCAATGCGGTTGAAGCAAACCAGTTTGATGGTTTCCTTCTCTATCCGCAATGCGTGGTCAACGATAACAACTGCTGGAGCGACTGGGGAGTAGCCGGTTACTCGGTCAACTATAACGGCGTGATCGCCATGCTCGACTCGATGTCTAAATACATCCGGGCCGATATTGACCGCGTATTCGTAGACGGTCTGTCCAACGGTGGCGTAGCTACCTGGTCAATGACAGCAGTATTTCCCCAGCGAGTTACCAAAGCGGCACCATCCTCTGCCGCCTCCGCACATACTAACTGGAGCGATTTCGTTCACATTCCCATCTGGTTTGCAACCGGTGGTAAAGACACCAACCCGAACCCTTCGTATGCGCAAAACAGTTATGACAATCTGAAAAATATCGGATCAAACATCCGCTGGACCCTGTATCCCGATCTGGGTCACTTTACCTGGGATACGCATTGGTCCGAACCCGATTTTCTTCCTTATATGAACGACATGCACAAGGCCAACCCCCTTGTGTATTTCCAGCGATATGATTTCTGTCCGGACTCGGCCATCGATACCAAAATCGGTATCACGGCCGGTTTCTATGCGTATGAATGGCAGAAAGACGGCGTTACCATTGCTACCCGAGAAAATGGTGTCAATACCATTATTGATAATACGCCCCTGATCTCCTTTACCGGTAATGAAATCCGCGTAAAAGCATTTGGTACCTATCGGGTGCGATTCAAAAGATCTGCTACAGCCGACTGGAGCCTGTTCTCGCCCAAACCGGCAGTGATCTATGCCAAGGCGCAAACCATCACCCCGCCGATTACCGTGAACGGACTTCGCAGTAAAGTACTGCCGGCAGTAGATGGCAGCAATTCAGTGCCGCTCACGCTTCCGACAGGTTATTACGGATACCAGTGGATTCGTACGGGCGACAACGTAGTAGTAAGTACTTCCAATACATTTATGGCGCCCGTGGGCCAGTACAAGGCAAAAATTGTGGAGCAATTTGGTTGCGGAAGCGCCTTCTCTCCTGTATTCAACGTCATTCCGTCCAGCGGTTCTCCCAAGCCGGATGCGGCCAAGAACCTGTCTGCTTTCTCCTCTTCGGTGGGAGCCATTCAGCTCGACTGGAACGAGAATCCGAATGCCGGACAAAATGAAACCGGGTATGAGATCTACCGGGGCACGGCAAGCGGCGGGCCTTACCAGCTGATCAAGATCACCGCTCCGGATGTAACTACCTATATTGACAATGCTATCCAGGGAAATACACAGTATTTCTATGTGGTGAGGGCCGTGAGTGATTTCGGCGCTGCGGCAAACAGCAATGAAGCCTCTGTGGTAACACAGGTCGATAATACGGCGCCAACCATTCCGGGTAACCTTACCCTCAGCTGCGCCAGCCGCACCAACGTTTCTCTCAAATGGACGGCATCTACCGATAACCTGGCCGTTGCCAAATATGATATCTATGTAAATGGAGTGAAGCTTTATTCCACTACCAATACTTATATCGCCATCAATGAGCTGACCGAACGCCAGACCTACACCTTCAGCGTACGGGCAAAAGACGCGGCTGGAAATATTTCACAACCCAGTAATGAAGTGGTGGCCAATACCATCGCCCAGGGTGTTTGTTACAAATTCTTCAGCAACCCATCGGGTCTGACAGAGATACCCAGTTATGCCGATCGCGTTCCGGTTGCGGAAGGAATAGCGCCTAACGTAGCCTTTACAGCAGGTGCAGGCGATTATTTCGGATATCTGTGGGAAGGATACATTCGTATACCCACTACCGGTACTTACCGGTTCCAGACCTGCTCCGACGACGGAAGCAAGCTCTATTTCAACATGCCTTACAATCCCAATGCGGCAGAAACCGTAAACAATGATGGATTGCACGGCACCCAGTGCGTGAACAGTTCCGCTTTCTCCCTCACTGCGGGTCAGTATTTCCCGATTGCCGCAACTTTCTTTGAAGAGGGTGGTGGCGAAGCGATGACGTTGAACTGGTCGTTGAACAGTGGCAGTTATACTGCTATTCCCAACTCGGCCTTCCAGGAAAACCCGACCTATACACCAGGCGGCACGGCACCTGCAGCACCTTCTGCGGTGAAAGCGGTGGCCAACAGCTACAAGCAGACTACCATTACCTGGGCCGATAACAGCAATAACGAAACCGGTTTCGAAGTAGTTCGTTCTACCACATTGGGCGGAACCTATAGCCCGATCGGTACCACTACCGGAACTTCTTTCATTGATTCAAACCAGACCGCCAACACTTCTTATTTCTACAAAGTGCGTGCGGTAGGTTCATACGGACAATCTGCCTATACAGCCAGCGAAACCATCTGGCACCTGGATAATAACTATAACGATGGCATGACCAGCGGTACACGCACCCTCGCGGGTGGCGGTGGAACAGCCAATCCAACCTTCAGCACCGATCGTGCAGAAGGCAGCCATTCCGCTTCCCTGGATGGTACCAACGATTTCATCTCCGTAAACAACAGTACCAGCGGCGGATTCCCCAGTGATGGTGTATTCAGCCAGCGTACTATTTCTCTGTGGGTGAAACCATCCGTAACTACCGGTAAACGCATCCTGTTTGATTTCGGCGGAGCTGATAACGGCATTGCCCTGCGGTTTAATGGCAACGCCCTCGATGCGGGCATCGCCAGCAATAACGTAAGAAGTACTGTTTCGCTGGCCAACTTCGCCTCCAATGCCAACTGGATAAGCGGTGGATGGAACCACCTGGCAGTGGTATACAGCACCAACACCATGCGCATATATATGAATGGTGTGCAGGTGGCAAACAATGGCACCAACTTCAGCTTTACCAGCATCAGCGCCAACAGCACCTCTGCTTCCCGGATAGGTTATCCCGATGCAGCGAATGCTTTCAATGATGCACAAAATACCTATGCTTTTTATCAGGGTCTGATCGATGGCGTACAGGTTCAAGTGAATGAAGCAGCTACAGCTGCACAGGTACTGTCGATGAAGAACCTGACCTACGGTCAGTCGATGGACACCACCCTGGCTGCTCCTGCAGTACCAGCATCACCCACGGTGCTGACCGCTACAGTTGTTGGAAAGGATGGTATCGATCTCCAATGGAATGATAACTCATCCGATGAAACCGGATTTGAGATCTTCAGATCAGTGGGCAATCAGTCAAACTACCGTCTTGTCAAGACCGTACCGGCAGGCGCAGGTGCAACCAAGACGTTTAGTGATACTGCCCTGTTTGCGAATACCACTTACTATTACCAGGTCAGGGCAAAAGGTTTGGGTGGCCCATCCGGATTTACCAACGTGGCCTCCGCGAAAACACTGAATACACCGCCGGTAATCACGCATATTCTCGACTTTACCATGAAGTACGGTACCACTTTCACATTGCCCGTTAACGCAGTGGATGAAGATGGTGACCCGATGACTTTCACTTTCGATAACCTGCCCTGGTTCGCGGATGTGCAGAGCGTGAGCAATGGTAATATCAATGTAGTGATGAACCCCACCATCGGTGACCAGGGTGCCTACACCATTACCGCTTATGTGGACGATGGTAACCAGGGACTCGACACCACTTACTTTACCATGGTAGTAAATGACAATACCATCCCGACGCTGACCAATATTCTTGATCAGACCGTTGATGAAGGTAAAGTGGTGACCATTCCTGTAAATGCGAACGACCTGGAAGGTAACAGCTACATGGTTTGGAGCTTTGATAACATGCCTTCATTTGCCACTTTCGTAGACAGCGGCAATGGTAAAGGATCCATCACGCTCAAACCTGGCTATTCCACTTCCGGAGTATATAATATGACTGCTTATGTAGATGATGGCAATGGTGCCTGGACAAGCAGGACCTTCAAGATTACAGTTAATGAGTTCGATCCGAACGAAAGTATCAGAGTGAACTTCCGCTACTTCACCGGAAACGCACCGACCTGGAACGATATCGATCTGTTCAGTCTGCCCGCTCCGTTCAACAAGGGTTCACTGGTAACAGTTAAAGGAGCCACCACTACTGTTGGAATCCAGGCACTGAGCAATAACTACAACGCTTCAACGGGCGGAACGCAAACCGGCAACAACTCAGGTGTTTTCCCCGATGCGGTATTGAGAGACTTTATCGAGTGGGGTCTGTATAACTTCGGAACTGCCGACACCCTCAGATTGCGTGTATACGGACTGGATACAGCACGTCGTTACAACTTCGCGTTCTTCTCAGGTTCGTTGAACAACTGTTGCGGTATCAACGCCAGCACCACAACCAAGTTCCTGATCGGAAACGATGTGGCGCAGGTAAATTACTACCTCAACACAACTATGACTGATACCATCTACCAGGTGAAACCCAACGCATCCGGCCAGGTAACCATTACCATGGTAGGAGATGCCAGCACGCTCGCCGGCGGATTGTTAAATGCCATGGTGATCGATGCGGCTTATGATGATGGAACAACACCTGCCAAGCCGCTGAGCCTTACCGGTGATTTCGTGGAGAATGGCGGAGTGAAACTGAACTGGGTAGACAGATCTTACAACGAGTTTGGATATAAAGTGTATCGTTCTACCGATGCAGCCGGACCTTATTCATTACTGAACAATGGTCAGCAAAACAAAGACAGCGTGAGCTACGTTGATCTTACGGCTCAACAGTACACTACTTATTATTATTATGTAGTTGGTTACAATAACCACGGAAATGGCGCCACCAGTGATACCATCAGTGTAACCACTGAAAACAATCGTCCGGTGATCACCAACCTGAGCAGTTTCAAAGTGAAGACCGATGCTTCCGTGGATGAAGACTTCTCTGTAGTGGATGTACCAACTGATGTGTTGAACGTGTATATCGAAAACAAGCCGTCATTTGTAACGCTTACAGATCTGGGTAGCGGAAACTATCGGATCACCGCAGCTCCCACCATCGATAACCTGGGTCAGCAGTTCCTGCGCCTGGTGGCAAAAGATGACAAGGGCGGTGTAAGCACACAGGATTTCATTATCACAGTGGCCGACAAGAACGTAAGATCCATCTTCGTCAACTTCGGTGACTATGCGAAAGTGGCACCGGCACCCTGGAATAACTTCCTCCATTACGGTGGTCAGGGCCAGGTGATCAATGGCCTCGTTGATGAAGACAATGTGCCGACTTCCATCAGCATGTCTATGACCGACGGATGGTCGAGCCGATTCCTGACTGGTCATAAAACTGGTAACAACACCGGTGTTGTTCCCGATACAGTTCTTTCCGGCGGTATCTATTACAGCGGTACCAACAGCCGGGCCATTACCATCACCGGTCTTTCCGGCGGAACCAAACGCTACAACATTGTAGTGATTGGCAGCCAGAACGAAGGACTGGAGGCAGTCATGAGAGTGTCTACCAACGTCGGCAGCCAGAGTGATACCCTGAACGCCAAGTACAATACCAATATGACCGCCAACCTGAATGGCCTCACCGCTTCCGGTGGCGCGATCACGGTCAACTTTAACAAGTTGAGCACGGGTACTACCAATATGTATCTGAACGCGATTATTATCGAGGAGTACGAATCATCCATCACCCTGCTTAACCCGGTTAACCTGTATGTAGAACCCAAAGACAGAACAACGGCGGTACTCAGCTGGAGCGATCGCAGCAATAATGAAAATACGGCCGATGGATTCCAGTTACAGCGTGCAACCGATTCACTCTTTACTCAAAACGTAACCAATATCGCCATAGCCGGTAACAACTCGGTATATACCAACACCGGCCTTACCAGCAATACCAAGTATTTCTACCGGATACGCGCGAAGAATGGTGCCAGCACCTTCTCCGACTGGAGCAACAGGGAGAAGACCATTACGCCACTGAGCATGGTATATGTTAACTTCAATCAGAACGTACAGAGCGCCGGTGCGCCCTGGAATAATCTGGAAGCTTTCCCTTCACCGGGCATCAGCTATACCAACCTCAAGAATCAGTCTAACGTGAACACCGGTTATACCCTCACTATCACCAAAACATTCAATGGTGAGAACAACGCGGGTATGTCAACCGGAAATAACTCAGGATTCGGCGGATTGGTTCCTGACCTGGTTTCCCAATCGGGTTACTGGATGGACAATCTCCAGCAATCACAGGTAAAACTGTCTGGCCTCAACCAGGGTAAGCGTTACCGCATCGGTTATATTTCCAGCTCCAACTGGATTGGCGGTAACCTGACAGCCACCTTCACCGTTAACGGACGCACGGTATATATCAACTCCTGGCAGAATACCAGCAAGATTGTTTACATCGGCGACCTGCAGGCGGATGAGAATGGCGAACTGTACCTGAATGTATCTACCACCGCCGAAGCTGCCAATGCTTACAGCAGCGGCCTGATCATCGAAGCCTATGATGATGTAAACGGTGGAGCCGTTCTGAACAGCGTCAACCCCAACGGCCTGGTGAATAACGTAGCCACCGAAGGGCCCACTAACCCGGTTGCTGTTGTAACGGCCGATGGCAAAAAAGTAGATATTACAACTTATCCCAATCCGTTCACTGATCTCATCAACCTTGATTTCAGCAACGATGCGGCAGGAAATACGATTGGAGTAGATATCTATGATTTGTCCGGAAGTTTGATTATGAAGCGTAACTTTGGCCAATTACCACAAGGTCCCAATACCCTGAGAATAAACACGACAGAAGGAAAGCTGTCGACCGGAGTTTACCTGGTAACGCTTACCGTTAACGGCAAGCCCGCAGCAGCCGCGAAACTGGTAAAAACCAAGAAATAAGAGCCGCAAGGCTTTTGAGATAAGTCCAAAAATCCGGGAACCACACTCGTTCCCGGATTTTTTTGGTACTTTTTCACCTGAAATCACAAAACGACCCACATGGATCTGCTGTATTTGCTTTATTCGCTTCTGCGAAAGAAATGGATCATTTTACTCTGCACCGTTTTTGGTGTGGCAGCGGGATTTGTTTTTTTCATGTTCCGACCAAAAGAATACGTCTCCCTGGCGCAGTATTCCACGGGCTTTACCATGGAACAGAAGGTAAAGATCAAGCAGGAAGACATGTTTAATATTTACGAAATCGACACCCGTTTCAATAACGTAAACGTTGCGTTCGCTTCCGATAAGGTCTTTGGGATGATCTCCTACAAATTGTTGCTCCACGACCTGGAAGACAGTGTGCCTTTTCGCCAACCCAAAAAGACCGACAAGAATTACGTTTTACTAACGCCCTCCAATATTGAGAAAGCGAAGAAGATTCTGCGGGGTAAGATCAATGACCTCCAGTTACTGAATTATTATTCGCCCGACGAAAAGATGGTTAAAGACCTCATCGACCTTTATGGCTATAGCACGAATTTTCTGATGAAGAGCTTAAGCCAGGATCGGGTGGGCAGAACCGACTTTATCGAGATTTTTGCCAATTCTGAAAACCCTTTCCTCTCTGCTTTCATGGCCAACACTGCCGGCCAGCAGCTGATTGGGTTCTTTAATCAGATATACGGCCTGCGTACTACCACCGCGTCCAATAAGCTGGACAGCCTGGTAGATGCCAAAGGTCACGTGGTAGACAGCCTCACCCAAAAACTGAAAGAATACAAAGACAAGATAGGACCCACTACCGGCGAGGCCAAGGCCACAGCCGCGATGTCGGTGGTGCAGGAACTGATCGGGAAATACCAGGAAGAAACCGGTCGCCTCAATCGCCTCAGAGGCGAATTGACGGCCATTGAAGAACAATTGCAGGGACTGGGAACAGGGGGAGGGGACAATACCACCAATACCACCAGCAGCAATAACCGGGAAATCAAGAGACTTCAGGACCGCAATATTGAACTGGACAAACAACTTGCCGGTAAGTCCGAGGAAGACAAACGCAAGATCCAGGATGAAATTGACGCGAATACCAATAAAATAATTCAATTGTCGGCCGGTAGCAAAACCAGCGGCGGCACTACCAATGATCGCGATCGGCGCAACCTGAAAAGAGATGAACTGATTGCGCGTAAAATTGAGTTGCAACAGGATATTCTCGCCGCCGAAGCCAACGTAAAACAGTTCAGGAAAGAAAAGGAAACCTACGAGGATATGACCCGGCAGGACGGTGGAGCGGAGATACTTTTGAATGAATTACAGTCGAAGGTCGAAATTGCCCGTAAAGAGTGGGAAGGATTGAGAAACAGTTTACAGAGTAAAATTGACCTCGAACTGAACCCGCAGAATAACTTCAAACAAACCCTGATCGCGGTGCCGGCAGACAAGCCCAGCCCCTCGAGAAAGCTGATCATTTCCGGCCTGGCGGGTTTTCTGATGTTCTTCTTCTCGAGCTTTGTGATTCTGCTGCTGGAATTCCTGGATTCTTCTTACAAAACGCCAACCATGTTCCAGCGGGCTACCAAGCTGAAAAATCTTACCAGCCTTGTAGATCTGGATCTTAAGAACCAAAGTCTGGAAACGCTGATCAATACACCGGCAACCGATATGCGCAACAAGCAGCAGCAGGTATTTGTAGAAAACCTGCGGAAGCTGCGATTTGAAATGGAAAATTCGGGAAAAAAGGTATTCCTGTTTGCGAGCACGCGCCCCAAAGAAGGGAAGTCAATGCTGATTGAAGCACTGGCCAACGCCTTCAGCCTGACGCATAAAAAGATATTGATCATCGACGCCAATTTTTCCAATAACACCCTTTCTGAAAAATTCGGAGCAGGCGCCGTGCTGGAAAAATTCAGCGTAAACGGACAGCCCAATGCGATCGATAAGATCCTGGCGGCCACCGGCGCCACCACCATACCCAATGCCGATATCATTGGATGTGGCGAAGGCAACTATTCCCCCTCGGAAATTCTTCCTCCCCATAACCTGCTGGAAAGTTTGGATAAGGTTACCAGCAAGTATGACTATGTATTTATCGAAGCTGCCTCTCTCAACCATCACCCTGATGCCAAGGAAATTTCCAGGTATGTCGACGGAATCGTGGCGGTGATCTCTGCCGAATCATCGCAGGCGCAGAGTGACCGCGAATCGATCGACTATCTCAAGAGCGTTGGGGATAAACTGGTGGGGGCTGTATTTAACAAAGTGCAGAAAGAAAACATAGATCTCTGATAAGAGCGCTAAATTAAAACCTTATTCAGCGTGTGGGATTATTTATTTAATAGTAAAAAAATTCTCAGCCGGGACCGGTATCCCTGGATAGACTATGCCAGGGGTATTTGTATCATCCTGGTCAGTTTCCGTCATTTTTTCAGCGGACTATTGAATGGAGATATCGACGTCCAGCAATACCCATCCCTGTCTTATCTCAATATTTTCTTTTTCAGTTTCCGGATGCCGCTGTTCTTTATCGTATCAGGAATTTTCCTGCGTACAAGCCTGCAATCGAAAGGGCCCGGAAGTTTCGTCAAGAGCCGTACGGAAACCATTCTCTATCCTCTGATCATTTGGGGAGTGCTTCATATCAGCCTGCAGTTGATCTTTGCAGATTACGTAAATGCACATCGCCAGGTTGGCGACTATTTCAAATTAATATACCAGCCCAGGAGTGTGGAGCAGTTCTGGTACCTGAATGCGCTGTTTTTTGTAAGCATTAGTTATGCGCTTGTTACTTTTTATGCCAGATTCAGTCACTGGCAGCAAATGCTGCTGGGAGTAGTATTGTATGGCGTAGCGGCCTATTTGCATATGAACAGGATTGAGACCGGTTTTATTACAGACGTCTGTTTCTTCTATATATTTTTTGCAATAGGCGATACGATTTCCGCATTCATGATGAACCCGGCCAATTTCCGGAAAATAGCGTCCTGGAAAACACTGGCGGTCATCGTTCCTTTTTTCATTCTGATCCAGCATTTTTTTACGATGGCCAACCTGAGAAAGGGAGACGATTACTATGTTCAGAACTTCATGCCCATGTATTTTGCGCTGGCAGCGGTGGTAGGGGGAGCCTTTGTGTTGTGTGTTTCCTTCCTGTTGCAGAAATACAACAGCCTTCGTTTTCTGCGGGTGATCGGATACCATTCACTGTACATCTATGTAGCGAACCTGATGGTAACCGCTACCGTCAGGATTGTGATGATGCGGTTAATGAATATTCAAAACATTCCTTTGCTCCTGATCGTTGGTACGGCCGCGGGAGTGATCATTCCTGTCATCCTCTATAATCTTGCCCAAAAGGCAGGTCTTTGGTGGTTATATACCTGGAAGAAGCCGGTTAACCAGAGCCGGGGCAATCTGCAGGTAGTAGGCAAGGATGGGGCATTGACCAAGCCGCTTTCTCCGCGCATGAATCAATCAATAAAGGAAAAATCAAGATAATAATATGAGTGTGGAAGGATCAAAAAGTCAGAACCCGGTGGTGGAAAGAATTGCCACCCTTTTCATCGCATTCTTCATGATCGCGATGTTTCTAAAATTCATGTTTTTTTAGTGGAGAACAATCCTCTATATAAGGCCATGAATCTGGCGCAGGATTGGGCCCGGTATAATTTTGTTACCCGCAAAATGAATACCGGCTTCGGGCTGCTGATGTTTTTGCTGGCATCTGTGGCAATCAGTTACCTGGCAGTTCTGGTAGACATGAAGCTGGCCGTGATTGCCGTTGCAGCACTGGCCGGAGTGTTGCTGATGATCCTTTGCCTGTTGTACCCGTTGTTCGGGTTTTATTTTACCTATTTCATTTCCATATTTATCTCCCTGCCCGAAAAGCTCACTTCCAGCGGTGCGGTGATACCTACCGGACTGATACCAGAGTATTTCTCTTACATCACCCTGGTGGGCGTGATCACCAAGCAGGAATACCGCAAAGAGATCTCCCGGAAATTCTGGATGCATGGCATTACCATCTGGATGCTCGTGCTGCTGGGATATTATCTTCTCGAATTTTTCAACCCGGCCATGCATGGCAAGCTCGGTTGGTTCAATTTTATCAGGAAACACGGAAGCCTTTTTGCCTTTTTCTATATTTCCTACTGTGTCATCAACAGCCGCAAGATCGTTACCCAGATCACGAATTTCTGGATACTGATCAGCGTAATAGAAGCTGCCTACGCCTGCAAACAGCAATGGTTCGGCTTTTTCTCCTTCGAGAACCGATGGCTGATGGCCGATCCGTTGCGAATGGAGTTGTTCATCAACTGGGGTTTCACCCGCAAATTTGGTTTGTTGTCCGATCCGGCCTCTTCCGGCATTCTTTATGCCGCCTGCGGATCGTTCATCCTGGTATTGGCCCTGCGCGAACCGAAGGCCTGGAAAAGATTCTGGCTCGCCGTCGCCTCTGTCATCAACCTGCTGGCGTCGTCGTACTCGGGTACCAGAACCGCCACAATGATGATCGTACTGGCCATTGCTTTTTATGGCATTTATACCCTGTATGAAAAGAAAACGATCCTGTTCATGGCTTTTTGCGGCATCCTGCTTACCGGTATACTGGTGGCGCCGATCTATGATAATGCCATCATCAACCGGATACGGTCAACTTTTGAGCCTTCCAACGACAATTCGGCCCTGATACGTGACGTTAACAGAAAATCCGTTCAGCCCTATATTTACCGCCACCCGATCGGGGGAGGTATCTATACCTGTGGAAACCTGGGAATGTTGTATAATCCCGGCCATTACCTGTCGCATGTACCCCCTGATAGCGGTTATATGCAGATCCTGATGGATCAGGGCTATGTAGGGCTTATTTTTACCCTGTTTTTTTATTTTACGATCCTGAAAACCGGCACGCGGTATTTTTACAGAGTCAGGGATCCTGAAATCAAGACGCTGTATATCGCCAACCTGGTGTTTATTTTTTCGATAATGGCCGCCCAGATTTCACAAATGGCCATTCCGATGTACCCGAGTGTGTTTTACCTGTATACGGCATTTGCATTACTGTTGAAGATGCAGTATTTTGACAGCGCCAAGACTGAACCCAACTACCATGAATAAGAAAGTACTAATTGTATCCCTTTTATTGATCAACAGCCTGGCTTTACTGGCCCAGAATCCGCCCCGCCGGTTAGGGTCCACCTATCATACCAATAATGATACTTCGCAGATAACAAATATTCGCGAAAAACTGGTTCAGCTGGCGATGCAGAATCCCAATTTCGAGATCGCCGATCGAAAGGTGTCGATTGCCAACTACCAGCTGAGCAAGGCAAAAGGGGAGTGGTTGAGCGTAATTGTTCCGAGTGTCAACCTGAACGAACTCACCCTTCAGCCCAAAGGCTCCGGCAACCAGTTCCTGCCGCTCTGGAACGTTGGGGTGGCTATTCCGCTCAATTTCTATACGCAAAGAAAAAATGAAGTGAAAGTAGCCCGTGAAAACCTGTATATCGCAGAAGCGGAAAAAAATCAGCGCTACCGCGAAATCAGAACACAGGTGCTTACCAAATACGAGGATTACCTGATGTATAAAGACATCCTCGACCTGCAAAGCCGGGTAACTCAGGATGCCTACCTGAACTATCGTCAGAAGGAACAGGATTTTAAAGACGATCTGATTGGCGTTGATGTATACAACAATGCCTTTGCCCTGTATAAAGAACAACAGGTACGGAAATTAACCGATATCAGGAACTACAATGTTTCCAAACTGGAGCTCGAACAAATGATTGGCATCGATATAGACGAGTTGCTGCAGAAAAAATAATTCAACCAGCCGGGCAGCCGGTTCACGCACTATGAAGAAAGTTCCTGTACAGGTTTGGGTATTTATAGGTTCGCTGGTTTTCTTCCTGCTCACTCTTGCCGAAAACTTCTCCGGGCCGCACGACTCCATCACTTACCTCAATGGTATCGTTGACGGATACCCGCTCGTGAACCAGCATCACCTGCTTTATCATTATGCGGCCTATTGCTGGATGCATTTCTGGCATCTTGTTTTCCCCTCTGTAAAGAATTATTACCTGATCGAAAGTTTTTCTGCTTTCTGGGGAAGCTGCAGCCTCGTGGTAGTATATTCATTCTTCTACAACCGGTTCCGGTTTTCGCGGGTAGCTTCCCTGGCCTCCTGCCTGCCTGTTGCTTTTTCGTACGGATTCTGGTTTTACAGCGTCAATATCGAGGTGTATGCCCCTCCGCTGTTTTTCATTCTGTGCGCATTGTATTTTCTTTCCAGGCCTGTCCTCGGCAAGGCCGACTGGTACAAAGTGATCGCCCTTCATATACTGGCTATCCTTTTCCACCAGATCAATATTCTTTTTGCAGTGGTTATTCTTTACCGGTTATGGACCGACCGGCATTCGCTGAACCTTACCCGTTGGCTGTTGCTGTACACCGGATCGGGCGCATTGCTGGTAGGGGGAGCTTATTTTATTGTAGGATGGGTGCTGGAGAAGCAAAATCATCTCAGTACCTGGATCGCCTGGCTGAAAGGATATGCCGGGGGTAGTACCTACTGGCATGCACTCGACGCCAGTACACCCATCGACATCGGTTACGGGTTCGCTCACGCCATGCTGGGTGGTCATTATGTATTTCAGCTTCCGCCGGTAAAGCAAATGCTCAACTCATCGCTGGCCAATCATTCCCTGAGCGACGAATTGTTCCTGGCCAGGTCCATCGCCGAGCCGATGGCCGTCTTTCTCACCATACTTACCGTATTACTGGCTGCCCTCACCCTTTACCTCCTGATTTATTTTATCCGGAATTACAAAGTCATCAATTCCAGGTTGGGGCGTATCATCAAACCATTGCTGCTGACTTTTTTTGTTTACAGCCTTTTCTTTGTTTTCTGGATGCCTGAAATTCTTGAGTTCTGGATCTTACAGACGGCCCTGTTGTGGCTACTGTTGATCGGTTCAATGAATGCGGGCATCAGGGGCAAAGCGCTCAGGCCTTTTCCGACCGCGCTTACCATCGGATTCCTGCTTTTCTGCATCAATTATTTCGGAAGCATCCGGTGGATGCAACACAAGGAATACGATCTGTATTATGTAAAAACGCAGCGGGTGCAGGAACTGGCTTCACCCAAAGATGTGGTTGTACTGCAGGAAGGGTGGATTGTGGGAGATTTCCTGCATTACTACACCCGGCTGAATGTACAGTCGGTTCCCGAAAAGGATTCATCCTGGAAACCCATTGATCAGGCCATCAACCGGGTACTCCGTGACAGCGGTTCGGTATTCATTCTTCCGGATATCAATAACAGGCTGCATGCACCCGATACCCGGTATCTCGATTCCCTCCGGTCTGTTTACAGCACCCGCCTGAAACAGATCCGGCCGGCTGATCCACAAATATGGGTGATACAATAGCCACTCCTTCACGCCACTTTAACGATTTGCCTTCTTTCCTGTTTTTAAAATATGAAGGCTTTATACGATTTTTGTAACCGTTTATAGCACAAATACCGAAACGATTCATGTTGGACAGACTGACTCCCGCACTGATAGAAGAGCTTAAATCGATCGTTGGCGCCGAATACGTATATGTTGATGAAGAACGGCGGTCGGATTTTGGTCATGACGAAACGGAAAATCTCATATTTCTTCCGGAAATAGTGATACGGCCGCGCACGACTTCTGAAATAAGCCGGGTAATGCAGCTATGCAATGAACACAGGGTTCCGGTTACACCCAGAGGGGCCGGAACGGGTTTGAGTGGTGGCGCCCTGCCGCATGCCGGAGGCATATTGCTTTCCACCGATCGTCTCAATTCGATATTGGAGATCGATGAAAGAAACCTCCAGGTAACCACCGAGCCCGGTGTTATTACGGAAGTATTGCAGAATGCTGTCAAAGAGAAAGGACTGTTCTACCCGCCTGATCCCAGCAGCCGCGGCTCCTGTTTCATCGGTGGAAATATTGCCGAGAACAGCGGAGGTCCCAAGGCGGTAAAATACGGAGTGGTGCGGGATTATGTACTGAACCTCGAACTCGTGTTGCCAGGAGGCCAGGTCATCTGGACCGGAGCGAATGTGCTGAAGAATTCTACCGGCTACAACCTGACCCAACTCGTGGTTGGCAGCGAAGGCACCCTCGGTATAGTTACCAAAATCGTATTAAAACTCGTTCCCTTTCCAAAACATGACCTGCTCATGCTGGCACCGTTCCGTTCCCTGGAAAAAGCCAGTGAAGCGGTGAGCGCCATCTTCAGAGCCGGCTTTACCCCGAGCGCCCTCGAGCTGGTAGAAATAGATGCCCTGCAGATTGTCAGCAACATGGTAGAGAGTTCTGCGGTACCGGTGACCGACGATATTGCCGCACATCTCCTCATTGAGGTAGACGGTAATCAGCCTGAAGTGCTGATGAACGACATGGAAGCCATCGCCGCATTACTGGCCGAATACGAAGCGGGTGAATTGTTTTTTGCCGATGATGCGCAGCAAAAAGCCGAGTTGTGGAAATTGAGGCGCCGCGTGGCGGAAGCCGTAAAGATCGCCGGCTATACGATAGAAGAGGACACCGTTGTGCCCAGGGCCGAACTGCCAGCCCTGATAAAGGCGGTAAAAGAATTGGGAAATAAAAATCAGTTCAAAGCCGTTTGTTACGGACATGCCGGAGACGGTAACCTGCATATCAGGATCAAAAAAGAAGGCACCCCCAACAGCTACGGAGATGAGGACATGGAACGATCACTCAGAGAACTGTTCGTGATCGTAAAAAAACTGGGCGGAACCATTAGCGGAGAACATGGCATCGGCCTGATCCAGAAAAAATACATGGACATTGTAGCCGATCCGGTAACACTCGGGATCATGAGAGGGATCAAAAAGACATTCGACCCGAACAACATCATGAACCCCGGAAAGATTTTCGATTTATAAAGCAAAGTAAAATCATCATCTATGAAGAAATTAGGGATTGTAGCGGTTATCCTTTTGGGAGTGATGGCTGCCCGTGCACAGTATGAAGAAACCGAAAAGAAAGGATTCAGGAAAGAGAACCTGTTTTCAGGAGGAAGCATCTCGCTTTCTTTCTTCAATGGCACTTTTATCATCGGCGGTAATCCGGTACTGGGTTACAAGCTGGCCAACTGGGTAGACGCCGGTATTGTTGCCAATTATCAGTATACAGGTATCCGCGACTATGTATATAATGGCGACCGGCTGAAACAAAATATCTTCGGAGGCGGTGTCTTTACCCGACTGTATCCTGTTCGGTTTATATTCGCGCAGGCGCAGTTCGAGCACAACTTTATCTCCAGCAAATACGATCCTGCTCCCAATTCGGGGTATATATTAGGGAAAGACAAAACCTCAGCCAACAGTTTCCTGATCGGCGGCGGGTATACATCGGGACGAGCGCCCGACGGAAACAGTCCCTTCTTTTATTTATCCCTGTTATTTGATGTTTCCGGAAACAAGAACTCGCCTTATGTCGACAACCAGGGGCGTAGCATCCCGGTAATCAGGGCGGGTTTTAATATTCCGCTCTTCCAGGGAAAATCGGGGCTCTAGCCAATGCGGTTGAATATTTCTACGGGTGTCTGGCAAACAATGATGCGGTCGGAGACCTGCTCATACAGCAGTCCTTCCTTCTGCGCATGCTGCAGGTGCGCGATCAGGTGATGGTAATACCCGGCCGAATTGAGCAGGTAGATTTTTTTATCGTGAATCTTAAGCTGGTTCCAGGTGAGCATCTCGAAGAATTCGTCGAGCGTGCCGAAGCCTCCGGGCATTACGATGGCAGCATCACAGAGATCATACATCATTTTTTTGCGCGAATGCATATCGGGCACTACGGCCAGTTCCGTAAGGCCTTTGTGCTCTCTTTCCCATTCGATCAGTAATTTGGGAATCACCCCGATAATATGACCACCATGGGCCAGGCAGGAATTGGCAATTTCACCCATCAAACCTACATTGCCGCCACCATAGATCAGTTTAAGCCGGAGTGCCGCAATGAGTTTGCCCAGTTCAATGGCGTGTTGCTGGTAAAGAGGATTGTTTCCGTTTTGCGATGCGCAGAATACAGCGACTGATTCAATGTTCATAGGTAAGTATTGGAAGTAAATATCTGTTATTATTTTTTCATTACTTTGAAACCTGAATCGAAAATAATCATTAAAATCAACTTATGTCTCCAGCCCTGTTATTTGGTTTTGTGATCGGGTATTTTGTTTTGTTGCTGGCTGTTGCCTGGTTAACCAGCCGAAATTCCAATAATGATTCTTTTTTCATCGGAAACAGAAATAGTAACTGGATGCTCGTCGCCTTCGGAATGATCGGCACTTCGCTGAGCGGCGTCACTTTTGTGAGCGTACCCGGCGGAGTGGGCAGTAATAATTTTTATTATTTCCAGGTAGTATTGGGATACCTGCTCGGTTATGCGGTCATTGCTTTCGTATTGATACCGCTGTATTACCGGATGAATGTAACCAGCATTTACACCTATCTGGAAAAAAGACTGGGAGTAAACGCGCACAAGGCAGGCGCCTTCTTTTTCATTCTTTCCCGAACAGTAGGAGCAACGGCCAGGCTTTACCTGGTGATCAATATTCTTCAAACCTTTATTCTCGATCAGCTCGGCGTGCATTTTATCGTCACTGCCCTGGTGATCCTGCTGATGATTTTACTCTACACCTTCGAAGGAGGCGTGAAGACGATCATATACACCGATACTCTTCAAACATCGGGTATGCTGATCGGCCTGGTAGTATGCATCATTGTTATTCTTAAATCGCTCGGCACCGATTTTTCCGGGGCGCTGTCGCTGATGCAGGAGAAAGGATACAGCCAGGTGATCAATACTGACGTGAAATCAGGTTCTTTCCTGCTCAAGCATCTGCTGGGGGGAATGTTCATTGCCATCGCGATGACCGGCCTCGACCAGGAGATGATGCAGAAGAACATCAGTGTTAAAACCATGAAGGATTCGCAGAAGAACATCATGGCTTTTTCCGCAGTACTGCTGGTCGTTAATTACCTGTTCCTGGTATTGGGTGGAATACTGTATCTGTATGCCGCCAATAAGGGAATCCGGGTGCCACCCGACGATCTGTTTCCCACGCTCGCCCTGAGCGACGCCTTTAGCGGAACCATCGGCGTCATTTTTATCATCGCCCTTATTTCCGCCCTGTTCCCGAGCGTAGACGGAGCGATCACTTCTCTTACCAGTTGTTTCTGCATCGATATCCTAAATCTCAATAAATCGAATGCTGATGAGAAAGCACGCAAACGTACCAGGCTGAAAGTGCATTTTACGTTCGCATTCGTATTTTTTGTAATGGTGCTTGTATTCAAAGCCATCAACGACAAACTGATCATCGATTTTATCCTGAAATTCGCGGGCATCACTTATGGCCCGCTGTTAGGATTGTTTGCCTTTGGCATACTTACCAGAAAGCAACTCAAAACGAACCTGATCTGGTGGGTGTGCATCATTGCCCCGATGCTTGCACTGGGCCTGGATATGCTCAGCAGCCCCGAATGGTATGAAAAGAAACTTCACGTGCAGCTTGGGCTTAAAGATATGTCCGACAGGCTCTTTCAGGGCTATAAGATCGGAAATGAACTGATCCTGATAAACGGTATACTGACGTTTTTAGGCCTGTTAAGTATTTCCAAAAAAACCGATTCATTGCAAACTAAAACAGCCTGAGAATCGTTTTAAACAGGCAGGTGCCATCCGTTATCGCCAGGCGAGAGGATGGCATTTATTGTCTGAACCCTTTAATAACGTGAGTATGAATGATACGATCAAGTTAAGCAAACAGAGGAGATGGTCAGAATCCAAAGCACATTCCAGCTGGCAGATCTTTAAAATTATGGCAGAGTTCGTAGACGGCTTCGAGGCGCTCGCCAAGATAGGACCCTGTATTTCCATTTTCGGTTCGGCAAGAACCAAACCCGGAGATCCCTATTACGAACTCACTACCGAGATTTCAAAAAGATTGTCTGAAGAGGGATTTGGAATTATTTCGGGCGGTGGCCCCGGTATCATGGAGGCAGCCAATAAAGGCGCGCAATTGGGCGGAGGCAAATCGGTAGGGTTGAACATCGAACTGCCGTTCGAGCAGCAGGCCAACCCATTTATCGATCGGGACGCGAGCCTGCATTTCGATTACTTCTTCGTTCGGAAAACACTCTTTACTAAATATTCGCAGGGATTCGTAATGATGCCAGGTGGATTTGGCACCATGGATGAATTCTTTGAAGTAGCCACCCTCATCCAGACTGGCAAGATGTTGCAGGTTCCGCTGATCCTGGTAAGCAGTTCTTACTGGGGCGGATTGATGGATTGGCTGAAGAAGACCATGCTCGAAAGAGAAAGCTATATTTCCGAGGCGGATCTCGATCTGCTGAAACTGGCCGACACACCCGAACAGGTAGTGGAGCATGTATTGAATTTCTACACCAAACACCCCCTGCAGCCCAACTTCTAAAATCATTACAATGAGACCATTGCAGGGCCGGGAACGAACAATACACGTATCTTTGCCCAAATCCTTGCTTTGGACCTCGTAAATCTGCTGGCTCAGGCCTATTCGGAAAAATACACGTCCACTCCCGACCTCGTACTGGATGAGTTGGCCGCACGCACCTATGATACCCATCCCCAGTCGCACATGCTCAGCGGTAAGGTACAGGGGCGCCTGCTCGAAATGATCTCCTGCATGGTACAACCTCGCCGGATACTGGAAATCGGAACTTTTACCGGTTACAGCGCCCTTTGCCTGGCAAAAGGACTCCCCAAAGACGGCCTTCTTCATACCATTGAGGTGCGGGAGGAAGAGGCCGAAGTGGCCCGCTCGTATTTTAAGCTTTCTGTTTGGCAGGAACAGATAATTTTGCATTTGGGAAATGCGTTAGAGATTATTCCCGGGTTGAAAGAAACCTGGGACTTGGTATTTATTGACGCCGATAAGGTCCATTATATTGATTACTACCGGTTGGTACTTCCGGCACTTCGCCCCGGAGGCATCATTTTAGCCGATAATGTCCTCTTTCATGGGGAAGTGTTGCAAGAGTCGGTTAAGGGGAAAAATGCCAAAGCCATCCAGGAATTCAACGACTGGGTGATGCAGGACGATTCAGTAGAGAAAGTATTGCTGACGGTCCGTGACGGCCTTTACTTAATTCGGAAAAAATAAAAGGGAATGACGAGGAAAATTTCATGGTTGTGGGTGCTGATTTGCCTGGTGTCTGTCTCGAAGGCACAGAACAATCCCGCTGTTATCGAATACATCAATACCTACAAGCAATTGGCTATTGAAGAGATGTTGCGCACCGGCGTGCCGGCATCTATTACACTGGCCCAGGGCATTCATGAAACGGAAGCGGGCAGGAGCGACCTGGTGCTGCGTTCCAACAACCACTTCGGGATCAAATGTAAAACCGGATGGAACGGGGACAAAGTTTACCACGACGATGATGCGAGGGGAGAATGTTTCAGAAGTTATTCCAGCGCGAACGAATCGTATATCGATCACTCCAACTTTTTGAAAGGGGGCAGCCGCTACGCATTTCTCTTCGAACTCGACCCTGCCGATTACAAAGGATGGGCCTATGGGCTCAAGAAGGCAGGATATGCTACCAATATCAAGTACTCCCAAATTCTCATCAAATACATTGAAGATTACAATCTGCAACAATATTCGTTGATAGCACTGGGAAAATTATCGCCCGAACAGGAAATCATGGCCGGCAACAACGGAAGACCGGCAGGTGAACCGGTTGTTGTGAGCAATCCCGGACCCAATATCCCTGAGCAACCGGCACTCGTTGAGCCCAGCTATCCGCAGGGAGAATTTACCATAAACCGTACAAAAGTTATTTATGCCACCGCCGGTACATCCCTGCTGGCCCTGGCCGAAAAATATGATGTCAGTATCGGCCGCCTGCTCGATTTCAACGACCTGGAGCAGGAGGATGTGCTGATACAGGGACAATTGATTTTTCTTCAGAGAAAAAGGAAAACCGGCTCGAATCCCTTTCATATTGTGGAGCCCGGCGAGAATATGTATGTCATCAGCCAGCGTGAAGGCGTGAGGCTGGAGTCATTGCTTAACCTCAACTCTCTTGAAAAAGGGCAACAGCCGGCTGCAGGAGAAAAGATCTACCTGCAAACTGACGCACCGGTTGCTCCCAGGCTTCAGGGAACTGTATCCACTACCGTGGAGAAACCAGACACTGCGGAAACAGAAGAAATCATCCAACCCAATCAGAAGCCTGTTGCAAAAAGCAGTTTCACGGTGGTAAAACGCCATGTGGTGAAATCCCGCGAAACCCTGTACGGCATCGCCCGGATGTACAATACTACCACCGACAAAATCATTGAATGGAATCGGCTTCAGGGTACGCACTTGAAGAAAGGACAGGAGCTGATCATCTACAAAAACTAGCCTATGCAGTTAATACGTGTACACGATAAACAATTTGAACCTTACCTCACTGCTGAAGAAATTTCTTCCCGGATCAAAATGGTGGCGCACCAGATTAACGAAGATTATGCCGGCAAAAAGCCCCTGTTCATTGCGATCCTGAACGGCTCTTTCATGTTTGCTTCCGACCTGTTCAAGGAAATCAATATCGATGCGGAAATCTGTTTCATCAAACTCGCTTCGTACAAAGGCACCAAATCAACCGGGCATGTTATTACTGCCATCGGGCTTGATATGGACATCATCGGAAGAGACATCATCATCGTGGAAGATATTGTCGATACCGGAAAAACACTGAGTGAATTTCTGCCACAGATTTTTCATCAACAACCTGCATCCGTCAAGATCGTAGCACTCCTGCACAAACCGGATGCCACCGTGTATCCCATCAGGATCGACTACCTTGGTTTTACGATTCCGAACAAATTTGTGGTTGGTTACGGGCTCGACTATGACGGACTGGGAAGAAATATCCGGGAAATCTATCGCCTGAAAGAGTCCTGAGTATCGAAGAGACGACTAAACCCTGTTTTTTTATACTGGTAACCCATATCTGAACTATCCAATTGAAAACCCGGCTTGTCATACTGCTCGTTGGCATCCTGCTACATTCCTTTTCCTCGCAGGCTCAGTATTACCTGAGAGGCGAAATCAGGGATGAGAAGAGTGTGTTGCTTCCAAATGCGAGGATCATCCTGCATTCTACAGGCTACCTCTATAGCTCCGGCAGTACAGGCATCTTCGGTTTCATGATCAATAAACCCACCGATTCCCTGACCATTTCACTGGACGGATACCAGACGCTCTGCATCAGCGTCGATGCCGCAAAATACCAGCAGGTCGTTCTGAAAACACTTTTCACTTCCGTGGCCAGTCACAACAAACTCGTTTCATTTACCAAAAACCTCACCTGGGAGGAAAGAAAAAAATGGAGTGTAGGAGGGGAAACCTACAGCTCGCTGATAGAAAATGAATTTCTTCCGGCAAAAAAATTTCCGGAAACAGGGTTCGCGATTCACACCGATAAAGCATCTTACAGCAATATCCGGCGCTTCCTGAACATGAACACCACGGTACCGCCCGATGCCGTGAGAACGGAAGAAGTGCTGAACTATTTCAACTTTACTTACCATTCGCCCCCGCGCGACAGCATCTTTGGATTTAATTCTTATTACACCGATTGTCCCTGGAATGCGCAAAGCAAGTTATTGTACCTGCAGGTATGCGCACAGAAACTGGATTCGGAAAAAATACCTCCCAGCAACCTGGTATTCCTGGTAGATATATCAGGGTCGATGGACATGCCCAACCGGTTGCCGCTGCTGAAATCGGCATTCAAATTACTGGTCGATAACCTTCGTTCGAAAGATACTGTTTCGATTGTTGTATATGGAAGTACCGTCGGAGTATGGCTTACCCCCACATCCGGTGATCAGAAAGAAAAGATCAGAAAGTCCATCGAAGAACTATACCCGGGCGGGTCCACACCCGGTGAGTCGGGTATCAGAACCGCCTACCGGGTCGCGAAAAGTCATTTCATCCAGGGAGGCAACAACAGGGTGATCCTGGCAACCGATGGCGATTTTAATGTAGGGCAGGCTACCGAAGATGAACTCGATAAACTGGTTACACAGCACCAGCAACTGGGGATCTACCTCACCTGCCTGGGAGTAGGCATGGGTAACTATAAAGACTCCAAGCTGGAAGTGCTCGCCAAGAAGGGCAATGGAAATTTTGCCTATCTCGACAATGAAGCCGAAGCCGAAAAAGTATTGGTAAAGGAACTCACGCAAACCCTTTATTCCGTAGCCGATGATGTATATCTCAATGTGAAATTCAATGCAGACATTGTATCCGAATACCGCCTGGTAGGATTTGACAATAAATCAAAGGCCATGACCGATACACTCAGTAAAGTGGAAGGAGGGGAGGTAGGTTCCGGTCATTCCCTGCTGGCGCTTTTTGAAATACGTACCTATTTCGACCTGACTGAAATCGCCAGCTTCCAGAAAGAAGGATTGGCCAATATCGCGGTCACCTACCGGCATCCCGGTGATTCTGCCATTCGGAACAGTTACTACCGGGTACCGTTATTGTATTCTGAATTCAATGAAATTCCCAAGCCGCTGCGTTTTGCAGCTTCGGTAACGATGTTTACTTCGCTGTTGAAAGATTCCAAATATGCCAGAAGGATCAACTGGACCGATGTATCGGCGCTGGCTACTCAATCGTATGACGAACAAGATGCGATACAGAAGGAATTCCTGCTGCTGATAGAAAAAGCAAAAAAAATCTATGGTAAACGCAAAAAGAAGAGAGAGGATGAATAAAAGGTTCGCTTCTCCTTCCTGATTCTAATTCCCATTCTCTTCCTGCCTTCTCCGCTCCCGCTCCCGCTCTCGCTCCTTCACCCCCCTTTCTGTCGTCAGGAGAACATTTCTCTCACTTTGTCGAAGAAACTTTTATCCGACTTTTCCGGTTTGGGTTTGAAGTTGGGTGACTGGTTCAATTTTTCCAGGATGGTTTTTTCTTCCGGAGTTACCTGTTGGGGTGTCCATACATTCACGTAGATCAGTTGATCGCCTTTTTCGTAGGAGTTTACTCCGGGAAATCCTTTTCCTTTTAGGCGAAAGACCTTTCCGCTTTGTGTGCCTGCCGGTATTTTTATTTTGGCGCGCCCGTCGATGGTGGGTACTTCTGCCTGTGTACCGAATACCGCATCAGGGAATGATAAATGCAGTTCATAAGCTACGTTGAGTCCGTCGCGGTAGAGTTCCTTGTGCTGTTCTTCTTCGATAACGATGATCAGGTCGCCCGCCATGCCTCCGCGCTCTCCTGCATTTCCTCTTCCGCTTACGCTCAGTTGCATGCCTTCCTGAACGCCCGCCGGTATGTCGATCGTAACCGTTTCTTCTCCGTACACCCTGCCTTCGCCCTTACAAGCCGTACATTTGGCGGTGATGGTGGTTCCTTCCCCATTGCAGGTAGGGCAGGTGGTAACCGTTTGCATTTGCCCCAGGAAAGTATTTGATACTCTTCTCACCTGGCCGCTTCCGCCGCAGGTTGCGCAGGTCTGTACGCTGTTTTTATCTTTGGCTCCGCTGCCTGAGCAGGTTTGGCAGGGAACGTATTTCTTGACCTTGATCTGTTTGGTAACGCCTTTTGCGATCTCTTCGTAGGTCAGTTTGAGTTTGACCCTCAGGTTGCTTCCTCTTACTCCACGGGCTCTCTGTCCGCCCGAACGGCCACGACCTGATCCGCCTCCGCCGAAGAAACTTCCGAATATATCGTCGCCGAAAATATCCCCGAACTGGCTGAAGATATCTTCCATGTTGCCGGTTCCCCCGCCCTGTCCGCCACGGCCATTGCTCATGCCTGCATGACCGAACCGGTCGTACTGCGCACGTTTGTCTGCATCACTGAGCACTTCATAGGCCTCCGCGGCCTCCTTGAATTTTTCCTCTGCAGCCTTATCGCCCGGGTTCCGGTCGGGATGATATTGCATGGCCACTTTCCGGTAAGCTTTTTTAATCTCATCGGCACTGGCCCCTTTGGCCACACCCAGTATTTCGTAATAATCTCGCTTGGTTGACATCTTCGGTTTGAACTTTTTGGGTACGCTTGGTTTTTATTATTTTCCCACGACTACTTTGGCGAAACGAATGATCTTATCGTTGAGATAGTAGCCTTTTTCTATTTCGTCGACCACCTTTCCTTTCATTTTCTCATCGGGGATAGGTATTTCGGTAATTGCCTCGTGTTTATCTGCATCGAATTCCGTTCCCACGCTTTCCATGGCCTTTACCCCTTTCGACTGTAAGGTATTTCTAAGTTTATGAAACACCAGCGATACACCGTTCTTTAATTGCTGTAGATCCTGGTCCTGAGCCAGCTGTTTTTCAGCACGGTCGCAATCGTCCAGCACTTCCAGCAGGGGTACGATCACATCCTTACCGGCTGTCAGGCGAATTTCCAGGTTCTCCCGGGCGTTTCTCTTGCGAAAATTGTCGAATTCTGCCACCAGGCGCAGGTATTTGTCCTTCATCTCGGCCAGTTCGCCACGCAGCTTCTCCGCCTCGTCTTCAGTGGCTACCGGCTCATTGAGATGGCTGGTCCCGCTCACATTTTCGTCTGTGTTCAGATCGATGTTCAGCTCTTCACTGGCCGATTGGGTGTTGGCATCTTGTCCGTTGTTGCTCATACTGCTATTTTTTCTCCTTAATGATTAAAAATGAGTGCAAATTTAAGTGGTCAAACGGTTTGCCAAGGCTCCCGAACCCGACAAATTGACCTTCGGGGCTTAAAAGACAGGAAAATATGGCCTGGAGGGAGGAGAAAGGGAAAGGGAAAGGGAAAGAGAAAGGGAAAGAGAAAGAGAAAAAGAGAGTGAGAGAGGGGAATAAGAGACTTTCTTTGCGGGGCTTTGCGGTTCTTGGCGCCCTCTGCGTCAAGGCTTCTGGGGAGTGGGAGCAGAGGAGGAGAGAAAGAGAAAGAGAAAGAGAAAGAGAAACGGAAAGAGAAACCGTAAACCGTAAACTTCAGACTGTAATCCTCCCCCCTGTAGCCATCTTATTACGTCAAAACCGGGGAAAGTTTCAGGAGACACAATGGTCTTAAAAGTTCCATCAAAATTTTCTACAAGTTTAACATAGTATGCAGCGTTTTTGGAGGCCGAAAAATCTTCCTTATGATACGATTGCTGCGAATGTGTATGCACTACACATATATGTGTTAGTTTTTTGTAATCAATGATTTCGAGCAAATGCAGGTTGTATCTACGATTGCCGATGTTTTGAATGGACGATGCTGATTTAAGAGGGTTTTGAAACAAGAATTTTTGTTAAAAAACCCTAAAAAAATTTGGGATCAAAATTTAATTTATCGTTAAATTTATACGCCATTTTTATTTATTTACACAACCTTAATCAAAACTCAATCATTATGCCCTCAAAGCTAACTGCCGCCAGGTCGTGGCTAATAGCATGCTTGCTATTATTCACGACTGCATCTTTCGCTCAGCAAAAAACTGTTACCGGCCGCGTAACGAACGACAAGGACAAACAGCCGATTTTTGGTGCCACGGTTACAGTAAAGGGTAGTACGGTAGGTACCCAAACAGCCGCAGATGGCACTTTCACTATTACCGTTCCCGCTTCAAACAGTATTCTGGTAATTTCTTTCGTTGGTTTCGAAACCCAGGAGGTGTCTACCGCCAACAAGGCTACATTTGACATCGCCATGAAAGATAAGTCCACTACTCTTACCGATGTGGTGGTTACCGGTTATACCGCGCAAGCCAAAAAAGATATCACGGGTTCGGTTTCTGTAATCAAAGCGGAAGACCTGAAATCAATTCCTGCGGCCAATGCCGAGCAGCAGTTGCAGGGTCGTGCTTCTGGTGTAACAGTTATCACCAATAACAGACCTGGTGACGGTGCGTCTATCAGGGTTCGTGGTTTCTCTTCTTTCACTGCCAACGAACCGCTGGTGGTTATTGACGGAGTTCCGGGATCACTGACTGACCTTAACCCGAACGATGTAGAATCCATGCAGGTATTGAAAGATGCCTCTGCAGCGGCTATCTACGGTACACGCGCCTCCGGTGGTGTATTGATCGTTACTACCAAGAAAGGCCGTCAGGGAGCTGCCAAGGTTAGTTTCAATATGTATTATGGTACTGCCACTCCGGGTAAAGGCTTCACCAACCTGCTCAATCCGCAGGAAATGGCCGACCTCACCTGGCTGGCAAAGAAAAATATCGGTGCTGCGCTTACATCAGACCAATATGGTTCTGGCGCTACCCCCCGTCTGCCGGATTATATCCTCGCCGGTACAAAGAGTGGTGTAATGGAAGGCGATCCTGCTGCAGATCCTTCCAAGTACAACCTGAACCTCGATGATGTGCCAGGTTCTTACCTGATTGTAAGAGCCAACAAGGCCGGTACCAACTGGTTCAAAGAAATTACTCAGAATGCTCCTGTTAAAAACTACAACATCAACGTTTCCGGTGGTGGCGACAGAAGCCGTTATCTTTTCGGATTCGATATGTTGGATCAGCAGGGTATTGTGATCAACAACTTCTTCAAGAGATACAGCGCCCGTGTAAATAATGAATTTACCATCAAGAAAAATATCCGCATCGGCGAAAACCTCCAGATTTCAGCCACCCAAAGCAATGGCGCTGGTTTGAACGATGAAGGAACAGAAATCGCCAACACTTATCGCGAGCAGCCGATCATCCCGGTCTATAATATCAATGGTGATTTTGGCGGTTCAAGAGGTGCAAACCTGGGTAACGGTTCAAACCCTTACGCAACACGCTGGAGAAGTAAAGACAACCGCAACCTGGGATACAGTGTTATTGGAAACATGTACGCTGAAGTAGACTTCCTCAAGCATTTCACTGCGCGTTCCAGCTTCGGTGGTACTTTCAGCAATAACAACTATTTCAACTATACTTATAAAACTTACGAGAACGCGGAAAACAACTCCGGTTCTGCCTATACGGAAGGAGCTAACTATTTCAGAACATGGATCTGGACCAACCAGCTGACCTACAAAAACATCTTTGGCGATCACAACATCACCGGTGTAGTTGGTTCGGAAGCCATTGAAGAATGGGGTCGTTATTTTCAGGGAACTGCGCTGAACCTGTTCGTTGACGCAACAGATTTCAGATCGCTGACAGGCGGTACCCGTTCAGAAGGTAACCCTTACACTCCGGGCGCCCTGTTCTCCCTGTTTGGAAAGGTTGACTACATCTATAAAGACAAATGGCTGGCCAATGCCACAGTAAGACGTGATGGTTCTTCCCGTTTCGGTAGCAACCAGCGTTATGGTGTATTCCCTGCCTTCTCTGTGGGCTGGCGTATATCTGAGGAAGACTGGATGAAGAATCTGAAATGGATCACCGACCTGAAACTGAGAGGCAGCTGGGGTCAGATGGGTAACCCCAAGATCGATCCGGCTAACCAGTACACCCAGTTCCGTGGCGGTATCGGTAGCTCCAACTACGATATCAACGGTACACAGAACGGAACCGTTCCCGGTTTCCAGCTCTCCTTCCTGGGTAACCCCGATGGTCGCTGGGAAGTGTTGACTACTACCAACGTTGGTTTCGATGCGGTACTGTTCAACGGAAAAACAGAAGTGATCCTCGATCTGTATCAGAAAAAAACAACTGACCTGCTCTATCAGAACAGAACAGTAGCAACTGCCGGTGCCGGTCCATATGTTAACCCCGCTTTCTCTAACGTGGCTTCCATGAAGAACATTGGTCTTGATCTGATGATCAGCCAGCGTGCTCAGATCGGTGGCGCCAACGGAGTAAGCCTGAATGGTACATTGACTTTCACTACTTATAAGAATACCATCACTTCTATCGCTGACGGAATTACCTATTTCGACAGAGACGGTGGTGAAGGCGGACGTATCGGTGGCGTATTCTTCAGAAACGCTGTTGATCACTCCATCTCTTCTTTCTTCGGTTATAAAGTAGTAGGCCTGTTCCAGGACGCCGCTGATGTTGCCAAGTCTCCGACACAGGACGCCGCAGCTCCCGGTCGTTTCAAATATTTCGATGCCGATGGTAACGGTAAAATCACTCCTGATGACCGTGTGTTCCTCGGATCTCCCCATCCGGATTTCACTTATGGCTTCAACCTGAGCGCCTCTTATAAGAACTTCGATCTGGCTGCCTTCTTCTATGGAGTATCAGGCAAACAGACAATCAACTACGTAAAATGGTGGACTGATTTCGTTCCTTCTTTCCAGGGTGCCAAGAGCAAAGACGCCCTGTATAATTCCTGGACTACCACAAACAAGAACGCCAAAGTGCCCATTCAGGAAGAAAGCGGAAACTTCAGCACCAACGGTACACCTAACTCTTATTACATCGAGAACGCTTCATTCCTCCGTTTGAAGAACCTCCAGATCGGTTACACACTGCCCACTTCTTTGATGAGCAAAGTGAAAATCGACAGACTGAGACTGTATGTACAGGCAACCAACCTCTTCACCGTTACGAAATACTCTGGACTGGATCCTGAAGTAACAGGTGACGACAGAAACTTTGGTCTGGATGCCGGTTCTTATCCGACTGTGAAGCAGTTTTACTTTGGTGTGAACCTTAATTTCTAATGATTGTTAAATGAATTCTTATAAAAATACAAGTATGAAAAGATTCCTATATTCCCTCCTTTGCCTGTCGCTAGTGGGTGTTATTGCCTACTCGTGCAGCAAGAGCTTCCTGGATCGCACGCCAAAGGGAGCCCTGGACGAAAACACATTGGCTAACAAAAAAGGGGTAGAAGCCCTGCTGATTGGCGCCTATTCCGTTCTCGATGGTTTCATCGATGGCGGCGGTATCTTCCTCGGTGGCTGGCAAAGCGCCGGTTCCAACTGGGTATATGGCGGTATCTGCGGTGGTGACGCCCACAAAGGAACAGATGGTGGTGACCAGCCGGACATCAACCCGATCGAACGTTTCGAGCATGTACCTACCAACGACTACTTCAACGTAAAATGGGGTGTGGTATATGAGGGTGTAGCCCGCTGCAACAGCGTACTGAAAGTGATGGCCAAGGCTACCGACATCAGCGCTGCCGACGTAACCCGCATCACGGCGGAAGCCCGCTTCCTGAGAGGTCACTATCATTTCGAGGCGAAGAAGATGTTCAAAAACGTTCCTTACATCGATGAAACAGTAACCGATCCCAAAGTTCCCAACAACACAGACATCTGGCCCAAAATCGAAGCGGATCTCAAATTCGCTTACGATAACCTGTCTGAAGTGATGAATGCAAAAGGCCGTGTTAACAAATGGGCTGCTGCTGCACTGTATGCTAAAGCACTGCTTTATCAGGGAAAATATGCGGAAGCGAAAACCGTTTTCGACCAGGTATATACCAATGGTAAAACAGCCAGCGGTGTTAAATATGCACTCCTCGCCAAATTCCATGACTGCTTCGATGCGGAAACTGAAAACAGCTCCGAATCAGTATTCGCTGTTCAGTATTCAGTGGGTGATGGCGCTCCTGATGCTGCTAACGGTGGTTGGGGTGAAGTGTTGAACTTCCCTTATAACTCCGGTCCCGGTGGTTGCTGCGGTTTCTATCAGCCTTCACAAGACCTCGTAAACGCCTTCCAGGTGGATGCCGTTACCGGCCTGCCCTTACTGGATACCTATAACAATACGGAAGTGAAAAACGACAACGGCCTTACTTCAGCCGATCCTTTCACTCCCACCACTGCTCCACTCGATGCTCGTCTCGACTGGACAGTAGGCCGTCGCGGTATTCCTTACCTCGATCATGGCAAACACCCCGGTTCAGATTGGGTTCGTCTGCAATCTTATGGTGGTCCTTATTCTCCTGTAAAGAACGTATTTACCAAAGCTGAAAAGGACAAACTGAATGATAAATCATTCTGGACAAGTGGCGTTACTGCTACAAACTATACGCTCATTCGCTTTGCTGATGTAATCCTGATGCTGGCAGAATGCGAAGTGGAAGCAGGAAGCCTTGAAAAAGCCCGTCAGTATGTTAACGAAGTAAGAGCACGCGCTGCCAACCCCGCCGGATTTGTAAAAGACGGCGCCGTTGACGCGGCAACCTACAAAGTGGGTCTTTACACAACTCCCTGGGTTGATAAAGCCCTTGCCCGCAAAGCTGTTCATTTCGAAAGAAGAATTGAACTGGGTATGGAAGGTCACCGCTTCTTCGATCTCGTTAGATGGGGTGAGGCAAAAGCCACTCTCGATGCTTACTTCAAGTATGAAAGCGGCACCACTACTGCCATCAACAATGCCAGACCTTACCTGAAAACACCTTCAGTTCCGGTGTTCCAGGCTGGTAAAAATGAATATTTCCCCATCCCGCAAACGCAGATTGACCTGTCTTCAGGTACACTCACGCAAAACGCAGGATACTAATACTCGTTTTAGTGATTTCGTTAAAGGGCTGTCTCTGTCGGGACAGCCCTTTTTCATTGGGAAAAATCAAACTGCTTTCTCCCTTCCGGATTTTCGTTGGCAAGTGAAATTTAGTTTTGAAACAGCCTCTATTTTATGTTTATATTGCTACTTTGAAAACTACAATTAAGTTATGGTAATAAGGCTCCTGACGATTTCCTCCATTCTGTGCCTGGCACTGGCCTGCCAGAACAAGAAAACACTTTTCAAACAGCTTCCTTCTTCGCAAACCCATATCGATTTCAAAAACACCATCATTGAATCGGATTCCATCAACGTTATGGACTTTGAAAACGTTTATAATGGCGGCGGTGTGGGAGTGGGTGATTTTAACAATGACGGATTGCAGGACCTCTATTTTACCGGCAATATGGTTTCGAACAAACTCTATCTCAACAAGGGAAAGATGGAGTTTGAAGACATTACTACCGAAGCGCAGGTTGGCGGACAGGGAAAGTGGTGCCGCGGAGTGTCGGTGGTAGATATCAACAATGATGGATGGATGGATCTGTACGTTTCCGCTTCGGTAAAAAAGAACCCTGTCGAACGCGAAAACCTGCTGTACATCAACCAGGGCCTCGATCAGAACAAGAAACCGGTGTTCAGGGAAATGGCGGCCGAATATGGACTCAATGATTCCACACATTCTACCATGGCTTCCTTTTTCGATTATGACAACGACGGTGACCTTGATGTATTTATTTGCGTCAACCAGATCATATCGGGCGACTTCCCCAACAGGTTCCGGCCCCGCAATACAAAAGGAGAACATCCCAGCACCGGAAGGCTTTATCAAAACAACTGGAGCGATTCGCTGAAACACCCTGTCTTTACCAATGTATCTCAGCAGGCAGGCATCACCATCGAAGGATACAGCCACAATGTAATGATCACAGACATTAACAGGGACGGCTGGAAAGATATCTATATTACCAATGATTATCTCTCCCAAAACGTACTGTACGTCAACAACCATAACGGCACCTTCACCGACCGGGTTACCGATTATTTCAAACACACTTCGGCCAACGCCATGGGAAGTGATATTATCGATATCAACAACGACGGCCTTTCCGATGTGATCGAACTGGACATGAACCCGGAAGATAACTACCGGAAAAAAATGATGCTCAATGCCAACAGCTACCAAACCTACCAGAACAGCGATCAGCTGGGTTATCAATACCAGTATGTAAGAAATACTCTTCAGCTCAACCGTGGCAATCGCGTTACTGAAAATGACAGCATCGGAGCGCCGGTGTTCAGCGATATTTCCTATTTCGCGGGCGTGGCTGAAACTGACTGGAGCTGGACACCGATGGTAGCCGATTTCGATAATGACGGCAACAGGGATCTCATCATCACCAACGGTTTTCCCAAAGATGTAACCGATCATGATTTTGTGGCCTACCGCAAGGAGGCGTTCGCCGTAGCATCTTCCAAACAATTACTCGATCAGATCCCCGAAGTAAGAATTCATAACTACGGTTTCCGCAATAACGGAGACCTCACTTTCTCCGATCAAACGCAGGATTGGGGGCTCACCGCCAAAACATTCTCCAATGGAGCAGCATACGCTGATCTCGACAACGACGGGGATATTGATTTCGTGGTCAACAACATCAATGATGAAGCCCTGGTATATGAGAACAGCCTGTCGAATGAAAAGAAGGATCACAATTACATCCGCTTTTCGCTTAAGGGGGATTCCGGCAACATACATGGCATCGGTGCCTGGATCAATATTTACTACCATCAGAAGATGGCCAGCTACGAACAGATTCCCTATCGCGGTTACCTGTCAACGATACAGCTGGATCCGCAATTCGGCGTAGACTCTGCCAACCAGATCGATTCGGTGGTGATATGGTGGCCCGGTAATAAAAAGCAGGTGATCAGCCAGGTGCCGGTCAACCAGAAGCTGGTACTCGACATTCACCAGGCTGCCGAAACCCACCCGGCTGCCGATACGATTGCAGCTGACGCCTTGTTCAAAGAGATCACCCGCGCATCCGGCATACAATACAGTTATGAAGAAAGGGATTTTGTGGATTTCAATATCCAGAAATTACTGCCGCATAAGTTTTCAGAAGCCGGCCCGGCAATGGCAGTGGCAGATCTCGACGGAAACGGGTTGGACGATATCATCATCAGCGGTTCCTATGGCCACAGCGCTACATTATTTTTGCAACAGGCGCACAATCGCTTTGTCCGGCGGAATCTGATCGAGCAGGCAACTGATTTTACCAAACCCTGGGAAGATGCAGGAATAGTATTGTTCGATGCGGACAACGATCAGGACATCGACATTTATATCAGCAGTGGCGGTTACGAAAACCCTGCCAACGGGCCCACTTACGGCGATAAGTTATATGTCAACAACGGAAAAGGATTCTTTGCCATCGATTCCAGTGCCGTGCCTGGCAATTTCACCAGTAAATCAAGTGTAAGGGCCGCCGATTTCGACCAGGATGGAGATCTCGACCTGCTGGTGGCTGGAAGGGTAGAGCCCTGGATGTATCCCAAGCCCGTCAGCAGTTTTATTTACCGGAACGATTCCAAAGATGGCAGGATCCGGTTTACCGATGTGACGGCTTCCGTTGCACCGGGGCTGAAAAATATCGGCCTGGTTTCCGATGCGATCTGGACGGATTTTGACAACGACGGAATGCTCGATATCATGCTGGCCGGTGAATGGATGCCGGTAACCTTTTTCCGGAACGAAAAGGGAACCTTTGTCAATGTAACTGCAGCTACCGGAATCGATAAACAGCTTGGCTGGTGGAGGAGCATACTGCCGGGTGATTTCGACAATGATGGGGACATGGACTATGTAGTAGGTAATGTCGGAAGAAATACTTTTTACAAGGCCAGTGCGCAATATCCTGTTCGGGTGTATGCAAAAGACTTTGACAAGAACGGCAGCTATGATGCAGTGCCAACGCTTTATCTGCCCTCCACGCTCGATAACCAGGGCAAACTGGAATACCCTGCCCAGACCCGCGATGACATCGTGAAGCAAATGATCGGTTTCCGGGCGAAATTCCAGAACTATAAAACATTCGCATCGGCGCCTTTTGAAAAAATGTTTTCTCCCGAAGAAATGAAAGACGTTCAGGTCGTAACGGCCAATGATTTCTCGCATGTTCTTGTGAAGAACCTGGGCAACGGCAAATTTGAACTGATCAATCTTCCTGCCGAAGCGCAGTTCTCCTGCCTCAACGGAATGGTGGCCGAAGACATAGATGGCGATGGCAGGCTGGATCTGCTGGCAACCGGAAACGATTATGGTACGGAAGTATCAGTGGGGCGATACGATGCCTGTAACGGTTTGGTGATGAAAGGAGACGGCAAGGGCGGATTTGCGGTGCTTTCCGTGTTGCAGTCGGGAGTTTTTATTCCCGGAAACGCGCACGCGCTGGTGAGCCTGCAGGGAGCCGATGATCAATGGCTGATTGCGGCCGGACAAAACCGCGGACCACTCAAACTTTTTGAATCGCGTAAACCATCGCGGATGATTAAAATCAGTCCCTTCGATGTAGCAGCAATAATTACCTTCAGCAACGGAGAACGGCAGAAAAGGGAATTGAACTACGGTGCTTCTTATCTGTCGCAGTCTTCCCGGATGATCACCGTGCCTGCCATGGCTACAGCCATCGAGGTGATCGATCACAAAGGAGTCAAAAGAAAAATCACATTCTAACTGCCATATGAAAAATTCAATTTTATGGATGATTCTCGCCGTTACAATCATAACAGGAGCGGGATCATGCAAGCAACACAAGCCGGTGAGCATAGATGAAGCGGAGATCCTGCACCAGAACCAGGATATGCTCACGCAGATCATCATTTATGACATTTTCACACCACCTGTGGCCAGCCGCATTTATGTTTACAGTTCACTGGCGGCCTACGAAGCGATCCGTCACAGCCAGCCGGGCAACCCTTCCATTACCGGTTTGCTGAACGGCTTCAAGCCCATGCCTGAACCCGAGAAGGATAAATCATATAATTACACGCTGGCGGCTACCAAGGCGTTTTTTACGGTTACCCGCAAGGTGAAGGTATTTTCGGTAGACTCCCTTACAAAGTATGAAAACTCGGTGTATGACCAGTACAAAGAATCCCTGGATGAAGAGACCTATAAACGATCTGTAGAATATGGCGAAAAAATCGCTGCCGTCATCCTGGCGCGGGCTGCCGATGACGGATATGCGAAATCTAGAGGCAAGCCCAAGCACCTGGGCAGTAATGATCCCGGCAAATGGCGCCCAACACCGCCAGACTATATGGACGGGGTGGAGTGGTGCTGGAATACCATGAAGGCGATGGCCCTGGATTCGGCTTCCCAGTTCATGCCCCCCAGGCCTCCTGTATTCAGCAAAGACAGCAACAGCGCATTTTATAAAAATGCCCGCGAAGTATATGATATCGCCAAGCATCTTACAGAAGAGCAGCAACTGATTGCCCGGTATTGGGACGACAACCCGTTTGTGATGGAGCATTCGGGCCATATGATGTTCGGAAATAAAAAGATTACCCCTGGCGGCCACTGGATGGGGATTGCTGCCATTGCCGCCAGGCAAACAAAGGCCGACCCGGTCAAGATTGCCAAAACCTATGCACTTACGGCCACGGCCCTTTACGATGCGTTCATCGCCTGCTGGGATGAAAAATACAGGAGCAATGTGATCCGCCCCATTACGGTGATCAACGAATGGTGGGAGCCGGGCTGGACCTCCTTCCTGCAAACACCCCCATTCCCCGAATATACCAGCGGTCACAGTACCATTACGGCCAGTGCTGCCACGGTGCTGGATGCACTGTATGGTTCCAGCTTTGCCTTTCAGGATACCAGCGACCTTCGTTACATCGGCCTGCAAAGGCATTTTAATTCCTTTGATGAAGCGGCCGCAGAAGCCTCCATCAGCCGGGTATATGGCGGTATTCATTACCGCACGGCCGTTGAAGCAGGTGCCGAGCAGGGTAAAAAGGTTGGCGGGTTAATTGTCAAAAAAGTGATCAGCCAGTTTCCTTCCAAATAAAATTGTTGTGATAAAGGGAGGCTGCCCGCAAGGAGCAGCCTCTTTTTTTATTTCATTACTTTTGCGCGATGACAAAAGTGATTCTAAAAAAGAAGATCAGCCACCGGGTATTGAACGGTCACCCCTGGGTCTTTGCCAATGAAGTGAACCTGGTAGAGGGCCAGGCGGAAGGAGGAGATATCGTTGACGTGTTTACCCATGACAAGAAATTCCTGGGCCGGGGTTATATCAATCCCAAATCACAGATACTGGTGCGGCTGCTTACCCGCAACCGACAGGAAACAATCAATGATGAGTTCTTTCATCAGCGCCTGCTCGAAGCCTGGAACTACCGCCAGCGTACCGGGTATACCGAAAACTGCCGGCTGGTATTCGGAGAGGCCGACTACCTGCCGCAACTGATCATCGATAAATTCAATGATTATTTTGTCATTCAAACGCTCGCGCTGGGTATCGACAAATGGAAACCGGCGATTGTACAGGCCCTGGAAAAGATTTTCCAGCCAAAAGGCATCTATGAGAGAAACGATGTGCCGGTTCGGGAACTGGAAGGGATGACGCAGCAGAAAGGCTTTCTGTCCGCTCCATTCGATACCCGCATCGTGATCAAGGAAAACGGACTTCAGTTTCATGTAGATATTGAAAATGGCCAGAAGACAGGGTACTTCCTGGATCAGCAGGATAACCGTCGTGCCATCCGGCATATCGTAAAGGATGCCGATGTGCTGGGCGCTTTTACTTATACCGGCACTTTCGAGATCCATGCAGCTCACTATGGAGCGAAGTCAGTACTCGGCCTCGATATTTCCGAAAATGCCGTTAAGCAGGCTAACGAGAATGCCGCCCTGAACGGATACCAGGATATCTGCTCGTTCAAAACAGTGAATGCTTTTGATGTGCTGAAACAATGGGGAAAGGAAGGGAAGCAGTATGATGTGGTGATGCTGGATCCCCCCTCATTTACCAAAACAAGAGAAAATATTCAGAAAGCAATCACTGGTTACAAAGAAATAAACCTGCGCGGGATGAAGCTGGTAAAACCCGGCGGTTTCCTGGTAACCTCCAGTTGCACCAACCTGGTGCCTCCCGATCTGTTCATGCAGATCATTCAGATGGCCGCCAAAGACGCGCGCCGTAAGTTAAGACAGGTTTGTTTCCAGGCTCAATCGGCCGATCACCCTATCATCACGGAATGGGAGAACACGCAATACCTGAAGTTCCTGATCGTACAGGTGCTGTAAAAAAAGTTCTGTAAGAAAGAGAGGATTATTTAGATACCTGAAATTTTCCGGAGTCTACTACTTTTCCGTTCTGGTCTCTCAGTTGGAAAATGTAAACGCCCCGATAAAAATCCGCAAGGTTCACAACCGTTTTGGGAGTAACATTATTCATTTCATATACCTTCTTGCCCAGCAAATTGATGATCTGGAAAGAGTATATTTTATCGGTTGATTTCTGAAATTCGAAATTAATATAGGAAGTAGCGGGGTTGGGGTAGAACTTCACGATTTTGGTCGTAGGTTCCTGGCCGGGAGTTCTGTCCTGGCTTTTCGCTGTAAATGATGCAAGTAGGATAATGGATAGCGTGTAAAAAATCTTCATCAACGATGATATTTTACTTTGATTATCCAAAATAGAGCATTTAAAACAAATTTACAACACCTTTCCCATAAAAAAGGGACCCCTAGGGGTAAATTTTGTGAAAATTGCCCTGAAGCTAACCTGTAACTTGTTGAAAATCATTTCAAACTTTGTAAGGCGGCCTCTATTGCCTGGAAATTGGGTAATTCTCCGGCATTCTCCAATACCTCCGCATACCTCACTATTCCTTCCTTGTCGATCACGAATGCAGCTCTTTTCGACACTCCTTTCATATCGAACCCAAATTGTTCATAAAGGCTTCCGTAAAGACCGGAAACCTCTTTATTGAAGTCGCTGAGGAGGTCAAAATTGAGCTGCTGCTCCTGCCGGAACCGGTTGAGGGTATGCAGCGAATCCACGCTGATGCCGAATACTTTTGCGTTAACCTGGTTGTAAAAATGTATGCCATCGCGTACGCTGCACAGTTCTTTGGTACAAACGCTGGTAAAAGCCAGGGGGAAGAACAGCAGAAGAACATTGCTTCCTCTCTGATCGGCCAGTGAAATTTTTTGTTTGTCAGTATTGTACAAGGAGAACAGCGGTGCGGGTTGTCCAATCTCAATAGCCATGTGTGGTGTTGTTATAGTGTTTCAAATGTACTACAACAACATAGCTGTTGTTTTTTTGTTCGGAACAATTTTAAAATTTTGGACAGAGTACTTTATCGCGGCTGCTGTTGTCGCGGTCGAGGAAGCCGATATAGGCCAGGGAAAGTTCAAATCCGCCTCTTGCCTGGCTGGCGGTACGTAACGTTGATACGTTTACATCATAGCTAAGGGCCATCGACAGGTTGTTCATATCGAGCTTAACCACCGGTATCAGGGCGTCTTTCCATCGCAGAAAGGCTCCGCCATGAATGGTGTACACCGGATTGTCGGGATCTCCGCCCAGTTTGTAAGAGTAAAGAGCACCGCCAATCGTTTCCTTGAAGGAACCCTGGATGGATTGATCGGCCTGCAAGACGAAATAAGTGTAGTCGTCGATGTTGAATCGTACGCCCAGTGAAAAAACGTATTTCGCATTGAGTTCGATATCAGGGTTGCGGTAGAACGAATTTTTGGGCCGGTTCAGGTGATGATAGGCCGCTCCGATAAACAGGCTGTTGGCCAGGTTTTCTCCGAAGGTGGTATTGAAGCTCATTCCTACGCTTCCGTCCCAGGTGGTAAAATTGGGAGAAGTCAGCAATTCACCGGTTGGCAGGGTAGGATCGAAGCCACCCCCGCCGTACTGGTTATCCGTGGTCATTTTTGTAACATCAATACTCTTCCGGATCATGCCGCCCATAAAACCGAGCGACAGGTACATCGTGCGTTCATCGCTGAGCGATTTATGATAGTTCAATGCAGGTAACAGGTGAGTGGAAGTAAGCCCGACCGTGCCGGCCTTGTCAAACAATACCTGGAATCCGGTGGTCATGAAATCATTTCCCTTACCAATGGGCATTTTATATTCCGCATTCAGCGAACCGGTGCGGTAGGCATTGGTGAAACTGTTCCATTGATCCCTGTAAACACCCTGTACGCGATAGTCGCCGGTGAAAATACCGGCCAGAGAAGGGTTGCGCAGCAAGGGCGCCTCGAAGAATTGGGAGAAATGAATGTCCTGGCCCCTGGCCGGTTGTACCAGCAGACCGGCGAAAAGACAAAACAAAAAAGTTATGTTAAGTTTTGGCTTCATGTAAGCGATGATTGATAGAAGGTACAACCAGTCATAAAGTTACCTTATTAATGTTACATTTCCTTTTACCGGGATGATTACCGAGTTGTCGCAAACAAATTCTACGATGTAAACATAAGTATCCATGTTAGCCGGTTTCCCTTTGGCCGTTCCGTCCCAGCCCAGTGAGGCGTCATTGGCAAGGAAGTTGGTTCGTTCGAAAACCAGTTCGCCCCACCGGTTAAAGATGCGCATGGATTGTACGCGCGTCAGCCCCGTTCCCCTTGGATAAAACCGGTCGTTTCTTCCGTCGTTGTTCGGCGAGAAAGTATTGGGTACGAAATAATTTTTTTCATTGCACACCACGGTAACCGTCACTTCATTGGAAGAGGTGCATCCATAAATATCTTCCACCTCAATTTTATACCGGGTAGTGGATTTGGGGCTCGCCACTGGTACCGGGCAGTTGGTACAGCTCAACTGCGTGGGGGGCGTCCAGGTATAGATTGAAATGTTCGGGCTGTAAGAAACAGGCATGGATATGCTGGTTCCTACGGGGATCACCGGATTGGTCGCTACGGTAATGGTAGGGTTGGGGGGTACAAATACCGGGTGCGTGGTGGTGGCCTTGCATCCCAGCTTGTTGGTAGCGGTCAGTTGCTGGGTAAATCTGCCGGATCCGGCATAGCTGGTGCTGGTGTTTTGGGTGTTGGCGGTATTGCCGTTGCCCAGTGTCCAGGCCCAGGTAATAGCAGTATCCGGCACAGCCAGTACACCCTGTAAAGGCAGGAGCTCATTGATACAGACAATAGTATCGCCCACTATGGATGGGTTGGGAGTACCATATACTCTAACGGTATCGGATAGTGTTTTGCTGCAACCGGCCTGGGTCGTTACCGTCAGAGAGGGGTAATAAACTCCCGGAACTGAATAACGATGAGCCGGATCGGTTACGTTGGACGTGTTTCCATCACCAAAATCCCACAGGCTGCTCACCACCGGATCGTTACCGATGGTATAATTGGCAAACAGAACGGTACCGGTATCACAAAATGCTTTCTTGTCTACCCCAAAAAGCGGTTCAGCACCAAGTATCCTGATCTGATTGCTGCCCGGCAAGGCAACAATACACTTAAAGCTGTCTTCAAGTACAATCAGCGGGCTGAAATAGCCGAACGACTTATATAAGTGCTGGAAAATTTTTGTTTGCGAAGTGTCTCTGAATCCATCGCCAGCCAGAAAAGTGAATTTTGTGGAGGGTGGAATTTTTATATCGAAATCAACCAGCAAGGAATTGCAGGCGTTCAGTGGTGAATAGGTGATGGAAGCATCCACATGCGGATTGTACACGTTTACGGTAGAACTGGCGCTGTCGAGGCATCCTCCATGGCCCACCAGGTAAAGTTTGGGAGTGAAGCTGCCGTAAGTATTGTAAAAGTGAGTGGGATTGGATAGGGTAGAAGTGATGCCGTCGCCAAAATCCCAGTAGAAAGACTCATAGTCCTGTCCCTGAAACGTAAATTTTGTTTCCAGCGGCGGGCAAATGGTTGAAGTATCTTTTATAGAGAAAGCCGGCTTGGGTTTTCTTACACTCACGTAATTGGATCTAACCAGTGAATCCCTGCAGCCAAGCGTGTCTGTAACAACTAATTTAACTGTGTACGTCGCATCATTACCTGAATATTGATGGGTAGGGTTTTTTTGTATGGAAGAATTGCCATCCCCGAAAGACCAGTTGTATTGAAGGGCATAACCAATGGAAGAGTCTGTGAAATTAATAGTAGCGCCCGGGCAGATCAATTGAGCATCTGAAGAAAAGCGGACAATGGGTTTGGTAACGAGCAATCTTGTGGGAAGTGTATAGGTATCAAAACATCCAACCTGGTCTTCCACGCGCAATTTTACCAGGTAGCGACCGGTATCAGCATAGGTATGTGTAAAAGGACCTGAACTGTAATCCTGCACAATTCCGTCTCCAAAATCCCAGGTCCACTTGGTGATATTATTCGGGGAGGTTGTAGAGAGATCATTAAAGGTTACCAATGTATTCCGGCAGGCGCCGGTTCCACTGGTTGTAAAGTTAGCGGTAGGCCCGGATACTGATATCACATTGTTTCGTATCAGTGTATCACGGCAACCATTCACATCGGTTATCACCAATGTTATGCTATGATTTCCGTTATTGGCAAAGGCGGTCTGGAAGCTGTTGCCTAGATTTTGAAAAGGACCTCCATCAAACGACCACTGGTAACTGCTTATATTAACCGGACTGCTGTTAACAGCCGTAACCGTAAACAACTCATTCTTGCAAACATTGGTTTTGCTGACGGTAAAGTCTGCAATATCACTGTTGAGCGAAATAGTCTGGGTAAATGTATGACTGCAGCTTCCGTTGGTTACGGTAAGCTTAACCGAATAATTTCCCTGTGCCAGGTAGCTAAATACCGGATTGAGCACTGAGGAAGTGCTGTTTGAGGGATCGCCAAATTCCCACAGGTAGGTAACCGGTCCATAGCCGGGGTCTGTCTTGGACAGGTTGTTGAAGCTAACCTGTCTTTTGTTGTTACAGGAAACGGCGTAACTGAAATCCGATACCGGCGGCTTTACATGTATATAGAGGCTCCTGGTGAGGGTGCTCGGACAACCGTTATTGAAAAGCGTGAGGTTGACTGAGAAATAACCAGTGTCTCTGTAAGAATGTATGGGATTGGCAGCAGATGAAACTCCGCCATCTCCGAAATTCCAGCTGTAACCATCAGGAGACAGGGAGGGATCGGGAGTGAAAGTAACAGCCTGGAATGCGCACACGTCCAGCGGACTGGCTGTGAAATTGGTTGCCAGCGGCGTTCCCACCCTCACACCCGCGGGTATTATTATTGAATCCTGGCAGCCGCCCACCGTGGTAATGATCAGCTTCAGGGTATAGGAACCCACGGCAGCATAGGTATGTGATGGATTGGCAGCGGTAGAAGTTACGCCATCTCCGAAATCCCAGAAATAGGAAGCAACACCGTCAATGGCGTTAACACTGGCAACAGGACTATAGGTCAACGGTACACATCCGCCCGCTGGCGCATTGCTGATGGCCACCGTGGGCCTCACAATCCTTATAAAACTTGATTTGGAAACGGTGTTGGTACATCCTCGGCTATCTGTAATAGTTAGAGTTACATTAAATTGACCCGTGCTGTTGTATTGATGGGTGGGGTTTTGAAGCGTTGAAGTTCCCCCATCGCCAAAATCCCATTGCCACGACACCGCATTGGGCGAAACATCCTGGAAACTGACGACGAACGGCGCCTGGCAACTGATGGTAAGCGGAGAAGTGAAGTCGACCGTGGGTCGCGGACTGACAACAATATTCCGGGTGAAAGAATCTGCGCAATGGGGAAAGGTAGACAACAGTTTTACTGCGTAAGTGCCGGGCACCTGGTAAGAACTGGTGTCGCTGAAATTAACAGAGGAGGATCCATTGCCGAAATCCCAGAGATTGGTGAGCGGCGCCGGGGAAGAGGTATTGGTGAAATTAACCGTAGAATTCAAACAAACGGTATCTGGTGCCGTAAACGCTACTGTTTGCGCCGGAATATCGATTGTTTTCTGAACAACGCCCGAGCAACCATACTGGCTCGAAGCCGTCAGTTTTACGGTATAGGATCCGGCCGCGGCATAAGTAGCAGACGGGTTCTGCTGCGTGGAGGTATTTCCGTTACCAAAATCCCAGGAATAACTAATATTGCCAGGTCCGCTGGTTAAATCCTGGAAATTGACCAGGAAAGGAGCACGGCAGGTGGCAGGATCTGTAAAGCTGAAATCCGGCGTTACCCCCGACACTACACGGATATAATTGCCAAACACTGCAGCGCCGGTACAGCCGGTGCTCGTGGTCACTTTTAGTCCTACAGTATAGAATCCGGTGCTGTTATACACTTTTTGCGGATTCTGAAGGGTTGATTTGGTGCCATCACCAAAATCCCATTCCCACGACACAATAGTGCCCGCATTTGGAACTGAATAATCGGTAAACTGGATGGTTGCAGGTACACAGGCAATCAGCCGATCGGCCAGGAAATTGACTGATGGAGAAGGGTTGACGACAATAAAATCTGTTTTCGTCACCGAGCTGATGCCATTGGCATTTCTAACTACAAGGGTGATGGTATAATTACCGGGTGTAATATAGGTGGCGACCGGATTTTGCAGCGTTGACAACTGGCCATTACCCAGATCCCAGTTCCAGAATACAGGATTACCGGTCGATTGATCCCTGAACTGAACAACCACCGGGGAACAACCCGAAGTAGTGCTGGCGCTGAAATCGGCTACCGGGTTCTGCGACCGGGCGATGGTAGCAGAGGTTAGTATGAAAAAGAGAAAAAGGAATCGTAAATAATAAGCACAAAGGGGGCGTCCCGCAGGTTTCATGCAACAGCAATTTGTTTCAGAAGGCTTTTCCAATCTGGTCAATTTAATATCGTCATTTCATAGTTAACGGATCAGCGCCACATTACCGCTATATTTCATCACTACCTGGTTTTCACAAACAACCTCTATGGTATACACATACACGTCCTGCGAAGCCTTTTTTCCATTATATTCACCGGTCCAGCCTTTTGAGGCGTCATTTGCCCGGAAATTATCCTGCTCGAAAACCACTTCTCCCCATCGGTTGAATACCCGGAGATGCCTGACGACAAACAATCCTTTTCCTCTGGGATAAAATACGTCGTTATGACCGTCTCCGTTGGGCGAGAAGGTATTTGGTACAAAAAGATTACTGCCTTCGCAGAACACAAACACAGTCACTTCATCTTTTGCCGTACACCCTCCCTCATTTTTTACTTCTACCGTATAGGTGGTGGTCTGACGGGGAGCAGCCACCGGCTGGGCGCAACCGACACAACTCAGGCTCACCGAAGGCGTCCACCGCAGGTCTGTTACATCCTGCGAAATACGGGCCAATAATTGCACCTGGCTGCCCACAGTAATGGTTTTGTCTTCTCCTGCCTGCACTTCAGGAACCGGGTATACCACTACAGGTACAAAGCCGGTATCTGCAAAACATCCCTGGTTATCATATCCAATTACGGAATAAAGAACTGATTGCGATGGATTGGCCCTGGGGGTGGCAGATTTTCTGTTATCCAGTCCGGCCGGAGGGCTCCAGGTGTATTGATCTGCCCCGCTTACCTTCAGTCGAATGCTTTCTCCGCGGCACAACGTATCACCTTTTTCCACCTGGATTTTAAACGGTTGCTGAACCCTTATTAGTACAGAGTCTGTTGCTTCACAACCATGTATATTTTTCCCCAGTACATAATAAACTGTATTGACGGGAGGGGCCGCCTTGGGGCTCGGGCAATTCACACAGGACAGGTAGGTATCAGGGCTCCAGGCATAGCTTATCGCACCGGTGGCGGCCAGGTCAGTAACCGATTCTTTACATATCCACCGGTCAGCGCCGGCGTCGATGGCAGGAAGCGGCCAGGCGGTAAAATCGTGCAAAACAGTATCGGCACAGCCAAAATTGTTGCGGCCGATTAACCTTACCGGGTAGGTGCCCGCTGTTGAATAACTCACCGGTAAAGGTGTCTGAAGGGTAGACGAAAGGCCATTTCCAAAGTCCCAGCTCCACGACAAACGGTTGGTATCCGATTGAACAATGGTTGCCTCAAACCGGGCCGTGGCAGGCACACAGGCGGGATCGGTGGATTGAAGGGCCACAACCGGTGTGCGGGTAATGCGGATCGGAATGGCGGAACTGACCTGGTTACTGCATCCCATCCTGGTTGTTACCCGCAAGCGAACTACATATTGACCAGTCTGGTGATAAAAATGAGCCGGATTTTTTTGTGATGAAATCGTGCCGTCGCCAAAGTCCCACTGGTAGGCAGTGATCAGGTCGTTGGAAAGGGAAGAATCTACAAATTGAACCAGGCCCGAATCGCAGAGCGTTTGCTGACTGATACCGAAGCGGGCATCTACTCCGTAAATCCGGATAGTATCGCGGCCAGCAATCGACACCTGGCATCCCTGCGGGTCTTTTAGAATCATTTTGGGCAGATAGGTTCCTCTTCGTGTATAACGATGTGTAATAGCCGAATCGCCGGTTTGAGTAACCGTACCGTCACCAAAATCCCAGATAAAGCTGACAGTGTCTTTGGTGCTGCCAGTAAAGCGGATATCGGTAGGCTCACAGCCGGTCAGCTGGGTATACCTGAAATTACCCTGTGGCCCGCGAACCAAGATCGTTCGCGTTAACGTATCGGTGCAACCACCCGGGCTGGTAACGGTGAGGCGGGCCTTATAAACACCGGGGTAGGTGTAAAAATGCACGGGATTGGCCACGGTTGACCTGGTTCCATCACCAAAATCCCATTCGTGACGAATATAATTCTGCGATTGATTGGTAAAATTGACCACCAATGGCGGACAGGTAGCTACCGAATCACTGACTACAAAGAATGACCGTGGATTCCGGATATGAACATAGGCCACCTTGGTTAATGAATCCTGGCATCCCAGGCGGTCTGTCACCATCAGCCGTATTGAATAGTCTCCTTCGGCGGGATAGGCTATGACCGGTTGAAAAGCCGTGCTGACAGTACCATTGCCGAATTCCCACCGGTAGGTCAGCGGGCCGTTGCCGGCAGCCTGGTTGATAAACCGGATATTCTTGCTGACACAGGATAAAGTATCGGGTGATGAAAATCCGGCCACAGGCTGTGAGATCAGCAGGTAGGCTGGTTTGCTGCGGGTATCCCTGCATCCGAAGTCATCGACAACCGTCAAGGAAACAGTAAACAATCCGGCACTGGCATAGGTATGCCCAAACGGAGGGGAGGTAAGCGCATCGGAAATCCCGTCTCCATAGTTCCAGATCCAGGTGCGCAGGGAATGTGATCCATCAGTCAGGGAAGAATCGGAAAACGACACCGGGGTCAGGCGGCATACCGAAGCGATGTCAGCTGCAAAATTCGCGGTTGGTCCGTACACCCTGATCAACAAGGGACGAATTAAGGTATCGGAACAACCATTCTGATCGGTTATAACCAGGCTAACTGTATAGACTCCCGCCTTCGTATATACGTGCGATGGGCTGGAACCGGTGCCGGATAAGCCATCGCCAAAATTCCATTGATAGGAAACAGTAGCTGAGCCCTGCGTGGCGCCCGGAATAAACCGCACACTCGTTCCCTTGCAAATCACCGAATCACTCACACTGAACTGGGCGGTTTCTGAAATGACCCTTACCTGTTTGGTAAAACTGTGCTCGCAGGTATCGTTGCGGACCGTAAGCGTTACCAGGAAGTTTCCGGTAGTTTGATAATGATGAGAAGGATTTTGAATGGTTGAATGCGATCCATCCCCGAAATCCCAAAACCATTCCGTGGCTCCGATCGACTGATCGCGGAACCAGCGGTCAAACTTCTGACGGCAATCTGCTGAGTCGGTAAAGCGGGCTATCGGAGCCTTGATGTTGATGTATCGCGGAAGAAAAAGCGTATCCTGGCAACCATTGCTCCAGACAACTAGCCGTACGTTAAACCAGCCTGTATCCTGGTAGATATGACCAGGGTGCTGTATGGCAGAAGTTCCGCCATCGCCAAATTCCCAGAGCCATCGATCGACCGGTGGACCATTACTTTCATCCCTGAATCTGATATTTTGAAAGGCACAGGCAAATCGGGGTGTAGCACTGAATCCTGCCCGAGGCTTTTCACCTACTGTGATTGCCTGCGTTGCTATAACCGAATCGGTACAGCCACCAGCTGTTTTGTAAATGAGTTTTATGGTATAAATACCGGCGACGGTATAGGTATGCAGGGGTAAAGCATCGTTTGAAAGGGTGCCATCACCAAAATCCCATTGATATTGAACCACTGAATCGTGGGTCAGCACGCTGATGGAGGGGGTGAAATGGTAAGGGATGCATCCCTGCTGCGGCAATTGAAGGAACTCAACTCGTGGTCTTAAGATTTGTACAGCGGCAGCTTTCCGCAGTGTATCGCTGCAACCGGCTGCATTGGTAGTAATCAGCATGACGTCAAAACTTCCATAGCTCAGATATAGATGGGAAGGATTTTGAACAACGGACGAATCGCCATCGCCAAAATACCATTTGTAGGATACAGCACCGGAAGTTGTTTGCTGAAAATTTACCGTTAGGGGAGGTTGACAGCTGCCGGTTGGACTGGAAAGGAACGAAGAAACTGGTTTGGGCAATACCTGGATCGCTTGCATAACAGAATCCCGGCATGCACCAAAGTTGGCAACCAGCTTAATCGAATAAGTTCCCGCTACGGAATAAATTTTGGAAGGGCTGAGATCCTGGGAAAAGGTACCATCGCCGAAATCCCAAAAGCTGGATCCGGGTGCAGGGGTGGAAGTATTGAACAACGGCAAGGAAACTCCGGCACAGACAGTCGAAGGAACATTGAACCCTGCCTGAACCGTTCCCACTACAATGGCATTGGGTAAGATCATGGAATCGGAACAGCCGGTATTATTTTTAACGATCAGCTTAACGGTATATGTTCCGGCATTGCTATAGGTGTGGGTGGGGTTGGCCAGGTTCGAACTGCCACCATCTCCAAATAGCCATTGGTAGCTGAGGTTTCCCGTTCCGGTGCTGGCATTCGAAAAAGTTACCGGGGTAGGAGGCTTGCAATTGCTTGCCGTCCCTACAGAAAAAGAGGCCTTTACTCCGTTATTCAGTTTGATATAATTCAAACGGGTAAGTGATTGAACACATCCTCTGTCGTTTCTGACCTGTAAGGATACATTATAGTTACCCTGCGAGGAATAGGTATGAGAGGGATTTTGAAGGGCTGAAGTATCTCCATCGCCAAAATCCCAAAGCCAGCTATTGATAATGCCATCACCGGGAGAACTGCCATCTGTGAATTGAATGGTAAGAGGAAAGCAACCAGCAGTGTCGGAAGAAGTGAATTGAATAGTGGGCGATTCGTGCACCACGATATACTGGACTTTTACCAGGGAATCACTTTGAGTTCCATTGCTCACCACCAGTTTTATGGTATAGCGACCGGGGTTGAAGTAGGTGGCGGCAGGGTCTTTCAGAAACGAAACAGTGCCATTCCCCAGGTCCCAGTACCAGGAATTGGGATTGCCGGCCGATTCATCTTTAAACTGTACTACCAGGGGTGAACAACCCTCGGTATGGTTAGCCGAAAAACCAGCGCTGAGCTGCGCCCGCACGTTGTTTGCACCGATGGCAAAAAATAAAAAAAGCATCAGCCCGCCATAAAGGTGCGATTTTCTCATGGGTCAGCCGGTAATATGATTGGTGGAATCATTGGAAAATTACTTCATTTCACCAGCCTAAAAAAATAAAAGCAGCCTTAAGTGGCTGCTTTACATTCTGTTTAAATATTAAATTAATTTACTCAGGGCTTTTTTCTCAGATGAAGAATGTTCTTGCCGGAAGCCGTGGGCATTTCCGCTTCTACATAATCCCAGTAACTGTCAGTAATCTTCCAGGATCCGTTTAATTTAAGCACAGGATCGCTGGCGCCGGGAAAATTTGAAGTGATGGTATAAGTGCTGGCGCTTCCGGTCCAGGTGCCGTTACTGATATTGCCGGCCTTGGTACCCTTCACGGTTCCGTCTTTGTAAAATTGAAAATCGTAGTTGAGAAAATCGTTGCTGATATTGACACTGTTTTCGAAATACTGTTCCACTATCCAGACGCCATCGGTCATTGCATCGACTACCAGGTCTTCTTTTTTATTTTCAATGGCTTTTTTGCAGGACACAAAGCCCAGCAGCAAAAAGCACATCGCGGAGAGAAGTAAAAGTTTTTTCATGCCAGGATATTTGTCCTAAAATTGGTAAATATTACTGTATTTCGCAAGCAAATAGTCCAGGAAATACCTCGACTGCAGGCCGGTTCCAGTCACTTTCTCACACAACTCTTCGCTGGTATAGAACCTGCCGTAGCGGTGAACATTATCTCTTAACCAGTTAAGCAACTGGGAGTTGTCGCCCAGGGCTGTATGTTTTTCCAGGGACGGCAAAGCGGAATCAGCCGCCTGGTAAATCTGCGCGGCATAGAGGCTGCCCTGACTATAGGTAGGAAAATACCCGAAACTACCATGGCTCCAGTGAACATCCTGCAGGCATCCCTTTTTATCATCTGTTACGGTAACGCCTAGATAGCGATGATAATGTTCATTCCAGTAGGCGGGAATATCCTTGGTACTGATATTTCTTTCTAACAACTTTTTTTCGATCTCATATCGGATCATGACATGAAAATGGTAGGTGAGTTCATCAGCTTCCGTTCTGATGAAAGATGGCTCCACCTTATTAATCCCCCTGTAAAAATCATCCGTTGAAATGTTGCCGAGTTGTTCAGGAAAATACTTTCGCAACCTGGGCATGGCGTATTCGCAAAAGGCCCGGCTTCTTCCGATGTGATTTTCCCACAAACGTGACTGGGACTCGTGAATGGAAAAAGAAGCGGGTTCTCCCAAGGGTAGTCCGTATTCTGAAACAGGTAATCCCTGTTCGTATAGAGCATGTCCTGCCTCATGTATACAACTCCAGATCATATTGCTCAGGTCATTTTCGTCAATGCGTGTGGTGATACGCACATCGCGGCTGTTGAAATTGATCGTAAAAGGGTGTTCGGCCAGGTCCTGTCGACCGGCTTCGAGATCATATCCCAGGTCTTTGATGATTTCCATGCCGAAATTCCATTGCTGCTGCCTGGGGAAATGCCTTTTCAAAAAATGGTCATCCACTTGTTTCTGCCTTGTGATGGTGTCGAGCAACTCTTTTAAAGGCACCTGCATATCTGAGAAGAGACTATCGAGCAGATCCACCGAAGATCCCTTATCATGATCATTCAGCAGGGCGTTGTAAGGATGTTTTTCATAGCCAAGCAGATCGGCTTCCTGGTGTTTGAGCGCAAGAAGGCTTTCGAGATCTTTTTCAAAAATAGGGAAGCTGTTTTCCTTCCGGGCCTGAATCCAGCTGTGAAAACTCTTTTGAGTGGTTTCGGCCATCGCCCTTACGAAGGAGGAGGGGAATTTCTTTTGCTTGGTATAGTCTTCCCAGGTCAGCTCCACATTTCTTTTTTGATGATTGTCAAGATCGTCCTTTTGTAACAGCGCATCGAGAAGATTTCCCAGCGATTGATCGGTAAAAAGTTCATGGGCCATTTCAGAGAGGGTAGCCACCTGTCGCCCCCTGATTTCGGCGCCTTTCGGAGGAAGGTAGGTTTCCTGATCCCATTGCAGAACGGCAGAAGCGTAGCGGAGATCGGCCACTTTTTGCATATAATCCCTGTATTCACCGAATAATTGCCCTGTAGGTTTCGTTATCATTCTTATTGCCGGTTTTATATACTAAAATACGTACTGGTGGGTAGATTAAGGCTGTAATAAGATCGTAATTTGTATGTTGAACCGATTCAAAACTCCCGTCATGAACGCCCTACGCCTATTATTCCTTGCAGCCCTGCTGGTATATGCCGGGCAGGAGTTGCATGCCCAGAAGAATCCTGCTGCAAAATCCCTGCTCTCACAGGCCATGGCCGATTCTGTGGCCAGAAAATATGGAGAAGCGGGTGATAAGTTTGTGGCGGCCGGGAAAGAGGAGCTGAAAGTAACGTCGGGCGACCCGGTTTTCGCTGCCAACTGTTTTAAAAGAGGAGGAATTCTCTTTGAAAGCTACAGATACTATACAAAGGCCAATGATGCCTATTACCTGGCGATCGAACAATTTCGAAAAGCAAACAAAGAGCAGGAAGTATTCGACCTGCTTAAGACGGTGGCAAAACTTTACAACCTCACGGCGAAGAAAAATGTGCTGTATAATTTCCCCCCTGCCGCCAGTATGGAAACCATCACTGCCACCCGTTCCATCGACTCGCTGCGGCCGCTGCCGGAAGGAGGATATGAGGCAATTATTGATGGCGGTATCAATGATGGACTGTATGAAGGTGCCGATGCCGATGTATTGGGAAAGCACCGCCGGCAGGGCGAAGACCGCGCGAATCGCCCCCTCGGATCGGCCCGGATCACAGCCGTCTATCCCAACTATTCCAAGGCAATCATTACCCTGATCAATCCCGCAGATACTTTTTACAATGTATATGCAGGAGACATGGTTTCGTTGCCCATCCGCTTCCCGAAGCTGCCTTTTAAAGACATTTTCCTGGAAGTATCCCTGCTCAATATCCGGTTCGTCGATAATTACAAAGAACCTTTTGCTCATACCCGTACCCTCATGTACCATGCCTCTCCCCGGCTGGAGCAGGAGCTGTATGATAACATGCTCATGGCAGTGAAAGAAGTCTATGATATGATCAGGGATGACCCGAACTATGACCCCAGGGAAAAAATTACCAGGGGCAGGTTTAAAGGCATTACCTGGAAGGAAGCCATGAATAAATCAACGCCGGGAGACCTGAAAGCGTTCCTGGGTTTTGTACGCAGTTTTCCCGGAAAATACATGGGCGGAACCTGGAAAATATCTGAAACCTATGCTACCTGGCTGTTGAACAACGCTCCTCCGGGATCAAACGAGCTCATGGATAGTTTGCTTGCCGCCAAAACAGAGGCAGCTTTCCAGTACTACATGAAGAATTACGGAAAGGAGATCGGTGATTTCTTTTCCAGCTGGCAGGTGGATGTGCAGAACATGGGACTGGGCGGCGATTCCAAAACAGCCTTTGAGTGGAATGCCATCCTCCAGAAAATAGCCAGATCGGTAAACAACCCGGATTGGATGGGCTGGACTTACTTCAATATGGGTCGTATTCAGGACGAGGAAAAAAAATATGACGAAGCGATAAAGAACTATGAACTCGGAAAAACCTGGTTTGAGAAAGGTACAGATTCAAAAGGCCTGACATTTTGCATCAACAACCTGGCTTATATATATTCTGTGAGGTACATGTATAAGGAGTCGCAGCAATTGTACGAACAGGTGACCCGCCTGCGCCTGGAGAAAATGAAAACCGATACATCCGATGATCAGAAAACGCTGGTGGCGCGCAGCTATTGGGGAACAGGAGATGCGTATTACAGCCAGAATAAATACCCCGAGGCAATAGAACAGTATAATAAAGGCCTTGCCGTGCTGGCCAGCGCCAAATCACTGGATGCCCGTAAAACAACCGCCATTTTAAACCGTGCGGTGGGGAAATCGCTGGAAAAAATGAGCGAGTTCGATAAGGCAGCCGCCTACTATGAACTCGAATATCGTTTCCAGAAAGCACTGGGCGATGTGGAAGCCCAGGCGGACGCCCTCGATAACCAGGCGTACCTGCTCAGTAAAGTGGGAAAATACCGCGAAGCCCTGAACACTTATCGGATGGCCTTCGACCATCACCTGCAATCAGGAGAAAAAGGTGACGCCGGGTTTACCATGTCAAATATCGGCCAGGTACTCTGGAGCCTCGGCAAATTCGACAGCGCGATCGATGCGCATAATAAATCCATCAGCCTCAGAAGAGAGACCAATAATCTCAAGGGCGAAGCCAATAGCTGGAAAAAAATTGGCGGACTCTACAAGGAAAGTGGCGATGCCGCAAAAAGCAGGAACGCATACCAGGTGGCGCTGGATATTTACAAGAAGCTGGATGCAAAAACAGACTATGCAGAACTCCTGGAAGACCTGGCTTCTTCCTTTCAGAAACTGAAAGATTATGATTCGGCCGTGTCCTACTACAACCAGGCCATCGCGGTATACAGGCTTACCAAGGCCAGGGATAAGGAAGCCAGTGTATTGAGTTCACTTGGAAACCTTTTTTATGACGATCTCAAATATGCGAAGGCAGATGAATATTATGTAAAGGCCGAAGCGATCCAGAAAGAGATCAATGATCGCTCGGGTCTTATGTATACCTATATCAACCGCAGTGCGGTATCGCAATACATGAGAGAAGACTATCGGGAAGCCATTGCGGGGCTTCTGAAGGCACAGAAGCTGGCCATAGAAACGAAGAGTGAAAGCAATATTGCCTATTGCGAGAATAAGCTCGGCATGTTGTACAGCTATATGAGTGAATACGACAGTGCACTGGTTCACTACGATAATTCCTTATACATCTATCAGCGACTGGAAGACAAGGAAAACCAGGCTGGTCTCTATATCAACTACGGATATTATTATAACTATCGGGGAAATTTTGAGAAAGCCCTCACCCAGTTTGATCGCGCGCTGCAGATCGGCAAGGAAATCAACAATGCCTATACCATCGCCAGCGCCATGTATGGGTTGACTGTATATTATTATAACTCCGGTGATTTTCCGAAAGCCCTGAAAAATATCGACCAGGTGCTCGAGATCTATAAAGAGAAGAATAATCCATGGGGCATAGCTTCGGTGTATCTCGACCAGGGTAATATTAGAAACCAGCAGGGCGAATTTGATGAAGCGCTTGGGTATTATTATAAAACCGACAGCCTGTATAAAGTGCTGAAGATGGAAAAACCGCGGATCAGCGTCACCAATAATATCGGAACCATTTACTATCAGCAGAAGAATTTTGAAAGTGCGATGGGCCAGTTTGAGAAGACACTGGAATTGCTGAAGAAATTCAACGATGACCCAGCCTTTTTAGCGCTGGTAAAAGCCAATATTGGAGAGGTGATGGTGGATCAGGGAAAGAATAAGGAAGCAGAGAAATGGTTGCTGGAATCATTGGAAATGTCGCGCGCGCAGAAAAATAACCGTCAGCTGGCTTCCACTGCCATGATATACGGACGGTTGCTGACGAACCTGAAGCAGTATGCACAGGCTGAGAAATATTTCATCACTTCGGATTCATTGCTGAAAATAGGAGTGGAGAAGATAGCGCAGATTCAACTGCTGGAGTCCTGGGGAAAAATGATGTTCTTCAACAAACAGGCCGAGCAGGCTAAAAGCAAACTGATGCAATGCGTAGCCATGTCTGATTCTATCCAGTACACCAATTACGCCTGGAAAGCATACTCCACGCTGGCGGATATTGAAATCAGCGGCGGCAATGCCGGAAAGGGCATCCAATACCTGCAATCTGCCATACGGGAGGTCGAGAAAATAAAATCGAAGATCACCGGAGCAGAGGCTAGAAAAATTTTCATCAACGACCAGAGTATAGTTGAGTTGTATCAGAAAATGGTAGTCATTCTCAAGAAACAGGGCAAAGGCGAAGAAGCCCTGGTATATATGGAAAAGGCCAATGAAGAAAATATCAGGCTTCGACTGAACAATGACGACGTTACTTACGATAATGCCGAAACCAATAACGCCCTGGCAAAAGAAAAAGATCTTAGAAAACAGCAGGCCATTTATGATAACCAAATTGCCGCGGAAAAGGCCAAGCCGGAAGCGCTGCAGCACAAAGAGCAGATTGCCCAATGGGAGAAAATGAGATCCGTTACCGCGGAACAGTATAAGTCGTACGTCAACCAACTGAAAGCGAAATATCCCAACCTCCAGGCATTTAAAACGGTCGATCCTACCGATTTTATGACACAGCGCAGGAGGATACCCGCCGATGTGGCCGTGGTCAGCTACCTGGTAACAGACGAGGAGATGAGCGTATTTGTGGTAATGAAGGATACCATATTCATTAAAGATATACCGCTCAATAAAAACCTTCTCCAGGAAAAAATCAGGAATTTCTATACGCTCCATGCCCGTTCGGCGAAGTCTGCCCGTGAAATAAGGGGAGGAAAGCTCAGTAATTCCGGCAATGAGCCGGTGAAGGAAGACCGGAAGCAACTGGCACAAGACCTCTATGACGTATTGATTACCCCGGTGATCAGCGACCTGCAGGGCAAGCAGCGGGTAGCAATCGTTCCCAGCGGTTTTCTGTGTTTTGTTCCCTTTGATGCGCTGATGTACAAATCACAGGACGGCAGCCTTAAATATTTCAGCGAGCAGAAGCAGTTGTTTTATGTCAATAAAATCGCAACGGTCACTTCGGGAGATGCACAGCCGCTGACAGATTTCAAGGTGGTGGCTGTAGGCAATGCGGATAAATCCTTGCCCAATGCCGAAGAAGAAGTGAATGAGTTGAAATCCATGTTGCCTCAAACGGTGGTCTATGTGCGCGATCAGGCTACCAAAAAGAATGTATTGGGAAACAAAGGCGATCATAACATTCTTCACCTGGCAACACATGGAGTGCTCGACTATGGCAATGCAGAAAATTCTTACCTGGTGCTTGCCTCTGACCCCGGAAACAACGATAACGGCAGATGGACCATCGAGCAGATTCAGCAGAATACAGACATCGACCGGTACCTGATGGTGATCCTTTCAGCCTGCGAAACGGCAGTAATCCGCGAAGTAGCGGAGGGATGGCCGATCAGCACGGCTTCGGCATTCATTGAAATGGGAGTACCCACCGTAGTAGCCACCCTATGGCAGGTGGATGATAAAGCTACCCGGATACTGGTGAAAAAATTCTATGAGAACCTCAAGACAATGGATAAATTATCTGCCCTGCAGCAGGCACAACTATACCTTAAGTCGCAGCCAGGCTATGAAGACCCTTATTACTGGGCGCCTTTCCAGTTGATTGGTTTCTGGAAATAAAACAGATCGTTAAGAAGGATAAGAACGGCGGTCAAAGCCGGAATTGGTTGTATTTTGTACAACCATGAGAAAATTACAAGCCCTTTGCCTTTTTGTTTTTTCACTGTTTCGTATATACGCACAGGACCCTTCGGCGCGACTGCAGATATTGAATGATAGTTTTCCCCAGGAAAGAATCCATATACATTTCGACCGGGATGTGTATACAACCGGCGACAAGATATGGTTTAAGGCCTACCTTTTTTCCGGTTTTGTTCCCAGCGCACTCAGTACAAATTTCTTTGCCGAATTGGTCAGTCCTTCGGGAAGTATTGTGGAACGCCAACGGCTTCCTATAATAGCCGGAACAGCCAACGGATCCTTTCAGTTGGCAGACAGCCTGGTGTCCGGACAATATATCATCAGGGCCTATACTCCCTGGATGCTGAATTTTAACGAGAACTTCCTGTATCGCAAATCCCTGTTTATTTATAAGCCAGGAAAAGAAGATACCACTGTTGCCCGTACGGCAAACGACCACAACTACAGAGTGTATGTGTTTCCGGAAGGTGGAGACATGGTATACGGTTTTCCAAACAGTGTTGCCATTAAATGCCTGGATCCCGGCGGCAGTCCGGCCGAAGCCACGGGTCGTTTGGTGGATGATAATGGCCAGGTGATCGAGCAGTTTTCAACCGTTCATGACGGGATGGGAAAATTCTCTTTTTTCCCCGAAAGAGGGAGAATGTATAAACTGGAAATGACTTTTGGAGATGCTGGTAAGACCCTCGTGGATCTTCCGGCTATTCAGGAGAACGGATGGATACTGCAGGCAGCGGAAGAGGCCGAAAATACCAGGCGGGTATTGATCGCTTCCTCCAACGCGGATTCCGGCGCGCTGGTAACGCTGCTCGGCCAGATGCAACAGCAGGTGCTGATCGAACAGAAAGTAAAAATGACCTCGTCTGCCCGTGTCTTGAGAATCGACACCCGGAATCTTCCTTCCGGAATGCTGCAACTCACTTTGTTTGACCCGCAGGGAAAGCCGGTAGCCGAACGACTATTGTTTATCAACAACCAGGAGTACATACTTCCGTTAGTGCTGCGCAACGATACTCTTTCCCTTGCCAAAAAGGCAAAAAATGTTTTTTCTTTCCAGTTGCCCGATTCCAGCCTGGCTAATTTGTCTGTGTCTATTGTAGATGCGGAACGGTCTGGGATAGACAGTTCCCGTGATGAAATAATTTCCCGGCTGCTGCTCACCTCTGATTTGAAAGGAGTGGTTCATCAACCCGGGTACTATTTGTCGTCGAACGATCGTACTGTTCGTTCGCATGCCGATCTGCTGATGATGACGCAGGGCTGGCGGCGGTTCAACTGGCAGGAGGTAATGGCGGGTCAATATCCTTCAATCCGCTTCCGCGACCTGAATTATATCCAGCTTTCCGGCACCGCTTACCATCAGAAATCGAAGAAAAAGTTGGGAACCGGAGAGATCAATTTCTTTATCAAAACAAAGGATTCGCTGACCGATCTGTTCCAGACGGAAGTGAATAAGGATGGCCAATTCTTATTGGAGAACCTGATCTATTACGATACTGCTCAGTTTTCCTATCAGCTGAACAGTTCAAAGAATAAGGAAAAGCTGATCAGTCTCACCCTCGATCGCGATACTTCCTCGTATAACGCGTATGCCTATTCTGTTTTCGGCCGCTTGCCTGCCTTGCCTGCTCCCTGGCGGTCATCGAACGCCAGGCTCAATCAACTGTTCGCGCTGAACAATGATACCTCCGGCAATTACCGGATGCTGGAAACGGTGACGGTATTGGGCAGGCGCAAACGGCCGGTACAGGAGCTGAATGAGCGGTATACCAGCGGGCTCTTTACCTCTATGAACTTTGTAAAAATTCTTGATCTTGTACACGACCCGCTGCCCTCGGGCGCATTGAATGTTTTTCAGTATATCCAGGGAAGAATACCGGGCATCAGGGTGCAGACCAGCGGTTTTCCGCCGAGCTATGTGATTTACAGCGGAAGGGCCATGAGCCTTACCGGTGGCCCGATCCCGGTTCCGCTCTTTGTAGATGAAGTGGCCGCAACTTCCAAGCAGGTGGAAACTATTTCCATGCAGGATGTGGCCATGATTAAATTCTTCCAGAGCGGATTTATGGGGAATCCATCGATCGGCAGCACCCAGGCCCTGGTGGTTTACACCCGAAAGCCCGGCGACCGGATGCCTTCCAACCTTGATTTTCTCGATACCCTTTATTATCCCGGCTACTCCGTTAAAAGAGAATTCTATTCGCCCGACTATGAAGAAACGCCTTCCAAAAAAGACTGGCTCGACCGAAGAGTAACCCTGCTGTGGGAACCCGACCTGAAGCCCGATGACGATAAAGGGAATTACCATATTCGCTTTTTCAATAGCGACTATGCCCGAAAACTGCTGGTAAGAATTGAAGGAGCTACCGCGGATGGAAAACTTGTTTCTTTCCTGAAATGGATTGAATGAAGAGGAAACTACCGATGTGCCAATGAGCTAATGTGCCAATGCAATGATGAATGAACTGCAATGCACGTATAGGTGATACAATGTGAAAAGTCAACGATAAAAAGTCGAAAAATGGGAGGATAGATTTACTCTTATTCTCTTTCTCTTTCCATTCCAATCACCCCATCCCGGTGCCGTCTTACGGGACTGCAACCGGGATGAAAAGTGATCAGTAGAAGTTTATTTGTGCGGGAAATTAGGATCTGCCATTACCTCGGCGATCTGCTGGGTGTGTCGATTGCTGTGAGCGCCGATGAACAATACCAATTGGTAGGCATCGATAGCTCCCATGGGAGACTGAGCCACATGGTTCCTCAGATCATCTTTGGTTGTTTTGATGTACTTGATCAGTTTTTCCCTGGATGATTTAAAGGAATTGAATGCATCCAGTGAGGTAGAGAATGGTGTGTTTTCAGGTAAATTTTCCGGGGCGGATTTGAATTTCTGGCTGCGATCGGTCAGCATTTTAATGATCTGATCGTCGCTGAATTTGATGTCTGATCTCTTTTCAGGATTCGGCGTGGCTTTAATGGTAGCCTCGCACCAATTCCACAGACCTTTTTCGGTGGCAGCAATATGCTGCAGACATTCTTTAACAGACCAGCGATCGGCCGAAGGCTTGAAATTGAGCTGATCTTCGGTTAATCCGTTGATGGTGTTGGCTAAATCATCCCTGGTTTCTTCCAGGTAAGTTTGTGCAACTTTCTTTTCCTTCTTCGTCAGGCCAGACTCCATCACCGAAAATGCCAGGAACATAAGAACGAGGGGCAATGCAAGGAATAGCTTTTTCATATGTGGCAATTTAAAAGTGAAGAAAAAAGGACAAGGGGGCAGATTTGAATCGTCAGAATAGTTATAAGTTACTGATTCTTTTGCACGCCACCGAAAAAGATTTTTGACCACTTCTAATGTATCTTTAATTCATGAAAATAGCTTCAGTCATTCAATTACTTGAGTCCATCGCGCCCCTCAGCTTGCAGGAAGGATATGACAATGCGGGGCTGATAACAGGGCAGCCGGACTGGGAATGTACCGGTGTTTTGTGCGCGCTGGATTCTACCGAAGCCGTTGTGGAAGAAGCCATCCTTCGTGGATGTAATCTCGTGATTGCTCATCACCCGATTATCTTCAGCGGCCTGAAAAAGATCAATGGAAAGAATTATGTGGAAAGGACAGTGATCAGGGCAATCAGGCAGGATATCGCCATCTATGCCATTCACACCAACCTCGATAATGTATTGAACGGAGTGAACGGACGAATCGCCAGACAACTGGGCCTGGTGAATACGAGGGTTTTACAGAGCCGCCGTTCGGTGTTGAAGAAGCTCGTGACCTTTGTTCCCGGAGCGCATACTGAAAAAATAAAACAGGCGCTGTTTGATGCCGGCGGCGGCCATATCGGCGCCTATAGCGAATGCAGTTTTTCAACCGGCGGCACCGGAACTTTCCGGGCTGGCGAAGGCTCACAGCCTTTTGTCGGAGAAAAGGGTAAAAGGCATGAAGAACCGGAAAACAGGGTGGAGGTCGTTTTTCCGGCCTGGCTGGAAGCGCGTCTTCTGGATTCCCTGCGTTCGGCCCACCCTTACGAAGAAGTGGCTTACGATGTAATCAGCCTTGACAATACTCACCCCGGAGTGGGATCGGGATTGATCGGGGAGCTGAGCCAGCCCCTGGACGAAAATGAGTTCCTCCGGTACGTTAAAGAAAGATTCGGCCTGAAAATGTTGAGGCATACCGCCCTTACCGGACGCCCCATCAGTACGGTTGCCTGTTGTGGAGGCGCAGGTAGTTTTCTGATTTCCAATAGTTTACAGACCGGTGCCGATGCCTACCTGACTGCCGACCTGAAATACCATGAATTTTTTGACGCCGATGGCCGGCTTCTGCTCTGCGACCTCGGACACTATGAAAGCGAACAGTTTACAATCGACTGGCTCGTTGAAATTTTACAGGAAAAATTTCCTACCTTTGCCGTCCTTAAATCGGACAATAACACTAACCCGGTTTATTATTATTTCTAACTATGAGTACAGTAAAAGATTACTCCGTAGAGGAAAAACTCTCATCTGTAGTTGCACTCCAGAAAATCGAATCGAAGATTGACGAAATTCAGGTGCTTAAAGGCGAACTTCCGATGGAAGTAAGTGATCTGGAAGATGAGATCCAGGGTCTGCATGCACGCCAGACGAGGATCGAAGAAGAGATCAATGGCATGCAGGAATTCATTAATCAGAAGAAAAACCTGATAAAGGAATCCGAAGGCCTGATCAAGAAGTACGAGAAACAAAGCGAAAACGTGAAGAACAGCCGCGAATTCGAAGCGATCAATAAAGAAATTGAAATGCAGCAGCTGGAAATGAAACTGGCTGAAAAGCATATCAAAGATGCCAATGAAGAGATCGCCGACAAAGTAATCGTTCTCGACAAGGCAAAGAAGAACATCGCTACCAAGGAAGGGGTGTTGAATACCAAAAAAGGTGAACTGGAGAAGATCATCGCATCAACCGAAAAAGAAGAAAAGCATTTTGCGAAACTATCCAGTGAAGCACAAGCCAAAGTCGAAGAGCGTCTCCTGAATTCATTCATGCGCATTCGTCAGAACTATCGCAACGGCCTGGCTGTTGTACCGGTTGAAAGAGATGCCTGCGGTGGTTGCTTTAACGCTATTCCGCCGCAACGTCAGAGCGAGATTCGCCAGCGTAAAAAGATCATCGTTTGCGAAAACTGCGGTAGGGTGCTGGTTGACCGCGACCTGTTTGACAGTGTTGAAGTAAAATAATCTTCGATAAACTATTTTTGAAATGCCCCGGACATGTCCGGGGTATTTTTTTTATGGCCTGGTGCCCTTCAAAGCGGGTAATATAACCGAAATCATGGAAATTTGACTGCATTATACATCCAAACCTTGCTATTGATCAGGCTTAGACCAACTACTTTTTTTTATCCGGCTTTATTACTGGCCTTCCTGCTGGGTGGTTATTCCGTGAGAGCCGAAAAGGTATATGACTTTAACAGTAATTGCGTAAGGGCCTACCAGGAGATTATCCAGCTTCGGCTGGTAACCGGTCAGCAATGGATCGATCTCGACAAGAAACAGCACCCCGACAACCTCATTCCTTATTTTCTGGAGAATTATATCGATTTCTTCGAGCTCTTTTTTAATGAAGACCCTGCCGAGTACAAAGCGCGGATTCCGCACCTGGCAGAAAGAATCGAACTGATGAATAAAGGCCCCGAGAATTCGCCACTATTTCTCTTTACCAAAGCGATCATACACTTTCAATGGGCTGCGGTGCAGATAAAATTCGGCCGGCAATGGGATGCCGGCTGGGAGTTCAGGCGTTCTTTTCTGCAGATAAAATCGAATGAGGCGAAATTCCCCGGCTTTTTTCCGAGTCAGTTGTACCGGGGTGCCATGCAGGTGGCGGCTGGTACCATTCCCGAGGGTTACAAATGGCTCAGCAATCTGCTCGGAATCCGCGGCACGATCCGCTCCGGAATGGAAAAGCTCGAAACTTTCCTGGGCAGAACAGACCCATGGTCGCAACTCTTCAAAGACGAAGCGGTGTTTTATTACTGTTATCTGAAGTTTTATATACAAAATGACAAGGCAGGAGCGCTGGCAACAGTAGAGCAGCAGCGGCTTAACCTCAAAAGCAATCATCTTTTTGCCTACCTGGCCGCCAACCTGAGCCTGAACAACCAGCAATCGGAGAAGGCGATCCAGATTATCCAGTCGCGAAACCTCGCCCCCGAATATTTGCAAACACCGGTTTGGGATCTCGAGCTGGGCTATGCGAAAATAAACCGTCTCGACCCATCAGGTGTGCAGCACCTGCTGGCGTACCTGAAAAATTTCAAGGGAAAATATTACGTCAAGGATGTTCTTCAGAAAATCAGCTGGTATTATTTTCTGAAGGGGGATATGGCGCAGGCGCAGTATTACCGGGGCGAAATTCTAAAAAAGGGAGGTGTCGATACCGACGCCGATAAGCAGGCATTGAAAGAAGCCAGATCAGGCAAATGGCCCGATAGGCTTTTACTGCATGCACGCCTGCTGGATGACGGCGGATATTTTCGCGAAGCGCTTGCATTGCTGCACGGAAAACGGTACACCGATTTCGGCCGCCCCGAAGACCAGGTGGAGTTCAACTACCGGGTGGGCAGAATATACCAGGATCTTGGCATCCGGGGCGACGCCATTGAATTTTACAAACTCGCTATCCGACTCGGAAAGGATCGTAAGGAATATTTTGCCGCCCGCGCCGCCCTGCATATCGGCAATATCCTCGAAGAGAACGGAAATTGTGCCGAAGCCCAGCAATGGTACCAGCAATGCCTGGATATGGAAGATCACGACTATAAAAACTCGCTCGATCAACGGGCAAAGGCAGGAATAAAACGTTGCAAGGGTGAGTAAAGCTGTGGGTATCTTTACCATCAATTTACGGCGCTAATAATTAATTTGCTTCCCGGGTATGCTAAAGAAACTTTCCATACAGAACTACGCCATTATCGACAAACTGGAAATTGTTTTCAGTGATAAATTGAATATCATCACCGGCGAAACCGGCGCGGGGAAATCCATTCTGATGGGTGCCCTGTCACTGATCCTGGGCGATCGGGCGGATACAGGTGTGCTGATGAACCGAGATAAAAAATGTGTGGTGGAAGGAATTTTCCTGGCCGGTCACCAGGCAAGTGTTCGTGATTTTTTAAAGGAGAATGATTTTGATGTGGAGGAAGAACTGGTCATCAGGCGTGAAATTGCATCGAATGGCAAATCACGGGCCTTCGTCAATGATACACCGGTTAACCTTGAGCAGTTGCGCGAACTGAGCTCGCGACTGGTAGATCTGCACAGGCAATTCGATACGCTGGAGCTGGGGCAAGCCAATTTTCAGCGGGAAGTACTGGACGCACTGGCCGGCCAGGCGGATCTTCTTGGCAGGTACCAGCAAGAATTTACACAATGGCAACTGGATACCTCGGAATGGCAGGCCCTTCAACTACAGAAGGAGCAATTCGCCAAAGAGTACGACTATCACCAGTTCCTATATACCGAACTCGAAGATCTGGGCCTCAGGGAAAATGAACTGGAAGAAGCCGATGCTGAACTGAAACTGTTAAGCAATTCTGAGAACATCAAGGCTGCGCTCGAAAAAGCGGTTTACCTGTTCAGTGAAGGAGAAGAACCCCTTCTCCAGCAGATCAAGACCGTCAACAACCAACTGCAGCCTTTCAGCGCCTATCAAACCGATCTGGCCAGCCTGATGCCCCGGCTTCAATCTCTCCATATCGAATTGAAAGATATCAGCGGCGAGCTGGAAAGAATCAATGACCAGGTGTCATTCGATCCTGCCAGAATCGACTGGCTCAACAACAGAATAGCCGCCGGGTATAAACTTCTTAAAAAACATGGAGTACAACACAGCAACGATTTGCTGAGAATACAGGAGGAACTGCAGCAAAAATTACAGGCAGTGATGAACATCGACGGAATGATCGCCGCCTCCCAGCAGAAGGCAGAAGCTACTTTGAAGGAACTGAGGCAAATGGCCGATCAGTTGTCTGCCAACCGAAAACAACAAATTAAGCCCTTGCAGGAGAAAGTGAACAAATTGCTGGTACAGGTGGGAATGCCCAATGCCCGTTTGCAGGTACAGGTAACGGATGCCGCGCTTTCCCTGAACGGAGGCGACCGGATTGAATTTCTTTTCGATGCCAACAAAAGCAACCGTTTCGAGCCTATCGGCAAGGTGGCAAGCGGGGGCGAATTGAGCAGGCTGATGCTATGTATCAAAAGCCTGGTGGCGCAATCGCTGGATCTGTCTACGCTGATATTCGATGAAATAGATACCGGCATCAGCGGGGAAGCGGCCAGGCAGGTGGGTATCATTATGAAGGACCTGGCCAAAAAGCGGCAACTGATCAGTATCACCCATCAACCCCAGATCGCGGGACGGGCCGATGCCCATTTCTTTGTTTACAAAGAAATCGTTGGCGATTCGGTTCGCACCAATATCAGGCAACTGACCCGGGAGGAAAGGATCACTGCTATTGCCAAGATGCTGAGCGGCGAAAAACCAACGGCCGCAGCCCTGCAGAATGCCCGCGAAATGCTGATGAATTAATATTTTCTCCCGTTAATCCTTGACATGATCGAACTACTCGCCATACAGGCCGTGCCATTCCTGTTATTCGCCCTCATCGGTTCGGTGCCGGTCTTTTTTGTCAATCGCTGGTTGCAGCAATGGCTGAAGCCACGTGAATCTTTCGGCAAGCTGCTATTGTATTTCCTGCTGATGCTCACTGTGGTCTTTTTGTTCACCCTGCTGATCAGTTATGTCGGGTTCAGATGGTTTAGCTGACACTGGAAACCGATTTATCGGGAAGTCCTTATTTTTACCGCCTCAAAAAAACAACTGTTATGGCAAATAACCTGCTGAAAGGAAAAAAAGGAATCATATTCGGGGCGCTTGATGAGAAGTCCATAGCCTGGCGTACGGCCCTTCGCTGCCATGAGGAAGGCGCACAACTGGTGCTCACCAATGCACCCGTGGCCCTTCGTATGGGCGAGATCAATAAACTGGCTGAAGCAGTAAAGGCGCCTGTGATCGGTGCCGACGTAACCAATATGGACGACCTGAAGAACCTGTTCGATAAGTCGATGGAAGCCTTCGGCGGAAAAATAGATTTCGTTTTGCATTCGATAGGCATGAGCCTGAATGTACGCAAGGGCAAACACTATACTGAAATGAACTATGAATGGAATGCCAAAACCCTCGATATCTCCGCCATGAGCCTTCATCGGGTGCTGAGAACAGCCTGGGATATGGATGCGATCAATAACTGGGGAAGCGTAGTGGCCCTTACCTATATCGCCGCACAACGCGTGTTTCCAGATTACAACGAAATGGCCGATGCCAAAGCCCTGCTGGAAAGCGTTACGCGCAGCTTCGGCTACCACTATGGGGTGAGAAATAAAGTCAGGGTCAATACCATCTCTCAGTCTCCCACCCGCACCACCGCCGGAAGCGGGGTGAAAGGGTTCGACGGGTTTATTGACTATGCCGAGAAGATGAGCCCATTGGGCAATGCCTCTGCAGACCAGTGCGCCGACTATATCGTTACGCTTTTCAGCGATCTTACCAAAATGGTAACCATGCAAAACCTTTTCCACGATGGCGGATTCAGCTATACCGGAGTAACTGCCGAAGTGATCAGCCAGATGGAAAAATAAGCGGGTGGTTCGTTTGAGTGGCAGCCTACTGTTTACGGTTTGCTGTTTGAGGTTTGCTGTTTGCAGTTTGCCGCTCGCGGTGAAATCTGAGATTTTCTGAGTCCTCAGCGTTTATCAGCTTTCCTCTGCGCACTTAGCGGTTCTTTGTGATCTTTGCGTTCCTCTACGGCGTTTGAGTTTTCAGAGATTGCCGTTTGATGTTTGATGTTTGCAGTTTTTTTGAAGTTTACGGTTTGCTGTTTGCGGTTTTGGGTTGGCAGATTGTTCCATACCGCTTAATCGGCGATTCTGTGTGAAAGCGAAAATCTGGAAAGCAAACGATAAAGGTTCCCGATCTTTTTACCGGCAATAAAAAAATCCCGCTTCGGCGGGATTTTGATTATTTGACAGGCAGGTGGCTTCCGGCCTAATATTCATCTTCATTGAAGAAGAAATCGTCCTGGCTCGGATAGTCAGGCCAGATATCGTCTATTCCTTCATAAATTTCGCCCTCATCTTCCAGTTCCTGAAGGTTTTCAATTACTTCAATGGGAGCACCACTACGGATGGAATAATCGATCAGTTCATCTTTTGTGGCAGGCCAGGGAGCGTCTTCGAGATAGGATGCAAGTTCAAGTGTCCAAAACATATGTACCCTTTAAATTTCCGCAAAAGTAACTTTCTGCTGGAAAAAACCAAATCTATCTTTTAAAGGTGGTATGAACAATTTCATAAAAATTCTGAGCCCCGATTGGCGTCATCTGAATGTCAGCCCGTGGCTTTGTAGTATCTTGACGCCCTTTGCAAACGGGAACTATGCTGCACGCGAAAAATATTCAAAAATACTATGGTGACCTCTGGGTGCTGAAGGGGGTGGATATTCATATTCAAAAGGGCGAAATAGCCAGTATTGTAGGCCCCTCGGGCTCTGGAAAAAGCACCCTTTTGCATATTCTGGGCACCCTCGACAAGCCCGCCGAAGGGGAGGTAACCATCAACGGAAAAAAGATCAATTTCCGGAACGAACGGGCATTAGCCTCTTTCCGCAACCAGCATATCGGTTTTGTTTTCCAGTTTCACCATTTATTACCCGAATTTTCGGCCCTGGAAAATGTGGCGATACCCGGCTGGATATCCGGCAGGGCTAAAAAGGAAGTGACAGCCCGCGCCCGGGAACTGCTGGGCCTGCTGGGGCTTGCTGACCGGGCCGATAACAAACCGCAGCAATTGTCGGGCGGCGAACAGCAAAGAGTGGCGGTTGCCAGGGCCCTGATCAATAACCCCGATATTGTTTTTGCCGACGAACCGACCGGCAACCTCGACAGCGCCAATGCCCGCGAGCTCCATCAGCTGTTTTTTGACCTTCGCAGCCAGTTCCATCAAACCTTCCTGATCGTTACCCATAATGAAGAGCTGGCAGCCATGTGCGACAGAACCCTTCACATGAAAGACGGCAAACTCGACAGTTTCTAAGCCACCATGCGCAAAGCCTTTATACAACTACATATCGCCGTGCTGCTGGCCGGCCTCACCGGTATCCTCGGACGTCTCATCTCGCTCGATGAGGGTATGCTCGTCTGGTGGCGTTTGCTGATCAGTTCGGCCACCATGTGGATCCTGTTTGCCTGGTGGAAAAAATTGCAAAAGATCAGTAAAAAAGACATGCTGACTATCCTGGGAATCGGCACCATCGCCGCCTGTCACTGGGTCAGCTTTTTCGGTTCCATCAAATATTCGAATGTCTCGGTTGGACTGGTTTGCTTTTCTGCCGTCGGATTTTTTACTGCCATTTTTGAACCACTGATCATCAAAAGACCTTTTCGTTTGGTAGAGATATTGCTGGGGCTGCTCGTTGTAGCCGGCATTTATGTTATTTTTCATTTCGATCCGGCTTACAAAACCGGTATCGCCATGGGCATTCTGTCGGCGATGCTGGGAGCACTGTTTCCCATCTTCAACAGGCGATTGCTTCAGCGCATGAACTCGGAAACACTGATCACTTATGAACTGACCGGTGGCTGGCTCAGCCTGTCGCTCTTATTGCCTTTCTATTACCAGCTGTTTACCGCCGGTCGCTGGCTGCCCGATACCAGCGATTGGGGATGGTTATTGATTCTGTCTTGGCTATGTTCGGTCTGGGCATTTCAACTTTCTGCAAATGCCCTTCGGAAAATCTCCGCCTTCACAGTCAATCTATCTTACAACCTCGAACCGGTTTACGGTATCCTGCTGGCATTTGTAATTTACCAGGAGAACCGCTACCTGGGCAAAGGATTCTATTTCGGCCTGACACTCATAGTACTGGCAGTTGCACTTCAAACCTGGAGAGTTTACAGGGAACGGAGGAGAGAATGAGAAAGAGAAAGAGAATGAGAAAGAGAAGGGGAAAGAGAAAGAGAAATTGGAAGAGAAATTGAAAGAGTAAGGGAGCGAAGATGGGATTTTCTTTGCGCACTTCGCGGTTCTTCGCGGGCTTTGCGTCCAGGCCTTTTGGGGAGCGGGAGTGAGAGCGGGAGCGCAGGAGAGAAAGAGAAGGAGAAAGGTATATAGAAAAAGAATAAGTAAGGGAACGATGATTTGTAATAGCTAGTATTTGATCTGACAGTTTTGACTTTTTACTTTTGACTTTTCCATTGTATCGCCTTTGGGTCCGGGCTTCCGGCTTCATTCGTCATCGGTAATTACCACTCACTGATTCGCTTATTGTTTTCCCTTCCGGCTCCTTATCTTTAAAAGACCAAAATCAAGACTGATGAGAAAAATTCTGTATTTGTTCCTGTGCCTGGCTTTCGCTCAATCTCTGCAGGCACAGAAAAAGCCACTTGATCATTCTGTTTACGATGGCTGGCAAAGCGCCGGCGAAAGGACCATCAGCAGCGATGGTCGGTTTGTTGCCTATACCGTCAATCCCCAGGAAGGGGACGGCATTCTCTATATCAGGGGCACAGACAATGGATTCTTAAAAGAAGTACCCAGAGGATACCAATTGAAATTTACCGAAGACAGTCGCTTCCTGGTTTTCAGGATACGCCCCTTATACAAAGACACCCGCGAGGCCCGCATCAAAAAGAAAAGACCCGATGACATGCCGAAGGATTCGCTGGCCATCATCGAGCTGGGCAAAGACAGTGTGCTGAAAATCCCCAGAGTAAAAACCTACAAGACTCCTGAAAAAGGCACAGGGCAGTGGCTGGCCTATCACCTTGAAAAAGCCCTCGCAGAACCCGGAAAGCCAAAACCGCCGGTGGATTCTGCAACGCAGATCAGCAATATCTCCCGCATGGCCGACAGCCTGATGCGGGTAGTTGATAGCCTGCGAAACAAAGCCAACGAGGCAAAATCCAAAGGCATTTCGGTGCTGCAACCTGCAAAAAAAGAATCCAAACCCGCTACGCCCAAACCGGCCGATGAAACGGTGGAAGAAGGAACAGAACTGGTACTGAGAAACCTGTCGACCGGGGAAGAGAAAAAATACAAACTGGTCAATGAGTATTACTTCAGTAAATCCGGCAACCTGCTGCTCATTGAAACCAGCAGGAAAAACAACGACAGCCTGACACAGGCGCTCGTATTGCTGTATAATACCGGCAATGGCAAAATGGATACGGTCATGAAAAAATTCAATGATGCCCGTAACTTTTCAATCGATGAAAATGAAAAACAACTGGCCTTTGTAGCCGAGCGGGACAGCGCCTCCAAATCGCTCCAGAAATTTTTCAAACTCTGGTACTATCAGCCAGGGTACGACAGTGCCAGGATGCGAGTAGATCGTAACAGTTTATCGAAAGGGTTTACGGTGAGTGAAAATTATTCTGTGTCATTCAGTAAAGATGGAGGCAAGTTGTTCTTCGGAATGGCGCCCGTTCGTCGCCCCAAGGATACTACGCTTGTTGATTTTGAAACTGCCCGTTTGGATGTCTGGCATTATAACGACGACTATCTTCAACCCCAGCAGCTGGTACAATTGCAACAGGAATTGCGTCGCAGCTATGTGGCCGTACTGAATGGAGCAGACAATAAAGTAATTCCGCTGGGAGCCGAAGATGCGGAGAACATTTCCCTGATTGATGAAGGAAACGCCGACTATGTGCTGGCCACTTCTACCAAAGGAAACAGGGTGGAATCGCAATGGACCGGCGAAGCCCTGCAAACAGCTTACCTGGTATCTACCAAAGATGGAAGCCGCAAGCTGATCAAATCTAAACACGATGGATTTTTCATGACGGCTCCTAAAGGAAAGTATATCGGCTGGTACGACGAAAAAGCACGGCAATACTTTACCTACAACATCGCCACAGGAGCAGTAACCAATATCAGCAAGAATATAAAATTCCCCTTGTGGGATGAAGAAGACGACCATCCCGATGATCCGCCTTCCTACGGTATTGCCGGATGGTTGCAGGATGACCAGGCCCTGCTGGTATACGACCGGTATGATATCTGGAAACTGGATCCTGACGGGAAAGCCGCCCCGGTTAATATTACGCAGGGTGCTGGCAGATTGGCTAAAACAGAATTGAGATACATCCGGTTTGACCTGGAAGAGCGTTCCATCCCCACCGATAAACCTCTTATGTTGCGGGCATTCAATACGGCTACCAAATACGGGGGCTTTTATAAGGCCGATGTGGCGGGACAAACCAAACCCGAGGCGCTGTCTATGCTCCCCAATTCTTTCCTGGGCATGGCCAGGGCGAAAAAAGCAGACCGGTATTTGATACAGAAATCCGATATCAAGGAGTCGGAACTCTATCTGTCTACCAACCTGCGCCAGTTCGATAAGATTACCGACATCGCCAAACAACAGAATCCATACAATTGGCTGACGGTCGAGTTGATGAAATGGAAAATGTTTGACGGGAAGGAATCGGAAGGATTGCTTTTCAAGCCTGAAAATTTTGATCCCACTAAAAAATATCCGGTCATATTTTATTTCTATGAAAGGGATGCGGATGGATTGTATTCTTACCGCACACCCGCGCCCAGCGCGTCTACAGTTAACATAGCGTATTTTGTAAGCAATGGGTATCTCGTATTCGATCCGAATATATATTATAAAAATGGAGACCCGGGAGAAAGCGCTTACAATTCGGTTGTATCTGCTGCAAAAAAACTGGCTAAACTGCCTTTCGTAGACAGTACGCGGATGGCCATCCAAGGTCAGAGCTGGGGCGGATACCAGGTTGCTTACCTGGTTACTCGTACCAGGATGTTTGCGGCTGCGGGAGCCGGCGCACCGGTGGCCAACATGACGAGCGCCTATGGAGGCATCCGATGGGGAAGCGGCCTTAACAGGCAATTCCAGTACGAACACACACAAAGCCGGATAGGAGCTACCCTTTGGGAAAGACGTGATCTCTACATCAAGAACTCACCACTCTTCAATGCCGACAAAGTAAGTACGCCTTTGCTCATTATGCACAACGATAAAGACGGGGCTGTACCCTGGTACCAGGGTATTGAATATTTCACTGCTCTTCGCCGTCTTAATAAGAAAGTGTGGATGCTGCAGTATAATGACGAAGATCACAACCTGGTGGAGAGAAGAAACCGCAAGGACCTCTCCATTCGCCTCTCTCAATTCTTCGACCATTATCTGAAAGGCGCCCCCGCTCCCAAATGGCTGACAGAAGGAGTGCCGGCGACTGACAAGGGTATAGATTGGGGAACGGAATTACCGGGAGAAAAGAAAGCGTTTTAGGAGATAGTTTAGTGTTTGTGGTTTGAGGTTTGCGGTTTGTTAAGTTTTAATAATTAACCGCAAACCATAAACCACAAACCTCAAACCACAAACCTCCACTACGCCGCATTCGTACTAATATACCTCACCAGCGTTCTTTTGGCGATAGGAAGCAGAGTTTCATCTACGGGAAAGCTGAGATCTGTTTCGATGGAATAGACAGCCGGGTTGGGTAGATCCTTGCGGTTGCGGATCAGCTGAAGTTTCATTCCCTCATAGGTGTTAACCATATTGCGGTTGTATTCGCCGATCCATTCGGTTTTGATGGAGCGGTATTTTTCATCGTGTTTTTCGAATATGCTGAGCCGGTATTGATAGATGCGGGTGGAGCGGTAAGTGCCTTCGCTTAAAAAGAAATAGCCTTTATGGGTTTCGATGGGAAGGAGCCCGACGGGATAAATGGTCAGCTTGTCTTCCACAAATTCATAGATCTCGGTGCCATTGCTGATGGTGGTGCGAAGCCGGGCTGCCGAATACTGGATGATGTCTTCCAGTTCCTGCATCAGCTCATCGTCCTGTATCATTTGTTCGTAGAGTACCTGGAGTTTTTCCAGCTGAATGCCGGTCACTTTCTTGGGAAACTGTTCCTGCAGAAATTTCTTGTTTTCCCGGAAAGCAACGAGATTGTTGTAGTGAAAAATTACGTCTGACAGTTGGGGATAGAGTTTGTTTTCATTGAAGCACCGGTTGATTTCCTGCAGGTAGGCCAGCAGCGTGTACTTCTTCAACTCAAAATCGATGTAGCCATCGGCAAACCAGGTTTCGGATAATGTCTTCATCTACTGCAAATTTGGTTGGTACATGAATTTACTAAAAAAACAGACTGGTGAAAACTCCCCTTGTTTAATTGTAATTTCGTTAAAACATGACCTGATGAAATACCTTTATATCTGGCTGATGCCTGTTTTCTTTTTAACGGCCTGTTCGCAGACTTATTATGTGGTAAGGCATGCGGAGAAAGAAACCCAGGGGCCGAACATGACCAGTGACGTCCCTTTATCGGAGGCGGGCAGGGAAAGGGCGAAGGTACTGAGTGAACAATTAGCTTCCGCTAAGATCAAACATGTATTTTCCACGAACACCCAGCGTACCCGGCAAACCGTGGAAGAGATCGCCCGCCGGTACCGGTTGCCGGTGGAGTTGTACGGCCCTATACCTTCAGAAAAATTTATTGACAGCCTGCGTAATTTGAAGGGGAACATACTGGTGGTGGGCCATAGCAATACCATAGACGATATCGTAAACGGATTGACAGGAACGCGCTCGGTGGAAGGCGATCTGCGCGACAGCGAATACAACAACCTGTTCGTGATAAAAATAAAAGGCAAAAAGGCCAGCTTCAGCAGACGGGCCATTTTGCCTGAGACAAAAAAGTAATCGCTAATAATCTCTCGATCCGTCGAAGTTTTCCAGCTCTTTCGCTACTGCATTCAGGAAGGTGGCTCCCAAAGCGCCATCGACAATCCGGTGATCATAGCTCATGCTCAGAAACATCATGTGGCGGATGGCGATGGAATCGCCCTGTTCGGTTTCAATCACCACGGGGCGTTTCTTGATGGCTCCAACCGCCAGGATGGCTACCTGGGGCTGGTTGATAATGGGAGTACCCATCAGGCTGCCAAAACTGCCTACATTGGTAAGAGTAAAAGTTCCGCCGCTGGTATCGTCGGGTTTCAATTTATTATTTCGGGCAGCATTGGCGAGTGTATTGACTTGTTTGGTCAGTCCCACCAGGTTCAGCTGATCGGCATTCCGTATAACAGGAACGATGAGGTTGCCGCTCGGCAGGGCGGTGGCCATTCCGATGTTGATGTCTTTCTTCACGATGATCTTATCGCCATCCACGCTGCTGTTCAGCCAGGGATATTTCTTGATACATTTTACGATCGCCTCAATAAACAACGGGGTGAACGTGATCTTTTCATTTTCCCTCTTCTCGAAATCTTTCTTGATCTTTTCGCGCCACAATACCATATTGGTTACATCCGCTTCGGTGAAACTGGTTACATGCGGGCTGGTATGCTTGCTGTCGACCATGTGTTTGGCGATCATTTTTCGCATGCGGTCCATCTCGATGATCTCCACATTGCCTCCATAACTGGGTGCAGGTGTCGGATTGGGAGCAGGAGCCGGAGCGGGGGCTGGCTTTTCCTGGTACAAGGCGGTTTCCATTTTTTGCACCGGACGGCCACCCTGGCGGCTTTGCACATATTCCAATATATCTTTCTTGGTAACTCTTCCTTCGTTGCCGCTGCCACTGATCCTTTCCAGTTCACTCATACTGATGCCTTCCGACTGCGCGATGTTCAGTACCAGTGGTGAATAAAACCGGGAACCATTCGACGCAACCGTTGTTGTTTTCGGCATGGCGGAACTGCTGCCGTTGCTGTTCGCTGCCGGCTGGGCAGGAGTGGAAACAGGTGCAGGGCTTACCGTCACAGTTTCTGACGCCCCGGTTTTGATCCGGGCAATGACAGACCCAACAGGAACTACATCATTCACATTGAATAAAACGGCCTCCAGCACCCCTTCCGCAGTGGAAGGCACCTCACTGTCGACCTTATCGGTGGCGATTTCCAATACCGTTTCGTCCATTTTAACGTGGTCGCCGGGTTGCTTGAGCCACTTGAGGATGGTGGCTTCCATGATGCTTTCCCCCATTTTAGGCATTATCAGGTCAACAACTGCCATAAAAATTATTCAGTTTAAGATCATTAATCAAAGCGCCAAAGGTAGGGATTTGTGAACAATCGTTAGCCGCTTTCGTCATCGACTTATACACCTGGTTGACAAAGGTTTTCTGAAGGGTCTGCATATTCAACCCTCCTCTGCTTCCAGTATCAGTTTGCGCAGCATGTTCAGTCCGTTCTGGGCCGTCATTTCAATATTCCTTAGCCGGTCGAACCGGAAATGAAACTGGTGTGTACGCACTTTTTCTTTGTTTCCAACGGCGATCCATACGGTACCTACCGGTTTATCTGTGGTGCCTCCATCGGGGCCCATGATGCCGGAAGTAGCCACCACATAATCCACCCTGAGCGCATCCAGCGCGCCCCGCACCATTTGTATCACGGTTTCTTCACTCACTGCTCCCGATTGCTGCAGGGTTTGATGGGACACATCCAGGAGGTTTTCTTTCACTGCATTGTCGTAGCTCACCACGCTTCCTTTGAAATATTCGCTGGAGCCGCGGCAAGAGGTAATCGTATGGGAAATATATCCACCGGTACAACTTTCCGCCGTTCCCATCGTCTTGCCATGCTTTCGCAGTAACCTTCCGATCATCTCCTGCAAGGGAATGTCCTCATCGGTCACCATCACATCCGCTGTTTGCTGTTTGAGCATATCAAACAGGGCTTCCAGTTCGGCGATTGTTTTGGCATCATTGCCTTTTGCGCTGAGGCGCAGTTTTACCAGTCCGTAATTGGGCAGATAGGCCAGTTTGATATTTCCCGGTAAACTCGATTCAAACTCCTGTATCCGTTCGGCCAGAAAGGATTCGCCGATTCCTGCCGTCATCAGCGTGCGATGAACGATCGGCAACAGGTTCCATTTCTGCTGGAGGCGGGGCAGCACATCATGCGTCATCATGCCTTTCATTTCATTGGGCACGCCGGGCATGGAAACATATACCTTCCCTTCTTTTTCAAACCACATTCCCGGGGCAGTTCCTCTTTTATTCTGCAGCACGGTACACACATCTGGTACTTCAGCCTGTTTGAGATTTCTTTCAATCAAGGGACGCTTGAGTTTTTCAAAAATGGTCCGAACATTATGGAGGGCCTGTTCGTTGACCACCATCTTGCCCCCGAAATACTGACACAGCAAAGGTTTGGTAATATCATCCGCTGTAGGTCCCAACCCGCCGGTGATCAGAATGATGTCGGATAATTTACTTTCTTCATCGAGCGACTGCCAGATATCTTTCCATACATCACCAATGGCCACTCTGCGGTGAACCCATACACCGATCTTATTCAGCTCCTGCGCCATCCAGGCGCTGTTGGTGTCTATTGTCTGACCGATCAATAATTCATCGCCGATGGTGATAATGGTGGCGAATACATTTTCCTGCTTCATAACCAACCGTAAAAAATGAAGTAATATTGAAACAAAGTTAAGCACATTGTTATGAGAGTAATTCTTTTGTTTGTCCTGTTCCTGACTACTACACTGAATTGCCTGTCTCAGCCCATTACCACCCGGCTCGCAAAAGCCCTGCAGGCGCTGGAGGCCGACAGCCAGTTAAAACATGCCATCACCTCCTTTTGTGTAGCCGACGCAAAAACGGGAAAAGTACTTTTTCAAAAAAACAGCCAGGTTGGAATGGCGCCGGCCAGCACGCAAAAACTTTTCACCAGCGTTGCTTTTTTTGAATTGGCCGGCGCCTCTTACCGGTATACCACTGAATTTGGCTATACAGGTGCTGTTCGTTCAGAAAAACCGGAAGGCAGTCTTTACTGCAAAGGAGAAGGCGATCCAAGCCTGGGCAGCTGGCGGTTCAGCGAAACCCGGCCGGAAAGAATATTCAGCAAGCTGGCCGACTCTCTGAAAAAAGCAGGCATTCGTACGCCCGGGCTACCCATGCAAGTAACCGGTGTTGCTTTTGATCCTTTACCGGTTCCCGGCGGATGGATTATGGACGACGTAGGCAACTATTATGGCGCAGGCAGCTGGGCTGTTAACTGGAAAGAAAATCAGTATGATATTGAATTGTCTTCCGGGCCCGCCACAGGCGATCCTGTATCGGTCACCAGAAACGACGCACTTTCGTTTACCGATCAGGCTTTCGAGAATCACCTTCTCACAGCCGGAAAGGGTAGTGGCGATAATGCTTATATCTACCTGCCCAATGATCACCAGCCCTATTTGCTGAAAGGAACAATCCCGGCCGGCGAAAGAAACTTCGTGATCAGCGGGGCAGTCAGTAACGGACCTGCCTATCTTATTTCGGACTGGTATTCCTATTGTTCACGCAACGGATGGGATATATATTCCGGCAATAAATCATTGGCTGAAGGCGAACATCCGGTTTACCGCTATCGGTCTCCTACGTTTGACAGTCTTAATTACTACTTCCTGCGCAAAAGCATCAACCTGTATGGAGAAGCTTTCCTGAAAACGCTTGGGCAGATGAAGAAAGGCGTCGGATCGACAGAGAATGGAATAGAAGTCGTGCTCGACTTTTTTCAAGCCAAGGGATTCGACCGATCCGCCATTAATATATTGGATGGAAGTGGTCTTTCACCCCAAAACCGGGTGACAACAGGCGAGCAGGTGAAGCTGTTGATGTATGCCAGAAGCCGGCCCTGGTTTGCTTCTTTTTACCAGGCCCTGCCTGAGTACAATGGAATGAAGATGAAGAGCGGTTCTATCGGTGGCGCCCGTGCGTTTACGGGGTATCACCGTTCCTCTGGTGGCACCGACTATGTGTTTTCAATTATAGTAAACAATTTTCAGGGCAGTGCTGGACAAGTTGTGAAGAAAATATATCGTTTGCTGGATGTATTAAAGTAAGTTTGGCCGGTTATTGATTGCCCCATATCGTAAACGTTCACTAAACCTTGCTCGATGTCCAGACAGAATTTCAAGAACCACACCCGGTGGGTACCTATTTGGCATTTTCTTACGTCACTTGTCATACTTGCCATTCTTGCAGGCAGTATTGTTAACCTGATCCAGTCAAAAAAAGAAAATATCCTTCAGGCATGGATCCTGATCGCAATCGGCCTGGTGCTGGTTATCATTTACTGGTATGCCCGCAAATTTGCACTGACCGTGCAGGATCGGGCGATCCGTGCCGAAGAGAACCTTCGGCATTTTGCCATGACCGGTAAGCTGCTCGACAGGCATCTTAGAACCAGCCAGATCATTGCGCTCCGATTTGCTTCCGACGAAGAATTTGTGGAACTGGCCCAGAAAGCTGCAGAGAAGAAAATGCGCAGTAAGGATATTAAAAAATCTATTGTTCGCTGGCGTTCGGATCACCACCGGGTGTGAGTAGTAATAATCATTGAAAAAAAGGACGCAACTTTTCCATCAGTTGTTCCGGCATCCTGTCTTTTTCGCGGGTATCCGCTTTCAGGAAATACAACACAACCCGCCCGGTGGCAAGTAGTTTATCCTGCCGGTACACCTCCTGGTGAAACTCTATCCGGTGGCCTTCGGGCAGTTCTTTCAGCATGGTTTTTATGGTGAGAAGATCGTCGTAGTGCGCGGGGCGGATAAATTTTCCGTGTAATTCCACAATGGGCATGATGATCCCCATTTGCTCCATGTCTTTATAGGTAAACCCCAGCTGCCTGATCGACTCGGCCCTGCCCACCTCAAAATACTGAGCGTAATTACCATGATAAACCACGTTCATCTGGTCTGTTTCAGCGTAGCGAACCCTGATAGTCGTTTCAGAAATAAACATGATGTCGTTTTTTATTTGCCCATGGCATTGTCCACACTGTATTTGCCGGGGCCCAGCAGCAATACGGTAAACGCACCCAGCAGGTAAAGGGAGGGAAGTTCCGATTTTCCATAGAAATCGGCGTGCGTTACCTTGAATACGATCACCGAAAACATGATCACCATCATTAGGGCACCCAGCCTGGTTACCAGTCCCAGCACCAGCAGTAACGAACCAATAATCTCTGTAAAGATGACCAGGCTCAATGATACCGTGCTGCCAATACCCAGGAAATTCATGAATTTTCCTTTGAGCTCGGAGAAATGCTGGATTTTGTTGAAACCATAGGAAAACAGCAGCAACCCGATGCCGGCTCTCAGAATCAACATGGAAATGTTAAAGGAAACTTCAGAATAGTTGGTCGAGAAGAATTTTTTCATGATAACAGATTTATTCAAAAATAAGGGATTTGTGTTTTTGCATTTCCTATTGAAAAGAAATGTTAATTGAGGCACTTTTCCACAGGTGTTTGGAACGATGTTTGGTTGAGTATAAAATATTTGGAAACTTTAGCTCGTTAACCCACCCATAAGGTTATTGGAATGAAAAAAGTAACAGTAATAACAGTTCTTCTTGTCTCGTCTTTTTTTTCCATTCAAGCTCAGCAAACCCGAATTTTAAACGATCCGCAGGAGGCTTTCCGCCAGGCCAGGGAGTATTTTCAGCGCGAACAATACAGCCTGGCTTATCCGCTCCTTAAAAATCTCGAATTGCAGCAGCGTGAAACGGATCGCAGTAACAATGCGATCTCGTACCAGGAAATTAAATACTACACCATTGTCTGCGGCCTGAAACAAAACGAAACCGGGGCCGTTGAGAAGGCGGAAGACTTTATCGCCCTGGAAGACAATGAAGCAAGGGTGCAGATGATGTGTTTTCACCTGGGTGAGTACTATTTCAGAAAAGATGACTTTTCAAAAGCCATTGATCTGTACAGCCAGGCCAAGGTCGAAAACCTCAGTAACCGGGAAGTGGCCGACATGAAATTTCACAAAGGGTATGCTTACTTTACCCTGCAGCGCATGGATCTCGCCAAACCGCTGATGGATGCCATCCGCCAGCTGAAAGGCGATCCGAACTATGCGGAAGCCAACTACTACTATGGTTTCATTTCCTTTTATGATAAAAACTATCGCGATGCCCTGGAAAGTTTCAAGGTAGTCGAGGATCACCCGGAGTATGGTAAAGTAGCTCCTTACTACATCTCTGTGATCTATTACATGCAGAATGATAAACAGAAAGCCTTTGATTATGCGGAAAACAAACTGAAGAGAGGCAACCTGTTTTATGAAAAAGAGATGCAGCAACTGGTAGGCCACGGATATTTTATGCAGAAGCAATATGCCAAAGCGCTGCCGTACCTCGAAAACTATGTTTCCAAAACGGAGAAAGTTACCCGGGAAGACCTTTACGAACTTTCCTATTGTTATTATGAGGCCAAAAACTGGAACAAGGCCATCGAAGGGTTCAAACAATTGGGGGGAAAGGAAGATTCGCTGGCGCAAAACTCCATGTACCTGCTGGGCGATGCCTACCTGAAAACGAATCAGAAAGCCAATGCCCGCAACGCCTTCCTGTTTTGTTCTGCCAACAGCAGCAATGTAGCCCAGAAGCAGGTATCGATGTACAACTATGCCAAACTCTCCTATGAGCTGGGATACCAGGACGTGGCACTCACCGAACTGCAGAAATTTCTTCAGACTTATCCGCAATCGGAATACAGCAATGAGGCCCGAGAGCTGCTCGTGAACGTAATGGCAAACACCAATAACTATAAAGATGCACTGGCCCTGCTGGAAGGAATGAAGAGCGCTTCTCCGCTGGTAAGAAAAGCATATCCCAAAATATTATATGGCAGAGCCACCGAAATGATCAACGATGGTATGCTGGTTACTGCCAACGAATTATTGACCAGGGCCGAAACCATGCCCGAAAACGAATCGGTATTGCCATACGTGCAATTCTGGAAAGGGGAGATCGCCTACCGGCTCAACAAGATCGATGATGGCATTCGTTATTTCTTCGACTATCTGAAAACAAATGCCAGCAATGGCGAAGTAAATGCCTATAACGCCAAATACAGTCTCGGTTATTCCTATCTCCGGAAAGAAAACTACAGGCAGGCCCAGGGATTCTTCGAACAACTGGTTTCCACCCCCAAAATCAACTCCCCTGCCATCGAGCAGGATGCCTATGTACGGATTGCAGACTGCTATTACATGAACCGCGACTTCAAGAAGGCAAAATCGATGTACGACAAAGTACTTGATTTTTCATGGCCTTCGAGCGACTATGCCACCTTTCAGAACGCGATGATTGCCGGCATCAACAGCAGCAAGGAAAAAATCAACCTGTTGACCGGCATCAGCAGAAAATACCCTACCAGCAACCTGATTCCCGACGCGAATATGGAGATCGCCGGCAGTTACCTGGCTAACGAACAATTCAGGGAAGCGATCCCGTTTTTAAAGAATATTATCAGTGATCCCAATTCTTCGCTGAAACCAAAGGCCCTGTTAAGACTTGGAATCGCGTACTATAACCTGGAGAATAATGCAGAAGCGCTGAAACAGTACTCGGCCCTTTTGCAGCAGTTTCCCAACTCACCTGAAGCAGAGGAAGCACTCGATAACGCCAAGGTTATTTATGTAGCGGAAGGACGCAGTGCCGAGTATGTTAATTTCGCAAGGAGCATGGGTAAAGAAATTTCAACTACCCAGGAAGAGGAATTGGCCTACCAGCAGGCAGAGATCCAATTCAACAATGGAAATTTCCCCTCAGCTGCCAAAGGATACGAAGACTACCTGGAGAAATATCCACAGGGCAAACACTCATTGGAAGCACTTTATTATAAGAGTGAAATTTATTATAATCAGAAAGATTGGGCCAAGGCGGTTTCCGGTTATGAAGAGCTCGCAAACAGGGTTCCTAACAAATTTGGAGAGAAATCTCTGCTCAATGCAGCCCGCCTGAACTTCTTCGATCTGAAAAATTACGACAAAGCCGAACAATATTTTTCAAAGCTCCGCGAGTTTGCCACCTCACAGGAAAATAAACTGGAAGCCATGAGAGGATTACTCAGGAGCCAGTTCCAGTTGAAGAAATGGGGCGAAGCCACCGACAATGCCAGGGAATTACTCAATCAAAAGGGAATAGGAACCGACGACAAAGTACTCGCTAATCTGGCGCTGGCAAGATCCAACCAGGCAGCCAACAACCTGGCAGATGCGATCACCTATTATAGAAATGTGGCCAGCCTCAGCAAAGCTGCTTACGGCGCAGAGGCGCGATATGAAATCGCCAACTGTTATTTTGCCCAAAACCGCCTCAGTGACGCCGAAAAATCCGCCCTGGAAGTGATCAATAAATCCGGATCCTACGAAGAATGGGTGGTGCGCGCCTATATTCTGCTGGGCGATGTATACAGTAAGCAGAAAGACTACTTCAATGCGAAAGCCACTTATCAAAGCGTCATACAAAACAGTAAGATCGAATCGCTGCGCCTGGAAGCCGAAACAAAATTGAAACAGGTGGAAGAGGAAGAAAAAAAGGGCAGCAAAATAGAAGGATGATCAGGTAACCTAATTCAGCAAAACAGGTGAGTCAGAAACGGAGGAGAGCAGATATAACCGATAAAAAATGAAAAAAGCAGGAGTTATTTTATTGACAGCGACCGGTATTTTTTCCAGCCTGGCGATGGTTGCCCAGGATACTACCCGCAAGAAAACACTGGAGATTACTTCTTCCTTCAAACCGGTTTTGAAAGAAGCTGCCAAAATAAATTTCAATGCAGCAGCGCCGGTGGTAGATTCCACACGCCCTAAACTTACTTACAATATTCCTTCACAGAACCTGTTTTTTGCCTATCAACCGGCAGAATTAAAGCCGGTAGCCCTGAAGATCGATACCTTGAACCCGTGGTCATACAGCAATTTCATCAAGGTTGGAGTGGGCAATGTGCATCTTCCGTATGTGAAGGCCGGGTTTAGTTTTGGCGACGACAAGAGTACCTTCTTCAATATTTTCGCCGAACATTATACGTCGAAAGGAAGCCTGAAATACCAGAAAAACAGCAAGACGACGGTTGGGGCGGCGGCCACTTATCTCACTTCCCGCAATCATGAATGGAATGCCAGCCTCGGTTTTGCCGCCAACGATTATTTTCTTTACGGGTACAAACCCGATACGCTCGATTTCAACAAAAGCGACCTGAAACAGAAATTTCAGACCATCGAAGGAAAAATTCATTTCCGTAATACAGTCCCGACAGAATTTGGACTCAGCTATCATCCCTCCCTGCGGGTGAGCGTGTTTACAGATAATAAAACCAATAAAGGTCTCGAATCGAATACCGTTCTGGATTTGCCTTTGGAAAAAACCTTTGGTAAAATATTCGCCTTTAATCTGGGGGCTACTGCCGACCTTACTTCCTATTCGATCAAAAACTCGGGCAGCAAGAAGAGCAGACAGAATAATCTCTATTACATTTCACCGGCTTTATTGCTGAAAACACCCAATGTTTATATACATGGAGGTATCCGGCCGTCGTGGGACAATAAGGTATTTACCATGCTGCCCAATGTGATGGCAGATATCACCACCAACGATCAGCGGTTCACCTTCCAGTTGGGTTGGATCGGTTATTACGATAAAGGAAGCTATCAGCGTTTTGCCAGCATCAACCCCTGGCTGGCCCAGCCGGATTCACTGTTTAATACCCGTGTGCAGGAACGGTACGCCGGTTTCAAAGGATCGATCGATAATCATTTTTCTTACTCGGCCAAGATCGGCTTTCAGCAATACCGAAACATCAATTTGTTTGTGAACGATACGATAGACGGTAAAACTTTCCTGGTAAAATATGAACCACGGATGGAAGCGCTGCAACTGCATGGCGAAGTGGAATACACCATTGGTGAGCAATTCAGCGCATCAGCCAGCCTGAATTTTCGCCAGTTTACAAAACTTCAGAAGGAGAAAAAGGCCTGGGGATTGATCCCCGTGGAGCTGAATGCCGGATTGCGCTGGCAATTGTTGAAAGACCTCTGGATTAACGCCGATATTTTTGCCTGGGATGGCGCTCAGTACCAGGGCAAGAACGGGGAAGCATACAAAGGAGCCACAGGTTTTGACACAAACCTGGGAGCAGAATTTCGCATCACCAAAAACTTCAATCTTTGGCTGCAGCTGAATAATATCTTTAACAACAAGTACGAAAGATGGCACCAGTACCAGGTGTATGGATTCAATGTGCTGGGCGGCATCACTTATTCTTTCAACACCAAATAATCGGGAAACAAAATAATTGGCAGAGGGCTTGTGGTCAGAACTGACTTCCGGCAGACTGGAGTGAAAATCCGTTTTTATAGAAATGAAAGAACAGGATGAGCATTCCGGCGGCGGCCAGCACAAGTGCCCAAACCCACCAATTACCGGATGCAGGTTCTTCTTCTGTTACCATCTCCTCGCTGAACTGCTGCAAAACTTCACGATCTCCCACTTTAATGATATGCCGGGCTTTCGATTTTACAATTCGTTTGGCCGGTACATTATTAAGATAGGAGGGCAGGGCCTGTTCGGCCTCAAATACTATTTCACCGGCATAGTCTTTTTTCAGGGTTCCAATGCCTTTCATGATATAAGGCTGGTCGGTGCGGATCTGGTTTCTCAGATCATAGGCCCACTCATTATACCAACGGATGGCTTCATAGTCTACCATCGACCGGTGATGAGCCAGGTAGGTAAAAAAATCTTTGTCGGGTGAGTCGAAATATTTATCGAAACGATAGTGGTAGGAGGGAGCCAGTATCTGCCGGTTGATGAAATCACTCTGTGCGGGTACCCTTTCCACATAAATGGTTCCCAGGCCCGGTATGCTCAGGCTTTTATGTTGAAGCAGGTATAATTGCAGAGTGATGTCCATCGGCTGAATGGCAAATTTAGGAGATGGAGCGGTTTTGCGGGAAAAATAATAGGGGAGAAGTTTTTTATTGTTTTCCACGCCAGGGAGCTGGTAAATCGGTGAATTGTTTTTTCTTTGCGCGATATGTCAAACGCCGCCGTCGTTCACTATTCTCTATGCCCGGTTTGCCAAAGTAGCGGGATCGGCAGAGTAATGCTGGTCAGGGACTTTCACCTTTCGGGCGAGGATTTTGAAATATGGGAATGCAAGGATTGTCAGTTGAGATTTACCCAGGATGTTCCCGTTGAGTCGGCCATTGGCAGGTATTATCAGTCGGAACAATACATTTCGCACAGCAATTCGAACAAGGGGCTGGTCAACCGACTCTATCATTTTGTCCGCAGGCTCACACTAACCTCCAAAAAGAACCTGATCCAGCAACAAACAGAGAAATCCACCGGCACCCTGCTGGATATTGGTGCGGGCACAGGCGCGTTTGCTTCTTATATGCAAACGAATGGCTGGAGAGTGACGGGCCTCGAACCGGATGACATGGCCCGGAAAAATGCCAGAGAGATCAATAAGATTTCCCTGCTTCCCTCTTCGGATCTTTTCGAACTTCCAGCCGCCTCATTTGATGTAATCACGCTCTGGCATGTGCTGGAGCATATACATCGCCTGCATGAATACATTGATCAGTTTGCGCGCATATTGAAAAAAGACGGAATGCTTTTCATCGCCGTACCGAATTATACATCACGTGATGCAGAACATTACCAGCAATATTGGGCGGCCTATGATGTTCCGCGCCACCTGTATCATTTTGCGCCCTCTTCACTTCAGATCCTGCTGAAACAACACGGTTTCCGGTTAAAGAAAACTTTTCCGATGTGGTTCGATAGTTACTATGTCAGCCTGTTGAGCGAAAAGTATAAGCACGGTGGTTCCCGATGGCTGTCTGCCTTCTGGCAGGGTTCACTCTCCAATGCCAAGGCCATGACGGGTGCCGATCGCTGCAGCTCCCTTATTTACGTAATTACGAGGGAATAAATATTACTGAACTTTTAACTCGTAAATAAACGGCCAGTTTTTTCCGGTAATGAAGAAAGTTCCGGTCTGTGCATTGTAGGCAATGCCGTTGAGGCCATGGGTGTCGTTGTACTGGCGGCTGATCTCATTTTCAATTTCCGTGAGGTCAAGCCTTCCCACTATATTTCCGGTAGAAGGATCAATTTTCAGGATATAGGGACTGAGCCACTTGTTGGCCCAGATAAAACCATTGACATATTCGAGTTCATTGATATTGGAAACCGGCCCGCTCTTGTCGTACACATTGAGGCGATTTTTCACCTGCAGATTGGCGGGATCGAGATAGTAAAGGGTGCTGGAGCCATCACTCATGATCAGGCTGCTGCTGTCGTGGGTCAATCCCCAACCTTCCTTGGATGGAAGGGCGAATTGTCCGAGCGGTTTGAAAGTATTGATATCATACCTGAAACCCACCTGGCTCGTCCAGGTAAGCATGTAAAGCGTATTGCCAAAAACCGTAATGCCTTCGCCGAAATGTTTGGTTCTGTCCAGTTTTACGCGGGTGGTTACCTTGCCTGTGTTCAGGTCTACCTGCCCCATTTCAGAGGGATAAGGGCTTTCGTCCTCATTGCCTCCTGAACTTTCGAATAGTTGCCCCTTGTGAAATTCAAATCCTTCCGTAAAATAACGACTATCGTGCGGCCATTTTTTGATGATATTAAAGACGATAGCAGGCGGGGGCTCGTTGCCGGCGGTAGCTGGTTTTTCCGGCCCGGGGTCAATATTGGTGTTATTGTTATTGGCACATCCCAACAGCAGGGCCATCAAGCCTGCACATACGGCTAAAGTCTTCATATTAATAGAATAGGCCGACAAAAATAACATTTGCGTCCCGGCATTTCCGATAATTTTTTGTGAAGGGATTTTGATTTACAGATTTTTTTTTATTGTTTTACAGAAGCTTATCGTCTGAATACCGCCTCCACAACATCCCCTTATCCCCGGGGCGGCTCTGTCTATAGGAACTACACGTACCCCAGCCTCTGTCTTTACTGTGCTTTTTTTCAACGAATCCTCGTCCAATATCGGCGTTACCCTCACTGATCACACTGCTATTTCCGCAGCAGTCATCCTTTTACCCTTGCGCAAAACGCAAATGCAATTCCTATTGAAAATGGTTTCCAGAACCTATGTAACCGCCACAAAAGAAAGCCGTTACAATGAAATCATTTTTACTGGTCATATTTTTGTTCACGCTCTCCGTGTCTCTGCGAGCGCAGGAAACCTGTGCCTCGGCGGCCTACCGGCAACAGGAGCTTATAAAAAGCCCGGCTTTGGCCGATAGGATATCCACGGTCGTACCGGGGCTGTCAGCAGAGGTTCTATCCGGCGTCATCGAAGGAAATGGCAATTCAGTATTACCCATAATTCGAATACCAGTGGTGGTACACGTGATCTACCGAACCGATGAGCAGAACATCAGTGACGCGCAAATACTTTCCCAAATACAAGTGCTCAACCAGGCCTTCCGCCTTTCCAGCCCCGATACAGTGCATATTCCGGCGGCCTTCAGAAGCCTGGCAGCAGACTGTCGCATCGAATTCGTAATGGCCTCCATCAGCCCGAAAGGCTATATGACAAATGGAATTGTGAGGAAGAAGACCAGTGTCTATTCTTTTTTCTATGATGATAAAATAAAATTTTCCTCATCCGGTGGCGACGATGCCTGGGATAGCGACCGCTACCTGAATATCTGGGTAGGCAACCTGACGAGCGGACTTAACGGTTATTCAAGTGTGTTAGGCAATGACAAAGAGAAAGATGGCATCGTTGTCCGGTTCGACGGGTTCGGCAGCCAGGGCAGGCTGACCTATCCCTTCATCAAAGGGCATACTGCTGTTCATGAAGCAGGCCACTGGCTGGGATTGAAACATATCTGGGGTGATCAGTTCTGCGGCAACGACGGCATTGATGATACACCTACGCAGAATGGACCTACCCGGGGATGCCCTACTCAATTGGTCAGTTCCTGCTCAAATGCCACCATGCCGGCGATGTATAATAATTACATGGATGTTACCAATGATGAATGCACCAACATGTTTTCTATCGGGCAACGCCAGAAAATGAGAGCATGTTTCCTGGAGGGTGGTTCCCGGTTCAGACTGGCCTCTTCCGATGCGGGTACTGCCATTGGCTTACCCGAACCCAGCCCGGTGCCGGAAGCCAAAGAACAGGCTTCATTTCAGTTCTATCCCAATCCTGCTATTAATAGTGTCACCGTTTCATTCAGTGAAAATGAAGGAGTAGCCGGAAAGATCATTACAGTATTTAATCACTTAGGACAGCAGGTGATGCAGGTACGCCTCTCCCGCAATAATTCCACGCTTAACCTGCAGTCTTTGAAGGACGGAGTTTATTATTTAAAGACCAGCGACCAGTCGAAGGCCAGCAAGCTGATCAAAACCTCGTCCGCTTCCCTGTAGCAGAATGAAAAACTATCATATCGTAACAAAAAACCCCTGCCGGACCGGTAGGGGTTTTGTATTTATTTCTTGATTGTTCTACAGATGGATCGCTTCGCCGTAAGCCACTTCAATGGCATCTTTCACGCCTTCGCTGATGGTGGGGTGTGGATGAATGCTGTTGAGTACTTCATGATAGGTTGTTTCCAGTTTACGCGCGGTAACGGTTTGCGCGATCATTTCTGTTACGTTGTATCCGATCATATGCGTACCGAGCCATTCGCCATACTTCGCATCGAAAATTACTTTGATGAATCCTTCCGGATGACCGGCAGCGGTAGCCTTGCCTGATACGCTCAGCGGGAATTTGCCCACTTTGATTTCGTATCCGGCATCTTTGGCCTGCTTTTCCGTATATCCTACAGAAGCAATTTCGGGTGAGCAGTAAGTACAACCCGGAACGTTGTTGTAATCAACAGGCTCGGGCTGGTGATGGTATTTCTTTTCGTTGTATCCGATATTCTCTGCGCAAATGATGCCTTCCTTGCTGGCCACGTGCGCGAGGGCCTGACCAGGTGTGCAGTCGCCGATGGCATAGATTCCGGGAACAGATGTCTGATAGAATTTATCTACCACGATCTTGCCCTTTTCTGTTTTTACGCCGGTTTCTTCCAGGCCAATTCCTTCGATATTGGCGGCAATGCCAACCGCGCTGAGGAGTACATCTGCTTCCAGTACAACTTCACCACTCGCCGTTTTTACTTTGGCTTTTACACCGGCGCCGCTGGTATCTACGGAAGTTACCTCCGCGTTGGTCATAATATCAATACCGTTTTTCTTGTATTGCTTTTCCAGTTCTTTGGAGATGTCTTCGTCTTCCACCGGTACAATTCTGGGCATGAACTCTACAATGGTCACTTTTGTTCCCATGCTGTTGTAGAAATAGGCAAATTCAACTCCGATGGCGCCACTGCCTACAACGATCAGGCTCTTCGGCATTTGGGGCAGTACCATTGCTTCCCGGTATCCTACGATTTTCTTTCCGTCGATCGGCATGCTGGGGAGCTGGCGGCTTCTGGCGCCGGTAGCGAGGATGATGTGCTTACCCTCCACAGTTTGTTTGGTTCCGTCGGCCTTGGTAACCTCGATCTGGCCCTTGCCTTTCAGCTTTCCAAAACCCATCACCACATCAATCTTGTTCTTCTTCATCAGGAACTGAACTCCTTTGCTCATTTTATCGGCCACTCCACGGCTTCTTTTGATGACCGCGTCGAACTGAGGCGTTCCGCTGGCCTCTATTCCAAAATCTTTGGCATGTTTGATATATTCATTCACCTGTGCACTCTTCAACAGGGCCTTGGTAGGAATACAACCCCAGTTAAGACAGATACCACCCAGGCTTTCTTTTTCAATAATGGCGGTCTTGAAACCAAGTTGTGAAGCGCGAATCGCGGCAACATATCCGCCCGGACCACTGCCAAGTACTATTACGTCGTATGCCATAATATGTTAAGTTTTTTTGTTGAATGCTGATAATAAGGCGGTGCGAAGCTACTTCACCCCCGGCAAATGGCCAAAAAGGCGCGGAGAGGCGGGTGGGGGTAAAGCTTAGAGTTTATCGTGTTGTGTTTCACGTTTATCGTTTCCTGCCCGATAAACCATCAACAATTGATACATAGTAGTTAAAGGTGAAATGTGTCGGTTCAATAACCTTAAACGCAAAACGTGAAACGATAAACATCATCAGTTCACCATAACAAACTTCTTCCCATTGAATACATAAAGGGTGGGTTCGCAAACTTCGCAGGGGGTATACCGGCCGTCCTGGTCGGGTGGGTTCACCAGCAACAAGCGGCTGTTCGACTTAAACCGGTAGCCATTAACGGCATGTGGGCCGGCATATACTTTTCCCGTTTTCAGATCGAGGAGGGTAGACGAAAAGCAATCGGCGCCACAGGGGATTTTTACAAACACAAATCTTCCCCCGAAATTCATTCCATTTTCAAGTGCCTGCCGCGTTTCCTTCCGGTACAACTGACCCGACTGGCAGGTGCTGAAATCCAGTTTTCGGGGAAATGGACCCCGGTAACGTTCCCCTGCGGGAAAATCATCAAAGCTGTGTTTGGGTTTGTATAATTTCTTTTCTTCCGTTTCCTCGGCAACCGAACTGCTGTCTGCTACGGGTTTTGTTTCAACAGGTTTGGAGGTACTGTCGATGGGGGGAGGGTTGTAAACAGTATGCTGATAAATGAAACTATCCGGTTTACTCGCGGCAGCAGTATCAGGCTTAGGAATGGCCGTAGTGGTGGATGTCGGTATTAGTTGGGTGGTTTCCGTTTCAGCCTCCTTCGTATTGCGGTACACGCGGTGGGCCACCCATCCCATCACAAAAGTGGCGAAGGCAGTGATCGCTAATACGAGTACGGGCTTTTTCATGCCCTAATAACGCAAAAAACTGCTTTAACGTATAATCAGCAAAGAACCGGTAATAGGAGGTTCTTTATTGGTTTTCAGATCAATAACATAGTAATACGTACCCACCGGCACGGGTTTGCCGTTGTGAGTACCGTCCCAGGGTTTTGAATAGCCATGGCTGACGAAAACCGGCTGTCCATAGCGATTGTAAACGGTAGTTACCGATTCCTCAAAAAATTCGAGAGGCTCCACAATCCAGGTATCATTGATCCCGTCGCCATTGGGAGAAAAAGCGTTTGGCACCACAATCTTGTCGTATACCCTCACGAACATATCATCGGTATTCGTTCCGCACCCGTGTATGGATTCCACATGCAGGGTATAAATCTGATTTTGCGGAGGGTTTACGGAAGTTATGAGACTGCTGGTATTGGCCACGTTGAAACTGGGTGTCCAGTAATACCTGATGTCGGTTCCTTTTGCCTCGCCTTTGATTGTAACCGGGTAGCCCTGGCGGGTCTTCCGGTCGGGTCCGGCATTAGCCTGTGGTTTTTTCCAGACATTCACTCTTACCGATGCGGTATCGAAACAATTGTACTCGTTGAACACCACCAGGCTGTATACGGTCGTGTCTTTGGGCCGGGCAACCGGATTGGGAATGGTATCGTTGGAAAGCGATTCGGAAGGCTTCCAGTAATACCGGTTTCCTCCGGTGGCATTGAGAGGAGTGGAAGCCCCTTCACAAATGGACACTTCAGAGCTGATGGTAGCATTGGCTGCCGGATATACAACTAGGTTTGTCGAGTCTTCATCGGTGCAACCCCGGAAATCGGTCACTTTTACCTTATACCAACCGGCATTATTGAACTGTACACTTTTGATTACCGGGCCCTGTACGGAAGACGAGAAACCGTTGGGGCCGGTCCACGAATAATTCGACCCGCCGGCTGCATAAAAAGCGACATCTTTCCCATAGCATCCAAATACATAATTGGTCACCTGCGCATCCGGTTGCGATATCGTAATGGAAACTTTGTTGGTGGAAAGCCTGCACGAAACGGAGTTGATGTTCGGACCGTCGGCGATGAGCATCCGGTAATAATAGACGCCCACTGTCAATGGCCCTACTACCTGGGTATTGGAGGTAGCTCCGGGTATATTGGTCCATGTAATTCCGTTAGGGCTCGACTGCCACTGGAACGACGGGTTCAGGTATACACCCGCTGAATAATTGGCGCGAAGGGTGAAGGTCTTATGGTCGCTTTCGCAGGAGCTGATATCCGCATCATTGGTTGGGCCGGCAACTGCGCTGATTTGCGGACCGCAGGGCCTGAAGGTGATATCGTCTAAAGCCAGGTCGTTACCGCAACCTCCCGGCGCATTGTTGGTGAGTCGGATCACCACATCGGTAATTCCTACCGGTGTTTGAAAATAGGCGCCATATTGTTTCCATTGGGGAGCGTCTTCTGCAGGAATATCGCCGGAGTTAACTGTAGTAAGTACTGTACCGGTGAGAGATTCTACCCGGAAAGTGAGGTTGGGTTTTATTCCATTGAAATTGCAGGCAGAAGGTTTCAAGACGTTTTTCACCCAGGCGGCGAATTCGTAGTTCGTATTAGGGCAGAGACCGCGTATGGTGTCTACATAAAAGTCGCCGGTGGCGATTGAAGCATTGATCAGCATGAAACGGCCGATGCCGTCGTTGGGGGTGTGGTCGCCATTGAGAGTCTGCCAGCTACCGTCAAAACAGTTGAAAGAGAGAGAAGCAATGGAATATTCCCCATCGTTGGGGCAGCTGCTGAATACGTGTTTGTAGGTGGTGGTACCGGCAGGGAGAGGTCCTCCCATTCCCGAACCCGCACCGAAATCGATGTGAACCACAGGATCACCCAGGCTCCCGGTACATAGCTGGGCACGCGAACTGGCCGCAAAAGCGAGCATCATCAGGATAAGCAGGCATGGCGTTTTCATGTATGTGAGCTGGCGAGGTTTGGGATTCATCAAAAATAAACAATCACCCCCTCATTACCTATAAATCTATACGATAAACGATTGCTTATATTTGCCGCGGTTTAAAATATTTTGAAAAACGTCAATATGGCCGATTTAATACAACAACTCCACGAAACCACCGCTTTTATTCGCAATCATTACGCTCATACGCCGGAGGCCGGAATAGTGTTGGGCAGCGGCCTGGGAGATTTTGCCGACCAGATCAAGATCGAAAAGGAAATTGCCTATAAGGATATCCCCAATTTCCCGGTATCTACGGTAGACGGCCACAAGGGGAAGCTGATCTTCGGAGAACTGAGTGGCAAAAAAGTGGTGGCAATGGCCGGGCGCTTTCATTTTTACGAAGGATACAGCGTTCAGGCGGTCACTTTCCCCATCCGACTGATGAAATTCCTGGGAATTCGTTGCCTTTTCCTGTCTAACGCGGCCGGCGGCGTCAATCCGGCCTTCAAGGTGGGCGACCTGATGATCATCAACGACCATATCAGTTTTTCGACCGTTAACCCCCTCATCGGCAAAAACCTCGATGAGCTGGGACCCCGTTTTCCGGATATGACCGAACCTTACAGCCATAAACTGATCAATAAAGCCAAGGAAATAGCGGCCAGCAACAAGATACTGGTACATGAAGGAATCTATTTTGTAGTAACTGGCCCCACTTTCGAAACCAAGGCCGAATACAGGATGATCCACCGCCTGGGAGCCGATGCCGTAGGCATGAGCACGGTCCAGGAAAATATCGTGGCCGTTCATATGGGACTGCCAGTTTTCGCGATCAGTGTAATCACCGACCTTGGACTGGGCGATCATGAAAAAATTACCCATGAAGAAGTGCTGAAAGCAGCGCGCGAGGCGGAGCCAAGGCTGGCCACAATCTTCAGGGAATTAATAGCATCGATCTGAGGATCAATTTAACGTATCTGTAACCGCCCCCGGATTTTTAACCACTATTTTAGCGCAGCCCAAGTTTTTTGTGTGAAGTCAACCATTTCTGTCATATTCCTTTCGTTGGCACTCCTCGCGGCAAGCCATGTTTCTGCACAGAATATCCGGCGTTTGAATAACCTGGGCGGGCTGGGTCGTGGCTTCGGTTCCGGATCGGGTTCGGGAAAGGGAGACAGCCTGCAGCATCGTACCGGCCTCGAAGATTCGATCACCATTCGCTTCCGGTATCTTGATTCAAGCCGCTTTCAGATTTTTGATTCTTCGGTCAGGGATTTTACAAAGTATTACCCGGTGCCCTGGCATGTTGTTACTCTAGGCAATTTCGGAAACGCTGCGGAGAACAGGATTTTCACTCCTCGAATGACCGGAGGCTGGGATCACGGGTTTCATGCCTACGACATTTATAATTTCACCCTCGAAGAAACACGGTTTTACAATACTACCCGCCCCTACTCCGAATTGAATTATATGGTGGGAGGCTTGTCGGAGCAAATGATCCATCTGCTGCACACGCAAAATATCAAGCCCAACTGGAATGCCGCCTTTCAGTATCGTTTGATCAACTCGCCGGGAACCTTTCAAAACCAGAACAGCAATCACAGCAATTACCGGCTTACTTCCTGGTTTCAATCTAAAAACAAACGATACCAGAATTTCTTCGTGCTGCTTGGAAATAAACTGATGTCCGGAGAAAATGGAGGTATTCGCGACAATGGCAATTACCTCGACAGTTCGGAATATTCGGACAAAAGATTTTCCATTCCCTCGCAGATCGGACCGTTGCAGGAAGGGGGCCGGAATTTCTTCAGCACCAATATCCCCACCGGTACTTTTTATACCAATGCAACCTACCTGTTCCGGCAGCAATACGATGTAGGCCAGAAAGATTCTATCGAGGTCAACGACAGCACCGTTATTCCCCTGTTCTACCCGAGGCTTCGGTTTGAACATACCATCAGCTATAATACTTACAAGTACCGTTTCCAGGACAATGCAGTTGATACACCCTATTATCTTACACGGTACGGTCTGAATATTCCGGATTCTGTCGAACGATTTTTTAGAAGAGATTTCTGGAGGGAACTGTACAATGACTTTTCCATTTACCAGTTTCCTGATGCCAAAAATTCTCAGCAGTTCATCAAAGTGGGGGCCTCTTTTCAATACCTGAAAGCGGATTTCGATACCGGCCTGGTCAAGAAAACCTACACCAATCTCTGGCTGCACGGCGAATACCGAAACAAAACCCGCGACCGGAAATGGGATATTGAAGCTTTTGGCAGCTTTTACCTGAACGGGTATAATGCGGGCGACTATAACCTGCATGCCAGCCTGAAACGGTTGATCAGTCAGAAAGTAGGCTATCTCCAGGTTGGATTCGAGAACGTGAACCGGCGACCTTCTTTCGTCTTTGACACAACCAGCAGTTTTTACTTCGGCGGAATAACCAGTCTGAACAAGGAAAATACTTCCCGGATATTTGCCTCTCTCGAAAGACCGCAATCGCAACTGCGTATCTGGGGAAACTATTACCTGCTCAGCAACTACACCTATTTACGCGATTACTACAAAGTGGAACAGGCTTCCTCTCTTTTCAATCTCCTGCAAATTGGACTGGAAAAAGATTTTCGCCTAGGGCGAAAAGGATTTCACTGGAGAACCTGGGTGGTGTTTCAGCAAAGAGCAGGCAATGCCTCTGTTAATGTTCCCTTGCTGTTTACCCGTAACCAGATCGCCTACGACGGGAACCTCGGGTTTAAAAACCTGTTGATGAGCATGGGAATCGAATTAAAGTATTTTACACCCTACCGGGTTAATAACTATTCTCCATTACAGGGTCAGTTCGCCTACCAGGACAATCAAACGATATCATTGAAAGCGCCCGACATCAGCGCGTATGTTCATTTCAGGATCCGTGGGTTTACGACCTTTGTGCGATTCGAAAACCTGAATGCCTTCAGTTTTTCAACCGGCTCCTTCACCAACAATAACGTATGGATTCCCAATTATCCGTCGCCCGGTTTACAATTCCGTATTGGTATTCATTGGAACTTTGTGAACTAGAAAGAAAAAGGGAGACGGAGGTACAAAGCTTTCTGTTAAACAGCAAAACATAATCTGTAAACCGAAAACCTTTAACATTTGATATTGACTCTCATATGACTACGCTCACTTTTTAATTTCAAATAAGATTTTATCTTTGTGGTGTTCATGAAAAGACCGGTGGTCGCCATATTAGCCTTTTTGTACCTCGTTATTGCCAGTGGCATAACGGTGAATATTCATTACTGCATGGGCGATTTTGCCTCTGTTGACTATGGAATTCCCGTTAATGACGCTTGCAATGTATGCGGCATGAAAGAAAAGAAAGGTTGCTGCCATACTGAATATAAACTGGTCAAAATCCAGGATGCGCATCAGCTGGCCAAATTAACTATTGAATTTGCCAAGGCGCCAGCCGAGCCGGCACCGACAACTTCAGCTCGCCCGGAGGGATTGTTGTCTCAACTGCAGGCTCAGGAACTTCGATATCATTCACCACCCGACGAACGATTCAACAACGTCTATCTCCACAACCGGGTTTTTCGAATCTGATCTTCTTACTGATAGGTAAACACCGCTTCCGCCGGAAGGGTATTTTCTCATTTTTTATTGGTAAGAAATTAATTTATCTAATTATTCAAAATCAGATTTATGAAAACACGTTCCATCGTATTGTCAATGATAGCGTTATTTGTATTCAATGCCTTCAGTTTCGCCCAGTCTTCCCGTAAAGAGGCCATCAAGGTGTGGGGTAATTGTGAAATGTGTCAGAAGAAAATTGAAACTGCCGCCACCAAAGCCGGTGCCACTTCCGCTAAATGGAACTCGGAAACCAAGATGCTCGCGGTATCTTACAGTGCCCAAAAAACAAACAGCGATAAGATTCAAAAGGCCATTGCGGCTGTGGGTTACGATACCCAGAATTTCACCGCATCCGACGAAGCTTATAACAAATTGCACGCCTGCTGTCAGTATGATCGCAAAGGCAGTGACGCTTCCGCCGGACACGCCAAGGCGGCCAGCTGCTGCGCCGATGACAAATGCAAGAAAGAAACCTGCAAGAACAATTGCCAGGACAAGGATCATGCGGCCAACGGCAAAGATTGCTGCACTGACAAGAGCTGCTGCAAGTCCTGATTATCTAACCTGATCATAGTTTCACTCCCCAGCGGGGGAGTGAAACTATATTTCTCTTTTACCCGATAAATCATTCAAATAATGAAGAAGCTATTGCTGCTGGGGTTGGTAATGCTTTCGGCACGTGCCATGTCTCAATTCAAATCGGCAAGCCTGCAGGCAGCCGGACTTACCTGCGCCATGTGCTCCAGGGCTGTAAATAAGTCATTGGAAAAATTGCCTTTTGTTCAATCGGTCGAACCGGAATTAAAAACATCCACGTTCAGGATCGTATTCAGGGATGACAAAGACCCCGATTTCGACGCGATCAGGAACGCTGTTCAGGAAGCGGGCTTTTCGGTGGCAAAACTGAATGTACAAACCGAGTTTCACAACCTGAAAGTGGAAAAGGACGCCCACATAACCATCGATGGAAAAGTTTTTCATTTCATCAATGCATCCTCACAGGTATTGAACGGGGAGAAAACCATCTCGTTTGCCGACAAGGATTTCCTGACGCAGAAAGAGTTCAGGAAGTACGCCAGCGCTACCCAGATGAAATGTTTTCAAACCGGTAAGGCGGCCGCCTGCTGCACGAAGGAAGGAGTGGCAGCCAATTCCAGGATCTATCATATCACTATCTGACTTTCCCGGCAGGAAATAAAGGACCGCAGCGCGTATGAATGGGTGTTGAATGACCAGTTTCCTGTCGTGACGGAAAAACTCCAATTAACAACATGAAACAACGGATACTATTCCGCATGATAGCTGGATGTTGCCTGCTGTTTGCCGCTCATGCTTCATTCGCGCAGGAACTTTACCCTTATACCGAACCCGCTTCCAATATGCCGGCCAGATCGATCAGTGCCAAATATACATTCCGGTGGCAGGAAGGGTATCATTCCCAAAGAACCGAGCAGCGTCATACTCCTGAAATCATGTTCGGACTGAACAAGAAATGGATGATACACGGTTCGGCGAGTTTTTCGGATATGTATTCCAGCAACCTGCGCTGGGAAAGCGCACGGCTCTATACCAAATACCGGTTTCTTTCGGTCGACGAAGTACACCGTCATTTTAGAATGGCTGCATTCGCAGCGGGAAGCTATTCGGTTAATGATCCTTTTTATGATGAACTGTCGCTGGAGGGCGATCAGTCGGGATTCCAGTATGGCGTCATTGCCACGCAACTCCTCAATAAACTTGCGGTGTCTGCTTCTCTCAGTAATGTACAGGTATTGGACAAGTCAAGGAAAAATGCCTATCAGCTATATCCCTACCAGGCGCTGGATTATACGATCTCGGCAGGATACCTCCTGTTTCCCCGTTCTTACGAAAGTTACCGTCAGGTGAATGTGAATTTATATTGCGAGCTGATGGGGCAAAAGACCTATGACCTCTCCCGGTATTTCTGGGATATCGCCCCGGCGCTGCAATTAATCTTCAACAGCAATGCCAAACTGAACATCGGATACAGGGTGGAAGGGCGAAGCAATATGCACCGGATGACAACCCGTAGCTGGATGATCTCTTTCGAAAGGACTTTCCTGAACGCATTAAAATAGCGTTCAGCGATAATCTTCCCGGACCGGACTGAAGCTGTCTATTACCACGCAATCGGTAACAGCAATGGCTGAATGAGGCGTATTGGAAGGGATAACGAAAAACATCCCTTTTGTCAGCGACACGTTTTGATCACCGATTGTCATGTCCAGCTGTCCTTCCACAATAAAGGTGATCTGCTCATGGGGGTGATGGTGTTTGCCCAGTACACTACCGGCTTTTATTTCTACATAACCCAGGGTAGATAATTTCCCGTGGGCATAGTAACCAACAATTCCGGGACTGAGCTCTTTGGGTGAAAGGGAAGTGAATGCAGGCATACCTGGTAATTTGGGATTCCGAAGTTCGGAAAAATCAATGGCTTGAAAGAATGTGAGAGTTCGTCGGATGGATAAAAAAAAGAAACCCTGTCGGTATGAACGGACAGGGTCATGATCTTTATATAGGAACCTGACATATTTTTATAGCGAATACTATGCCATATTAGATTTTTTACTAAGGAATTGTTCGCAATGATTATGCAATAGTAATGGATTTATCCAGATAAACATCCTGAATTCGGTTAAGAATTTCCACACCTTCCTGCATAGGCCGCTGAAAGGCCTTTCTTCCACTGATAAGACCCATGCCTCCGGCCCTTTTATTGATAACAGCGGTGGTCACTGCCTCGGCGAGATCACTTTCTCCTGAAGAAGCGCCGCCGGAGTTGATCAGGCCGGCTCTTCCCATATAACAATTGGCAACCTGGTAGCGGCACAGATCTATCGGATGATCGGAAGTAAGTTCGGTGTAAATGCGTTTATCGTTCTTGCCATAGGAAGATTCTTTTGTGTTGAGTGCATTGTAACCGCCGTTGTTTTCGGGCAGTTTCTGTTTGATGATGTCTGCCTCGATGGTTACGCCGAGGTGATTGGCCTGGCCGGTCAAATCGGCGGAAAGATGATAATCCACGCCATCCTTTTTAAAGGCAGGGTTGCGCAGGTAGCACCACAATATCGTTGCCATTCCCATTTCATGGGCCATTTCGAAAGCCTTGCTCACTTCCTGCAGCTGGCGGGTAGATTCCTCACTCCCGAAATAGATCGTTGCGCCAATGGCTGCGGCCCCCAGGTCGCGACAGGCTTTCACCGACGCGAACATCACCTGGTCGAATTTATTGGGATAGGTCAGGAATTCATTGTGATTGACCTTAACGATCAATGGAATCTTGTGCGCGTACTTCCGGGCCAGCATTCCCAATCCTCCAAACGTGGTAGCTACCGCGTTGCAGCCCCCCTCGATCGCCAGTCTGATTATATTTTCAGGATCGAAGTAGATCGGGTTTTTGGCAAAGGAGGCTCCGGCGCTGTGTTCGATTCCCTGATCCACCGGCAAAATAGACAGATAACCTGAATTGGACAGGCGGCCCGTGTTATACATCAACTGCAGATTGCGCAACACATTCGGGTTACGATCGCTGTTGATCCAGATACGGTCCACAAAATCCGGCCCTGGCAAATGCAACTGCTCCTTTGAGATCGTCCTGGACTGGTGGGTGAGAAGATACTCAGCCTTTGCTCCCAAAAGGCTGGCAATAGATGAAGATGGCATAAATAGAATAGTTAAGGTGAACTAACAAGTGTTCGCAAATTTATGCATTCTGGAGAAAAAAAGCGAAATACAATGAGGCAATTAGTCAATGAGCCAAGAAGTCAATTAGTCAATGGGCCAATTGGTCAATGAGCCAATTATAATTACGAATGACGAATGGCGAATTACGAATGGCGAATGGCGAATGGGACAAATTAGTCAATGAGCCAATTATAATTACGAATGACGAATGGCGAATTACGAATGGCGAATGGGACAAATTAGTCAATGAGCCAATTGGTAAATCACTGGTGTCCGGTTAAAAATTCGAAGGCGATTTAATAATGGACCAGTTTCTTTTAAATCATTTCATACATCCTCGCTTACTTCCGCCCTCACCCCCGGCCCCTCTCCCGCGGGGGAGAGGGGAGCCAGGTGAATGAGCCAATGGGCCAATAAGTCAATGAGTAAATGGTCGTGAAGGATGACGAATTACGGAGGACAAATGAATCCAACACCAGCATTCAACGTGAAACGTTAAACCTGAAACGATAAACGCATCCACCATCAGCGACGGGCCCTGGCAGCAAAGTCCCCAATTCGCTCGCAAAATCACTCGCTCTCGCTCCCACTCTCGCTCCCACTCCCGCTCCGTTAAGGGGGGCTTACCTTTCAAAATGCTCAAAAAATGGATTGTTGACAGCGTAAAAGGGAGACCAACGGACTTTAACCGGACAACAGTGATTGGTAAATGAGCCAATTGCAATTACGAACTACGAATGGCGAATGAAACAAGATTGGGGATTTGCTAATTCCTTTGTGTACTTCGCGGTTCTTTTTGTCCTTTGCGTCCAGGAATTTGGGGAGCGGGAGCGAATGTGGGTGCGAGAGCGGGAGCGGGAAAGAATGAATATGTGAATTGGATGGGTATTACCATTTAATAATTCAATTAGCTCATAAACCTCAAACCGTAAACCTCAAATCGTAAACCTCAAACCCATCTATCCTCTCCTGAATTCCTCCACTTCTTCTAGCAGGGCTGATGCGTCTTTAACGGCATTCCATTCCTGGTGGCCGATCAGGAACCTGAACCATTTCTTGTCAGCATTTTGCTGTTTGATATTTAGAAATAGCCAAACCGAAAGGGAAGTGAAAATCACTACCGAGCCGATACTGATCACCCAACTGTACAAGGGAGCAGATTGAAACATGGTCGGCGAATAGAACCAGGTGGCATAAAAGGGCATCTGCAAAAATAAAATGCGGATGATGCGTAATGTAGATAGCCGTAGTCTTCCCAATTTCTCCTGCGATTCCACTACCGAGTCGGCATTGTTGATTTCCCTGATCAGAACTATCTGGCGGGCATACACCACAATCGCCAGTATATTGAAGAGAATAATAGCGCCTACGGAAATGGAGTAAAATAACTTGTTGGCAGGAATGGAATAAGTCAATGTCAATCCGAGAAAAGCAATCCAGATCAATCCGGCTACCAGTCCCCACGACTTGAAAGCCGCCAGTCCGTTTAACCTGTTCTTGGCTTTCATCATTTGGATCATTTCGCGCGACTGCAGATTCAGCGCCCAGGATTGCATGTTGAGTACCTTTGCCTCTTCCAATTGTAGATCGATTTGTTTCCAGCTTTTTAAAATTTCTGCTTCGTTCATTGTTAATGTTATTGGTGTAAAGAAAAATATTTTTTCATCTGTTCCTTTATTCTTCCCAGCCGGGTTCCGACATTGGAAGAAGTGATGCCGAGAATGTCTGCCATTTCCTGGTATGATTTTTCTTCCAGGTAAAGTAGCATCAGGGCACGATCGAGGTCTTTCAACTGCCTGAGAAACTGGTACAGCAATTGAAGGGATGGGTTTTCTTCCTGCATTCCCTTGTCTTCCCATTCCTGCCAGCCGGAGGGTAGCTCTGTTACCTTTCCCGTTTGCTGAAGCTTTCGCTGATGAGCGATTGCGGTATTCAGGGCCACCCGGTACATCCAGGTAGTAAATTTGAAATCAGGATTGAAACGGGCCCTGGACTTCCACAACTGGTAGATGATTTCCTGGGCAAGGTCCTCCACATCCGCCTGGTGGCGGCAGTATGAATGACAGATCTTGTAAATAATTCCTTTGTTTTGATTTACCAGTTGCAGAAAGTATTGCTCATCCATGAAGGGGCCGTTTCTTTACAATATGATTAGCGGAAAGGGCCGCAAAATCACAGTTTACGGTAAGTTTTTTTAGGATGTCCATTGGTTATGCACCAGCGCCACCAGGTAATACCGGCCGCCAAACTCCTCAAAAACAAGGCGGAGCGAACGCCAGTCGAGGCCGCCGTATTTTTTATCGAAACCTGAAAAATAGCTTTCGATATAGGGCAAACCCGGATAAATCGCCTCCAGGTTGTTGACGGCGTTCCCCTTTGCCAGGGTTTTATTGAGTGAAAATGATTCCGGCCTCGCAAAAGGAGCGTCGTATACAAATTTGGCCAGGTATTGAGGAAGAGTAAGGCGGATGTCGTCGCCACTGCCGTCGAACACTCCCCATTTAACCGGTTGTTTGCGCGAAAGCATGACCAGGAAAACCTGTCGTGATATTCTTACATCCGAACTGGTATCCACATATCCGTAGGGGGTGAATCGTATGCCTTTTTCGGGGTGTATGAAATTGGCAAAAGAGCGGTAGTCCTTTTTATCAAGGGCCTTCAGCACTTCCTTCGCAAGAGGGAGTAAGGACGAATCTGACGGCGCGATGTTTTCTTTGACAACAGGTGCAGGAGCGGTCGAATCGGGTTTGCCGGCCGAATCTTTTTTGAGAACCGGACTATCGGAAGAATTATTGCAGGCTGTCAGCATCGCAAACGTTGTCATAACGATCATGCCATATTTCAAATACCTGTAATGGTTCGTCATCATACCTTTTTTGATGTTTGATATTTATCCTACGGGCGTGCAGATTTCTATCAGGAAGCCGTCCGGATCTTTCACATAAGCTACGGTTTGTCCCCAGGGTTTCTGTTTTGGTTTTTCCAACAGTCTTGCCCCGGCCTCCAGCGCATTTCCGACTGCGCCTTCCACGTCCTCGGTTACCAGCCCTATTTCAATGGCAAATGGTTTTGCTTCCACTTCACTGGCCTGAAAGCCGCCGCTGAGATTGGAAGCCGCCATCGACAGGGAAGCGAACGAAAGAGTGGTGGATCCGGTGTTCAATTCACCGTATTCATTTCCGGGAGCGATGAATTTTTGCTGAAACCCAAACGCCGTTTCATAGAAGCGAATAGAAGCAAGCACATCCTTCACATAGAGGATGGTGTACCCGAAACTGATCATGTAAATTTATTTCTCTGAAGATACGTCTTAATTATCTAGCAGGCGCCGGTGATAATTGATTTGGCCGAGGTGATAGGAGAGATGTGACAGCAGGTGTGTAAGAATGAACTGGGTGCTGTCAATGCCCTGCAATACTTCAATAGGATAATCTTTCTCGAGTTGAATATCATCCATTGCCGACAGTATTTCCGTTACCATCTCCGATGCCTGCCCGATTCGGCGAAGCAGGTCTTCCCGGGGAATATTCCGTTGCGAAAACTCGAGATCCCTGTGGCGGACATATCCTGTTTTGCCAATGATGGCTCCAATATAATGATTGAGATTACCCAACAGGTGAAGGCATAAGTTGCCCCCCGAATTGGAAATGCCCCTGTCAATGATCCAAAGATTGGATTCGTGCCGGTAAAGACTGATTTCTTTCGACAACTTTTCCAGCTCTCTAACATAGAGCCTTTTTAAAATGCGGCTTGTCATGGTTTAAAAGTATCACATTATTTGATGTGATACCGCAAGTAAGCCTGTATGGGTGAAATGTTTGTCAGGATTTCTCCTGTGGCTGGTAAACACCGGGGAAATGTTTTTCCATCCATGCCACCGGATTGGCGATCTCTTTCCATCCGGATTTTTTGTAAAGATCATGGGCGTCTCTTGTCAGCAGGATCCAGCGCCTGAGACCCTGCAGATCGGGGTGACGCGCTATTTCTTCCATCAGTTTTTTGGAAAGACCCTTACCCCTGTGGCCGGGAAGAATAAATACATCTCCGAGATAAGCAATGGTGGCATAATCGGTGATCACCCTGGCATAGCCAATAAGTTCCTCCTTGTCATACACCCCAAAATTGAGAGAATGACGTATGGAACGTTCAACAGTTTCGAATGCAATTCCCTTGGCCCAGTACGAATGATGGGAGAGATAATCATGAACGGTTTTAACGGGCAATCTGTCCGGATCCGTGGAAATGCTGTATGACATAGTCTATGAAATTTCAACGCTCAATAAAGGCAGGCCTGACCCTGTCCGACGGGCAATACAGAGGCGATCACTTTTTCCCTCGAGGGTACTCCGATAAGCCGATCGAGCATCCAGCTGATGAGGTCGATGGCGGCCAGGCATCCGGCAGCGGTAGCAGTATTGCCTTCGATCACCAGGTGCTGGTCTTCCATAACGGTTACGCCCATTTCCTTTAATTCCTTTACACTGGAAGGATAAGTGGTTGCTTTTTTGTTTTCCAGCAATCCGAGTCCTGCCAGCAGCAGCGAGCCCGAACACATGGAGCCGATGATCTGTTTGTCGGGATCGAGATGGAATCGTTTCAGATAGGCGGCATCCTTATACAGTAGCCTGGCACCCCTGCCGCTGGCAAAGAAGACAATATCGGCATCGGCTGCCTGTTCTATCATCCCATGCATGGCCAGGGCAATCCCGTTTACCGAATGATGTACCGGGGCGGTACCGAGCAGTTTTACAGTAAAATCTTTCCTCACCATTTTCGCCCGGTTGAAAAGATCCCAGGGCAGAAAAACATCGATGTCCGTAAAATGATCAAAAACAATAATAGCGGCTGTCATATTCGTAATAATTAAAATTAAGTGGTGAGTTCGTGGGTTTTCGACAGGATCATCCTGCCGAGTTCCGCGGTTCTGCGGGCCAGGAAATCAAAATCTTCCGGCTGGCTGCGGTGATTGACATGCGCTACCCGGATCACATAGTTCCCCTGCAGCACCGTAAAGGAGGGCACGGCCTCACCGGTTTCATGCAAACGCATCAGGATTTCCTTATTCAGCTCGTTGAGCTGCTCTGTGCTCAGTGCAGGATCGTAGTAGCGGAAGTTTACAATATTCATCGGAACGGGAGCCATCAGTTGCAGGGATGGATTCGCTTCCACCAACGAAGCCAGATAGCGGGCATCTTCCATATTGCGGCGAACCAGCCGGCGATATTTCTCCAACCCCTGTTCCTGCAACATCATCCACACTTTTAACGCACGGAACCCTCTTGACAATTCGACACCGAGATGATTGTAATTATTAGGTCCGGAGATCACACCCCGGTCGTGATGAGCGAGATAGCTGGCATTGATTTCAAAAGTTTCCCTGTGAACTTTTGCATTTTTTACCAGCAGACCACCGGCATCGTAGTTCACGAAAAACCATTTATGATAGTCGAATGCGAGACTGTCTGCCATCGACAGGCCTTTGAGATGATGTTTGTATTCCGGCAGGATATTCGGAACGGCACCAAATGCGCCATCCACATGAAACCAGCAACCCTCTTCACGGGCAATCCCGGCGAGTGTCTCCAGGTCATCGATCGAACCTGTATTCACAGTGCCGGCGTTGCCTATAATACAGAAGGGAAGCCTGCCCCTGGCGCGATCATTCCGGATCCGGTCCAGCAAAAGATCAGTACGAACTTTATACTGATCGTCTACTGGTATCCTGATAAGATTATCGCTGCCGATGCCCAGCAGTTCTACCGCTTTTTGCAAACAACTATGCGTTTCGGCAGATGCATAAACCGTTAGTTGACCGGAAACTCCTTTTTTACGGATATTCTGATCGAACTGGTGCCGCGCGATGGAGATCGCCAGTACATTGGCCATCGAAGCACCGGTGGTGAGTATGCCCGAACTTTCCCTGGGAAAATCATAAATATCCTTGGTCCAGTTCAATACCTGCTGTTCCACATACATCGCTGCATGTTCACCAAAAGAAACTGTTGAGTTGACACCGCTGGCCATCATTTCCGCCAGCATGCCGGATGGAGAACCTCCCCCGCATACCCAGCCCCAGAAACGGGGATGCGTATTGCCCAGACTGTAAGGAGCAATGTTCTCCTTAAACGATCGGTAAACCTCCGTAAATGGCAAGCCGTTTTCCGGGAGAGAAGAGTCAAGGTTCGACTTAACCTTATCCGGCAGCGGTTGCCAGGCCTTCCGGTCGGATGATTCTTTCACATATTGAATCATTTCATCGAGCATCCGGTGTGCGTTGTCACTGAATTCAGACCAGTTTACCGGATCGATTGTTTCCCTTTTTGTTGCTGACATCATGATAGTTTGAGTACTCACAGGCCGGGCCTGATTGTATTATTTTCCAAAAGTCCCGAAAAAAATAATACCGATACAGATACAGAAACTATAATTTTGACCAATACAGTTTTGAAATGAGAACAACCTTAACATCGCGAAAAGACCTGTTGTACCTGCGCATAGCCAGGAATATCGAACAGAAGATTCTCAATGAAGTATTGAAAGTGGGAGACAAGTTGCCGTCGATCCGGATGATCTGCCGGGAGCATGGCGTGAGTATGAGTACTGCACAATTTGCGTATCACGAACTGGAAAAGAAATCACTGATCGAATCAAGGCCGCAATCCGGTTATTATGTGAGCGATTCATTCCGGAGAAAACTGGCGATCCCCGAAACCAGCAGGCCTTCCTGGCGAACACCGGTTAGAAAGATATCCGAAGTATTTGCTTCGGTGTACAACAACGCCACGGACCCTTCCTTCACCATGTTCTCAATGGGTATTCCTTCCGAGCAATTGTTGCCGCTGGCGAAATTGCGAAAATCACTGGCAGGATCGGTAAGAGGCTTGCCGGGCGAAGGCACACAATACCAGCCGGTGGCCGGTAATGAACGACTGAGACGGCAGATTGCCCGTTGGTCATTTTCCTGGAACGGTAACCTGGCAGAAGACGACCTGGTAGTTACCAATGGCTGTATGAATGCACTGGCCTACTGCATGATGACCATTGCGAAAGCAGGAGATACTGTAGCCGTGGAGAGCCCATGTTTTTTTGGTATCCTGCAACTGGCGCAGAGCCTCGGATTAAAAGTGCTGGAGTTGCCTACCCATCCCAAAACAGGAGTGGAGCTGGAGGCCTTGAAGAAGGCGGTGATCCACAACAAGATCAGGTTTTGCCTGCTGGTCAGCAATTTCAGCAATCCATTGGGAAGCTGCATGCCCGACGAACACAAAAAGGAAGCGGTAGCCCTGCTGGAACACTATGGAGTTCCGCTGATCGAGGATGATCTGTATGGCGACATTTATTTCGGGGATCATCGCCCCACCTGCTGCAAAACATACGACGAATCCGGAAATGTATTGTGGTGCAGTTCGGTGTCCAAAACACTTGCCCCGGGTTACCGCGTGGGTTGGGTAGCGCCCGGAAAGTTCAAAGAAAAAATAGTGCAGATGAAACTGTTTCATTCTTTATCATCGCCCACTCTCACCAGCGAGATTGTGGCAGATTTCCTGGAGAACGGCAGGTACGAATCACATTTACGAAAGTTGCGGCGCGCTCTTCATACCAACTACCTGCATTATGTACGTGTGATTGGAGAAAGTTTTCCGGAGCAAACCCGCATCAGCCGGCCACAGGGCGGACTCTCGCTGTGGACAGAATTACCGGCCTCTGTCAATACGCTCGAGTTGTACAACCTGGCGCTGCGTCAGAAAATCAGCATCGCCCCCGGAATGATGTTCAGCCTGCAACATCAATTTGATCAATGCATGAGATTGAGCTTCGGGATTCCCTGGAACGCAAAAACGGAGTCGAGCCTGAAAATGCTGGGAAAAATGGTTAAATCAATGAGCTGAGGAAAGCAAGGCCGGGTTGATCAGCGCAATGCCATCATCCTGACGTAGATCCATATGCGATAGATAAGCGATGCCTTCTTCGAGAGAGTATTCCCGACTGATCATCGCGGACACGGGTAATTTTCCTTCGGTTATCATTTTAAGCATCGGGCCATACTGATGCGCGGCCATTCCATGGCTTCCAATAATCTGAAGTTCCCTGGAGATCACCGCCGACATGGGCAGGGGTGGATTGGATTCCTTCCCCGCCAGCAAACCTAATTGAATGTGTTTTCCCTGTTTCTTCAACGACAGGATGGATTGGCTGCAGGTTTGACGGCTTCCCAATGCATCCAGCGAAACATCGACGCCGCCTTTGGTTACCTCTTGTATAAATTCCGGAACATCTGTATGTGCTGTAGCGTTTATCACCAGATCGGCCCCGATGGAACGGGCGGTACGCAATCGACCTTCGGCAATATCGATGGCAATAACCCTGGCTCCAAATGCATGGGCAATCATCACGGCAGACAAGCCAACACCTCCGCAACCATAAACGGAAACCCAATCTCCATTTTTAATGGCTCCCTGTGAAACCAGTCCCCGCCAGGCAGTAATAAACCGGCAACCAAGAGCAGCCGCTTCCTGGAAACTCAATGCATCGGGTATTTTCACCAGGTTGTGGTCTGCATAACGGATTCGCACCAATTCTGCGAAGGACCCCCATCCGGTAAATCCGGGTTGAAAGTAATTGTCGCAGATCTGCTCCTGGCCCCTTAGGCACTGATTACAATAACCGCATCCACCGCAAAACGGCACGGTTACCCGGTCGCCCTTTGAAAAATGCTTTACTTCCTTACCAGCTTCTTCTATGATGCCTGCCAGTTCATGACCCGGAACATGCGGAAGATGGATATCCGAATCATGACCCTGCCATCCATGCCAGTCACTGCGGCAGATACCCGTAGATTTAACTGTTATCAGCACATCTCCTGGTCCAATTACAGGATCAGGAACTGTTACAACCCGGACAGGGGCTTTGAATTGTTCGTAGAGGGCGGCGATCATCATTAAATGTACAAAACTGCCTGCGGTATAAAAACAGGTATCGCAGAGAGGGATGACCCGTTGCTGTTAACCAAACAGATTACTGCTGAGGTATCGGTCGCCCCGATCGCAGCAGATAAAGACAATGATGCCCGATGTAAGTTCTTTTGCCAGTCTGAATGCAGCAGCTGCGGCACCACCGCTGCTCATGCCAGCAAAGATCGCTTCGGTTCTGGCCAGTTGTCTCGCCATTTCGGTGGCTTCCTGTTGCGATACATCCAGCACAAGATCTACGCGTTCGGGTTCAAATATTTTAGGCAGGTATTCTTTCGGCCATCTGCGTATGCCGGGTATGGAGGAGTCTTCCGTGGGCTGACAGCCGACGATCTGGATATTGCTGTTCTTCTCTTTAAAATATCTCGAACAGCCCATGATGGTACCGGTAGTTCCCATGGAGCTGACAAAGTGTGTGATCTTTCCGTCAGTATCTTTCCATATTTCCGGACCGGTTGTATGGTAGTGCGCCTGGTAATTGTCAGGATTGGAAAACTGGTTCAATATGTACGCCTCTCCTCTGGCAGCTTTCTCCTCGGCATAGTCGCGACACACTTCAATACTGTCGAGTAGGGTCACTGTTGCTCCATAAGCTTCCATGGTCAATGTTCGTTCGCGGGTGGAAGTGGAAGGCATCACCAGTTCGATATCGAGGCCATATAACCGGGCGATCATCGCCAGGGCGATCCCGGTATTGCCACTGGTGGCTTCTATCAACCGGGTACCTTTTTTAATGTCTCCTCTTTCAACGGCAGCTCTGATCATGTTGAGAGCGGGCCGGTCTTTCACGCTGCCGCCGGGATTATTTCCTTCCAGTTTGGCAAAGATCTTTACAGCCGGATTGGGATTGAGATGTGTGATTTCCACCTGTGGAGTATTGCCCACCAGATCGAGTATGCTTGCCATTATTTCAGGTTGACTTGTTTAACGAGTTCAATTTCGGGTCGATGGTATACGGTTGTATGTGGCGCAATACTTTTCGTTAGCCAGACATTGCCGCCGACAATGCTGTGATGACCGATCACGGTTTCACCGCCGAGGATGGTTGCTCCGGAGTAAATGATTACATGATCTTCTACTGTTGGATGTCTTTTTACTCCTGCCAGTGACTTGTCGACGCTCAACGCTCCCAGGGTTACACCCTGGTAAAGTTTTACGTGATGACCGATCCGGCAGGTTTCTCCAATAACCAGTCCGGTGCCATGGTCGATGCAGAAATATTCACCAATTTCGGCAGCGGGATGGATATCGATCCCGCTGCTCGAATGCGCCCATTCGGTAATAATGCGGGGAAGGTAGGCAGTATCCAGCACCAGAAGAGCATGGGCAATCCGGTAAAAACTGATGGCGTAAAAGCCCGGATAACTGCGGATGACCTCGAATCGGTTATTGGCAGCCGGGTCTCCCTGCAGGATGGCTTCTATATCGGTATTGAGTATGCGATACAGTTCGGGAAGTTGATCAAAGAAAACCCTGGCTTTTTTTACATTATCATGCTGTGCGCAGGCGCGGGTTGAATTCAGCAGTTCTACCAGTTCGTATTGCAACTGGTTGAATTTTTGCGCCAGGTCTTCCGGTGAGCCGGAGAAGCAGGCCGCTTTTTCCGGATAGATCAGGCATAGCAACTGAAGGACCCAGGAAGCGATTTTTTCGTTGGGAGGAACCGCTTCGGTTTTTTGCTGGATCGAGTATATTCTTTGGTAAAATTCAATATTCATCCCGGATAAATTGGTGCCTGTGAAATTACCACAATAATGGATGTACCGGGTCGTCCTGCCGACCCGGCAACCATTTTATAAAATATTTAAGTGGGCGGCCATAAAAAAATCCCGCCGGAAAGGCGGGATTTCCCAATATCGAAAATGAATGGATCAGGCGTTTCTGTTCACACAGTTCAGGTCTTCAAACGCTACTTCCAGTCTCTTGATAAAACTTTCTTCTCCTTTTCTGAGCCACACGCGCGGATCGTAGAATTTTTTATTGGGCTTGTCGGCTCCTTCCGGGTTGCCGAGCTGTCCCTGCAGGTAGGCTTCCGATTTCTTGTAATTGTTGAGGACTCCTTCCCAGAAAGCCCATTGAAGATCGGTGTCGATATTCATTTTAATAGCGCCATAGCTGATGGCTTCGCGGATCTGGTGCTGCGGAGAACCGCTGCCGCCATGGAAAACGAAGAATACCGGCTTGGGTCCGGTTTTCAGTTCCTGCTCAATATAAACCTGGCTGTTTTTCAATATTTCAGGACGCAGCTGCACATTACCCGGGCTGTATACCCCATGCACGTTCCCGAAAGCGGCCGCTACAGTGAAGAGCCTGCCCACTTTACCCAATTCCTTATAGGCAAATGCAACATCTGAAGGCTGGGTGTACAGTTTTGAATTTTCAACATCACTGTTGTCAACGCCGTCTTCTTCTCCTCCGGTAACTCCCAATTCAATTTCGATACCCATTCCAAGCGGAGCCATTCGCTTGAAGAATTCCACGGAAGTGTGGATGTTCTCTTCGATCGGCTCTTCGCTGAGGTCGAGCATATGGGAACTGAAAAGAGGCTGGCCTTTTTCTTTCTTGTATTGTTCTCCGGCATCGATGAGTCCGCTGATCCAGGGCAACCACTTTTTGGAGGCATGGTCTGTATGCAATACCACAGGAACGCCGTAATATTTCGCTACGTTATGTATATGAAGTGCTCCGGAAACAGCTCCTGATATATTTCCCTGCAACTTGTCGTTGGGCATTCCCTTGCCGGCGATGAATTGCGCGCCGCCATTGGAGAATTGAACGATTACAGGTGAATTTACTTTGGCCGCTGTTTCAAGGGTGGCATTGATCGTATTGGTGCCGATGGTGTTTACTGCGGGGAGCGCGAACTGGTTCTCTTTTGCGTCTTTGTAGAGTGCTTCGAGTTCTTCGCCAAACAGCACCCCGGCTTTGTACTTGCTCATTGGTTAATTGTTTCCTTTTTTGTTGATTGTTAATGGTTCATCATGCAAGCAGCACTGAATGCGTCGCGAAGATAGCTCAAAAACCCTTTCTCGGAAATGAATAATGTGGTTGCTGGTGAATGTTTGTTAGTCTGAACAGGGTTTACTGTTTGCTGTTTGCAGTTTACTGTTTTCAATTTACTGTTTTGTTTAGAATACAAATGACAAAATCACTTTCATGCATTCTAAACAGGTAAAGCAGCAAACAGATCCATGTATTGTTGAGGAGGAACCAATTTACAAACTGTAAATCGCAAACGGCAAACAGCAAACAGATCCATGTATTGTTGAGGAGGAACCAATTTACAAACTGTAAATCGCAAACGGCAAACAGCAAACGGACCACTCAATCCTCCAACCCGCTCTTCATCTTCGGGATGAGCAGCAGGTTTTTTTGCAAGGCCTGTTTGAGATGCGTTTTAAGAATGCGGCCCATGGAATGCGCTTTGCGGAAAACGGAGGGATCGCCATAAAAATGACCCAATTCACTGCGGAGCTGTTCTATTTTTTCGCTGACCGAAACGGTGTCTACCGACATGATGTCGAGCAGTTCCTTGATCCGGAAACGCGCCGAAGCAAGCCGGAAAGTCATTTGGGTTCTTTCTTCGGCCTGGTATTGCTCAATGGATTCTTTGTTCAGCAACTGGAGGGTAAGATCCACAAAGGGTTTGTTTTCCTTGAAGAATTGCGGCAGGTAAAGATTCTTGCGGCCTTCATAAGACTGCTGGTCGAAATCAATGGCCCTTATCCGGTATTGATAGTCCTCGATGTCGGGAGTGATGTCCACCACAAAATTGTAGCTTCTCATATCGCCCAGCAATCTTACAAAACAACGTTCGTTGAATTTCACGAACTCTTTCACCAGCCGGATGCGATTGGTGTCGGGCTGATCGAGATAGTTCTTGATGAAGATATCGCCCGGCACACCGGGAATATGTTCTTCCACCAGTGTATTCTGGTGCGTGAAGAAAGTAATCCGGTTGGGTGAAAGCATGTGTTCGAGCTCCAGACCATAGATCCGCGAGGCATCGGCAATCTTGATGTAGTAATGATCGTAGTTGTCATTGAACTTGTTGACGATGCGGATACGGAAGGGATGGGAGTTGCCGAAACTGCAGTAGTCGATCCTGGCCACATCGAGGTGATTGATGAAGCTCAGGTCGCCCTCGGTTTTTAGAATCGCATAAATTCTTACCAGTCCCTCCCGGATATACTGCCATTCGCGCATATCGTAGGTCACACTTTCCCACAGCGTGTCTTTGCCATGTTTATCCCTGATAGGCACCGAGTAGGTATAGTGAAGCAGATCTTTGTAGGCAACAGGTAATTTCACTTCTCTGCCATGCACCTTCAGGTATTCCCGTAGTTTTTCACTGACCGGGAACATTGGTTTTTTGCGGGAAGGTTTATCCGGGCTGTTATCGTGTATCAGTTCATTCATTCGCTGCTCCTAAATTAAGGCATCGATGGCTTTCCGCAAGTTGATAAAATAGGAGGGCGATTGGAGCAGACGGCTTCCGTACCAGCTGAACATTTCTCCATCGGCAAGACAGGCCGGTATGGCAGGGAATTTCTGCTTCCACCGGGTGAGATGTTTTTCAGCAAAGGGAAAAGGTTCGGAAGACAGCAATACGATATTCGGTTTCATGTCTGCTATTTCTTCAGGGCTTGTTTCAGGGTACCGAGAACTGTCTGCAAATATGTTTTGCAGGCCGCATCGCCGCATCATGTCGTTGATAAAGGTATCGCCCCCCACCGTCATATAAGGTTCTTGCCAGATCAGGTAACAGGCGCGAAGCTGGGCAAAGGCAGGTAGAGAATGGAAAGCGAGTTGAATAATTTTCGAAATATCGGCTGCCCGGGCGATGGTCTGGGTCATTAACCCCACCTGCTCTATCATCTCCAGGGCCTGCGGCAACCCGGCGATATCGCTGGTCCAGACAGGATATAATGTGCGCAACTCTTCAATCTGTTCGCGGGTATTTTCTTCCCTGTTGGCAAGGATGAGGTCCGGGTTGAGCTGGCGAATCTGATCCAGGTTGAGGTTTTTGGTGCCGCCTACCCGGGTTTTATGGCGGAACCAATGGTTGGGATGAATACAAAATTTGGTAATGCCGGCCACACGATCGTCGAGCAACAGGTCGGCCAGCAATTCGGTTTGCGAAGGAACCAGGGAAAGGATCCTCGACGGAGTGGATGGAATATCGGCCGTATAGCCGGTCTGGTCCCTGAATAGCGGCATTCTTTTTTCTGCAAGCTAAGGGCAGACAGCCATCAAAAAAAGTTAGAAAATGATAAGGTGTAGTACTGTTGAAGACCCGGCTGCTACCCCCTGCTAAATGTTTGATGATTTAGCAGGCGGGTATTGGAGTTTTTGCAGACGGTCTTACACACAGGAATTTGGAACGCACTGGTTTTGCCGGACGTTGGATTTTAACAGTGGTTGTTCAAGGATACGATCAATAGTTTTTCTCGGACGTTGGACTTTGGACGGTTTGCCTGGACGTTGGATCTTAATTTGGATATTCTGGATCTTGGATATTAAGAGAAAAAAAGAAGTTGACTGATATTGGATTTTTGGTTTTTCGGATCTTGGAAATTTCTTGGTTTTCTCACTGGATATTTGGATACGATTGATATTATCAATCAACTTCTGGAACAAAGATATATTCACAAGGAAGTGTTAACAAGAGCAGAACTTCTCTATTTAAATCGTTCGGTATTTAACAGGGGTATTGGTAGAATTTCAATAGATGCCCCGTATTCTTTCCATTTGGAATATCGTAAAACTACGCTATTTTACCGTCACGGTAAGGGTTAAAAACAACGAAACCCAGTCTGGGACCGGGTTTCATGCAACTGGTGTATTTATGGCTGAAATTAGTTGCCTAAAGCTTGAATAACGTCCCATTTGGTCACAATGTGGAAATTCCCTCCTTCATCTTTTGCCATCACCGCTCCATTTTCTTTCGTGATCAGACTGCTGAGACGTTCAACCGGGGTATCAAAATCCACCAAAGGGTAGGCTGGTTCCAGTACATCCTTCACACAGGCTTCCCTGATATCCAGCCCTGAGAGTAATTTGTTGAACAGCCCGCTTTCACTGATTGAGCCTTCCAGGCCATTGCCATTCATCACCGGTATGTTCTCAATATTGTACTTTTTCATCAATTCCACCGCGTCCGCTACCAGTTTGTTGGGTTCTATGGTAACCAGTTTCTGGCGCGAGGCGCGGCTGTTGACAATATCCTTAAAGGTTTTCACATCGATAAAGCCTCTTTCGATCATCCACTGGTCATTATATATCTTGCCCACATAGCGGCTGCCATGGTCATGAAGGATGCAAACCACCAGGTCGCCCTGTTTCAGCTTCGATTTCAATTGCATGAGGCCTTGCAGACAGCTGCCGGCACTGTATCCGCAAAACAAGCCTTCTTCTTTGGCCAGCCGACGGGCCATTACTGCTCCGTCTTTATCGGTTACCTGTTCAAAATGATCGATTACACGCATGTCATAATTCTGAGGCACAAAATCTTCCCCAAAGCCCTCGCTGATATAAGGATGTACTTCGTTCATATCCACTTCGCCGGTACGGAAGTATTTGGTGAGCAATGACCCGTAAACATCGATCGCCCACACCTGTATGTTCGGATTTTTCTCCTTCAGGTACATGGCAGTGCCGGTTATAGTTCCCCCGGTACCCGCAGTACATACCAGGTGAGTGATCTTGCCTTCTGTCTGGTCCCAGATTTCAGGGCCGGTACTTTCATAATGTGCCTGACGGTTGGCCAGGTTATCATACTGGTTACAATGGAAGGAATTGGGAATTTCTTTGGCGAGCCGCTTGGCTACACTATAGTAACTTCTGGGATCCTCCGGTAATACATTGGTAGGACAAACGATTACTTCCGCACCGACTGCCTTAAGAATATCTGCCTTCTCTTTCGATTGCTTATCGGTGGTAACAAAAATACATTTATAGCCTTTCACACAGGCAGCCAGGGCCAGTCCCATACCGGTATTTCCGCTCGTACCTTCTATGATCGTACCACCCGGTTTCAGCTTTCCTTCCTTTTCGGCCACTTCAATCATTTTGAGCGCCATGCGGTCCTTGATACTGTTGCCAGGATTGAAGTAATCCACCTTCGCTGCCACCACACAGGGGAAATCCTTGGTAACCTTGTTCAATCGGATCAATGGGGTATTCCCAATGGTCTCCAGTATGTTGTTTTTAATCTTCATGTTTTTGAATTCGCAGCAAAGGTAGGTTTTTGTTCACAAAGGCTAACGCCCGGTAGTTAGAAAGGCGTTTTGATTCTTTGCACGGTTTTTGCAAACATGATACAGTCTGTTCCCTTGAAAACTCACACCAACTTTATTACTGAATAATCCTTCAAGACTTCACCCGCTGATTCGGCGAAGCCAGGGACTGTTTTTTAATAAAAGGTTTCGCGGATGTTCATTCAACTCATCGAATACTTAATGCAGATCAATTTATTTTCAGGTTACTTGATCTGCTGAAAATTGTAACTATCTTATATTCTCAAATCGGTACACAACTAGTTAAACATAACAGTTAACCCCCAAGGCCTGGTTAAGGCTATACCAACTGCGATGCGGAAAGGGTTTCGAACCTCAAAGTTTGAAACCCTCTTTTTTATACGCGAATTACACGAATTGCGCGAATTACACGAATTGAGCGAATTACACGAATTGCGCGAATTACACGAATTGGCAGGTTAACCGTGTTGCAGTATTTCTCTGATTATTTTATTTACTTCAGCAGCATGATTCAATACCATCAGGTGGCCTGCTTTTTCTATTACATGAGTAGGTTGTACATATCTTGCAGGCAGCACTTCATCGCGACTGCCATGGATATGTATATAGTCGGGCAGTGTACTGTTGTTTTCCCAGTGAAGGATGGCTGTTACTGCCCATCGGATGAACCCCGAATCACTCTCGCGAATAATACTGCGAAGTGTCTCTTTGTCGTCGGCTGTCTCGGTCGTGAATAAACGTTTCAGAAGCGCCATCGACTTGAGAAGCCGAACCGGAACGAGCCGGTAGGCGCCTGTTTTGCGGGCCCAATGGAAATAAAAAGGCAATTGCGAGGGAGCGGCAGCGCTGGACAGGAGGATTAGTTTGTACGGAGGAAAGGTTTTCGCCATTTCTACAGCGATCATGCCTCCCATCGACAATCCAACCAGCACAAATGATTCGCTGGTGTCTACCGCAGCGGCGAGCCGCAATGAATACTCTGCCAGTGGTTCGTTCCTGCGTGGCGGAATCCAATCGACAAAAACCGGTTCGAAGCCCCCCGGCAATTCGATGTATTTAAATACGCGCCGGTCGGCCGCCAGCCCACTGATGAAATAAACCTTCATACCCCTTCTTATCTGGTGAAAATTGTTGCAGCCTTAAAGTTCGTCAATTCGTCTGATTCAGGCAATTTGGGTATCAATGGTGTCCGGTCAAAAATTCGAAGACCATTAAATAATGGACCAGTTTCTTTTAAATCACTTCATACATTCTCGCTTACTTCCGCTCTCACCCCCGGCCCCTCTCCCGCGGGGGAAAGAGGAGTCAGGTGAATGAGCCAATGGGCCAATAAGTCAATGAGTAAATGGTCGTGACGGATGACGAATTACGAATGACGGATGACGAAGGCAATGAGCCAACGAGCCAATTAGTAAATGAGCCAATGGTCGTCACGGAAGCCGAATGACTCCTGAACACTGATCAACGTGAAACCTGAAACGATAAACGCATCCACCATCAGCGACGGGCCCTGGAAGCAATGCCCCCAATCAGCTCGCAAAATCACTCGCTCTCGCTCCCATTCCCGCTCCGTTAATTGGGGCTTACTTTTCAGAATGCTCGAAAAATGGAATGTTGTCAGGGTAAAAATGGGAGACCAACCGACTTAAACCGGACAACAGTGATTGTTGTATTTCGAGATGTTGAAAAATCGGCAACTTTTCTTTTCTTCCCAACGCTTACATTTGCTCCCCCAAATTCTTTAAAAGCAGTTCAGTGATATGGAAGTGAAATATGTTCATAAAATAGGAGAGAAGCTCGGATTAACGATCAGACAGGTAAATAATATTTTCGACCTTCAGGCGGAAGGGGCGACCATTCCGTTCATGGCCAGGTATCGTAAGGAAGCTACGGGAAACCTGGATGAGGTAGCCATTGGAAATGTGGTAGAAGAGATCAAATATTTTTCCGAACTGGAAAAAAGAAAGGAAACGGTGATCAAGACCATCGATGCCGCGGGAAAACTGACACCTGATCTGAAACAGCGCATCGAAGATTGTTATGATGCCACGGTTCTCGAAGATATTTATCTGCCCTATAAACCCAAGCGTAAGACCAGGGCCACCCAGGCCATTGAAAAAGGCCTGGAACCGCTCGCCCGTATGATATTCGAGCAAAAGGACATTCAACCCGAATCAGAAGCGGCGGCCTTCATTAACGAGAACGTAAAAGATACAAAGGAAGCCCTGCAGGGAGCCCGCGACATTATCGCAGAATGGATCAGCGAACACGAGCAATGCCGCAATAAAGTGCGCCAGCTGTTTTCGGAAGAAGCCACCCTGCATTCAAAAGTGCTCAATAGTAAAAAGGAGGAAGAAGAAGCACAGAAGTACCGTGACTATTTTGAGTTCTCCGAGCCGCTTTCGCAATGCCCCTCTCATCGCCTGCTGGCGATCCGCAGGGGAGAAAAAGAAGGATACCTGGTTATGGACATCACCATCGACAAGGAACGTGCTTACGACGAACTGACCCGGCTGGTAGCAACGCATTCCAACCAGACTACCCCCGAACTTAAAAAAGCCATTGAAGATTCGCTGGAACGACTGTTAAAGCCTTCCATCGAAAACGAATACAGGCTCTCCAGTAAGAATGCGGCCGATGAAGAAGCCATCAAGGTGTTTACTGAAAATCTTCGTCAATTGTTGCTGGCCTCTCCGTTGGGTTCCAAAAAAGTGCTGGCACTCGACCCCGGTTATCGTACCGGCTGCAAACTGGTATGTCTCGACGCTCAGGGGAATCTCGTTTACAATACCGCCATCTATCCGCATCCGCCGCAGAATGACAGGTCCAAAAGCATTGCCGAATTGAAATTCCTGGTAGACCGCTACGATATCGAAGCTATTGGAGTGGGCAACGGCACCGCCGGAAGGGAAACTGAACAACTGGTACGGGAGATAGATTTTGGAAAACCCGTCAGTATCTTCCAGGTAAATGAAAGCGGAGCTTCTATTTATTCCGCTTCGGAAGTGGCAAGGGAAGAATTTCCCGATCAGGATGTAACTGTGAGAGGAGCAGTCAGCATCGGACGTCGTTTGCTCGATCCCTTAAGTGAACTGGTGAAGATCGACCCCAAATCAATAGGAGTAGGGCAATACCAGCATGATGTAAACCAGACCAAATTGAAGGAAGCACTCGACCGGGTAGTAGAAAGTGCGGTGAACTTTGTGGGAGTGGATGTTAATACCGCTTCCCGTCATTTGCTGTTATATGTGTCGGGCCTTACTGCCACACTCGCTAAAAATATTGTAGAGTACAGGGCCAAGAACGGGCCTTTCCGTTCGAGGTCCGAACTGAAGAACGTGCCGATGATGGGTCCTAAAACATTTGAACAGTGCGCCGGGTTTTTAAGAATTCCAGGCGCCGGCAATCCTCTTGACAATTCTTCGGTGCATCCGGAAAGCTATCATATCGTAGAATCCATGGCCAAAGATCTGCAGGCTTCCCTGGAAGAGCTGATCCGGAATGCCGACCTGAGAAAAAACATCAACTGGAAAAAATACGTGTCTGAAAAGGCGGGTGAGTTTACCATCGAAGACATCATGAAAGAACTGGAAAAGCCCGGCCGTGATCCGCGGGCTACCATCGAAGAATTCCGGTTCGATGATTCCATCAAAGCAATCGAAGATGTGAAAGTAGGGATGGTTGTTCCCGGCATCATTACCAATATTACCAATTTCGGCTGCTTTGTAGACATCGGGGTAAAACAGGACGGGCTGGTCCATATCTCCCAATTGAGCAACACCTATGTTGCTGACCCCAACCAGGTCGTTAAACTGCAACAGAAAGTGACGGTAACGGTTACCGAAGTAGATGTTGCCCGCAAAAGAATTGGATTGAGTATGAAAAGCAATACCGGAAGTGCGGCGTCAAGAAGCGGTTCCGAAAACAGAGCAGGAGCCAATCGCCCCTCCCATACGCCCAGAAAAAAAGAGAGCCAGCCCGAATCACTCAATCCCTTCCAGGCTAAACTCGCCGAACTGAAGAAGAAGTTTAAGGAATAGGGGCGTTTCGCGTTTATGGTTTCAGGTTTCACGTTGCATACGAACCGATGCCTGCTAATAGCTCGCCGTGAGTTACAGATTGTTTTCAAAAACGTGAAACGTGAAACCATAAACGTGAAACGAAAAAAAGGCCCCCACAGAAAACTGCAGGGGCATACCGGACCTGGTGATGTGAGTTCACCAAGCATCTTTACTGTTTCAATAGAAACTAGGAATGTTTCTGAGTAAACTGTTTCTTTTTCTTGCCCAGGTACATGTCCAGGAGTATCAATCCCAGCACAATGTTTACCATCAGGAAGACATTGGTATAAGTATTATTGAAAAACTGACCGTAGTCGATAGAAGTGATCTTATCGTAGGGGATCAGTGAATTGGATTCGCCGGAATTCCAGCTTACCTGTCCGAAGCCATAGATCAGGAATCCAAAAATCATGGTAAAGAAAAATACCGCGATACCCCAGATGATTTTCTTGTTGATATATGATTTGGCGGCGGGCGCGATTTGGAATTTGCCTATTTCCTCCATTACATTCCGGGTGAATCGCATGGACGGTTCGTCCAATTCGATATGCTTATCGACGAGCTGGTGTACATCCAGCAACTCCTGGTATTTTGATTTCCATACCTGGTTGCTGGCGATCAGCTCTTCAATAAACGATTTCTCTTCCGGGCTGCTCAGACCGTCAATAAAGTCCCAGAGGCGGGTTTCCATATCAAGGTGTTCATGTTCTTCTCCGCCTGGTAATTGATGTTGATTGAAGGTTGTCATAACTACTATTTGTTTAACGCTCGCAAATCTGTTTTGTTTCGGCATTACCCCATCAGGTCTTTCACTTCCTGTACAAAATGGGTTTCCATTTTTTCTTTTAACCGGGCCCGGGCCCGATGCAATTTCACCTTTACGGTGTTTGGATCGATACCCAGGATCTGCCCTATTTCGTCCAGGCTCTGTTCGCCCTTATAAAAAAGAGTGATCAGGCGGGCATCGTCCGGGCTCAGCATCTGGATGGCTTTATTTACCATCTGCAGTTTTGATTTCTGCTCTACCTGGTTGGCTTTCATGCCTGATTCGAGGCTTTCTGCGGCTTCCAGCACTTTTTCATTATCCAATGAATGGGTGTCGAGCTTTTTCTTCCTCAAAAAGGTGATACAGGTAGTGTTGGTGATCGTGTACAACCAGGTGCTGAACTTCGAATCTCCCCTGAAATCGGCCAGGCTGCGGTAAGCCTTAACAAAAACATCCTGCGATATTTCTTCGGCATCCTCCCGCTGACTGGTATAGCGCAGGGTGATGGTGAAAACGAAACTCTTGTATCGTTCCACCAGTTCGGCATAGAGCTGCGTCTCACCACGCAGAACCCTGCCAATGATCTCACTATCATGCAGTCCGGTATTCATTACACCTATAAGACAACAACAGTTAGTTGGAGGTTACAGTAAAGGTAGTTTTTTGGGGAATTAGTCCATGTGCCAATTAGCCAATGTGCCAATCACTGTTGTCCGGCGAAAGTCGGTTGAGTCGGTTGGTCACCAATTTTTACGCTGAAATAGCCTCCTTTTGGGGGCTTTGCTGCCAGGGTCCGTCGCCGATGGTGGATGCGTTTATCGTTTCGGGTTTCACGTTTCACGTTGATTTTGGTTTTGGAATCATTCGCCATCCGTCAGTTGCGTTTATCGTTTCGGGTTTCACGTTTCCCGTTGATTTTGGTTTTGGAATCATTCGCCATCCGTCATTCGTCATTCGTCATCCGTCATTCGTCATCCGTCATTCGTCATCCTTAATCAGAGTTTTCAAATGGAGGCATATAGTTTCCCCTCCCTGTAACCTTTCTTTTGCTGCTGTAGTCATAGTAGGTGAAGGCGGTTTTGAAACGGCTGCCGAAAAAAAAGTTCTTGAAAGACTGTAACCTCGAATCCGGATCGGTAGTCTGATAGAACGGAACACCTAAACAATCATATTCAACTTTTTAAAAATCAAGTATATGCACGCAGGAGAAGTTTTAATCCCCATCTTAATAAGCCTCGGCTTCTTTGCCATGGTATTCGGGATCGTTTACATGCACAAGCGCGAAAACCTCGCGATGGTAGAAAAGGGAATGAACCCCAAACAGTATCGCCCCGTTCCGTATAAAAACCTTAAATGGGGTCTGTTATTGGTAGGAGCAGGTATCGGTCTGCTGCTGGCTTACATCCTGGACGACCAGATCCTCCGGGTTCGCCACAACCCTTCCATTTACTTTTCAATGCTCGCCATCGGTGCCGGTTCCGGCCTGGTTGCCTCTTACCGGATCGAAAAGAAAGAATTGCTCGATAAGCAATCTGATCAATAAAATAAAAATCGAGGAGAGTATAGCCTTGTTAAACAGCAACAATTGCCCTTCAGTTGTTGCTGTTTGCAATAGTGGAGAATGGATTCCTTAATCACCTTTCGCCACCTATTTCATCAGCCATGATAAACAACAAGGTTTTCCTTCTGTCCCGCCTCCAGGGATTTGTCCTGATTGCCGCAGGCCTTTTATTCGCCGCCTCTACCTTTTTTTGGAAAGATGGCGAGTATACCTCAACCGGTGCCACGATCATGATGTTTGCGATGCTTGCCTGGATCGCTACTTTCAGAATTCTCTTTGATACAGGTAGAAACTCGCTGCCAATTTATTCGGAATTGGGTTTCTGGATCGCCTCTTGGGGGGCATTATCAGGATTAAGTTTCGCATGGGTAGGCGCCTTTTCCGAAATGTTTGGTATCTCCCATTCAAAATACATCGAAACTTTTGCAGGCTTTCCCGTTGCCACCGGCTTCCTGTTGTTCTGGTCGGGGCCCTTGTTTCCGGTAAGCGTACTGGTAATGGGAATAATCTTTGGTATTCGGAAATTGATTCCCTGGCATACAGCGGTTCTTTTTTGCCTGGGCGGCATACTCTTTCCGCTGAGCAGGATCCCCCGAATTCTGTGGGTTGCGCACATGGCAGATTTGTTCCTCCTGCTTCCTTTGTTGTACCTGGGAGTTCAAAAACTCAGGCGAGGAAATCAACCGTAAACCGTAAACAGCAACCGCAAACGGTAAACGGTAAACGGTAAACCTCAAACAAAACGGCAAACATCAAACCTCAAGCCAGCCAATCTCTCTATTTCTTCAACGCTTCCACCGCTTTTTGCACAACGGGATCATATGGATTGTTTAATTCATAGTATCCTTCTGTTCTCCATATCTGCATGGCCATATAGGTGCGGATGCGTTTATTGATCTCTTCTATTTCTTTTGGAGTGGATAGAGAGATAACTACAGAATCGCGTTTGGAATAGTTGATCAGTTGCTGACCAATGGAGGGGTCCGGTACAAACCTGCCGGCAAATTCCTTTGGCGTTTTAAACTGGTTGAAATAAGCCTGGTTTTTCAGGTAATAGTCGTAAATAAACTTCGAAAAGATCTGGCGGTTGCCGAATACTCCGGCAATGGATGCCGGCAGGCGGGTCGTATCAAATGCCACAAATATATCAGGCGTAATGCCGCCGCCGCCGTATACAGTTCTTTTTTTAACCAGGGTTCTGAATGCAGGGCCGGAATGCTTGGACGTGTCTTCCGCCGATGACTGGCCGTTATAAAAACGATCATATACTTCTTCGCTGTATTCTTCATGATTTTTTGCGAAGGGTTTCTGGATATTTCTTCCTGCGGGGGTATAATACCGGGCGATGGTCAGCCGAAGCTGGGAGCCGTCACTCAGCAGGAATGGTTCCTGTACGAGTCCTTTTCCGAATGTACGCCGCCCGATCACAGTGGCGCGATCCCAATCCTGTAAAGCACCTGCCAGTACTTCGGTGGCGGAGGCGCTGAATTCATCCACCAGCAGCACCAGTTCGCCTTTTTCGAAAAGTCCCGGCCGCTTGCAGCGGTATTCCCTTCTTTCAGAATGAACTCCCTGGGTGTAAACAACCAGTTTATCACCATCCAGGAATTCATCGGCCATGTCAACGGCTTCGTCCAAAATACCGCCGCCATTTCCGCGAATATCCAGCACCAGTTTTTTCAAACCTTGTTTCTGCAATTTTTCAAGTGCCTGCATGAACTCTTCGTAAGAGGTACGGGAAAATTTGTTGAGATGAATAAAGCCGGTCTGATCGTCCATCATGTAAGCGGCATCCACGGCGTATTTGGGAATAGTGCCCCTTTTGATGCTGGTATTGATCGATTCTTTTCCCCGAAGCAGTTTTACGGAAACCACCGATCCGGATTCACCCCTCAGCAGTTTCCTGATTTTTTCTGAACTGATTTTTGTGCCGGCTACCATTGAGTCGCCCACCTGGATGAATTTATCGCCAATCTTCACACCAGCCACATCACTGGGGCCGCCCTGCAATACATTAACGGCGTTGATGGTATCATCGATGATGTAATATTCGACCCCAATGCCTTCAAAATTGCCATTGATGTCTTCATTGGCAGCGGCAGTGAGTTGATTGGGGATATAAATGGAATGCGGATCCAGTTTTTCCATCATCGCCTGTATGGCGTCTTCGGTCAGGGAATCCGTGTTGATCGAATCGACATATTTTGTTTTTACCAGCGTCATCACTTCCTGGAGAGAAGTGGCTTTATTGCTGCCAAAAAAACCCTGCGTTTCGGGAATGTTTTTTCTGAGCTTGTAACCGATAACCATGCCAGCAATCATTGTAACCGCAAAGAACAGCGGCCACCAAACCTGCAATTTTTTCATTCGTTCGAATTATTTTAATGCCTCAACTTTTTTGCCCCGGGACCAGGGAGAGCTTAGACAAACGTTTGTTGTAATTATCCAAGCCGGGGCGAAGTTCACGATTAATTCTCAATTCTGAACTTTACCTTCGTTGAACGGTAAGGCAGGAGTATAATTAAAAGAATGAAAATATGGCAATTCTGATAGCAGACAGCGGGGCTACCAAAAGCGAATGGTGCCTGGTAGGACCGGGGAAACGCAGAAAGATTGTGTTTACCCAGGGGATCAGCCCTTATTTCCTGAATGCAACACAGATAGAATCCATCATCCGCAACGAATTGCTTCCTTCCCTGAAGAAAGCGCAGGTAGACGAGGTGTTTTACTATGGCACCGGTTGCTCCAACCCCGACAATGCCCGCCTGGTAAAAAAGGCGATCAGCCGGGTATTTAGCGGGGCCGGCGTCATGGTAACGCACGACCTGATGGCTGCAGCCAGGGCATTGTGTGGAAGAAAGAAAGGCATCGCCTGCATCCTGGGTACGGGCAGCAACAGTTGTTTTTTCGACGGAAAGAAAATTGTTAAAAACAGCCCGGGCCTGGGATATGTGCTGGGTGATGAGGGCAGCGGCGCGTACCTGGGGAAAAAAGTGCTGCAATACTATCTCTACCAAACATTCGATGAAGAGCTGAAATATCGCTTCGAGCTGAAATACCCGACCACTACGGTCGATATACTGGAAAGCGTTTATAAAAAGCCGTTCCCCAACCGTTACCTGGCCACTTTCGCCCTTTTTCTCTCTGAAAACAGGGGGCATTATATGATCGAAAACATTATTGAAGACGGGTTGAACGACTTTTTCTTCACACATCTCTGCAAGTATGGTGAAAGCTGGAAGTACCCGATTAATTTTGTGGGAGGCATTTCCCACGCTTTCAGCGATGTGATCACTGACCTCGCACAGGGATACGAGTTTGAGATCGGTGTGATCCTGAAAAACCCGATGGAGGGATTGATCAAATACCATACAGCAAAAAACTAAAGCAGCATTAACCCAAAACGGAAGCAGTTTCATGTCGGAGTTTATTAAAGTAACTGAACAGGAAAGTGAATACCGGCACCTTGACAAGATGAGCGTTCTGGAAACTCTCATCAACATCAATCAGGAGGATCAGCGAGTGCCTCTTGCCGTAGAAAAGGCTATTCCACAGATTGAAAAACTGGTAACGATTATTACAGACCAGATGCTGGCCGGAGGCCGCCTGTTCTATATTGGTGCCGGCACCAGCGGCCGCCTGGGCATCCTCGATGCCAGCGAAATTCCGCCCACCTATGGTATGCCTCACGGATTGGTTATCGGAATCATTGCCGGAGGGGATGAAGCCATTCGCCGCCCGATCGAAAATGCGGAAGATTCGACCGAAGACGGCTGGATAGACCTGGCCGAGCATGATGTCAATGAAAAGGATGTGGTGGTCGGGATCGCCGCCAGCGGTACTACTCCCTACGTTATCAGTGCCCTGAATGAATGCCGCAACCGTGGAATTATTACAGGTTGTCTTACCTGCAATGAAGGCAGCCCACTGGCCGCCGCCGCAGATTACCCCATTGAAGTAGTGGTTGGGCCCGAGTTCGTAACCGGCAGCACCCGTATGAAAAGCGGAACGGCCCAGAAGCTGGTGCTGAATATGATTTCCACTACGGTCATGATCCAGATCGGACGGGTAGAAGACAACCGCATGGTCAATATGCAGCTGACCAATCAGAAACTCATTGACCGGGGCACGCTGATGGTCATGAACAGAACGCGGATCACTGATTATGAACAGGCAAAAAACCTGCTGCTCCAGCATGGCAGCGTGAAAAAGGCCGTGGATGCCTACCAGCGCTGACCTTCCAGCCTTAACCTTCAACCGGCGGCGTAATTCTCCTTTTTACTGCGGGAGATTTGTGCTAAATTATTAGCATTATTAACCGGCCGATTGCCGTTGCGGCAACCGGAATTAAACGCTGTCTTATGAAGTACAAAATTTTACTCCCGTTACTGTTTGCTTCCATTTCACTGAATGCCCAGCAAAAACGAACCACTGCCTTTGCCATCACCAGCGCACAACAGGGTCAGTTTGTGTGGACAGAAGTGAAACTGATCGATCTTCAATCCGGTGAAGTGCTGAGGCAGGTGTATGAAAGCAACCGTGATCAATACAATATTTTCACAGCCCGCGATGGGAAACCGGTGAAAGTTAAAAACGAGGCCGGCCAGATAACCGACCAGCAGAAAATGCCTTTTTCTACTTTCTCGGCAGCCTGTGCGTTTGATAAAAAACACAACAGGCTATACTACACGCCCATGTTCATCAATCAGCTCAGGTATATAGACCTTGCCGCCAAATCGCCATCTGTTTTTTATTTTGAAGGAGAAGAATTCAGTAAGGCGGCTTCGCTGAACAACGAAGCCAACCATATCACCCGAATGGTGATTGGCGCCGATGGAAACGGATATGCACTCAGCAACGATGGAAATCACCTGGTAAAATTCACAACCGGCAAAAAGCCCGTGATCACAGATATGGGAGCCCTGCAGGATGATCCTGCCAATAACAACATCTCCATACACAACCGCTGTACAAGCTGGGGAGGCGACATGATTGCTTCCGCAGACGGCAGCCTCTATGTAGTTTCTGCCAATCATTCCGTTTTCCAGGTGGATGTGCGAAGCCGCATAGCAAAATTCATATCCACCATCGAAGGACTCCCTTCCGGATTTACCAGCAACGGCGCCGCGATCGATGACCGGGGAGCGCTGGTACTGAGCAGCGCCAATTCAACAGATGGGTACTATTCGGTAGATATGCGCAACTGGAAAGCAGAAAAGATTGCCGGCATCGGTAAAGTCTTTAATACTTCCGACCTGGCTAATGGAAACCTCGCATTCGACCGGGAACAAAAAGCCGACAGAACTCCGGTGCTCACCCGTATCCCTGCGGCCCCCAATGGAATTTCCATCTATCCCAATCCGGTTACCGATAGGCTTTTCAGGGTCACTTTCAATACGGAACAAAGCGGGCGATACAGCGTACAGGTAGTAGACCTCACCGGAAGAATGCTACAGGAAAACATCGTAACAGTAGCCGGTAAAGGACAGGTGGTGGAGATCGGTCTGCAGAACGCACTGGCCAGGGGCGTATATATGGTTAAAGTGTTAAGCAATCTTAAAAAAACGGTTCATACCGATAAGATACTGGTCGATTAGATCCTGATAAAAAATATTTGGAATCCGTTTGCCGAAGGCTGTAAATTGCTGCAGCCTTTTTTTATTGAAACAACGAGGATGAAGCGATGCATGATATTGAACCTTTTTACAATTGGCGCCACATCTATGTGAGCGAGCAGGATGAACGATCTCCATTTTTTGGCAGAGTGTATTCCGAATTTGAGTTTTCGCAAACGATCTACAATTATTATATACATCCCCAGTGGGATGATTTCGGCAGCCGGACCCTTTTTATGAAAGTACTGATGGCCGACTACGACGAACACTACGTGGTGATTGAACTCATTGGCGAATGGAACGATGCCATAGAAAACGATATCATGGAGTTGAAACGCGAAGTGGCGGACGTGTTCATGCAAAGCGGTATCTATAAATTTATCCTGATTGCGGAAAATGTATTGAACTTTCACAGCAGCGATAAGGAATACTATGAAGAGTGGTATGAAGAAGTGACGGAGGAAAACGGCTGGGTAGTTATTCTCAACATGCCGGAACAAACCCAATACGATTTCAAAAGAGCCAAACTCAACCGCTTTCTCGAGTTGATGGAAATCGATAACTGGCGTACCTACAAGCCCTTCCACCTGTTCAAAAAAATTGACGAGATCGAGAGTAAAAGACTCGAATAACAAACGTTAGCTTATGCAAAGGCGATATTTTTATTAGAAAATTGCGGTGTATTTTTTTTGTGGGACAGCTTTACTTACTTATTTTTGGAATATGACATTAACAAAGCGCTATTTCGGTTTTTATTTTTATTACTTCTTTTTTGGAAAGAGGCCGGGATTGCTTTTGTTGAAATCAAAATAGAAATAACCGATAACAACATAGGAATCCCGCCAGAGAGGCGGGATTTTTTTTTGATTGACGCGTAACTGAAAAAGAACCATGAGCACCAGTAAACGGATATCGATACAGGGATATGAAGGCAGTTTCCACCAGGTGGCAGCCAGGCAGTTTTTTGGCAAAGAGGTAGAAGTGATTCCCTGTGCCACTTTTCGCGACGTTATAAAGATCGCTTCCAATAAAAAGGAGAGTGATGGCGGCATCATGGCAATCGAAAATTCCATTGCAGGCAGCATCCTGCCCAATTACAACCTGCTGCAAAAATCCAATCTTCGCATTGCAGGGGAGGTTTACCTGCAGATCAAACAGAACCTGCTCGTCAACCCCGGCGTAACACTCGAAGATATCCGCGAAGTGCATTCACACCCCATGGCTATACAGCAATGCCTGGAATACCTCGATAAGTTCAACTGGAAGCTCATAGAAACAGAGGATACCGCGCTTAGCGCCAAACATGTTCACCAGCATAAAAGCAAACACGTGGCAGCCATCGCCAGTAAACTGGCAGCTGAATTGTTTCAGCTGGAGATGATCGCTCCCAATATCCATACCATGAAAAATAATTACACGCGCTTCCTGGTATTGCACAGGGAAGAGGAGCAAAGAACGGATGAAGGGGCCAACAAAGCCTCCGTTAATTTTCATACGGACCATTCGAGAGGCAGCCTGGCCAGGGTGCTCACGAAGATTGCAGAAGGAGGGATCAACCTGAGCAAACTGCAAAGCTTTCCCATTCCGGGCTCCGATTTTCAATACAGCTTCCATGCCGATATGGAGTTCGAATCGCTCGATCAGTTCAACCGGGTGATCAGCGAAATCCAGCCGATCACCGCAGCCCTGAAAATTTATGGAATCTATAAGAACGGAAAATAAAAAGAATCGTAAACCGCAAACTTCAAACACCAAACCCCAAACCTCAAACCTCCCATGATCTCAACAGCAAAAAGGCTAAACGGAATAGGCGAATATTATTTCTCGCAAAAATTGCGGGAGATAGAGGAGTTGAACAGACAGGGAAAGGCAATCATCAATCTCGGGATCGGAAGCCCTGATCTGCCGCCGCATCCCGATGTGATCAGGGTATTACAGGAAGAAAGCGCGAGGCCGAATGTTCATGCTTATCAGTCTTATAAGGGATCTCCGGTTTTGAGGAAGGCAGTGGCCGACTGGTATGAAAAATGGTACAAAGTATCCCTGCAGCCAGATACCGAAATTCTGCCCCTTATCGGAAGCAAGGAAGGGATCATGCATATATGCATGACTTATCTGAATGAAGGCGACCAGGTACTGGTTCCCAATCCGGGTTACCCAACTTACCGGAGCGCGGTGAAACTGGCCGGGGGCGAATGCGTGGATTATGCGTTATCGGAAGAGAAGAACTATGAGCCCGACCTGGATGCGCTCAGCAATGCAGAAGGTCGTATTAAACTGATGTTCGTGAACTATCCGCATATGCCTACGGGTCAGTTGCCTTCTACCGGTCTTTTTGAGCGGCTGGTTGCCTGGGCCCGCCAGAACAACGTTATGATCGTTCACGATAATCCTTACAGTTTCATCCTTAATGAAGAGCCGTCAAGTTTGCTGAGTGTGGAAGGAGCCAAAGAGGTGGTGATCGAATTGAATTCGCTGAGCAAAAGCCAGAATATGGCAGGTTGGAGAGTAGGTGTACTTTGCGCGGCGAAAGAAAGAATCGACGAAGTGTTGCGTTTCAAAAGCAATATGGATAGCGGAATGTTTTTACCGGTTCAACTGGCGGCTGCCAAAGCGCTGAGCCTCGGCAAAGAATGGTACGATAGCGTGAATAAAATTTATGCGGAACGAAGAAAGATTGTGTTTGAACTCCTGGATTTACTGAAAGCCCGTTATTCCAAAAACCAGGTGGGTATGTTTGTATGGGCAGGTATTCCATCGGGCTATGCTTCGGGGTATGAACTGAGCGACCAGGTATTGTACCAGTCGAATGTGTTCATCACTCCCGGCGGCATTTTCGGAAATGCCGGCGATCCTTACATACGCATCAGTTTGTGCAGCCCGGCAGAGAAATTGAAGGAAGCGATTGAAAGAATAAAAAATACCCCGAAACAACAATAGAAAGGAAAACTTCGAAAAGATCATGTTCAACACAGTAACCATAGTAGGAGTGGGATTGATCAGCGGCTCGTTCGCGCTGGCATTGAAAGACCGCGGACTGGCTAAAAAGATCATTGGAGTCAGCCGCACCCAGGCGAGTGTAGACAAAGCGCTTTCACTGGGCATCATTGATGAAGCCTTGCCATTGGAAGAGGCTGTGGCGCAAAGCGACCTGATCTATGTGGCGATCCCGGTTGATGTAACTGTTCCGATGATGGAACGGATCATGTCGATGCTGCGCGAAGGGCAGATCGTGGCTGATGCGGGATCGACCAAGCATTTTCTTTGCGAATCGCTGCGGTTGCACCCGATGAGAAAAAACTTTGTGGCCACACACCCCATGTGGGGAACCGAATACAGCGGACCCGAAGCGGCCGTGAGAGATGCGTTTGCGGGACGGGCCTGTGTGATTTGCGAGAAAGAGCTGAGTGATGCCGGCGCGGTGAACAAGATCGAAGAAGTCTATCGCCAGCTGGGAATGCACATCGTGTATATGGAGCCGGATGCGCACGACATGCACGCGGCCTATGTAAGTCATATTTCCCATATCACTTCGTTTGCGCTGGCCAATACCGTTTTGGAGAAAGAAAGAGAAGACGATGCCATTTTTGAACTGGCAGGCGGTGGTTTTGAAAGCACCGTGCGCCTGGCAAAAAGCAACCCGGCCATGTGGGCGCCCATTTTCATGCAGAACAGGGAAAACGTCCTGGACGTGTTGAATGAACATATCTCCCAGTTGCGCAAGTTCAAGGCTTGCCTGGAAAAAGAGAATTATGAATATCTGTGGGAATTGATGGAAAAAGCCAACCGGATTAAAAGGATAATCAGGTGATAAAAGTTCGGGAGGGAACAGGGATGGGAGGATGGATAGGCTGAAATCTCCCGAAAAGATTAAGAATCATATCATAAGCAGTTCTTTGAAGATCACGATTAATTAGGCCGGGCGGGCATTTTGAGGTACCTTTGCCGCAAATTTTAGAATAGTATGATGACTTTTGAAGCGTTGGGTTTGGATGCAAAATTGGTAAAGGCTACCGATGCACTTGGATTCACCAACCCGACACCTATCCAGGAAAAGGCCATTCCTGTGTTATTGAGCGGAACCAAAGATTTTGTAGGGCTCGCACAAACGGGTACAGGTAAAACAGCGGCATTCGGACTGCCTTTATTGCAATTAGTGAACGCGACATTGAAGCACCCACAGGCTTTGATCGTTTGTCCCACCCGTGAATTGTGCCTGCAAATCGTAAACGAACTGGATCTGTTTAAAAAATTCATTCCGGGTATGAATGTGCTGGCTGTCTATGGCGGCTCTTCTATCGGAATGCAGATCCGCGATTTGAAAAGAGGGGTACAGGTAGTAGTAGCCACCCCCGGCCGCCTGATCGACCTGATCGAAAGAAAGGCCATCAATCTCGAACAGATAGAGTATGTGATCCTCGATGAGGCCGATGAAATGCTGAACATGGGCTTCCAGGACGATATTGAATTCATCCTGCAGAATACCCCAAAAAGAAATGCAACCTGGTTGTTCAGCGCCACCATGCCGCCGGAGATCAGGAGGGTGAGCAAGAAATACATGACGCAGCCTTTCGAGGTTACCGTCGGTAAAGTGAACACGGCCAACAAAAATATCGATCATCAGTTTTATGTTACCAATGCGCAACATCGGTATGAAGCCTTGAAACGACTGATTGATTTTAACCCGGGGATCTATGGCATCATTTTTACCCGAACCAAGGCAGATGCCCAGGAGATAGCGGAAAAACTGACGCGTGAAGGATATGATATCGATGCACTCCATGGTGACCTTACCCAGCAGCAGCGTGACAAAGTGATGGGAGAGTTCAGGGAAAAAACACTTCAGTTGCTCATTGCAACCGATGTAGCCGCAAGAGGTATCGATGTGCAGGGCATCACCCATGTGATCAATTATGAGCTGCCCGACGATATGGAAGTATATACCCACCGGAGCGGAAGAACAGGAAGAGCAGGAAATACCGGGATTTGTATGAGCATCGTACACTCCCGCGAAATCGGAAAGGTCAGGCAGATTGAAAGAATGGTTCAATCTCCTTTTCACAAACTCGAGATACCGGCCGGAAAGGATGTTTGCAGAAAGCAGTTCTTCTTTTTCATGGATAAACTGCTCCAGCTGGACATCAGCCACGGCGACTATGAAACCTACGTACCGATGCTCGAAGAAAAATTTGCAGGGGTAACCAAGGAAGAAGTACTGAAAAGAGTGGCCGCGCTGGAATTCGACCGTTTCCTGAAGTATTATGAAAACGCCGAAGACCTGAATGTGCGGGAACGACGCGACAGTCGCGAGAGAAATTTCGCCGGAGACGGCAGAGACCAGGGAAGAAGGCGGGATACAAGAGGTCGTGAGTTTGGAGGCAATGGAGATTATCAACGCCTGTTTGTAAACCTGGGAACCAAAGACGGTTTTTACAAAGCGAGCTTTTTACAGTTTATACTCGACATGAGCGATCTGAGAAAGGAAGTGCTGGGAAGAATAGATATGAAAGAGATGAACAGCTGGATTGAAGTCGATCGCCGTTCGGCCCGTCAGATGATCGAATCCATCGACGGAAAAAAATATAAGGGAAGAAGGATTCGCATGAATGATGCGAATAGCCGGTAGTTGTTTCGCGCTTCGTCTGTCAGTGAATGCGGCGATACATAGACGGTAGGTTCTTCCGGGAAACATTCAAAAGACAAACGAAGCATATGCAAGCAACAACCTCAACAATGAAAGAAGCAACACAGCAGGCCTGGGCAAAAAGGCCGCTGATCATCTCGGGACCCTGCAGTGCAGAAACCGAAGAGCAGGTAATTGAAACGGCTACCAGGCTGGCAAAGACCGGCCGGGTAGATGTACTCAGAGCAGGCATCTGGAAGCCACGTACGCGCCCGGGTATGTTCGAAGGCATTGGGGCGAAAGGATTGCCCTGGCTGCAACAGGCAAAAAAACTGACCGGCCTCCCCACTACAGTGGAAGTAGCCACCGGCAAACAGGTGGAAGACGCTCTCACTTTTGATGTCGACATCCTTTGGATCGGTGCCCGCACCACCGTGAACCCTTTCAGTGTTCAGGAAGTGGCCGATGCCCTGCGTGGAGTGGATGTTCCGGTGCTCATCAAAAACCCGATCAATCCCGACCTGGAACTGTGGACAGGTGCTGTGGAAAGAGTAGCCAAGGCTGGCATCCGCCAGATCGGCCTCATCCATCGCGGCTTCTCCTCTTACGGAAATACAGAATACCGCAATGCGCCGATGTGGCATTTGGCCATCGAAATGAAACGCCGCAACCCGGACATGATATTGATCAACGACCCCTCTCATATCAGCGGTCGCCGCGACATCCTGATGGACGTGGCTCAGAAAGCCATTGACCTGGACTTCGACGGGCTGATGATCGAAAGCCATATCGACCCCGATAATGCCTGGAGCGATGCCAAACAGCAGGTAACCCCGGAAAAACTGGGCGAAATGATGGAAAGCATTCTCTGGCGGAAGGAAGATATCAACTCCGAAGAGTACCACGCTGCCCTCGAAAAACTTCGTCAGCAAATCAACAACCTCGACGATGAATTGATGCAGATCCTCGGCCAGCGCATGAAAATTGCAGAAAAGATCGGTGAATACAAGAAAAACAACAACATCACCATTCTGCAAACCAATCGCTGGAACGAAATCCTGGAAAGAGCCTTCACCAAGGGAGACAAGCTGGGACTCAGCAAGGAATTCATCACCAAATACTTTGACGCGGTTCACATGGAAAGCATCAACCATCAGAACCGTATCATGAATTCCTGATAGCAAACCAGACTCTTTTTTCATTCTTTCCTTATGGTAAAGAAAACATTTCAGTTTACGCAATCGAAGGTAGATTACTATTTCGCCTATGGCATGTCGCGCCTTGCCGACATTGTCGATAGGAAACAGGCGGTGATCATTACCGATGAAAATATCTATAACGCTCATGCGAAGAAGTTCAGGAACTGGAACTGTATCGTGCTGAAACCGGGCGAAGAGTACAAGGTTCAGCAAACTGTGGATGCGGTGGTGGACGAACTCATTGAATTGGGTGCCGATCGCCAAACCACCCTGCTGGGTATCGGGGGTGGGGTGATCACCGACCTGACAGGCTACATTGCTTCGGTATATATGCGAGGAATTGATTTCGGGTTTATACCCACTACGCTGCTGGCCATGGTGGATGCCTCCATCGGCGGCAAGAACGGAATTGATGTAGGCGTATACAAAAACATGGTAGGGATCATCCGGCAACCGCGTTTCATCCTTCACGATATGGTTTTTCTGAAAAGTCTTCCAAAGACTGAATGGGCCAATGGATTCGCGGAGATCATCAAACATGCCTGTATTAAAGACAAGGCCATGTTTGAATGGCTGGAAAGTCAATCGCCCCGTTTTTTTCTCAACCGCCAGTCGGCCATTTGCGAGCTGGTACAACGCAACGCCGTTCTTAAATCAAAAGTGGTGCAGCAGGATGAATTCGAAAAAGGCGATCGCAAGTTGCTCAATTTCGGACATACCCTCGCTCACGCGCTGGAGAACCAATACGAGTTGTCACACGGGCAGGCAGTGGCCATCGGAATGACCTATGCCTGTCATCTCTCGTCCCGGATCTTGTCATTCAGAGATACAGAGCGGGTAGTTGACCTGATTGAAAAATATGAACTTCCCACCTATGCGGAGTTCGACAGGGAAATGGCCTTTGACGTGCTGCAAAAGGACAAAAAGAAAGTGCGAAATGAAATGAACTATGTGTTACTGGAAAAGATTGGAAAGGGAGTGGTCAGGAAAATTCCGATGGATCAACTCAAATCCATTATTCTTTCACTGTAATATCAGAATGTAATTAAAGTAAAGATGACGATCGCAACCATACATCCTTCTTCCTTACAGGGAGAAATACTGGCAGCTGCATCCAAGAGTTCTATGCAGAGAGCCTGTGCAGCGGCACTGGCTGCTACGGGAACATCGGTAATTCATAACCCGGGCCATAGCAACGACGACCTGGCAGCGCTCGATATAATCCGCAAAATGGGCGCACGGGTGCGGGAAGAACAACGAACCGTTACCGTCATTGCAGAAGGATTTAAGCATCAGAACAACGGAGATCAAATTGCCATTCATTGCGGCGAAAGCGGGCTAAGCATCCGCATGTTTACTCCCCTGGTGGCTCTTAGCAGCGCCACCATTACCATCAATGGCTCCGGAAGTCTTACATCCCGGCCAATGGATTTTTTTGATGAAGTATTGCCAAAACTGGGCGTGTCTATCCAAAGTAACCAGGGCAGATTACCGTTGGTGGTGAAAGGCCCGCTGCAACCACGGGATATTGAAATTGACGGCTCACTCAGTTCCCAGTTTCTGACCGGACTGCTGCTGGCTTATGCGGCCGCCGATGCCAGCGACGTCACCATTACCGTTACCAATCTGAAAAGCAGGCCATATGTAGATCTGACACTCGATGTCATGAAACAGTTTGGTTTGAAGATTCCGGTTAACCGTCGGTACGAACAATTTTATTTCGAAAAGAATACTCTGGCAGCACCTGTAACTACACAGGAGTATACCGTAGAAGGAGACTGGAGCGGCGGCGCATTCCTGCTGGTAGCTGGAGCCCTTGCCGGACCGCTTGCCGTAAAAGGACTGGATACACAATCGACACAGGCCGATAAAGCCATCCTGGAAGCGTTGGAAAAATGCGGAGTTGGTCTTCGTATTGATCGTTTCCGGATTGAGCTGACGCCCGCCCCGATGAATGGATTTGCATTCGATGCTACCGATTGCCCGGACCTTTTTCCTCCATTGGTGGCATTGGCTGCTTACTGCCAGGGCGATACAACAATAAAAGGAGTAAGCCGTTTGGCTCACAAAGAAAGCAACCGGGGTCTTACCTTACAGGAAGAGTTTGCCAAAATGGGCGTGAAGATCGATCTTGACGGAGACCACATGATCATTCACGGTCGCGGACAAGTGGGGGGAGCCCAGGTACATTCCAGGCATGACCATCGGATCGCGATGGCCTGTGCTGTGGCCGCACTACGTGCCCAGGGCAACGTGGTGATCGAAGAAGCGGACGCGGTGAACAAGTCATATCCCGATTTTTATGACCACCTGAAAGAAATGGGCGCTGTTGTATCTTTATCTACTAACGAATCAATCCCTCATCATTGAATTCATTCGGACATTTATTCAGAATATCCATTTTCGGAGAATCGCATGGCGAATGTGTTGGCATAACCATTGACGGTTGCCCCGCAGGACTTCCCCTGGCAGCTGAAGATATGCTGGCAGATCTCGAAAGGCGTAAAGGAGGAAAGCAGAAAGGAACAACTCCCCGCCAGGAAGCGGACTTCCCTTTGATCAAGAGCGGTGTTTTTAATGGGCATACAACCGGTTTCCCTGTTACGCTGCTCTTTGAGAACAATAATACCAGGAGTGAGGATTACCAAAAGCAACGCAGCATTCCCCGCCCGGGCCATGCCGATATGGTGGCTCATCAGAAATTCGGTGGCTACGAAGATTACAGGGGCGGAGGTCATTTCAGTGCCAGGCTCACTACCGGGCTGGTAGCTGCGGGAGCCATTGCAAAGAAGCTGATGCCTGGTATCCGCATCAGTGCGGAGGTGGTGGAAATAGGAGGGGAGAAAAACCTGGAGAAAGGATTGCAACGGGCCATTGATGCCAAAGATTCGGTGGGAGGTATTGTAGAATGCCGCGCCAATGGAATACCAGCAGGTCTCGGAGAACCTTATTTCGATTCGGTGGAGTCTCAGCTCGCCCATATTCTTTATGCGATACCGGCAGTAAAAGGGGTTGAATTCGGAGCCGGCTTCCGCGCCGCTCAAATGTTCGGCAGCGAGCACAATGATGCGATCATTGACCTGGAAGGCCATACGCGAACCAACCATGCCGGAGGAATTGTGGGCGGCATCAGCAATGGGAATGAATTGCTGTTCAGGCTGGCCATCAAGCCTACGTCTTCTACTCCCAAACAACAAAATAGCCTGAACTGGGACACCGGTATTCCGGAAGATTTTTCCGTGAAAGGCCGTCATGACCTGTGTGTGGCGCTGCGGGCGCCTGTAATTGTGGAAGCAGCCACCGCCATCGTGCTGGCTGATTTCTTGCTTCGCGAACAAAGAATACCCAGGATCATAAAGACTACATAATATTGCTAACCGCAAACGGCAAACGGCAAATCGTATCTTGCCTATTGCAAACAAAAATAAAATTGAACGATGCCCATCATCTATCATGTAACCTCCGCCGATGAGTGGAATGCTGCCAAAGAAAAAGGTCAATACGAATCTCTTTCACTTCGGGAAGAGGGCTTTATACATTGCAGCCTCGAAAAACAGGTGCCCGGCGTACTGGAAAGATATTTTTCAGGGCGAAGCGGACTGGTTAAACTCGTTATTGATACCGATAAACTGAAAAGCCAGCTTATCTACGACTGGAGTACGTCCAATGAAGATACCTATCCTCATGTTTACGGCCCCATCAATCTGGATTGTGTAACGGAGGTTATACCAGTTTAGTTATTTTTTACTGCGGCTGATTCTGTGAAGTTGCTGAAACGAAAGATCCATTACTTCATAGTTACGGTTGTTCGGCCAGAAATAATGCCACCATTCCGTATCAAATACCTGGAATCCGTGTCGGGTCATTACCTCCCTGAATAGTTTCCTGTTGGATAGAATGCCGGAAGGCAATTGAGTAAAAGTTTGGTGGGCAGTATCCGTGAAATTATCAAAACCGGTCCCCATATTGAGTTCAATACCGCTTTCGAGATAAAAAAGCGTGCAGTCGATGGCAAGTCCCCTGTTATGTCCGCTTCCTTTGGAAGGATCCGCTACATATCGCTCATCTTTGATCAGTTCCCAGAATGCAATGGTTGTACCGTAGGGGCGGTATGCATCGAAAACCTTGATGCCAATTCCTTTTTGTCGAAGTTCCTCTACAATATCAGCCAGCGCTTTGGCGGCCGGGGCCCTCATATAGGTATGTACTACCTTGCCCGGGTACATTTTTCGCCCGGTAAAATTATTTTTCCCTGCGTAGCGAAGCTCATATGGCAGAGAGGGTGAAAGGGAATGAAGTTCCACCAGTCTTTTTTCAGGATCAGCAGAAACCGCCTGCAAATACTGTGCAGGGCTATCCATAAAAGCCACTCCATACCTACTCACCCTTAATGGTTGGGCTTTTAGCACTCCGGCACTCAAAAAAATGGCTGCCAAAGCGGCCAAACAGTAGGACTGATGCGGGATTTTATATATCATTGCAACCAGTTTTTGAGAAGAACCATCTCTTCAAACAAGATACTATCTTTCAATCAGAAAAGTCAGAATGAACAGGATACAGCCGCAGGTTCCCTCAATTATTTTCTTATTACTCCTTGTGTTCGTCATTGCCTGCCAGGAGCAGGAAGCGCCGGACCCAAAAGAAAGGGATATTGTTGAAAAGCCCGAGCAGATCGATATCCGCAAATCAAGAAATATCGAATCAGCGATCCTGTATGCTTTGCAGCACAACGGCCGGATCAGCGACTCTCTTCGCCTGCGCCAGGATACCCTTGTTGGCAACATTTATGAAAAAAACAATTTCAGACCACTATGGTCGAATGAAGAAAAATTTTCCGCACTGGCGGATTCGCTGATAAGATTTATAGAAGATTGCAGGGAGTATGGATTGTTTCCAACGGACTACCATAACCGGGCCTTGCACAGTCTGCGCGACCTGCTGGCCACAGATTCAACAGCTCAGAAAGATGCCGTTACCTGGTCGCGGGCAGACATGATGCTCACCGATGCTTTTTTGCTGATCAGCAAACACCTGAAGCAGGGGCGATTGAAATATGACAGCGTTACATTGAGAAAAGACACTGTGCTGAGCGATACTTTTTACCTCAATGCCCTGGCGGATCTTCAATATTCCCGGGATGTGCGCAATGTGTTTCACAAACTCGAGCCTAAAAACAGGTACTACGACTCCCTGAAGATCGGATTGAAGTACTTCCTGGATTCAGTTCAGGCTTTCAAGCGATATACCAGGGTAATTTATCCTAATAAGGATTCCATAGCCCTGTATACCCAGTTGCAGAAAAGACTCTTTGAAGAGGATATTCTCAAATCGCCAACGGATCAGGTAGATACCGCCACCTGGAGATCGGTCATCTCCGCTTACCAGAAAGAAAAGGGATTGAAAGCTACCGGGCGATTGAATGAAAACACAGTGAATGCGCTCAATAACACTCCCTGGGAAAAATTTAAAAGGATAGCCATCAACCTCGACCGATTCAAACTGTTGCCGGATTCGATGCCGCAAAAATATGTGTGGGTAAACCTGCCGTCTTATTACATGAAATTGATCGACAGCGATACGGTCGTTTTTATTTCGAGAGTAGTGGTAGGAAGGCCCGCCACCCGCACGCCGCAGCTCACCAGCAGAATTTCTGATATGATCACTTACCCGCAATGGAACATACCTACCAGTATCATTGCCAAGGAAGTGTTGCCGGGAGTCAAGAAGGACCCTAACTATTTTACCAAGCATGGTTATTCCATCATCGACGGGAAGGGAGATGAGGTGGATCCCGCCAGTGTTGACTGGAAGAAATACACCAAGGGAATTCCCTACAAGGTGATACAGGGAAGCGGCGACGCCAATGCCCTGGGTATCCTGAAGTTCAATTTCAGCAACAAGTATAGCGTGTATATGCACGATACCAACCAACGCTATTTGTTCCGCAATGCCGCCCGGTCGTTAAGCCATGGTTGTGTGAGAGTACAGGAGTGGCAAAAGCTGGCTCACTACCTCATTCTCAACGACAGCCTCAATAAAAAGCCCAGTATTCCCGTGGTGAGCTCCGACTCTCTAAAAGCCTGGTTACAAAGGAAAGAGAAACATTATCTTCCTGTCAGAACGCCCGTTCAGGTCTTTTTCCGCTACTTTACCTGCGAGGGAACAGGTGGAAAAATCAAATTTTATGAGGATATTTATGGAGAAGACAAAATACTCAGCGAGAGATATTTTGCCGACAAGTCAATCCAATAAAATATTCCGATGAAAAAATTCTGCCTATTGTTCTGGCTGATAATGGCCATTTTCCCCATGGGGGTGTTGGCGCAGCAAACGGCCCGGAAAAAGAAGCCCGCCAGCGTCATCCGGGACAGTCTCTCCCGTAGCATCCCCACCATTCAATACGGAGTTGCCAGCTTTTACGACAATAAATTTGAAGGCCGGAGAACCGCCAATGGCGACCTGTTCACCCAAAAAAAGCTGACCGCAGCCAGTAATACCCTCCCCCTTAATTCCTGGGTAAAAGTTACCAATCTCAGCAACAAAAGGTCGGTGATTGTCAGGATCACTGACAGAATGCACCATCGCAACAAAAGGCTGATCGACCTGAGCCGGTCTGCCGCTTCCAAGCTCGCCTATATCGGGAAGGGCCTTACCCGGGTAAAGGTCGAGTACCTGGGCAAGGAGAAACCCGGGGAAGAGCTGACCACAAACTGAATAATTAATTTCCTTGTTTAATTTGTACCTGTTATTTTTGTTGGCAATCAACAAAACTAGCTCGTATATGAAGAAAATCCCAGGCTTCATAGCTTTACTGCTATCTGTCAGTGTATCCGTATTCGGCCAGGATAACGACTACATTCAGAAACCCACTTTCGGGGTACAATTCATATTTACAGATTTTCAGAGTGCTGCCGCTGTCAGGGCTAACTCCCTGGGAGTAGTGTTTAAGAACCGGCAGTTTGGTAAAATAAAGAAGATGGCTCCGGGTCTGGCGTTGAACTATATCCAGGGAATCACCCGCACATTCGATATCTCTACCTCCCTGGCAGGTTCATTTGTTGATTATCCTTTTCCAAACAAGAAGCCGGTTGGGTCCGACAAACTCTTGCTGGAAGCGGATTTTTCTGTACGGGCCAAACTGATCAGCAACCGTTCTATCGTAAATCCTTATCTGCAGGCAGGTATGGGCGCTTCCAAATACAAAGGGTATTTTGGTGCCTTTGTGCCTGTTGGAGCAGGTTTACAGGTCAATATCTTTAACGAAGCGTATCTGCTTGTAAACGCCCAGTATCGTATTCCGGTTACCGAAATCACCGAATATCATTTCTTCTGGGGCATCGGGATCGCTGGAAATATCGGCAAGAAGAAGAACTAGATTCACGGAAAATAGTAAAAAGAAAACCCCGAATATTTTTCGGGGTTTTTTTATCAGATCACCAGCATCGCGTCTCCATAACTGAAGAAACGGTACTTGTCTTTTATCGCTTTTTTATAAGCCTCCATCGCCAGATCGTATCCGGCAAACGCGCAAACCATGATCAGCAGACTGGTCTTGGGTAAATGAAAATTAGTAATGAGAGAATCTGCAATATTGAAGTTGTAAGGTGGATGAATAAAAGTATTGGTCCATCCTTCGGAAGGCTTCAGCAGTTTTTCGGCAGTATAAGATGATTCAATCGCCCGCATGGTAGTGGTGCCTACAGAACAGATGCGATGTCCTCCCTTGATAGCCTTGTTGACAATGGTACAGGCAGTGTCGTCAATACGATAATATTCAGCATCCATTTTGTGTTTGCTCAGGTCCTCCACTTCAATAGGGCGGAAAGTTCCGAGCCCGGTATGAAGCGTTACCTCTGCAAAGCGAATGCCTTTGATCTCCAAACGCTTGATCAGTTCAATGCTGAAATGCAGACCTGCCGTAGGAGCGGCAACGGCTCCTTCGTGTTTGGCATAAACAGTCTGGTATCTTTCCTTGTCTTCAGGCTCCGGTTTGCGTTTGATGTACTTGGGAAGCGGGGTTTCTCCGAGAGTTTCCAGCATCTGGCGAAACTCATCGTCCGTACCATCCCAGAGGAAGCGAATAGTACGACCACGGCTGGTGGTATTGTCGATCACTTCGGCTACCAGTTCATCTGTTTCGCCGAAATAAAGTTTGTTCCCCACACGGATCTTACGGGCAGGGTCCACGATCACATCCCACAGGCGGTTGGGTTTATTCAGTTCGCGGAGAAGAAAAACTTCGATCTTGGCCCCGGTTTTTTCCTTACGGCCATACATGCGTGCTGGAAAAACCTTGGTGTTATTAACGATGAATACATCCTTGTCGTCGAAATACTCCTGTACATCACGAAAGTGTCTGTTTTCAATCTGGCCTGTGTGGCGATGAACCACCATCAAACGCGAATCCTCTCTCTTTTTTGCAGGCTGCTGGGCAATTAGATTAAGTGGAAGGTCAAAACGGAATTGGGATAACTTCATGTAGCTAAATGTTTAGATAAAGGGCTACATGATTGACAAACTTGGGGGAAGACCAGCCGATCGGTTGAAGACACAAACCAGGTCTTACGGCACCAGGTTTGACATCATGTAATGCTATTTTTCAAGCGTGCAAAGGTAAGGTTCAGCGATCAAAATCTGAAAATTAATATTTTCCCGCCGCGCCGACCCTTCCGGACGGGATGGACGCCAGGAGGTTACGGGTATATTCAGTTTGGGGGTTCCTGTACACCTCGCCGGCCGGCCCGATTTCCTCGATCCTGCCTTTGTTCATCACCATAATGCGGTCGCTGAGATAATGCACAACCGACAGGTCGTGCGAAATAAAGATGATGGTAAAGCCAAATTCCTTTTTTAGATCATTGAGAAGGTTCAGCACCTGTGCCTGCACACTTACATCCAGCGCCGACACGGATTCGTCGCATACAAGGAACGAGGGTTGCAGGGCCAGCGCGCGGGCAATTACTATGCGCTGCCGCTGACCTCCGCTGAATTCATGCGGATAGCGTTCGAAATGCTCAGCCTTCAGGTCTACTTTTTCCAGCAATTCAATTACCCGGTCTTTTCTCAACCGGCTGTTTCTTTCAATCCCGTGTACGCTCAGCGGCTCGGCAATGGCCTGCCCGATCTTGAGACGGGGATTTAAGGAAGAATAAGGGTCCTGGAAAACGATCTGAAGATCTTTTCGAATGGGTTTGATGTCATGGGCCGACTTTATGCTAATATCTTCTCCCTGGAACCATATCCTGCCCGAACTGGGTGTTTGCAAACGAAGGATGGTACGGCCCAGCGTTGTTTTTCCGCAACCGGATTCGCCTACCAATCCGAGCACTTCACCTTTGTATACCTCGAAACTTACCCGATCCACAGCTCTTATTTTGTCCAATGTTCTGCCGAAGAAATTCCTTTTCCCTGCAAATTCAACCGTCAGTTCCTCTACCCGCAACACAACGTCGCTTCCGCTCCCGCTCACGCTCTCACTCACGCTCCCGCTCCCGCTCTGCAAGCCGTTTCCCAAGAAGTCACTCACTACCGGTAATCTTTCTCCTTTCGGATGAAGAGAGGGGCGGCAGGCCAGCAATGCCCGGGTATAAGGCTGACCCGGATGCGCGAAAATGTCGGCAACGGTACCCTGTTCTACGATGGCGCCTTTGTACATTACCACCGCCCGGTCGGCAATTTCTGCTACCACGCCGAGATCATGTGTAATGAAGATGATGCCCATGCCTGTTTCCTGTTGCAGCGTTTTCAGCAGCTCCAGGATGCGGCGTTGTACGGTTACGTCCAGTGCCGTTGTGGGCTCGTCGCAAATAAGAAGGGATGGCTGGCAGCACATGGCCAGTGCGATCATCACCCGCTGTTTTTGTCCGCCACTCAGTTGGTGCGGGTACCTCTTTATGAGCTGGTCGGGTTGCGGAAGCTCCACTTTTCCGAAGAGCCGGATAGTTTCTTTCCTGGCCTCCTGGCCGGATATTTTTCTATGGATCCGCAAAGCTTCCATTACCTGTTCTCCCACAGTAATGACCGGGTTAAGAGAGGTCATCGGTTCCTGGAATATCACCGCGATTTCGTTACCCCGTATGGATTGCAGATTTTTTTCCGGCTGTTTGAGCAGATCAATCGAACGATTTTGATTATGGAAAATAATTTCTCCATGGGGGTACCTGGCAGTAGCGGACGGCAGCAGTTTAAGTATTGAAAGAGCGGTGACGGATTTGCCCGAGCCGGATTCTCCCACAATCGCCACTATTTCGCCCCGGTTTATTGGAAAGGAAATGTTGCTGACAGCTTCCTGCAGGCCCAGTTCCGTTTGGAATTGCACCTGGAGGTTTCGAATTTCAAGCAAAGGTGTCTGGCTGGGCATCGGCTTTTAAAACCGCAGATGGCGTACCGTCATCGCGCCGTTGATGAGTTGTTTGAGAGAATCTATCCCGATCCGGATATGTCGTTCAACGAAATCCCCGGTTACTTTTTTATCACTCTCTTCCGTTTTCACTCCTTCCGGTATCATCGGCTGGTCGCTAACCAGCAACAGGGCGCCGGTTGGGATCTTATTGTAAAATCCGACTGAAAAAATGGTGGCCGTTTCCATGTCTATCGCGTAAGCCCTGATTTTTTTCAGATATTCTTTAAATGCTTCATCATGTTCCCAAACCCGGCGGTTGGTGGTGTATACCGTTCCGGTCCAGTAGTCTACTCCATAATCTCTGATAGTAGTAGACACGGCTTTTTGCAGGGCGAAAGCGGGGAGGGCGGGCACTTCGGCGGGGAAATAATCATTGGAAGTTCCTTCTCCGCGTATGGCCGCAATGGGAAGTATGAGATCACCGATATTGTTTCGTTTTTTGAGTCCGCCGCATTTTCCCAGGAAAAGAACAGCCTGTGGCTCTATGGCGGTCAGCAGGTCCATCACCGTGGCGGCAGTGGGACTTCCCATTCCGAAATTGATGATGGTAATCTCCCCGGCGGTGGCGCATTGCATGGGACGCTCAAGGCCAATTACCGGAACATTATGCCAGTCGGCAAACAGTTTTACGTAATTGCTGAAGTTGGTGAGCAGGATGTATTTCCCGAAGTTTTCCAGGCTCTCGCCGGTGTAGCGGGGCAGCCAGTTTTCTACAATTTCATTTTTCGTCTTCATATTGAATCGTCCGTTAAATCTCTAAATTTAGTTATTTCGCCTGTAATGATCAGAATAGACTATCCGCAACATGAATTCCGTACAAAAACGGAGAGCGACCAGGACTGGATCTTCGACGAATGGCGAAAACGTTGGGTCAGGCTGAGTCCCGAAGAATGGGTGCGGCAAAACTTTCTTCAATACCTAGTAAAGGTAGCGAATTACCCGGCCTCACTGATCGCGGTAGAGAAGGAGATACGCCTGGGTGAAATGAAAAAGAGGTTTGATATCCTGGTGTATAATGCCAGCCATCAGCCCTGGATGCTGATCGAATGCAAATCCATGGAGGTAAACCTGGGAGAGGATGTACTATCCCAGGCCCTGCGATATTCTCTCACCGTACCCGCGAATTATATACTGATCACCAACGGACATTACTGTGCGGGATGGGAGAAAAAGGAGAACGGATTGCAGGATTTGCAAAGCATTCCGCCATGGAATTCATCGCAAATAAGTTAACCTGTCGCTGCGTGACACAGGCAGGCAGCTGCCATTGTACAGATCCTGTTTTTTATTTCATGTTACCGGATCAGAAGCAGGTTGCCTGTTCTCTTGATTTCGCCGCAGAACGATGAGGCCCTGATCACGTAAACATAGCCTCCGGGGTCTTGCATTTTCCCATTAACGCGGCCATCCCAGCATCGGGTAGGGTCTTTCGTCGAAAATACCCTTTGACCCCAGCGGTTGAAGATGGAAAATTCTTTTATGGTTACCCCACCCCATTTCTGGATGCCGAAACAATCGTTCCGGCCATCCCCGTTTGGAGTAAAGGCATTGGGTAAAGTAAATACGATGTTGCCGCCATTGGTCACTTTAACCACGACCTCAGCGCTCGACTCGCATCCCTTGTTATCCTTTCCTGTTACCCGGTAGGTCTGCGTAGTGCTCGGGCTGGCAACAGGGTTTGCACTGTTTGGATTACTCAGGGTGGAGGCGGGAGACCAGGTGTAAGTCTGTGCTCCGGTTGCGTTCAGCACGGCCGAGGGGCTGCTGCAATCAATATCATTGGACCGGGTTGCAGCAACCGCGGGAGTATCGTTGACTGTTACTACTACATTGAAAACGCTATCGTACTGGCAGGTCCTTTCTGTAACTCTGACCGTAAGCGAACTGGTAGTACCGGGTGTAAAAACCGGATTTTGTCCGGCAGGGTTATCCAGGAACACCGATGGGGTCCAGCTGTAATCTACCGTACCACCATTATTTCCCTGAAGTTGCACAGTTTTACCCAAACATACCTGCACGCCTGCTAAGGGAGCATTGAATACAGGTTTGGGTATGATGCTCACAAGAACCGAATCGGTTGCCGAGCATAGTGACTGGTCACTAACAGTTAAATAAAACCGCGTGGTTGCCGGTACGGTGGCTACGGGCTGTGCGATACCTGCATCGCTTAAGAAATTTCCGGGACTCCAGGAGTAACTACCTCCGCCAGATCCCTGCAAAGTAACGGGCTGGTTGAGACAAACCAACTGATCAGGACCAGCCTGCGCAGTGGCAGTATCGACTCTTACATCCAGTAATGTACTGTCTGTACATCCTGCAATATCTGTTACTACCAGTTTAACCTGGTACTGCCCGGCTCTGGAATACAAATGACTGATCGCAGTTGATGCGGAGCTGGAGGTATTACCATCACCGAAATACCAGCGGTAATTGTTGATAGCATCCCGTTGAACCTGTACGTTTGAAGCGAACTGCAGGTTGCGGCAGGCCACCAGCTGCGGGTTGATCTGTATGGTTCCGATATTTTTTACAAACTGCGTGGAAGCTACCGGTATCTGCAGCGAATACAGTGAAACGCCGCTTTGGCCTGACGTTGCTCCCCAGGGATTGTTGTTGTCTTTTGTTATGACACCGTTCAGCCCTCCGTTCTGTATGTTGCTGATTGATGCGGGCAATCCGGCATTGCTAAACCAGGCGATACCGCCACCGCCTCCACCACCTGGTCCAATCCTTCCTCCACCCACAGTGTTATAGATGATGAGATCTCCTCCTTTTCCTCCTGCTGTATTGGTGGTGGTTGCTGACAGAATTGTGTTTGCCTGCAACAGAATCGTTCCCCCGCCACCACCGCCGCCGCTGCCATCGTGGCAATTGTCGGCATTGGGAAGCATACATTGCACCGCATTTGCTCCTCTCGCTGTGATCGAGTTTCCAAATCCTTCCAGGAACCCGGTTCGCAGAATGATGATCCCGCCGCCATTTCCGCCGTCCATATTGATGCCGGCCGGTTGATTGCAATGGCCGGCGCCGCCGCCACCACCCAGGTAGATCCTGTTGGCGGCATTTGAATAGGGAAGAGACTTGCCACCCCATCCGCGGTTATCGAAACTTGTTCCGGTACAATCTTCCAATTGGTAACCTCCAAATCCTCCCGTGCCTCCATTGGCCCCTCCGCCACCTCCGGAATTATGATCCAGTCCTCCGCCACCTGCACTGGCAGGAGAACCCTTCCCATTCCTGTACGGAACAGACAAAGAAGTAATAGATTCTCCTTTGGGAGCAGCCAGCGTGCTTCCTGCCGGATAGATATATTCGTTTTGCGAACAGTTGGACTGTAACACCAGCGAGTTGATGGCTTTACCACCTGCAAATCCTTTTCCCGTTACATCCATATCTGCCGCCATGATCAGGGTATCTCTTACATCAAAAGCCAGGATGCCACCGATCTTGCCATTCCAGGGCAGACTGGTGAGTTTGTCGATGATGGTGGCTGTCTGATAATAGGGAATTCTCACCAACTGAACAGCAGCACCCGGAAAATCATATTGTTTGAGAATAACATTTCGAAGGATGATCGAGTTGCCCGATACCTGGTCCACGAGGTTGTATTCATAATTGCCCGCGTTTCGGTAATTGAGTACGTTTCCAAAGGCGGCAGAATTGGTAGAATCTACAATGGCGCCTTTCATTTGTATCAATAAAACCGTATCGCCTGTTTTGAAGGAAGAAGCGTCCGATACATTGAGTGCATTCGTGCATTTGTCCAGGCTTATCACTTCTGTATAAGAATTGATGACGCCTGTTATAGGGGTACCCCTGGGATGGCAGATTGCATCCGGTACAACGGAAAGAACGATGATGTTGGAACGAACGCGGCACAGGGTTTCATCCACATTACTTCCTTCGCCGGCAATCATCCGGTACAGGATATGAGTGACGGCACCTACCGACGGGGCAACAAAATTATACTGGAAAACTGCCGAGGCAGGGATGTCCGACCAGTTCTGGCCCTGATCGTTGCTCACCTGCCAGCGATAGGCGGGAGTGGCATAGCCGGCAGACAGACTGCCGAAGAGGGTAACGGGGTCACCCGCGCATACACGGAGCGAATCCAATTGCAGGGACCCGCTGAAGGATGCATTGGCGTTGGGACCGCAGGGGCGAAAAGTAATATCGTCGATAGCCAGGTCATTTCCAGGCTGGGCAGTACCTCCCACACTGTTGTTGATCATTTTCAGAACAACGGAAGATTCCCCGGCGGGCAGCGTAAACAAAAATCCAAATTGTTTCCAGGTAAAAACCGATGTTTCAGAAATGGGCCCGGTATTATAAGCGGCAATAAGGGTACCATCCGTTTTTTCAATCCGGAAAGTGATATTCGGATCCACCCCGTCCAGAAATGCCGGGTTCAGGCAGTTGGCAATCCATGCTGCAAATTCGTAGGTCGTCGATCCGCAGAGATTGTTGACTGTTTGCCGGTAAAATTCAAGTCCCGCTGTTTCCTGGGAATTATAGAAGGCCAGGTATCCGTTAACGTCGTTCGGAGTATGATCGGGCATGCCGGAGAACCAGGGGCCATTGAAAGGGGTATTGTTGGTGATGGTGTATTGACCGTCTTGTGGGGTGGGAGTGGCAGGATTGCCGTTTACCGAAACATAGGAAAGGGTGGTTGAGGCGCCCGGCTGAACTACAGGAAGCGGGTTGCCCGGGTTGGCACCTGCTCCGAAAGTGATGTTGACTACCGGATCGCCGAGTGAACCGGTGCACAGGACATTGGTTGCCTCGCAAAGAGCCTGAACTTCCTGCAAATTAAGGGCGCGATTATAGATTCTGACATCATCAATTTTACCTTTGAATTTCAGATTATCACCTGTCCACCAGGATCCGATCAACAACTGCGTGTTGTTGCATTGAAGGAGGTTCGTATATGGCAAGATCTTCGTATCAGAAAGTACTCCGTCCACATAAATTTTCAATACTGAATTTTCAAAGGTGCCTACCAGGCAATGCCATTGATTAGTGGAAAAATTTGAAATTGATTTAACGAACGGGTTGCTGGGATCGTAAGGATATTGTTGATTACAACTGGCAATGTTGGGAATAGTACCAAAGAAAAAGCCGGCCTGCACATCATAGTTGATACCCAAGTGGTATGTCGCCGCGAAACCGTCGGTGTAACTGATTTTGCCAACAACAGTTTGCGAAATGGAAGATTCCGTATAAATCATCGCGGAGACGGTCACAGCAGTGGGTGACAGGCCCCCGTTATCATTTACTTCAATATAGTCGTCAATTCCATCAAAATAATAAGCACTGTTGGGGCTGCCGAACCGGTCGGTTGTGAGCGTCGGTCCATTTCTTGTAACTCCATGAAAACCGTTACCGGAAGCGTCATTGGCGTTTCCCGAAAAGGGATAAAAGGCCAGAAGGCCATTGTTCAGATTAACCTGGGAAATACCGTTCAAAGTGAGTATAAGAAATCCAGCTATTAATACAGGTCTCATTATTTAATATTCAGGGTTTTGGAGTAGGCCAAACGTGCCGAAAATGGTACTTTTGCCAAATTAAAAAAAGCTCCTGATGCTACCAAGAATTTCGATTGTTATTCCCTGTTACAACCAGGGAAGCTGGTTGCTGGAGACCCTCGAAAGTCTGAATCTTTGCGACAGACAGCTTTTTGAGGTTATAGTCGTGAATGATGGATCTTCAGATCAAACCACGGTTAAGATTTTAACTGAGCTGAAAAATCAGGGGCTGAATGTTATTTTCCAGGAAAATGCCGGGCTTTCCGCAGCCAGGAACGCCGGAATAAATATTTCCAAGGGAGATTTTATTCTGCCGCTGGACTCCGATAACAAAATCAGGCCCGCCTATTTAACCCGGGCACTAGAAATTTTCGATAAGTGCCCTGAAGTTGATGTGGTATATGGAAACGCATTGTATTTTGGTGCCAGGGAAGGAGAATGGAAACCAGGCTCTTTCAATTTGCAAAAAATAATGATATCAAATTATATCGATGCCTGTGCGTTAGTCAGAAAAGAAAAACTAAAGACGATTGGCTTGTATGATATCGCAATGAGAGATGGTTGGGAGGATTGGGATCTTTGGCTGCGTATAGCATTTTCAGATGGAAGATTTTTTTATATCGATGAAATATTATGGGACTATCGGGTTACTCAGAATTCCATGTCCAAAACTCTATATCGCTCCTATGAGAAGCCAAATAAAATAGAGAATTATGTTAATGCCAAATATCCTGACAAGATGGGTCAGCAATATCTTGTTCAGAATATGATCAAAAGGTTCAAATCCTCGCCACTTCTATATATCGGAAAACTGGTCATTCGGGCTTACTTTCCGAAGTACTATGATAAGTTACTTCAGAAAAATAAAATCAGAAACGGAATATGATAGAGTCACAACACTATACCGAGAATTTTTATGCTGGACAACAGGATGGGTCGCTTTCTTCGGCAAAAGAAATTCTCCCATTGATAAAAGAAGTCTTGAATCCACAATCGGTCGTAGATGTGGGATGCGGGGTTGGATATTGGTTGAGTGTGTGGCATAATTGGGGGATCACCGATATTTTAGGCGTTGAAGGGCCTTACGTTAAGCCTGAGTTTCTAAAGGTTCCTGTTGGTAAGGTAATTTTGCAGGATCTGAAAGACCCGCTTCCCATAAACAGAAAGTTTGACCTGGCTATGTCTTTGGAAGTTGCCGAACATCTCCCCACATCTTTTTCTGACTCATTCGTTGAAACACTTTGTTCGCTAAGCGATGTTGTGTTGTTTTCAGCTGCGATACCCGGACAGGAAGGCACCTATCATATTAACGAGCAAGTGCCTGAATTCTGGGCCGAAAAATTCATGAAAAGGGGGTTTGTTCCTGTAGATTGCGTACGCGATAAAGTTTGGAACTCACCTAACGTTGAATGGTGGTATCAGCAAAACGTTCTATTATTTGTGAGGAAGTCTGTATTGGATCGTTATCCATTGTGGAAGACGGCAAGTGAGAAAACTAACCCCACCTCATTGTTCAGGGTACATCCCTGGATTTACTTCTATCATTACCGGCAGAAAAAGCAAATGACCTCTATGGTCGGTTACCTGCGATGGAAGCTTTATCCGCTGAAAAAATGGGTTAAATCATTTTCAAAAAAATAGCGGTATGCGAGAAAAAGGACTAGTGAGGTTAAGTTCCTTATCTCTGGATAAGAACAGTTCCGATTATATTGTTATGCGATATCTGATCGAGGATTTAACCGCTCATATCCGAAGTCATGCATCGGGGAAATTGTTGGATGTTGGCTGTGGTAATAAGCCGTATGAATCGTTGTTTGAGGGGAAAATACTAAGCTATACAGGATGCGATGTCGTACAGAGCAGCCTTTCAAGAGTGGATGTTATTTGTGAGGCTACCAATCTGGCATTTAAAAACGGACAATTTGATACGGTATTCAGCACTCAGGTGATTGAACATGTGAGTGATCCATTTAAGATGCTTGATGAAATATACAGAGTGTTGAAACCGGGCGGTACATTAATTATTTCGGCTCCGTTTTGCTGGGAGCTTCATGAAGAACCTTATGATTTCTATAGATATTCTAAATACGGCTTGCGGGCGATGATCGAAGGACGGGGATTTGAGATTGACACAATTAAAGCAAATGGAGGAAAATGGGCAGCAATCGGACAACTTAATGTCAATATCATTTATTCATCTTTCGCCAGGAAGAGTTTTTTTGTGAAACTGCTAAAAGGCGTTTTTATCAAACTGAGATTTACCTCCTTATGGAATCGGTTCTTTTTATGGCTGGATCGAAAATATCCCAGTGATCTACTTACCTTGAATTATGTGGTTGTGGCAAAACGAAAATAATAAAACCAACTATCGTTGAGGATGCCTTTCTTCTCCATCTGTATTCCTGCTTACAAGCGAGGCGAGCTGCTGGCAAGGCTGCTCGATTCAATTCGTTCACAACAGTTCCGCGACTTTGAAGTAATAGTAACGGATGATAGCCCGGATGACTCGGTTCAGAAAGTCTGTGAAAAATTTTCCGGCGATTTCACCCTTCGTTATTTCAAGAACAACCCCGCCCTGGGAACACCGGAGAATTGGAATGAAGCGATCCGGCATGCCGGGGGACAATGGATAAAAATTATGCACGACGACGACTGGCTGGCGGCGCCAGACAGTCTCGAAGAATACAAAAACCTTATCGAACAAAACCCACAGGCATCGTTCCTGTTCTCTGCCTCTACTATTGTGAAGGAAGATGGCACAACCGAACACTTCGAAACCAGTGAGGGGAATCGCCGGCTGTTGATAAAAGATCCTGCAAACCTGTTTTATAAAAACTTTATAGGGCCGCCCAGTGTTGTTTTGTATCAGGCAGATCCTGAGATCATTTACGATCGCAACATGAAGTGGCTCGTGGATGTTGACTTCTATTACCGCTACCTGAGCCGCTATCCGAATTTTGCCATGACCCGCAAAGCGCTGGTGAAAGTAGGTTTCAACCCGGGGCAGGTTACCAACGCGGTCATCCATGATCCGTACATAGTGATTCCGGAGACTTTGTTGTGGCTTCAAAAAACCGGCATCCATATCTTTCGCCGGGTGCGCAACTACGATGCGGCCTGGAGGCTGATGAGAAATTACCGGATCCGGTCTTTGGAACAACTGGAAGAGTTAAAACCACCCGGCTTCACCGGGAAGATTCCGGCAGTGTTTCCCCAGATTCTTTCGAAACAAAGGCATATCCCGATCGAGGTGCTCAGGATGGGGGTATTGTCAAAATTCTTTATGTTTATTAGTTATCTTGGCTACTGTGTACAGGCTAAAACAAACCAACCCTAACTTCGTACGGCCAGGCCACACCTTTCATCAATGGATTTAAGTATCATCATTGTAAATTATAGAACACCCAAACTGGTTCTCGATTGCATCCGGTCGATACGGTCGTTCCCAGCCCGTATCCGTTACGAGATCATTGTGGTGGACAATGCTTCGGGCGACCAGGGCCAGCAGGAAATTCAATCTTTCTATCCGGAGGTTCGCTGGATACAGATGGAATATAATGCCGGTTTTGCACGCGCCAATAATGAAGGCATCAGGCGCAGCGAAGCCAGGGCGGTACTTCTTCTGAATTCAGATACACTCATAGAAGACGATGCCATTCAGCTTTGTTTTGAACGACTGATGGGATCAGACTACGTAGCTGGCGGAGTTCAATTGCTGAATGAAGACAGCAGCCCGCAGATCTCGGGGAATTTTTTTATGAAAGGAAGCCTGAACAACCTGCTTCCCCTGCCTTATGTAGGCTGGCTGGTCAAACAAATGGGTTTACTCTTCTCTGTAAAAAAGCCCAATGTGCCGGATGCAACTGGCCTAACGGAAGTAGATTGGATCAATGGCGCATTTCTGATGATCAAAAGGTCGGCTTTTGAAAAAGTGGGTCTGATGGACGAGGACTTTTTTCTGTACGCAGAGGAAGCAGAATGGTGTGCCCGGCTGGGTAAATCAGGTCGCCTGGTAATTTATGGTGATCTGCATGTATTGCATTTACAGGGCGAAAGTTCAAACAAGGCTTTTGGTTCCTCAGGTCGCGGATACTACAATCTGTCTGACAGGAAAGGCAAACAGATCATGCTTTCCAATTTTGTGCGAATAAGAAAACAATTTGGCGGAGCCTGGTTTCTCTTTCACCTGTTAGCGTATACGATAACCATACCTGTATTTGCGATACTGGGTTTTTTTCACTACCTCTTCCAGCCTGATCAGTTCCCGGCGTTTATTCGGTCATTGGCCGGATTCACCGCAAATGTTTTCGGTTGCTGGCGGTTTTTACTCCCTATTCTTGGCAACAAGCCTTATTTTTATAAGGTTCTATGATGGGCAAGTCAGTTTTTTATTTGCTGTTTTTTTTCACCCGGGCCATCTTGCTGAATGCCCAGGATTACAGTTTTACGCACTACGACAAACAGGAGGGAATGGCCGGGTCCATTGCATATGGCATGACCCAGGATAAAGACGGCTTTATCTGGATAGGAACGGAAACGGGATTGAGCCGCTTCGATGGAAGCAGGTTTGTCAATTTCTCTACACTGGACGGACTGCCCGATAATGAAATCCTCAATGTTTTCGGAGATTCAAAAGGAAGGGTATGGATCATGCCATTCCGCGTTTCCATCTGCTATTATTATAAGGGGAAATTTTACACCAATGAAAACGACTCTCTCTTAAGCAAGATAAAGCTGGTTACCCATGCGGCATACGTATCGGAAGACGCCGAGGGGAACATCCTGATCCAGGAATTTGGAAAGAATTGCTACCTGATAACGGCGGATGGACAGGTTGATCATTTTACTCCTGATTCGGCGAAGCAGAATTTTGTACAGTCTCACCGGCGAAAGGAAGGCGGATTTTGGGTTCAGCAGGGAAAATGCCTTTATGTGCTGGAGAAAAGAAAGATGACCCATATAGCGGATCTGAAATTTCCCGCCCAACATTATTTCAATGCCGCTTTGCTCGCCGACCAGATGGCCTGGCGCATCAACGGACGCGAGGTGGCCGTTGCCTACCTGCAGAGAAACCAGGTTATCCAGAAATCGTTGTTTCCGGACAAGAAAGGTCGGGTGTCCATGATCGACAAGGGAACGTTGGCCTTCTGCACCCGGGAGGGGGCCTATGTTTATAGATTGGGACAGAACAGGTCGCCGCAGGTCTTTCTGGCCAACAAGAGCATCAATGCCATTTTTATTGACGATGAAAAGAACTGGTGGTTTTGCACCTATGGAGCCGGCATCTATCGTCTGAATTCGGAAACTGTAAGGAACATCAGTTTCAGCAATGGGGCCGATCGCAATCATGCCATTACCGCAGTTGCCCGGAAAGGGGAAAAAATATTTGCCGGAAGCGATGATGGCCGGATATATACTTTCGATTTCCGAAACGATACGTTGTTCAAAAGTACGGTCATTCCGTATCCGGACAAGACCAGTTCCCCGATCATTGATCTCTCGGTCGGAGAAGACGGAAATATCGTATATGGATCACTGGTATCCGTTGTGCAGCTCGATTCTTCCTATCGCGTAAAGGCTTCCAGATACAGTACGTCGACCAAAAAAATATCCGATGCCGCAAACGGCGAAGTGCTGGTGTCAACAGGGGTGAATGCGGTCAGGATGAATCTAAACCACAACAGGGTAGTGGATACGATCTGGAATGGCAGAACAACCACTGTTTTTCAAAAGGGCGATACGATATACCTGGGAACACTCGCAGGGTTATTTTGTATCTACGCGGATAAAAGGACCGAATTCCTGGGCGATCATATCCCTTTGTTGCGGACCAGGATCATCTCCATATCCCAAACAGCCAATGGTAATTTGTGGGTGGCTACCTATGGAAATGGGGTGATCGGTTTGCGCAATAACCAGCTTGTTGAACATTTCTCTGGCGAAGACGGACTCAAAAGCAATATCTGCCGTACAACCGCCACCCATGGTAATGACTTGTGGATCGGAACCGATAAAGGGCTGAGTAAAATCAATACGGCAGACAGGAAGATACCTATCACCAACTATTCTTCGGCAGACGGACTCAGCCATGAAACCGTCAATGCCATAGCGACTACTGATTCCATGATATTCGTGGGCACTTACGGAGGGCTTACCTACTTCAAGGAAAAATTGCTGACACAGGAATCTTCCTGCCGCCTCCGGATCACCGGCATTTTTGTGAACTACAACATGATTTCCCCTGATACAGCAGGACTGACGCTCGATCATGATCAGAACAGCATCCGGGTCGACTACGTGGGCATTTCATTCCGATCGCAGGGAGATGTGGAGTATAAGTACCGGCTTCTGGGGCTTGATACCACCTGGCAGCACACCAGGGAAATGAGTTTAAATTACCATTCGCTTCCTTCAGGCAGGTATTTACTTCAAATGCAGGCTATCAACCGCTACGGAGTATCGAGCAGCCTGGTGAATATTCCATTTGCCATCATTGGAACGGTGTGGGAGAAAACGTGGGTGCGGGCGCTCCTGTCATTGCTGTTTCTCTTATTCATCGTCCTGGTAACCATGATGGTCAGCCGGCAGATCAAAAAAAGGGAGGACAGAAAGAACCGGATCAACATGCGCATTACCGAACTGGAACAACTGGCGCTCAAAAGCCAGATGAACCCGCACTTCATATTCAACAGCCTGAACTCCATTCAGCAATACGTAATGGACAAGGACATTGCGGGCGCCAATAAGTTCATTTCCGATTTCTCCCGCCTCATCCGGCAGACACTTGATTTTTCTTCCAGGCCTTTTGTCCCTCTTGCCGACGAAATCAGTTATTTACGCACTTACCTGGAATTGGAAAAAACCAGACTGGAAGGCAAGTTCGATTACAAGATTGACCTCGCCCCTGAATTGAAAGAAGGCGCCTTTCCTATTCCCCCAATGATTATTCAACCCTACGTGGAGAACAGCATCCGGCACGGGGTAAAGTATCGAAAGGATGATCGGGGACTTATACAGGTAAAAGTAAACCGGAAAAACAGATACATTGTGGTGGTGATCGAAGACAATGGGATCGGAAGAAAGATGGCCGCCTACTATAAAACATCTAACCCGATCGAGTATCAGTCCAAGGGAATGTCGCTAACGGCCGATCGCATTGAACTGATCAACAGAAACCGGTCTTCCAAAATCACCGTGCTGATTGAAGACATGGTTGATTCCTCGCTGGAGCCCCTCGGAACAAGGGTTACGATCAATTTCCCGGAATAACATCACCGAACTACTGTTAAATAAGAGTAACCTCCATGGAAATTTATTGACACAACCTCTTAATTTTGTCTATCGTTATTTTGTATACCTACAATTCGAAGAGCGATTATGTCGAAGCCAGTCATGAAAGCGGTGATAGTGGATGATGAACCAAAGAACATAAAAATCCTCCGGGGGCTGCTGGATGAATTCTGTCCCAACGTAGCGGTGCTGGGCGAAGCAACCAATTCTGAAGATGCAAAACAGGTGTTCCAGGACGTAAGGCCTGATATTGTTTTCCTCGATATCGAAATTCCATACGGTAATGCCTTTGATCTTCTTGATCAATTGAAACCTGTTGATTTCGAAGTGATCTTTATTACAGCTTTTGACGAATATTCATTGAAGGCATTTAAATACAGTGCTCTCGATTATCTGTTAAAACCCGTAAATATTGAAGAGCTGATGCAAGCGGTGGCCAAAGTGGAAAAAAGGCTGGAACATAAACTGATCAATCTGCAACTGAACAACCTTTTTCATAATTTTTCGAGGCAGCCCGGCGATTCCCAGCGGATTGCGCTTACCGCCATGGATGGAGGAATCGTATTCATGGAGATCAGGGATATCCTGCGTGTAGAAGCTAAAGGAGGGTACACTTTTGTGTTCGATAAAACCGGGAAATACTACATTTCGTCCAGGGCTATTAAGGAATATGAAGAGATGTTGCCGCCTGATATTTTTTTCAGAATACATAACTCCTACATCATCAATGTTTTCAGGATAAAAAAATACCACAAGGGCAGGGGAGGAGTGGTAGAAATGGACGATGGCGTGTCTATCGAAGTGGCCGCGCGCCGCAAAGACGAATTCCTGAAGCGCCTGGCTTTGTAAACTTTATTTACACGTCTATCGGAAATTTCGACACGTTGGTGGAATTTATTACAACACAACAGCGGGTTTACCATAATTTAGTTGAAACGCATTTATCTCTCTAAAGCTGCCTCAAGGCTTACTGAGATACAAAGAAGGTTCTTTTACCATTACTCCTTTTTTGCTTAGCCCCGGTTCTGCTGGGGCTTTTTTGTTTACAGGAAAACACTTACTGCGAGAGAAACTGAGCGGCTTTTTTTGCCAGGTTACCCCAGTAATAAAATTCGTAAAAGGCGGCAGGTGTTTGAATAGTTGACTGAAGGCAATTCTTTACTTCTTCGTTAAAGGCATTCCAGTCCTGGTCGGGTAATACCTTGAGTTTGTCTCCGCAGGCGGCGCGGTCAAGACCCATCGCCCCAAATTCGGTGGAAACAACCGTACTCCCGTAGGCAACCGCCTCGATGGCCTTGGTCTTCACCCCGCCACCGCTAAGAATTGGATTGAGAAAGATATCCGAGGCTTTAAAATATTCAAAGATGTCGTCAACAAATCCTGCATACACTATGTTCAGGTGCCGGTATTCTTTCAGCTCGTTGAAAAAATCAGGCAATCCTTTGCCGCAAACGACGATGGTATAGGGTATGCCGCACTGTAACAAGTAGGGATTGATATGATCAAGAATCGCCTGCAAGGCATCGTAGTTGCTGTGGTGATACAGGGCGCCGTTAAAAAGTAATACTTTATGATGCGCCGGAATGCCATGCCGCTTTCCGATCACCTCGCGACAGAAAGATCTGTCTTCCGGCAATTGTGCTACTTCTACGCCGTAGGTGATGGCGATAGATTTCGAAGGTTCGACATGCAGCACGCGGATGGCTTTCTGTCGGTCTTCTTCCGAAATGAAAAAGATCTTATCGCAGGAATGGTAGGCCCATTGTTCATACCATTTAAGCGCCTTCCACCACCATCTTCCAATGGAACGGGATCTTTCGAATTCGAGATTATGAGAATGGATCACCCAGGTGACCGGAGTGGTGGCTTTTAACAGCCAGGCCAGCCAGGCATAATAGGGATGCTCGATCAATAAATGAGTAGAATGGTATTGTTTCAAAAGTTTTCGAACCCTGAAATAAAGAACAGGATTGGCATAGCGAAGCCGGCTGTTGGATAGTATTTTCAGAAAAGTATATCCTTTCGCATACGCTACACTGTTCGCTTCCACACCTGCTGCTACCAGGGTAAGCTCCCGGGCGATGTATTCATTGAAAATGGCAATGCCTTTTTCACCGCCGAGCCTGGCGGGTAATATCCTGTAAGGAACGATACTTAATATACGGGTGTTGGTCGACTCGTTCATATTTACGGTAGCGAAGATAACCGGCTTTGGGATTTAATGGCCGGCCTGGCAATAACATATATAAAAGGGGCGAGCCCAAATGACAAAAAAGGAAGCGACCTGATCAGCGGATTGCAGATGGAACCGATCAGGTTTTTCCAGGATTTCCTGTTGTGCGTATCCCAGAATCCCGGTTCAAAGGAAGCCGTGTAGCCGGCCCCGGTTATCCAGGATGTGTAGTAACTAAATGGCAGGAGATGTTCTACCCAGACTCCGTTTTCGGGATCGCAGGTATTTGTGCCTGCGGACAATGGTTCCGGCAGCTTCCGGGTGGCCAGGTATAGGTCAACTGCTTTCAGAATATCCCATTTCGCCAACCCTCTGGTTTGAAAGCCCAGTGTGGCTGCTTCGCTGGCTGTAAAACCGGGATGATATTGATGAATGATTTCCTCTCTCTGTTTGCGGTACACCTTTTCCCATTTAAGATGCATGCGTCGATGTGTCAAACGGGTTCCGGGATTCTTCTGGTTGGCCGTGGTAGAAGAAAATACGATGGCGCCCGGTTGACGGACAGCCAGCAGCTTGTAAAATAGATCCAGGCGATAGATATGCTCTATTACATTCCGGGATGCAATGATATCACATTGCAGTCCCTGGCGGTCCAATACGTCCAGGGTTTCTTCGATATCACCAACTATATACAAGTCGGAAGGACAGTTCAGCGCGGTAGCCAGTAATTCGGCGCTTATTTTCCAATCTTCAAGGTGATCGTTGTAGATGACTTTTCCGCAGCCGATCATCTTGGCCAGCGGGTACAAAGTTCCCACCCCTGCCCCGTAATCCATCAATACCAGCGAGGAAGGTTCTTTACCTGTTAATTTGATAGCCCTGTATAAGAGCGCGGCGCTGGTTTGGATCGAGAAAAAAATCCGGTTGAAATGACTGCTTTTAAAATAATGCAGACAGTGCTCGGGCATACCCAGCCTGTCCGCATCCAGTGCCTGCAAACGACTATAGAGTTCTTGTGACCGATCGTCGATCAGTCGCGAAAGCTCATCCCGAACGACCAGGAAACTATCCATTGACACCCGCTTTTTGAGGCGATCTGGATTGTTTCCATATCCAGAACAAACCGCCCAGTAACAGCAGCCAGGATAAGATCCCAATCGCGAGGCTGATGGTGTCGCCCGTATGGATCGAGGCTGGCTCGAACCGGAATTCGATCTTGTGACTTCCTGCCGGTATTGCGAGGGCGCGGAGAAGGTAGTTTACCCGGGCAATCGGAACTTCCTTGCCATCAATGCTGGCTTTCCATCCATGCGGGTAATAGATCTCGCTGAACACTCCCAATCCGTCGGTGGCCGACTGGCTGTTGTATAATATATAATCGTTCCTGTTTTCAACCAGTTTGATACTGGAAGCGGAATCGTAGTGGAAATTCTGATTGATTTTTGATACCTCTCTTTTATCAATCACAGCGGTATCTCTTGGTTTGATGGAATCGAGGGCCAGCATCTCTTCATTGGCAGAGGCCACCGGCCGGATGGCTTTTACAAACCAGGCCGGTCCCAGTGCTTCCGGGTTAGGCATAGCCATTGGCTGTCTTGTCTGCGGGTTGGATATGATGACATACTTGGTATTAAGCATGTTCAGCACCTGTATGTTTCCTTTGCTGATCTGGTTTTCAATCAAATCCTGGTAGAGGGCAAGTTTGGCAGGATGGTATCCGCCAATGGAATTGTGAAAATAGGCTGACCTCGATTCATTCGTAAAGTTTTCCGTCTGGTCAAACACCCTGTAGTAACCCGTGTCTTTTTTAATGGCCAGGTCGGCATAGTTGGGGGTGAATGCCGCCGCCATCAATTCGTCTTCTTCGATAAATTTTGAATGGTTGAAGTATCGCAGATCAACGCCGATCAGGTCAATGAAGGAAAGGATGGTAATTGCTGCTGCCAGGTAAAGCGGGTTCAGTTTTTTCCGGGCTGCCAGGAATAATGCGATCGCGCCAAGCAGGAAAAAGATAATGCCTCTCACCATATCCCCGGTAAAAAGGCCTTTACGATCGGCCACCAGCGCATTCATTATCTGGCCGGCTTCCCCATTGGCTTTCTGTGTAATCTGTTCACTTGGTTGCTGTCCCTGCGCATAGGCATTACCGAGCATCTGACCAATGGATTCACGGATATTTCTATCCTGCGGCCCTTTGAAATCAAAACTGATATAGGCTACTACGGTCAGGGCAACCAGGATACCAGCCACATAAAACGCTGGTTTTATTTTTTTCCAGAGTTCGTCGCCCGACAGTTTACCAAATAATAATTCCTGCAGACCCATGGCTGCCAGTACAGGCAGGCAAAGCTGTGGCAACACCAGGCTCATGGAAGGAGCCCTGAACTTTCCGTACATGGGCAGGTAATCAAACAGGAAATAGTTGAAGGCACTGAAATGTCTTCCCCAGGCCATCAGTATCCCCATCAGACCTGCTGCAATGATCCAGCTGAGATTCCAGCTTCTGACCAGGAATAACCCCACAACCGCAAATAATACAATGATCACTCCGAAATAGACCGGGCCTGATGTATTGGGTTGATCTCCCCAGTAAGGCGAGAGAAATTGCATGAAATAGCGAATGCCGTCTTCCGGTATCCGGGCATCCTGCATCGTTTCAATTACTTTTGGCGATTCGCCCAGCTCGTTGGGATTGGAACTTCCTCCTTTGGCATAAGGAAGAATAAAGGTGAGACTCTCCTCTACACCGTAGCTCCACCGGAACGCGTATTCCTTGTCCAACCCGCCTTTTGTTTTGTCTTCCTTGGGTTTGTTGAGAGTAAGTTCGGAACGCCCTCCGCGCATGGTTTCCTTCGCATATTCATTCAGAGGCATTAACATCACTGCATAGGATCCCGCAGCGATCAGGCCTGCTACGATCGAAACGGCCGCAGTCATCATAATATCCTTAACAGATTTCTCCTTCAGTTTTTTGATGGCGAAGCCCAGCGCGGTAAAGAACAACAGGATGATAGTATAGTAAGTGATCTGGATATGATTCTGGTACAGCTGAAGCGTTGTAAAAAGCATCAGCGCCAGGAACCCCAATACATATTTTCTTTGCGTCAATAGGAGGAAGCCCGCCAGGATCGCCGGCATATAGCCCATGGCCGCCAGTTTGGTGGTATGACCCACTTCTGCCAGGATCGGGCTGTAAGAGCAAAATGCAAATCCGAGAGAACCAAATATGGCAATCCAGGTGCGAAGGCTGAGCACGAGTGAAAGTATATAAAAACCGATGCAGCTTAAAAAGAAAAGACCTGCCGGTGTGGGCAGAAATCCGGTAAACAGGTAATGCAGCCAGGCGATGGTAATGTTGTATTTCGATTCGATGGCCACCTGGTAAGCGGGCATTCCGCCGAACAGGCTGTTGGTCCATAAAGGAAAATGACCGTATTTTTCTTTGAATTCAAATGATGATTGAGCCATGCCCTTCCAGCCGATCACGTCCGACTGATTCACGATTTTTCCCTGCAGAGCGGGCAAGCAATAAAATATGGAGATCAACAGGAAGATTCCGATGGCCAGTACATGTGGTTGCAGTTTCTGCCAGAGCGACTTGTTCATGCTGTAAACAATTAAAAATGATGGGCAAAATAATGCAATTTTACAGGATCGGAGGCTTATGAAGAACTTATTATTTTTAATGCGGGTGGCCTTTATTTGCAATCTGTGCCTGCTGCTGGCCTGGTTGAGTAAAGACCTGTCCTTCCTGCCGGAGGGATATATTCAATCAACGGTTGTGATATTGGGCGTCGGACTTTCCTTTTTCCTGAACTTTATACTCTGCCTGCTGTTACTGGTTTGGTGGGGAATGCGCCGAAAGTTACCAGCTGATTTTCCGGGCTGGTTAATTATCGCTAATTTCCTTTTTTTAATTCCTCAAGTATACCTGCTGCTCAAATGATCCACTACATCATCAAGGACAAGCCTACCCGCCTATTTATTATTCTCGGCGGATTTTTTATTGCCAATGCTCTGATTGCCGAAGTAATAGGGGTGAAATTGTTTTCACTCGAGAAAACGCTGGGTTTTGCGCCTGCCAGCCTGGACCTGATGGGAGAGAAGGGCCTTGGTTTTTCGCTGACAGTGGGTGTGCTCCCCTGGCCGGTGGTCTTTATCATGACCGATATCATCAACGAATATTACGGAGTGAAGGGTGTAAGGTTTCTTTCCATTCTCACTGCGGGGTTGATCGCTTTCGCATTCCTGGTTTTCTACCTGGCCATCAAAACCACGCCCGACGATTTCTGGGTGGGCTCACAGGCAAAGAACAATGTTCCCAATATGCAGGACGCGTATACGCAGATACTCGGACAGGGAATGAATATTATTGTGGCCTCACTGACAGCATTCCTTGTAGGGCAGCTCACGGATGCCACGGTATTCAAAAGGATCAAAAAATATACAGGTGAAAAGAATATATGGATGCGGGCAACGCTCTCTACGCTGGTTTCGCAGTTGATTGATACCATCGTCGTGTCTTATATGTTCCTCTATTTTTCGCTGCATTTTTCTTTCGCGCGCGTAACGGCCATTGCTTTCACCGGCTACCTGTACAAATTCACCGTTGCCATTCTTTGCACTCCCCTTATTTACCTGGTACATGCCTGGATAGAACGGTATCTCGGCCATGACAAGGCCCGTGAGATGAAAGAGGCGGCGATGATCAAAGGCTGATCATGATTTACACAGAGTGATTGCGGCGGTCAAAGTCCTGTTTTGACAATTCCTGGTGTAGCCGTATGGAACGTAACGACATTTTGAGCGCGAAATAATAAGATACCATGGCGCCGGTAAACAGCAAACTGGCCGAAATATATTTCGTAACAGATTCGCTGTTTTGCAGAAAAAGGAAGAAATCAAAAGTGCCGTGAAAGAAAGCAGCGATCAGCAAGCCCCTCCACAAATATTGCAGGGAATGTTCGGAATCAAATTTTGCCAGGCCCGCATGATAGCCCATCAGTACTCCAAAACAGGCATGCGCCGGAACGGAGAGAAACATTCGTAACAACCCGGTGGTGTACCCGTTTTCCAATACATATCCTACATTTTCAAGGGTGGCAAACCCCATGCTCACCATCACCGAATAGATTATGCCATCGAAAGGCTCGTCGAAGGCCTTCCGGGTATAGCCGTACCATCGCAGCATGATAAATTTGGAAGCTTCCTCGCCAAATCCAACCACAACATAGGCGAAAACAGCGTAATATCCGATGGTTTTGCTATGAAAGAACTGCAGCACCTTTGGTTCATAGTATAACTGAAAAACAAGGGCGGGAACGGTACTCAGCACTCCCAGTAAAAAAGATACAAACAGGTGCCTGACCGGCTCACGGTCGTATTTGTCTTTACTGTATATATAAAAGATGATCGCAATGGCCGGGGCCAGTGCCAGGGCTACCAGGTACATGATTCAAATTTACCGGAAAGCAGGCACAAAAAAACCCCGTATCTTTTGGATACGGGGTTTGTCCATAACGTTCGATTTTATAACCCTGTCTTCTTTTTCAGATTCTGGTCGATGGCATCCAGGAACTCTTCCGTATACAGGAAATGGGCTCCGTGTTCCACTTTGTTTCCGTGAATACAAACGGCAAGGTCCTTGGTCATTTTGCCGCTTTCAACGGTTTCAATACAAACCTGCTCGAGGGCGTTGCAGAAATCGATCAGCTCGGTATTATTGTCCAGTTTGCCGCGGAAGGCCAATCCTCTTGTCCAGGCAAAGATGGACGCAATCGGGTTGGTAGAGGTAGGTTTGCCTTTCTGGTGATCGCGGTAGTGGCGGGTAACCGTTCCGTGTGCAGCTTCTGCTTCCATGGTTTTGCCGTCGGGCGTTACCAGTACGGATGTCATCAGGCCAAGAGAACCAAATCCCTGTGCCACGGTATCGCTTTGAACGTCGCCATCGTAGTTTTTACAGGCCCAGACAAACTTGCCATTCCACTTCAGGGCGCTGGCTACCATATCGTCAATCAATCTGTGTTCATAAGTAATGCCTGCTTTTTCAAATGCCGTCTTGAACTCGTTGTCATAGATATCCTGGAAGATATCCTTGAAACGTCCGTCATATTTCTTGAGGATGGTATTCTTGGTGCTCATGTACAGGGGCCAGCCTTTCTGAAGCGCCATGTTGAAACAACTGCGGGCGAAACCAATGATGCTTTCGTCGGTATTGTACATGCTCAGCGCCACACCGGCTCCCTTGAATTGGTACACTTCGTGCTCGATTACTTTCCCGTCTTCCCCTTCAAACTTTACCGTCAGCTTTCCTTTTCCGGGAACCACAAAATCGGTGGCGCGGTACTGATCGCCAAAGGCGTGACGCCCAACGATGATGGGGCTGTCCCAGTTGGTTACCAGTCGGGGGATGTTTTTTATTACGATCGGCTCACGGAATACCGTACCGTCGAGGATATTGCGGATGGTGCCATTGGGGCTCTTCCACATTTGTTTCAGGTTGAATTCTTTTACCCTTGCTTCATCGGGAGTGATGGTGGCACACTTAATACCCACACCGTATTGTTTGATGGCGTTGGCCGAATCGATCGTCACCTGGTCGTTGGTGGCGTCGCGATGCTCAATGCCAAGATCGAAGTATTTGATGTCAACATCCACATAAGGAAGTATCAGTTTCTCCTTGATGAATTTCCAGATGATCCGGGTCATTTCATCACCGTCCAGTTCCACAACAGGATTAGCTACCTTGATTTTCTTTGCCATGATTTGGTCTTTAAGTGTTTTATTGGTGTGCAAACCTAAGGAAATGATGGTATTTCGCAAAGGGCAGCCCCTTTCTTTATCAATGAGTTGAAGAAAGCCGGACAGCCCGCTGTCGCCACTCGTACATTTTTTGGTCGAATGATTGGGTAAAAACAAGGTAATTCAATGGGCAATCGACTAAATTGCAGCCATGACCAGAAATTTTGCGGAATATCTGGGCCGGTACTTGGCGCTGAGTAGTGATGAGATAGGACAGTTATCTCAGGTGCTGGAAACGCGTTCATTCGATAAAAAAGTGCGGCTGACAGATGTCGGAGAGGTGGAACAGTATATGAACTTTGTTGAACGAGGCTTACTTCGGAAATTCTTTATAAAGGGAAAGGAACAGGTGGTAAAACACATTGCCAAAGAAGGCAATATCCTGGCTTCCTCTGTTTCGTTTTTTTACAGGCAACCCTCTCGCTACATTGTTGAAACCATCGAGCCAACTGTGGTTACTTCCATCAGTTGTGAAAACCTCGAAACCTTATTCGCTTCCGGTGGACGGTGGGAGCGTATCGGAAGATTGCTGATGACCGATTTCCTGATCGAAAAGGAATACTGGCTGCTCGATCACATCCGGTACACGCCCCGTGAAAGGTTTTTGCGATTCATGAAAGAGCAGCCCGACCTGCTGCAGCGTGTGCCGCAAAAATACCTGGCTTCTTATCTCGATATCAAGCCGGAAACCTTCAGTCGCCTAAAGCACCTGATGTTCCTGAAAAATGATAACGCATCCTGAATCATTGCAACAAATTTGACCCTGGAAGATGACGACTGTTATTAATAAAGCAGACCCCGTAGTTTTCAATTTTGTACTGGAAAGACTTCAACGCTTTTTTCCTGTAACCCAGGAACAGGCCATGATGATGCTTAACTACAGCGAAATGCGTTACATCGATAAGAAAACGGTGCTGGTAGAAGAAGGGGGGATCGAAGATTATCTTAATATGGTTGTGAGCGGCCTGGCCCGGAAATACGTACGCAAAGGTAAAAGTGAGATCACCCTGCAGCTGGCTACCGAAGGCCATATCATACATTCCGAAATTTCATTTCTCCAAAGATGCCCCTCACCGGTGGTGGTGGAAACCATCGAACCCACCACTTTCATTTCGGTTTCCTATAGCAATTACCTGGACGCGCTGGAAAAAATGCCCGGTGCCGACCGTATCGGCCGGCTACTGGTAACTGCCATGTTTGTAAAGAAAGACGAAAGACATTATAACCAGTTGCAGCAAACCACGCGTGAGAGATTCCTGGAATACATGAAGAATCATCCCCACATGCTTCAACGCGTGCCGCAAAAATACCTGGCCTCCTATCTCAATATCAAACCCGAAACATTCAGCCGGCTCAAACACCTGGTTAAGCTGAAATAGGAAAGAAAAAATGAATTAGCCAATGAGCCAATGGAGAAAAATTCCGAATGACGAATGACGAATTACTAAATACGGATTAAATTAGCCAATTAGTGAATCACTGTTGTCCGGTTAAGACTTTACGGTTCTTTAAAAAAATACCCGCATTTCTTCCATCCGCATTGGCTCCCACCCTCACCCCCAGCCCCTCTCCCGCGGGTAGAGGGGAGTAATTCAGTAATTAGACTTTTCCTGGTATAATTACTGTTGCAGGTTTAATGCATGGTTTTTGAATAATTGCCCGGCTTTATTCTGCAGCTGTTCACCACCGAAGAACTGAAGCTGGGCGTTAGACTACGGAAACCGGGCTGTACATCGGTTTCCGGTCGCCTTTTTTTGTGGTACTTTTTTTGGCGAAACAAAAAAAGTACCATCAGCGACTTGCCCCGGCAACAATGCCTCTATTATGCTCGCAAAAGCACTCGCTCCCGCACTCGCTCCCGCTCTCACTCCCGCTCTCGCTCTCACTCTCACTCTCAGTCACATTCTCTCGCTCTCAGTCTCGCCCTCTATCTCATTCTCTCTATCTCTATCTCTATCTCATTCTCTTTCCCATTCTCATTCTCTTTCTCCTTCCGCGTCATCCGCTTGCTTAGCCGTTAGAGGTTTACCACGAGCAGCGGGATTTTCAATTCGTGGCGAACGCCTTCAATCGTTTCTCCATATAACCAGTCTTTAATGCCTGTATGACCATGCGCGCCGATGATGAGCATATCCGCCTCGTTTTCCTTTACCAGCCTGGCAATCTCCTTTGCCCGTTTGTTGAATCCGAGTTTTCCTTCGGCACGCAGCCCGTTTTGTTCGAGCAAGCGTACATATTGCTGCAGTCGTTCCTCGTCGGTACGCGTTTCATAGTCATCGCTCTCTCTTCCCAGCATTCGCGAGGAGGCGCTTTCCACCACATGGATCAGCAGGTACCGGGTATCAGGTTTACCCTGGCTGATGGCATGGGCCAGCAGCTTCTCGTCGTTTTCGCTGAAATCCAATGCCACCGCTATTTTCCGGTAAAATGGAATTTCGGAGAACACCAGGTTTTTGCCGGCAGGATGGAGGTTGATATCTTTTCCTCGCCTTTTCCTCGGTAGCCAGGGAAACAGGCTGATATATACCAGCAGGCCTAACAGCGAAGCAGAACCGGCGATTATCAGGATCTTCCAGCCGATATGTCCGGCACGGCCAAAGTAGTCGACAATTTCCCCGACCACCATTTTTATGTTCAGGTAAACAAGAATGGCAGCGATCAGCCAGGCAAGGAGTTTAACGTAAGGTTTGATCACGAACTCACCCATCTTCTCTTTATCGCTTACAAAATGTATAAGGGGGATGATGGCAAATCCCAATTGCAGGCTGAGGATCACCTGGCTGAGGATAAGAAGTTTGTCTACTTCCTGGTCTCCATAAATACCGATCAGCACAACAGCCGGAACGATGGCGAGCAAGCGGGTAAGCAACCTTCGCATCCAGGGATTGATACGAAGTTTCAGATAACCTTCCATTACGATCTGGCCCGCGAGGGTACCGGTTACTGTAGAACTTTGCCCGGCGGCTATCAGGGCAACGGCAAACAAAACCGGGGCCATTTTGGATCCCAGCAACTGGTTGAGCAACTCATGCGCCTGTTTCAATTCAGCCACATCTGTCCGGCCGGATTTAAAAAATACCGTTGCCGCCAATACCAGGATGGCTGCATTCACCAGGAACGCAATATTCAGGGCTATGGCCGAATCCAGGAAATTCCATTTCAAGGCCTGCCGGATTCCTGCACTCGTCCTTTGTATTTTCCGTGTTTGAACCAGGGCCGAATGCAGGTAAAGATTGTGCGGCATCACCGTTGCTCCAATGATACCGATGGCGATATAAAGCGCTTCATTATTGGGGATCGTGGGCACAAAGCCGGTCAACATTTCTCCGGGGGAAGGTTTTGCCAGGATGATCTCCACCAGGAAGCTGAGGCCAACAATGGCCACCAGCCCGATGATAAATGCTTCCATCTTTCGCATGCCCAACCGTTGAAGAAACAGCAGCAGAAAAGTATCGAAAACCGTAATGGCAACACCCCAGATCAGGGGAAGGCCCGTCAGCAAATGGATACCAATGGCCATACCCAATACCTCTGCCAGGTCACAGGCGGCGATGGCGATCTCTGCCAATGCGTACAGGGCGATGTTAACCATCTTCGGATAGGTTTCGCGATTGGCCTGCGCCAGGTCACGCCCTCTCACAATTCCCAGGCGCGTCGAAAGCCCCTGCAGCAGCAACGCCATCAGGTTGCTCATCAGCAACACCCAGATCAGTTTATAACCAAACTGGCTGCCACCTGCCAGGTCGGTAGCCCAGTTGCCCGGATCCATATACCCTACACTCACAAGATAGGCCGGTCCGAAAAACGCAAATGCCTTTCTCCAGCCCGATTTTTTCAGGCTGATATCTACCGAGCCATGCACATCGCTCAGCGAATGATCATGATGGGGGTTAGTCGTCATATTTTACAAATATGTTTTTAGCCACATGCTCGCTAACGGTCATGGGTGGGTGATTTTTTAATTTTACCTCCACGGAATTGTCGAACGCGAACTTCTTTTTCACCTCGATTTTGCTTCCCAGCTGAATGTTGCGGTGATTCAGCAGCTCCAGCATTTCGCCCGACTGATCACCGATGGCGCTCACTTCCGCCAGGATATGGGAAGGAAGATGCAGCAGGTCCACCTGCCGGGTAGTAGTGATTTTACCCTGGCTGTCGGGAATCGGGTCGCCATGAGGATCCATCTTCGGAAAATCCAGAAAGGCATCCAGCCGGTCGATCAGTTTTTTGCTGCTGATGTGTTCGAGCTCTTCAGCGATCTCGTGCACTTCATCCCACCCGAAATCCAGTTTGTGTACCAGGAAGTATTCCCAAAGCCGGTGCTTGCGAATGATCTGCAACGCCACTTTCCGCCCCTCAACGCTCAATCTGAAACCCTTGTATTTCTCATACTGCAGCAGCTTCTGCGTCTTTAATTTCTTGAGCATATCGGTAACCGATGCCGGTTTGGTATGCAGGGAGGCTGCCAGCTGCGTGGTACTCACCGTTCCCTCTTCCTCCTGTAAATGGAAGATCGCTTTGAGGTAGTTTTCCCGGCTGGCAGAATATTTCATTGGCCTAAAATTAAATTTAGGCAAATCTAAAATTAATATTTCTAAATTCCAACAAACTTTTCAACGTGTGGGGTTGAATGATTACTTTTAAGCGCCAACACTTTAGTATGAAGAAACTGGTACTGATAGCGTTACTTCCGTTATTCCTGCTTTCCTGCAAAGGCCGTAAAAAAGTGCTGCAGGATGATGATATCGTTACCATCGCCGATTTTATTGAGTTTTTCCCGGACGCTGCACTTCCGGTGAGAGTGGCGGATACGACACTGACCAGGAAAACGACCGACAGCTCACTGATCGGCTATAAAATATTTATTCAGTTTATTCCCGATTCGGTGCTCGCCAGAGATTTCGGCAAAGGAGTGAAGCCGAAGTTGTACCCCATTGGCAAAGCCAGGGAAAAAAATAAGGAAACCTACCTGTTCATCAAGGCCGTAAATGGGAGTAAGAGAATCGGGTACCTGGCCTGTTTCGACAAAGACAACCGGTATTTACAGGCGATGCCGCTGGTTCAAACCGACCAGGATCCGGGCACTTCCACCTACGGATCACTCGATTCAAAATTCCAGATCACCACCTATCGCGAGAAGAAACAGGGTAATGAGTCGCGATTCAAGCGCAACGTTTACATCTTTAACAGTACGACCAATCAGTTTATGCTGATCATGACGGAGCCGAACGAAGAAATGATCGAAAAAGTGATCAACCCGATCGATACGCTGGCGCGCAAAAACAAATGGGCCGGCGACTATGTAAAGGATCCAAAGAATTTCATCAGCTTCCGGGATGGGAAACGGGCTGGTGAGCTCCTGTTTTTTGTTCATTTTGAAAAAGACAATGGCACCTGTAAAGGTGAACTGAAAGGATCGGCCCTGCCGGGGGCAAAAAATACGGCCACTTTCACCGATTCGGGCAATCCCTGTTCGCTGGAGTTTAGTTTTGAAGGCAATGTGGTAACCATGAAAGAAACAGGAGGATGTGGTAAATACAGGGATATCAAGTGCTTTTTTGAAGGAAGTTTCAGAAAAAAGGCCGAGCCGAAGCCGAAGAAGAAATAAAAACAATTCATTAACCAATTTCCCCTCCGGGATGCTTTTTAAGCAGAACCTGCCCTCCGGGTACAATCGTATTTGATATTTTACCGTTATATTGCGGCCTCATTTGCGTAAAAAATACACACGCAAATTGCAGAGTTGTTGCTTGCTACATTTTAATTGTTTTCGCTTATGAGCTTTACTCATTTCAAAGTACCCTATTCGATCGATGAACGCTATGGCAAAAAAGTAGCTTATTTCTCCATGGAATTTGCGGTACACCAACCGCTGAAGATCTATAGTGGCGGATTGGGCTTTTTGTCGGGATCTCACCTGCGCAGTGCCTACGAACTGCGTCAGAACATGATTGGCATTGGCATATTGTGGAAATACGGTTATTATGACCAGGCCAGGAATCAGGATCAGACCCTGCAGGTGACCTGGATGGAAAAACAATACAGTTTTCTGGAAGATACTGGGATCAAATTTCAGATCATCATCCATGACCACCCGGTTTGGGTAAAAGTCTGGTACCTTAACCCGGAGACGTTTAAGACAGCTCCCTTATTCCTGCTGAGTACGGATTTGCCGGAAAACGACTATATCTCCCAAACCATCACACACCGTCTTTACGACGCGAATGTAGCAACCAAAGTGGCTCAGTTTATTCTCCTGGGAGTGGGTGGCGCCAAACTGGTGGATGAAATTGGTTTCAATGCCGATCTCTACCATCTAAATGAAGCGCATGGTGTTTCTTCGGTGTTTTATCTCTACAAGAAATATGGCAATGTGGAAGATGTGCGCAAAAGACTGGTGTTTACTACCCATACGCCCGAAGAGGCAGGGAATGAAAAACATGATATCCACCTCTGCCAGAAAATGAGTTATTTCTGCGGGCTTAGTATTGACGAAGTCAGACAGCTCACCGGTCTCAAAGACGATCAATTCAATCATTCGCTGGTGGCGCTCAGATTTGCGAGACTCGCCAACGGCGTTTCCCAATTGCATGGCGAGGTGTCGCGAACAATGTGGTCGCGCTATGAAAATATCTGTCCCATTATTTCAATCACCAACGCGCAAAACTGGCGGTACTGGGCCGACAAACAATTATACCGGGCCAGCGAAGAAGCCAATGACACCTGGTGGGATGACCGGAAAAAATATCTCAAGAAAAGAGCTTTTGAAATCGTAGCCGATCAGACGGGGAAACTGTATGATCCCAATGTTTTCACGATCGTTTGGGCCAGGCGTTTTGCCGGATACAAACGAGCCGAGTTGATCACCAGGGACAAGGCGAGGTTTGAAGCGCTGCTCAACAACAAAAAATACCCGGTTCAGATCATTTGGGCAGGAAAGCCTTACCCGATGGATTACCCGGCCATCAATGAATTCAATAACCTGGTTCATCTCAGCCGCAACTACAAGAATGTAGCGGTACTGATCGGATACGAACTCACGCTTTCCAAAAGAATGAAACAGGCCGCGGATATCTGGCTGAATAATCCCCGTGTTCCGCGGGAAGCTTCAGGAACCAGCGGCATGACTGCTGCCATGAATGGCGCGGTGAATTTTTCAACCGACGACGGCTGGATCCCTGAATTTGTCAACCATGGCAACAATGGATTTGTGGTGCCGAAAGCTGATTATTCCAGGATGAGTGTTCAGCAGCAGGATGATTATGACCTGGAAAAATTGTACGACATCTTTGATAAGGAAATTCTTCCTCTTTATTACGATAATTACGAAACCTGGCGACAGGTATGCAAGAACGGAATGCGCGACGTAAGATTCCGTTTTGATGCCGGCCGCATGGCAGACGAGTACTACAACCTGCTGTACAAGTAGTTGCCGGAAATTCTTAAGGAAATGTTGTAACGCGGAGTGGTTATGTAATATTCCGCGCGGAGGCATCCAATGACTGATTAAATTTTTATTATGAAAAGATCAGTCATTAGTGCCTTTTTCTTATTTCTGGGAACCGTCGTTTTTGCGTCGCCCGAGCGCCCTGTATTTACCTCCAGCCTGAAAGAAGCAACGGTTTACCGGCTCGGAGCAGAATTGTTTCATACTGCGCGGGTTAATCTGATACAGGGTACCAGCGAAATTATCATTGATGGTATCAGCAACCGGATCGATATCAGCAGTATCCAGATCGGCACCGAAGGAAAGTTTACGATCATGTCGATGGAATTCTCCACAGATTTTCTGAAGCCTGTTGTAAAATCCGCCGTGGTGATAAGGCTGGAAGACTCCTTACAATCGCTGGAGCGCGACCTCAGCAGACTGCAGGTTATGATGAAAACAAACAAAGACATGCTCGACCTGCTGAAGGCTAACCGGAATATCGGAGGCACACAAAACGGAGTAAGTGTGGCCGAACTGGTGAAAATGATGGAGTATTATAAAGTAAAGAGCCTGGAACTGGAAAATGAGATCAACAGTTTCCGGGAGAAAGAATCCAGGTTGCAGGAGCAGGCAAGCAAGATCCGCCAGCAGATCGCCGAAGAGGAGCAGAAGAATTCAAAAACCTCCGGCAAACTGTTGTTGCAGGTAATGACGCCGGTAGCCGGAAATTACAACATCAATATTTCGTATCTGACACCCGCCGCTTTCTGGAACGCCGCCTATGATCTGAAAGTGGAAAATATCAACAAACCGATCAATGTAGCTTACAAAGCCCGCCTGGTGCAAACGACGGGTATCGACTGGAAGAATGTGAAGCTGACCCTGGCAACTTCCACTCCCAGCCAGCAAGGGGTGGCGCCGGTATTTCAAACCTGGTTTCTGGACTACCTTAACCCGGTGGCCAGGATGGAATCTACCCTGATGAATACGGTTCCTTCTATGGCGCGTGGCCGAATTGTTGGCGACGAAGCGTCAAAGGAAGTGGCGATCAGGGGTTATGGCAGCATCAGCAAAGACAGCGAACCTCTGTACATCGTCAATGGAGAAGCCATGTCGGCAGAGGAATTCAGAAAGATCAACAGCAATTCGATCAAAGAGATCAAGGTTTTGAAAGATGCCAGCGCAACGGCTATATACGGATCGAGGGCTTCCAACGGAGTCATCATCGTGACCTTGAAAGACGGGTTGGGAGATTATGTATCTGTCAGCGACAATGAGCTGAATGTTACCTACGCCATAGACATTCCCTATGATGTTCCATCGAACGGAAAGGAACAAACTGTAGGCCTGAAAGACCTTACGATTCCTTCTTTTTATAAGTACTATTCGGCTCCCAAACTCGATCAGCAGTCTTACCTGCTGGCCGAAGTGGCGGATTGGGAATCGCTCAACCTTCTTCCCGGCGAAGCGAATATCATGTTTGAAGGCACCTATGTCGGTAAAACCTATATCGACCCCCAATCGACCCTGGATACGTTGAATCTCACTTTAGGTCAGGATAAGCGGGTGGTCGTAAAAAGAGAGAAGTTGAAAGATTTCAGCAGTGTAAAATTTTTAGGAGCCAACAAAAAGCAGGTGCTGACTTACGAACTGACCGTGAAGAACAACAAGAAAGAAAAAATTGAAATGCTGCTGAAAGATCAGTTCCCCATTTCAAATAACAAAGACATCGAGGTGGAGCTGTTGGAAAGTTCCGGTGCCTCCGTAAACCAGGAAGTAGGAGTGGTTACCTGGAAACTGGAACTCAATCCCGGCGAAGTCAGGAAATACAGGATCAGTTACAGTGTAAAATATCCCAAAGATAAATCGCTGAATTTGTAACCGTCTGTAGATGCGGAAACAGAAGTGGAGACTGCGGAATAGTTCATTATCAGCCCCGTTTGGGACCCACGTTGCCGTTAAAAATAATTCCCCGTCAAATCAGTACGGGGAATTGTTTTTTATATATTTTTACGCTTCAATTTTACCCCATCATGGAAAGTGACCCGTATAGTTGTTGCTTCTCATTTTCAGATTTCCCTAAAGTATCTATTTACAATACTTCTCCACCCGGTATCATGGAATAATACAGTAAGTTGCTGAAATGGAACAACCCATTTCACCAGTAATATTTTACTGCCAGGTATAGCCCCGGCGGTGAAGTGAAGCCTGCGTATATATTTATTTCAAGTTTAAATTATTTATCACAATAACCCCTGTTTATTTATGGAAAAGGAAACCTTCATCAGGTGGGCATTGATCATTGGCATTCCCTTGCTCAGCCTGCTATTTTACAAGTTTATTTTGCGCGTATTTTTCGGACTGGTCATTGTTCCGGAAGACCGAATTGGTCTGGTGACCAAAAAATTCGTACTGTTCGGCAAACAGGAACTGCCGGAGGGCCGCATCATCGCTACCGGTGGCGAGGCCGGTTTTCAGGCGCAGACCCTGGCACCGGGTGTCTATTTCTGGAAGTGGATATGGCAATATGAAATATCCTTTCAACCGTTTACTGTAGTGCCCACCGGGAAAATTGGCCTGGTGATGGCTAAAGACGGTGCTGAATTACAAACGGGCCTGATCCTGGCCAGGAAAGTGGAGTGCGACAGCTTCCAGGATGCCGAATCATTTTTGAGAAATGGAGGACGCAAAGGCCGACAGACAGGCATTATTCCGCCCGGTTCCTACCGTATCAACACCTTTCTCTTCGAACTGGAGATTGTTGACATGACCAACATTCCGGAGAATGCCGTAGGCATCGTTACAACGCTCGAAGGTCAGCCTCTGGATGAAGGACAGATTGCAGGACGTCTCATCGAGGGACATAACAAGTTCCAGGATGTTGACATGTTTCTCAATAAGAATGGATACAAAGGTTTGCAGGAACAGGTAATGCTGGCCGGATCTTACTTTCTGAACCCGTGGTTTACCAAAGTGGAAATGGTGCGGATGACAGAAATACCAATCGGTCATGTAGGGGTGGTCATTTCTTATGTAGGCGCGGAAGGTGTAGATACCAGCGGTGTGGAGTTCAAGCATGGAAACATTGTTTCAAAGGGGCAAAAAGGTGTTTGGGCCGAACCGCTTGGTCCTGGTAAATACCCCATCAACCCTTATATCATGAAAGTGGAGCTGGTACCCACTACCAACCTCGTGTTGAACTGGGCCAGCGCCCGGAGTGAATCGCACCAGTTAGACAAGAACCTGTCGACCATTACTGTGAGAAGCCGCGATGGTTTTACGTTCAGTCTTGACGTGTCACAGATCATTCACATCCCTACCACTGAAGCGCCCAAGGTGATCGCGCGATTTGGAAATATGTCGAACCTGGTGACGCAGGTACTGGAACCTACCATTGGTAACTATTTCCGTAACTCGGCACAGGATGCAGAAGTGATTGACTTCTTAAAGAGCCGTAAGGAAAGACAGGAAGCCGCCAGAACGCATATTGGCCGCGTACTCGAGCAGTACAACGTGTTTGGTGTAGATACGCTGATCGGTGATATTGTACCACCCGAGAGCCTGATGAAGACACTTACAGATCGTAAGCTCGCAGAAGAACAGAAAGTGACTTACGAAACACAGATGAAGGCCCAGGAAACGAGGCAGACCCTGGAGAAAGAAACGGCTATCGCCGAGATCCAGAAAGAGATCGTAAAAGCAGACCAGGGCGTATTGATTGCAGAACGCATTGCCGATGCGTCTGTAAAAAAGGCAACCGGTGATGCCAATGGAGTTCGAATCCAGGCAACAGCAGAAGCCGACCGGCTCAAGCTGCTCGCATCCGGTGAGGCCGAGAAAGTCAGACAACTGGCCAAGGCCGATGCGGAAAGAACAGAATGGCTCGCGAAAGCCGAAGCGGAGAAGATCGCGTTGACCGGTAATGCGGAAGCGGAAAAAATTCTGGCCATTGGTAAGTCCAACGCCGAATCTTACAGGCTTTCTGTGGACGCCATGGGTGGAGATAATTTTACGCAATGGAAAGTGATGGAGGCCATCGCCACACAGAAGGTGAAGATCATGCCTGATGTTTTGATTGGCGGACAGGGCGACTCTGCCAATGGGTCAATCAGCGGTTTGCTGGGCATGCAACTGCTGAAACAATTGAACAATAAGATCAGCCAGGACGACGAGCCCTCTTCCAAATAGCAATACTCCAAAGAAATGAAGGCTGCCTCATTTATTGAGGCAGCCTCTTTTTATGGATGTACATAACGGAATTCTGCGTGGCATTGATTAATTTTAGCCAAATACAGCATATTGACTCCTGCCGCCTGGAAAATACTACAGCCCGTAATGATCCTTTTTGGAATTACCGTGATCGGTGTCGTGGGCTATATGATCATTGAACATTTTACCCTGGTGGAGGCGATCTATATGACCACCATCTCGGTAACCACGGCGGGATTTACGGAAGTGAGGCCACTCAGCAACGAAGGCAGAATGTTTACCGTTTTTCTGCTGATCGTAAGCTGGTGTTTCTTTGCCTTTGCCCTGACCCGCCTCACCCAATACATAATTAGCGGAGAAATCAATAAATATTTTAAAACCCGCCGGACCATGAACTCAATATCAAAACTCAAGGATCATGTGATCATTTGTGGCTATGGCCGAAACGGGCAACAGGCCGCGGCCACTTTAGGCTATCACGGACAGGAATATGTCGTTATAGAAAGTGACATCAAGCGGGTGGAAACAGCGCAGGCCGAAGATCCCGAATTGTTGATGATTCACGGAGACAGTACAGACGATGACGTGCTTAGAAAAGCCGGTATATTATCTGCCAAAGCCCTGATCAGTGCGCTGCCAATCGATTCCAATAACGTATTCATCGTATTATCCGCCCGCTCGCTCAACCCCAACATCCAGATCATCAGCAGGGCTTCCGAAAGCAGCACTTTCCCGAAGCTGAAAAAGGCGGGAGCGAATAATGTGATCATGCCCGACAAGATCGGCGGTACGCATATGGCTACCCTTGTATCCAAACCGGATGTTATTGAATTTATTGATTATTTATCGGGGGAAGAAGGTGAGGCCATCCATATCGAGTCTGTTTCTTATGATCAGTTGCCGGATAATATACGTGACCGCTCACTGAGCGAGATCATGGCCTGGAAAAAAACAGGCGTCAACTGTATCGGTCTCAAAGATGCGGAAGGAAAATTTCTGATCAATCCGCCGGAAGATGTACTGGTAAAAGAAGGAATGAAAGTGCTGGTACTCGGCACCCGCCAGCAGATTCAGCGGATGAAAATTAATATTAGTGACGATTAGTTTGGTTTGCAGTTTGTAGTTTGCGGTTTGCAGTTTAATAATGTTGTTTACTAAAATTGATTTAAATTAGAATCAGTTTCCATTGGATTAATATCTGAAATACTTCTAGATTTTTGATAAGTAAAACCGCAAACTGCAAACCGCAAACTGCAAACCGCAAACTATAAACTACTTCAAAATATCCAGCAACTCGACTTCAAATATTAAAGTGGAACCGGCTTTGATTACCGGACCGGCGTCACTGTCGCCATAAGCCAGATTGGAGGGGATAAACAATCTCCATTTGCTTCCAACGGGCATCATCGGCAGCGCTTCCACCCAGCCTGGAATCACCTGACCGATCATCAGTTCAATAGGCTCTCCTCTTTCAACAGAGCTATCGAAAACCGTACCATCGATCAGGGTGCCATGGTAATGAACTTTTACTTTATCGGTTACAGCTGGCTTGGGGCCGGTACCTTCTTTCAATATCATGTATTGAAGGCCGCTGGCAGTAGTAACTACACCCGGCTTCTTTTTATTTTCCGCCAGAAAAGCTTCTCCGGCCTTGCGTGTACCGGACGATTTTTCGCTTCTGACCTTCTGCATGTAAGCCATGATCACGTTGTTCACTTCAGATTCATTCAGGCCCGGTTTGCCCGAACTGCAATCAGAAAAACCTTTTGTGATCAGCGAACTGTTTATGTTGGTGATGCCTTGTTCTTTGTAAAAATTGGCAATGCTGACGCCAATGGCATAACTGAAAGAATCAGTCGGGTTTTTCAATACGGGTCTGGTAACGGCAGTCTTGGAGGATTTTACCCCGGGCTTGACCGCCGCCGGTTTTTTGGCGCCCCCCTGGGCATAACTTCCTAAAGAAGCACTCATCAGAAACAGGATCAACAATTTTTGCATGATTATTAAGAATTTGTAAGGGCTAAAAATAAGTATAAATAAGCGTTGTGCCCGTTTAAAAACGATGGTTGGTTTGTTTTATTTTAGCAAAAATTATCAATGAATCCATATATCAAACCGGTAGAAGTAAGGTGGTCGGACCTGGATCCGAATTTTCATGTCAGGCATTCGGTGTATTACGACTGGGGCGCTTACTGCCGCATCAATTACCTGACAGAAAACGGACTGACACCAGCCGTCCTTACCCGTTTGCAGTTTGGCCCGATCCTGTTCCGGGAAGAATGTGTTTTCAGAAAGGAAATACAGTTTGGAGACCTGTTGACGATTGACCTCCAGCTATTGCGGTCCAGGGAAGACTTTTCGCGATGGTCTATTCGCCACCAGATATTTAAAAATGGCGATCAGCTGGCGGCCGTTTTAACGGTAGATGGGGCATGGATCGATACGGCGCGTCGAAAACTGGCTACTCCACCGGAACTGGTTCACCAGGGTTTCCGGGAGATGCCCCGTTGTGCTGAATTTGAGTGGATAAATAAGTGATTTCTTAACAAATTTTTCAGTCATTCGGGCGTTTATTTGTCATCTAACAATATACTATGAAAAGAACTGCACTTCTTATGTGCCTGTTTGTGGCCTCACAAACATTTGCACAGCAATCATCCGATTCAAAAGGTGGCATTTTAAAGAAAGCCGGAGGCATCATCAACAAGGTGAAAGGGGGTAGTGGGAGCAATCTTACCAACGATGAAATCATTGCCGGACTCAAGGAAGCCTTGTCTGTTGGCGCTAATAACAGTGCCGGCAAATTGTCTGCCCTGGATGGATTCTTTGCCAATGCCGCCATCAAGATCCTGATGCCGGAGGAAGCCAGGAAAGTAGAATCGGCGCTTCGGACCGCAGGCATGGGAAGTATGGTCGACAAGGCGATCCTTTCAATGAACCGGGCTGCGGAAGAAGCTTCCAAATCGGCTGCGCCGATTTTTGTAGACGCCATCAAACAAATGAGCTTCCAGGATGCGCTGGGTATTCTGAAAGGTGCGGATACAGCTGCTACCAGCTACCTGAAAGGAAAAACTACACCCGCGCTTACGTCGGCATTCAAACCGGTCATCGACGCGGCACTGGAAAAAACAAATGCCACCAAATACTGGAAAGATGTATTTGAAACCTATAACAAACTTCCCACTACTTTCAAAAAAGTAAACACAGACCTGTCCGGGTATGTTACAGACAAGGCGCTCACGGGTTTATTTTTCCAGGTAGCGCAGGAAGAACAGAAAATCAGAAAAGACCCTGCGGCCAGGGTAACTGATGTTCTTAAAAAAGTATTTGCCAATTAAATTCAGCGTATGCTGACAATATATCCCCTGTTTGCCTGCGAACAGGGGATTTTTTTATCCTGCAAGAATCGGTTCGGCTAATTGACGACCACTTGGTAATTTTGCCTCGGATATGATTGGAAGAACCGCCAGGCTGTACAGAAATGCATACGAAGGACTTTCACCGGAAACCTGGTGGTTGTCACTGGTGATGCTGATCAACCGAAGCGGTACCATGGTCATTCCTTTCATGACGATCTACCTGACCAGTCCGAAAATGGGATACAGCATCGGACAGGCGGGTATCGTAATGGGTCTCTTTGGATTGGGCGCCGTAGCCGGTGCCAATATCAGCGGCCGGCTTACGGACAGGATCGGTTTTTATCCCATTCAGATCATTACACTCGCTGGTGGTGGAATTTTGTTTATCCTGCTCGGGCAAATGAAGACTTATCCGCTCATCTGCCTGTTTACCTTTCTGCTCAGTTTTGTCAATGAAGCATTTCGTCCGGCCAATTCAACAGCCATCGCTTTTTACAGCAAAGAGAAAAATCGTACCAGATCCTATTCGCTGAACCGGCTGGCGATCAACCTGGGATGGGCGGTAGGCAATGCCATTGGCGGGCTGGTGGCCTCCTTCAATTACGAACTGTTGTTCTGGTTTGATGGTATTACTAATCTGGTAGCGGCATTCCTGATGTGGCGGCTGCTGTCACCCATCAATAATGGCAGATTGGAGAAAAAGAAGGAAGACAGCCATGCAGGTGAAAAGGCCTACCATGATAAAACCTATCTCTGGTTTACCTTCATGGTATTTCTGTTTGCCGTTTGTTTTTTTCAATTATTCACCAACCTCCCGGCCTATTACAGAAACGAGCTTTCTTTTTCGGAGCAGTTTATCGGGTTGATAGGAGCGGTGAACGGGCTATTGATCGCAGTAATAGAAATGGTACTGATCTTCAAACTGGAAGGGAGAAGGGCGAATACCTACTTTATAATGAGGGGTACGGTATTGTGCGGATTGTCTTACCTGCTGATCGCGGTATTCCGGGTAGATCACTGGCTGGCCTTGGTGATGATACTGATGATGACAATAGGAGAGATCATCTCTATGCCATTTATGAATTCGTTCTGGATATCGCGCAGTTCGAACCACAACAGGGGCCAATATGCTGCCCTGTATACGGTAGCCTGGGCCGCTGCCCAAACCATCGGTCCGGTGGCAGGAGCGTTTCTGGCCGAAAAGCAAGGTTACACTACACTGTGGTGGACCATCGGGGCACTCATGCTGATTACCTCCATCGGTTTTGCCTGGTTGCACCGGTATGTACATCATCAATCATTACAATGATTTCAATAGAAGCATGACTGAAGAATCCAAACAAATCATGTTCCGCAATCGCCTGGTAAAAGTTTACCGGCATCTGCATAAACTGGCCCGCAAGCAGGGAATCAGTTGCTTTCGTCTGTACGACCGGGACCTGCCCGAATTTCCGCTGATCCTGGAAGTGTACGACCAGTACGTATACGTAGCCGAATACAGGAGCAAGCATTCACTTTCCGAAGAAGAATACGAGCAATGGCTGGATGATTGCCTTCAGTCCATATCAGAGGTACTGCAGGTTGCCGCGGATCATATTTTTGTAAAACAACGACAACGCAAAACCGGCCGCGAAGGGCAGTACCAGAAATTCGGATCAGATCAGCATATCGCTATAGTGAAAGAGAACGGACTTTCCTTCAAAATAAACCTCTCTGATTATCTTGACACCGGATTGTTTCTGGATCACCGCCTCACCAGGAAACTGGTGATGGATCAGTCGTCCGGAATGAAAGTGCTGAACCTTTTCTGTTATACAGGCTCCTTCTCCGTATATGCCGCCGCGGGAGGCGCTGCCGAAGTACATTCGGTAGACCTGTCGAATACCTATCTGCAGTGGGCGAGAGAAAACTTTGAACTCAACCTGCTGAAGAGTGAGGGATATCATTTTATTCGGGCAGACGTGAAACAATACCTGGATGAATTGCCCACGGACTATTTCGACCTGGTTATTATGGATCCTCCCACTTTCAGTAACAGTAAAATGATGAAGGATTTTCTGGATATTCAGCGCGATCATGTGGAATTGCTGAACAAGGTACTCGCCGCCACCAAACGCGGAGGGAAAATTTACTTCAGCACCAACATGAGGAAGTTTGAAATCAACACGGATTCAATTCTTGCCGGCAGCATCAAAGATATTACCCGTGCCACCACGCCTTTCGATTTCCAGGGGAAGCTGCAGCGCTGGTGTTTTGAAATCATTCGCTGAACCTGACAGATGGCGCGCATAAAAAAAGCGAAGAGGCATACTCTTCGCTTTTTTTGTTATCCTTAGACATTTGTATTATCTGAACTGTGCATCCAGAGGAATATCACGCTTCAGCATATCCGTACGATTGGCCATTTCCCAGGCGGTGTAAAATACCAGTTGGGCTCTTTTTGCCATCTGAACGTAATCGATTTTATCAGGAGTATCTGTCGGACGGTGATAATCGTTGTGGGTTCCATTGAAATAGAAAATAATAGGAACTCCTTTGCGTGCGAAATTGAAATGGTCGCTGCGGTAGTAAATACGCTCTGTATCTTTCGGATCATTGTATTTGTAATCCAGTTCGAGCTTGGTGTATTTTTTATTAATGGATTCGCTGATGGGCTTGAGGTCGGAGCTGAGTTTATCGTCGCCCACTACATATACGTAGTTTGTAGAATCTCCTTTTCTTTTGGGGTCGATGCGACCGATCATATCGATATTGAGATCCGCAGTTGTTTTATCGAGCGGGTAAGTAGGATGATCACCATAATAGGCAGATCCCCATAGGCCCTTTTCTTCTCCGCTAACTGTGATGAAGATGATGCTTCTGCGGGGGCCTTTGCCGGCAGCTTTTGCTTTTACGAATGCTTCGGCAATATCCAATACCCCTGTAGTGCCTGATCCATCGTCATCGGCGCCGTAATAGATTACGCTGTCCCTTTTACCCAGGTGATCGTAATGCGCGCTGATCACGAGGTATTCATCTTTCAGGTCTGTTCCTTCGAGAAATCCGATTACGTTGCTGCTTTGAAGCCTGATGACAGTCTTCATCAGCTCAAGCTGAACATTGGCCTGGTAAGATTTTCCGGTAGGGTTTCCGGCTTTCATGGCCGCTTTGGCAGCGGTATAGTCATCGCCCATAATGGCCATGGCAACCTGCTCGGAAATGGCAAAGCTATTGGGGTAATTGGTTCTCTTGAATCCGTTTACTGTCTGGTTGCCGCGGGTTGGTCCGGAGCGGCGGGGGAAATTTTCCTGTACTACCAGCACGGCAGCAGCGCCATTTTTGGCGGCGGCATCTTGCTGGGCAAATGGGCTGAAGCCTACCCGTGTACGGCCGTTGCCACTATTGTTGGCGGCATTGGCGCTGGGAGGAGAGCCTGCCAGGATCAGTACAATCTTGCCCCTCGTGTTTAAACCTTTGTAATCGTCGCGGGTGGAATCACTGATGCCATATCCTACAAAAACTACTTCACTGGCCAGCAGGCTGGCGCTATAACTGCTGCCGAGGTTAACGGCATAGTCTTTATTGATGTCGAATTTCTTTCCATTTACTTCCAGTGCGGAACTGACCAGCGAATCCTGGAATACCGGATAATATTGCTGGTAGTCGCCATTGTTTCCGGGGGCCAGGCCGAGCGATTTGAAATGATTCTCGATGTAAGCGGCGGCGCGGCGTTGACCTTCAGTCGCTGTTTCCCGGCCCTGCATCTCGGCGCTGGCAACGATGTACAGGTGCTTTTTAAGATCTTCGGGAGTGATCGTTTTGGCAAAGGGAACAGGGTCGGGAATTTTAGGAGCCTTACCCTTTTGGGCGAAACCTTGAATGCCCGCGAGGAATAAAATGACCGTTAAAAATTTTCTCATATGTCTATTTTGGGTGAAGATAAATAAATGTACGTTCGGAAGAAGCATGCCGGCAATTTCGTGATGAATGGCGGGTAGAAAGGATTTGCGGGGAGAGGTTAAAAATAGAAGGGCGCAGAATTTAAAGAGCCGTAAACCTCAAACAGTAAACAGCAAACTGTAATCCCTCGATTATGCCATCGCCGTAGAGGAACGCAAAGATCAAAAACCGGTCAACGTCTTTTAGGCATGGACAATAAACAAACCGTAAACCACAAACTGTAAACCTCAAACCTCAAACAGTAAACAGCAAACGCCAAAACCAAACCTTCCTATTCCGCCCACTCGCTTAGCTCCAACCACCTCATTTCTTTTTCGTCCAGTTGGCTGGTAACTTCCATGATCCTGGTGGAAAGTGACTGGAGATGTTCATAGGAAGCATTGCTATTATTGAGCTCCTCGGTAATTTTCGTTTTTTCCGCTGTCAGTTGCTCGATCTCTTTGCTGAGCAGGTCAAACTCTCTTTTTTCTTTAAATGAAAGCCGGCGTTTTGCTTCCTGTTTGGGAGTTGCTTCGGTGCTATTGCTGACCTGGCGGGCTGCCATCACGCTTTCGGCTTCAGACAGTTCCTGTTCGCGTTGCCAGATCCGGTATTGACTGTAGTTGCCGGGAAAATCCCTGATCATCCCGTTGCCTTCGAATACAAGCAAATGATCCACCAGCCTGTCCATGAAATATCGGTCGTGAGAAACAATGAGCAGGCAACCCTGGAATTCGCTCAAAAAATTTTCCAGTACGGCCAGTGTCGGCAGATCGAGATCATTGGTGGGTTCGTCGAGGATCAGAAAATTGGGATTGCGGAATAATATGGATAGAAGATGGAGTCTTCTTTTTTCTCCGCCGCTCAGCTTACTGATATAGGTGTATTGTTTATCGGGATCAAACAGGAAAAGTTGCAGGAACTGAGCGGCACTGAGTGATCCGCCACTGACAAGAGGAAAATTTTCAGCGATGTTCTTTACAAATTCGATCACCCGCATATCCTCTTTCCACTGCAATCCCTGCTGGGAGTAATTGCCGAACACTACCGTATCACCCACGTTTATTTTTCCGCTGTCGGCTTCTTCCAGTTGCTGGATGATATTGATAAAAGTCGATTTGCCCACCCCATTGGGGCCAACGATCCCCACTCTTTCGCCTTTTTTGAAAGTGTAATCGAAGCCTTTCATAATTACCTTATCACCATAAACCTTATATACTTTTTTCAATTCCAGGATCTTTCCGCCGAGGCGGTTCATTTTCATATCGAGTTGCAGTTTCTCTTCCGCAATTTTCTGTTTGGCGACCTTTTCTATTTCATAAAAATTATCCTGCCGGCTCTTGCTTTTGGTAGTTCTGGCCCTGGGTTGCTTTCGCATCCATTCGAGTTCTTTGCGGTAGGTGTTCCTGGCCTTGTCGATGGTAGCGGCTTCGCTCTCCTGGCGGGCAGCTTTTTTCTCGAGATAATTTTCATAGTCGCCTTTATATACATAGAGGCTGCTCCGGTCAAGTTCCCAGATTTCTTCGCACACGGCATCGAGAAAATATCTGTCGTGGGTAACCAGCAGCAGGGTGATGCGTTCCTGGTTCAGGTAGTGCTCCAGCCATTCCACCATACCCACATCGAGATGGTTGGTGGGTTCGTCCATGATCAGCAAAACATGTTTGTGTTCAAAGCCGATGTCTATAAGGGTTTTGGCGAGCGCAACTCTCTTGCGTTGACCTCCGCTGAGTGTATTGACGGCCTGGTGTAATTGGTGAATATTGAGTTTGCCCAGGATTTGTTTAACCTTGGCATCAAAGTCCCAGGCGCCCAGTTCATCCATTCGGATGATGGCGGCCTGGATGGCGGGCTCGTTGTCCGAATCGCAGGCATCCTCGTATTTTTTAATGGCCTCGATAAACGGATTCTGGTGATGGAAAATATTATCCAGCACGGATTGACTTTCGTTAAAATGCGGTTCCTGTTCGAAAAGGGCCACCGTCACATCTTTGTTGATCCATACCTTGCCTTCATCGGCAGGTTCAGTGCCGGCCAGGATCTTCAGCAGGGTTGATTTGCCGGATCCGTTCCTGGCCACCAGGGCGATCTTGTCGCCTTCTTCTATATGGAATGTAATACCTGAGAACAGCGGCTGTATGCCATACGACTTGCCCAGACCTTCTACCGAAACATAATGCATGCGGCAAAGATATTATTTCGTAACCGTGAATTTCTTTTTGGAATCCTTTCAATTCGGTGTAACTTTTTTAAAATTTCAGATCATGGCAAGTTTTCAGTTGGAGGTCAATAATAAGAGCGTAACGGTGGACGCGGAACCGGATATGCCGCTGCTCTGGGTGTTAAGAGACATCCTGGATCTCACGGGAACCAAATACGGTTGTGGCGTCAATACCTGCGGCGCCTGCACCGTTCTCATCAACAAACGGGCTGTCCGCTCATGCCAGATCAGCATTCAGTCCTGCCAGGGCCAGTCGGTTACCACTATCGAAGGGTTGTCTGCCGACGGATCGCATCCGATCCAGCAGGCCTGGGAAAAAGTTGGGGTTCCGCAGTGTGGTTATTGTCAGCCCGGGCAAATGATGACGCTGGCGGGTTTACTGAATCAAAACCAGAAGCCAACTCCCGAACAGGTCAGTGCAGTGATGAGCCAGAATCTTTGCCGTTGCGGCACCTATCACCGAATAGAAAAGGCCATTGGCGAAGCCATTGCCACATACCATCAACAATCCTGATAAATCAACTGTCATGAAAAAAATCTCGATCGATCGCAGACGATTCCTGAAAATGGGTACACTGGCAGGTGGCAGCCTGGTGCTGGGATTTGTGTTGCCGGGAAGCAAAGCAATGGCATCGCCAGGTGCGGATTGTGAATATTTTCAACCCAATGCCATCTTGCGTATCGACAAAGCCGGTAACATCACCATTTACGTGGGTCGGCAGGAAATGGGACAGGGCGTCAACACTTCATTACCGATGATCGTGGCCGATGAGATGGATGCTGATTGGAAAAAAGTGAAAGCCGCGATCGCTCCCTTCGGTTCTTTACCGAATGGTGCGCATGATACCGGGGGCAGTCAAAGCGTATTGACAGACTTCAACGAGTTGAGAAAAGCGGGAGCCGTAGCGAAAGCCATGCTGATCGCTGCCGCTGCCAAACAATGGAATGTGAGTCCTGATAAATGTGCTGCGGACAATGGAACGGTGGTCAACACAGTTAATATGCGCACCATTGGATTCGGAGAACTGGTGTGCGAAGCGGCGGCCCTGCCGGTTCCCAAAGAAGTAACCCTGAAAAGCCCGAAAGATTTTAAACTGATCGGTAAAGAACAGAAAAAATCAAACCTGAAAGATATCCTGATGGGCAAGGCCAAATACGGCATGGACCTGAAGGTGCCCGGAATGCTGTATGCCTCTGTTGAAAGATGCCCGGTAATGAATGGCAAACTGGTCAGCGTGGATGACAGCGCTGCCAAAACCGTTCCCGGTTATATCCGTTTTGTTACCTATACGGGAACGGGAAAGCCGATGCATGTCCGAGACGGAGTAGCCGTTATTGCCAGCAATATCTGGTCAGCCATGAAGGCAAGAAAGCTTCTTGTCATCAAGTGGGAGGAAGGCGCAGAAAACAAACAGAACACCACTGCCTTGTTCCAGCAAATGGCGGCCAGGTCAAAACAGAAACCTGCGATAGAAAAATACAAGAAGGGAAACAAAATACCCTCGGTGTTGCAGCCGGCTACGTCGCATACGGCCGAATATGCCCAGCCCTTCCTGGCGCATGCAACCATGGAACCCATCAATTTCATCGCCTCCGTAGAGGGAGACAAGTGTGAAATGTGGGGAGGGCTGCAACTTCCCGACTGGGCGGTGAACCAGGTAGCGGCAGACTGCGGGCTGAAAAAGGAAAATATCAAAGTAAACCTGTCACTGATCGGCGGAGGGTTCGGAAGAAGGCTGCATTTCGAATTCGCGATAGAAGCGGTAAAAATATCGCAGCAGCTGGGCAAACCGGTGAAAGTCGTCTGGGACAGAACCGATGATATCCGGTTTGAAAACTACCGGCCGGCCAACTACCACCGGCTGCAGGCTGCCTGGGATGCAAAGGGAAAATTAAATGACTGGTACCATCATGTTTTGTCGACGTCCATTGCAGTTACCATCGATGGTCCCGAAACCAAAGACCCTTCCGAGAATCTCGGCGGGGCCACCAACGATTTTTATTATGATGTGCCCAATGTGACCACCGGGTTTACACATGTTGATTTTAACCTGAATCGTGGGTGGCTGCGTTCAGTGGAAATTTGCATGAACTGCTTTCCCATCGAATCTTTTATCGATGAAGTTGCCAGGAAACAAAAGAAAGACCCGCTTCAATACCGGTTGGCACTACTGGAAAATCGCCCGGTGTTTACTACCGGCGATGGCCCGGGAGCGATGAAACAGTATCCGCAAAGGATTGCCAATGTACTGAAGCTGGCAGCGGAAAAAATCGGCTACGATCAGCCCAGGAAGAAAAATCATTACATAGGAGTAGCTACCCATTCTTTTATTTTCGCAAAATCTTATGCGGCACATGCCATAGAGATTGAGCTGACAGGCCCGAAAAGTTTTAAGATCAAAAGAATCGTTGCGGCTATCGACTGCGGCATCGTGATTAATCCGGACGGATTGAAAAACCAGATGGAGGGAGGCATTGCTTTTGCCCTTCAGCAGGCGCTCAAGGGAGAGATCACCGTTCAGAACAGCCGGGTGGTACAAGACGGATTTCGTACGTATGAGTTGCTGCGTTTCGCCGAAATGCCGCCAGTTGAAATACATATGGTGCCCAGCGAAGAAGATCCAGGTGGAGTGGGAGAGGTGGGCTTGCCTACCGTGGCGCCTGCCTTGTGCAATGCGTTGGCTGCGGCGGGTCACCGTGTCAGAAAACTTCCCCTGAAATCGGAAGGCTGGACCTGGTCCTGATCCATTAATTCTTCCACTTGATATTGCAACCGATGCTGGGTTTCTGCAATCCGGTAACCGGCCGGCCGGCAAGGATGCTTTCCAGTGCTTCTCGTATGTCCATGCCAGTTACAGGGATGTCATTTCCCGGCCGGGAATCATCGAGCTGACCCCGATAGGCCAGTTTCAGGTTCTTGTCGAATACGAAAAAATCAGGCGTGCAGGCAGCCTGGTAAGCCCTGGCCGTTTCCTGCGTTTCATCGTACAAATACGGAAACGGATATTCCAGTTTTAGTGCGGTAGTTTTCATGGCCTCAGGACCATCGTCGGGATACTGAACCGCATCGTTGGAGCTGATGGCGATAAATCCGACTCCCCGATCCTGGTAGTCCTTTGCCAACTGCAGAAGCGCCGGGTTGACGTGCTTGACAAACGGACAATGATTGCAGATGAATGCAATGACAGTGGCACTACTGCCCTTCAGGTCTGATAGTGATTTCTGATCGCCACTAATCACATCCGGCAGTTGAAATGCAGGTGCCATTGTTTGCAGCGGGATCATGTTGGAGGGTGTTCTGGCCATGTTTATTGAATGAAATATACTTTGGCAATCTTGCCGTTTTCGATATGGTAGATAGCGATGGCCTTTACCGGTTGGGGACCAAAACCCGTAACCTTTTCATGATCGATGACCGTATTGCCTTCAACAATCCTTTCCGTAACCTCGCAATGAAGATCGACTACAGTTTTGAACATTCCTTCGTATTCTTTTCGCATAGCTGCCTTTCCTTTTGTAATAAGTTTGGCAGGAAATTCATAGATCTCCACACTATCCGAATAGGGTTCCAGGAAGGCTTCGAGGTTGCGAAGGTTGTACGCATTCAACTGTTGTTGCGCCAGTATGGCGGGCGTGTTGGGAAGCAGTTGTTTCGGATCCAATGAAATGCCGCGATGAACCACCGTGGAGGGGGTCATAAGACTGTTCAGATCCGAAGTCGGATCTTTTTCCAGCAATACGATATCAGCCACTTTGCCTTTTTCAATGCTTCCGAAGTCCTTCTCCTTGCCAAACCCTTTGGCGGTATTGATGGTGGCTGAGCGAATGATTTCCCAATTACTGAGCCCTGCATTTTTCATGGCCAGCAGTTCATCAAAAAAAGAACTGGCATGTTGCGTGCCGATGTTTCCGGCATCTGTACCAGCAGAAATCAGTCCTCCTTTCTGTTGCAGCAGCAGGAGATTGGAAGCCATTACTGTGTCTTCCTTGCCTGGTATGGGAAGACGGCTCCTTAGTTTTTTATAGTCGAGTTGCGACTTGGCTTTATCTATATGCTGCAGATCCATGAGGCTCCCGATTTGTACCGGGTCGCCGATCTTTAAATCGTAGCTGGTGAAATTGAATTGCTGCGTAAAAACCCGGTTATAGTTCTGCGCCACGATGAGGGTTGGGATATAAACTACATTCTTCGATTTTAATAACTGGATAAATGATTCGTCAATGAGTTTGTTGTCTACACTGTGAACAAGGATATCCGCGCCGTTTTCTACCGCCAGTTTTGCCGTTTCAAATTCGGTGGCGTGTACGGCCACTTTTAAGCCGTTGGCATGGCTCTCGTCAATGGCAGCCTTAACAATTGGCAGATTGCTTTCTGCTTTTTGTCCATCCAAAACGATATACCAGATCTTGATAAAGTCGGGGTGATAGGGAATCTGTTTCCTGACCAGTTCACGGGCCTCCTCCGGGGTATTTACTTTGACAATCGGCGGATCTTTTTTATCGAGATGGGGTGGCTGATAGGTGGAGATCAGCGGGCCGGTTACCCAGGCATTAGGGGAGAGTTTATCGGCATTTACTTTTTTTCTGATATCATAGTTCGAAAAGGGGCCGCCTACATCAACTACTGTGGTGATACCGGCAGCCAGGTATCTGTTCATGAGAGGCGACAGATTGTCTTTAATCCATTGCTGGTCTTTTTCGTAGGGATAAATCGGCATGAGGTTAAATCCGTCGGGGCGGGTGTATAATCCGCCGCTTTGAAAGAAATGGATATGGGCATCGATCAGTCCCGGGATGGCGTATTTGCCGGTAGCATCTACCTGCTTTGCATTTTCGGGGATCTTTATTTTCTTGAACGGACCGACCAGGCTGATGCGATTGCTGTCAATTACGATCGTCTGATCGGCATCCAGTTTGCCGGTATTGACGTTAACAATCGTTACGTGAATGAAGGCGGTTGGCGAATTGGTTTGCGAAAAAGAAAGGAAGGAAAGGAAAACAAACGCGAAAAGGAGGGCTATGCGCATTTTTCTTTTAAAGATAATGATAAGGCCGAAGACAATTTTCCCCGGCCTTATTCCTGGTTCGTTTATTTTTTCATCACCTGGTTGGGTGGCAGGGGTGCGGGCACCTGGTTTTTGATGGCAGGGATGGTTCTTAAATAGGCAAACATGGCCTCCAGGTCTTCATCCGTCATTTTACCCACTTTCTGCCAGGGCATAGGAGGAAGTACAGGTCGGCCTCCGGCCTGTCCGAGGTGCTTGCCGGTCCGCATCGTATTTTTGAAATTATCTGCTGTCCATGCACCAATTCCTGTGGTGGAATCGGGGGTGAGATTGGCAGCGAAGCTCATTCCCCAGGGGCCAACCGCGGCTGTTAAGTCTGCCGAAAACAGGAGCCAGTTGCCAGGCTTGGTGGCATCGTAAGTAACCGGTGGCAGTTTGCTGTCGGCAGGATGCCCGGACAATAATTTGGTTTCATCGGGAACCGGTCCCTCTGGACTCATGTTTTTAGGTGTATGGCAATCGTTGCAACCTCCGGAATTGACGAGATATTTTCCTTTCTCGATGCGGTCTTCTTTCACAACCGGTACCGAAGTTTTGCCGGCCGCTTCGTCTGATCGGGGAGCTTCTGCGGGTTGAGAACAATAAAACTGAGCAGGGATAACAACTGCTGCCACGACAACTGTCGCCAGCAGCTTCTTGTAGGAATGAGCATGCATATTGGTTGGGTTTTTAGGCTGGGTGATCAGGCTACTTCATCATGGCCCGGCATTACTCCATTCCGGTTTACAGGGGCCCTTAAGAAAAGAAAAGGTACAGAAAAGATCAGAATTGTATGAGATCAGTAATTTTTTCAAGATAGTATTGATCGGTTTCATCATAGTGCGCGAGTGATTCGCTGTCGACATCCAGAACTGCTACAACCTCACCTCCCCGAATGAGGGGGACTACTATCTCTGATTTTGACAGGCTGCTACAGGCGATATGCCCTGGAAATTTTTCAACGTCTTCCACGATCAGCGTTCGTGCCTGCTCCCAGCTCGAGCCGCACACACCCCTGCCTTTCCTGATGCGCGTACAGGCAACAGGCCCCTGGAAAGGACCCAAAACAAGTTCATTATTTTTTACGAGGTAGAAACCTACCCACAGCCATCCAAATTGTTCTTTCAGAGAAGCGGCCACATTGCCCAGGTTGGCAACCAGGTCGGGTTCCCCTTCCAGCAATCCCTTTATTTGAGGGATCAGTGATTCATATTGTTCCTGTTTTGTGCCCGTTGCAATCCGCAGATCTTCTGCCATACCTTATAAATTGAAGGGCAAAATTAAGGAAGATGAAATTAGTATGTTAACGACCGGTGTGCTGAAACGAATTCCTGATGATTGTTCTACCTTTATGCAAAACCAACTTAGTATGCGTAATAAATTTATTCCCCTGGCCGCCGTTATATTGATGGCGGGTGCCTGCAATAATAGTACAAGCGAAGCGGGAGCTACTCCCAAAGACACCGCCGCTGCCAAACACGATACTTCCGGTCACGAAGGTCATATGGCCACCACAACCAAGGAAGTTCCTCCCATGCCGGAAATTCCAACCGGGGCCAAAGTATTTTTTAAAAACCTGAAGAACGGACAAACCGTCAAATCTCCGCTGAAAGTTGAAATGGGCGTAGAAGGTATGGCGCTGGATACAGCCAATGGAATAGTGAAAGCCGCTTCGGGACACCATCATATCCTGATTGATCTTGATTCGGTGGCTGCAGAGTCTGTAGTGCCGAAAGATTCAATCCATCTGCATTTCGGAAATGCACAGTCTTCTGCCGAAGTGAAGCTGTCGCCGGGTAAACACAAACTCACCCTGCAATATGCCGATGCGCTTCACAGATCATATGGAAGCCGCCTCACTTCGACTGTTACGGTGAATGTGAAGCAGTAAGCGATTGGGGTTTATCGTTTCACGTTTCTGGTTTCACGTTGTTTAGCCATTCAGAGTTCATGCGCATAAACGAAAAACGTGAAACGATAAACGCCAATCGGTCACTTCGTTTCTTCAAACACCCCGGTCTGCTTGTTTTTTCTGACATTATCCCAGTCGAAGGCTCTTCCGTTCATGGCAATGTATACTCCCGGAGGTAGTGTCTGAACAAAGGCCAGGGCATTGCCGAGATTGAAGAACCCGTCGGAGCTGCCGAATTTGTAGGGAATCATCGCCCCTGTCAGAACGATGGTCTTGCCCTTTACTTTTTCGGCAAGTACTTTGGCGGTAACAGACATCGTATCGGTGCCATGCGTGATCACGATCTTGTCTTCCGTCGCGTTTCGGCATTGATGCGCGATCAGTTCGCGGTCTTCATCTGTCATCAGCAGGCTGTCGATCATCATCAGTGTTCTTACCGTGATGTCGAGGCTGCTTCTGCTGCGAGCCAGCATTTCGGGGAGATGGGTTTCCTTAAAAAAAAGTTCGCCGGTCAATTCGTTGTATTCCTTATCGAATGTGCCGCCGGTTACAAAAAAGCGGATAGACATGACAAAGCTTGGTTTAGGGGTGAATGGATGCTCCGGCTTTTGCCCACTCGAACCGGATGTTGAGTTCAATATCTGGATGAATACTGTAAAATACGGGACAGGTATGTGCGCAGCGCTCGATAATCACCCGCTGCTTTTCATCGGCATTCACCGATTCGGGGAAATGAAACGTTAAATTTATGCCGCCCACCCGTCTGGGATCCGCCTTCATTATTTTTTCAACATCAACGGTCGTTCCCTTCAGGTCTACATTCATGTCCCGGGCTTTGATGCCCATGATGGTCATGGCGCAGGCTCCCAGGGAAGTTGCCATCAGATCGGTGGGGGAGAAGCGTTCTCCCCGGCCCTGGTTATCGGGAGGGGCATCGGTTTCGAACTGACTACCGCTTTTCAGGTGGGTACAAACTGTACGGAGGTTTCCTTCGTATACTACCGAGGATGTCATAATGTGTTATTTTGCCCTAAATTTACGTTGAATAACTAAATCAATTCTGGTGAAGAAGATCCTATTAAGCTCGTTCCTGTTGTTGTGCCTCTCCGTTTCGTATGCCCAGTACAAAAAAGAAACCCCTTCGGCCAAACAGCAACGAAAGGAAGAAAGAAGAGATAGGCTGAACAAACTGTCCAAACAGGAAGAAGAGGGTGAACTGGTATTCAACAAACAAAGCATATTTGGTATCAAGCTGGTTACAGACGGTTATGGTCTCTCCTATGAATTCGGGAAGTACCAGACCAATAAAAGAACACTTCTTTTCCAGTTTGAATTCAATGAAAAAAGGCACCCCAAAGAAAAGAAGCTTTCGCTTTTTGACGGGATCGGCTTCAGCAATGTGATATTCGGAAAAACCAACAATTTCTACCAGGTTAAACTGGGAGTAGCGCAGCAGTTGCGCATCGGGGGCAAAGGAAACAAAAACGGGGTAGCTGTTTCCGGTATCGTAGGCGGTGGTTTTTCGGCCGGGCTGGAAAAGCCTTACCTGGTTAATGTTACCGTCAACGGCCAGGAGTTCAGGACCACGTTCCCCACCATCATCGACAGTGGATATACCGATAAGATCAATGGTTCTGCAGGCGTATTCAAGGGCTGGAGCTCCGTGAAATTCAATCCGGGCGCTCATGCCAAGATCGCCATGCGGTTCGATTACGGCCGGTTCAATGAAACGGTAACCGCAATAGAGGCAGGGGTTATGGGCGAATTCTACAGCAAGAAAGTATCCCAGCTGGCCTATGTCAAGGAAAAACAGTTCTTCCTCACCGGCTATATTTCCATCCTTTTAGGAAGACGAAAGTAATGCGTATTTTTGCCTCCGCTGGTTCTGAAGGTAAAACCCCGGAACCGATATCGATGCGATTTGCGGATTGAATACCACTATAATGACAGAATTACCAGTAGTTTCAGGCAGTGATGAGCAGGCTTTAAGGGTAAAGAAACCCGACTGGCTCAGGGTGAAGCTTCCGATAGGGGAAAGCTATAAGCATGTAAGAGGTCTCGTAGATACCCATAAGCTCCATACCATTTGTGAAAGTGGCAATTGCCCCAACATGGGTGAATGCTGGGGCGAAGGAACAGCCACCTTCATGATCCTGGGAAACGTATGTACCCGCAGCTGCGGATTTTGTGCGGTAGCAACCGGCCGCCCCGATCCGGTGGATTGGGACGAGCCGCAAAGGGTGGCAGAAGCCATTCACCTCATGAAAGTGAAACATGCGGTCATAACTTCGGTAGATCGCGATGAACTGAAAGACGGAGGAAGCATCATCTGGTTCAATACCATCAAAGCCGTTAAAGCCCTCAATCCCGAAACAACTCTCGAAACCCTGATCCCTGATTTCAAAGGCGAATCGGAAAACATTCAAAGAATCATCGAGGCTGCCCCTGAGGTAGTGTCTCATAATATTGAAACCGTAGAGCGACTGACCCGCCAGGTGCGCATCCAGGCCAAGTATTGGAGAAGCATGGAAACACTCAAAACACTGAAGCAGGGTGGCATGAGAACCAAGAGCGGGATCATGCTCGGCCTGGGCGAAGCCCGGGAGGAAGTGATCCAGACACTGGAAGATTTAAGAAACAGCGAAGTGGATGTTGTTACGATCGGTCAATATCTTCAGCCTACAAAAAAACACCTGCGTGTTCATCGTTTCGTTCATCCCGACGAATTTGCCGAGTACAGGAAAATCGGATATGAACTGGGATTTGATTACGTGGAAAGCGGTCCGCTGGTACGCTCTTCCTATCATAGCGAAAAGCACGTTATTCCCGGTTACGGCAGAGCAAAATGGCTGGAAGAACAATCCAGTCAATAATCTCATTCGCAATAATAGGTTGCTGAATGATATGACACGGATTTTGCATTCAGCGCCTGTCATGTTACCTTCGGTTCATGCGGCTTAATACCTGTTTTTTGACACTTTGCCTGCTCGCGGGTTACCTTGCTACGGCACAGGTTAAATGGACCCGCACTACCGAATTCGGCTATCTGCCAAAGTCGATCAAAGTATACAAGACTTCCGACTCGCTCAATGGCCGGCCGTTCATTGCTTACTATGTGGAAGCCCGGCTGAAAGACAGAAACCTTGAATTCACCACAGAAACCGGAAAAGGCAAACGATACACTCCTTCCCAGTATTTTGCAAACGACGAAACACCATACCTCGTCATCAATGGCACTTTCTTCTCTTTCCAGACCAATCAAAACCTGAACCTGGTGATGAAAAACGGAAAGATGGTGGCTTACAATGTACCGGCCCTGAAGAGCAAGAACAGTGATTCGTTTTACTATCCGACCCGCGGAGCCATCGGTATTTCACGGAAAAGAAAAGCAGATGTTGCCTGGGTATTCACGGATACGGCCAACCGCTGGCCCTATGCGTTTCAATTGAAACCGGTTGTGGCGAAAGGCGCTACCTCGGATCCTTCCTTTGAAGACCTCAATACACTCGACTACTGGAAATGGTGGAAAATGTATACGGCCATCGGGGGTGGACCCGTGCTGCTGCAAAAAGGTAAAATAAACATCACCAATAAAGAGGAGCAGATGTTTGTTAATGGCGAGCAGGACCGTCATCCGCGAACCGCGATGGGGTACACCAGAAACGGGAAACTGATCCTGCTGGTGATACAGGGTAGATTTCCGGGGATAGCAGAAGGCGCCACCCTGCAGGAAGAAGCGCAGATTTTGAAGAACCTGAAATGCTGGGAAGCCCTTAATCTCGACGGAGGCGGAAGCAGCTGCATGCTCCTCAACGGAAAAGAAACGATCAAGCCATCCGATAAAGAAGGTCAACGCGCGGTACCGGGTGTGTTCATTATCCGGGATAAAAAAACGGTGAATATCTATTAGGCCATGGCAAAGATCAAAAAAGCAAACCCTCCGGGTTGGGAGGGTTTCAAAATTTAATCAGGCGAATTTATTATTTGTCCCACACCAGGGCAGAGGCCCCGAGGATGGCGGCATCCGATTCTTTCAGGTGGCTGACCAGTATTTTCACTTTGTTCTGGAAAACCTGGATCAGGTTGTCTTCCATGTGCTGGCGGGTGGGTTTCAGGATCAGGTCTCCTGCCTTTGTCAGTCCGCCGAAGAGAACAATAGCCTCCGGGCTGCTGAACATAACCGCATTGGCCAGTGCCAGTCCCAGGATCTTCCCGGTATATTCGAAAATTTCGAGGGCCAGTTTATCGCCTTTGATGGCCGCATCAAAAACAGCTTTGGAATCCATTTCTTCTTTGGGAACAGTTCTCAGCAGGCTCGGCTCTTTGCTGTTTTCCAGTAATTCGAGAGCCGTGAGTTTCACGCCGGTGGCGGAGGCGTAGCTTTCGAGGGAGCCGTGCTTGCCCGTTCCTTCATGCAGGCGGCCGTCGGGGATCACGATGGTATGCCCCAATTCACCGGCAAACCCGTCATGCCCGTAGATCAGCTGTCCGTTGGCTACAATTCCGCTTCCTACTCCCGTACCGAGGGTGATCATGATAAAGTCTTTCATGCCCTGGGCAGCGCCATACATCATTTCTCCGATAGCGGCGGCATTGGCATCATTGGTAAGGGTTACGGGAAGCTTGAATTTATCCTGGATCATTTTGGCCAGGGGTATGATTCCTTTCCAGGGAAGATTGGGGGCGTATTCGATAGTGCCTGTGTAGAAGTTGCCGTTCGGCGCACCCACCCCGATGGCTTTCATTCTTCCAATGCCTCCGGCCTTTTTGATAAGGGGGGATAGGCTTTCATATAGTTCATCAATAAACGATTCTACCACCTTGTGTTTCTTCGTCGAGATCTCGCTGGAGAAGAGTACGTTGCCATTCCGGTCGACGATGCCAAACTTGGTTCCTGTACCACCGATGTCTATTCCAATGGCCAGGGGATCCAGCGCTGGAGAAGCATTTGCCATAACTATCGTTTTAAAAGAAAGCCCCGGTTTTTTACCGGGGCCGTAAGTTAACAATAAATATCATTGAAAGTAAATCTGAAAAACTTTCCTAGTGAGAGGCGGCAACCTGCTCGTCCACATCCAGGCCTTGCTTTTTCAACACACTCTTTGTTTTCAAAGCGTGCCAGGCAAGGTAAGCAAAGCAGATCATGGGAACGATATAAGACAGCTGGGTATAAGTTGAGATCGTTTTGTCGCCGGAAGGGTCAAAATCAATCACTGCGCCCTGGGTGGGAGGGATGATCGCGCCCCCCAGGATCATCATGATCAGGAAGGCAGAACCCTGGCTGGTATATTTGCCAAGACCGTTTACTGCCAGCGCGAAAATACAGGGCCACATAACAGAGCAGCAGAGGCCGGTGCTGACAATTGCGAAATTGGCAACCATTCCCGAGCTGGTAATGGCAATCACCATCGCTACTGCGGCCAGTACGGAAACCGTTAACAAGAGTTTTACCGGTTTCTCCTCAGCATACAGGAACGCCGCAATGGCGATCACGATGCAGATCGGGTAATAAAAGAAATCACTCACATCATTGCCCTTGATATAGTTTACCAGCAGGATGATACCGAATGCCACAAACGGAACCACGATCACCATGACCCGTTTGGTTATTTTTGACAGGTTGAAAACGCTCACCGCACCGGTCCAGCGACCGATCATCAGGCTACCCCAGTAAAGCGATACCAGGTGCGAAATGTGGGCCTCGTCGTATCCGCCGAATTTATCTTTTTTCAGCAGGGCGCCGAAATTATTGTCGATCGTAACTTCCACACCCACGTACACGAAGATCGCAATCATGCCCAGCACGAGCTGAGGATAAGCCATCGCCCCCCATCCCTGCGGTTTTTTCGAAGCAGCGGCCATCGACACGAACAGGGCCAGCAAAATAATGGCCAGGCATACAGCGATGATAACGCCTTTGGACAGCCCTGTTGCCGCTTTTACCGAGTCGGCAAACAACACCGGCAGAAACACCAGGCCGATCAATAATAGCACGTACAGCGCTTTGGGACTGTTCTCCAGCTTTTCATTGGAAGTAGTCTTCGGAAGCTTTGAAAAAGTGAATATCAGGGCTGCTACTATAAATAAACCTGAAAGAAAGAAGTAAAGAGTTTGTATGTTTTCAATGGAAGCTTCCTTGGCCTCGGTAACGGTACCAAAGAGAAGAAAACTTACCACCAGCGGGCCCAGTAAAGTACCAAAAGAGTTGACACTTCCACCCATATTCAACCGGTGAGCGCCTGTTTCGGGGCTGCCCAGGGCAACAGCAAATGGCTGTGCGGAAGTTTGCTGCAGCGAGAAGCCGAGCGCTATAATGAAAAAGGAGATCAGTACCATCGGGAAAGTGGCCTTTCCGGATCCGCTGATAAACGCCAGTGCAATCGCTCCTACCACAGAGATCAGCAAACCATAAATGATCCCCTTCTTGTATCCGATCTTGTTGAGAATATCGGTTCCGCTCAAAGTGGAGGCCAGGTAGAGAATAAGCGACCCGTAAAAATAGGCGCCATAAAATGCCGACCCCACCAGTTGCGACTGGATCTGGTCCAGGTTGAAAAACTTTTTACAAAACGGGATGAAAATACTGTTGGATGCTGCCACAAAGCCCCAGAAGAAAAATACAGTGATCAATACGCCAAATTGCGACCACTTTGTTTGCTGATTCATAAGCAATCGGGTTGTTTTAAAATGATTGCTGAAAGTAGTAAGATTTTAGCAGTAATAAAATTTTTTCAAACCCTGATACTTGGTTAGGTTTAACTCGTTAAATTGATGCACATTTCACACAGAATGGAAATACTTCACGTCAGCGCAGAATGTTACCCCGTCGCAAAAGCAGGTGGTTTGGGAGATGTGGTAGGCGCCTTGCCTAAATACCTGAATAACCAGGGCCATATCGCCAAAGTGGTGATGCCGATGTACCGTACCAAATTCCTTTATGCCAATAAATGGGAAGTAGTGCATAAAGGCTTTACCAATCTCGGCAACTGGTGGTTCGAGTTCACCGTTATCAAGGAAACAGAAAACGTTCTGGGCTTCGATCTGTACCTGGTCGATATCAACGGACTTCTCGACCGCGAAAAAGTATACGGATACGAGGACGACGCCGAAAGATTTACCGCCTTCCAGATTTGTGTACTCGACTGGGTCAGTCAATGGCAACATCAGCCCGACGTGATCCATGTGCACGATCACCATGCGGCACTGATTCCCTTCATGATCAAGTATTGTTACAAATACGCGGCAATCCGGAATATTCCAACAGTACTCACCATCCACAATGCGCAGTACCAGGGCTGGCTGGGTTGGGAAAACAGCCGGTTTATTCCCACCTGGGACACCTGGCAGTGGGGCATGCTCGACTGGAACAACACGATCAATCCCCTGGCATCAGCCATCAAATGCGCCGACAAGGTAACTACCGTTAGCCCCAGCTATCTCGATGAACTCAAATACATGAGTAACGGACTGGAGGCTTTATTTGAATATGAAAAAGGAAAATGCGTCGGCATCCTCAATGGTATCGACGTAGATGTCTGGGACCCCTCCCTGGATAGTTATCTCGATCATCATTATTCGATCAAAGACGAAGAAGCGGGCAAGGCCAAAAACAAAATGGAACTCTGTGAGCGTTTCGGCCTTGACTTTGAAAAACCCCTGATTGTATTCATTGGCCGCCTGGTGGGTGAAAAAGGAGCGGAGCTGCTTCCCCAGGTCGTCGGCGACTCTTTTTATTATGTGGGGCGCAGGATGAACTTCCTGATACTGGGCAGCGGATTTCCTGAAGTGGAAGCCGGGCTGACCGCACTGAAGCCTTTATCGCAATACGATTACAATGTATTTATCGGGTATAATGAGAAATTGAGCCACCTGATGTACGCAGGAGCCGATTTCCTCCTGATGCCTTCAAGAGTCGAACCCTGCGGACTGAACCAGATGTATTCCATGCGCTACGGCACCGTTCCCATGGTAAGGCGCATAGGCGGGTTAAAAGACACCGTTAAAGATTATGGCGAACCGGGAGGCTATGGCATTTGTTATGATCAGACAGCTGTCGGCGATATTACTCATGCTGTGTGGAGAGCAGTAGAACTTTACCACGACAAGGCAAGAATGAAACAGATCCGCCAGAAAATGATGGCCCTTGACTTCAGCTGGGAAAGCAGCGTGGATAAATACCTGGATGTATACCGAAGCCTGAAGTAACTTAAGATCACCAGTCAGACATTGCTTGTAAAACCATATTGAATTCAAAAAAAACTGATATGTCAAAAGAAATATTAGCCGTGATACTCGGCGGAGGAGCAGGAACCAGGTTATATCCCTTAACAGCCAGCCGCTCGAAACCCGCAGTACCCATCGCCGGTAAATACCGCCTGGTAGATATTCCCATCTCCAACTGTCTCAACTCGAATATCGCCCGGATGTTCGTGCTAACCCAGTTTAACTCGGCCTCCCTTAACCGCCATATCAAAAATACTTACCACTTCAGCGCATTCAGTTCAGCGTTTGTAGACATCCTCGCAGCGGAACAAACTCCCGACAACCCTACCTGGTTCCAGGGTACTGCCGACGCCGTGAGACAGAGTCTTCGTCACATCGAACCTTTTTCGAGCGATTATGTGCTGATCTTATCCGGCGACCAGCTGTATCAGATGGATTTCCGCGAAATGATCAATAACCATATCGATAAAAAAGCCGATATCTCCATCGCTACCATACCAGTGGGCGATCGGGAAGCACCCGAGTTCGGAATCCTCAAAAAAACAGACGACGGACTGATCAGCTCTTTCGTGGAAAAACCCAAGAAAGAAGTATTGTCGCAGTGGGTCAGCGATACCGGCCCGGAAATGCAGCGCCAGGGAAGAAATTACCTCGCCTCCATGGGTATTTATATCTTCAATCGCCAGTTGCTCACTGATCTGCTGCTGGATGAATGCAAGGAAGCTACCGATTTCGGAAAAGAGATCATCCCGCAGTCGATCTCCAAATACAAAGTGGCCAGCTACCAGTACGAAGGATACTGGACCGATATCGGGAACATCTATTCCTTTTTCGAAGCCAACCTCGGTCTTACCCAGGAAATTCCCGATTTCAACCTCTTCGACAACAACAAGGCCATCTATACGCGCGCGCGCATGCTGCCGCCCGCCAAGATCAGCGGTACCACTCTCGAAAAGACCATCATCGCCGAAGGCTGTATCATCAATGCCTCCAGGGTAGAGAACAGCGTGATCGGAATCAGGACCCGCGTCGGATCGGGAACCACCATCGTCAGCAGCTATGTAATGGGTAGCGATTATTTCGAAACTCTCGAAGAAATGAAACACAATGCGGAGAGAGGCGTCCCTAAATTAGGTATTGGTGATCGCTGCTATATCCGCAATGCCATCCTGGACAAAAACTGCCGCATCGGCGACGATGTCCGCATCAATGGAGGCCATCACCTCGAAAATACCGACCATTCCCTGTATACCGTTAAAGACGGAATAGTTGTAGTCAAAAAAGGAGCCGTTATTCCGAATGGATTTGTGATATAGTTAGGTTTGCAGTTTGCTGTTTGCCGTTTGCGGATAGACCAGTCTAAAAGCTGTTACTTCCTCTTTAAAAGACGGGGGTGGAGCTTAACAGCAAACTGTAAACGGCAAACCTCAAATAACTGTCCGGAACCCTAAACCCCTACAAAGTGTACTAATTACACAATATCTCCTTATCTTTCCATAGATACATTAACCATTACGATCGCTTATGTCTACCGCCTACACCGGGGTAAAACCTGCATTACGATTATCTGAAATTGTCAATATGAGTGTCGGCTTCTTTGGGATCCAGTTCGGATGGGATCTTCAGAGAGCCAATATGGGTCGGATCTATGAGAATCTGGGTGCCAACCCGGATGAAGTGCCGATACTCTTCCTGGCGGCTCCCTTAACGGGTTTACTGGTTCAGCCGGTCATCGGATATATGAGTGATCGCACCTGGCATCCCAGGTGGGGAAGGAGAAGGCCTTATTTTATGTTGGGGGCCATTTTAAGTTCCATCGCACTGATCTTTATGCCACACAGCAGCGCTTTATGGATGGCCGCGGGACTGCTCTGGGTATTGGATGTTTTTGGAAACGTGGCGATGGAGCCCTTCAGGGCATTTGTTACGGACAAACTCCCCGATTCGCAGGTGAACAGGGGATTTGTAATGCAGAGTTTCATGATCGGGCTGGGAGGATGGATCGCTTCTTCGTTACCCTGGCTGATGAAAAATGTATTCAATCTTCAGAATACAGCCAGCAAAGGAGAAATTCCTGCTAATGTTCAGTATTCATTTTATATCGGTTCGTTCTTCTTTTTATCTGCGGTGCTATATACCGTTTTTACAACCCGGGAATACCCTCCTTCCGACCTTAGTTTTAAAGATAAGGTCAAGGAATCGAACAAAGGATTTGGAGGCGGCGTTTCGGAGATACTCAATGCGTTGACCAACATGCCCGCGCGGATGCGAATCGTTTCGCTCGTTCAATTTTTTACCTGGCCGGGTTTGTTCCTCATGTGGTTTTATTATACAACGGCCGTAGCAGTAAATGTTTTTGGCGGAAAAGACAGCAGCGACCCGGTATATGCGCAGGGAGCTGATTTCGCCTCCCTCACCCTGGGATACTACAGTGCGGTAACATTTGTATTTGCATTGATTCTTCCGTTCATCGCGGATAAGCTTGGACGAAAATCAACGCACGCCCTTTGCTTGCTCTGCGGAGCCATCGGCCTGATCAGCCTGCGCTGGATTCACGATAAAAATATGTTGTACTTGTGTATGACAGGCGTAGGAATAGCATGGGCCAGCATCCTTTCAATGCCCTATGCCATGCTGAGCGGAGTTTTGCCGAAAGACAAAGTGGGAATTTATATGGGCATCTTTAATTTCTTTATCGTACTGCCTGAGATAATCGCCTCATTTGGATTTGGCTGGCTCATGCGAAATGTACTCAATAACGACAGGCTGCTGGCTGTACAGGTCGGTGGGGGATTGATGGTGCTGGCTGCCCTGGTCTGCTTCCTGTTCATCCGTGAAAAGAAACACGAAGCGGTGGATGAAACGATGGTCAACAAATTGGAAATTTCAGAAGAGAGATCTGTATAATCTTATTTTTTATGAGAAAGAATGGCTTCCTGTTTTTTTGGCTCCTGATCGTGAGCTTCTCCTTTGCGCAAACAGATGTGTATCCCACCCACTGGTGGACCGGCATGAAGATGTCAAAGATCCAGTTGCTGATCCGATCAGAAAACATCAGCGGCCCGGAAAGACGCATTGCCATGGTCAGTTACCCGGGCGTAAGAGTGCTGGGAGTAGAGAAACTGGAGAACCCGAATTACCTGCTGGTAAACCTTGATATCTCCGCACAGGCAAAGCCCGGATCGTTTCCTATAAAAATAGTAGGGGGCAACAAGCCGGTTCAATTTACTTATGAGCTGAAGGCGAGAGACCGGGAAGATGGAAAATCGAGGGTGCAGGGTGTCACTTCGAAAGATCTGGTTTACCTCATCATGCCCGACCGTTTCGCCAATGGAGATCCCTCCAACGACGCGTTTGATAGTTACAAAGACAAAGAAGCGAACCGCAACAGTAAATATGCCCGTCATGGGGGCGACCTGAAAGGCGCCCAGGATCACCTGGATTATTTGTCGGACCTTGGCGTAACGACCATCTGGTTAACGCCGCTTACCGAAAATGACATGCCCAAAATGCGCGAGGGAAGCTGGGATATGTCGGGCTATCACGGTTACTGGTTTACGGACCACTATAAAGTAGATAAGCGTTTTGGCGGCAATGAAGCGTATAAAGAATTTATCACCACCGCCCATCGCAAGGGCCTCAAGGTAATCCAGGATGCGGTGTACAATCATATCGGACTGGAACATTGGATCTATCTCGATCCGCCTTCCAAAGACTGGATCAACCAATGGCCCACATTCACCCCGCCCAACCACCGTGTTGAAACCATGTTCGATCCATACGGCTCCGACTACGATAAGACCAATATGGTGAAGGGATGGTTTGTTAGGCACCTGCCCGATCTCAATCTCGCCAATACTTCCCTCGCCAACTACCTCATTCAGCATGCCATCTGGAGCGTGGAAGAATTCGGATTCGATGGGTTTCGCGTGGATACCTATAAGTATTGCGACGAGAATTTCCTGAATAAAGTAAATGCGGCGCTGGTGAAAGAATATCCTGGCATCACCACCTTTGTAGAAGCCTGGGCCAACAATGAACAGGGCAATGCGTACTTCGTTCAGAACAATCTCAACATTCCTTTTAAACACAACGCAGGTGGTGCGCTGGATTTTCCACTTTGCTTCTCGATGCATGCGGCCATGAACCAGCCCAATGGATGGACCGAAGGAGTTAATCGATTGTACATGACGCTGGCGCAAGACCGAGCATACAAGGACCCGCTGACCAATTGCATCTTCCTCGATAACCACGACCTGGACCGGGTATACTCTGTCATCGGGGAGGACTGGAACAAAATGAAATGGGGGATGAACTGGTTGCTAACCTTGCGGGGCATACCTCAGCTTTACTATGGTACCGAAATTCTGATGAAGAATTTTAAACAGCCGACAGACGCGGAAGTCAGGCTCGATTTCCTCGGTGGATTTCCGGGCGACGCAGTCAACAAGTTCACAGCAGCCGGCAGAACGGAAAAAGAGAACGAAGCCTTCAATTATATCCGGAACCTCGCTCGTTTCCGCAAAAGCTCCTCCGCCCTCACTACCGGTAAAACCATGCAGTTCATCGTTCGCGATGGAGTGTATACGTATTTCAGGTACGACGACAAACAAACCGTCATGGTCATTACCAATACCGGCGATAAAATCTATACCCCGGACTGGACAATCTTCAAGGAAAGAACGGCGGCCTTCAAATCAGCCCGCGATATTCAAACCGGTAAAATGACCCCACTCGAAAACCTGCAAATAAAACCGAAAGAAGGATTGGTGTTGGAGTTGATGAAATAGAGAGAGTTTATGGGTGGTTTGAAGTTTACCGTTTGAGGTTTACGGTTCGATCGCAGTCAGCGTACTCCTCTGAAGTATAGTCTGTCGTTAAGAACAGACAGATTTAAATACGATTACGAATGATTCAACAGAAAACCTCAAACTTCAAACCTCAAACAACCGACCCCTCACAACATCACCAGCCAAATATTCCGGTTAGCCCATTTGCCCCATTCCTTGAGACTGCTTTGCAGGGATGTTTGTAATTGTGTGAAGTTGGTTTTTTTTCCTTTGGTAGGAGCGGCCAGGTCTTTGGCGGTTACTTCCACAACCTGCAGTTTAGTGGCAAACCAGGTGGTATTGATACGGGGGATGGCGATGCCAAGGATCATGCCGGGTAAGCCATTGAATCCTTCAGGGCCGCCGGTAACCATGATTTCATCCGTATAGAATGCGAAAATGAACACAGAGTCCATCATCAGGCCGGTTGCCTTGCGACAGTTGAAACCGGCGATCTTGCGGGTATCATTTGTCAGCTTCCATTCTATTTTACGCAGGGTGTCCTGAACCAGGTAAGTATTTTCAAAAACCTGTTTCTGACTTACAAAACTCTGTGTGCTGTAATCGTTGTGAACGATATTCTCTGAAGCCGGCCCGGTGCCCCAGCCATTGGGCCGCTGATTGGGATTCTCCCGGCCAGGCTTATAGGTAGACTGGTTACCATCGAAAAAGAAATCAAAATACGTGATGTCGTATTGCGGAATGCTTTTCTTCAGCTCCTGTATCCACTCGCCATTTCCTTCCGAATCGAGTTGCTTGTGTACATTGACTTTTCTTTCGAATTCAATTTTACCCTTGGTAATGAATTGCTGTGCCTGCAGCGCCATGGGTGCCAGCAGTACTATGCACAATATGGTCAGAATTTGTTTTTTCATTGCTGATGTATTAATCGAATGGACTGGTAGGTGCTTTTCCGTTTTTGGAGAAATTCCAGGTAAATGTGAGCAGCCAGAAACGACGCAGCGTTTCATAGGTTCTTTCGGTAATGGAGTTGCCGTTCACGTCGCGGCTGATGCCCAGGTTCTGATTGAGGATGTCGTTCATTTCAAACTTCACGACGCCGCTGTTATCCTTGAACAGTTTGCGGCTGATATTCCCGCGAATCAAAGCCACGTTCCGGTTGTTGGGGAACAGGGGCGTTTTCTGCCTGAGCTGAATGTCGATATTGGATCCTGCTTCCAGTTTCCACGGAAGATAAACAGTGATGTTTCCGTAGATATTGGTAGACCAGTAATTGTTGTTGAAAGCCGAGTTGAGAGATGATTTCGAGGTGTTGTAGGTTGGGCGAACGTTCAGGTAAAACTCCAATTTCTTTTCTTTCCTGTAATTGGTACCTACACCCAGGCCCCACTGGAAGTTGGTGGTTTTGTTTTTACGACCGTTTACAATGGTGTTGTTGGTGCTTCCCGAACCCTCGTAGTTAAACTCCAGGTTGAAATCGCTCTTCTTCAGCTTAAAACTGTACGACAGGTAGCTGGCATAGTTGAAATTCCCGCTTACGTTGATAGGTTGAAACACCCGGCGACCCAGTGAATCGATATAGTCGCTGGTGCTGATCGCGTCCGTAGTGGTCGTGAAATCGGCGTATGACCAGATGCCGCGGTTATTGAGCACCTTGAAATCATTGAAGTTCAGTGAAAAATTATGCCGGAATTCCTGTTTTAATCCGGGGTTACCGATGCGCAGGTTGTACAGGTCGGTATTGTCGCGGATAGGCTGCAATTCATCGATAGTTGGCTGACGCGTGCTTCCATTATAGCGGACGCCTAACCGGGTCTGGGGCTTGATGGTCCAGTTGAAATTGGCGCGGGGGAAGAAATTGAAATAAACATAGGAACGGGTAGTGTCGCGCACCAGGTCTTTCTGGTTAAAGGCTGCATGGGAAATATTACCGCCGAAGGAAAAGTTGAAAGCCTTGCGCATGAATCGAAGGTTGGCTCCTCCGGAATGAGTAAGGATGTCAACGTCGAATTTATTGGAAAGTGAATCGATCAGGTCGTCATACTTGCCATTGTCTTTATTGTAACTCAACCGCTCCGATTTGCTTTTGTTATCGGCCAGGCTGTAATTGAGTTCGAGCGTGATCTTTTTGGTAAGGGGTTCCGTATAAGAAATTTTTCCGCTGTAGCCGGTCTGGCGTGAATTGTTGATTTTTTGCTGATCAACCGTATCTACCGCAGGGTTGGACCCAAACACTTCATTGCGCGAATTTAAAAACCCTTTGGTATCGGAAGAGCGGTAAGATTGATTGGCTGTGATGGAAACTGTTCTCCCCAATTTCCTGAATTTCTTTCTCCAGATCAGGCTGCTGGTGAAATTTTCATTGTCTCCTTCACTGGTAGTCTGCCGGGAACTCTTGTTGAGGAAAATATTCTTTCCGTTCAGCGATTCTGAATAGGAGTAATTGGAGTTATTGGTCCTTCCCGCCCCGCCATTCATGGTCAGCTTCAGGGACGAAGAGGAGTCCAGCTGCGCTTCATAGGTACCTCCCATGGAGTTACGGAAGCGCTGGCTGAAATTACTGCCTCTGTCATTTCGCAACAGGAAAGAGTCCACACCCAGGTTGAATTGAGAAATGGTTCCTCCGGTTCCGAGGGTATTCAGTTTATTGAACTTGTAGTTGAAATTGACCTTATGGCGATCGCCATCGTATTTGTTGGAAAAAGTAGCGCCGGCACTCCAGCTGGTGGGCAGGCCCTCACCATAATAGGAGCCACCTCCTCCGTCAAAATCATCACCACTGGAAGTGATCATGAACATGCCGGATCCTTCTTCCATTTCCATAACACTATTATCGCCCCCGCCGTAGGCGCCCCGGTCGGCCCAGCCCAGACCGGTTTTGCCGGTATTGGACATGATGCCATAGGCGGCGAATTTTCTTTTTCCTTTAAAGGCATTGATCATTGCCTGGTTGCTGAATTTGTCCGATAGCCCTCCGCCAAGCCCTATCTTTCCGAAATAGCCATTCTTCTTGTCCTCTTTCATTTTGAGGTTGATGGTTTTCGTTCGTTGCCCGTCATCGATGCCGGTGAAGGCTGCCTGGTCACTTTTTTTATCGAATACCTGCACCTTTTCAATGGCGTCCGCGCGCAGGTTCTGGGTAGCCATGGTCGGATCGTCCCCAAAAAATTCCTCCCCGTCTACGAGTACTTTTTTTACTTCTTCACCCTGCGCCTTGATTTTGCCGTCGGGATCAACCTGTATGCCGGGCAACCTCTTCAGCAGTTCCTCCACATTGGCGTTCTGAGCTACTTTAAAACTGTCGGCAATATATTCGGTGGTGTCTTTCTTGAAACGGATGGCTCCCAGTTTCTGCGTCACCACCACCTGCTCCAGCAACTGACTGCGCAGGATCATCGGAAGCGAACCCAGATCGAGGTGGGAACTGTCGGCCAGCGACGCGTCATAATAATAATCGGCGAAATTGGGGTAAGTGACAAATAGAAGGAACTTTCCGGGTGGAAGTTTATCCAGCACAAAATTCCCTTCCTTGTCTGAACGGGTAAACTTCAAAAAAGTGGAATCTGATTTTCGGAGCAGCGCGACGACAGAATTGGCGAGATTTTTTTTCTCGGCGGTATCCGTGACCTTGCCCCGGATGGATGAATTTTGGGAAATGGCGGTAAATCCTGTAAACAGGAACAGGAGAATAACAGTTAGTTTACGCATGGCTATAAGCGAATACATGAACGAATAGGCTCAATCAGTGTAACCCTGATTTTCCAACAGGAATTGAAATTCAGTTAAAATGGATCAAACTGATTCATCGAACCCCTTAATTTTACGTTAAAGAGTGTTAACTTACTCAACGTCCATTTTCAAACGACCAGTATGACACCATCTGATAAAAAATCCATAAAAAAAACTGCCGCAAAGAAAGAAAAGCCCGCCGAGGCAAAAAGTGAAAATGTGACAAAGGGTAAACCGGGCAGCCCGGTAAGCTCAAAATATGAGGATGTGCATTTTGTGGACAGTACCAGGCCCGTGTGGGATTATTCCCTGTTTACGGACGAGGACATTCGAAATTTTCAGGCAGGCACGCATTACCGGCTCTATGATTTTTTTGGAGCGCATCAACTGGAGGTGCTGGGTCAGAGTGGCTATTATTTCGCAGTATGGGCCCCCAATGCCACTTTCATTTCAGTAAAAGGCAATTTCAACGACTGGAGCGATACTGCCCATCCCTTATCCGTTCGCCAGGACAATTCCGGCATTTGGGAAGGGTTCATTCCGGGCATACCCAGGGGCGATGTATATAAATATCATATTCACGGCTTCAAAGGCCGGAAGATGGACAAGGGCGACCCGTTTGCCAATTTCTGGGAACTGCGTCCACTCACCGCTTCCATCACCTGGGACCTGGACTTTCATTGGCGGGATAAGGACTGGATGAAACATCGCAAAAAGAAAAACGCACTCGAGGCGCCCTGGAGCGTGTATGAAGTTCACCTCGCCAGCTGGATGAGGCCCGACAAAAACAACGAAGAAGCTTACAATACCTATGATCAGATCCGCGAAAGACTGGTTCCTTACGTGCAGGAAATGAATTTTACGCATGTGGAATTCATGCCCGTTATGGAACATCCTTTTGATGGATCCTGGGGCTACCAGGGAACCGGCTATTTTGCTCCCACTTCCCGCTTTGGCGATCCGCAGCAATTCATGGAAATGGTCAACTCCTTTCATGAAGCAGGCATCGGCGTCATTCTCGATTGGGTGCCTTCCCACTTTCCTTATGATTCACACGGGCTGTTCATGTTTGATGGCACCCATACCTACGAATATGCGGATATGCGAAAAGGTTTCCATCCCGACTGGAACAGTTATATTTTCAATTATAAGAGGGGCGAGGTAAAATCCTTTCTTATCAGTAGTGCCCGTTTCTGGCTGGATAAATTTCACATCGATGGCATACGGGTAGATGCGGTAAGCTCCATGCTGAAACTGAACTATTCCAGGACAACCGGCCAATGGGAGCCCAACGAATTCGGGGGCGACGGCAACCTGGAAGCCATTGCCTTCATCAAAGATCTCAACGAAACCATCTTCAGGGATTTTCCCGACGTTCAAACCATTGCCGAAGAAGCAACCGACTGGCCCGGCGTTTCCAAACCCACCTTCGAAGGAGGACTCGGTTTTGGAATGAAATGGATGATGGGATGGATGCACGATACCCTCGACTACTTCAAGATGGATCCCTTTTACCGTAAACATCATCAGAATAAATTTTCCTTCAGCATGATGTACTATTACGATGAAAACTTCATGCTGCCACTCAGCCATGATGAAGTGGTACACGGCAAGAGCCCCATGATATACAAGATGCCCGGCGACGAGTGGCAGAAGTTCGCCAACCTTCGTTCACTATATAGCTATATGTTCACTCATCCCGGCGGCAAACTCCTGTTTATGGGCAATGAATTCGGCGCCACCAGCGAATGGAATTATAAAAGCGAACTGCAATGGGAACTCCTGCAGTTCGAGCCACATCGCTGTTTGCGTGAATGCGTAAAGGATTTGAATACCCTGCTGAAGGAAGAACCGGCTTTATATGAGAATCAGTTTAACATCCATGGATTTGAATGGATAGACCTGAATCACCGCGATGAATCAGTAATCGTTTACCGTCGCAAAGGGCTGAAGGCAAAGAACGATTTGCTCATTATACTCAATCTTACCCCCGAAGCCCGGCATAACTGGAAAGTGTATGCCAACGGTAAATCCCAATGGATGGAAATCTTTAACAGCGATGCCAAAAAATACTGGGGTACGGGCGATGTATTCAATCCCGAAATATTAACAACACTGGTGGATAAAAAGGAAAACCGCTATGAAATAAATCTTCATTTGCCGCCGTTGGGAGTATTGATATTGAAATAAAGTCTGCCGCTAAATAGATACCCGTATACCGTACCCAAAAAGTTGACTATGAAGATCCTTTTGCTTCCAATATTGCTTACCGCCGCCTCATTGGCTACGCAGGCGCAACCCTCCGACAGTGCCCAGTTTTATTTCAACCGGGGTATGGAAGAAAAGGCGGCCCGCCGTTTCCGGGAAGCAGAAAAGAACTTTGTAAAAGCCTACGGTTTTAATCCCAAAGACTTTCAAACACTTGTTGAGCTTTCCAACGCACTCCTTGAACAGAACCGATATGCGGAGGCGAGGGAAAAGCTGCTGTTGGCCAATGGCATTCTGCCCGATCAATCTCAGGTAATCATAAAATTGGCGGAGCTTTCTTTCAGCCTCCGCAAATTTGAAGAGGCCATCGGTTACGCCCGCAAAATGCAGCAAATGCAAATCGGTAAGAATGTAAGTTTCCTGATCGCAAAAAGTTACTATGAATTGAACAACTATGGAGAGTCGTTGAAATATTGCGAACTGGCCTATAAAGAAGATGATAAAGATCCGATGATCCCTTACATCGGTGCCCGCTGCTACATGGAAATGAGCAACTATAAAAAATCGGCCGGCTGTTACGAACAGGCACTGGCACTTGATTCAGCCAATGCTACCTGGATGTACGAAGCCGGACTGATCTACTATGCCATCCCCAATCACGAGAAGGCACTCTACTGGATCCAGCGGGCAGGAGAGAAAGGGTATAAGAAATCTGATGACTATCTTGGCAATCTTGCTTCCGCCTTTCTCAATGCCGGACAACACCAGAAAGGGATCGACCTGTTGAAGGATATCCTGAAGAACAAACCGGAAGACCAGGAGATCATGTACAGCATCGCACAGGCTTACTACAACATTAAAAAGTATGACGATGCCATTGACTATTGGGACAAAGCCCTGGCCATCGACAAGCAAAACGCTTCCGCTTTATATATGATCGGCTTGTCTTACCAGAAAAAAGGCGATGAAGCGAAAGGGAAAGCCCTTTGTGATAAAGCCATCCAGATGGATCCTTCTCTCAACCGCCTGAAACAGGAAAGAAAAATGCCCGGCGGCCTTTGAACCATTGTTAAGTCAGAACTACCTCCGCTTACATTCGTTCCGGAACAGCAATACCTAAAAGGCGCATGGACGCCCGCAGGGTGGTGGCCATCAATTGGCAGGTCTGTAAACGCAGGTTCTTCTTTTCGGCGGTTTCTGCATTGATGATGCTGTGGGCAGAATAAAATGAATTATACGCTTTGGCCAGGTGAAAGGCATAATTGGCAATAACACCCGGGTTCATTTCCCGGCAGGCTTCCGAAATTACCTGAGGAAACTGCTCCAACCGGATCAACAGGTCTTTTTCCATGGACAGGAGAGGGGAGGATGTATAAGCGGTTGTCGGCTGTTCCTTTCTCAGTATGGATTTGATGCGCGCGTAAGTATATTGAATGAATGGTCCGGTAAATCCGTGAATGTCTATGGACTCTTCGGGATTGAATACCATCCTCTTCTTTGGATCCACTCTCAACAGGAAGAACTTCAGGGCTCCCAATCCGATAACGTGATACAATTCCTTCAACTCTTCTGCGGTAAACCCTTCCACCTTCCCCAACTCGGCGGTATGCCGTGCAGCCGTTTGTTCCATTTCATCGATCAGGTCATCGGCATCCACTACCGTACCCTCTCTGGTCTTCATTCTTCCGGTAGGCAATTCAACCATTCCGTAACTAAGATGATAAATATTATCGGCGGAAGGCAAGCCCAGTTTCTGACAAATCAGTTTCAGCACCTTGAAATGATAGTTCTGTTCATCACCTACCACATAAATGCTGAGGTCACAATGAAACTCTTTCTGTTTCAGGTCTGCTAACCCGATATCCTGCGTCATATAAACAGCAGTCCCGTCTTTTCTCTGTACAATCTTCCGGTCGAGCCCGTCTTTGGTCAGATCGATCCATACACTTCCATCGGCCTCTTTTTCAAATACATTTTTCTCCAGCCCTTTCTCCACCATTTGTTTTCCGAGCAGGTAGGTATCGCTTTCGTAGTAGGTTTTATCAAAGTCGCTGCCAATGCGCTGGTAAGTTTCTTCGAATCCTTTGTACACCCAACTGTTCATTTTTTTCCATAAAGCGATCACATCCGGTTTGCCTGCTTCCCAATCGACGAGCATTTGCTGGGCGGCTTTCATGATCGGCGCTTCTTTCTCTGCCTCTTCTTTTGACATACCCTGCTCAACCAACTCCTCCACCTGCTTTTTCAGTTCACTTCCAAACAGGACATAGTAGTCGCCCACCAGGTGATCTCCTTTGATACCGGTGCTTTCCGGTGTGGCGCCGTTGGCAAAAAGCTGCCAGGCGATCATACTTTTACAAATATGAATGCCGCGATCATTGGCAATACAGGTCTTCACCACCTCATAACCGTTGTAAGTATGAATTTCGGCAATGCTCCATCCGAGAAAATTATTACGGAGGTGGCCGAGGTGCAGGGGCTTGTTGGTGTTGGGTGATGAATATTCCACCATTACCTTTTGGCCATTGCTGGCTGCTTTCCCGAATTCTTTATTCTGAAAGTTCTTTTCCAGGAAGCTCGCCCAGTAATCGTCCTGAATAACGAGGTTCAGAAAGCCTTTGATTACATTATATGACCGGAACAACCCGGAATGACCGGCCAGCAGATGCTCACCCAATTCCTTTCCGAGCTGGTCGGGAGATTTTTTAGCCTGTTTTACAAAGCTGAACAGAACAACTGTATAGTCGCCCTCAAATTCCGGTTTGGTTTCATTTACCAGGATATCTGCCGGGTTTAAGGTAAGGCCGTACAATGCCTGGAGTGCCGTGCTGACTGTTGGTTGGATCGCCTGAATGATACTCATATCCTGATTTTGGGAGGGCAAAAATAACACATTCAGCGCGTAGGTGTTAAATCAAAAAGCTGCTCTTGTTAGGAACAGCTTTTTGTACAGTTTGGCTTAGGGATTAACAGGGTTTGAATATCTATATTTTTTTTATCCCGGGAACACCCTTACTCTTTATTTGATCGAAATCAAGCATTTCGCTGATTGCCAGGGCTTTGCTGTAGCAAGATGACTACAGCGAGGGCGTAGGCTTCATTTCAGAGTCACGGCCACGATGATTATCTTCGCGGCTCTTTTATCATGAAGCGGATACTGATCAATGTAATAGATTTTTTCTATCCGCCGTTCCGGCGGCTGATGCCCCTCCAGACATTTAGATATGCGGCTTGCGGAGGAGGCAATACCCTGCTGGGGCTGATCATTTATTCCCTCGCTTACCGCTACTGGCTGAAAGAGCAGGACCTCGATCTGGGTTTCTATGCTTTTAAATCACACATCGCCGCCCTGATCATTTCCTTCAGTATCAATTTCCCGCTGGGATTCATCCTGATGAAGTACATCGTATTCAATGAATCCAATATCAAAGGACGTATTCAGCTATTCCGGTATTTTATCTTCTTCATTTTTTGCCTGTTCCTGAACTATGTGCTGCTCAAATTGCTGGTGGAAGTGCTGCGCTGGTACCCCATCGTAGCCCAGATCATCACTACCGTTATTGTCGTTTGCGTGAGCTACCTGACCCAGAAGCATTTCACCTTCAAAGTGGAAAGGAAAGACCAGGATTTCCCTTTTTGACCCTGGGAGCGGGCAGACTGTCTAAATGGTTGATATGGCCGGCAAAAAAGGGCAAAAAAGTGAAAAAATATCGCATCCGGTTACGCCATACTGTCAATTTTGCACAGATACCTGTCACGGCACAGGGATTGATAATCATCATTGAACATTAAATTCAAATAATCATGGGTAAAATAATAGGAATAGACCTTGGAACAACCAACAGCTGCGTGGCAGTCATGGAAGGTAATGAACCGGTAGTGATTGCCAACGACGAAGGTCGCCGTACCACCCCATCGGTGGTTGCTTTTCTGAAAAATGGAGAGCGCAAGGTGGGAGATCCTGCCAAAAGGCAGGCCATCACCAATCCGCAGAATACGATCATGAGCGTAAAACGCTTCATGGGCCGTCATTTTGACGAGGTAACCGGCGAAATAAGCCATTGGAGTTATAAAGTAGCAAAAGGTGACAACAACACCGTACGCATAGATATTGACGGCCGCCTGTATACTCCCCAGGAGATCAGCGCCATGATTCTTCAGAAAATGAAGAAGACCGCCGAAGATTATCTCGGGCAGGAGGTAACAGAAGCTGTTATCACCGTACCTGCTTATTTTAACGACGCACAGCGCCAGGCAACCAAAGAAGCTGGGGAGATCGCCGGACTGACCGTTCGCCGGATCGTAAACGAGCCTACCGCCGCAGCGCTGGCCTATGGCCTCGACAAAGGAAAACACGATCAGAAGATCGCCGTGTTTGACCTCGGTGGAGGAACGTTCGATATTTCCATCCTCGAGTTGGGTGATGGAGTATTTGAAGTGAAAAGTACAAATGGAGATACCCACCTGGGTGGTGACGATTTCGATAAAGTGATCATGGACTGGCTGGCCGATGAGTTCAAAAAAGAAGAAAATGTTGACCTCCGGAAAGATCCCATGGCACTGCAGCGTTTGAAAGAAGCTTCAGAAAAAGCCAAGATAGAACTGAGCTCCTCTTCTGAAACGGAAATCAATCTGCCTTATATCACCGCCATCGACGGCGTGCCCAAGCACCTCGTGAAAAAATTGACCAGGGCAAAATTTGAACAGATTGCCGATTCGCTCTTCGAGCGTTGCCTGAAGCCTTGCGAACAGGCATTGAAAGATGCAGGCATGAGCACTTCACAAATCGACGAAGTGATCCTGGTGGGTGGTAGTACCCGTATTCCTAAAGTACAGGAGATCGTGGAGAAATTCTTTGGCAGGAAGCCAAACCGTGGTGTTAACCCCGATGAAGTAGTAGCCGTAGGCGCTGCCATTCAGGGCGCCGTACTTACCGGTGAAGTGAAAGATGTACTGCTGCTGGATGTAACTCCGCTTTCTCTCGGTATCGAAACCATGGGAGGGGTAATGACCAGGCTGATCGACAGCAACACTACCATCCCGACCAAGAAATCAGAAATATTTTCTACCGCCAGCGACAGCCAGCCCGGTGTACAGATCCATGTACTGCAGGGTGAGCGGCCGATGGCCTCACAGAATAAGAGCCTCGGGGTATTCAACCTCGATGGAATTCCACCCGCACCACGCGGTGTGCCGCAAATTGAAGTAATATTCGATATCGATGCCAACGGCATCTTGCATGTAACTGCAAAAGACAAAGGCACCGGTAAAGAACAGAAGATCCGTATTGAAGCCGGAAGCGGGTTGAGTAAGGACGAAGTGGAAAGAATGAAAGCGGAAGCACGCGCCAACGAATCAACCGATAAAGCCGCAAGGGAAAAGGTGGACAAGATCAATATGGCCGACAGCCAGATCTTCCAAACTGAAAAGCAGCTGAAAGAATATGGTGAAAAGATTCCTGCAGAAAAGAAAGCGAATATTGAAAGCGCATTGAATAAACTGAAAGAGGCACACAAGAGCCAGGACGTGGCCGCCATCGATGGAGCCATCGCTGAGCTGACCAATGCCTGGACCGCCGCCAGTGAAGAACTTTATAAGGCTTCTCAGGGCGCCGGCGCACAACCCGGACAGGAAACTGCCGGCGAAAGCAAGAGCAACGACAATGTGGAAGATGCGCAGTTTGAAGAAGTGAAATAAACAGAAGAAGTCCCACCACAATAAAAAAAGAGTCTCCGCAAGGAGGCTCTTTTTTATTTCAGCTCATTTGATCGATAAGATTGCAGATCTAACATACACCTCCGATTCAAAGTGATGGAGTTGGTATTGTCAATAGGTATTCACCAGTAGCAAGATGCTGTTGCCTGTATATGTGCCAGTTAGTGCAAAGAATTCAGGCCCTTAACATTTTCTTATGGTTTGCATTTGCATGGTCGGCGAATGTGTCGTATATTTGCGGCGTCAATTTGAGCAATTAATAAAAACGTACGACGTACTACAGGGTGATTTGATCTAACACTTCTTTCTAACGATTCTTTAGTGTACAACTCCTGCATTGCTCAGTAAATAAATTTTGGAAAAATTAAAATAGGAATCATATGACAAGTGATGTTATGCCATCTCGTGTACAGATGGACGCAGGTGTACTTAAAGACCTGCTCAGCGAAGTAAAAGAAACGGTAGCCCGGGATTTCGCCATGCCTCAGAGTGCTAAGCAAAAATTCAGTGCAGTCGATCTTTGGAGAATCCAGAAAAACAGCAAGCTGGCTAATGGATTTTTCAGACGCAGATCATTATAAAAGACCTCTTTATAATCAACCTGTTACCACAAATTCTTTTACCTGAAATCCCGCCATTGGCGGGATTTTTTTATTTTCTTCCTCTATTGCAATCACAAAGACAGAACCGTATTTTTAAGTAGTTACTCTTAACGGAGTCACTGCTATAAATCCAATGCTGGTCCATGAAAAGCCGGATCATCCTTCGCATCATCCTACTCCTGCTGGTAACGCTTGCCGTTATGGCTTCACATTGCCAGTCTGTTTCGGGTATCATCAATTCTTACTACCGGGTAACGGCGATCAATACAGGCACTTCCACACTTACTTTATCAGGAACTGCCGGGTTAACTCCGGGCACCCGGGTACTCATCATTCAGATGAAAGGAGCATCGGTCAATTCCACCAATAGTTCCTCCTTTGGAAATATCTCCGCCATTAACAATGCAGGGAACTATGAGGTGAATACCGTTTGCGGCATTATTGGATCGGATGTATTGCTGCAATTTCAACTGGCGCGATCCTACGACGTTAGCGGGCAGGTACAGGTAGTCACCATCCCCCAATATAATAATGTAACGGTTACGGATACTTTAAAAGCAGGCCCCTGGGATCCTGTTACCGGTACAGGTGGTGTGCTGATCCTGGAATGTTCCGGAACACTCACACTCAATAGCGCGATCGATGTAAGCGGAACGGGATTTACAGGAGGGGCGATCGCTAACTATGCCAATTGCGTGTGGAGTACCACAGTCAATGATTATGCTTTGCCGGTTAATCCCTCCGACCCCAACGTGAGCGGAGCCAGAAAAGGAGAAGGGATTGCCGCGTTTATCACCAACAACGAATATGCAAGAGGAAAACAGGCCAATGGAGGAGGAGGGGGCAACAATCACAATACAGGTGGTGGAGGTGGGGCTAACTATGGCGCCGGTGGCCAGGGTGGCAATCGCTCCAACGAAACATTCTTTGCCTGCCATGGTACTACACCGGGGGTAGGAGGACTGGGACTTTCCGGCCAGGGATACAGCATTGCCAATAACAAGATATTTCTCGGCGGTGGTGGAGGTGCCGGACATGAAAATAATTCGGTAGCTACACCAGGCGGACCGGGTGGCGGCATCGCTATCCTCTTGACCAATACTTTGAATGGGAACGGCCAGAAAATTTTGGCAAATGGAATGAAAGGAATCAATCCACTTTGCTCCAACCCGCTGATGGCCGAGGGCGATGGCGGAGGTGGTGGCGGAGGAGGAGGGGTGGTTTTAATCAATGCGAGCAGCTATACCGGCACGGTTTCTATAGAAGCTAAAGGAGCAGACGGGTCCACATCCGGTAACGCCACCAACAATTGCACCGGTCCGGGTGGCGGCGGCGGTGGCGGGGTAGTGTGGTTGTCTGCCGGCTCTGTACCGGGTTCGGTTACCAGTACGGTATCGGGCGGGGCGAACGGCCTCATCAGTGCAGTCAATTCAGGCGGATGCGGAGGTCAGGCCAATGGTGCTACCGGTGGCATCGCCGGTGCTACACTAACTGCATGGGTATTGCCTTCCTCCTCAACAGTGATATGCTCTCCTTTGGCGCTTAGTGATCTCTTATCTTTCCGGGCAGAGCAGAAGGGAAACCAGGTCTTGTTAACCTGGAAGGTTCGCGACGCCGCTACTGTAAGCTCGTTCACAGTGGAACGTTCTGACGACCTGCTACACTTCGTACCGATACAAAACCTTTCTTCAGGAATTGACCACTGCTCCGACAGCACTGGCGAATTCGCCGTACTCTATTACCGGCTGATACTAACAGGGGCAGATGGTAAAAAAGACTATTCAAAAATGATACGCGTACAGGGAAGATCGAAGAACATTTCTGTTCAGGTGTTTCCCAACCCGGCCAATCAATTTGTCCGGATCGGATTGTATGCGGAAAAAAAGCAGGCCCTTGATATAAAGCTTCTCGACTGGCAGGGGAAAATAATTCTCGCGCAGGAAACTGTCATTAATAGCGGGTACCAGGTGTTGCCCCTGCGCATCGAATCGTTACCCAAGGGCATCTATGTCCTTTATTTCCTGATCGACGACAAGCCGGTAAGGCGGAAGCTCACCAAAATATAGAAGATTTACCGGAAGTGCATTATTGTACGATCAGTTGATGTGTTTCGGGTGTCTGCTGCTGAAGCAATATTTTCTTATCTCCCACCAATTCACGGACTACTTCTCTCTGGTAGTGTCGAACTGTGATTAACGTGAGTCCTTTTTCCACCTGTACATCAAAAATAGCCGAAGCGGCAAGAGCTAGTTTCTCCAATTTATCAGGGCGGTCATCCATACAAACCTGTACCGTAACTGCGCCCGTTTGAATCAGGTTGGGTTTTATCCGAAGTTCGCTGAATAAATGATACAGCTCGGCAACCGGTTTCTCTCCCACGAAGGAAAAATCTTTTGATTGCAGGTGAACCAGCGCCTGGTCTTTCTTGATCACAATGATAGGGGGAAGGCCTTTAAGGCTCCGCGCATGGATTACCGTTCCCTCCAGGCGGGGATCAATAAATGATTTTACATACAGCGGAATTCCCTTGTTTTGAAGGGGTTTGATGGTTTTGGGGTGAATAACCTGTGCGCCGTAGTATGCCATTTCTATAACCTCGTCATAATTCAATTCCGGTATCAGCTTCGCATCCGGAAATTGTTTGGGATCTGCATTCATTACCCCTTCCACATCTTTCCAGATCGTCTGGCTTTCTGCGTTCAGCATATTGGCAAACACCGCTGCGGAGTAATCGCTTCCTTCCCTTCCAAGGGTCGTACTCTCGTTTTCATCGGTTGATCCGATGAAGCCCTGTGTAATCACCAGGTCGTTTTCGCCGAACAGGGGAACGATGTCCGAATGTATTTTGGCTTCCGTAAAGGGCCAGTCAATTACCGCTTCCCTGAAATTATCGTCGGTTCGGAAAACATCTCTCACATCTACCCATTGGTTGCTCACGCCAACCTCGTTGAGGTATGCAGAAATAATGGCTGTCGAGAGTAACTCTCCCGTGCAAACTATCTGGTCATAATAGTAGTCGTACTCCCGTACCGGGTTATCGTATAAAAGCCATTCCACCTCCGTAAAGAAATTGCGTAATTGATCTTCGCAGGCGAGTGCTTCAGTCACCAGCAGGTATTTGGCCGTATTCAGGTGCTGTTCTTTTACCTGCCCGAATAATTGCAGAGCATCTTCCCGGCGTCCCGCATAAAAAGCCTCTGCTACTTTTTCAAGCGCATTGGTGGTTTTGCCCATAGCGGATATTACAATTAGAATTTTCTCGCCTTTAATAGTCTGGAGTAGCTTTCCCAGGTTCTGAACTCTTTCCACGCTGTTGACGCTGGCTCCGCCAAATTTGAAAACCTTCATGGTGACTTTTGCTATTGATTTTAGACGTACAAAAATCGGTACTTCCGGGCAAAAACAGCCAAAGAATGTGTTGTTTGTACAGGTTTGAAATGATGGGTTGATTTTTTTGCGCTGCATTCAATCCCTTACTTTTGTTCAAAGTCAATTCTAAACTTGCTTGTTTATGGATGTGAACCGTAAAGTTCAAACGCTGGATGAATTCACTATTCAGCAGATGCGCGATTTTCCACACGCCACCGGCGAACTGGCCAGCCTGCTGCGCGATATCGGCCTGGCGGCGAAACGAATCAATGTTGAGGTAAACAAAGCCGGCCTGGTAGATATTTTGGGCGATGCCGGTACTACCAATGTGCAGGGGGAAGATGTAAAGAAACTGGACATTTATGCCAACAATCAGTTCGTAGGGGTACTCAAACACGGGATCAGTTGTGGTGGCATTGCCAGCGAAGAGTTGGATGAATTTTATCCTTTTGATGATCCTGTCAGCAACAATTCCAAATATGTTTGCCTGTTCGATCCGCTGGACGGCAGTGGCAATATAGATGTGAATGTTTCGATCGGCACCATCTTCAGTGTGTACCGGCGCATCACTCCCAAGGGTTCGCCGGTAACGGAAGCCGATTTCCTGCAGCCCGGCCGCAACCAGGTAGCCGCGGGATACATCGTTTACGGATCTTCCACGATGCTGGTATACGCCACCAGGAGAGGGGCCAATGGTTTTACACTCGATCCTTCGATTGGTGAGTTCACGATGAGCCATCCTAACATATCCTGCCCGGAATTCGGGAAGATCTACAGTGTTAATCACGGCAACTTCTTTCAGTATGATGAAGGAGTAAAGCAATACATTACTGCCTGTCAGAAAAAAGATAAAACGACTGGCGGCCCCTACACGCAGCGGTATATCGGCAGTATGGTGGCAGATGTTCATCGCAACCTCATCAAAGGAGGGATTTTCATGTACCCGGGGACTACCGACAAACCCAACGGGAAGCTCAGGTTGCTGTATGAATGCAACCCGCTGGCATTTATACTGGAGGTGGCAGGTGGGAAGGCCACCAACGGAACACAAAGGATCCTCGATGTGGAACCGACCCGTCTTCATCAGCGTTCACCCCTTTTTATAGGAAGCAAAGGCATGATGGAAGAACTGGAAGGGTATATGAGCCGTTCGTCAAAATAGGGGCTGGTCCTTACTTCAAAGAAAGGAGGGTTTAGTACATTCGCAGTAGAATGCAGATTGAAATCATAGAATACGAGAACAGGTATGCGGCTGAATTCAGGAAGCTGAACCTCGAATGGCTGGACAAATACAACCTTACCGAAAGTCATGACTTATTGGTACTCGACAACCCGGAAGAAACGATTCTGAAACCGGGGGGATCTATTTTTCTTGCCCGAGAAGGAGAGTTCATTGTTGGCACGGCGGCCATTATCAAAGAACACGCAGATGAATTTGAACTGGCTAAAATGGCGGTGTCACCGGCATACCAGGGCAAAGGCATCAGCCGCCTGCTGATAGAAAGCTGCCTGCGAAGAGCCAGGGAGCTGGGCGCCCGCAAGATCAGCCTGTTTTCCAATCACCAGCTGACGGTAGCATTGTCGCTTTACGAGAAATTCGGTTTCAGGCAGGTGGAAGTAACAGGAAGTCCGTTTGCCACAGCGGATGTAAAAATGGAAATGGATCTGTAAAATCGCCCGGATCCGTTTTACAGGTAAAACGGTAAAAGATCAAGTATGTCATCAACCATCATATCAGTAAAGAACCTGGTTAAAAATTACGGCCAGTTCGAAGCAGTCAAAGGGATCAGTTTTGACGTGAAAGAAGGGGAAATTTTCGGATTGCTGGGTCCCAACGGCGCGGGTAAATCAACCACCCTGGAAATCATCGAAACACTCAGGCAGAAAACATCCGGCGAAGTACTGGTAAACGGTTTCAATCTCGACCAGGATCCCAATGAAATCAAGAAGGTGATCGGCGTTCAATTGCAAACCTCCGGTTATTATCCGGGCTTGAACCTGCTGGAGCTGATCAACCTGTTCTGCGGTTTGTACAATCGCGATATGGATGCCTCGCAATTGCTGGATATGGTGAACCTCAGAGACAAGGCGAAATCAAAATACAAGGATCTCAGTGGCGGACAAAAGCAAAGATTTTCCATCGCCACCACGCTGATCAACGATCCCAAAATAATTTTCCTGGATGAACCTACCACCGGACTGGACCCGCAGGCCCGGCGCAGTCTCTGGGATCTCATAAAAGGAATCAGGGATAAAGGGACCACGGTGATCCTTACCACTCACTATATGGATGAGGCAGAAGTGTTGTGCGACAGGGTGGCCATAATCGATTCAGGAAAGATCATTGCCCTGGACAGTCCCGACCGGTTGATCGACAAACTGGTTGATTCGGGATTTGAAAGACCCAAAGAAGTGAAGAAAGCCAATCTGGAAGATGTATTCATCAATCTGACAGGCCATGCGCTGAGAGAGGATTGAGCACTAAATAAAGCAAATAAAAACAAGTTACATGGATCCCCGGTTTCCTATCGGCCAATATGAGCCGCAACCTTATTCAGCAGATCAGAAAAAAAAATGGTTACAGGATATTCAATTCCTTCCCGCACTGATTGAAGCAGCTGTGGAAAACCTCGACGAACACCAGCTCAATACACCCTACCGGGAAGGCGGCTGGACTGTCAAACAGGTGGTGCATCATGTGGCCGACAGCCATATCAATGCCTATACCCGGTTCAAGCTGGGACTTACTGAGGACAAACCCACCATCAAACCCTACGAAGAAGGATTGTGGGCACAACTCGACGACGTAGAGAAAGTGCCGATCAATATTTCCATTACGTTATTATATACCCTACATAGCCGATGGCATTCCGCTATCCTCCATTTAACAGATGAGCAATGGATGAGATCGGTCATTCATCCTCAACACGGCCGGGAAATGACCCTGTGGTACTTGTTGGGCAGCTATGCCTGGCATGGCAGACATCACGTGGCCCACATTACAACGCTGCGCGAAAACAAAGGTTGGAAATAAAGCAGTCACTCCGATATGAACTGGAAAACACTTTCTTCAGAATACCTGTTCAGGGATAACTGGTTTACGGTTAGAAAAGACAAATGTGAGAGGCCCGACGGTGTTATCATTGAACCGTACTATGTATATGAATTTCCTGATTGGGTTTGCGCCCTGGCGCTTACCAGGGAGGGGAAGGTGGTGCTTGAAAAACAGTACCGGCACGGAATCGGCCTCACCGCTTATGAACTGCCCGGTGGCTGCGTGGATTTATCCGATCAAAGCCTGCAGGAAGCCATTGCCCGCGAATTGAAAGAAGAAACCGGTTATGAGTTCGACTCCTATGAATATCTTGGAAAAACATGCGCCAACCCTTCTACCAATAATAACTGGATGCATATTTTCCTGGCCAGGGGAGGAGTGCTCACCACTTCACAGCAACTCGACGACGGGGAAGACATCGAAGTGGAGTTGTTTACAATCGATCAGCTGAAAGAACTGCTGCAGTCTAACCAGATCATACAGGCCATGCATGTTACTGCCTGTTACTATGCCTTTCCAAAACTATAAACCGCCACACCCGTTTGCGGGCATGGCGGTAACCATCTCATTCGTTAATTTTCGTGGAGAACGAGGCCGGCATCCTGCCGGGACAACGATGCCGCGATATCATTCAGTTGTTTGCCAATACCCGGTGTTTTGGCCATGCCTGCAATGACTTTTAGCGCGTTTCCATACTCGGTCAATCCTTCCTGACGGGTCAGCAACCAGGGATAGGGATCCGGTTCGGGGGAGGGCGGAACGGGCCATGGGAAATGACGGAAATAGGGAGGGCAGATATCATCTCCTTCTTCCCATCCTGCTACCAGTCCTTTTGAAGCAAATTCCGCCATAGAGCGGCCGGCCGACAGCAATTTCTTCTGCAATGCCTTGTCGGGCAGGGCCAGCGCGATATCGCGGATCACCCCTGCCATCGCATACTCTTTGGTGGCGGTGGAAAAACGCGGGCCATGCGGAAAAACGAAATCAAATGCTTCGGCAGGTAAGATGCCAAACTTGACCAGGAAATTCATCCTGGCTGAAATGTTTCGTGCCATAAGAAAAGGTTTATGTGATTGAAGACTGGCAAGGTCGGATAAGAGCCAGCCGAAAACAATACCGAGATCGTAGTACTTAGCGGCGGGCACTCCCATTCCTGCCGGTCCTCACGCATGGCCCTTAATTCGTATCTTTGCTCCCTCACAGAATCAATCTATATTGGAGCTATGTCTGAAGAAAGAAGTTTAAATTTTCTCGAAGAGATCATTGAAAAAGACCTGGAATCAGGTAAATACGGCAGGATCATTACCCGTTTTCCTCCCGAACCCAATGGCTACCTGCATATTGGACATGCCAGCAGCATCTGCCTCAATTTCGGCCTGACCAAAAAATATCCCGGATACACCAATTTGCGTTTCGACGATACCAACCCGGTTACTGAAGAAACGGAATATGTGGAGAGCATAAAAGACGATGTTCGATGGCTGGGGTTCACCTGGGAACATGAAAGATATGCCAGTGATTATTTTGATACCCTGTATGAATATGCGCAGACATTGATCAGGAAAGGGTTGGCATATGTGGATGATCTGACCAGTGAGGAAATGGCCGCACTGAAAGGAACGCCCACCGAACCGGGAAAGAACAGCCCTTACCGGGACCGGAGCGTTGAAGAAAACCTGAAATTATTTATCGCCATGAAGGAAGGCCTGTTTCCCGACGGTGCCAAAACCCTTCGTGCCAAAATCGATATGGCGCATACCAACATGCTGATGCGCGATCCGATTCTTTATCGCATCAAGCATGCACACCATCACCGCACGGGCGACAAATGGTGTATTTATCCTATGTATGATTTTGCGCACGGACAAAGCGATTCCATCGAGGAAGTCACCCATTCCATCTGCACCCTGGAGTTCGTGCCTCACCGCGAATTGTACGACTGGCTGATCGGGCAACTGGGCATCTATCCATCGCACCAATATGAATTTGCCCGCCGCAACATCAACTATACCGTTACCAGTAAGCGCAAGCTGCTGCAATTGGTTAATGAAGGTCATGTAACCGGCTGGGACGATCCGCGCATGCCCACCATCAGCGGCCTGCGCCGCCGCGGCTATACTCCCGAAAGCATCCGGGATTTCTGCGAACGAATAGGCATCGCCAAAAGAGACAACCTGGTGGATGTAAGCCTGCTTGAGTTCTGCATTCGCGAACACCTCAATAAGATTGCTCTCCGGCGGATGGTAGTGTTTGACCCGGTGAAAGTGGTGATCACCAATTACGAAAAAGAGGCTGAGCTGCTTCCCAGCGAAAACAATCCGGAGGATCACAGCACCGGCCAACGGGATCTGGCTTTCAGTCGCGAAATCCTCATAGAAAGGGATGACTTCATGGAGAATCCTCCCAAGAAATATTTCCGTCTTTCCCCGGGCAGCAAGGTTCGGTTGAAAAGCGCCTACATCATCCAATGCGATGAGGTCGTCAAAGACCAGGCTGGCAATATCACGGAGCTACGTTGTACATACTTTCCAAACAGCAAGAGCGGCGAAGATACTTCCGGCATCAAAGTGCAGGGTACTCTTCACTGGGTGAATGCTGCCGATGCCGTAGAAGTGGAGGTAAGGGAATATGACCGGTTGTTCAGGGTCGAAGATCCAACTGATGAAGAAGGCGATTTCAAAGAATACCTTAACCCCGAAAGCCTGAAGCTGGTTAAAGGGTACGCCGAGCCCGCGATTTCCGCGGCAACGGCCACCGACCGTTTTCAATTCCTTCGAAAAGGGTATTATTGTCTGGATAAGGATTCTTCCGGAAGCCGGATGATCTTCAATCGCACGGTGACATTGAAAGATACCTGGGCTAAAGAACAAAAAAAATCATGACGATAGTTTTTTGCTGAGCATACAAACGAAAAATCCCCTGGCATCAGGGGATTTTTTATGGAGAGATCTTTCCGGTCGTTTAGAATGCTTTCTTGGTTTCTCCGCCCTTGCCCGAAGCGGCTTTCAATCTAGCATAGTCGAATACGATGTTGCAAAATGCTTTCACTCCTACATCCAGCTGGCTGTCGTCGATAAAGAAGTCCGGCGTGTGGTGGGCGGCCGCATTCCGGGCATCGGTTCCCTTGGGCATTCCACCCAGGAAGAAAAAGAAGGCAGGTGCTTTTTCGCCAAAATAGGAGAAGTCCTCTGCCCCCGTCGTCCATTCTGTTTCAAATACATTGTCTTTTCCGGCTGCCGTTTCCAAAGAAGGGATCATCATCTTCACCAGTTCGGTATTATTATAGGTAACAAGGGTCTTGGTATCGATGGTAACTTCAACCGTGGCACCCGATGCTTCCGCGATCTTGGTAGCCGTAGTTCTCAATCGCTCATGAACGTCTTTCTGCATGGCCGGATCGAGTGTGCGTATGGTTCCTTCCATGACGGCCTCTTCGGGCAAAATATTCGGGCGAACGCCACTGGAGATCTTGCCAACGGTGATGACCACAGGGGCCTTGGTCAGGTTTTCCTGGCGACTGACAATGGTCTGGATGCCGTTGATGATTTGTGCCGACACAACAACCGGGTCGATGCCGCTCCAGGGCTGCGAACCATGCGACTGCTTGCCTTTCACTTTTATGGTAAACCAATCGCTGCTGGCCATGGTAGCACCCGGCTTGTATTTTATTTTTCCCAGTTCAGTCTGAGAGTTGATGTGAATTCCGAAGATGGCGTCCACTTTCGGATTATCCATAACGCCTTCTTTGACCATGAGGGGAGCGCCGCCTTCCTCTGTGCCCGGAGGACCTTCCTCTGCCGGCTGGAAAATAAACTTGACGGTTCCTGGTACGTCTTTTTTCATGCTGCTTAACAATTCAGCAGTTCCCAGGAGCATGGCTACATGCGTATCGTGCCCGCAGGCATGCATCACATCCACTTCCTGTCCGTTGTATTCTCCCTTTGCCTTGGAGGCGAAGGGCAGATTTACTCTTTCTTTCACCGGAAGGGCATCCATGTCTGCCCGAAGGGCCACTACCGGTCCCGGCTTTCCGCCTCTTAGAATCGCAACTACACCCGTTTTTGCCACATTGGTTTTCACCTCCAGCCCCAGCTTGCGGCAAATGTTGGCGATAAACTCCATGGTCTTGTACTCACGGTTACCCAGCTCCGGGTTTTGATGCAGGTACCTGCGCCATTCAATTACTTTAGGCAGCAGGGTCTTTGCATCCTGTTCAATTTTTTGCGGGGTGGGCTGTGCCTGGACAACCAGGCTTACTCCAAATACGCTTATCAAAAAAGCCAAAGTCGATTTCATACAGTCAGTTTGAACCCTGAATTTATCGAATTCAATCCATTGAATAAAAGGCGATCAGGGCAGGGGGCATAAAAAGTGCCCATGCTGCCCCGGATGCTTTTCCGGCCAGCGTTCACCCCTGGTTAACCCTGATTCCAGGATCCAAATATTCAGTAGCAGATACTAAGGGTATCATCTTAGTCGTTTTGTAGCCATTCATCTATCCTTGAAAACCATGCAACCATCCGTAGCCGGCATTTACCAGGTCAATATTCAGCAAGACAGGCTGAAAGCAGCCATCAACCTGGCCGACGCCACAGGCGTTTTCCTGGTTTCTGTATCCACTCCCGCTCACCAGATTATTCACCGACGTTTTGTAGAATTCCAAGCAGGCAACAACAGCCTTGAGCTCATAACCGGGTTTCTCGGGAGGGGGCAATACATTCTTTCTGTTGTGCGGGATAATTTGTTTTTCAACCAGGTCTTTTCGGTTTAAGGGTAGTAAACCAGGTCGTTAGGGCGATCTGGTGGAAAGATTGTGTAAAAATGTTCCACGTGGATACAATTTAATATGCATTGATTTTCATATTGTTCTCAAAATCAAATTAAAACGCCGTTTGAAAAGTTCTGGAAAATATCGTTTGCTACTGATTCTGCTGCAAGCATTTAGCCTCCCCTTGCTGGCGCAGAACGTGGGAAACTGGACCCTGAACAATACTTTGGCGGGTACAGGTACGGCTTTCAATACGGTGGGCAATGTATCGGCTGGCCCGGGCATAACAAGCACTGCCTTTAACGGCGGAACGGAATGGTATGGAGAGAATGGATGGCCTACCGGTGCCCTTAATACTAATTCATATATTCAATTCTCGCTCACACCTACGGCGGGCTATGAGCTGAATTTGTCAAGCCTCGTACTCAGGATTCGGAGAAGTAATACGGGAAGTCCGGCCGGGGCCGGTCCCTTATCGTGGGCAATCCGCTCAAGCCTGGACGGGTATAGCTCTGATATCGCAACGGGCTCCATGACACACAATTACGCCAATTATTCGGTCAGTATTCCCTCGTTTATTCATGTTTCCGGTACCCTCACTTTCAGGGTCTACGGGTATAATGCTACAATCCCCAGTGGAGGCATGAGTCGTTTCGTGATAGATAATATCAGCGTGCAGGGAGCCACGGCACTGCTTGCGGCCAGACTTTCGAAGTTATCGGCGGCCGAAAGCAGTGGACATATCCGGTTTCAATGGGAAGTATGGGGAGTGGAACCGGACAGTGAGATAGGGTTGGAAGGTTCACCCGATGGGCTTCAGTTTGCCAGGATCACACAATGGAAGGAGCCGGTAGCGCAAACTGCCAGGCAGTATCAGTTCGATTACCCGGCTGGAGCGAATCAATATTTTCGGGTTTTTATCAAAGAAGCTAATCAATTGAAAATCTATACGAATACAGTTTTTATTTCAAATAAAAACAGAAATCAATTCTCCGTCAAGTCCTTACATCCTGATCCGGCGGGTCTGCTGATTTCTGTCCAGTCGCCCACTGCCGGTGGTGTTCCTTACTACATTGCTGATGCAGCAGGCGTGAGGTGGCAGCAGGGAAAACTTTATCTGGCAAAAGGCGAGCAGCTGGCGCGACTGGAATTTGCTCCTTCCGTTCATGGCATCTATTACATTTCAATAGGAGGCATTACCAGGTCTTTTCTGAAATAGGCGGCGACCAGTCCCAGGCTACCACATGCCATTGATCTATCTCATCGCGATGAGTCGATATCCGCTCAAATCCAACCCGTTGATGCGCCTTTAATGAGCGGAGATTGCTTTGGGAGATTTCGGTTACGATGCAATCAAACCTGCTGGCGAACACTTCGCGGTGCTTCTGGTAGAGCAGGTCAACGGCACCCATTCCTCTTATTTCTTTCGCCACGCAGATCTGTCCCATGATATAATAGTTCAGATCCGTAAAACGTTTTCCTTTCCATTCCATCGTTTCAAAATGCCGGAACATCGGCTCCATTTGAGGATAGAGTTTTCGACCTTCTTTTAAAAATGAAATAGCATATGCAACTACGTTATTATCATCGTTTTTAATTACAATACTCGGGGCCAGTGAATGCATGCCTTCGAGCATATTCATGGTGAATTGCATGGTAACGAAACCCTGTTCCTGCCTTTCTTTTTCGCTGATATGCTGTTTGAGATTGATGGATTGCAGGGCGAGAATTTGTTCCAGTTCGGTGGTATTGGAAACCGCGGCGGCTTGTAGCATACAGTCAGGATGATGGCTGAAAAAATCGGTTACCGGTACTCTCCGAAAACACCTCTCAGTTCATCGGAGATCTCTCCCAGGGTCACTTTGTTTTCGACGGCTTCAATGACAGCCGGCATCAGGTTTTCTCCGCTTACTGCCCGGTCGTTCAGCACCTGCAGGCATTGATCGACCTTGGCATGATCACGATTCTTCCGAAGCGCTTTTAGTTGATCGATCTGTACCGTTCGGATATGATCATTGACTTTCAGGAGTGGAATATTCGCTTGGTCGCTTACCTGGAATTTGTTTTGGCCGACGATGATCTTTTCCCCGGTCTCTATTTTTTGCTGGTACTCGTAGGCGGCCCTGGCGATTTCGTCCTGGATGAAACCCTGTTCAATGGCGCTTACACTGCCGCCCATGGCGTCGATTGTTTCGATCAGTTTCCAGGCTTCTTTTTCCACTTCGCTGGTGAGGTTTTCAATAAAATAACTTCCGGCAAGGGGGTCCACGGTGTCTGCGGCACCGCTTTCGAAGGCGACGATCTGCTGGGTGCGCAAGGCAATCCGGGCAGCTTCTTCGGTAGGCAGGCTGAGTGCTTCATCGTAGCCATTGGTGTGGAGGCTTTGCGTTCCTCCCAGCACCGCCGCCAGTGTTTGTATCGTAACCCGGGAGATATTGTTCAATGGCTGCTGGGCAGTGAGGGTGCTGCCACCGGTTTGTGTATGAAAACGCAGCATCATCGCTTTGGGATCGGTGGCACCCAGGTCTTTCATCATCCGGGCCCACATACGCCTGGCCGCCCGGAATTTAGCCACTTCTTCGAACAGGTTGTTGTGCGCATTGAAAAAGAATGAAAGCCTTTTTCCAAACACGTTAATGTCGAGGCCTTTTTCGAGCGCTGCTTTTACATAGGCTTTTCCGTTGCTGAGGGTAAAGGCGATTTCCTGAACGGCCGTACTTCCGGCTTCCCTGATGTGATAGCCGGAGATGGAAATCGTGTTCCACTTTGGCAATTCTTTCGAGCACCATTCAAAAATATCGGTAATGATGCGCATGGAGGGTTTGGGAGGGTAGATATAGGTTCCCCTTGCCGCATATTCTTTCAGGATATCATTCTGGATAGTTCCGGAAATTTTTTTCAGGTCGGCTCCCTGTTCTTTGGCGAGAGCTACATAAAAAGCGAGCAGGATAAAACCCGTCGCGTTGATCGTCATGGAAGTGCTTACGTCTTCCAGTTTTATTCCTTTAAACAGGGCACGCATGTCTTCCAGGCTGTCGATGGCCACGCCGACCTTTCCCACTTCTCCTTCGGCCAGGTCATGATCGCTGTCGTACCCGATCTGCGTAGGCAGGTCGAAGGCCACACTTAGGCCCATCACCCCCTGTTGCAGGAGGTAGTGATATCGTTTATTACTTTCTTCGGCGGTACTGAACCCGGCATACTGCCGCATGGTCCATAGTTTTCCCCGGTACATATCGGGCTGAACGCCGCGGGTGAAAGGAAACTGTCCCGGATCCTCCAGGTTAAAATGATCGGGTAGCGATGAATAGAGGGGGGCAATCACAATCCCGCTGTCGGTGATAATCTTTTTTTCGGCCATCAATCAATCGTATTGGAAGGACGACGAAGGTAGAGCGAATCGGGTATACTGAAGTGATTATTTCTGCATCAGTTTTTTCGCCTCATAAGCCAGCACTTCACTGACCACCCCATGCAGGGAAGCCTTTGGTGATTGCATCAGCATTTCCAGAATAGCCTTGCAAAGATCCATTCCGCTGGCATCGGCAGGCATATAACTGGCCACCTGGTTTACGATGAGCAGGTTCTGATCTTTCAGGTTGGAAACAGCCTGCCAGGCTTCCGCAGAAACATAGATCTGCTGCGTAATATTATAATCGAACTCCTGGCGGATATTCTGTGTAAGGATGGCTTGCATTTCTTTTAACCCGGCGCCCGGCTGGTTTAACCGGTTGATAAGGTTGGGCAGGGCAATTCTTTCTGTTAGCAGGATCAGCCGCTCATAAGCCTGGAGCTGAAGAGGGGTGGTTGCTGCCGGTGGCTCAGCCGGTGATTTATCAGTTTTCTTGATGTTTTGGCCCGAGCGGCGTGCTTCTTTTCTTTGTTTGATTAATAAGTAGGTCAGGGTTCCGCCCAGCGCGCCGGCAATACCCACCTGGATCAGCAGTTGAGGAATACTCAATTCCATGAATGTCGGTTTAGTATCAAAAATAGGAAAAGGGTGGTAGTTTGCAGAAATTCAATTGACTACAGCGGGTTTTCGAATTTCGAAATTTCCATGTTAAAAGAAGCCTGCAGGCCAATAAACGCTTGAACAAGCCGCACATTGTATGTATTTTTGCCTGTTAATAAAATAATATGGAAGCAACATTAACCGCACCGGTAAGCTTTACTGTCCAGGCTATTGAAGAGATCAGCAGGCTGATGAAGGAAGAGGGCTTTGATTCGGCCCAATACCTGCGGGTGGGAGTGAAGGGAGGAGGATGCTCGGGTCTTTCCTATGTTCTCGGATTCGATAAAAAAGAAGAAGGGGACGACCTGTTTGAAGTCGATGGGCTGCCCTTTATCATGAATCAGTCTCACGGAATTTACCTGATGGGAATGGAAATCGACTGGCAGGACGGGTTGAATGCGAGAGGATTTGTTTTTAAAAACCCCAATGCTTCCAAAACCTGCGGTTGCGGTACTTCCTTTGCTGTCTGAGCATACCACTGTTCATGTGTCGTCAGCAGGCGACTTACTCTTACTGTCTTTCCTGTTGTTCAATAATCGTGCTGAAGCGAAAGCCGATGCCATGAATGGTTTCCAGCACGATCTCCGGGTCGCTCTTGAAATGTTTCCGGAGTTTGGCAATGAAAACATCCATGCTTCTTCCCAGGAAATAATCGTCTTTCCCCCATACTTCAGTCAGCACTTCTTCTCTTTTAATTACCCTGTTGGGATGTTCACACAGAAAACGGAGCAGATCCGCCTCCCGCTGGGTCAGGCTTTGAACGCCTTCGGGAGTGGTCAACTTGAGATCGGTATAGGAGAAGGATAATTTGCCAATGCGGTAATCAATGATATTTTCTGAATGCAGTTTCCTGGTTCGGCGAAGAAAGACTTCCATTCGGGCCTGCAATTCCTGCATACTGAAAGGTTTGGTGATATAATCATCGCCCCCTGTGCTGAAACCTTTCAGTTTGTCTTCCTGCATGGATTTGGCTGTCAGGAATAGAATCGGCACCTGGTCGCTTTGCTGACGAATTTTTTTAGCCACCGAAAACCCATCTTTGTTGGGCATCATCACATCCAGCAGGCAAATATCGAATTCGTTTTTGCGATAACGGTCTATGGCATCCTGTCCATCGGAGCACAACACCACTTCATAGCCGGCATCTTCCAGGTTGTCTTTGATCACGAAACCCAGCTGGGCATCGTCTTCGGCCAACAGCACTCTTGCTTTTTTCATGTGTATACAATTTAATGATCAGGATAGTGGTAATAGTATTTTGAAAGTGGTGCCAATTCCCGGTTCGCTCGTCACCTGGATCTTTCCTTTGTGTGCATTCACCACGCGTTTTACAAAATCGAGGCCCAGGCCAAATCCTTTCACGTCATGAATATTTCCGGTGGGAATCCGATAAAACTTTCTGAATATCCTGCTCAGGTACTTTTTTTCAATTCCAATTCCATTGTCTTTAATCTCTATGAAAATATTTTCCGTCTCGTAACCGGTTTTGATCCGGATGAATGGGTGGGGCGAATATTTCAGCGCATTTTCTAGCAGGTTGATCAGCGCCAGTTCGAGATGCGATTCATCTGCGGAAATGATGATCTCTTCTCCTGCCCAATCATATTCGACCAACGCTTTTCTTTCATCGATCAGCGGTTGAATTTTCCGCACTGCCTGAAGCGTAACAGCCTGAACGGAAACCGGTTTGCGATCAAGGGGCAGTTCGTTTTCTCCGCTATTGGCTGTTTTCAATAATCTTTCAACCTGTTGTTGCAGGTGATCGGTTTGTTGCTGAATGATCCCCGTATAATTCTTCAATCGCTCCGGTTTCTGTACGATGTCTTCCTTGTTCAATACATCAGCGGCGATTTTCATCACCGCCAGCGGGGTTTTAAATTCGTGTGTGAAATTATTGACGAAGTCTTTCTGGGTTTCAGATAAAAATTTTTCGCGGTAGAAATAGACCAGGCTGATGGCCAGTGCCACCAGAACGATGATGAGGGCGCCTCCGCTCACAAACCAAAAAAGCATTTGCGAAAGCACGTAATGTTTGCGATGCGGAAAATAGAGGGCCAGGTAAGTGTAGGGTCGGGTGAAATGAGTCATTTCATAGTTGGAGCCGGGGGCGTAGTTCGAAGCAACGGTAGGAATATAGTGTACCGACGAATAGGAGCTTCCTCCCGTTTGCTGAATTCCCAGGTAAGCATCGGTCAGCACATCGAAATCTTCCAGTTCCTGTTTCAGGTAATAGGTAACCGTATCAACCGGAGCCAGCGTATCTACTTTAAACAGAAAATAGTTTTCTTTCGGTCTTTCGATCAGCGTTTGAAGGTTGAATACAGGATTGGAGGACAGTTCCACATCTTCGAACAGTCCCCTGATGCTTTTTACCACGTTGACGTTGAATCGTTGCTGTTCCAGCGAATAGACCATATTCAACCAGTACAGTTGTATCAGGATGATAACCGAAATCACGAAGGCCGTGCTAAGTACAATCCATCTAAGCGTTTTAGATCGCATGACCATACAAAGGTCCGGTGAGAGCCGTCAATATCCCCTGTTCGCGAGGTTAATGCCTTGTTAACATATGTTAACCGGTTTATGTTAAGCTGGTTAGTGAAAGTTAAACGGCAGTTAAGCAGGACGTGAAAGTTTACGGAGACCGGCAGGAATGATAGTTTCACATCCTCAATTATTCATTCAAAAGTAAGAACATGAAAAAAGTATTATTGACATTGGTGATAGCATCTGCACTGACAGGTGTAACCGTTGCACAAACCACACCTCAGAAGGAAAAGCCCAAGAAGGAAGCAAAGGTTCAGGCTCCGAAAACTGAGGTGAAGAAAGATACGGCTTCGCACGCCAAGCATGCCAAGCATCATGCAAAGGTTTCGAAGAAGAAGGATTCTTAAGGGTTCAATGCCCTCATGAACACAGGGTTTTTGTTTGTAAAGGAAAAGCCCCGCTCGATTCTCGGCGGGGCTTTCCTGTTTTTATCAGTTCTCTTGATTATGCTTTTTTGGCGAGGGCCGGTTGTTTTTTCTTGTTGCCCGCTTCCTCATGATGGTGGTGCAGGATGTCTGCTTCACCCAGGGGTTTGTTTTTGGCAAGATCCATCAGGATCGGAGCGGCTACGAAAATAGAGGAGTAGGTACCTACGATCACACCGATCAGCATGGCGAAGGCAAAACCTCTTGTTACTTCACCCCCTACCAGGAACAGGATCAGGATGGTGAGGAATACGGTCAGAGAGGTCATGATCGTACGGCTCAGCGTATCGTTGATCGCTTTGTTGATGATGGCTCCTTTACTGGCGCCCTTCATGGTTTTGCTGTATTCTCTCACGCGGTCAAATACGATTACCGTATCGTTCATCGAGAAGCCTATCACAGTCAGGATGGCGGCGATGAAGTGCTGGTCGATCTCGAGGGTGAACGGAACCACATTCTTGAGGAAGGAGAATACCGCCAGTGTTACCAATACGTCGTGCAACAGGGCTACGATGGTACCGAGTGAATATCTCCAGTCGCGGAAGCGGATGAAGATGTAAACGGCGATGATCAGCAGCGACCAGAAAGTAGCCCACTGCGCGCCTTTTTTAAGGTCATCGGAGATGGTGGGATCTACCCGTTTGGTACCGGCCAGGTATTTGGTGGTCATGAATTCAGCTTTGCTGACGCCGGGCAGAAATTGCTGCAGTCCGGAGTATAGGGTATTCTTCACGCTGGAATCAATTCCCAGTCCTGTTTCATTGATGCGGTAATCGGTAGTGATATCCAGCTGGCTGGGTCCTCCGTAAGTTTTGATCACGGGAGTTTCGCCAAAGGTTTTTTCCAGGGCTACTCTTACTGCTTCTTCATTAACGGGTTTATGGAAGTTGACGATGAAACTGCGGCCACCGCTGAATTCCACCCCTTCCTTGAAACCATTGAAGATCGCAGCCACACCAAGTATCAGCACCACTACGGAGATGCCATAAGTAATGCGACGGTATTCGATGAATTTATAGGTAGCGTGTTTGAAGATGCGTTTGGATAAGGCCGTGAAATATTTGAAGTGACGATCCCTTGAGGTGTAAATATCAGTGATCAGGCGGGATACGAGGATACCGCAGAACAGAGACAGCACGATACCGAGCATCTGGGTGGTTGCGAATCCCAATACCGGTCCCAAGCCGAAGTAGGCCAGGATCGCGGCAGTCAGGAAGCTGGTAACGTGCGCATCGAGCACGGGTGGCAATGATCTTCTGTAACCGATTCTTACTGCTTCGTGGTGATTCAGTCCTTTCGCGAGTTCTTCCTTGATACGTTCGAAGATGATTACGTTCGTATCAACCGCCATACCGATCGTCAGTACCAAACCTGCGATACCAGCGGCCGTAAGAGTGGCATTCAGCGCTGCCAGTACTCCGATGGTGAACAGCAGGTTCAGGATAAGGGCGATGTTGGCAACGATTCCCGCGGTGTTATAATAAATGATCATCAGCACGAAGATCACGAGGAAGGCAATCAGGAAGGATTTGATACCTCCGGAAACGGCCTCTTCACCGAGTGTGGGTCCAACCACCTGTTCCTGTACGATCTTGGCCGGGGCGGCCAGCTTACCGGATTTCAGGATATTGGAAAGGTCATTGGCTTCTTCGATAACCAGTGTTCTTTGTTTTCCGGAACCGCCACCCATTCTGATCTGCGAATTACCGCCTTCGATTTTCTGTTCTACGTTGGGGGCAGAATAAACAACATCATCCAGTACGATGGCGATGGGTCTGTTCACATTCCTTTCGGTCATGCTGGCCCATGTTCTGGCTGCGGCGGTGCCCATGGTCATGGATACCGTTACGCCACCCACCTGGTCATAGTCCTGGCGCGCGTCTTCGATACCGTTTCCTTCGAGCTCGGCAGTTTCGCGGCCCGGCCTGGTTTTGATTACGTATAGCGCTACTACAGGAACCAATTGCCCGTTCGCGTCTCTTTCCTGTTTGCCCCAGATGAATCTTGAATTGGCAGGGAATGAATTTCTCACTGCGGGTATGCGCAGATAGCCGTTCACGGCAGCGGTATCCTGCAAGCGGGCCTGACCGATAGCGGCTGGATAATAAGGTTTGCCATTATCGCCCATCGATGGCTGAATGATTGCCAGGATGTTTAACAGCGGGTTGTTGGCCTGGCTCATCACGGCGATTGAATCAGCAATTCTTTTCAATGAATCAGCCTGGGCTATGTGAACAGAGTCTTTCAGGTTGCGAAGACTATCAATAGATTTTTGACGAGTGGAATCAGCCGCCGCATCCAGAGCACTGTTTCCGCCCAGTGCCTTGATGGCTTTCAGTGCATTGTTCAGCCCGTTTTGCAGTTCCTGGTCCTGGAAGGTCCACACTTCCCAGAATTGCAGGTTGGCGGTGGACTGCAGGTATTTTCTTACGCGATCCGGATCGGTAGCGCCGGCCAGTTCCACGTTGATGATGCCTTTGTTTTCGTCGAGGTTGATATTGGGCTGGGCCACACCAAACTTGTCGATACGTTTGCGGAGAACCTGGAAGGTTTGACGCATGGCGTTGGCCGCCTCGTCTTTGATATAACTTACTACAGCGGCATCGCTGGAGTTGATGTTGATTTGTTTCCGGTTAGGATTGGAGAAGAGTGGAGCCAGTTTACCGCCTGGATCAACTGATTTGTATGCATTGGCGAAAAGATCGATGAAGTTCTGGTCGCTGGTCAGCTTGGCCTGTTGCGCTTTTTCGATTGCGCTCAGCAGTTTGGGATCGCGGGGGTTATTGGCCAGTCCTTTGAGAAGACCATCCAGCGCGATATCCATGGTTACGTTGATACCACCCTGGAGATCGAGACCCAGCAATAATTCATTTTCTTTTGCCTGCTGGTAGGTTTGTCCCCACCAGGTAATGCTTTTTTCTTTCGAAGCCCTGATCAGGCTATCGAAATAATCCGACTGAAGATTGTTCAGGGTGTCCTGATAAAAAGCACGCTGTTCGTTATTGCCGGATCCTGGATATTTTTGATCGGCAGCAGGGTAGGTTCTTTTGATGTAAGACGCTGCTTTTGCTTGAATTTCTTTTTCATGTTTGTTCACGAAGTAAGTAAACGAAAGCTTATACAACGAAATACCAATCAGTAATGCGGTAAAAATGCTAACCAATGCTCTCATTTCGTAGAGTTTATTTTTTAGAGTGGGCAAAGATAGTATTTTCAGCCTATTTCGGAAATCCAAAATGGCCTTGAAAACAAGGTTTTTACGAGTGATTTGGGGGTGGAGGGGAGGTTCCCGAACTGCCCTGAAAAAAAGCCTTCGGGTTTACTCGAAAAAGATGCGGGCTGTTTGATAGAACAGCCGGTTCTGCAGGTTGGGGGCCTGCTCCGAAAAGCGTTGAAGACCAAACAATCCGGCGGCATTTCCCTTGTTGATGGCGATTTCGAGGTAACCCGCAGCATTGAAGAGGGCCAGTTTCTCACCTTCGGGAACATCCGAATAGGTTTCGCTGATCCGGTCGATCACTTCGTCGCGCTTGAACACGATCTTGAAATCCCTTCCTTTCCGCTGCTCTTCAAACTGTTCACGGGTGATGTTGACCACGATGTTTTCAAAGTGGTCGATGAAAATGATCTGTCCTTCGATCCACTCTTCTGTAAAATTGGGGCGGAGGTGGTTTTTTTCCAGGATCGGGGGATCCGGTCGTCCGATCTGTTGCAAGCCCGTTCCCTGCTGCAGTTTCTGGATGGCATCGGCCATCACTTTCACGCAGGTGAGGGTATGTTTGGGCAGGTCAGCTGGCAGGGGGAGGCCGATCACCATTTCCGGTTTTTCCTCGAGGATCATCGTCAGCAGTCCATTATCTGCGCAGAGCAGGTATTGTTCGTTATGATAGGCCAGGAGCAGCTGATCCGATTTTCTGTCGAACAGATTGATCAGCAGCAGGTGAAAAGTAAAAGAAGGGAAGTTTCTGATGGCGTTGCGGCAAACATAGGCCGCCTGCGGATAATTGAAAGGCGCGATCTGGTGCGATACGTCTACCAGCCTGAATTCGGGATTGACCTGTAACAACTGCCCCTTAATGGCTCCAGCCAGGTAATCCTGGCTGCCAATATCGGAGGTGAGGGTTAGTAGGGCCATCCGGGTTTGGGTAAGGTGTTATGGGTTTATTTAACCAGGTTTCCGTTTTTAAAGAAATAGTTATGGATGAGTTTATCCGCCAGCCGGGGAAAGAGGCGGTTTATAAAGACCATGCGTTTCCCCTGGAAAGTCAGTACCATGCTGCGTTTTCGGTTTTCGACCGCTCGGAGGATGATTGCCGCGCATTCTTCCACCGGCATCAATTCGTCTTCTTTCATGGGTGATTCTCCGATCGATTGACCGTCTTTATTCAGGGCATTGCTGCGAATATTTGTAGTGGTAAAGCCCGGTGCGATCCAGAGTACATTGACATCATGGTCCAGCATTTCAACGCGCAGACCTTCCAGCCAGCCTTGGAGAGCGTGTTTGGAGGCCGAGTAGGCGCTTCTGCCCGGGATGCCCCGGTAGCCGACCAGGGAGGAGATCCCCACGATCGTTCCCTTGTTTTGGATGATGGAATCGATCGCGTAGTGCGTACAATAGACAGCCCCCCAGTAATTGATATCCATTACTTTTCGGATGGCTTCCATGCTCGATTCGCGGAAAAGCGCTCTCATGCTTACGCCTGCGTTGTTGATAAGAACGTCGATCTTTCCGAAGGTTTTTAGAGTGGATTCAATGAACCGCTGACAATCCTGTTCCTTGCTCACATCGCAGGTGAGGGTATGGAGTGGTTCCTGGGCGTATTTCAGCTGGAGAGCATACAGTTTGTCATAGTTGCGGCCGCAGGTAGCCACTTTCGCTCCCTGGCGCAGGAGCGATTCGACCATGGTTTTGCCGATACCGTCGCTGCCGCCGGTAATAACTACTACTTTATCACGGAAATAAGACATATTCAGTTATTGGTGATACAAAAATAGCAGAGTTGAGCATAGCTGTATTAAGTTATTCACATTTAGCTGATAATTATTTTATTAAAAATTTGGTACGAGTTGATTTTACCTTATTTTTGCACTCCCAAAAACGAGCGGAAACGTTGGTTTTTGAGTGGGAAAGATTCCGTAGCTCAGTTGGTAGAGCAATACACTTTTAATGTATGGGTCCTGGGTTCGAGTCCCAGCGGGATCACGAAAAAACCTCAGCAATTGCTGAGGTTTTTTTATTGCCCCAGGTGCTGACGTTTCCCTCCCGACCTTTTAACCCTGGAATTATGTGGCTTTGAGTGAATTTGAGGCTTAAAACGGGTATCTTATATTTTCAGTCAGCTATGGCCCGGGTAGGCCTGATAGATGCCGATGTGGGTTCATGCGGATGGCCATACCCGCGGTAGCGGGGGGCAGCCTTTGTGGATAGGCTATCACTTTTATTGTTACGCTGCTTGGGACGAGTGCTTTTTGATAGCGAGTAGCTCCTTATGTTTTTGAATTCTTTCTTCTTCTACATCATAATCATCCTGTAGCCCTAACCAGAATTTAGGAGAGGTGCCGAAGTAAATACCAAGACGAAGGGCGGTATCAGCTGTAATCCGCCTGTTGCCTTTTAATATCGCCGCCACCCTGGTTTGAGGAATGCGGATATCCTTTGCAAGCCGATAGGCTGTAATATTCAGTGGAGTCAGGAATTCTTCCTGCAATACTTCACCGGGATGTATGTTTGGGATGCGCTTCATGTCGTGTACGTTTAATGATAATCCGTTATTTCAGCTTCCGCAGCGTTGCCATTGTCCCATTTGAAAATAATTCTCCATTGATCGTTTATGCGGATACTGTAATATGATTTTAAATTGCCAGACAGTTTTTCTAACCTGTTGGATGGCGGCACCCTCAGGTCGGTTAAGTTTTGCGAGTTGTTCAGCATCCTAAGCTTGCGGCGACCGGTTTGCTGAACTTCGTTCGGAATCTTCTTCACCCATTCGCCATTCCAAATCCTCTCGGTGTCCTTACTGCCAAATGAAAGAATCATATACGCATTGCGTTACTAACGCCAAAGATAAGTATAATGAGTGACTATAAAAAGGCGTTTTTTCTATAGAAATAATGTTTTCAAAGCATGTTCAAAAGCCGGGGTCGGGAATCGTCCGAACGGAATAGGATGCCCGCTTAACATAGATTCTTATTGCTCCGACCCAAACCTGCCTAACAGGTTTGTTTGACCTTAATTTACATGAGGGCATGCTTTAATGGAATTTGAAATAAGGATTGCGGCATTCTACTTTTTCGGTTTACTAAGATATGGGCAGGCCTGACAGATGCTAATACGTGCTCCAACCGGTGGCCATACCCGCGCCGGCGGGATTTTTCACACAAACTTTTGCCCTGACATTACTTATGCTGGAAAATGCCCGCAATGCGCCTGGTGGCGGATACGACACCTGATTTCAATCACAAAATCGGGTGACATTGAACAGAGTAAAAGGCGGAATGTTACGTATATTCAATTTGATTAAAATTTATGGATTCAGAAAGTAAAAATATTAAACGGAGCTCGACGCGAAAGCGATTTTTTGATATTCTTCAAACGTTCCGGGCCTACCAAACCGCCGTTGATGAAGCCGCTATTGTATCCATTGCAGATTTGAAAGGAGATATCTTATACGTTAATGATAGGTTTGTTCAGATCTCGAAGTATCCGAGAGAAGAGCTCGTTGGAAGAAATCATCGAATTATTAACAGCGGTTTTCATGAAAAGGATTTTTTCGAACAAATGTGGCAGACTATTCGGAGCGGCAAGTCCTGGCGGGGCGAGATAAAAAATAGAGCAAAAGACGGTAGCTATTATTGGGTAGATACCGTTATTACACCCATCTTCGACCGAAAAGGAAAGATCTTTCAATATCTTTCGATACGCAATCTTATCAACACACAGAAGGAAAATGAAGACAGGTTGCTGACCGCGCAGGAACAAATTGCCAAACGTGAAAAACAGCTGATTAACGCACAAAGCGTGGCTAAAATAGGAAGCTGGTACCTCGATTTTAAAAAGAGGAACCGGGTTGAATGGTCTGATGAAGTCTACAGGATCCTTGAAATTCCATTAGGTTCCGATTTGACTTACAGAAAATTCCTGGCGGCTGTGCATCCGGAAGACAGATGCAGGTTTGACAAGAGCTGGAGGAAGTCAATGCATCATGGTGAATGTCATCTCGAACACCGGATTCTTACCCGGAGTGGTGAAAAGTGGGTCAGCGAACGCGCGCACTTTGAGCTGGATGAATTGTCGGGCCTGAAAAATGCATTGGGAACGATCCAGGATATTACGGAAAGAAAAAAGAGTGAGAACTCTTTGAGAGAGTCGGAGAATCTCTACAAAACACTTTTTAACAGCAGCCCCTTTGCGATCGGTATCGTGAGCCAGGAAACATTTCAATTCCTGGAAACCAATGAAACCGCGACGACGCTATACGGATATACCAAAGACGAATTCCTCCACATGACGCTCTATGATATCCGGGTGCCGGAAGAACACGAAAAGCTGACGGCATTATTGGCCAGCGGTCACTATGCCCAAGACAAGTCAATTAGGTGTCATCGCAAAAAGAACGGCGACATTATTTATGTAGAGCCGATTGTTGCCTCCATTGTCTACAAGGGTAGTCAGGTTTATCTGATCGCCATAAAAGACATGACCCAAAAAATGGAGGTGGAAGAGCAGCTGTACCGGGCAGAACAACAGCGACAGAAAGACATTATTGAAGCGGAAGAAAAAAGCCGGTCGGAGATAGGCATGGAGCTCCATGATAACGTTAACCAACTCCTGGTGGCTGCCCGTCTTTATCTTCAAAATGCCCATACAGCGTCCGGAAAAAGTAATGATTTGATTAATACATCGATCGATATTCTTGGAAACGCCATCCAGGAAATAAGGGAATTGTCGGCCGGCCTCGTTACTCCGATAATCGACGACAACAATCTGAAGGAATCCATTGAATTTCTTTGTAAAAATTACAGATCGGCGGACAGAATGATTGAGTTGCTGGTGAACATCGATGAAACATCAATGCAGCCTGGGTTGATAGTGAATATTTACCGTATCATACAGGAGCAACTTACCAATATCGAAAAGCATGCTGACGCTTCCGAGGTCAGCATTTCTCTTACCCAAGGTCCTGGTTTTGTGGATCTGGAGATCGCCGACAACGGCAAGGGGTTTGATCTTAATAAAAAGAAAGACGGAATTGGACTTAATAACATCATTCGCAGAGCAGAGGCCTATGGAGGTAAATCTAACATCACTACCGGTATTAACAAAGGTTGCAGAATAAACATCCGGTTCAATATGCAACTTTCTTCGTCTGCAAATGGATAGCCTGGTTACCTGAATCAAGTTTCAGTGAACAGCTTCCATATAGCCCCGTTCGACATTAATCTTTGTTGATGTCGAATCGTTCGGAAAAAATCAACACAATGGCATAACATTTATAAATCGATTTTGGCCCGGGAAGACCTGATACATACTGAGGCGACGTACCACGGATGGCCATACCCGCGCCAGCAAGGCAACAAACTGTTTAACGAAATCTGTCCGTCCATATTTAGCATAAACATCCCCGATGGCCGCCAAAGGATTTTCAATTTATAGCCCTGCCTTCTTGTGTAATTTGAAAAGAGTTTTTACCGATTGTTAGTTGTGGTTTACAGCCGGCCCGACAGTGCCTGTATTTTTAATGACCCATGCTCTGATGATTACACCGTTCTTTTTTGGCGGGTCGATATTGTAATCTATACTGACTGTCCAGTTATTTCTAAAAGCATCCCTGAGCAGGTTGAGCATTCCTTCGCGGGAAACCCGCTGGTTGTCGTTGCGCAACTGGAAGCCAAATGCCATACCAGGTTTTGTATCCAGCTGGATAACCGCTTCCACATCTATCTGATCGGCAGGAGGGCCGTACTTGGTGCCTACATCATGAATGCGCAGCATCGTTATCTTTCCGGAAGAGTTTAACAGATCGGGGAGTGGACTCCTGGCACTGATAAAAATAACGCTCGCGACTATTACAGCAAGGAGGTGAAATGATTTCATAAACTAAAGTTTTTGCTATTAGAACGATTGAATGATTATAGTATAATTGCCCTTAAAATTCTTCCTGTGTGTAACCCATTCCTGATGTATTCAATTCTAACTTTCAGGTTCGACTCGAAGGCAGTGCGAAGCAATTCCAGTACGGCCTTGTGACTGTCTTCATTGACGTCGGGCCTTAATTGCACACCAAAATAATGTCCGGGTTTTGTGTCCAGGGAAATAATTCCCTCTGCATCCAGTACATCATTTGGCGGGCCAAACTTTGTTTCCGCGTCCTGTAAACGAAGGAAATTGATTTTGCCCTCTATTGATAGTAAACTACCCACAGGGTCATCTGTGGATACTTCAAAAAGACTTCTCCCGAACGTAGCGGCTCTGAGCACTCCAGTTACGGGATGTATTTCCAGGTCCCTGACATCCGCCAGAGGAAGGCCCTCCATAAATTTATCCCATTGCCATGTTTTACCATTATTGAATGATCTTCCTCTGTAAACGCCTGCCGGCGTACCTGCGTAGATGGTATAGTTATTCATTCTGTCTGCAGCCAGGCATTGAATTACGATACCCACGGGAAGGTCTGCCGTGATGTCTGCGGTGTCGTAATTGCTGGCGTTTTTCCGGACGAGATATATTCTCTTTGTAGAAGTTCCTGCGAAGCTGACATAAATGATGGCCGGATTATCCTGATCGCATTCAATATCTGAAACCGGCATTGAGGAAGGATTAGAAAGAATTTCCTGGAAATTGCTGCCTCCAATTCCGGCAAATAGTTTTCCGTTACTGGTGCCCGCCAGGTAAGCATCAGTAGAAGGTACCACCGAAGAACAGGTGATGCTGCCTGAAGGAGGAGTAAACAATACCTGCCAGGGCTGACCCGGATCGGTGATCCGCCAAAGTTGGCTACAGGCTGCCAGCAGAATTTTCATATTTCTTGGGTGCAAATGATAACGTATGTTGAAACATTCAGTTCCTTCGGGAAGGCCGTTCATCATACCTGACCAGCTACCCCCACCATTGGAGGATCGTTTTATGCTGCTGGCGTATTGCTCCATTGAGTACATGATGCTTTCATCGGTGTTATCGATATCTACGGTAGCTCCATCGCCTCCTCTTTTGGATGTCCAGGTGAGATTGTCATCCGTTTTAATTGTTCCGTTATCCTGAGTTCCTCCGAGTAATAGATCCTGTTTTGTAAAAGCATCGGCAAAATCATAGAAAAGTACGTTGGAGATGCCCTTGCCAATAAATTCCCACGAGCCTTCGGCGCCGTTTACGATGGAGCGGTAGATGCCGCCATCATTAAGGGAGAAGATGGTGTTTGTCTGCCCGGGTAATACCGCAAAGCCGTGATGATCGGCGTGTGCGCTACCCGAGTTGGTGCCATAGTCACTCACTTTGGAGAATGATGAACCTTTATTGGAGGACCTCCAGAACGCAGTGCCTCCCAGGTATAAATAATCGGGGTTGAAAGGATTCACCCACAGCTGGCCCCATAATACGTCTGCTTCGCTTGTAGTACCCCATGCTTTTTCCCAGGAGATTTCCTGGGTACCTCCAATTGAACAGGAGAGAGTAGAGGCACGATACAATTGAAATTTTGAGGAAGTCCTGTAGGCTACATACAAAGAAGAGCCCGATTGGGCCAGGAGGATATTTGTTTTCAGATCATTTGCCGGAAGCGCTCCTCCGGGGCAGCCCGCAAGTTTTCGCCAGTTCTGGCCTCTGTCGTAGGAGGCATAAAGGCCGGCGGCATTGACATTTGTTTTACTATAGATGCCTGCGTAGATCACGTCGGTGGCGGGCAATATTTCAAGGCCTGTGCACGAGCCTCCGGGTAAGGTTAAAGTCCAGTTGCTGCCACCATCGGAGGATACATACACTCCATCATCCGATTTTACAAGCATAATATTTTGATCTCTGGGATGAATTAATAGTTTCCCCGATGGAGAAAATGCATTCAGATCCTGCGTACTGAGCTGGGTCCAGCTCATGCCGGCATCATTAGTTACATAGAGGCCGCTGTGCTCGGTAAGCCAAAACAACTGATCGGTATTGCGAGAAGACAACGTAAGTGCCGCTACGCTCATTGCAATCTGATCAGTAATCGGAAACCAACTGGTACCGGCATCTGTTGTCTTCCATATTCCGCACCTGGGGCTCCCCACATACATCGTTTGCGGCGATGTCGGATCGATGACGATGGCCGATAGCAGACCAGTAGCGTTGCTCCATGGGTAACCTGTGTTATTCATCCCATTGATAAAATCCGGACCTGCCGAAATCCAGCGATTTACCGGTGGCGCGGGATTTTCGAAGAACGTTTTGACCGTGTTGTTTCTTTTATCGGACTCCCGGATCAAATTATCCGGGTCGGCGCTAATATGGATGTCAAACTGATGAGGTGCATCTAAAACCGAAACAGAAGCAAAGGAAGACTGGCCCGCGTATAATTTTGACGTGTTAATATGATATTCTCTTTTAAATCCTCCTTTATCGGTGAGCAGCACGCTGGTTTGAAATGGCTGATCGATATTAACTAAAGAGTGATTGGTGATTTTGAAATTAATTGTTACCAGTCTTTTTTTACCCACCTGGAATTTATGACCCTGAACGGATATGTCTTCAATCAAAATATCCTTTTCCCGTGAAAGAGCAGAGTCGGGTTTTCGGCTTGCTTTAATGATGTTGATTTGAGTCGATGTGATATTTAGCCTGAGCTCAGAGATATTATCACTTTTGTCTGTTTCATCTATCCTACCTTCCGGGTCGGCGATGGCTTTGATGTTTATTTCACCTGCGTTGACAGATTTCCACTTAAAAGAGAGGGTCTTTGAGGTCTTTGAGTCGAGTGTCAATTGTTCATGTCCTAGCCATTCATCTTCTGCCATCACCTGTAAAAAAAAATCGCCCGTTGAAGTTTCCGACTGGTTGACCAGGGTGATTAATATGGTGATTTGGTCTCCCGGCCGGGGTGCCTGGGGGGAGATGGATATATCCTTTATTTTAATTGCCGGTTTCAGGTACCATGGCTTTTCTTCTTTTTCCTGTGCCATCACTTGCGTGCCAAGAAAAAATAGCGTTAATACACCGAGTGCAGGGAAAAATTTCATGTGTATTGATATTGATTACTAGTTACTAAACCCGGATCGGAAAGGAAAATGGTGTTTCCAGGGCGTGGAATAAATAACCTGGTACTAACAGGGACGTTAATATGACTATTACGAGGAGCTCAATAAAGATAGACTTAAGAGTGTATACAACAATACCTCAAAGTGGGTATTTTCGACGACTACACGGTTATGTATACTACTGAAACTGTTCTATGAATGATGAGGCTGTTAATGTTCATGCAGTTTAATCTTAAAGGATTGGCGATACCCGCACGACCGGGGATAAATTCAGCCACTATGTGTTTTACTACTAACTGTGACTACAACCAGGCAGGAATACTTTGTTTGCCTCTGCTGGAAAACAGGAAGGCTGATTGCAAGGTATGATCACCCTGGATTCTTTTGTGTTTCGGGAATTTATTTCTTAATAATACCGATGGCCTGTTCGATCCAGTCATTTCCTGTAAGAGCAATTTCTGGGTGCAGTCCCTGCCTGTCTACGGAGTAACCCGAATTCAACCACAGGTACCTGTTGGTAGGGAGCTGGATACGAATGGCAGGGTGGGATGTTTTATAGATGACTACGTTCCCGTAGTCGATCATGCCTCCGGAATTGGTACCGGCCACAATCACTTTACTGCTTTGCCGCGCGATCATGGTAAATAATTCACCACTACTCACCGTGTTGTTATTGATCAGTAAGGCAATTTTTGCGGGAAATGGTTTTACCTTGTCCATTCTTAAAGTGTCTGCGGGCCGCTCGTCTTCGTTATACATCCTGTCAAAATTTGCTTTCATCTTGCTGAGCCTGGCATCTATTTTCAGTTTACCCGCGCTATCCAGGCTCTCGTAATAATTTGAAATGAAGCTCTTGTACCAGGTATCAAAATTACTCCTGGTCATTCGCATTTCGGCGTTATAAAAGACAATCGGGTTTGTATAAATATATTCAATCAATTGTAACCCGATGCTGTAGTCGCCTCCGCTGTTGTTTCTCAAATCCAGTACCCAATAAGGAGTAGTTTCCAGCTTTGATTTGTATTTCTCCAAAAGATAGGCAGTCTGTTCATAGCTGTTGTTTTCAAAGGAAGGAAACTTCCAGATGGCCACCTCTCCTTTGAAAATCAGACTGGGGGCATATTTGTCTTTCGACATTTCATATTCAGTGATATCTCTCTTCACTTTTGAAACCGGTGAAATCTTTTCGTAAAAAACAATATCAAAATCCAGGATATTGTCGACCAATGAGACGTTATGAGTAGAAGCTCCCGACTTATCGCCTTCGTAAAAAGTGCCTTCGTAGCGATTCCCTTTTTTCACAATTAACAGTTTCACTTCACCCGGTTTCCAGTTGTCATTGGAAGTTGATAAAACAGTTGCATAAAATACAGCAGGCCTGACTTTTGTTACCGCCAATTGGTAACTTGAATTTGAATAAATACCTTCAATAGGATCGAGATTTTTATTCTTTGCCAAATAACTTTCTACCACAGATTTTGTCAGGTTGGTTGACAAGACTTGCACAACGCCGGTTCCGGGTTTATTTCCCTGCGATATTCTGGGTGCGGCAAACCTTATCTTTAAATGTTTGTCTTTGAAGAAGGAAATCCATTGCTGCAAGCTGACCGCACAGAGGCTATCGGAATTTATTTTTTGGGACAGTAGATAGTGATTGTTCGTCCATTCTATATAGGCTGATCTGTTGTCAGGTGTTACTTTGTCGAACCACCCCGCATAGTTCTCTTCCACAATTTTTTGGTTTTGAAGAAATAAGCTATCGCAGTGGCAGTTTTGTCCGAAAGAACATATGCTGAATAGCAAGGAGAGAATTAAAACAATTCCTTTCATAAATTTTGCCTTTGCCTGGTTTGGTAAATCCTGTTCCGTCTATGACGGTTCCTGTCAAATATAGGGCAAAACCATGCTGCTGAAAAGCAGATGTAAATTCATGTGGTATCTGGGTAGAATGCAATACAATTTCTATCAAGCCAAAGGAATCTCGACTACGGCGAAACTATCTTCTTTTATTTCCGCAGTATCTTTTCCATCGCTTTGCCTTTAGCCAGCTCGTCAATCAGTTTGTCGAGATAGCGTACTTTTTTCATTACCGGGTCTTCAATTTCTTCGATTCTGTATCCGCAGATAACACCGGTGATTTTGGGGGCGTTTGGATGGAGTTTGGCCTTGGCAAAGAAGTTTTCAAAATCTGTTTTGTCGTCAATGATTTTTTTTAAGGTCTTGTCGTCAAAACCGGTCAGCCAGCGAATGATTTCATCCACTTCAGCTTTGGTACGCCCTTTCTTTTCCGCTTTGGCGATATAGTGCGGATACACGCTGGCAAATGACATCCGGTAAACTCTGGTATTGTCCATGTTGTGATCAGTTTTGGCCTACAAATCTAAAAATCATTGAATATACAAAATACAGATTTAGGACAGGGACCTGAAATTTCGTCACCCATCCGATCGAAAAATACCCATAAAGTTGTATCAGGCGTATAGTTCTTTAAGTATAACTTTAAAAACGTCCGGCCCATACCTAACCAACCATTCCTCTTATGGCGGACTTTTCTCCCGATTTTCCCAATCATACTAACCAGGGCAACCAGAAGTTATCCGGTGGCGGTCATGACATGCTGGGTACCAAGAGTTATTTTTCTCTGGATGTGCCAGATATTTCTCTTCCCAAGAGTGGGGGAGCGATAAGAGGGGTAGATGCCAAATTTGAAATGAACCCGGTAACGGGTGCCGCCAGCTTTTCGGTGCCCGTCAGTACAGGATCAGCCCGTGGTTTTGGTGTTTCTCTGTCGCTTGGTTACAATTCGGGGATGGGCAATGGGATTTTTGGAATAGGCTGGGATATCTCCATACCCTCTTTTCAACGTAAGACTAACAAAAAACTCCCGCTCTACCGGGATAAGGAGAACAGCGATACTTATGTTTTTTCAGCTGCGGAAGACCTGGTACCGTTGCTTCTCTGGGATGGTACCAACTGGAAGGAACAGGATAGTCCTTCGCCCGATGGCCTTTTTGATATCAAAAGATACCGGCCGCGGATGGAAGGCGCCTTTGTACGAATTGAAAGATGGACCAGAAAATCGGACGGAAGAATTCATTGGGTAACACGGTCCGGTGACAACATAACTTCCGTTTACGGGGATAGTGCCGCATCAGTAGTAGCAGATCCCGCCGATCAGAACAAGATCTATCAATGGCTGGTTCGGTTTACCTACGACGATAAAGGCAATTGTGCCCTTTTCGAGTACAAACCGGAAGATGGACAGGGAATGCCCGTTGCCAGTCATAACAGGAACAGGTCTGAGAGTGCTCCAGGTTTCTGCAACACCTATTTGAAAAGGGTCTGGACTGGAAATGTTAAGCCATATACAAGCGACCTGCCGGTACCTGCGGCGGTCGAATTTATGTTTGAAACGGTGCTTGACTATGGAGAACATGACCAGGCTCCGCCTTGTTCAGCTAACAAAAAATGGAATTTCAGGCCAGACGCTTTTTCCAATTATCAGGCGGGCTTTGAGATCAGGACTTGCCGACTCTGCCAAAGAATCCTGTTGTATCATCATTTTGCAGAGTTACCCGGTGGATTGGCGCTGGTAAATATTATGAAGTTTGATTACGACGGTAATTCAAATCCGGGAAGTTTTCAATTTCTAAAAAATATATCATTTACAGGATTTATCAAGAATGAGACGGGTACTTACTCCGAAAAATCTCTTCCTCCATTAGAATTCACCTACCAGAAACACAGCTGGAACAAGTCTGTGAACATTGCCGAAGAATATCATAACATTAACCTGCCCGATTCCATTGACTCTTCAAAGTTTCGATGGGTTGATCTTTATAGTGAGGGACTGAATGGAATTTTGAGCGAGCAGGCCGACAGCACCTGGTACCAGCGTAATCTGGGCAATGGCCAATTTTCGCCATCCACCTTACTCCCCAATTTTCCTTCTTTTCGTGGTTATGGAACCAATCTCCAGATTACCGAACTGGAAGCAGATGGAACCAAATACCTGGTAGATATGGGCGGCCCGCACAAGGGTTTTTTTAAACTGGATGAAGACGACAAATGGCATCCATTCAAACCATTCGAACAGTTTCCGGTTACGGCTTCACCTGACTTTTGGAAAATAGACCTTGATGGAGACGGGATAGAGGATATGTTATCAGTCGATGATAACCGGTTTGTATGGTATCATTCTTTGGGAGAAAAAGGATTCGGTGAGAGCATGGAAATTCAGCAGGAATTTGAAGAAGAAAAAAGCCCCCGGATAATTGGACGGTCGTCAACAGAAGCCATTTACCTGGCAGATATGTGCGGAGACGGGCTCGCCGATATTGTAAAGATCCGGAATGGTTCAGTCTGTTATTGGCCGAACATGGGGTACGGCAAGTTTGGCAGCAAAATAGAGATGGACAATGCCCCTGTATTCGACCAGGTTGACCTGTTTAATATCGACAGAATCAGGCTATGTGATATTGACGGATCAGGCACGACCGACATCATTTACCTGGGTGACCGGCAATACTCGATATGGCTCAATCAGAATGGCAACGATTTTTATTCGGAACCGCAATTAATTGAAGCATTTCCCGGAGTGGAACCTTATTCCAAAGTTTCCGTGCTCGATTTTCTTGGCAGCGGAACGGCATGCCTCGTTGCCAGCAGCTCTTTACCGGCTCAGAAAGGTCAGTCCACGAGGTATATTGACCTGATGAATGGCAAGAAGCCGCATTTAATGATCGCCTATAAAAATAATATGGGTCTTGAAGTGGAGTGGGAATTTAAACCTTCCACCCACTACTATCTTAAGGATAATATGGCGGGTACTCCCTGGATCACAAAACTTCCTTTTCCGGTTCAATGCCTCAGTAAACAGGTCAGCTATGACCGGATTATGAAGACCAGGTTTTCCTGCATTTACGAGTATCATCATGGATATTACGATAAAGTGGAAAGGGAATTCAGAGGCTTCGGGAGAGTAGATCAGCAGGACGCAGAATTGATTGATCACTTTGTAAAAGATAGTGCAGGCCATTCCAACAACAAGGTGCAGGCAGATCTACACACCGCCCCCGTTTTAACAAAGACCTGGTATCATACGGGTGCTGCGCTCCGCAACGGGAAGATTATGAATCAGTATGCCCATGAATATTTTAGCAATACGCTCTGTCCGGAGAAAGAACTACCTGAGCCGGAATTACCCGCTTCTTTAAGTAATAACGAATGGAAGCAGGCACTACGGGCCTGCAAAGGGACTGTTCTGAGAAAAGAGTTGTATGCCATGGATGAATCGGAATGGAGCAAATTGCCCTATACGGTAGAACAACGAACCTGCCTGGTCCAGCTGATTCAGCCGGCAAATAATAGCCCCTATGCCTCGTTTTTGATCCTGGACAAAGAAAGTATAACTTATCAATATGAAAGAAACCCGGCAGACCCAAGAATATCACATGAGTTTCTGCTGGAATCCGATGAGTTCGGCAATGTCAGAAAAACAGCTACTGTAGTTTACAAAAGAAAACAACCGCTTTTCCCGGAGCAGGATCGTTTCCATTTAACCTATTCAGAAATGGAGTTTACCAATATTATTGATACTCCCCTCCATTTCCGCCTGCCTTCCCTCTACCAAACGAAGGCATTTGATGTTACAGGTTTTCCCTCTACAGCCGGGTATTTCAGTTTTGAGGACATCTTTGAAATGTGCAGGGATTCCGTTCCGCTCGAATATGATCAGCAGCCGGAATCTGCTGTTCTGCAGAAACGAATCATAGGATGGAACCGGTTGCTTTTCAGAGACGACGATGGCGTGACGGCACTCCCGATGGGTATACAAGCTTCCCGAAAGCTGCTGCATCAAACCTATAAGATAGCGTTCAATAAAAACCAGATGAAAGCAGTATTGGCAGCAAAGATCGATGAGGCAACTCTGCATTTGCGGTTAACAGACCCGGGCAGTGGAGGATATCAGTTCGAAGACGGCAACTACTGGATTCCCTCTTCTTTGCCGGGCTATGATGTCAATCATTTTTTTATTACCAGCTCATTCCGGGATCCCTTTGGAAATATTCAAACTTTGCATTACGACCAAAAATATTTCTTCTTTATTAAGCGTGTTGTTGATGCCATGGGAACGGAGCGGCAGGTTAAACGATTTAATTACCGTACACTCCAGCCGGTTTTGGTGCAGGATCAAAACCTGAATCTGTCGGCAGTACGTTTTGATGAACTGGGAGTAGTAACGGGTTCGTTCACGATCGGAAAACCCGGCATTGACAAAGGAGATGAATTCGATCAGAGCCAGACCGAGTCCTCTGCTGCTGATTTCCCATCTTCCGTTCTCGAGTATTTTCCTTTTGAATGGTATAATCAATCCAGACAGGTCGGATTCGACTACACTAATTACAAGCCGCAGCCCAATTACCTGAAAGTGCGAAACCGGGAAAGTCATTACCTGGCAGATAGCAATCATCAAACAGCCTGGCAGGAATCTTATAACTATTTTGGGGGTAGCGGACAAGCGGTCTTGACAAAATCTCAGGCAGAACCCGGAATGGCCCTTACGGTTAAGGCAGATGGGTCGGTGGAAATGGTAGACACTTCGCCGCTACCCCGATTCAGCGGTAATGGTCGTAGTATTCTAAACAACAAGGGAAAACCGGTAAAGCAATACGAGCCTTATTTCAGTGCCAACAGGTTTTTTGATGATGAGGCAGAGATGGTAGAAACAGGAGTAACTGCCGTTATTGAATATGATCCATTGGGCCGACGGGTAAAAACCATTTCGCCCGATCAGACTTTTGCCAAAGTAACCTTTACCCCCTGGCTTCAGAAAACATATGATTCCAACGATACTGTCAGAGACAGTCAGTGGTATATTCAAAGAGGAAGCCCGGACCCTTCGCTACCCGAGCCTTCCGATAAAATTCAAAGAGCGGCCTGGTTGTCTGCCAGGCACCACGATACCCCTGCGGAAGCGCATTTTGATACGCTCGGTCGTATTTTCCTGAACACGATCGATGCGTCTACCGAAAAAATTAGTACGAGAGCCACTTATGATGCCATTGGAAATGTCGTCATGATTACGGATGCCCTGAACAGGCAGGTTGTCCGGTATACTTATGCTATTTGCGGCATCCGGCTTATGCAGGAAGGAATAGACACCGGCCAAAGACTCATGATTTATGATGCAGCCGGCAAACCTATACTTTCATGGGATCACAAAGGCAACCAGTACCATTTCAAATATGATGCGCTGCAAAGGCCCATAGAATCCCGTTTGCAGGGAAACGGCCTTGATATCATTTACAGCAAGACAATCTATGGCGAAACTCTTCCGGTGGTCAATGCGCAGGCAAATAACCTGGTCGGAAAAATTTACCAGTATTATGATCAGTCGGGTGTAGGCACCCGTTCCCAATTTGATTTCAAAGGTAATACGCTGAAAAGTCTGAAACAGCTTTGCCGGGATTACAAGAACCCGGTTGACTGGCGTAATCCGCAGGGAGTATTTCTGGACGGGGAGGTTTTCGAAAGTCAAACTACATTCGATGCGATGAATCGCCCGATCACGGTAACTGCTCCCTTTATTCAGGGGAGTTCGGGCAACCTGATTGTTCCCCACTATAATGCCGGCAGTTTATTAGAGAAAATAGATGTGCGAATACAGGGAACGGCCACGGTTACTACAGCCGTTGATCATATTTCTTACAACGCGAGGGGACAGCGGGAGAAGATTGTTTATGGAAATGGAACCGTCCAGCGGTATTACTATGATCCATTGACCTTTCGAATTCAGCGAATAGTTACCAGCAGGAATAATGGCGCAGAAATCCTTCAGGACCTAAATTATTTATATGATGCAGCCGGCAATATTGTGTCTGTAAATGATACCGCTCAGAAAACGGTTTTTTTCGACAATGAGCAGATTGCTCCCCTCAGCGAATTCGAGTATGATGCTATTTATCGCCTGGTTATTGCCCGTGGCCGGAAGCATGCGGGTCAAACGGACATTCAACCCAAACAATTTGCCGGGAAGAGTTCACAAAACGGGAACCGTCCCTTCATACCCAGCCAGAGCATCGATCCTGCCGATACCAACGCATTTCGAAATTATTCAGAGCGATATACTTTCGATAAGGCAGGGAATCTGTCGGAAATCAGTCATACTTCCAAGAACA